>NZ_WIAX01000009.1 GCF_009467795.1 Nesterenkonia halophila
GACTGGGAGGTCGGGGGAGCGCCGGACGAGGCACGGCCGAGCGGCGGATCGGCATAACATCATGTCATGAATGGCGACGCCGCGAGGGCCTCGGAGGTGACTCCGGGGTCCTCGACGCGTGTCGGGCACGTGTCGTGCAGAACGACAGGTCGTGACTCTGATCAACCCCTGTGGACCCGTCGGGCGTGGCCTGGTCGGCCGGATCGCCGTCATCACGGGGAGCTCCGAGAGGGATCTCGCAAAGCAGTCGGTGACGGCGCTGCTGCCGGAGAGCGCGCGAGTGAGCGGTCGGGCGGCTGTCGCCGGCCGCGAGGTCATCGGTCTGCCGGCCGCAGAGTTGCGGCGGCTACGCGGGCAGGAGGTCTCGATGGTCTTCCAGGAGCCGATGACTGCGCTGAACCCGATGCTCAAGGTCAGCGACCAGCTCATGGAGGTCGTGCAGGTCCACGGCATCGCCTATGCGCGATGCGTTGGAGCGTGCGATCGAGCTCATCGACCAGGGCGGGATCGACGACCCGCCGCCGGCGGATCAGGCAGCACCCGCACCAGTGCTCCGGCGGACAGCGCAAGCGCATCGTCATCGCGACGGCCATCGCGTGCGGTCCGGGATCCTGGACCTGCTGCGCGGGCTGAAGCATGAGCCGGACGCCGGCATCCTGCTGATCACCCACAACATGGGCGTCGTCGCCGACATAGCTGATCGGGTGGTGGCCATGCTCGACGGTGCGGTGGTCGAGTCGGGTGACGTCTCGCAGATCCTGCGCGAGCCGCAGCACCCCTGCACGCGACTCCAGCTCTCCGCGATGCCGAGACTCAGCGAGGGTGTGGCTGCGGAGCAGGCGCCGGACGAGGCGTCGACGCCTCGGCGTGCGCCGACACCGGGCGGGACGGAGGGCGGTCGCCGCGAGAGCCGGAGTCCGCGACGAGTCCGCCCCTACCCTCGAAGCCCGGGGCTGGAGCACAGCTTCCACCGGAAGCCCCCGGGTAGTCGAAGGGGTGGGCTTCAGCGTCGACTGCGGGGAGATCTTCGGCCTGGTCGGGGAGCCCGGATCGGGAAAGTCCACATCGACCAATACGATCCTGGGCTGCTCGACGTGGTCCCTCTGCCGGCCAGCGTTATCGACCGATACCCGGACGAGCCGACGTCGGCGCTGGACGTCTCGGTGCAGGCCTCAGTGCTGGAGATGTTCCGCGGGCTGCAGGAGCAATACTCCTTCGCATGCCTCTTCGTCTCCCACGACCTGGCCGTGGTCGATTCGCTGGCCCATCAGGTCCTGGTCATGCCGAAGCGACGGACGGTGGAGCAGGGGAGCACCGGTCACGTGCTCCGTCATGCGCGCCAGGACTACACGCGTCGACTGCTGGCCGCGGCCCCGGTGCCCGACCCGGCGGAGCAGACCCGGCGTCGTCAGGAGCGCCGGCGCATGCCGGCAGCGCACGGCGAGTCCGGGCCCTGATCGCCCCGCCTCACGCCCCGTCGCCGTGGATCCGCTCGGCCTCGGCGCCGGCGTCGTGCAGCGCGGCGAGCACCCGGCGCACGGCGAGGCGTTCGGCCCGGTCGGGGCGCATGATCGCGCTGATGTGCCGCCGGGCGTCGACGTCGGCCAGCGGTCGCAGCATCGTCGTCGCAGTCATCGGCGAGGTGAACCGCGGCAGCAGCGCCAGCCCCGAGCCGTCGGCGACCAGCGCCTCCATCAGGCGGTTGTCCCGCAGCCGCTGCAGGATCTGCAGCTCGGCACCGGCGGCGCGGGCGATCTCCTGCAGGACGGTGTCGAAGGGGTAGTCGCGCGGCACCCCGTACCAGGGATATGCCGCGGCCTGCGCGGCGGTGACCGTCTCGGCGGCGGCCAGCGGATGATCCGCGGCGACGGCGACGTCGATCGGCTCCCGCGCCAGCGGCACCACGGTCAGCCCCTCGGTGCCCGCCGGGCGCGGGCCGCTGAGGCTGTGGGCGACGACGACGTCGTGGTCGAGGGTCAGCTCGGCGAACTGGGCCTCGGCGATGTCGGCGTCGTGGCAGACCACCTCGATGCCCTCGGCCTGTGCCGCGTGCAACGTCCGGGGCAGCAGGACCGCCGCCGCGCTGGGCAGCATCGCCAGCCCCACCGTCCCGGTCGGATGCGCGCGGAAGGCGTCCCAGCGCGCCTCGGCGGCGGCGATCGCCGTGCCGACCTCCGCGCCGGCCTCGGCCAGCACCCGGCCGGCGTCGGTCAGCCGCAGTCCGCGGCCCTGGTGCTCGACCAGCGCCATCCCGGCCTCCCGTTGGGCGGCCTTGAGCTGCTGGGAGACCGCCGAGGCGGTGCGATGCGTGGCCTCGGCGACGGCGGTGATGCTGCCGCGGTCGGCCAGCTCGCGGAGCAGGTCCAGATGGCGCACGTCCATGAAGGCAGGCTACAGCGACGATGCAGGAGAATTCGATAGTGCTTCATCGGTCGGGGTGAGCAGACTGGAGCCATGCCGATCCGCCACCGCCTCCTCGCCCTGCTGGTCGCGGTCCTCTGGGGCCTGAACTTCCTGGCCATCGACACCTCGCTGGGTCATTTCCCGCCGTTCTTCCTGGTCGCGCTGCGTTTCACCCTGCTGGCGATCCCGACTCTGCTGCTCGTCCCGCGCCCGGACGTGCCCTGGCGCTGGCTCATCGGCTACGGCCTCGGCTTCGGCACCTTCCAGTTCCTCTTCCTCTACGCCGGCATGGCCGCCGGGCTGCCGGCCGGAATCGCCTCACTGGTGCTGCAGGCCTCGGCCCCGGCGACGCTGGTGCTCGGGGCGGTGCTGCTGCGCGAGCGCGTCCGCGGCGTGCAGATCGTCGGCATCGTCGTCGCCGTCGTCGGGCTGATCGTCGTCGGGATCCAGCGCGCCGAGCTCAGCGGTGCGCTGCCCTTCCTGCTCGTCGTCGCCGGTGCGCTGAGCTGGTCGGTGGGCAACCTCTGCAACCGGAAGGCGGCCGCCGCTGAACCGATGCGCTTCGCGATGTGGATGTCGATCGTGCCGCCGCTGCCGATGCTGCTGCTCTCGCTGTTCGTCGAAGGACCGGAGACGATCCTCGACTCGCTGGCCGCGGCGGCGACGCCCGAGGCCGTGCCGGCGCTGCTCGGGCTGCTCTACACCATGGTGCTGGGCACAGTCGTCGCCTCCGGGATCTGGAACAGGCTGATGGCCCGACATCCGGCCGGAGTGGTCTCGCCGTTCTCGATGCTGGTCCCGGTGGTCGGGATGAGCGCGGCCTGGATCGTGCTGGGGGAGCGGGTCACCGTGCCGGAGCTGCTGGGCGGGGCGTTGGTGGTCGGCGGCGTGCTCCTGGGCAGCCGCCGGAGTCTGCCGATGCCGGGCCGGCGACGGCCGGCCCGCGCGCATCCGACCGCTGTGAGTCCGGCCGATGCGGCGACGACGGGAGGCGCGGTCAGTCCGGAACCGGTGCCTGGCCCCACGGCAGCAGCCGGGTCGACGGAGCCGGATCGTCCCTCAGCCGCCCGTAGGTGACGACGTCGACGCGCTCGCCGTCGACCAGGAACTTGCCGCGCTCCAGCCCCTCCCGGACGAATCCGGCCGCGCGGGCGACGACGCCGGAGGCCGGGTTGTCCGCCCGATGGCCCAGCTCCAGCCGCTCCAGGCCGGTCACCGGCCGGTCGCCGTCGAGCGCCGGCGTCGCCGGCGGCGGGAGCGTCTCGTCGACCGGAGTCGAGAGCGCGTGGTGCGCCGTCGTCGCCGCGGCGGCGGAGGCTAGTCCGCGGCCGCGGTGCTCCGGGCGGACCCAGTAGAACAGCCAGCCGCGCCGGTCCTCGGCAGTGATGCGCAGTCCGACGACGCCGACCGCCTCGCCGTCGACGTCGATCGCCGCGGCATGCCGGCCGCGGGAGGCGTCGGTCACGTGCAGCACGTACGCCCGCGCGGACTCGAGGCCGTCGACGTCGCCCTGCCGGGCCATCTGCGGATCGGCGGCGAAGGCCTGCCGGACCGCTTCGGCATCGGGGAGGCGCAGCGGCCGCAGGCCGGCTCCGTCGAACGGGTCGGGCGTCCTGCGGCGGGATGTGGGGTCGGAGGCGGGATCCGCGGGCATGGGGCCACTGTATCCGGCGGGGCGCCGGGCACTCCGGCGCCGGGGCCCGGTCGACGTCCCGCTGCTGACCGACGTGCCCGTCGTCGACGCGTTCGCCACCGGTCCGCCCGGTCCGAGACCTCGTGCACCGCTCCGCCTCGTCGAGTTTTCGGGACCTCCTCCAACTGGACCGTGCCTATGAAACAGGACGGGGCGGATCGGCGCCCCCGTCCAGTTGGACGGGGAGAACTGGTCCACCGGCCGGACGCTCCGATCACCCGCCCGCAGCCTCTGCACGCCGCCCGGTACGGCGCTGGCCCGGCGGACCAGTAGACTGGGACATGCTGATGCCCGCACCGCCGCGGGGCGACGTCGTCGTCCCGGTCCGTCGTGCTGGCCGAACACCCCTTTCTGGAAGGTACGCACTCCACCATGACCATCACCGCCGCCCGCGCCCACCTCGGCTCTGACGAGCGCCGGGATCTGCGCAACGTCGCGATCGTCGCCCACGTCGACCACGGCAAGACCACCCTCGTCGACGCCATGCTCTCCCAGACGAAGGCGGTCGGAGGCCACGGCGACGTCGAGGACCGCGTCATGGACTCCGGCGAGCTGGAGAAGGAGCGCGGCATCACGATTCTGGCCAAGAACACCACCGTGTTCTACTCCGGGCCGCATGCCCAGGAGGACGCCGGGGTCGACAAGGTCACCATCAACGTCATCGACACCCCCGGCCACGCCGACTTCGGCGGCGAGGTCGAGCGCGGCCTGTCCATGGTCGACGGCGTGGTCCTCCTCGTCGACGCTTCGGAGGGCCCGCTGCCGCAGACTCGATTCGTGCTGCGCAAGGCGCTCGCCGCCCAGCTGCCGGTGCTGCTGGTGGTGAACAAGACCGACCGGCCCGACGCGCGCATCTCCGGCGTCGTCTCCGACTCTCAGGACCTGCTGCTGGGCCTGGCCTCGGACATCGCCGAGGAGGACTCGAGCATCGACCTGGACACGGTGCTGGACGTGCCGGTCGTCTACGCCTCCGGCAAGGCCGGCCGCGCCTCGCTCGAGCAGCCCGAGGACGGCGGCCTGCCGCAGAGCGAGGACCTCGAGCCGCTGTTCTCGGCGATCCTGCGCCACGTCCCGGCCCCGCGCTACGACGCCGAGCAGATCCTGCAGGCCCACGTCACCAACCTCGACGCCTCGCCCTTCCTGGGGCGGCTGGCGCTGCTGCGCGTCTTCAACGGCACGCTGCGCAAGAACCAGCTGGTCTCCTGGGTCCGCAAGGACGGCTCCCACAAGACCGTCAAGATCACCGAGCTGCTCATCACCGAGGGACTCGAGCGCGTCCCCGCCGAGGAGGCCGGACCGGGCGACATCGTCGCCGTCGCCGGCATCCCGGACATCATGATCGGCGAGACGCTCACCGATCCGGAGAACCCGCAGGCGCTGCCGGACATCGTCGTCGACGACCCGGCGATCTCGATGACCGTCGGCATCAACACCTCGCCGATGGCCGGCCGGGTCAAGGGCGCGAAGGTCACCGCCCGGCAGGTCAAGGACCGCCTGGAGAAGGAGCTCATCGGCAACGTCTCTTTGAAGGTCCTGGACACCGACCGTCCCGACACCTGGGAGGTCCAGGGACGCGGCGAGCTCGCGCTGGCGGTGCTCATCGAGCAGATGCGCCGCGAGGGCTTCGAGCTGACCATCGGCAAGCCCAAGGTCCTCACCCGGGAGATCGACGGGGTGATGCAGGAGCCGATGGAGCACATGATCATCGACGCCCCCGAGGAGTACATGGGTGCGATCACCCAGCTGCTGGCCGGGCGCAAGGGCATCATGGAGACGATGAGCAACACCGGCACCGGCTGGATCCGCATGGAGTTCCGCGTGCCCGCCCGCGGCCTGATCGCCTTCCGCACCAAGTTCCTCACCGAGACCCGAGGCGCGGGCATCGCCTCCTCCTACGCCGACGGCTTCGAGCCGTGGAAGGGCGACATCGAGTACCGCATCTCCGGCTCGCTGGTGTCCGACCGCGCCGGCACGGCCACTCCGTTCGCGATGATCAACATCCAGGAGCGCGGCACCTTCTTCATCGACCCGACGGACGAGGTCTACGAGGGCATGGTCGTCGGCGAGAACTCGCGCAACGAGGACATGGAGATCAACGTCACCAAGGAGAAGAAGCTCACCAACATGCGCTCCGCGGGCTCGGACAGCTTCGAGGGGCTGACTCCGCCGGCGAAGCTCACGCTGGAGGAGTCGCTGGAGTTCGCCAACGAGGACGAGTGCGTGGAGGTCACCCCGGAGGCGGTGCGCATCCGCAAGGTGGTCCTTGACTCCTCCGAGCGCAGCAAGCAGTCCCGGAAGAAGAAGAGCACGTCCCAGTGACGACGACGGCGCGTCCGCGCCGCGGCTTCCGCCCGGTGCTGATGGGTCTGACCGTCGGCATCGGCGCGGTGCTCGGCGTGCTGGGCACCGCCCTGCACGCCGGGATCTGGGTCATCGGCGAGACGCAGGGCGGCCTGGTGATCCCCTGGGGTGCGGCCCTGGCCCTGCTGATCTGCCTGCTGGCCCAGCTGTGGATCGGCCTGCGCGCGGACTCCGTCGTGGAGTCGACGACGATGGGGGCGGTGACCTTCTCGCTGGTCACAGTCACCATGGTCTGGCCCGGGGCCGATCAGTTGGCCGTGCCCTACAGCGCCGAGGCGATGGAGGCCCTGCCGGGCCCGACGATCGCCTCGCTGGTCTGGTGGTTCGGCTCGGCGGGGATCACCTTGGTCAGCATGCTGGCGGTGCGCTGGCTGATCGCCCGCGAGCCGCTGCCCGCCGAATGGCCGGAGGCCGGCTCCGATGCCCGCGCCGGCGTCGGCGCCGGGTCCGGCGAGTCTGTGACGCGACCATGACCCCCGGTCAGGACATCGAGGCCGGTGCTCGGTAGACTGGGGGCACCGGCCGTCCGAGGACGTCGCCCCCGTCGCGCTCGACGCCGGGCCGGTCGGAGAGCACCCCGAGAAGCACAGCTGGTCGCCTCGCCCACGACCGGCCGATCCCGTGTCGCCGTCGGCGGCTGAGGAGAGACAGAGGAGTCCATGACTTACATCATCGCCCTTCCCTGTGTGGACCTGAAGGACAAGGCCTGCATCGAGGAATGCCCGGTGGACTGCATCTATGAGGGCGAGCGCTCGCTCTACATCCATCCCGACGAGTGCGTCGACTGCGGCGCCTGCGAGCCGGTGTGCCCGGTGGAGGCCATCTACTACGAGGACGACGTCCCGGACGAGTGGCAGGAGTACTACCGCGCCAACGTCGAGTTCTTCGACGACGTCGGCTCGCCGGGCGGCGCCGCGAAGGTCGGGATGATCGAGAAGGACCACGAGGTCATCACCGCGCTGCCGCCGCAGGAACACTGAGGACGGCCGGCGCGCGCATGCTGACCCTCCCCGAATACCCGTGGGACGCCATGGTCCCGTATCGCGAGCAGGCCCGACGGCATCCCGACGGCGTCGTGGACCTGTCCATCGGCACGCCGGTGGACCCCACGCCGCCGGTGGTCCGCGAGGCGCTGGCGGCCGCCGCCGACGCTCCCGGCTATCCGACCACGCACGGCCGCCGCGAGCTCCGCGAGGCGGTCGCGGGCTGGTTCGGCCGACGGCGCGGCGTCGCCGACCTCGACCCGGAGGCGGTGATGCCGACGATCGGCTCCAAGGAGCTGGTCGCCTGGCTGCCGACGCTGCTGGGCCTCGGCGCCGGCGACGTCGTGCTGCGTCCGCAGGTGGCGTATCCGACCTATGACATCGGCGCGCAGATCGCCGGGGCCGAGGTGGTCGCCGCCGAGGATCCGACGACGTTGGACGAGGAGACGCTGGCACGGGTGAAGCTGATCTGGGTCAACTCGCCGTCGAACCCCACCGGGGAGGTGAAGACCGCCGAGCAGCTGCGCGCGATCGTCGAGCTGGCCCGGCGCCTCGGCGCCGTCGTCGCCTCCGACGAGTGCTACGCGGAGCTGCCCTGGACCGTCGACGAGGTCCCCTCGATCCTGGACCCGCGGGTCTGCGGGGGAGACCATCGCGGACTGCTGGCGGTCTACTCGGCGTCGAAGCAGTCGAACCTCGCCGGTTACCGGGCGGCGTTCGTCGCCGGCTGCGGGGAGCTGATCGCCGGACTGATCAACACCCGCAAGCATGCCGGGATGATCATGCCGGCCCCGGTGCAGGAGGCGCTGCGCGTCGCACTGACCGACGACGACCATGTCGCCGCCCAGCGGGAGATCTATCGTCGACGTCGGGAGAAGCTGCTCGGTGCGGTGGAGTCGCGGGGGCTGCAGGTGACCGGCTCGCAGGCCGGGCTCTACCTGTGGTGCGCCGACGGTTCCTCGGACACCTGGGAGATCGTCTCCTCGCTGGCCGACGAGGGGATCGTCGTCGGCCCCGGAGTCTTCTACGGCGATCATGGAGCCGGGCACGTCCGGGTGGCGCTCACCGCCGCCGACGAGCGCGTCGACGCCGCCGTCGACCGCTTGGGCTGACCGGCCCGCGGCAGCCCCGCGGGGCGGGCGCGCGGCGCCTCGATCCCCGCTGTGCCGGGCCGGGCCAGAGCGTCCGGTGCGGCAGACCATCACCGACCATCGATGCTGTGCACGAACTGGCCCACGAGGTGACGACCAGGTAGGTTAGCTGTGTCGCCAGATGAGTGTGCCCGACAAGGAGACCGCATGACAGAGCAGTCACCAGCTCGTCTGATCCACGACGATCAGAACCTCGAGCTTCCGGTGAAAGCCGCCGTGGAGGGGAACGACGGCTATGAGATCGCCCCGCTGCGCGGCACGACCGGCAACGTCACCTATGACCCCGGTTTCATGAACACCGCGAACACCACCTCCGCGATCACCTATATCGACGGTGACGCGGGGATCCTGCGGTACCGCGGCTATCCGATCGAGCAGCTGGCCGAGCACTCGAACTTCCTCGAGGTCTCCTACCTGCTCATCCACGGCGAGCTCCCCACCGCCGACCAGCTGAGCGCCTTCGACAACGTCACCCGTCGGCACACGCTGCTGCACGAGGAGCTGAAGGACTTCTTCGGCGGCTTCCCGCGGGACGCCCACCCGATGCCGGTGCTCTCCTCCGCTGTCTCGGCGCTGTCGACCTATTACCCGGACTCGCTCGACCCCTACGACGCCGAGCACGTCGAGCGCTCCACCTACCGGCTGCTGGCGAAGGTCCCGACCATCGCCTCCTACGCCTACAAGAAGTCCATCGGCCAGCCGATGCTCTACCCGGACAACAACCTCACGCTGGTGGAGAACTTCCTCCGCGGCTGCTTCGGCGTGCCGGCCGAGCCCTACGAGCTGGACCCGGACCTGGTGAAGGCCCTGGACACGCTGCTGATCCTGCACGCCGACCACGAGCAGAACTGCTCGACGTCGACGGTGCGGCTGGTCGGCTCGGCCCAGGCGAACATGTTCGCCTCCATCTCCGCCGGCGTCAACGCGCTCTACGGTCCCGCGCACGGCGGCGCCAACGAGGCGGTGCTGAAGATGCTGCGGCAGATCCAGGGCGGAGACGTCACCCCGGAGGCCTTCATGGAGAAGGTCAAGAACAAGGAGGACGGCGTCCGCCTGATGGGCTTCGGCCACCGGGTATACAAGAACTACGACCCGCGCGCCCGCGTGGTGAAGGGCATCGCCGACGACGTGCTGGCCAAGCTCGGCGGCGACGACGAGCTCTTCGAGATCGCCCAGCGGCTGGAGCAGAAGGCGCTGGAGGACGACTACTTCATCGAGCGGAAGCTCTACCCGAACGTGGACTTCTACACTGGGCTGATCTACAAGGCCATGGGCTTCCCGGAGAAGATGTTCACCGTGCTCTTCGCCCTGGGCCGGCTGCCCGGCTGGATCGCCCAGTGGCGGGAGATGATCCAGGACCCGTCGACGAAGATCGGGCGTCCGCGCCAGATCTACACCGGCGCGACCGAGCGGAACTACCGGGGGGTCTGAGGGCCGCTGAGCTCGATCCCCCGCGACGCCCCTGTCGGATCCGTCCGGCAGGGGCGTCGTCGTGCCGGCCGGAGGCGGGGCGGCGAGCAGCGGGGGAGAGTCGGGGACCAGCGGGGCCGGTGGGCTCAGTCCGGCGGAGCGAACCCGATCCGCACTGTGCGCGGCGCGGCGTCCTCGTCGGTGTCGTCCTCGGTGTCCTGCCCGGCGTCGTCGAGACGCTCCCACCGGCCGGTCTCGCGCCGCCACTCGTAGCCGGCGGCCTGCACCGACCACACGCCGTGGACGTCGGCGGTGGCCACCGCCCACTGGCCGACCAGCCAGGCGGGGTCGACCGCCGGCCGCTCCTCGGCCGCAGGGATCTCCACGACCAGCCGCGTCGCGCCGTCGGCGCCCTCCTCATGGCGGATGACCTGCTCCTCCGAGTCGTCACGGCCGTCGCCGTGCGGGAGGTCGAGGACGCGACCGAGGACTGCGGACATCTGCGCGTCCATGCCCTCAGGATCGGCGGCCGGGACGTCCTGCCGGCTGAACTCGCAGGTGACGCCCAGCGGCTGGCGGCCGGCCAACGGCGGCGCGAAGGCGCGGGCGGGATCGACCTGCTCGTCGTAGACGCTGGGGTCCAGCGGGCGGTCCAGGACTGCGGCGGCCTCCTGGACGTCCAGCTGCGGCGTCCAGGAGCGCTTCTCGCGATCACGGGCCTCGACGAGGGAGTCGTAGAACCCGGACACCGGGGCGAGGACCTGCACTTCCTGCTCCCGATCGGTCCAGTCGGGGCCCTCGTCGCGGAAGAGGGCCCGCGCCGGACGATCCTCGCCGCCCGGCGAGACGCGCAGCTCGGACTCCTTCAGCGAGATCGCCAGCGCGTCGACGGCGGCCTCGACGGGCAGTCCGCGGTCGGCCGACATCGCCGCGATGAGTGCGGCGTGCGCCGCCTGCTCGGGGTCCAGGTGGTGCTCCTGGTCGCCGAGGGGCACAGTGCAGCCGGGGTCGAGCAGGTACTCCTGCTCGTCGATGTAGCGCCAGGCGCCGTATCCGGTGCCGCCGACGAGCACGACCATCACCGCCAGCACCGCGATGGTCCGCCGGCGGCGACGCCGGCGGACCATGTCGCGGGTGGCGACGATGGGACGCGAGGAGCGGCTCATGCGGCGGCGGCCCGGCTCAGTTCTTGTGCAGCGCGGTGTTGAGCTCGACCTTCTCGCCCATGCGCGGCACCGCCTGCACCTGACCGGTCGTGGAGTCCCGGCGGAAGAGCAGGTTGGACACGCCGGAGAGCGCGGAGGCCTTGACCGTCTCGCGCACTGTGCGGTCGTCGGCCAGGACGGCGACCTTGGTGCCGGCGGTGATGTACAGCCCCGCCTCGACGACCGAGTCGTCGCCGATGGAGATCCCCACGCCGGCGTTGGCGCCGAGCAGCACCCGCTCGCCGAGGGTGATCTTCTCCTTGCCGCCGCCGGAGAGGGTGCCCATGATCGAGGCGCCGCCGCCGACGTCGGTGCCGTCGCCGACGACGACCCCGGCCGAGATCCGGCCCTCGACCATCGAGGTGCCCAGGGTGCCGGCGTTGAAGTTCACGAAGCCCTCGTGCATCACCGTGGTGCCCTCGGCGAGGTGGGCGCCGAGCCGCACCCGGTCCGCGTCGCCGATGCGCACTCCCGTCGGGGTGACGTAGTCGACCAGCCGGGGGAACTTGTCGATGCTGTGGACGGTGACGTGCCCGCGGCGACGCAGCTTCAGCCGCGTGGTCTCGAAGCCCTCGACCGCGCAGGGGCCGAAGTTCGTCCAGACCACGTTGGTCAGGTGGGCGAAGATGCCCTCCAGGTTGATGGTGCGCGGCTGCACCAGCCGGTGGGAGAGCAGGTGCAGGCGCAGCCAGACGTCGGAGGTCGAGCCCGCCTCGGCGCCCAGGTCGGCCTCGACCGAGACGACCTGGGTGGACACCCCGCGGTCGGGGTCCTCGGACTCGGCCTCGCGCAGCGAGGCGAGCAGCTCGGAGTCGTCGTTCTCGACCAGCGGCGCCAGCACCGGGGCCGGGAACCAGGTGTCGAGCACGGTGCCGTCGGCGGTGACGGTGGCCAGGCCGTGGCCGGAGGCGAGGCGGGCGGAGGCGTCTGCGGAGGTGTCCAGCGAAGTCATGGTCACCATCCTACGGATTAGAGTGGGCGCATGTCCGAGCGCCATGACTCCAGCCCGTCCGTGTCCGCAGAATCCCTCGGAACCGCCGATGCCGCCGCTGCCGCGGGTCGCGGAACCAGGCCCGGCGGCTCGCCGACGGTGATCGACCCGGAGGTCGACGTCGTCGAGCTCACCGAGCGGATCATCGCCTGCGCCTCGGTCTCCGGCGAGGAGACCCCGCTGGCCGACGCCGTCGAGGCCGCGCTGGCCGGGATGGAGGTGCTCGACCTCCACCGCGACGGCGACACGCTGATCGCCCGCACCGACACCGGCGCGGCCGAGCGCGTGGTGCTGGCCGGGCATCTGGACACCGTGCCGCTGCCGAGCGGCGCCGGCTCCCGCGGCACGGTGCCGCCGCAGTGGGAGGGCGAGACGCTCTACGGCCGCGGCGCCGTCGACATGAAGGGCGGAGTCGCGGTGCAGCTGAAGCTCGCCGCCGAGATCGCCGCGCAGGTACGCGGACTGGCCGCGGGAGCCTCGCTGGACCGGGAGGTGACCTGGGTCTTCTACGACCATGAGGAGGTCGCCTCGCACCTGTCCGGGCTGGGACGGGTGATGCGTCGGGTCCCGGAGCTGCTCACCGGCGACTTCGCCGTGCTGCTGGAGCCCACCGACGGCGTCGTCGAGGGCGGCTGCAACGGCACCTGCCGCATCCGGGCGACGATCCGCGGCACCGCCGCCCATTCGGGCCGCTCCTGGATGGGGCGCAACGCCATCCATCGCGCCGCCGCGGTGCTGACCGCGCTGGAGGCGTACCAGCCGCGCGCCGTCGAGGTCGACGGGCTGGTGTACCGCGAGGGGATGAACGCCGTGGACATCTCCGGAGGTGTCGCCGGCAACGTGATCCCCGACGTCTGCACGATCGAGATCAACCACCGCTTCGCTCCGGACACCACCGAGGAGCAGGCCCACGAACGGATCCGCGCGCTGCTGCGCGAGGCCGGGGTCCCCGACGAGCAGACCGAGGTCACCGACACCTCGGCCGCCGCCCGGCCGGGGCTGGACCATCCGGTGGCGCGGGCCTTCGTCGAGGCCGTCGGCGGCGAGCCGAAGCCGAAGTACGGCTGGACCGACGTCGCGCGCTTCTCCGCGCTGGGCGTGCCGGCGGTGAACTTCGGCCCCGGCGACCCGCTGCTGTGCCACACCGACGACGAGCACGTCTCCGCGGCGGCGCTGCGCGCCTGCCACGCGGCGCTGAGCCGCTGGCTGGGCTGATCCGGCCGGCCGGGATATCCTCCTGGTGTGAGACGGATTACGGTTCGGTCACCAGGTCATCGCCGCTTGTCTGCGGATGACCCTGCGGCCCTAGTCTGGCCGGACCGGACCGGCGGCGACCCCGCCCCGATCCGTGACGACGCGTCACATCGCACCATCAGGAGGAGACCATGAGGATCCGAAGCACTGCGGCCGCGGCGACGGCGACGGCGGCCATGCTGGCCCTGTCGGCCTGCGGCGGCGACGACGGCGACTCCGGAGGCGACGGCGGCTCCGGCGACGGCGACTACGTCACCGATCTGACCTTCGGCACCGGCGGCACGTCGGGCACCTACTATCCGCTCGGCGGCGAGCTGACCGACATCTTCTCGTCGAGCATCGACGACATCTCGGTCAACTACGTCGAGTCGGGCGCCTCCGCCGAGAACCTGGGACAGATCTACCAGGAGGAATGGCAGCTGGGCATGACCCAGAACGACACGGCCAACCTGGCTGTCAACGGCGAGCTCGAGGGGCTGGAGGGCGAGCAGATCGACAACGTCGGCTGGATCGCCAACCTGTACCCGGAGGCCGCGCACCTCATCGTCCGAGAGGATGCGGGCATCGAGTCGGTCGAGGACCTCGAGGGCGCCACTGTCGCCGTCGGCGACGCCGGCTCGGGCACCCGCGCCATCTCGGATGCGATCCTCTCGGCCTACGGACTGGAGGAGGGCGACTACACCCCGGAGGTCACCGACTTCGGAACGTCCACCGAGATGCTCGCCGACGGGCAGATCGACGCGACGATCTTCGTCGTCGGCACTCCGGTGGCCGGGCTGACCCAGCTCGCCGCCTCCACCGACGTCGAGCTGCTGCCGGTCGAGGACGAGCAGGCCGAGACCATCTCGGAGAACTCCGGCGCGGAGGCCTACGACATCAGCGCCGACACCTACGACTTCCTCGACGAGGACGTCCAGACCGTCTCGGTCTTCGCCTCGCTGGTGGCCTCGACCTCGCAGATCAGCGAGGACGTCGCCTATGAGATGACCCAGGCGATCTTCGAGAACTCCGATGACATCACCCTCGAGGTCGGCGACTCGATCAGCCAGGACGAGGCCCTGGTCGGCGTCGGCGACGTGCCACTACACCCGGGCGCCGAGCGGTACTACGACGAGCAGGGCGTCGAACTGCCGTGAGCGACGTCCCCTCCGCCGACCGGCCCTCGGCTGCTACGCAGCCGGGGGCCGGCCCCCGGAACGAGGCCGCTGCAGTCCTCCGCGAGAGGGACACCTCCAGCCGCTACCGCACCGACATCGGCTGGTGGGGCTGGATCGTGGGGGCGATCTCGGTCGTCTTCACGCTGTACCACCTCTACGCGGCGCTGGAGCGGCCGTTCAACAACTGGATGCACGGCTCGCTGCACCTGGCCGGGGCTACCTCGCTGATCTTCCTTCTGTATCCGGCCTCGCGCCGGCTGCTGCGCGCCGCCGGCCCGGTGCCGCGGTGGCGCCGCGCGCTGACCGGCGCCGGCGGCTCGGTGCCGGTCTACGACGCGGTGCTCGCCGCAGCGGGGCTGTTCTGCAACCTCTACATCTTCGTCGAGTACACCCGGCTGACCGGCAACTCGGTGCAGGTGCTGGGCTACAGCGACACCGATCATCTCGTCGCGATCCTCGGGATCGTGCTGGTGCTGGAGGCGACCCGCCGCTGTGTGGGCGTGCCGATCGTGATCATCGCGCTGCTGGCGATGACCTACGCGATCTTCGGCGACCGCAGCCCGCTGTTCTCGCACTCCGGGATGTCGCTGGAGGGCTTCGCCACCGACACCTTCCTCTCCATCGGCTCGGGCATCTTCGGCACGCCGCTGCAGGTCTCGTCGAACTTCATCTTCCTCTTCCTGTTCTTCGCCGTGGTGCTGCTGCGCACCAACATCGGCCAGTTCTTCAACGACCTGGCCTTCCGCGCGGCCGGCAAGTACACCGGCGGACCCGCCAAGGCCGCCATCGGCGCCTCGGGTCTGCAGGGCATGGTCTCGGGGTCCTCGGTGGCCAACACCGTGGCTTCGGGCTCGTTCACCATCCCGATCATGAAGAAGGCCGGATTCAAGCCGCACGTCGCCGCCGCCACCGAGGCCACCGCCTCGACCGGTGGGCAGCTGATGCCGCCGATCATGGGCGCGGCGGCGTTCATCATGGCGCAGAACGTGCCGGACCTGGAGTACAACGACCTGATCGTCATCGCCGTCATCCCGGCGCTGCTGTACTTCCTCGGGGCCTTCCTCTCCATCCACTTCGAGGCCAAGCGTCACCGCATCAAGGGCCTGCCGGTCGACGAGCTGCCCAGCTGGCGCTCGCTGCTGGTGCGCGTGGACCTGCTGCTGCCGCTGGTGGTGATCATCTCCACGCTGCTCTCCGGGCTGTCGCCGATGCGCGCGGCGCTGCTGGGCATCGGCACCGCCTTCCTGCTGAGCTTCCTGCGGACCTCGACCCGGCTGGGCCTGCGCGGGCTGGTCGAGCTGCTCTCCGCCGGCGCGCGCACCGCGCTGCCGGTCATCGCCGCCTGCGCGACTGCCGGCATCGTCGCCGGCACGGTGACCTCCACCGGGCTGGGCGGACAGCTGGGCGGCGGGCTGGTCGACCTCGCCGGGGGCAGCTTCCTGCTGGTGCTGGTGATGGTGATGATCGCCTGCATCGTGCTCGGCATGGGGCTGCCGACGACGGCGAACTACGTGGTCACCGCGACGGTCGCCGCGCCGATCCTGTACAACAACTTCGACGTGCCGCTGATCGCCGCGCACCTGTTCGTCTTCTTCTTCGGCATCCTCGCCGACATCACCCCGCCGGTCTGCCTGGCCGCCTACGCCGGCGCGGGCATCGCGCATGCGAACCCGATGGCCGCCGGCGTCTCGGCGCTGCGCATCGCAGTGGCCGGGTTCCTCATCCCGTACGTGTTCATCCTTCAGCCGGCGCTGCTGCTGCAGGGCTCCTGGCAGGAGCTGCTCATCGCGCTGGTGACGGTGATCGTCGGGATGGTCGGCATCGCCTCCGGGCTCGCCGGGCATCTGGCGGTGCGGGCCAGCTGGCTGGAGCGCGTGCTGCTCGTCGCCGGCGGCCTGGCGCTGATCTACCCGCATCTGGGCGTCTCGCTGGGCGGTCTGGCGGCGATGGGGCTGGGCCTGCTGCTGCAGCTCGTCCGGCGTCGGCGCGGCGGGGGAGACGCCGACGCCGCATCCTCGCCGAGCTGAGGCGCGCCGGCGCTAGGCTGGGGCCATGACACAGAACAGCGCTGACGAGCACAGCACCGCCTCCGCCACCGCGTCCGGGACCGAGACCGGCACCCGTCCGATCGCCCTGGTCACCGGCGCGACGCGGGGGATCGGCCGCGCCGTGGCCGAGGACCTGTCCCGCACCCACCGGGTGCTGGTCGGCGGCACCTCCGCCGAGCGGGTCCAGGAGGTCGTCGACTCCCTGGGCGACGCCGCCGGCTTCGTGGCCGACCTCTCCGACGCCGACCAGCTCGACGCCGCCGTCCAGGCGCTGGGCCTGGAGAAGCTGGACCTGCTGGTCCACTCCGCGGGTCTGGCCTGGGGCGGGGAGGTCGGCTCCACTCCAGCCGAGGACTGGCGGCGGCTGTTCGAGGTCAACGTCTTCGCCGTCGCCGAGCTGACCCGGCGGCTGCTGCCGGCTCTGCGCCAGGCTCGGGGACAGGTCGTCGCGATCAACTCCGGGGCCGGGCACAGGTCGTCGGCGGGCAACGGTCCGTATGCCGGCAGCAAGTTCGCCCTGCGTGCGCTCACCGACGCGCTGCGGGCCGAGGAGCGCGGCGTCGTGCGCGTGACCTCGATCCACCCGGGCCGCGTGGACACCGACATGCAGCGTGACCTGCAGTCCCAGCTGGGCAATCTGCGCTACGACGGCAGCGTCTACATCGCCCCGGAGTCCGTGGCCGAGACTGTGCGGCTCGCCGTGGACACGCCGGCGGCGTCGATGGTGGAGGAGCTGTCGATCCGGCCGGTGCAGTCCTGAGGACGTCCGTCCACGAGACGGGACTCGACCGGGCCGGCCCCTGATTCGGCACCGGTCCGACATGCGACAGGGCCCCGTTCCGATCGGAACGGGGCCCTGCGAGAAGCTCCCCCAGCTGGATTCGAACCAGCAACCCCTCGATTAACAGTCGAGTGCTCTGCCGTTGAGCTATGGAGGATTGCGACTGAAAAAGTGTAGCAGGATCGCGACAGCGAGGCGAAACCGGCCCGGCGTCTGCGACGGACATCACACGTCCAGGGTGTTCCGAGCCTCGGGAACGGGCGCTCGGCCGGGCGATGAACTGGCATCGAGGGGAAGGGCGTGGCAGACCTGCGGCGGAGCAGTACCATGGAGCGCGTGCTGACCCCCGATGAGGACACCCAGACCGCTCCCGCGGCCGGCGACGCCGCGCCGATCCGTGTGAGCGCCGTGGTCATCCGCAACTCCGACGGCGAGGTGCTGACGGTGCGCAAGGCCGGCACCGACCGCTTCATGCTGCCCGGCGGCAAGCCCGAGCCGGGGGAGACGCCGGTGCAGACCGCCGCCCGCGAATGCTGCGAGGAGCTCGACGTCCAGCTGTGGCAGGAGGACCTGCGGCGGCTGGGCACCTTCCGCGCCCCGGCGGCGAACGAGCCCGATCGCGACGTCGAGGGTGTGGTCTTCGTCCACGACGCCGTGCCCGCCGGCGCCGACCACACGCCCTCGGCCGAGATCGAAGAGCTGCGCTGGGTCGACTTGACCGCCGAGGAGCCGTCGGCGGACCTGGCCCCGCTGCTCCGCGATCAGATCGCCCCGGCGCTGCAGGCCGAGGCCGCCGTCGCCTGACGACGGCTCGCCCACCCCGCCGACCGCTCGGAGGAGGAGTCCATGCCGCGTCTCACCGTGTTCACCGGATCCAGCACCGGCCATGATCCGGTCCATCGGCGCGCCGCCGATCAGCTGGGCGCCGCGCTGGCCCGGCGCGGCATCGAGCTCGTCTACGGCGGCGGGCATGTGGGTCTGATGGGCGTGCTCGCCGACGCCGCGCTCCGCGCCGGGGGAGTCGTGCACGGCGTGATGCCCCAGCACCTGGTCGACCGGGAGGATGCGCATCCGCGGCTGACCACGCTGGAGGTCGTCGAGGACATGCACGCTCGCAAGCGCCGCATGGCCGAGCTCGGCGACGGCTTCCTCGCGCTGCCCGGCGGCGTCGGCACGCTGGAGGAGCTCGTCGAGATCTGGACCTGGCAACACCTCGGGCTGCACGCCAAGCCGGTGGGTCTGCTCGACGTCGCCGGGTTCTGGCGACCGCTGCTGGCGCTGGCCGATCACATGGTCGAGGCCGGTTTCCTCTCCCGCGATCGCCGCGAGGGACTCTGGACCGGCGAGGACGTCGAGCCGCTGCTGGACCTGCTGGAGGGGACCGGCCGCGGCTGACGGGCGGCGTCGCCGGCGTCGTGCGGCTCGAGCCGGGTCGTCGCGCCCGCCCGACTGCTATCCTCTCCACGACCCCGGTGGTCGCCCGGAGCACCTGGAATCTGCCGATCAGGAGTGAGCATGCCCGCTGCAGACACGACCGCGGCCGACGTCGCCCGGCTCATCATCAGCTGCCCCGACCAGCCGGGGATCGTCGCCGCCGTCTCGGAGGTCATCACTGATCTGGGCGGCAACATCACCACGCTGGACCAGTACAGCACCGGCGTCGCCGGCGGGCGGTTCTTCCAGCGCACCGTCTTCCACCTGCCGGGGCTGGCCGCCGAGCGCCCGCGCGTCGAGGAGGCGATCCGCACCCGGCTGGCCGACCGCTTCGACATGGAGTGGAGCCTGACCGACGCCGCGACCTCCAAGCGGGTGGCGATCTTCGCCTCGAAGACCGACCACTGCCTGCTGGACCTGCTCTGGCGGCACCGCCGCGGCGAGATCCCGATGGACATCGCCATGGTGATCTCCAACCATCCGGACCTCGCCGACGACGTGCGGCCCTTCGGCATCCCGTACTTCCACGTGCCGGTGGAGAAGGGCGACAAGGCCGCCGCCGAGGCGAAGCACCTGGAGCTGCTGCAGGGCAACGTCGACGTCATCGTGCTGGCCCGCTACATGCAGATCATCTCCGAGACCTTCCTCGAGCAGGTCGGCGCTCCGGTGATCAACATCCACCACAGTTTCCTGCCGGCCTTCATCGGCGCCGGGCCGTACCAGAAGGCCCGGGACCGCGGCGTGAAGCTGATCGGGGCCACGGCGCACTATGTGACCAAGGACCTCGACGAGGGGCCGATCATCGAGCAGGACGTCATCCGCGTCTCGCACGAGGACGACGTCGCCCAGCTGACCCGCTACGGCGCCGACGTCGAGCGGGCGGTGCTCTCCCGCGCAGTGCAGTGGCACTGCGAGGACCGGGTCATCCGCAACGGACAGACCACGATCGTCTTCTGACTCCTGGGGCCAGGGCGGGGCGCCGGACAGGACATTACGTCATGGAAGGGTTCTGCAATTCACCTGACGAAGGTGAGGCGATCCTCTTCTGTAGACTGCAGGCGCCGTCTTCCCGGAAGGAACCGCCGATGTCGTCCACCTCCTCCCTCTCCTCCACACCCTCCGCCGCCTCCGCGGCGCCCGCGGCGCGGAAGCCGCGCGTGCAGCACCTGATGCGGGTCGAGTCGGTCCGCCGGCTGAGCCCGCATCTGCTGCGCGTCACGCTCGGCGGCGACGGCTTCTCCGGCATCGAGTTCAAGGAGGCGACGGACCAGTACATCAAGCTGCTCTTCGCCGACCCGGCCCTGGGCCTGGAGCGCCCCTTTGACATGGAGGCGCTGCGCGAGCGGCTGCCGACGGAGCAGATGCCGGTCACCCGGACCTACACCATCCGAGCGATCGACCGTGCCGCCGGCACTCTGGCGCTCGACATGGTCACGCACGGCGACGAGGGGCTGGCCGGGCCCTGGGCCGAGCAGGCCCGGCCGGGGGACCTGATCAGCTTCTTCGGCCCCGGCGGAGGTTACGCTCCGCGGCGGGAGGCGGACTGGCATCTGCTGGCCGGCGACGAGTCGGCGCTGCCGGCCATCGCGACGGCGCTGGAGGCGATGGACCCCGAGGCCCGCGGCGTCGCCGTCGTGGAGGTCCCCGCCGCCGCCGACGAGGTCCCGCTCGCCGCGCCGGAGGGCGTGGAGGTGCGCTGGCTGCACCGCGGGGCGGCGTTCACCCCGGAGACCACGCGACTGACCGAGCACGTCGAACAGCTCGAGATCCCCGACGGCGACGTCCAGGTCTTCGTCCACGGCGAGCGAGAGGAGATGAAGCGGCTGCGTCGGCGTCTGGTCGAGGAGTGCGGTCTGCCGCGGAAGGGGATGTCGCTCTCGGCCTACTGGGCCCACGGCCGCGTCGAGGACCAGTTCCAGGCGGAGAAGCGCCAGCCGATCGGGGCGATCGACCCGGACTGAGCCGGGCCGGCCCGCGGGCCCCTGGGCGGTGTCGTCCGGGGCTGCGTCGTCCTGGACTGCGTCGTCCTGGACGGCGCTCGGCGGCCGCCCCGGGTCGCGGCGCTCACCCGGAGACGGCGCCGATGCCGCCGAGGATCATCCCGATCACCAGCATCCCGACCAGCAGCAGCACGGTGAGCGCGGCGCAGGGGCCGGCCCACCGGGAGTAGCCGGCCAGTCGGCGCCCGTCCCGGTCGCGCAGTGCACCGGCGAGCAGCATGATCAGGTCGATGATCGCCCAGGCGGCGGCCAGCGCGAACAGCGTCTGGCCGAGGACGGCGCGCTCGAGGGTGAGCAGCAGCACGACGCCGGCCGCTGCGAGCAGGAGCTTCGCGATGCCGACGGCGGGACGGCCCAGGTAGAACCAGGCGGCGCCGAGCGGGCCGAGCAGCAGCGCGAGCCCCCAGGCGACCGGGAGCCGCTTCGTCGAGACTGGCTGGTCGGCATGGACGCGCCGATCCTCATCGGTCCAGGTGTTGGCGTAGAGCTCGTCGAAGTCCCAGTCGTCGACCATGGATCCATCTTAGAGGGGGGGGAGAGGCGGGGGCGCTCTCCGCCGGTCACGTGCTGGGCGTCAGCCGCCGAGCCGGGGTGATGGTAGTTTTGATCCGGGAGTCTGCCCGCCAGGCTCGCAGGTCCGACCACACTTTCCAGGACGGAGGAGCTGCCTTGTCACAGCACGGCGCAGGGCACACGCGCACCGCCCCTCGGCCGACGCTTCTCGACCTCATCAAGGTCGTGCTGCGTCTGGGGCCGAAGCAGATCACCGACGAGATCCAGCTGGCGATCGGCCAGCTGAAGACCAAGGGCGTCACCGCCGGCGTCGCCGTCGGGCTGATGGTCGCCGGTCTGGTCTTCGTGACCTTCCTGATCGTGGCCCTGATCGTCGCCGCCGTCGGCGCCTTCGCCCTGATCTTCGACGTCTGGGCCGCCGCGCTGATCGTGGCCGGCATCTTCCTGCTGATCGCGCTGCTCTTCGCGCTCGTCGGCTATCTGCGGCTGAAGAAGGCGCTGCCGCTGCTGCCCGAGGACGCCATCCGCGGGCTGCGCCTGGATCTGGGCGTGGCGCGCGAGGGCAGCGAGTTCGATCCGAAGACGCTCGACCGCGAGGACGCCGAGCGTCGCCGCCGCAAGGAGCAGGCCAAGAAGGAGGCCGCCGAGCGGAAGAAGCGTGAGGCCGAGCAGACCGGTGAGGGCGCCCCGCAGAAGCCGCCGTATCGCGAGCTGCTGCGCCGGACGTCGCTGCGCCGCGACCACCTCGGCTCGCTGCAGGACCAGCTCCGGGCACGCCTGGACAAGGAGTCGCTCAAGGCCGAGCTGCGCGGCGCTGCCGGTTCGGCTCGTCGTCGGTCCTCCGGCGGTGACGGCTCCGGCGGCGGCACCGACTCGTCGGGCTCCGCCGAGTCCGGAGAGCGCGGCGGCGCGGCCGACTATGTGCAGGCCCGCTGGAAGCCGCTGGCGGTGCTGGGCGCCTCGACGGCCGCCGGGGCGGTCTTCCTGCGCGAGCTGACCAAGAAGTAGATCGCCGTGCGGCACTCGGCGCGCCGCGATCTCCGCCGGCGAGCCGGAGCCTCGTCGGCCCGACCGACGAGGAGACCGTGCGACTGATCGGCGCCGGAACCCGGGAGGGTTTCGACTACACCGTGCGCAGGACGTTCTGGACGGTGCCGAACGTCGTCACCGGCCTGCGTCTGACGCTCCTGCCGGTCTTCATCCACCTGATCCTGGCCGAGGAGCTGGTGGCCGCCGTCGTGGTGCTGGTCGTCCTCGGCGGCACCGATTGGGTCGACGGCTGGATCGCCCGGCGCTTCGACCAGCACTCCACCGTCGGCCGCTGGCTGGACCCGCTGGCCGATCGGCTCTCCGTGGCGATCGTGGCGGTGACTCTGGTCGCCGTCGGCATCGCCCCGCTGTGGTTCGTGCTCAGCATCCTCGTTCCCGATGCGATGCTGGCGATCAATGCGGCGGCGCTCTTCGCCGGCTCCCCGGAGCTGGCGGTGACCGCACTGGGCAAGGTGCGGACTGCGGTGCTGATGCTCGGCGCTCCGCTGGTGCTGCTGGCCCGCGCCGAGGTGCTGCCCGGCGCGGGGTGGACGCCGATCGCGGAGAGCGTGCTGGCCGCGGGGTGTCTGATGCACATCCTGGCCGCAGTCGACTATCTTCGACGTGCGCACCGTCAGGCGAGGCGGCTGCGCGCACGGGGGATCGATCCCCGGGACCGCTCCCGGTGGGTCGCGGGGGAGCAGACATGACCACCCCGCGGCATGCCCGCCCGTCGTCGCCCGCCGTCCGTCGCCCAGGAGGACAGGACCCGCTGATGCTCAGCACCGAGCCGAGCTCCGAGACCCCCGCCGACCACTCTGCGGCCGACGGCGCCGCCGCGCGTCCGCTGCGCATCCTCATCGCCGCCGACACCTACCCGCCCGACGTCAACGGTGCGGCGGTGTTCTGCCAGCGGCTGGCCCGATACATGGCCGCCGCCGGCCATGAGGTCCACGTCGCGGCCGCCCGCAACACCGCCGGGCCGGGCGTCGTGGAGGAGACTCCGGAGGCGACCGTCCACCGGTTCCGCTCGCACAAGGCTCCGACCCACGAGTACTACCGGCTGTGCCTGCCCTGGCAGGTGGAGCCGGCCATGGACCGACTCCTCGCCGAGATCCGGCCCGACGTGGTGCACGTGCAGTGCCACTACATGATCGGCAAGGCGGCCATCGAGGCGGCCGAGCGGCGGCGGATACGCACCATCGCCACCAACCACTTCATGCCGGAGAACCTGGATCCGTTCCTGCCGTTCCCGGGCTGGTTCCGGCGGATCGTCGCGGAGAACTCCTGGCGGGACATGTCGCGGCTGATGGGCAAGGCCGCAGTGGTGACCACGCCGACGCCGCTGGCGGCCGAGACCATGAAGCGCCGGGCCGGGTTCCAGCGGGTGCTGCCGCTGTCCAACGGGATCGACGTCGACCACTACAGTCTGCGCGAGGGCGAGACGGTCGAGCCGCATCCGCGGCCGACGGCGCTCTTCGTCGGCCGGCTGGCGGTGGAGAAGCACGTCGACGTGCTGATCGATGCCGTCGCGCAGACCGATCCGGCGCTGGACATCGGTCTGGAGATCGTCGGCGACGGCGAGCAGCGCGACCGCCTGGCCGGGCAGATCGAGCACCTGGGCCTCGGAGACCGGGTGCACCTGCGCGGCCATGTCGACGACGACGAGCTGCGGCGCGCCTATATCCGGGCCGACGCGTTCTGCCAGCCCGGCACCGCCGAGCTGCAGTCGCTGGTCTCGCTGGAGGCGATGTCGGCGGCCCGGCCGGTGATCCTCGCCGATGCGCTCGCGCTGCCGCATCTGATCGAGGAAGGCCGCAACGGCCACCTGTTCACCCCGGGAGACGTCGCCGACCTGACAGCCAAACTCGAGGACCTCTTCCGCCGCAGCCCCGAGGAGCGGGCGGAGATGGGACGGCACAGCCGCACCATGGCCCAGCGACACTCCCAGGCGAAGACCATGGCGGCCTTCGAGCAGCTCTACCGCGGCGCAGACTGGGCCGAGCCCAACCGCCTCGGCAACTGAGGCGCCGTCGCCGACTCCGGGCGCCCGGGCATCGGCGATAGGATGGTCTTCGGCCGTCCTGCCTGTGCGTCCCCGGCGCACGATGCGGCCGCGGGGCGTTAGCTCAGCAGGTCAGAGCAGAGGACTCATAATCCTTTGGTCGCGGGTTCAAGTCCCGCACGCCCCACCGTTGAAAGTCCTAGTCAGAGCGCTAGTAAAGGAAGTTTCTCACTAGGAAGGTAGAAGTCCAGTACGCAGTCAGTACGCAGCAGAATTGATTGCGCCGCCGAGGCCGGTCAGGTCGTCCTCGTACAGCGACGCATAGGCGTCCAGCGTCTCGGTGGCCGACTCGTGGCCGAGGGCGCGCTGCAGCGCCTTGATGTTCGCGCCGGCCTGGACCGCAATCGAGGCGTAGGTGCCGCGCAGGTCGTGGACGCGCATCGAGTCGTCCAGCTTCGCCTGACGCAGCGCCGGCCGGAACGTCCGGTTGAGCCAGTTCCCGGAGCGCAGCAGACCGCCGCCGGGGGAGTGGAAGACATCTTCTCGGTCGTCGTGGCCGTCGACGAGGGGGGCGGAGCTCATCGGCCAGCGCCTCCGGCATCGGCACCCATCGTGTCGCGTGAGACTTCGGGGTGCTCTCGTGCAGGGTGCCGCCGATGTCGATATAGGTCCGCCGGACAGTGATCCTCAGCCGCTCGAAGTCCAGCGCTCCTACCTGTAGCGCCGTCGCTTCACCCCATCGCAGCCCCGTCGTCGCCATGGTCAGCAGCAGGGCACGATCCACGGCGGTCGGCATCGCATCGGCAGCCCGGTGTAGCTCTGCGATGCTTAACCGAGTGTGCTCACGCCTGCCGCCGGCCCTGGGGAGCTTCACTGTCGCAGCAGGATTCACAGCGAGCAGGCGGTCCTCTACGGCCTGCTGCAGGGTCTTGCGGAGGATGAGGCCCGCGTGACGGGCGCGGGCGCCGGAGACC
The DNA here is from genome assembly GCF_009467795.1 of Nesterenkonia halophila. Lineage (GTDB taxonomy): Bacteria > Actinomycetota > Actinomycetes > Actinomycetales > Micrococcaceae > Nesterenkonia > Nesterenkonia halobia. The sequence goes on from NZ_WIAX01000009.1 coordinate 25,393, forward strand.
GCATCGTCGCCGCGCTGCAGGCCGACCAGCCATGCCGACACGTCACTGGTGAGCACGGCGTCCAGCGGGACATTCTCCCATCGAGGGAGGACACGAGATCGAGCGACGGAGCGGTACGAGTCCAGCGTCTTCGCCTTCACCTGTAGGCCGTCCATGTACCGCTGGAGTGCGGCCCCGACTGTCTGCCGTCCGGCCGCTGGGTCGACGTAGGTGCTCGTGGTGAGCGCGGTCGTCACCCCGTCTACGTGCCGTTGTGCGTCGACCTTGCGGTTAAACGCCTTGGTCTTCTCCTGGCCCGAGGGGTCGACCCAGCGGGCGCGCCACCGCAACCCCTGGCCGTGTCGAGCAGAGGGGGTGCCGTCGCCTCGAGTCCAGAGGTCTTCAACCCCGGCTCGGCGATTACGACGCTGACTCATCCAGCTTTGCCCGTCGCCGAAGCTCAGGGTGAGCATTCACGAACCGCTGCATATTTGGACCTAGGCGACCCGTGTCAACGACTGTGATTCCGTGGTAGTCGAGGATGTTCGCCCGCTCCTGTGAGCTGAGACGCCGAGCGGAAGACAGGGCGTGCTTGGAGAAGTCCAGCCGGAGTTCGAATTGCTCTTGAACTGTCTGGAGGGTCCCCTCCAGGAGTTCCTCTTGTTGCCCGCGCCAATCTGTACCCCGCCTATCTGCGGCACGGGCAAATGCTTTCTGCCGCTCGTAGTAGCGGGCAAGCGCCTCAACGGCATCGGACAGTGCGGTACCCGCCTCCAAGGCGGCGTCATACATCTCTTGATGGAGCTTGATCTGCTTCAACGTTTCCGGGGTGCTGAGCATGTCGTTCAGATCGTGCCCCAGCTCTCGGGAGATATCGGCGGCTTCATCGAGGCGGACCGGGCGAGTTCCAGATTCAATCTTCTGGACGGTCTGCTGGTGGAAGTTGTATCCCACCGCTGACATGCGCCTAGCGAGTTCCGCTTGCGAGATCTCTTGGGACTCGCGCTCCGACTTCATGTTCTCCCGGAACGCGTCCAGTCGCGTCTCTCCTGGTGGCAGTTCGCTCATGACTCCACCATACGACACTCCTCTGGGGTTGGCCTGGGTTGAACAGCGCACACCTGGTGTTGTGGGCGTGCTACACTTTTGAGTGAGGGCCAAAGAGATTGGCTCGACACTCACAGAGTGTAGGAAGGAAGGGTCAGCAGATGACGACCATCGAAGAGCTCCCGCTGTACATGACCACGAAGCAAGTTTCGGAGCTGACCGGGGTGCCAGAGGGCACGCTGAAGTTCTACCGGAGTCGGCAGAGCGGAGGCCCGCGCAGCTTCGCACTGACTCCGCGCTCGATCCGCTACGCCCGCGAGGACGTCATGGCATGGATCGAGGACCGGCACGCACAGGGCGTCGGCGGCATCGAGGGGGCGGCGTGATGAGTACGCAACAGCCCCAGAACACAGAGAAGCGGCCTGGAGTCTCCCGCCAAGAAGCTCACCAGGCCGCTACCGATTCAGACACCTATCAGGAGGTATCCGCTATGTCCGACGATACAGGAACCCCGAGCAACTCCGGAACCGCGCAGGCCGAGGAATGGCATCCGTGGTGGTGCGCCCGCGGCGAGTACTGCTCGCCCAATAGCGCGGGGGACGCCATCCACTACTCGCCGCCGCGTCGACTCGTCGCCACCCTCCCGTCCGAAGGCCCTGACGGTGGGGAGGACTTCACCGCGGGTGTCGCGGCCGTCGCCCCCACCGAGTGGGGCGAAGTGTACGACCAGGCTGCCTGCCTGAGTATCCACAACGTGTCGGGCATCGGCGACATCGACCTTCATTTGGGCGTCAACTCACTCCGCGACTTCGCCGATTGGCTGATGGCGATGGCCGATCTCATCGAGTCGGTCCACGCGGGCCAGCGCCCGGACCTCGCCGAACTCGAGGGGGCGGTCTCCAATGCCTGAGGAGCAGATCGTCACTGTCGCGCACGAGCGGCTGTCCGATGTCTTCGCGGTCGTCTCGCAGGTCTCCAGCGCCGACGGTGCACCCCACTACCGGCGCAAGGTCCACCTGTCGCTGAGCGCGGCTCAGAACGCAGTCAAGCGGGCGCGAGAGCGCGGGCTGCAGGCAATGATCGTGCTCTGCCGCATGGAGCCCGTCGAGGCGGAGGAGGACGCATGGACTCACGGTTCCCGACTCACTACCTGAACTACCGGGATGTCCTGCGACTCTCTCCTGCGGCGTTCCGCACGTTCGTCCTCAGCACCGCGTGGTCAGTCTCGAACATGACCGACGGCAGTATCCCTCGGGCAGACCTGCCCCTGGTGCCGTTCGCCACTGAGGAGCACGCCGCGGAACTCGTCTCCTCGGGGCTGTGGTCCGAGTCGGACGACGGCTACGTCATCACGGAGTTCGCTAAGCACCAGACATCGGCAGCTCGGATGGAGGCGTCGCTGACGAACCGCCGCGAGACCGACCGTGCTCGGAAGCAACGTGAACGGAAGCACCGCTCCGGCGATCACTCCTCGTGCCTGTCGGAGCACTGCGACGAGGCAGACTCAGCCCCTCCTCAGGAGGAGTCACGGGGACTGTCACGTGACCGTCACGTGAGGTTAGAAGGCAAGGCAGAGGCAGAGGCAGAGGCAGAGGCAGTCCAGGGAGTTCACGAATTTGTGGATGAGGAGACTGGCGAAGTCTTCGACTCAGCATCGACCTCGGATTCTTCAGATTCGACCCCGCTCTCGTCGCGGGTGCCGTCGTTCTCGGAGGCTCCGGAGTATCGGTCGGCTGATCCGTTCGGGTCGACGTCGAGTTCGTCGGCTTCGTCGCCTGATGGTCCGTCGTCGGTGGACTTCGATGCGCTGTTGGATGAGTTCCGGAATCCGGGGGTGGCCTGATGTGCAGCACATGCGGTTACAGCTCGTGTGCTTGTTCGTATATCGCCGAGCTTGGTCCTGGTGGTGAGCATGAGGCGCTGGTGTATGTGGCGCGTCGGATGATGTGGGCTCCTCGTCCTCATCGTGGCGGTTGCCCGTGTCCGGGGTGCTTCTCGGAGCGGCTGTCGTCGTGGCAGGGGGTGCCGTCATGAGTGATCCAGGCATGATTCGTCGCTTCTGGGAGGTGCCTCGTGAGGGCGTCAAGGTCGACGAGGAGGACCCGCTGATCGGCTGGCGGGTCGATGAGGTCGCCCCGGATGGTCGGCTGCGCGGGGTCGGTCGTGACTGTGTTCTCCGCGCTGACCGGTGCACGGCCCCCACCGGTCGACTGGTGAAGGTCCGGTCACTGGTAGCCCACGTGGCCCCGCACCCCAACTGCGAGTGTGGACCGCGGCTGCTCGGCGACGTGCAGGCCCTGTCGAAGTTCTGGGGCGACCTCCGCGACTACTCGGTCGATGCGGGGCTGCGGTGGGCTCCACCCGGCTCGAAAGTCGTCGGTAGATACTCGGCGATGGGGAGGGTGTGCCCTGGGTATGCGGTCCCGGTCGATGACCCGCCGACGACGATCCGGATCGGTGCTGCTCGTCTGCTGGCGGTCTTCGCTTCTGGCGACGTCGACGTGAAGGCGCTGCGGCGAACCTACCCGGACGTGCCGGTCCGGCCAGCGTCGGAGATCCCCGACGGGGCGTTCGGATGGTTGGCCGATCCGGGCGCTGTGGTGCTGCAGGCGACGCCTCATCGGCGCCACATCACAGTTCGGACGGGCGCGGCCACGCTGGAGATCCCCCGGTCGTGGCTGGAGCCGCCAGCAGTCCGTGAGGCGATCTGGAAGGCCATCGGCGGCGAGTGGGCGATGGCAGGCCCGGTCTCGGTTGTCGCTCAGCGGGTCGTGTATCCGCTGACGGTCGACGAGCTGAACTATCGGCAGATGTTGGGTGTGGCGTTTGGAGTCTGCATCGCACTCGGCAACCTTCCGGAAATTGAGTTTGAACTCTAGGAGGAACGGGATAATGACTATCTACTATTCGACATACAGCAAGGGCCTGGGGTCTGCAACGGGTGAGCACGAGGAGCCGCTGCCTACCGAAGTCCCGCGCGACGACCTCGAAGCCGCCGAGCACGGTGGCGCACCGAAGTCGACACCGCCGGGGCCGCTCCCCGTCGACCGCTCCTCAGTTCACCTCGCGCAGATGTTTGCCGAGAAGTCCCGGGCAGATCTCCTCGCCGAGAAACTCCGGACTGCGGAGACCGACGTTCGGAAGCTCCGAAAGATGGTGAAGGACGCCCGGCAGGACGCGGGCCGCTACCGCCATCGCCTCCGCGCCACTGAGGTCGACCTGGAGACTGCCCAGGCGACCATCGCGCACCTTCGCGGCATCGCCGACGTCGTGACCGAAGGGGAGGCCGCATGAGTACCACCCCGAAGATGTACACGGCGAAGATTCGAGCACGCGCTACGGCCTATGTCCTGGCCGTCGCCCGCAACGATGAGCACCGTCACGAGATGCTCGCCGACCTCACCCAGGATGAGCTCCTCCACGTCTTCGAGGGCATCGCGCTTATCGGAGCGAGGACGATGCGGGAACACACCCGCGGCGCCGAGGTGAACACTCTTGAGCGGATGCTCCGGCTCGAACTCCAGACGATGAACAACACTGATTCTTCCCAGGAAGGAAGCTGAATATGAGCGACGAGACGACTGAGAACATGACCGACGAGCAGAACACGGCCCAGGAGGCCGCAGGAGCCCCGGAGACGACCCAGGAAGAGACGGAGGTCCACGGGGATGTAGAAGCTCAGGAAGGCGCACAGGACCCCGAGAAGCAGCAGGAGCAGGACGAGCAGCAGAACCCCAACGCGGAGGCCAAGCGCTATCGCCTCCGCCTGCGGGACGCCGAGGCTGAGCTGGAGTCCACCCGCACCGCCATCGCCGCACTGCAGGAGCAGGTGCTCTCCACCGCACTCGGTGACGGCATCGACGTCGCGCCGGACACCTCGAAGAACCACGCGGTCGACCCCGACACGCTGCAGCCGAAGCCGATCACGGTGTCTCTCCTGCACCCCGATGACCTGTTCAGCATCGGCGGTGTGGACAAGGCCGAGCTGTTCACCGACGGCGCGCTGGACCAGGCGAAGCTCTCCCAGGCGGTCGGGCAGCTCCACATCACGCGGCCCGAGCTGTTCCGGGAAGGTCGGCACGGAGACCCGATCCATCAGCCGGTTCCGACCGCGGGGAACCAGCCGGACACTCAGGCCGCGATCAAGCGTGCCCTCGAAGGCGGCGGCGGATGGCAGGGCGTGATTCAGAACCGCGGCTGACCAACAACTGGCACTGCGCCTCGCCCTGATCACCCACACGGTGGTCGGGGCGGGGTCACGTCAGCCCAGCATGATATAATCAAATCAGACGTTCCACGTTTCCCGAGGAAACAACGAACATCACCGAGACCCCAGTAGGGGTTTCCGGAGCACCCCGAGGGTCGCTGCGGATCAAGACACACGTTCTGATCTACAGGCGACCCTTTTCTGTGTCCACGGGTCGCCGGAAAGGCCAACAATGGCTCTCAACACTACTTCTACCGGCCGCGCATGGCTCCCCGACGCGACCGGTGACCTCATCCTCCGGCCCGTCGCCCGCGAGTCCGTCGCGCTAACCGCACTCGGTGGACCGGTCACCGCGCCCGCCCAGACCAACCGGTTCCGCATCCCGATCGTCGCCGCGGACCCGTCGGCCTCCTACGTCGCCGAGGGCGCAGAGATCCCCCTGAGCGACGGGGAACTCTCCGAGGTCTCCGACGTCTTCCACAAGCTCGCCGGTCTCTCGGTGATCTCCCGTGAGCTCGCCGACGATTCGAGCCCCGGTGCTGCTGATCAGATTGGGCAGGGCCTCGCCCGGGATATCGCCAAGAAGCTGGACGCCAACTTCTTCGGCGCCGGGGGTCTCAACGCGCCGATGGGCCTCGAAGATCTCGCCGGGGTTACCGTCCACGAGACCAGCGGCACCTCGTGGGCTGACACCGACGCGTTCGTCTCCGCGATCTACGGCGCCGAGGGGGAGGGTGCGACCCTGGGTGCGTTCGTCGCTAACCCGACTGATGCTCTGGCGCTGGCCCAGCTCCGAGAGGCCGACACCAGCAACAAGCACCTGCTGCAGCCCGACCCGACCCAGCCGCTGCGGCGACTGCTGGCCGGCATCCCGCTGCTCACTTCGCCGGCCGTCACTGTCGGCACCGTGTGGGGCCTGCCGACCGAGGGCCGGCTGCAGGTCTGCGTGCGCGAGGATGTGCGCGTCGACGTCGACGGCTCGGCGTACTTCTCCAGTGATCAGGTTGCTGTGCGTGCGACTCTGCGACACACGAATCTGTGTGCCCATGAAGCTTCGGTGCAGAAGGTCATGCTTGCCGCCGCCTGATGCTCACCTGAGTCCCTGAGAGGCCCTGAGAGGCCCTGAGAAGCGCCACACGTGCCCCGTTCGCACCAGCCCGCCAACGGGCCACGCGGACGGGGCACACGTGCATGTGGACGAGGACTGCGGCACTTGCCGCAGTTGAGGAGCACGACGACGTGATCAACCGCTGAGCACCTGACCCGCTCCGGGTCACCTGCCGACGACAGGACCAACACGCACCCCCGGGGTTACCTCCCCCCGGGTGGCCCATGCCGTCGTACCACCAGTGCATGGCGCTCTACTCACGATCCGATTTTCTAGGGGTATTCATATATCGCGTTGTTTGGCCCGTTATTGATGCTTTCCGGGCATCGTGGGGCGGGTCTGTGCGCTCCTGGTACTGAGTAACGGATATTCAGCGTCATTCCGGGGGTGTAGGCGGATCGGGCGATCAACTGGCGAAATTTCGCCAGTTGCCGTTACGGCAAAGCGCCAGGTCAGGCGCATGGCCTCGAATCCTCCACGAGGGCCGGGGGGATATCTCCAGTGCCCCGGGGTGGAGCGGAGGAGGGCACCCCGAGGGGGTGGGGCCGGGGGCGAAGTGTATCCGCTCACTTCAGGTCGCGGTGAAAGCCTCCGCCAGTGTCCCGCTGGTCGATGACTGTCTCGCCGGTCAGCGGGTCGTCGAGGTCCAGCGTCTCGATGGTCTCCGCGTCCCAGGCTGCATTCAGCGCCGGGACATCCCCGCCGCCCTCCGCGGGGAGGGTGGCGTGCACAGCGACCCTCGCGGCGTCCGGGTATTCCTCGGTCGCGATATCCAGCGCGTCCAGCGTGTCCTGCTGGATGCCGGTCCGCATAAGATCCACCGTGAAGTTCTCGGACGCTGCCCATTCGAGGAAGACCTGCATCCCTACGCCGCCGACCTCGTAGTAGCTGACAGTGAACTCGGTGTCGTAACGCTCGATGTCGCGAGGCTGGGATGGGTCGGCTGCTTCCTTCTCGGTCTCCTCACTGGGCTTCGATGTCTCAGTTGGGGTGGGTGTCTCGGCCGGCTCCTCCGATTCCTCAGCAGCAGACTTGGACTCCTCTGCCTCTCGGCTGGCCTCAGCCTCAGCCGACTTGGAAGCCTGGGCGTCGCGGCTAGCTTCGGCTTCTGCAGATTCCGATGCCTCGGCCTCGTGGCTAGCGTCAGCTTCAGCGGACCGGGAGGCCTCAGCCTCTGCCGCCTTGCTCTCCTGCGCTTCCTGACTGGCTTCAGCGGCCTCGGCGGCTTCCTGTTCGTCGACGATCTCCTGCATCCCGTCCGGGTCGACCGCCCACAGAATGCCGCCCAAGGCCAATACGCCCCCAATGAGGAGCACAAAACCTGTCCCCAAACCAGCGGCGATCTTCACCACCAGTGGCCACCTTTTGATGCGCTGCCATAGCGACAGCTTGCCCTCCGCCATGTGCGCCTCCCAGGCTGTGCGACGGTGGGGAGAGCCTAGTCCTGCGCTATGGCAGCAGGCGATACATCCTGGCCGGGCTTCGAGTAGTGCAACGTATCGAGACGTCCTCGAAGGCCCGCGATGTGAATGCGAACGCCTTCCACTTCAGTACGCAGTCAGTACGCAGTAACCTGAGTTTTCGTAGTCTTGAGTCGCCTCACGTCAACCCAATAAACCCTTCTGACCTGGCCGTTCGAGGTTGGCGCCTCGTCAGACGTACCTCTGAATCGGACTCATAATCCTTTGGTCGCGGGTTCAAGTCCCGCACGCCCCACCGCCTTCAGCCGCGTCGCGGGCTCGCCGTCAGCGGGCGTCGTCCGCCGGCTCCCGCACCAGCATGTCGACGTGGTCGATCTGCAGCCGCAGATCGCCGGCGCGGATCTGCGCCAGACGATCCTCGCCCCAGCGGCGGGCCCGTTCGGGGTCTCCTGCGGTCTCCTCCGCCGCACCGGCGGATTCCCCGGCCAGCTGTTCGGCGGCGGCCCGCGCGCGGTCGGGGACGAGCTGCTCCAGCAGCGCGGCATCCGCTCCGCCGGCGGCGTCGAGGACCCAGGGGGTCTGAAGGCGATCGACGCTGAGCCCCCGGGTGCCTGCGATCTGCTCCAGCGTCGCCGGCGCCTGCGGTCCGCGGCGTCCACCCCGGCGCTGATGCCGGTCGAAGGCTCCGGAGACCAGATGATCGTCGGGATGCCGCGGGTCGGCGGACATCCCTCCGGTGACCGTCAGCGCGAGCAGCATCGGTGTCCGGTGCCGTGCGGCCGCGGCGACCAGGCTGTCGATCTGTGCGGCGGTGAGCAGGTCCAGCAGCGCCGAGGCGATGACCAGCGTCGGGGTCTGCGCGGTCGCGAGGATCGCGTCGAGCCCGGCGACGTCGTCGCAGCGGGTGCTGATCGGGCCTCTCGCGCCCCGGGCCCGCAGTCGGCGCGCCGTGGCGGCGAGCAGCTCCGGGTCGTGGTCCAGCAGCACCCATTCCTCGTCGCCGGCCAGCTGATCCTGCAGCCAGCGTCCGCCGGAGCCGGTGCCGCAGCCGACGTCGACGATGCGGAGGGGAGGCCGAGCGGACAGCAGGTCGGCGACGGGGTCGCGCGTGGACTCGCGGGCCGCGGCGTCGGCCGCCTCGCGCAGCGTCAGCCAGTCGGCGCTGATGGGCTCGGCCGGCGAACCGGCGTCGGGACGCGTCACGGGCCCGGTCTGCGAGCCAGTCATCGCGCCACGCTCCGGATCAGGGTCTGCCAGGCTGCTGCGGTCCGTGTCCATGGCGGAAGCCTATCCGCTCGTGCCCGGGCGGTCTCGGCCCACCGGCGGCGCAGCGTCGTATCGTCGAGCCAGGCGCGCAGCTGCGCGGTCCACGCCTCGGGGCTGCCGGGGTCGCAGGCGGCTCCGGCCTCGCCCAGCGCCTCCTCCGCGCCGGTCCCGGCGGAGACGATGCCGGGGACGCCGTGGACGCAGGCTTCTGTGACCACCATCCCGAAGGTCTCGGCCCAGGAGGGGAGCAGCAGCAGGTCCGCGTGCTCCCAGAACTCGGGCATAGCCTCCGGAGTCAGCGCCCCGCGGTGGTCGACGCGTCCGGGCAGGCGTCGACGCAGCTCCGCCAGCACGGAGGCACCCTCCGGAGTCTCGGCTCCCGGCCCGGCGAGCTGGAGGGTCCACCCGCGGTCGAGCAGAGGTTCCAGGGCATCGCCGAGGAGACGATGGTTCTTCCGCGGAGTGAAGGAGGCGGCCATCGCCAATCGCGGCGGCCGGAGCGCGAGGGCGGCGCCGGCATCGGCGCCGGCATCGGCATCCGCAACGGCATCGACACCGGCATCCGGGCAGGATCCCCGTCCGAAGCCGGGGCCCGACGCCGGCCGCGTCACGCCGGGGGAGATGACCTCGACGCCGCGGCGTCCGTGCCGCCGTCGGATCTCCTCGGCGGCCCACCGGCTCGTCGCCACCACACGCCGGGCCTGCCGCACCGCCCGCCCCTCGGCGGCATTCAGCTCGTCGGAGTCCGGACCGGCGTCGGCGGCCAGCGGCAGGTGGACCAGCAGGACGTCGGCGACCGGGCTGGCGCCGCCGTCGGCCCGGTCGACAGCACTGGCGGCGGAGAACAGCTCGGGCATCCCGCCGCCGACGAGCCCGTCGACGACCACCGGATGAGATCCGACTCGGTCTCGGACCGCGGACAGCTGTGCGTGCACCTCATGCCGTGCGGCCTCGTCGGGGCGCGGCCAGGCGGCGGAGAGGTCGACGCGATGGACCTCGAGGCCGTGATCCGCCAGGGCGGCGACCACGCGGTCGTTGTACACCGTGCCGCCGCTGGGGGCCGACAGTCGCGGCACCACCCAGATCACCGTGCCGGAGGAGGGTCGAGCCGGGTCCTGATGCCGGTCGGAGTCGACAGCCGCCGGCGACGAGCGCGCAGCGTTCACAGCTCGATCCGGACGTCGGCACGGGCCTGCGGATTCTCCTCGGCGGCGACCTCGAGGGCGTGCAGCCCGTGGTCGCTCGGCAGCGCCTCGGCCAGCTGGTCGGCGATATGAGCGATGATCCGTTCGGTCGTACTGGCCGTGCCGACGAAGGCCGGGTGGTCGTCGAGGTTGCGGTGCCGCAGCGGATCCAGCACCGCTGAGAGCAGCTCCGCGGCGGCTCCGATGTCCATGACCACGCCGTGGGGATCGAGCTGGAGACGTTCGAAGGTCGCCTGGACATGCAGCGTGGCGCCGTGCAGCCGCTGCGCGGGGCCGAAGAACGGGTCGTCCAGACTGTGCGCGATCATGATGTGATCGTCGACGGTCAGGCGGTGGTGGGTGATGCGTCGCGGCATCCGGATCTCCTTCGGGTCGAACGGGGCGAGGTCATCCAGCGGCCGTGGTCATGGCGCATGACTGGACGTCGTCAGCTCGTGTGGTCGATGACATGACAGAGCGTCGAGCGCCAGTCGGGGGCGCCGGTGCTCAGCGCGTCCATCACCGTCGGCAGCTCGTCCAGCGGGGACCGGCCGGTCAGCAGCGCGTCGAAGCGGGCGTCGAGCATCCCCAGCGCGAGGTCCAGCCGCTGCCGCCGGCTGTGTCGCTCCCGGCGCGGCGCCGCGACCTCGCCGACCTGCGAGGCGACGAGTCGCAGACGACGGGCATGGAAGTCTTCCCCCAGCGGCACCCGCGGGGCAGTGCGGCCGAACCACGACTGCTCCACGACGACGGCGTCGTCGCCGGCCAGCCGCAGCGCCGCGGCGAGCCCGTCCTCCGTCGCCGAAGCATGGAAGACCACGTCGACGTCGCCGGCGGCCTCCTCCGGAGTCGTCGCCGCCAGACCGAGCCGGCGCGCCAGGTCCCGGCGGTCCTCGTCGACGTCGAGCACCTGCAGCCGCTCGGGACCCAGCGAGGAGGCCAGCAGCGCGGTGGTGAGGCCGACCAGGCCGGCGCCGACGACGCAGAGGCGGTCGCCGAGCGTCGCCGGTGCCTCCCAGATCGCGTTGAGGGCGGGCTCGGCGATGCCGGCCAGCAACGCCCGGTCGGCGGGGCAGCCCTCCGGAAGCGGGTGGCAGTCGCCGGCGGGCACCACCAGATGGTCGCGGTGTCCGCCGAGACAGAAGACCGTCCGTCCGATCAGCTGCTCGCCCTCGCGGTCGGCCGCCGCGCGGACCACGCCGACGGCCAGATAGCCGTGGCTGACCGGATGGGGCAGATCGCCGAGCTGCAGCGGGGCACGCATGCGAGGGGCCACCGACTCGGGCACCTCGCCGCGATGCACCAGCGTCTCGGTGCCGCGGGAGATCCCGCTGAGGAGAGTCTCGACGAGCACGTCGCCGGGTCCCGGCTCGGGGACCGGTGCGCGACGGATCTCGCCGCGTCCCGGGGCGACGGTCCAGTACTGGCGGCTGAGCGGGGTGCAGCTGCCGGGCATGTCGGAGGACGTGTCGGGGGCCGCCTCGGAGGTCGGTCCGGAGGCGGGCTGGGAGGTCGCAGGACGACCGGAGCGGAACGTGCCGAGGTCCATGGCCGTATCCTGCCATGTCCTCCCCGTCGGGAGGGGCTGTGACCGGCGGCGATCGGGCAATAGGATCGCCGATATGGAGCCGACGGTCTGGAGAGCACGCGGACTCGCGCCGGTGCTGGCGGCCGCTGCGGTGCTCCTCGGCGGACTGACGCTGCTGGGCGATCCGCTGGCGGCGGGCTTCGGCCGCGGGCCGACCGCCGCGCGAGGAGCCTCCGGCGGCGAGGACGACGGCTTTCCCGGGACGGCGGTGCTCGGAGGCCTGCTCGTCTTCGGACTGTGCCAGCGGCACGCGCTCCGCGGCGCCGATCCCTTCCGCGCGGCCGATGCGGTGACGCTGCTGCGCACGACGCTGCTGGGACTGTTCGTCGCGGTGCTGATCCGTCTGCTCCTCGCCGAGACGACGCCGTCCGAGCCCCTGATGCTCGACTGGCCGGCGGTGGCCCTCGCCGCCGTGATCCTGCTGCTCGACGGGGTCGACGGCGCCGTGGCCAGAGCCTGCGGCGGCGGCACCACGGCCGGACGTCGCTACGACGATGTCGCCGACGCGGTGGTGCTGTTCGTGCTCGCCGCGGCGGCGGGCGGGCTGCTGGTGTGGTGGGCGGTGCTGGCCGGGGCGGTCAAGCCGCTGTTCGTGCTCGGCGGGCGATTTCGTCCTCGGTGGCGCGACCCGCTGCGTCCCAGCGGCCTGCGACGCGTGCTGGGCACCGCGCCGGGGGCGCTGCTGCTGACGGCGGTCGCGCCCCTGCCGTGGGAGCAGCGGATGGGCCGGCTCTGCGGGGCCGAGGCCGCTCTGCCGATGGACCCGGCGGTCGGGCGCCTGGTCGCCGCGGGGCTGGCGGTGCTGCTCGTCGCGGTCTCTTTCGGCCGGGACATCGCCGATCTGGAGCGGAGGGCCGTGGGTCGGGGACATGGATGACCACCGCGCGGTCCACGCGACGCTCCCCGCAGTTGGCACAATGGCGGTGTGCTGCGACTCTTCTTCGACGCCCGCTACACCCGGACCCGGGTCCACGACGGGATCTCCCGCTTCTCGGCCAGCCTCATCGAGGCCGCCGCCGAGCATGCCGAGGTCACGCTGCTCATCAGCGACGAGGAACAGCTGAACCTGCTGCCCGAAGGACTGCCTCGGCTGCGGATCACCTCGCCGACCTCGCCCCGCGAGCCCTGGGTGGCCCGGCAGATCAATCCCCACCGGCCCGACGTCGTCTTCTCGCCGATGCAGACGATGGGCGGATTCGGGCGCAGCTACCCGCTGATCCTCACGCTGCACGACCTCATCTACTACGAGCACCGGACTCCGCCGCGGGATCTGCCGGGGCCCGTGCGGCTGGGCTGGCGCCTCTATCACCTCAGCTATCTCCCGCAGCGATTCGTGCTGAACCAGGCCGACGCCGTCGCCACCGTCTCGGAGACCACGCGCGGACTGATGCACGACCATCGGCTCACGCGTCGGCCGATCGAGCTGATCCCGAATGCCCCGCAGCCGGTGGCCGAGCCTCGCGATCCCGAGCAGGCTCCGAGTCGTGATCTGGTCTACATGGGGTCCTTCATGGCCTACAAGAACGTCGAGACTCTGGTGCGTGCCCTCGAGGAGCTGCCTGACCACCGGCTGCACCTGTGCAGTCCGATCGCCGCGTCCCGCCGCGAGGAGCTCGCCGCCCTGACGGTCCGCCCCGAGCAGCTGGTCTTCCATGACGGCATCGACGAGGCCGACTACCGGAAGCTGCTGCGCACCGCCGAGGCTCTGGTCACCCTCTCCCGGGCCGAGGGCTACGGGCTGCCGGTGGTCGAGGCGATGGCCCACGGCACCCCGACGATCGTCTCGGACCTGCCGATCTTCGCCGAGATCGCCGGCGGCGCCGTCGCCTCCCGCGGGGCCCAGATCGTCGACCCCGATCGGCCCGAGCAGCTGGCCGCGGCCGTCCGCACGTTGGAGGACCGCCGGGTCTTCGCCGAAGCCTCCCGGGCCGCTCGTCGGCGCAGCGCCGACTTCAGCTGGGAGGACTCCGCCCGCCGGCTGGTCGAACTGGGGGAGCGGCTGGCCGCCGATCGCAGCTGAGGGCTCGTCCTCGACGGGCAGCAGCACGGAGGGCTCCAGCCGCCCGAGCATCAGCAACGGGTTCAGATACTCGCCGCGCTCGCGGACTCCCCAGTGCAGACAGTCGTCGGCGCACTCCGCGACGGAGGCGACGTGGCCGCCTTCGGCGAGCCGACCGATCTCGTCTCCGGCGGCGACGACGTCGCCGACCTCCACCGATCCGGAGACCGGTTCGAGTGAGCTGACCCGGCCGTCGCCGTGGTCGATCGAGATCACCGGGCGGTCGACCACAGTCCCGACGAAGCGCACCGTCCCGGCGGCGGGAGCCACCACGCGCGGTGCCTCGAGGCGCAGATCGACGCCGCGATGTCCGGCGTCCCACGGACGCGGCGGGGCGGCGAAGTCGGTGACCACCTCCGGGGCGGACCCGGTGGGCGAGACCCAGTCCGTCTGCGGCGACGAGCGGCTCGCCGCGGCGTCGTCGGCGGTCACGGCCGGCGCCGCGAGGCTCGGCGCCAGCAGGACGAGCGCCGCCAGGACGACGGCGAGCACCGCCGTCGGCGGTCGTCGTGCGGGATCGGCGTGCGGCGTCGCACGCTGGACGACGCCGTCGGAGGGGCGGAGTCGCGGGAACAGGTGCATGACCGCCATCGTGGTCCACCTGCGGGTTCTCGGCGCGGCGGACCTCTGCGACTGTGCAGAGCACGGCGTGTCGTCGGTCGGAGGGGGCCGGCTGTGCAGGAACGGGCCGGCGGTCGGCACCAGAAGGGTGCGGGAGCTGCATGCGGCGGGCTCTGAGGGTGAATGGCGGGTGAGGGTGGCACGACAGCGTGTGTCACCGATCGACCCCGTGGAGTTTCGCGGGCCTCCTCCAACTGGACGGGGCGTGGAGAACACGACGAGGCGGATCGGTGGCCCCGTCCAACTGGACGGGGACGAGCGACCCCGCATGACGCGAGGCGGGCGGCGCCGGCCTCTCCAGAGTGCCTCGCACCACAGGGCCCGTGCCGACGATCTGTAGTACACTGATCGCCAGCAGCTGCCGCAGGCTGTCCTCACCCCTGCCTTTCTCCGATCGGCCGGACCGTGTCCGGCGCACCGGGGCCGGGTCGGGGTGCGGATCACGTCGACGGCGCTGACTTCGCGCAGAGGCTGCCTGCTCCGCAGGGCCTCCCCGTCGGTCCGCTCGCCGCAGCGGTCGGGGAGGATGAACCGATCCCTCCTCTGCCAGGGCCCCGGGCGAACCGGGGAGGCAACGATCAACTGAGAAGCTCAGCCGGTGCTGCACGTGAGGACGTGTTCGAAGCCCGGCATCGAAAGGACATCCCATGCCCGTCGTCACCATGCGCCAGCTGCTCGACAGCGGCGTCCACTTCGGCCACCAGACCCGCCGCTGGAACCCGAAGATGAAGCGCCACATCTTCACCGAGCGCAACGGCATCTACATCATCGACCTGCAGCAGTCGCTGTCCTACATCGACCGCGCCTACGACTTCGTCAAGCAGACGGTCGCCCACGGCGGCTCGATCCTGTTCGTCGGCACCAAGAAGCAGGCCCAGGAGGCCATCGCCGAGCAGGCCACGCGCGTCGGCCAGCCCTACGTGAACCACCGCTGGCTGGGCGGCATGCTCACCAACTTCGCCACGGTCTCCAAGCGCGTCCAGCGCATGAAGGAGCTCGAGGAGATCGACTTCGACGACGTCGCCGGCTCCGGCCGCACGAAGAAGGAGCTGCTGCTGCTGTCCCGCGAGCTGGACAAGCTGCAGTCCAACCTGGGCGGCATCCGGAACCTGACCAAGACGCCGTCGGCCATCTGGGTCGTCGACACCAAGAAGGAGCACCTGGCGGTCGACGAGGCCAAGAAGCTGGGCATCCCGGTGGTCGCGATCCTGGACACCAACTGCGACCCGGACGAGGTCGACTACCCGGTTCCGGGCAACGACGACGCCATCCGCTCCGTGGACCTGCTGACCCGCGTCATCGCCGACGCCGCGGCTGAGGGCGTCATCGCCCGCGAGGACAAGCGCGGCGGCGGCTCCGGCCAGGCCGCCGAGCCGATGGCCGAGTGGGAGCGCGAGCTGCTCGAGCAGCACGCCGCCGAGCAGGCCGGCCAGGCCGAGTCCGCCGGTGAGCAGACCTCCGCCGAGAACTCCGAGACTGCCGAGCAGTCGGAGACCGCCGAGAAGTCCGAGTAAGGCTCGACGCGAGCGCGACCGCCGAGCGCGACGCTCGTCGCGTCAGTTCCTCACGCCCGTCCCCGAAGGCGCCACGCCTCCGGGGACGGGCGTGAGGACTGCGGAGCACGCACACCATCACAGATCATCCCCTACGAACCCCATCGGAGGACGGGACATGGCGAACTACACCGCTGCTGACATCAAGGCCCTGCGCGAGCGCACGGGCGCCGGCATGATGGACGTCAAGAAGGCCCTGGACGAGGCCGACGGCAACTTCGAGAAGGCCATCGAGGCCATCCGCGTCAAGGGCCTCAAGGGCGCCGCGAAGCGCGAGAGCCGCTCGGCCGCCGAGGGCCTGGTCGTTGCCAAGGTCGTCGACGGCACCAAGGGCTTCCTGGTCGAGGTCAACGCCGAGACCGACTTCGTGGCGAAGTCCGACAAGTTCGTCGGCCTCGCCGAGCAGGTCCTGGAGACCGCGGTGGCCCATGACGTCGACACCCTCGAGCAGCTGCTGGAGGCCGACGTCGACGGCAAGAAGCTCTCCGACCACGTCACCGAGGAGGGCGCGACCCTGGGTGAGAAGGTCCTGGTCAGCCGGCTCGCCAAGGTCGAGGGCGCCGCCGTCGACGCCTACCTGCACAAGACCGCCAAGGACCTGCCGGCCCAGGTCGGCGTGCTCATCGCCGTCGACGCCGACTCCGAGGACGCCAAGACGGCCGCGCACGACGTCGCCGTGCACGCCGCCGCGATGGCGCCGAACCACCTCACCCGGGACGAGGTTCCGGAGGAGACTGTGGCCAACGAGCGCCGCATCGCGGAGGAGACCGCCCGTGCGGAGGACAAGCCGGAGCAGGCGATCCCGAAGATCATCGAGGGCCGGGTGAACGCGTTCTTCAAGGACAACGTCCTGCTGGACCAGCCCTTCGCCAAGGACCCGAAGCAGACCGTCGCCCAGGTCCTGGAGGCGGCCGGCACCGCGGCGCAGGCCATGGCCCGCTTCCGCGTCGGCTCCTGAACGACGCCGAGACGTCGGAGCACCGCCCCGTGCGGGGCGGTGCTCCTCGTCGGACCGGGCCGTGATGCCTACACTGAGGCAGAACGCTCGATCCACGACGACAGGGGGTGGCCACTCGACTGCAGTGGTCACCCTCTTCTCATGCCCGCCTCCGATGTCCGGACCGCTCCGCGCGCCGACGCCGAAAGGACCCCGCCGCCGATGACCGACCAGGCCGCAGCCCCAGCCGCTCAGACCGCCGTCACCCACCACGAGCCCCGGCAGCCGGGCTCCTCGCGCCGCCGCGTGCTCCTGAAGCTCTCCGGGGAGGTCTTCGGCGGCGGCAGCGTCGGCGTGGACCCGGCGACCGTCCGCGGCATCGCCGAGCAGATCGCCGCGGTCGGCGAGGAGGTCGAGGTCTGCGTCGTCGTCGGCGGCGGCAACTTCTTCCGCGGCGCGGAGCTGTCCCGGGCCGGCATGGACCGGGCGCGCGCCGACTACATGGGCATGCTGGGCACAGTGATGAACTGCCTGGCGCTGCAGGACTTCCTGGAGCAGGCCGGACGGGCCACCCGCGTGCAGACCGCGATCACCATGGGCCAGGTCGCCGAGTCCTACATCCCGCTGCGGGCGATCCGGCACATGGAGAAGGGACGCGTCGTGGTCTTCGGCGCCGGAGCCGGCATGCCCTACTTCTCCACCGACACCGTCTGCGCCCAGCGCGCGCTGGAGGTCGACGCCGACATGATCCTGATGGGCAAGTCCGGCGTCGACGGCGTCTACACCTCGGACCCGAAGACCGACCCGGAGGCCGAGAAGCTCGAGCATCTGACCTACTCGCAGGCGCTGCGGCAGAACATCCGGGTGATGGACCAGACTGCGATGACCATGTGCAACGACAACGACCTGTCGATGCGCGTCTTCGGCATGGAGGGCGACGGCGACGTCACCCGGGCGCTGCTGGGCGAGGAGCTCGGCACGCTGGTGACGCCCTGAGGGCTCCCGCACAGACGCTGCGCGTCTGCACGGGGGCCCTGACCTCAGGGGCCCACGTGACATGGCCCGACGAGCGTCCCCGCGCCGCCCGGCGATGCGCCTGATCAGCTGACCGGCACGTAGACTGGTGCCTGCAGTACCGACTCGAGGAGCTCAAGGAGAGCGACGTGATTGACGAGACCCTGACCGAGGCCGAAGCGAGCATGGACAGCGCCGTCGAGGCGACCAGCGAGGACTTCGCCACGGTGCGCACCGGGCGCGCCAACCCCTCCCTGTACTCCAAGGTGCTGGTCGACTACTACGGCTCGCCGACGCCGCTGCAGCAGCTGGCCTCCTTCAGCACGCCGGACGCCCGGACCATCCTGATCACCCCGTACGACGTCTCGGCGATGCGCGAGATCGAGAAGGCCCTGTCGGACTCCGAGGTGGGCGCCAATCCGTCCAACGACGGCAAGCAGATCCGCATCGTGATGCCGGAGATGACCGAGGAGCGGCGCAAGGAGTACGCCAAGCTGGTCAGGTCCAAGGGCGAGGACCACAAGGTGTCGGTGCGCAACGCCCGCCGCAAGGCCAAGGACGCCATCGCCAAGGCCGTGAAGAACGGCGACATCGGCGAGGACGAGGGTGAGCGCGGACACAGCGACCTCGAGACCCTCACCAAGACCCACACCGAGCGCATCGACGAGATGACGCGCCGCAAGGAAGCCGAGCTGCTCGAGGTCTGATCGATGATCGGTCAGAAGCGCCCGAGACCCGCCGAGAGCGCGGAGGCGGCCGCGCCGCGCACTCCGCGGGCGGGGCGCGACCTCCCCGCGGCCATCCTCACCGGCGCGGCTCTGCTCATTCCCGCCGTGCTGGGGATCGTGTTCATGCCGCTGCTGCTGATCCTGCTGGCGGTGGTGCTGCTGGCGATGGGCGCCTGGGAGGTCGCCGTCGCCCTGGAGACCCAGGGCCTGCGGCTGCCCAAGATCCCGCTGTTCCTCGGCGCGCTGACCATGCCGCTGGCCGCCTTCTTCGGCGGCGTCGAGGCGCTGACTCTGGCGCTGATGGTCACCTGCGCGGCGATCGCGGTGATCGCGGCGATCTACCGGATCCACGACGCCGGACGTTCGATCATGGCCTCGATGTTCGTCGCCTGCTGGGTGCCGTTCCTCATCTCCTTCGCCGTGCTGCTCATCGATCAGCCGATGGGCCAGTGGCGGCTGGCCGTGGTGGTGCTCCTCGTCGTCGCCAACGACACCTTCGGCTATCTGGTGGGCGTGCTCTTCGGCAAACACCCGATGGCCCCGACGATCAGCCCGAAGAAGTCCTGGGAGGGCTTCGCCGGCTCGATGCTCGGCTCCGTCGCAGTGGGCGTGCTCGCCTCGGTGCTGATATTCGACGAGCCGCCGCACATCGGCGCGGTGCTGGCCGCGGCCGTCGTCGTCGTCTCCACCGCCGGGGACTTCTCCGAGTCGATGGTCAAGCGTGAGCTGGGGCTGAAGGACATGTCGCATGTGCTCCCCGGCCACGGCGGAGTGATGGATCGGCTCGACTCGCTGGTCTTCGCGATGCCCACCGCCTTCTTCGTCATCGTGGCGCTGTCTCCGCAATCGACCGGCATTCCATTAGGCTGAGTCCCATGGCGCAGCATCAGACCGCACTGTTCACCGTCCTGGACGAGACCGAGAAGGGATATGACCGCGACGAGGTCGACGCGTTCATGGACCAGGCCCGCGGGGCCTATGAATCGGGCACCGGCATGCCGCTGGCCGAGTTCCGCGAGGCGAGCTTCATGCTCGGCGCCGGCGGCTACGACCCGGAGGAGGTCGACGGCGCGCTGGACCGGCTCGAGGACGCCTTCGCCGTGGCCGAGCGCGACCGTTACATCGCCCAGCACGGTGAGGACGCCTGGTACGAGCTGCTCGCCGAGCGGGCCGCTCCGCTGCGCGGCCGCATCGAACGGCCTGACGGCGCGCGCTTCCGCGGGCCGGCGCATTCGGCCGCGCTGGGCTACCGCCGCGACGAGGTCGACCGGCTCTGCCGCGAGCTCGGCCGCTATCTGGACGGCGAGAACCCGATGAGCGTCGAGGACATCCGCACGGTCTCCTTCAGCGGTGCCCACGGCTCCAGCGGCTACGACGAGGCGCAGGTCGACGCGTTCCTCGACCGCATGACCGAGATCATGGCCTCCGTCGGCTGACAAGGGCTGACAGCGGGCGACGGCGGCGCGAGCCTCCCTGCGGCCGGCGGGCGCGGTCACCCCTCCATGACGGGACGGACTTCGGTGGAGCCGTAGTGCAGATGCGGCATCCGCTCGGCCACGGCATGGGCGGCGGCCTCGTCCTCCGCCGCGACGGCGTGGACGGCGAAGATGATGCTGCGGTCCTCGGCCGTCTCCGCATCGGCGGCGTCGGCATCGTGCTCGGACATCGCCCCGAGATGCACGGTCGACTCGTCCAGCGCCCAGCCGGCGACCAGCGTGCCCTGAGCGCGCAGCTCGGCGTCGAGATCCTGCCAGGCGCGCATCTCCTCGCGCTGCTCGTCGCCGTCCTCGGCAGGACCGGTGCCCGGCACGAAGCGATGGATCAGCAGGTGGGTGGGGCGAGTCATGGGAACCTCCTGGTCGCGGATGGGCTGCGGCCGCCGGCTCCGGCACCATGGCCGGACCGCCGCCGCGGCCTCTACCATCAGAGCACGAGCGCCCCGCCGCCGTCAGCATCCGACGCCGCGCACCGCGCCGACCGGCCGCCCCGGTCGAGCGCCTCGGTGGTCGCCGGCGCAGGAGGTCTCCGCGGCCCCGGGCGCCGGGGACAGATCGCAGAACCGCGGGGAGAACCACATGAGCTCGCCGAGCAGTCAGCAGGGCAGTCAGCAGGGCAGTCAACAGGGCAGCCAGCGTCACCTGATCCACATCGAGGCGCCGCGCGAGCAGGTCTGGGCGGCGCTGACCGACCCGGACCTGACCGAGCGGATCGGCTGTGGCGGACGCGTCGAAGTGGTCCTCGAGCCGGGCGGGCCCTACTGGGCGCACACCACCGATGCGATGAAGCGGAGGGGCCTGGGCGACGTCGCCGTCACCGGCTCCGTGGTCGCCGTCGACCCGCCGCGGCTGCTCACCCTGGACTGGCGAGCGACCTGGCACGACGAGCCGGCCTCTCGGGTGACCTGGCAGATCGACGAGGGCCCCGCCGGGGTCTCGCGGGTGACGCTGACCCACGAGCTGCCGGAGTCCCCGCTGACGGCGGCCGACGTCGCCGGCACCGACGAGGTCGAGGCCGGGGGAGGCGGCTGGCCGTGGGAGCTGTCCAGTCTGAAGACGCTGCTGGAGACCGGCCGGCCGATGGCCGGCGCCGGGGCTCAGCCGGATTGATCCTCGCCGGGGTAGCGCAGCCCGATCTGCTCGCGGACGGTGTCGAGCAGCTCCATGATAGCCACCGTCTCGTCCAGGCCGAGCGCGGAGCCCTCGCAGGTGCCGTCGGCGACGGCGGCCTCGGCGGCGAAGGCCTGGTGCTGCATGCCGCGCCCCTCGCCGCGCACGGCGAAGCGCTCGTGCACGGCGGCGTCGGCGCCGGTGTGCGTGAAGGAGGTGTCGGCGAACCAGATGCCGTCGACGTCGATGCGTCCCTCGGTGCCCAGGATATGGGCGGTGTTCTGCCCCGCCGCGCGGGAGGAGGACAGCGACGTCGACAGTGTTCCGCCGCGGTGACGCATCACTGTGGCGACCTCGGTGTCGGCTCCGGTGGCGCCGACGCGGGCCTGGGCGCTCACCTGCTCGACGGGGCCGAGGATGTCCACGGCGAAGGAGAGCGGATAGATCCCCAGATCCAGCAGCGCCCCGCCGCCGAGGGGCAGGGCATTGATCCGGTGCTCGGGGTCGGTGGGCAGCGACTGGGCGTGGTCGGCGGAGAGCGTGCGGACCTCGCCGAGGACGCCGGAGGCGACGATCTCGCGGATCCTGACCATATGCGGCAGATACCGGGTCCACATCGCCTCCATGGCCAGCAGGCCGCGGGAGCGGGCCATCTCGCGCAGACCGGCCGCCTCGCCGGCGTTCAGCGTGAAGGGCTTCTCCACCAGCACATGGGTGTCCTGCTCGAGCATCATCGTCGCGTGCGCGGCGTGGAAGGGATGTGGAGTGGCGACGTAGACGATGTCGACGTCCTCGTCGGCGGCCAGCTGCTCGGAGGAGCCGTGGGCGCGGGGGACGGCGGAGCCGGTGCCGGATCCTGCACCGGCTCGCGTGCCGGATCCCGCGGCGAGCTCCGCGGCGAAGGCCTCGGCCGACTCCGTCGAGCGCGAACCCACGGCGACGATCTGCCGACCGGCCAGCTGCAGGTCCGCGGCGAAGGCATGGGCGATGTGTCCGGTCCCGAGGATTCCCCAGCGCAGTGCAGCCATAGGTTCTGAACCTACCAGCATGGTGCTCGCCGGAGTGATCGGCGTCACCGGCGCGGGTTCCGGCGCGCCGGCGGACGCCTCAGTCGAGCTGCAGGAGGATCTCCTCGACGACTTCGGCACGGACGTTGGAGAAGCTCGACTCGCGCCCGATCTCGCGGAAGCCCAGCGCCTGCAGGATGGACAGCGTGCCGCCGTTGTCCGTCACGACACGGGCGGACACCGGACGCTCGGGGAAGTCCTCCAGGAAGCGGGTCACCGCCGAGCGGGTCAGCCCGCGGCCCCAGAAGCGCTTGTCCGTCCAGAACATGATCTCGCGCGAGTCCTCGTCCTCGAAGGCGGCGATCGATCCGACGGGCTCGCCGTCGAGGTCGATGGTCCGCACGATGGTGTCGTCCGAGGAGAGCAGCTCGTGCCAGTGGTGGTCGAAGATCGAGCGATCCGACGGGTTCGTCGAGGCGAAGCCGGCCATATGGGCGGCGTCGGCGTCCTGCTGGAACTCGAAGAAGCGATCCAGGTCGCTGGACTGGACTTCCCGCAGCGTGATCATCGCGATGAGGCTCCTCGTGGTCGGACACGGCATGGGCTGGGAGGACCGGCCGGGGCGCCGGGCGGTGCATCGGTCAGGGTCGCACACGTCATCGGGCGCGGCGACGGCAGGGGACGGGCCCCTGCGTGTCCTGCCAGCGTACCGGTCGTGCCGCCGATCGTGCGCACCGATTCCGACATGGGATTCCGCGCCCGCCGTCGGCCGGGGCGATAATGGCCCCATGCAGTCCTCCCGGAATCCCGACGCCGACGCCGACGCCGTCCCGTCGCCAGCCGCCGACGCCGCCGCAGCTCCCGCCGCCGCAGATCCCGATGCCGTCGCGGCCGCCGTGGCCGATGCGGCCGATCCCGCAGCCGTCGAGCACCTCGCCGCGCGCCTGCCCAGCACGGCGGCGACCGGAGTGCGCCGGCTGGCGCTGCTGGGCTCCACCGGCTCGATCGGCACCCAGGCGCTGCAGGTCGTCGCCGCCAATCCCGGACGCTTCGAGGTGCTCGCGCTGGCCGCCGGCCGCGCCACCGAGCAGCTCGCCGCCCAGGTCGCGGCCACCGGGGCGGCGGTGGTCGGCATCGCCGTCGACGGCGGCACCGCCGAGAATCCGGAGAACCCGCCGCTGGTCGAGGCGCTGGCCGACGCCGGCGTCGGCCACGAGGTCCAGATCCACACAGGCGAGGACGCCGCGGAGTCCTGTGCGGGCGTCGGCGCCGACGTCGTGCTCAACGGCATGACCGGCTCGGTCGGGCTGCGTCCGACGCTGGCGGCCCTGGACTCCGGGGCCACGCTGGCGCTGGCGAACAAGGAGTCGCTGGTCGTCGGCGGGGCGCTGGTCGCCGCCGCCGTGCAGCGGCCCGGGCAGGTCGTGCCCGTCGACTCCGAGCACTCGGCGCTGGCCCAGGCACTGAGCTCCGGCCGCCACGAGCGCGGCCTCTGCGCGGCGACGCATATGCCGCACCAGCCCGGTGCGAGCGAGGTGCACCGGCTGATCATCACCGCTTCCGGCGGGCCGTTCCGCGGCTGGGACGCCGCCCGGCTGGCCGAGGTCACCCCGCGGCAGGCGCTGCGGCACCCGAACTTCGCCATGGGCCGGATGGTGACCACCAACTCGGCGACGATGGTCAACAAGGCCCTGGAAGTCGTCGAGGCGCATCTTCTCTTCGACGTCCCGCTGGATGACATCGTCCCGGTGGTCCACCCGCAGCAGATCATCCACTCGCTGGTGGAGTTCCGCGACGGCTCCACGCTGGCCCAGGCCGGGCCGCCGCGGATGCTGGTGCCCATCGCCCTCGGGCTGTCCTGGCCGCACCGGCTGGCCGCCGTCGACGAGCCGGTGGACTGGACGCGTCCGATGAGCTGGGACTTCGAGCCGCTCGACGACGCGGCCTTCCCGGCAGTGCGGCTGGCCAAGCAGGCCGCGGCGGCCTCGCCGACGCATATGGCCGTCTACAACGCGGCCAATGAGCAGGCCGTCGAGGCCTTCCACGCCGGACGGCTGAGCTTCCCGGGCATCCTGGCCACCGTCCAGGAGGTGCTCGCCGCCCATGACGGTCGCACGGCGCCGACGCCGAGCCTCGAGGACGTGCTCGGCGCCGAGCAGCGGGCCCGAGCGCTGGCCGAGGAGCACATCGCCGCCGCACGCCGGACAGTGGGAGGCTGACCCCATGGACATCCTGCTGGTGACCGCCGGAGTGCTGATCGTCGCGCTGGGCATCGCGCTGTCCATCGCCCTGCACGAGATCGGCCATCTGCTGCCGGCCAAGCTGTTCAACGTCCGCGTCACCCAGTACATGGTCGGCTTCGGCCCCACGCTCTTCTCGCGGCGCCGCGGCGAGACCGAGTACGGGATCAAAGCGATCCCGCTGGGCGGCTATGTGGCGATGATCGGCATGTACCCGCCGCCGGAGCCGCACCGGGCCGACGGCGCGGAGGACGGATCGGAGGCCGACGCCGACGTCGACGACCCGCCGCCGTCGGACGTGCCCGCCGAGTGGGCCGCCGAGTACGCCCAGGCCCCCGGCGCGCCGGGGCAGGCAGGAGACGCCGGCGGAGCCGCGGGCGCCGAGGAGGGACGTCCCGGCGGCACGCGCACCGTCGCCTCGCAGTCCACCGGACTGTTCCAGCAGCTCTCCGCCGATGCCCGGCAGACCGCCGCCGAGGAGCTGCGCGAGGGCGACGAGGACCGGATGTTCCACCGGCTGGCCGTCTGGAAGCGGATCATCATCATGCTCGGCGGCCCGGCGATGAACCTGGTCATCGCGCTGGCGCTCACCGCCGGCACGATCTCGCTGCACGGCACCGCCGAGCCGACCACTCAGCTGCGCACCGTCTACGAATGTGTGGCCACCGAGGACGCCGTCGCCGGCGGGCAGCAGAGCTGCGGCGCCGACGACCCCGCCGGTCCCGCCTATGCGGCCGGACTGCGCCCCGGCGACGAGATCGTCTCGTTCGCCGGCGCGGACGTCGACGGCTGGGACGAGCTCACCGGGCTCATCCGGCAGGCGGCGGGGGAGACCAGCTCCATCGGGTACCAGCGCGACGGCGAGCAGCACACCGCGCAGATCACGCCGATACGCGCCGAACGGCCGGTCATCGGGGCGCTGGGCCGGGCCGAGCGCGACGGCGCCGGCGAGATCGTCACCGAGGAGGTCGGCTTCATCGGCGTCGGAGCCGACCAGGCGATGGTCCGGCAGCCGCCCTGGGAGGCGGGCCCGCAGGTCTACCACCAGTCCACGGCGGTCTTCGGGGTGGTCGCCGAGCTGCCGATGCGGCTCTACGACGTCGCGCTGGCGACCTTCACCGAGGCCGAGCGCGACCCCGACGGGCCGATGAGCGTCGTCGGCGTCGGGCGCATCGCCGGCGAGCTCTCGGTCCAGGACCAGATCCCGGTGGAGTCGCGGCTGGCCACGCTGGTCTCGCTGGTGGCCGGGGTCAACGTCGCGCTGATGGTCTTCAACCTGCTGCCGCTGCTGCCGCTCGACGGCGGGCATGTCGCCGGCGCGCTCTACGAGGCGCTGCGCCGTCGGCTGGCGAAGCTGCGCGGCAGGCCCGACCCCGGGCCCTTCGACCTGTCGAAGATGCTGCCGCTGACCTACGTGGTCGCCGCGCTGCTGCTGGGCATGGGGGTGCTGCTGATCTTCGCCGACATCGTCGAGCCGATCCGGCTCTTCAGCGACACAGCCCCCTGATCGACGCCCGCCCCTGAGCGACGCCCGCCCCTGAGCGACACCGACCTCTGAGCGGCGCCGGCCCCTGAGCGGGGCGCCGCCGGGCCGCCGCGAGGGGGCGTCTCAGTGCGCCTGAGCCCGCCTCAGTCCGCCGCCGGCGCGGGGGAGGAGGCGGCCGCGGCGGCCAGCGCGTCGACGCCGGCGGGCGAGAGGGCGTGGTGCAGCGCCAGGATGCTGGCTCCGCGCGTGCCGGCGCCGTGGTGCTCGACGGCCTGGCGGATGTCGAGCTGCTGGGTCGCCAGCGGCATCGCCCGCTGGAAGACCACTTCGCGCACGCCGGCCAGCAGATGCTCGCCGGCGGCGGCCATGCGTCCGCCGACGGCGATGACCTCGGGGTTGAGGAAGCTGATCGAGGCGGCCAGCACCTCTCCCAGGTCCCGGCCGGCCTGCCGGACCGCGCCCATGGCCTCGAGGTCTCCGGCGTCGACGAGCCGGACGACGTCGCCGCCGGTGGAGATCTCGGGGTGGCCGGCCTCGCGCAGGATCGCCGCGATCCGTGTGCCGGAGGCGACCGCCTCCAGGCAGCCTTCGTTGCCGCAGCGGCAGAAGATGCCGTCGCCCGAGCTGACCCGGACATGGCCGATGTCGCCGGCGATGCCCTGGGCTCCGCGCTGCAGCCGTCCGCCGGAGATGATGCCGGCGCCGATGCCGGTGGCGACTTTGACGAAGAGGAAGTGCTCGGCGCTGCGGCTGAGCTGGCTGTGCTCGCCGAGGGCCATGATGTTGACGTCGTTGTCCACCAGCACCAGCGCGCTCAGGTGCTGGCGGAACCAGCCCGGCACGTCGAAGCCGTCCCAGCCGGGCATGATCGGCGGGCGGCTGGGTCGGCCGGTGCCGAAGTGCACCGGTCCGGGCAGGCCGATGCCCACCGCCATGATCGCCCGGCGCTCGCGGCCGATGCGGGTCAGCAGCTCGTCGGCGCGCTCCAGCACCCGTCCCAGCAGCTGCTCAGGGCCGGCGGCGATGTCCACCGGTTCCTCGGCGGCGGCGAGCTGCCGGTTGAGCAGATCGCAGACCGCCAGGCGCAGGTGGGAGGCGCCGAGGTCCACGGCCAGCACGAGCCGGGACTCCGGGAGGAGGGCGACCCGACGGGGAGGTCGCCCGCCGGTGGAGGCGCCGTCGGTGGCCGAGCCGACCAGGCCTAGTTCGGTGAGCGCGGCCAGCCGATCGTTGATCGTCGAGCGAGCCATGCCGGTCCGGTCGGCGAGCTCGGTGCGCGTCTTGGGCGTGCCGTCGCGCAGCAGCTGGAACACGCCGCTGGGGCCGCTCGGGCCGCCGGCGCCCAGGGGGTTGGGGAGCAGGTGGTCGGTCTCCATGATCATCCAGTGAATCACACTTCTCACGCGGTTCGTCCAATTATCGGCGATTTCTTCCGAAGTTCTGTTGACCCCCGACAGAAGTGCGCATAGTGTGACGAGAACAATCCGGCCGTGATGCCGATCACACGATGCGAAGGAGCGACAGCCTCGCCATGAAGACCCCCTCCATCCAGCTGTACACCGTGCGCGAGGCCCTCGACGCCGACCCGGCCGGCACGCTCGAGCGCCTGGCGACGATCGGCTTCACCCAGGTAGAGCCCTTCGGTCTGGACGCCCGCGCCGCCGTGCTGGCCGAGCCGCTGCGCCGTCTCGGGCTGACCGCGCCGACGGCGCACGTGAAGCTCGTCGACGGCGACCCCCGGGCGGCCTTCGACGCCGCCGAGAGCCTCGGCGTCTCGACGGTCATCGACCCGATGATCGACCCGCGGCGCTGGACCACCCGCGAGGACGTCGAGGGCGTGGCCGCGGAGCTGCGCGGGCTCGCCGCACAGGCCGCCGATCGCGGCCTGCGGGTCGGCTATCACAACCACGCCTTCGAGGTGGAGAACCGCATCGACGGCGTTCCGGCGCTGGAGATCCTCGCCGCGGCCGTCGGCGAGGCGGTCGATCTGGAAGTCGACACCTACTGGGCCGAAGTCGGCGGGGTCTCCGCCGTGGAGCTGCTGTCACGGCTGGGCGAGCAGGTGGTGGCCCTGCACGTGAAGGACGGCCCGCGCACCCGCGAGAACACCGACCAGGTCGCCGTCGGCTCCGGAGACCTGCCCGTCGCCGAGATCCTCGCCGCCGCGCCGCAGGCGCTGCCCGTCGTCGAGCTGGACGACCACGCCGGCGAGATCTTCGCCGCCGTCGAGGCCAGCCGCCGCTTCCTCGCCGACCTCGCCTGACCCGGACGCCGGCCTCGCCCGCCGCTCAGCATCGCGCTCATCATCGCGCTCACTGCCCGATCACCGCTTCGAAGGAGCACCCCCCGCGTGAACACCAGCACCAGCCCGCAGCCCGCCGCCCGCCCCGCCGCTGGATCCGCCGGCCCGGGCCCCGTCGGCGTCGGCATCGTCGGCGCCGGAACGATCTCCGAGCAGTATCTGGGCAATCTCACCCGGTTCCCGGACCTCGACGTGCGCTTCATCGCCGACATCGACGCCTCCCGCGCCGCCGAGCGCGCCGCCGACTGGGGCGTGCCGGCCTCGGGCAGCTATGAGGAGCTGTTGGCCGACGACGCGATCGAGATCGTGGTCAACCTGACCATCCCTGCCGTCCACGTCGAGGTCGCGAAGCAGGCGATCGCCGCCGGCAAGCATGTCTGGGGCGAGAAGCCCTACGCGCTGGACCGCGAGTCCGGCCGCGAGCTCAAGCATGCGGCCGAGGCGGCCGGCGTCCGCGTCGCCGTCGCTCCGGACACCTTCCTCGGCGCCGGGCTGCAGACCGCCCTGCGGCAGATCCGCGAGGGGGCGGTGGGCACGCCGCTGACCGGCCTGGCGCTCTTCCAGGTGCCGGGCCCGGAGTCCTGGCACCCCAGCCCGGAGTTCCTCTTCGCCCGCGGCGGCGGACCGCTCTTCGACGTCGGCCCCTATTACCTGACCACGCTGGTGCAGGTCTTCGGCCCGGTGCGCCGGGTGGCGGCGACGTCGTCGACGGCGCGGGACAGCCGGGTGATCGGCAGCGGGCCGAAGGCCGGCACCGAGTTCGCCGTCGAGGTGCCCACGCATCACAGCGCGCTGATCGAGTTCGAGTCCGGCTCCAGCGCGCAGGCGGTCTTCAGCTTCGATTCGAAGCTGCCGCGCGCCGGCTTCGTCGAGATCGCCGGCACCGAGGGCACGGCGGTCTTCCCCGACCCCAACGAGTTCGGCGGCGAGACCACGCTGCACACCGGCGACGGCGCCTCGCGGACCGTGGAGCCGACCGGCACCTTCACCACCCGCGGCACCGGAGCGGCCGACTTGGCGCGCTGCCTGCGCTCGGGAGAGGCCGAGCGGGTCCCCGGGGAGCTGGCCTTCCACACCCTGGACGTCATGGTCGCGATCACAGAGGCCGCCGCGTCGGGGCAGTTCGTCGAGGTGAGCTCCACCGTCGAGCCCTCCGCGCTGCTGCCCGACGGGTGGGACCCCACCGAGCGCACGCTCTGACCCGTCCCGACTCCGACGATCTCCCGGGCCGCGGGCCGGCAGGCCGTCCGCGCCGATCCGACGCGCAGAGAAGAGAGGTACTCGATATGCAGAAGCTGACAGTCGGCATCGTCGGCGGCGGGTTCATGGGGCGCGTGCACAGCCATGCCGCCCGCGCGGCCGGCGCCGAGGTGGTGGGGGTGACCTCCTCGAGCCCCGAACGCTCCGCCGCGGCCGCGGCAGAGCTGGGCACCGCCGCCGTCGACGACGTCGCAGCGCTGGTCGAGCAGGTCGACGTCGTCCACGTCTGCTCGCCCAACGCCGCCCACGCCGGGCATGTGCGCACCGCGCTGGAGGCCGGCCGCCACGTGGTCTGCGAGAAGCCGCTGGCCCTCGACGCCGCCGAGGCCGAGGACCTGGCCGCGCGGGCCGTCGACGCCGGCGTCGTCGCCGCCGTGCCCTTCATCTACCGCTTCCACCCGATGGCTAGGCAGGCCGCGGCCCATGTGGCCGCCGGGGAGCTGGGTCGACTGCTCACCGTCCGCGGCTCCTATCTGCAGGACTGGATGCTCGACCCCGAGGCCGGCAACTGGCGGGTGGATCCGCAGGCGGCGGGGCGCTCGCGGGCCTTCGGCGACGTCGGCTCGCATCTGGCCGATCTGCTGGAGTTCCTCTCCGGCGACCGGATCGTCCGGCTGGCCGCGGCGACGACGATCGCCCACCCGCGGCGCGGCGGCGTCGAGGTCACCACCGAGGACGCCGCGGCGCTGACCGTGCAGCTGCGCTCCGGGGCGGTGGGCTCGCTGATGGTCTCGCAGGTCGACGCCGGGCGGAAGAACGCGCTGACTCTGGAACTGGCCGGCACCGAGACCAGCGTGGTCTTCGACCAGGAGCATCCCGACGAGCTGTGGATCGGCGGCGTCGAGGCCTCGCGCACGGTGACGCGCGACGCCGCGGCGCTGGCCGACGATGCCGCGCGGCTGAACCTGGTCCCCGCCGGACATCCGATGGGGTATCTGGACGCCTTCGCCGCCTTCGCCCGGGACGTCTACGCCGCCGTCGGCGGCGAGGCTCCGCACGGGCTGCCGGGCTTCGCCGACGGCGCGCGGGCCAACGCGGTCATCGACGCAGTGGTCTCCTCGGCCGAGCACGGCGGCTGGGTGGACCTGGACTGAGCGGGCCAGCGCCCGCAGGATCGACGACGGGGCTGACGTCAGCACCGACGTCAGCAACGACGACATCATCGAATCAGCACCGACGACAGGACAGGAACGCACGATGAGCGACACGCAGCATGCCTCGCACCCGGTGACGCTGTTCACCGGCCAGTGGGCGGACATGGAGTTCGAGGAGCTGGCCCGCCGGGCGGCGGACTGGGGCTACGACGGGCTGGAGATCGCCGCCTCGGGCGACCATCTGGACCTGAAGCGCGCCGACGAGGACGATGCCTATCTGCAGTCTCGGCTGGACATCCTCGAGGAGCACGGGCTGAAGGTCTGGGCGATCTCCCACCATCTGGGCGGCCAGGCGGTCTGCGACGACCCGATCGACTTCCGGCACCAGGCCATCCTGCGTGACTACGTCTGGGGCGACGGCGACCCGGAGGGAGTCCGCACCCGGGCGGCCGAGGACATGAAGCGCTCGGCGCGCGTGGCGCGCAAGCTCGGCGCCGACGTCGTCGTCGGCTTCACCGGCTCGCAGATCTGGAAGTATGTGGCGATGTTCCCGCCGGTCCCGGCCGATGTCATCGACGCCGGCTACCAGGACTTCGCCGACCGTTGGAACCCGATCATGGACGAGTTCGACGCCCAGGGGGTGAAGTTCGCCCTCGAAGTCCACCCCTCGGAGATCGCCTACGACCACTGGACGACGGTGCGCGCCCTGGAGGCCATCGGCCATCGCGAGGCCTTCGGGCTGAACTGGGACCCCTCGCACATGCTCTGGCAGGGCATCGACACCGTGGGATTCATCACCGACTTCGCCGACCGGATCTACCACGTCGACTGCAAGGACACCCGACTGCGCCCGGCCACCGGTCGGGCGGGGCTGCTCGGCTCGCATCTGCCCTGGGGCGACCCGCGGCGGCGCTGGGACTTCGTCTCCACCGGCCACGGCGACGTGCCCTGGGAGGACGCCTTCCGCGCGCTGAACCACATCGGCTACGACGGGCCGATCTCCATCGAGTGGGAGGACGCCGGCATGGACCGGCTGCACGGCGCCGCCGAGGCGATCGGGCGGATCCGCGAGCTGCTCTGGAAGCAGCCCGAGGCCTCCTTCGACGCCGCCTTCTCCCAGCAGTAGGGGAGTCGGCGCCTTCACCCGGCGGCGCCCGAGACGGGGCGGGAATGGGCCGGACTCGGCGGGGCGGCGTACCATGGGGACAGCCGGGTCCATCCCCGACCAGAGACAGAAGTCCACATCCCAGGAGTGTCTGTGACCGCCATCAACCTCGGCATGCCGGCGTCCCCGCCGCCGGTGCTCGCACCGCGCCGGACGACGCGCAACTTCCAGGTCGGCGACGTCGGCGTCGGCAGCGACCATCCGGTCTCGGTGCAGTCGATGACGACCACCAAGACGCATGACATCAATGCCACGCTGCAGCAGATCGCCGAGCTGACCGCCTCCGGCTGCGACATCGTCCGGGTGGCCTGCCCGACCGACAAGGACGCCGAGGCGCTGCCGATCATCGCGCAGAAGTCGAAGATCCCGGTGATCGCCGACATCCATTTCCAGCCGAAGTACGTCTTCGCCGCGATCGAGGCCGGCTGCGGCGCGGTGCGCGTGAACCCGGGCAACATCATCAAGTTCGACGACAAGGTCGGCGAGATCGCCCAGGCTGCCAAGGACGCCGGCGTCTCATTGCGCATCGGGGTCAACGCCGGCTCGCTGGACAAGCGGCTGATGGAGAAGCACGGCAAGGCCACCCCGGAGGCGCTGGTCGAGTCCGCCGTGCGGGAGGCCGCGCTCTTCGAGGAGCACGACTTCCACGACTTCAAGATCTCGGTGAAGCACCACGACCCGGTGGTCATGGTCCAGGCCTACGAGCAGCTCGCCGAGCGCGGCGACTGGCCGCTCCACCTGGGCGTGACCGAAGCCGGTCCGGCCTTCCAGGGCACGATCAAGTCCTCCACGGCCTTCGGCTCGCTGCTGTCGCAGGGGATCGGCGACACCATCCGTGTCTCGCTCTCGGCCCCGCCCGCCGAGGAGGTCAAGGTCGGGGCGCAGATCCTGGAGTCGCTGAACCTGCGGCCGCGGAAGCTGGAGATCGTCTCCTGCCCGTCCTGCGGGCGCGCGCAGGTCGACGTCTACAAGCTGGCCGACGAGGTCACCGCCGGCCTGGAGGGCATGGAGCATCCGCTGCGCGTGGCCGTGATGGGCTGCGTGGTCAACGGACCGGGTGAAGCGCGCGACGCCGACCTGGGCGTGGCTTCGGGCAACGGCAAGGGCCAGATCTTCGTCAAGGGCGAGGTCGTCCGGACTGTGCCCGAGGACCAGATCGTGGAGACGCTGATCGATGAGGCGAACCGCCTCGCGGAGGAGATGGATCTCGACACCGATGGAGATGCTCCGGCAGCGGGTGCCCCTGTGGTCTCCGTCAGCTGACACGCTCGCCGCGCGGATCCGCGCCGCCGCCGACGGGGCGGTGCGGATCCTCGAGGAGGACGACGCCCCGGCTCTGCGGCGCCTGCTGGACGCAGAGCCGATCTCCTCTGCCTCAGTGGTCACCACGCTCGCCGCCCGGGGAGGGGCCGGCCCCGCGGACGGCCGCGGCGGTCCGCTCTTCCTGGGCATCGACGCCGAGACCCGCGGCGGCGCGGCCGGCGAGCTGGACGCCGCCTGCTGGGTGGGCTCGAACATCAACCCCGTCGGAGCCGACGAGCACGCCGCCGAGCGCTTCGGGCTGGCCATCGGGGCGATGCGCCGGCGCGTCTCGTCCATCTACGGTCCGTCCGCGGCGGTGCTGGAGCTCTTCGACGCCGCCGGCTGGCGCAGTCCGCGCGACATCCGCGGGGTGCAGCCGCTGATGGCCACAGACCGGACCCCCGACGTCGCCCCGCTGGACGGGGTGCGCCCGGCGCTGCCGGAGGATTTCGACGTCGTCGAGCCGGCCTGCGCGGCGATGTTCACCGAAGAGCTGGGCTTCTCGCCCTATCGGCACGGCGCGGCCGGCTACCAGGAGCGGATCCGTCGGCTGATCGCCGACGGGCACGCGATGGTGCTGCTCGATCCCGTCACTCGCGAGGTGGTCTTCAAAGCCGAGTTCGGCGCGGTCACCGATCATGTGGTCCAGGTCCAGGGCGTCTGGGTGCGTCCCGCCGACCGCGGCCGCGGCCTGGCCGCGCCCGGGATGGCCGCCGTCGTCGAGCACGGTCTGCAGCTGGCCCCGACGGTCAGCCTGTATGTGAACAGCTACAACGACGCCGCGCTGCGCACCTATCGGAAGGTGGGCTTCGAACAGGTCGGGACCTTCTCCACGATCCTGTTCTGAATCCTTTGCGGCCCTCGACCGACCCTCGACCGGCCTGGGTGCGAGCCTGCGCCGGCGGTCGTCGGGGATATGCTGGCGAACATGCCGCCTCGCAGTCCCCGCGCCACGATGAAGGACGTCGCCGCGCTGGCCCGCGTCTCGCCGAAGACGGTGTCCAACGTGGTCACCGGTTCGGCCCAGGTCAGCGAGCCCACGCGCCAGCGCGTGGAGGATGCGATGCGGCAGCTGGACTTCGTCCCGAATCTCAGCGCCCGCACGCTGCGCAATGGACGCACCGGCATCATCGGCCTGGCGCTGCCGGATCTGTCCACCGCCTTCTCCGCCGACCTGACCCATGCCGTGGTCCAGGAGGCGCACCGGCGCGGCCAGGCGGTGCAGATCGAGGAGACCGCCGCCGAGCCGGATCGCGAGCATGATCTGGTCTCCCGGGCGCGGGCTCATCTGATCGACGGCCTCATCCTCAACCCGGTGCGGCTGGAGGACAGCGCCGTCGAGCACGAGGAGAGCCTGCCGCCGGTGGTGCTCATCGGCGAGGTCGAGCAGACGCGGACCGACCGGGTGTTCATCGACTCGCGCCGCGCGGCCGAGGAGGTCACCGCCCACATGCTCTCCCGCGGAGCTCGGCGCCTGGTCGCCCTCGGCGGCGCCGAGCACGGGGAACGGGCGACGGCGACCGCGCGACTGCGCCTGCAGGGCTTCCGCGATGCGCACGCCGCGGCGGGGCTGTCCTCCGCCCCGGAGCGCGAGCTGGGGGTCTGGCCCTGGTCGATCGGCGGCGGCGCCGAGGCTGTGGAGCAGCTCGTCTCCGCCGGCGTGGAGTTCGACGGGATCGTGGCCTTCACCGACTCGATCGCCATGGGCGCGCGGCATGCGCTCCACCGGCATGGACTGTCGGTCCCCGACGACGTGCTGCTCTCCGGCTTCGACGACGTCGAGCACGCCGCCTACAGCATCCCGCCGCTGACCACCGTCGGCTTCGACCATCACGACTATGCCGTCGCGGCGCTGGACCTGCTGGCCGCCCGGCTCGACGATCGCAGCCGAGCGACGCGGGCCGAGCCGATCGCGCATCGGCTCATCGTCCGGGGCAGCACCGGGGATCCCGGCGCGGCGCCGCGCGGCCACCGGCCGGCCTGAGAGCCGGCCCCGGCGGGCCGCGTCTCCTCCAATGGTGACGATCTGGAATGCATGTGTCTTGCCTCACCATTTACAACGATGTAAGATCACTGTCAGCCACATCACGGCACGATGAGTGGAGGATGGCAGTTCCATGATCACCAGACGACAGCTGCTCGGCGGAGTCGGGGCCCTCGCGGGCGCCGGGGCTCTGGCCGGCTGCGCACCCACCGGCGGACCGCCGGGCACCGCCACGCTGCAGTTCTGGCATCTGCTCGCCGGCGGCGACGGCATCACCATGCAGCAGATGCTCGACCGCATCAACGGATCCCAGGTCGACTACTACGTCCGGCCGACAGTGCTGCAGTGGGGCACTCCGTACTACACCAAGCTGGCCATGGCCGGTTCGGGCGGTCGCGCGCCGGAGGTGGCCATCATGCACTCCTCACGGGTGCCGGGCTACGTCCCCGGCGGGCTGCTCGATCCCTGGGACACCGGCCGGCTCGCCGAGCTCGGCGTCAGCCAGGACACGTTCACCACGCCGATCTGGAACAACAGCATGGTCGGCGACGAGCTCTACAGCGTCCCGCTCGACGCCCACCCGTTCCTGATGTTCTCCAACCGCGAGGTCCTGCAGAAGGCCGGAATCCTGGAGGACGGGGGCTTCCCGCAGGTGAACTCGCCCGACGCCTTCCTCGAGGCGCTGCGCGAGGTCGCCGCCGCCTCCACGGGACACGCCCTGTCCTACGGCTTCATCTCCGACGGCACGCAGATGTGGCGGCTCTTCTACACCTTCTACGCCCAGCACGGGGCCGAGATGTCCTTCCCGCAGGGCGGGCCGGCGGAGATCGACGACGAAGCCGCCAAGGACTCGCTGGAGATGATGCACCAGCTGGTCGACGGGGAGATCGCCGCACGCCAGGGCACCATCGACTCGGGCATCGCCGAGTTCGCCGGAGGCGACAGCGGACTGCTTTTCTCCGGCGTGTGGGAGCTGCCGACGATGCAGGACGCCGGCATCGACGTGAACATCCAGATGATCCCGCCGGTCTTCGGCGAGCTGACGACCTACGCGGATTCGCACGCCTTCGTGCTGCCGCATCAGCAGGATCCCGACCCGCAGAAGCGCGAGGACACCTACGCCTTCGTCGCCGAGCTGCTGAAGGGCTCCATCGACTGGGCCGAGGCCGGCCACATCCCCGCCTACGTGCCGGTGACCGAGGAGCCCGCCTATGCCGACCTGCGGCCGCAGGCGAACTACGCGAACGCCGCCGAGCACATCGTCTACGACCCCAAGGCCTGGTTCACCGGCTCGGGGGCGAACTTCCAGGCCGACTTCGGCCAGGCGGTCCAGAGCGCCATCCTCAGCGGCTCCGGCTATCAGGAGGCGGTGGACAGCCTGCGCTCGATGGTGGACGAGATCCTCGCCGAGCCGAACCCCGTCGACCCTGAAGGGACGTGGAACGCATGAGCATGGCTCCGCAGACTGCCCAGCCGCCGGTGCCGGCGGGCCGCGTCGGGACGACCGAGCCGGCCGCCCCGATCACTGCCGAGGCCGAGGCCAGCGCCCGGAGGGCGCGGAAGAAGAATCGGCTGGTCGCCCTGGCCTTCCTGGCCCCGTTCCTCGCCGCCTTCCTGCTGTTCGTGGTGTGGCCGATGATCCACGGCTTCTATCTGAGCTTCACCAATCAGTCGCTCACCGGATCCGGAGGCAGCCTGGTCGGCTTCGACAATTACGCCGAGGCCTTCTCCGACCCGAAGATGTGGGGGTCGATCCGCAACACGGTGTGGTTCACCCTCATCTCCACCGTGCCGCTGGTGATCATCGCCATGGCCATGGCGCTGCTGGTGAACACCGGGCTGCCCGGCCAGTGGCTCTGGCGGCTGTCCTTCTTCATGCCGTTCCTGCTGGCATCCACGGTCATCTCGCAGATCTGGAGCTGGATCTTCAACCCGGAGATCGGCCTGGCCAACGAGGTCCTCGGGGCGGTCGGGATCGGCCCGATCGCCTGGCTGCAGACGCCGCATCTGGATCTGATCTCGATCACCATCGCGACGGTCTGGTGGACGGTGGGCTTCAACTTCCTGCTCTACCTGGCCGCGCTGCAGAACATCCCGGAGGTCCAGTACGAGGCCGCCGCCGTCGACGGCGCCAGCCGCTGGCGGCAGATCTGGTCGATCACCATCCCGCAGCTGATGCCGGTGACCGGCGTGGTCTTCGTCCTGCAGATCCTGGCCTCGCTGAAGCTCTTCGACCAGGCCTACCAGATGCTCGGAGGCATCTCCTCGGACACCTCGCGGCCGATCGTGCAGTACATCTTCGAGGCCGGCTTCGTCGGCTATGAGTTCGGCTACGCCGCGGCGATCTCCTACGTGTTCTTCGCGCTGATCCTCGTCGTCGGCATCGTCCAGATGACCATCGTCAACCGCCGGAAGGGGCAGTGATGACGACAGCAACCTCCGTCGCCGACGTCACTGACATCAAGCGCCAGCTCAAACCGGGGGAGCGGCACTTCGGGCCGGCCCGCATCGCCGCCTTCGTCGTGCTGGCCGTCATGGCCCTGACCTGGCTGTTCCCCTTCCTCTGGGCGGTGGTCACCTCATTCAAGACCGAGGGCGACGCCGCCTCGGGCAGCGTCTCGCTGATCGGCGAGAACGGGCTGACCACCCAGGCCTACGAGAAGATCCTGGGCGAGGGCAACGTCTACATCTGGGCGTGGAACAGCCTCTGGACCTCGCTGGTGATCACCGTGATCACCGTGGCGATCTCCGCGCTGGCCGCCTACGCCTTCTCCCGGCTGCACTTCCGCGGACGGACCGCGCTGTTCTTCGCGGTGATCGCCTCGATCATCGTGCCGCCGCAGGTGCTGATCATCCCGCTGTACTACGAGATGCTCGCCTTCAACCTGGTGGACACCCCGTGGGGGCTGATCCTGCCGCAGATCGTCATGGCCCCGATCGTGCTGATCCTGAAGAAGTTCTTCGATGCGGTGCCGATCGAGCTGGAGGACGCCGCCCGCGTCGACGGCGCCGGCCGGCTGAGGGTCTTCCTCTCCGTGGTGCTGCCGCTGTCCCGGCCGATCCTCGGCGCAGTGTCGATCTTCGTGTTCATCCAGGCCTGGAACAACTTCCTGTGGCCGTTCATCGTGCTCAACGACACGATGCTGATGACCCTGCCGGTGGGTCTGCAGACGGTGATCAGCGCCTACGGCGTGCAGTACGCCCA
This sequence comes from Nesterenkonia halophila, assembly GCF_009467795.1. Taxonomy (GTDB): domain Bacteria; phylum Actinomycetota; class Actinomycetes; order Actinomycetales; family Micrococcaceae; genus Nesterenkonia; species Nesterenkonia halobia. Next base: position 63,756 of record NZ_WIAX01000009.1, read on the forward strand.
GGTGATGGCCCAGGCGGTGCTCGCCGCGCTGCCGCTGATCGTGGTGTTCCTCTTCTTCCAGCGCCAGATCGTGCAGGGCGTGGCCACCACCGGCTTCGGCGGCCAGTGAGCCGATCTCGGTCCGTCGCCGGGGAGGCTCCGGCGGCGGACCGCCCCGGACCGTCCGATCCCGGCAGCACCGGACACTCTTTCGAATTCATCATGTGAGGATAGGAGACTCATGACCACTGCTCATCTGACCGTCGACCGCGCATTCACCGTCGCGGAGGTCCCCCACCGGCTCTTCGGCTCGTTCGTCGAGCACATGGGGCGCTGTGTCTACACCGGCATCCACGAGCCGGGCCACCCGCAGGCCGACTCCCGCGGATTCCGCCAGGACGTGATGCAGCTGGTCCGCGAGCTGGGGCCGACGGTGGTCCGCTACCCGGGCGGCAACTTCGTCTCCGGCTACCGCTGGGAGGACGGCGTCGGGCCGGTGGAGGACCGCCCGGTGCGCATCGACGGCGCCTGGCACACGGTGGAGACCAACGCCTTCGGCCTCCACGAGTTCGTCGACTGGGCCCGCGAGGCCGACGTCGAGATCATGGAGGCGATCAACCTCGGCACCCGCGGCGTCGAGGAGGCTCGGGCGCTGGTGGAGTATGCCAACCATCCGCAGGGGACCTACTGGTCGGATCTGCGCCGGAAGAACGGCGCGGCCACCGGCACCACCCAGGACCCCTTCGACATCAAGCTGTGGTGCCTGGGCAACGAGCTCGACGGCCCCTGGCAGATCGGCCACAAGACCGCCGACGAGTACGGCCGGCTGGCCCAGGAGTCGGCCAAGGCCATGAAGCTGGTCGACCCGGACATCGAGCTGGTCGCCGTCGGCTCCTCCAACCGCCAGATGCCGACCTTCGGCAGCTGGGAGCACACGGTGCTGTCGCACACCTACGAGGAGGTCGACTACATCTCCATGCACGCCTACTACCAGGAGCACGACGGCGACGCCGCGTCCTTCCTGGCCGAGGCGGTGGACATGGACGCCTTCATCGACGGCGTGGTCGCCACGATCGACGCCGTCAAGGCTGCCGGCAAGCACTCCAAGCAGGTCGACATCTCCTTCGACGAGTGGAACGTCTGGTACCAGACCGGTCTGGACACCGAGGATCAGCCCCATCAGGTGGCCAAGGGCTGGCAAAAGCACCCGCGGCTGATCGAGGACGCCTACAACGTCACCGACGCCGTCGTCGTCGGCACGCTGCTGCATTCGCTGCTGCGCCACGGCGACCGGGTGAAGATCGCCAACCAGGCCCAGCTGGTCAACGTCATCGCCCCGATCCGCTCGGAGGAGGACGGTCCGGCCTGGCGCCAGTCGATCTTCTGGCCCTTCGCGCGCATCGCGGCCAAGGCCCGCGGGCAGATCATGCGGCTGGCCGTGGACTCGGAGCAGGTCCCGACGCAGAAGTTCGGCGACGTCGACGCCGTCGATGCGACGGTGACCTGGGACGAGGACGCCGGCAAGCTGGTGCTCTTCGTGGCCAACCGCGGTCTCGAAGAGGCCGCCGATGTGGACCTGAATCTCAACGGTCTGCAGGCCACGGCGATCAGCAGCGCCGAGGTGCTGGCAGTCCCGGAGGGCGGCGACCGGCTGACGGCCAACCTGGTCGACAGTCAGGACGCCGTCGGGCTGAAGCCGCTGACCGACGTCGGACTGCAGGACGGGCGGCTGCACATGACGCTGCCGGCGATGTCCTGGGGCGTGGTAGAGCTCGACGTGGCCGCCGCCTGAGCGACGGGACGCGAGTCTCCCCGGGGCGGGCCGCAGGTGAGCTGATGCTGACCTGCGGCCCGCCCGCGCGTCTGCAGGGCCGCGGGGGAGGCGGGCGCGCATACTGAACAGTGCTCGTTCGGGCGTCGACGTCGGCGGCCGGCTCTGCGCCGTGCCCGTCGTCTTCCGGCGTCTACGGGCTCTCATCGAACCCCAGCGTCCCGGGAGGCAGTGATCATGGCCCGTGCTGATCGTGGTCCCCGCGGCCGGCGACGGCCCGCGCGCAGTATGCTCGCCCTGGCCGCCGCGGCGAGCCTGGCCCTGGCCGGCTGCGGCCAGGATCCCGCCGCCGTCGAGCAGGACTCGGGCGATGAGGAGGTGCCGGATCCCGGAGGTCCGGAGCAGCTCACCGCCCCCGACCCCTCCGGCGATCAGCAGTCCCACCAGACGATGCGCGAGGCGCTGCGTACGGTCTACGGGTCGGCGACGCTGACCGACACGGACGATGTGCTGCCCGGCGCCCGCGATCTGGAGACCGAGCTGCAGCGTCTGGCGGTGGACCCGCAGGAGTGCAAGCAGTATGTGATGACCTCCGCGATGCCCGTCCCCGCCGACGCGCTGATCGCCGCGGCGCAGGTCTCGGAGGGGGAGTCGGGATCGGACGGGCGCGGCTCCGGGGACTCCGGCGGCTCCGGAGGCTCCGGAGGCTCCGGCGGCTCGGAGGGCTCGGGTCGGTCAGGGGACTCGTCCGGGTCGTCGTCCGGGCCGCTGACCGCCGGCCGCGAGGCGACGGTGATGTCCTTCCTCGACGTCGAGGCCGCCGCGGCACGGATCGACGGTGAGCAGGAGGGCGTGGAGAACTGCCCGGATTACACCACCAGCCGCGGCTCCGAATCGGACTCCGACTCCGACGACGAGGGCGACGATGTCAGCACCGAGACGACGGTGGAGGAGGAGTCGGTGCACACCGCTGCAGAGCAGGGCTTCGCCGTGATCCGCGAGGTCTCCGGCGGCGGCTCGACGAGCCGATCGGTCAACGTGCTGCTGCGCGAGGGTGCCCAACTGGTCACCGTCTCCGCCTCCGTCGACGGTGAGCTCAGCTCCGACAGTACTGAAAAGGCTGTCGAGACGGTGCAGAAGGAGGCCGCCCGCGTGCTCGGCGAGGTCGCCGGCGAGGACCTGAGCCTGGAGGAGGAGTCCGACGACGACTCGGGCGACGGCTCCGACAGCGACGGCGGCTCCGACAGCTCCGACGGCGACGGCGGCTCGAGCGACCAGGGCTGAGCGGGCGCCGGGGAACGTCGTCGGGCCGTGGCCGCCGTCGCCCTTTAGTAGACTTCACCGAGCATCCGTCCCCGCGCCCGGAATCGAGTAGAACGTGCCTCTGAGACTCTCCTCCCTCTTCCTCCGCACTCTGCGTGACAATCCCGCCGACGCCGAGGTCGCCAGCCACCAGCTGATGGTGCGCGCCGGCTGCATCCGCCGTGCGGCGCCGGGGATCTACTCCTGGCTGCCGCTGGGCATGAAGCTGCTGCGGAACCTGGAGGAGATCGTGCGCGAGGAGATGGAGCACATCGGCTCGCAGGAGGTGCACTTCCCCGCGCTGCTGCCGAAGGAGCCCTATGAGGCCACGGGTCGCTGGGCGGACTACGGCGACAACATGTTCCGACTGCAGGACCGCAAGGATGCCGACTATCTGCTGGCCCCCACTCACGAGGAGGTCTTCACCCTGGCGGTGAAGGATCTGTACACCTCGTACAAGGACCTGCCGCTGTCGATCTACCAGATCCAGACCAAGTACCGCGACGAGGCGCGTCCGCGGGCCGGACTGCTGCGCGGCCGCGAGTTCATCATGAAGGACTCCTACTCCTTCGCCCTGGAGCAGCAGGACCAGGACGCCGCCTACGCGGCGCATCGCGCGGCCTATCTGCGGATCTTCGACCGTCTGGGCCTGGAAGTGGTGCCCGTCGACGCCGTCTCCGGAGCCATGGGCGGCTCGGCCAGCGAGGAGTTCCTCTTCCCCTGCGCCATCGGCGAGGACACCTTCGTCGAGTCCGACGGCGGCTACCGCGCCAATGTCGAGGCGGTCACCACGGTGGCGCCGGAGCCGGTGGACGCCTCCGGGCTGCCGCCCGCCGAGGTCCATCACACCCCGGGCACCGACACCATCGAGACGCTGGTCGCCGCCGCGCAGGCCGACCACCCGCGCCTGGACCGCGCCTGGACCGCGGCGGACACGCTGAAGAATGTGGTCATCGGCGTCGACATGCCCGACGGCACCCGGAAGGTCGCGGTCATCGGCCTGCCCGGCGACCGGGCGGCGGACTTCAAGCGCATCGAGGCCGCCGTCGGCGAGCACCTGGGTGCGGCCGGCGAGGTCGCCGTCGAGGCCGGCACCGAGGCCGACCTGCGGGCGAACCCGGGGCTGGTGCGCGGCTACATCGGACCGGGGCTGAGCCGCGAGGAGCCGGTGCTCGGCGTCGAGGGCTCCTCCGGCGTCCCCTATCTGGTCGACCCGCGCGTGGTCGAGGGCACCAGCTGGATCACCGGCGCCAACGCGCCCGACCAGCACGTCTTCGGCCTGGTCGCCGGCCGGGACTTCAGCTGGGACGGCGTCATCGAGGCCGCCGAGGTCCGGGAGGGCGACGAGGCGCCGGACGGCTCCGGCCCGCTGCGCACCCGCCGCGGCATCGAGCTGGGTCACATCTTCCACCTGGGCACCGGCTACGCCGAGGCGCTGGGCCTGAAGGTCCTGGACGTCAACGGCAAGCTGGCCACGGTGACGATGGGCTCCTACGGCTTCGGCGTCACCCGCGTGCTGGCCGCCCTCGCCGAGGCCAACCACGATGAGAAGGGGCTGATCTGGCCGGGCTCGATCGCGCCGGCCGATGTGCACGTGGTCGCCACGGGCAAGGACCAGGCCATCCACGACGCCGCCGAGCAGCTGGTCGCCGATCTGGAGGCCTCCGGAGTCTCCACGCTCTTCGACGACCGGCCGAAGGTCTCGCCGGGGGTGAAGTTCTCCGACGCCGAGCTGCTGGGCATGCCCACCATCGTGGTGGTCGGCCGCGGCCTGGCCGAGGGGAACGTGGAGCTGAAGGATCGCCGCAGCGGCGAGTCCGATCAGGTGCGGCTCGACGGCGCGGTCTCGGTGATCGCCGAGCGCGCCGCCGCGCTGCGCTGAGCCGCGGCACGACGCCGTGGAGCTGATCGCCGATCTGCTGAGCACGTCCTTCGAGGGCGTCTCCTGGGTGACGCTGGTGCTGCTGGTCCTGGTGGGATTCAGCGCCGGCTGGGTCGACGCCGTCGTCGGCGGCGGAGGACTGCTGCAGCTGCCGGTGCTGCTGACCGTGCCGGGGATCAGCCCGGTGCAGGCGCTGGCGACGAACAAGCTGGGCTCGATCTTCGGCACCACCACCTCGGCGCTGACCTATATCCGCCGGGTGCGTCCGAGTCTGCGCACCGCCGCGCCGACGGCGCTGGCCGCCCTGGCGGCGAGCTACCTGGGCGCGAAGGTCGCCGCCTGGCTGCCCGAGGAGGTCATCACTCCGGTCATCATCGCCGCGCTGCTGGGCGTGGGGATCTTCACCGCGGCCAAGCCGCACGTGGGGAAGCTGGAGCGGCTGCGCCACGTCGGGCTGGGGCATCTGGCCCGCGCCGTCGGCGTCGGGGCCGTGGTCGGCTTCTACGACGGCGTGCTGGGCCCGGGCACCGGGACGTTCCTGATCATCGGGCTGGTCATGGTGCTGGGATTCAACTTCCTCAACGCCTCGGCGCACGCGAAGATCGTCAACGTCGCGACGAACGTCGGCGCGCTGCTGTCCTTCGGCCCGGCCGGGCACGTGCTGGTCGGGCTCGGGCTGCTGCTGGGCGCGGCGAATCTGCTCGGCGGCTACACCGGCGCCCGGATGGCCATCGCGAAGGGGTCGCAGTTCGTCCGCGTCATCTTCCTGATCGTGGTCTTCGTCCTGGTCGCCAAGCTCGGCTGGGATCTGCTGGCCGAATGGTTCTGAGGCGGCGTGTCCGACCGGGGCGCCGAGTCAGCCGCGCGGCGCCCCGGCCTGGTGCAGGATGCTCCGGAGGGCTCGCGGCTCCCGCAGCTCCGGCCATCCCCAGCGGGCGACGCCGTGGCCCAGGGCGCGGAGCCCGTCCTCCCGGCGCTTCTCCGCGATCACGACGTCGGCGGGGTCGAGGCCGGCGAGGTCCTGGGCGCGGGAGTACTTCACCTCGCCGTCGAACTCGCCGACGAGGCCGGCCTCGGGCCAGTAGAAGTCGACCCGCGCCAGCCGCCCGTCCGGAAGCTTGAACTCGATCTGCAGCTCGGGCGGGGCGAAGCCGAGCTCGGCGATCAGCACGCGGGAGACCGACTCGCCGACCGACTCGGCGCGCGGATCGGCGAAGGCGCGCAGCTGCTGCCAGCGGCGAGCCCGTCGGCGGGGGAGGAGCTCGACGTCGGCGGCGAGCGTCTCATCGAGGAGCGGCGGCAGGTGCGGGGCCAGGCGCTCGGATCCGAGTGCGTCGAGCACGCCGACGGCTGAGCCGGTGCCGAGCCGGGGGACGGTGTCCAGCAGAACCTGCGGCAGCGGCTCGAGCTGCACGGGGATCGAGGGCGGGCGCCAGAGGTCGCCGTCGGGGAATCGCGACGACACGGGCGCGCCGGTGGTCCCGCCGGTGCGCCGCATCCACTCCGGGGCGAGGGAGCGCTGCAGCGCGAACCCCTGCAGGGCATTCCGCCCTCTGGGGCGCGACCGGGCGCCGTCGTCCGGGACGTCCAGCAGCCGACGGATCGTCGCGGGGCCGGCGGCTCCGGTCAACGCGTCGGGCGGGCGTCGGCCGGATTCCTGAGGACGGGCGGTGCGCCGATGGACGGCGTCGGGGGTGCGCGGCAGCGGCAGGCCGTGGAGCAGCAGGGCCGTCTCTCGGCAGAACACTGCGGCGGGATGATGCAGTGCGGTCGCCGCCGTCGCGACCAGGTGACGATCCCACGGCGGGAGGGTCAGCCAGGCCTCCGCGTCGAAGTAGACGCCGCGGCGGATCCGAAGCAGCTCGCCCCGGGCCACGGTGGCGCTGAGCTCGACGGACTCGTGCGAGCCGTCCGGTCGAGCCTGAGCGCGGACAGGGCGGGCGTCGACGGTGCGGCGCCGTGTCGGGTCGCTGGTCGATGAGGTCATGGCTCGACTGTGCCGCACCCGGCGTCGTCGTCGCCTGTCGCATCGGGGATCTGTGGAGAGGCCCCGTCGACTCCTGCACAGGGTGCCGCCGCGGGCCGGCGGCCCGGTCCCGAGGGCTCCTCCCGCGCCGTCCGGCCTTCGCCCGGCGTTCGCGGGGCCCCGTCCGGCCCTGTCTCACTCGCCGCCAGGCTCCGGGTCGCTCGCGATGGCACCGTCTCTCCCCGTCGAGTTCGGCAGACCTCCTCCAGCTGGACGAGGATTCGGAAACACGACGGGGCCGGCCGGCGCCCCCGCCCAACTGGACGGGGGCAACTGGTCCGCTGGGGCGGGGGAGGGCGACCTCGCCCAGCTGGACGGGGAGAATCGGTCCGCTGCGGCGGAGGGTAGTGGCCCTGCCCAGCTGGACGGGGTCGATCGGTCAGGCGCCCGCCGACGGTGCATCCCCGACGGCGGTGCGTCCCGGTCGGCGGCCCGCCACACCTCCGCCACACCCCACCGCCCCGACCGTGATCAGCGCGACGGAGCCGGGACTCGCCCGGGTGCACCCTGCCGTGCCTACAATCGGGGCGGACCGATGCCCGTGCCGGCCGTCCTGGTCGGCCGGCCCGCCGACCGAGGAGTGCACCTATGGCCGTCCCGCCCCGCGCCCGCGCCGACGAGCAGGCCCGCGACCCGCGGGCCGCCGATCTGGCCCCGCGCCTGGAGCCCACGATCACCGCCCACGGACTGGTCCTCGAGGAGATCGAGCTCACCGCCTCCGGCCCGACGACGATCCTGCGGGTCACCGTCGACTACGCCGAGGGGACCGAGACGGTCGACCTGGACACCGTCGCCGGACTGTCCGAGGCGCTCTCGGCGGTGCTGGACTCCGAGGATCTGATGGCCGAGGCGGAGAACTACGAGCTCGAGGTCACCACGCCGGGCGTCACGCGTCCGCTGGCCGAGCCGCGGCACTACCGGCGCAACATCGGTCGGCTGTTGGAGATCTCGCGCACCGGCGAGGCCGACATCGTCGCCCGACTGGAGGAGGTCACCGAGGACGGCATCCGCGTCGCCGAGCAGAAGCCGGCGCCGAAGAAGGGGATGCCGGTGAAGTACCTCGACCCGGTGGAGATCGCCTTCGAGACGATCACCCGGGCCCGCGTGCAGGTAGAGTTCTCCCAGACGTAGATGCGTCCCGCCGGGGGCGAGGCAGCGGTCGACGACGTCGTCGGCCGCTTCGTCGTCCCTTCCGGCGGGCGCCGCGCCAGCACGAACACCAGCGACCCGCACGAGACAACCCACCACACCACGGACACGACGCCGACCGCTCCGCCGCACCGCCGGCGGCACGCGGCCGACAGCGCGGGAACGACCCGCACTGAGCACCTGAGGACACGATCCGGGCGAAGAACCGGGGCATGAGGACACTGGAGGCACAAGTGGATATCGATATGAGCGCCCTGCGCATGCTCGTCAAAGAGCGTGACATCCCCCTGGAGAGGCTGATCCCCGCCATCGAGCAGGCTCTCGTGCTCGCCTACCACAAGTCTCCCGGGGCGCTGAAGCACGCCCGCGCCGAGATCGACCAGTCGACGGGGCACGTCGCCATCTGGGCCAAGGAGTTCGGCGAGGACGGCGCGGTGCTCGGTGAGTTCGACGACACGCCGAAGGACTTCGGCCGCATCGCGGCCTCCACGGCGCGGCAGGTCATCATGCAGCGCCTGCGCGACGCCGAGGACGACCAGGTGCTCGGCGAGTTCAAGGGGCGCCAGGGCGAGCTCATCTCCGGGCTGGTCCAGCAGGGGCGGAACCCGAACATGGTCCAAGTGGACCTGGGCACTGTCGAGGCGGTGCTCCCGCCGCAGGAGCAGGTCCCCGGCGAGGACTACTCGCACGGTTCGCGGCTGCGCGCCTACGTCGTCGACGTCCACCGCGGCATGAAGGGCCCCTCGATCACCCTCTCGCGCTCTCACCCGGGCCTGGTGGAGAAGCTCTTCGAGCACGAGGTCCCGGAGATCGCCGACGGCACGGTGCGGATCACGTCCATCGCGCGCGAGGCCGGCCACCGCACCAAGATCGCGGTGCGTACCGACGAGCCGGGCATCAACGCCAAGGGCGCCTGCATCGGCGCGATGGGCTCGCGCGTGCGGGCGGTGATGACCGAGCTCAACGACGAGAAGATCGACATCATCGACCACCACGACGACGCGGCCGAGTTCATCGGCAACTCGCTGTCGCCGTCGAAGGTCACCTCGGTGACGATCCTCGACGAGAACGCCCGCTCGGCCCGCGTGGTCGTGCCCGACGACCAACTCTCGCTGGCGATCGGCAAGGAGGGGCAGAACGCCCGGCTGGCGGCGAAGCTCACCGGCTGGCGCATCGACATCATCTCCGAGGCGGGCACCACCCCCGACGAGGTCATCGGCGTCTGAGCACGCCGCCTCCGCCCGGCGACGAGGCGCGCCGGAGCGATTCTGTCCTGACCACCACGAGGGGGTAGACTGTCATGGTCCCTGTCCGCACATGCGTCGGCTGCCGGCGGCGGGTGGATCAGGGAGATGTCGTGAGACTGGTGCTCGCCCCCGAGCAGGTCCGGACCGACGACGGCGAGGCCGTCGCCGGCGGGCCGACCGCCCCGGAGGTGGTCGTCGACGCCGCACGCCGGCTCCCCGGCCGCGGCGCATGGCTGCACCCGGAGCGCGGATGCTTCGAGACGGCGATGCGACGGAAGGCTTTCCATCGGGCCTTCCGCCGGCCGGTCAGCGTCGCACGGCTGGACCTCGAGACGATCGAGGCCGCCGCGCGAGGAACGATGTCCCTGCACACACCGGATGAAAGCGGGTTCAGAGAGATGGATACCCGATGAGCACCGACGGATGAGTACCCAGTGATGACCCACCTGAGTAACTCCGTCACGCACCGCAGAACGTTCGACGGCTCGGTGCGATGATCCGCTGACATCAGCCCCGCTGATCTCAGCGGGGCATCGCGCGGGCCAGACAAGGAGAAATGTGGCCAAGGCCCGCGTACACGAGCTCGCCAAGGAGCTCGGCATCACGTCCAAAGATGCTCTTGCCAAACTGCAGGAGATGGGCGAATTCGTGAAGTCCCCGTCGTCGACGGTGGAGCCCCCGGTGGCGAAGAAGCTTCGCTCCGCGTTCCCGGACGCCCAGAAGAAGCAGGAGTCGGCCTCCTCCGGCTCCGCGAAGAAGAAGACCTCGTCCGACTCGTCGTCCGCCGCGGCGCAGACCGAAGCGGCCGAGACGACCGCGTCGGCCTCCGACTCCTCGGCCGGTGCGCAGCAGGACTCCGCCGCGTCGACGTCGTCGGCGCCGAAGCCTGGTCCCAAGCCGGCGCCGAAGCCCGCCCCGAAGCCGGGCGCGCAGAAGCAGGAGAAGCCCGCGGAGAAGGCCGCCGAGCAGCCCTCCGAGAAGCCTGCCGAGAAGCCCTCGCCGGCGGCCTCCGAGGAGCCCGCCGCCACGACCGAGGAGAAGCCGGAGTCCGGCTCCTCGGCCCCGAAGCCCGGTGCCAAGCCGGCGCCGAAGCCGGGGGCCAAGCCGGCCCCCAAGCCCGGCGCCCCGCGTCCGGGCAACAACCCGTACTCCTCCTCGCAGGGCATGGACTCGTCCGACCATCCGGCTCCGCGGCCGGGCGGATCCGCCGGTCCGCGCCCGCCGAAGCCGGGCCCGCGTCCGGGGAACAACCCGTTCTCCTCGCCGCAGGGCATGCGCGGTGAGCGCTCCGGCGGTCAGCGTTCCGGCGGCGGCGGTCGCGGAGGCGGCCGCGGCGGTCAGGGCGCCCAGGGTGCCCAGGGCGGTCAGGGCGGCGGCAAGCCGGGGCCCAAGCCCGGTGCCGGCGCCGGTGCCGCGCCGAACCCCGCCCAGGGCGGCGGCGCGCGTCCGAAGCCGTCGATGATGCCCGGCCAGTCCCCGGCGCCCAACGGTGCCGGCGGCGGAGGCCCGGCTCGTCCGGGCGGCGGTCCGCCGCGCGGTCGCGGCGGCCGCGGTCGCGGCGGCACGGCCGGCGCCTTCGGCCGCGGCGGTCCGTCGCGCTCGAAGAACCGCAAGTCGAAGCGCGCGAAGCGTCAGGAGATGGAGCAGCGTCGCACCCGCGAGATCGGGGGCGTGCGCGTGCCCAAGGGCGACGGCAGCACCATGCTGCGGCTGCGCCGCGGCTCCTCGCTGGCCGACTTCGCCGAGAAGATCAACGCTGAGCCGGCCGCGCTGGTCACCGTGCTGATGAAGCTCGGCGAGATGGCCACGGCCAACCAGTCCCTGGACGAGGAGACCTTCAAGCTGCTCGGCGAGGAACTGGGCTACGTGGTCGAGATCGTCTCGCCCGAGGACGAGGACCGCGAGCTGCTCGAGTCCTTCGACATCGACCTCTCGGCCGAGGCCGAGGACGAGGACGACGAGGACCTCGAGGCCCGCCCGGCGGTCGTGACCGTCATGGGCCACGTCGACCACGGCAAGACGCGCCTGCTGGACGCGGTGCGCCACGCCAACGTCACCGAGGGCGAGGCCGGCGGCATCACCCAGCACATCGGCGCCTACCAGGTGCAGGTCGACCACGAGGGCGAGCAGCGCGGCCTGACCTTCATCGACACCCCGGGCCACGAGGCGTTCACCGCCATGCGTGCCCGTGGCGCGAAGGTCACCGACATCGCCGTGCTGGTCGTCGCCGCCGACGACGGCGTCATGCCGCAGACGGTCGAGGCGATCAACCACGCCAAGGCCGCCGGGGTGCCGATCGTCGTCGCGGTCAACAAGATGGACAAGGAAGGCGCGTCGCCGGAGAAGGTCCGCGGCCAGCTCACCGAGTACGACATCGTGCCCGAGGCCTACGGCGGCGACACCATGTTCGTCGACATCTCCGCGATCCAGCGGCTGAACATCGACGAGCTGCTCGAAGCCGTGCTGCTCACCGCCGACGCCTCGCTGGAGCTGACCGCCAACCCGGACCACGAGGCCCGCGGCGTGGCCATCGAGGCCAACCTGGACAAGGGTCGCGGCCCGGTCGCCACGGTGCTGGTGCAGACCGGCACGCTGCGCATCGGCGACACCATCGTCGCCGGCAACGCCTACGGCCGCGTGCGGGCGATGTTCGACGAGAACGGCCAGGAGGTCACCGAGGCCGAGCCGTCGCGTCCGGTGCAGGTGCTGGGTCTGTCCGCGGTCCCGCGGGCCGGCGACAGCTTCCTGGTCACCCAGGAGGACCGCACCGCCCGGCAGATCGCTGAGAAGCGCGAGGCGGTCGAGCGCAACGCGATGCTGGCCAAGCGTCGCAAGCGCGTCAGCCTGGAGAACTTCGACCAGGTCGTGGCCGAGGGCAAGATCGACACGCTGAACCTGATCCTCAAGGGCGACGTCTCCGGCGCCGTCGAGGCTCTGGAGGATGCGCTGCTGAAGATCGACGTCGGCGAGGACGTGCAGCTGCGGGTGATCCACCGCGGCGTCGGCGCCATCACGCAGAACGACGTGAACCTGGCGACGGTCGACGACGCGGTCATCATCGGCTTCAACGTCCGGCCGGCCGAGCGGGTCAACGACCTCGCCGAGCGCGAGGGCGTGGACATGCGCTTCTACTCGGTCATCTACGCGGCGATCGACGACATCGAGAACGCGATGAAGGGCATGCTCAAGCCGGAGTACGAGGAGGTCGAGCTCGGCTCGGCGGAGGTCCGCGAGGTCTTCCGCTCCTCGAAGTTCGGCAACATCGCCGGCTCCATCGTCCGTTCGGGCGTCATCCGTCGCAACGCCAAGGCCCGCCTGGTCCGCGACGGCGCCGTGGTGTCCGACAACCTGGCCATCGAGTCGCTCAAGCGGTACAAGGACGACGCCACCGAGGTCCGTCAGGACTTTGAGTGCGGCATCGGCCTCGGCTCGTTCAACGACATCCAGGAGGGCGACCGCATCGAGACCTGGGAGATGCGCGAGATTCCGCGCGTCTGAGGTCTCGACGCCCGACGACAGCCACCGGGGACCGCATCGCAGGTGCGGTCCCCGGTGCTGTCCCCAGACACGACTGCCTCCCGCCGCCGGAGCACCGGCGCTAGGCTGGCGGCAGCGACGACTTTCCCAAGGAGGCCATCATGGCTGATCCAGCCCGCGCGGCGCGGCTCGCCCAGCGCATCAAGGTGATCGTGGCCGAGGCGCTGCGTCGCCGCGTCAAGGACGAGCGCGCCGAGCTGATCACCGTCACCGATGCCCGCGTGACCAACGATCTGCAGCACGCCACCGTCTACTACACCGTCATGGGCAGCGAGGAGGAGCGCACCGCCGCCGAGGAGGTGCTCGACGCCCACCGCGGCGCCCTGCGCCACGAGGTCGGCCGGCAGCTGACCATCCGGCTGACCCCGACGCTGGAGTTCGTCGCCGACGAGATTCCGGAGAACGCCGCCCACCTGGAGGACCTGCTCCGTCAGGCGCGGGAGCAGGATGCCGAGGTCGCCGCGCTGCGCGAGCAGGCGGCGCCGGCCGGCGAGGACGACCCGTACCGTTCGCACGGCGAGCCGGGCGCGAGCGGCGAGGCGTCCGCGGACGAGACCGGGGACGAGACCGATTCCGAGCGGTCCTGAGGGCCCCGGGCAGCTATGGGCAAGAAGCAGCGTGACGAGGAGATCGCCGTCGGCTCCGGCCTGGTGCTGGTGGACAAGCCGGCCGGCTGGACCAGCCACGACGTCGTCGGCCGGATCCGGAAGCTGGCCGGCACCCGCAAAGTCGGCCATGCCGGAACCCTCGATCCGATGGCCACGGGCGTCCTGGTGGTCGGGATCAATCGCGCGACCCGGCTGCTGACCCACATCGTCGGGGTGTCGAAGACTTACACCGCGACCATCCGGCTGGGTCTGTCGACCACGACCGACGACGCCGACGGCGAGCTGGTCGAGACCCGATTCGCCAATGCGGTGACCTCCGCGCGCCTGGAGGAGGAGGTCGCCGCGCTGACCGGCGCGATCGACCAGGTGCCGGCGACCGTCTCGGCGATCAAGGTCGACGGCCGCCGGGCCTATGACCGGGCCCGCTCGGGCGAGGACGTCTCCCTTCAGGCCCGGCCGGTGGTCGTCCATCGCTTCGAGGTCGGCGGGATCCGCCGGATCGACGGCGGCAAGCTGGTCGACGTCGACGTCGAGGTGGAGGTCTCCTCGGGCACCTACGTCCGCGCCCTGGCCCGTGATCTGGGCGAGGCGCTGGACGTCGGCGGGCATCTGACCGCGCTGCGCCGCACGGCGGTGGGCCCGTACCGGATCGAGAATGCGCTGACCCTGGAGCAGCTCGCCGAGGACTTCGGCTATGTCGGGCTGACCGAGGCCGCCGCCGGGATCTTCCGCCGCCGCGATCTCACCGAGGAGGAGGCGCGGAACCTCGGCCACGGCCGGCGGATCACCGCCTCCGGCACCGGTGCCGACGCCGCGCGCGACGGCGGCGAGCAGCCGCTGACGGCGGCCTTCGCCCCCGACGGCGAGCTGGTCGCCCTGCTGCGCGACGTGCCGGCCAGCACCGGGGCCTCGGCCTCGGCCGACGCCGCCGCGGCCGCCGCGGGCGAGCAGGTGGACTTCCAGGCCAAGCCCGAGCTGGTCTTCGCCCCGGCGCCGCAGGGAGGCGGCTCGTGACGGTCATGATGATCGTCGGCACTGTGGTCTGCGCGGCCTCGCTGCTGATCTGCTGGGGGATGACTCCGGTGCGGGATCACCCGGCCGACTCGTCCATCGTCTCGATCGCCGCCGTCGAGCTGTTCCTGGTGGCCTACGGGCTCTACGCCGGCGCCCGCCAGCTCGGCTTCGACGCGCCGATCCTCGGCGAAGTCTGGGAGTTCTGGGGCTATCTGGCCACGGCGCTGCTGCTGCCGATCGGGGTGTTCATCTGGGCGATGGTCGATCGCACCCGCTGGTCCAATCTGGTGATGAGCAGCGTCGGGCTCGTCGTGTTCGTCATGGTCTACCGCATGGAGGAGATCTGGTGGGGAAGCGCTCTGTGAGCACCGAGGACAGCGCGGAGAACAGTCCGGAGCACGCCGGCGGTGCCGCCCCCGCCGTCCCGCGCAACCGCGGGGTGGGGATGCTGATCATCACCGCCTACGGGATCTTCGCCGTCTCCTCGACCGCGAGGGCGCTGTACCAGCTGATCGTCCACGGCGAGGACGCCCCGGTCGCCTATGCGCTCAGCGGCCTGGCCGCGGCGGTCTACATCCTCGCCACGCTGGCGCTGGCGCGGACGTCGGCGGCGGCCTGGCGGACCGCACTGGCGGCGGTGCTGGTGGAGCTGGTCGGCGTCGTCGGCGTCGGCCTCTGGACGGTGCTCGAGCCGCAGCTCTTCGCCGATGCCACCGTCTGGTCGCACTTCGGGCAGGGCTATGGATACGTGCCGCTGGTGCTGCCGCTGATCGGTCTGGCCTGGCTGCTGCGCCATCGGTCCGGCGCGCGCCGGGCGGCGGCCGCCCGCGACGCGGAATCGTCCGAGATTCGGGAATGAGCGCGGCGCCGACCGTGCTCCATAATGGAGGATGGTCACCGCGCACCACCGCGAGATCCCCCACCCGAGGAGCGACGTGCACTACTGGAACGACCTGGACGAGGTCCCGCAGGACCTGGGACCCACGGCGCTGACGATCGGCAACTTCGACGGGGTCCACCGGGGGCATCAGGAGGTGCTGCGCCAGCTGGTCGCGGCCGCCGTCGGGTACCAGTCCTCCGCGGTGGCGATCTCCTTCGATCCGCATCCGCTGCAGGTCCACCGGCCGCAGAGCTGCCCGGTGCTGCTCACCGGGGTGGAGGAGAAGATCAACCGGCTGGCGACCACCGGCATCGACGGGCTGCTCATGCTGAACTACGACGAGCGCCTCGCCTCCCGCACGGCGGAGGAGTTCGTCGCCGAGTATCTGGTCGAGGCGCTGCACGCCAGAGTGGTGGTGGTCGGCCACGATGTGCGCTTCGGCTCCGGAAACTCCGGCTCCTTCGAGACCATGGTCGAACTGGGTCAGAAGCACGGCTTCACAGTGCTGGGCGTCGAGGACTTCGGCGAGGACCGGCGCTGCTCGTCCACCTGGGTGCGCGAGGCGCTGGCCGCCGGCGACGTCGCCGATGCGCGCGAGGTGCTGGGCCGCCCGCATGCCGTGCTCGGCGCGGTCGTCCACGGCGAGGCCCGCGGCCGCGAGCTGGGCTTCCCGACGGCGAACCTCAGCTCCACCAGCGAGGGCATGATCCCGGCCGACGGCGTCTACGCCGGCTGGCTGACCGACGAGCGCGGCCGCCGCTGGCCGGCGGCGATCTCCGTGGGCTCAAATCCGACCTTCGACGGCTACCAGCGGGTGGTCGAGTCGCATGTGATCGATCGGCCGGACGAGCGGATCGAGGACTTCGACCTCTACGGCCAGCACGTGCGCGTGGAATTCCTGCAGCGGCTGCGCGGCATGGTCAACTTCGACGGCATCCCGCTGCTGATCCGCCAGATGGAGGAGGACGTCATCCGCGCTCGGCAGGTGCTGCTCGGCGACGACCCGCAGGAGCACGACACGCCGGTGATCCCGGCGGTGGAGCCCTGAGCGGGCCCCGCAGGCCGCGGGCGCGGCCGGGGCAGGCGGCGGTGATCACCGACGACGCGCGCCGTCGTCGCCTGGCCGAGGCCTTCGCCGCGGACGCCGACGTCGCCCAGGCCGCCGAGTACGACGCGATGCGGCCGGGCTACCCGGCCGAGGCCGTCGAGCGGATCCTGGCCCCGGGGCCTGACCGGCCCGCCGGACGGATCGTCGAGCTGGGCGCGGGCACCGGGATCCTGACCCGGGCGCTGCTCGCCGGCGGGGCCGACGTCGTCGCCGTCGAGCCGAGCCCCAGCATGGCGGAGGTGCTGCGCGCCACGTGCGCGCCCGCAGACGTCGTGAGCGGATCCCTGGAGGTCGTCGAGGCCCGCGCGGAGGACACCGGACTGGGCGCCGGCAGGGCCGACGTCGTCGTCGCCGCCCAGGCTTGGCATTGGTTCGATCCCCGGGCCGCGGCGGCGGAGATCGCCCGGCTGCTGGCCCCCGGCGGCACCGCGGCGGTGGTGTCGAACCATCTGGACGTCTCGCAGCCCTGGGTGCACCGGTTGGCTCGGATCATGCGCGCCGGCGACGTGCACCGGCCCGGCTGGACCCCGCCGCTGGCCCCGGCCGCCTTCGAACCGGTGAGCACCGAGCACACCGACTGGACCCGGTCCCTCACCCCCGACGGCATCCGCCGGCTGGCGACCACGCTGAGCTCCTGGCTCTCTGCCGACGAGGCCGACCGCGCCCGGCGCCGGGCGAACCTGGACTGGTACCTCGACGAGCACCTGGGTCTGGCCGCCGGCGAGGAGGTCGAGCTGCCGTACCTGACCGTGCTGCACACGGCGCGACGGCGGTGAGAGGCGAGGCCGGTTCGCGCTAGCGGAGGTTCAACACGTCGGGCAACCAGAGCGAGAGTTGAGGGACGAAGACCACGAGTAGCAGAGTGACCACCAGGGCCAGGAAGAACGGGAGCAGACGGCGCACGAGTCGTTCGACATCGACGTCGCCGACCCGTGATCCGATGAAGAGCGTCACGCCCACTGGCGGGGTGATGGTGCCCAGCGACAGGTTGAAGGTGACCATGATGCCGAAATGCACCGGGTCTACCCCCAGGGCGGTCGCGATCGGCAGCAAGATCGGCACGAAGATGAGGATCGCTGGAGTGGGGTCCATGAAGGTGCCGATGACGAGCAGAAGGACCATCATGATCGTCAGGATGACCGTCGGACTGTCGGTGAATCCGAGGATGGCCGAGGCCAGGGCGTCGGGGATGCCGGAGATCGCCATCGCCCAACTCAGCACCGCTGAAACTCCCACCAGCAGGACCACGATCACCGTTGTCCGGGTCGCGGTCAGC
Source organism: Nesterenkonia halophila (assembly GCF_009467795.1). Lineage (GTDB taxonomy): Bacteria > Actinomycetota > Actinomycetes > Actinomycetales > Micrococcaceae > Nesterenkonia > Nesterenkonia halobia. Next base: position 81,535 of record NZ_WIAX01000009.1, read on the forward strand.
AGGACCTGTGGGAGGTCCTGCATGCGAAGCGTGCGGTAGATCGCGGCCAGGCCCAGGCAATACAGGACTGCGATGGCGGCGGACTCCGTCGGGGTGAATACGCCGGTGAGGATGCCTCCGATGACGATGACGACCATGAGCACCGCCGGTACGGCGCGGGCCAGGGTGATCGTCGCCGTCTGGAAGCTCGGTCGGGCGCCGGAGCGCATAGAGGTGTCGCGGCGCGAGACCAGCCAGACGACCAGTCCGCAGGCGAGCATCCAGAGCAGGCCGGGGACGTATCCGGCGGTGAACAGCGCGGCGATGGAGGTGCCCGAGACCAGGGAATAGACGATCAGCGTGTTGCTCGGCGGGATCAGCATGCCCGAGGGTGCGGAGGCGACGTTGACTGCCGCCGAGAACCCGGGGTGATAGCCCTGGGCTCGCTGCCGTGGGCTCATCACAGTGCCGACGGCGGCCGCCGAGGCGACTGCCGCCCCGGAGACTGAGCCGAACATCGTGTTGGCCACGACGTTGGTCTGGGCCAGGGAGCCGGGCATCCGTCCGACGATCACGTCGGCGGCCTCGATCAGCCGCAGGGCGATGCCGCCGGTGTTCATGATCGTGCCGGCGAGGATGAAGAGCGGGATAGCCAGCAGCGTCACCGAGCCCATGCCGGTGGTGATGCGCTGGGCGGCGACGAAGGAAGCCTCCTGCAGCCCGACCACGACCGCGATGGCGAAGAAGGCCGAGAGGCCCAGAGCCACGGCGACCGGCACGCGTGCCAGCAGCAGCACGCCGGTGAGCACGATCAGCAGCAGAGCCGATATCAGAGTGATGTCCATCAGGCGACCTCCTGCATGGTGCTGGTGCTGGGGCCGGTGCGTCGGTCGATGACGCCGCCCCCGATGCCGCGTGCTGCGGCGACGGCATGGCGCAGCGAGACGAGGCAGATGAGCGCGCCGCTGACCGGCAGGGCGAGGCTCATCATGCCCATCGAAACGGGAAGCCCCGGGATCTCCTGGGTCCAGGTGATCGTCACGGCGCGGCCGCCGCCCCAGAGGAGCAACAATGCGGCGAAGGCAAAGGTCATCAGGTGGCCGACGACGGCCACGGTGCGGGTGTGGTCGATGCGCAGCAGCTTGGTGCAGAAGTCGATGGCCACATGCTCCCGCTCGGCGAACATCCATGTGGCTCCCGCGAAGATCAGCCAGACGAAGCTGTACTGGGCCGCCGGTCCGGTCCAGGCCGGGGAATCGTGCAGAATCTGGCGGGCGATGACCTGCCAGACGACGATCAGCACCATCACCGCGAAGAGGGCGACGCAGAGTGCGCCCAACGCCCGGCCCAGCAGCCGCTCGACGCGGGTGCGGGGGTCACTGCTGGTGATCGCGGATGCGCTCATACAGCTCCTTAACGTCGGGGTCCTGCAGCTCGCCGTCGAGCACCGTGCGGAGGGCGTCGCGGAAGGCATGCTCGTCGACGTCGGTGAACTCGGTGCCTTCTTCCTCGGCCTGGTCCTGCGCCTCGTCGGTGCGCTGCAGCCAGAGCTCAGTGTGCTTCTCGACGGTGGTCTGCCATTCCCGCTCGAAGGTCCGGCGGTCCTGCTCGGTCATGTCGCCCAGTACGTCGGAGTTGATGACGATGTAGTCGGTGCCGATCTGATGGCCGGTGAGCGCGACATGTTTGGCGACTTCGTTGTGCCCCTCGGTCATGTAGGAGATGAGGTTGTTCTCCGCGCCGTCGAGTACGCCGGACTGGACGGCGGTGTAGACCTCGGCATAGGACAGCGGCGTGGGGGAGGACCCCATGGATCCGAGCATGTTGATCATCAGATCGGACTCCTGGACGCGCACCTTCATGCCCGCGAGGTCTTTGGGGCGCTCGATCGGCCCGCTGCGGGTGTAGAGGTGGCGCTCGCCCTGGGTGAATCCGCCGAGGACCGTCAGGTGGTTGGAACTTTCGAGGCTGCTGAACAGGTCGCCCACCAGGCTGTCGTCGGAGAGCACCTCCATCTGGTCATCGACGCTGTCGAAGATCAGCGGCAGCCCCAGGGTTCGGAAGTCGTCGTTGAGGTTCTCCAGCAGCGTGCCCGACGCGACGGTCATGTCGACTGATCCGTCGCCGACAAGCTGGACGGTCTCCTGCTGATTCCCCAGCGAGGCGTTGGGGTAGACACGGACGTCCCAGCGGCCGTCGGTGGCCTGCTCGAGCCGTTCGGAGAAGTTCTCCAGCGCGATGTACGAGGGGTGGTCCTCGGCTTGATCGAGAGCGAAGATCAGGGTGCGGCCCGAATGGGCACCGGCAGCCTGCAGGCCGTGGGAACAGCTGGTGAGCAGCACTGCGGCCAGGCAGGCGATCAGCGGATACAGCGCTCGTCTCAGACGTGTGGTCATGCGGTCATCTCGATGGTGTGTGGGGGATGGGTCGCACAGCCTGGTTCAGCGCTGTCAGGTGATGTGACCTGCATCAAGCTGTGCGGTGACTCACGTTAGATCCTCGGAGCGATGCTCGTCCAAGCTCAGTGGGGCATGGATTGATGCTTGGCAAGCATGGGGTGGGTGGTAGGCAGCCCTGGCCGTAGGAGGGATGCGAGGCTCTGGGGCGGGAGAGTGGCGTCCCGCGGCCTCGGATGTTGCCGGACAGTCACAGGCTGGTAAGATGAGTCGGTCGTCGTCTGCGTCCCGACGCGGTGGACGATCGCCACGCTGCAGTCCGCGGTGGCTGGCACCGGCGAGTTCGGCTCGCCGGAGTTGTTCGCGGCACATGATCGAAGGAGCATACCCATGGCCACCATGGCACTGGATCCCGCTGTCAAGCAGGAGATCATCACTCAGTACGCCACCCACGAGGGCGACACCGGTTCCCCCGAGGTGCAGTGCGCGGTGCTGTCGCGCCGCATCTCGGACCTGACCGAGCACCTCAAGGTGCACAAGCAGGACCACCACACCCGGCGTGGCCTGATGATCCTGGTGGGTCGTCGCCGTCGTCTGCTGAAGTACCTCCAGCGCAAGGACATCGCGCGCTACCGTTCGCTCATCGAGCGGCTCGGCATCCGCGGTCTGCGCAACTGAGCGACGGCGTCGTCATGACGCCCGCGGCCGTGGCATGCTGTGCCATCGCCGCATGAAACTCCATAGGTGACAGGCGACTCCCGGACTCGGTCGACGAGACCATGGGAGTCGCCTGTCTCATGTGGGAGACTGGTTCCGGCGCCGACGCCGGCCGACGAGAGACGAGCCGCGTGCTCCGGTCCTCGGTAGTGGCCTCCGGGAGCTGACGCCGCCCCTCGACGACCTCCGGCGATGCTGGAGACGTCAGAGCTGGGCGCGTCGTGCCCGTGGGCTTCGATCGAAGACCGTCATGCGGTCCCCGTGCTCTCCTCTCGTCCGGCAGGTGCGCCTGCTATGCACACGACAGAGAGGAGACATCTGCGATGCAGAGTCCCGAGGTTCACTACGCCGAGGCCGTGATCGACAACGGTCGCTTCGGCACCCGCACCATCGAGTTCGAGACCGGACGGCTGGCCAAGCAGGCCGCCGGCTCGGCACTGATCACCCTCGACGAGGAGACCAGCATCCTCTCGGCCACCACGGTCGGGAAGTCTCCGCGCGAGGGCTTCGACTTCTTCCCGCTGACGGTGGACGTCGAGGAGCGCATGTACGCCGCCGGGCGGATCCCCGGCTCGTTCTTCCGGCGTGAGGGCCGGCCGACCCAGGACGCGATCCTGGCCTGCCGCCTGATCGACCGCCCGCTGCGCCCGGCGTTCACCAAGGGCATCCGCAACGAGGTCCAGGTGGTCGAGACCGTGCTCTCGATCAACCCGGACGACATGTACGACGTCGTCGCCATCAACGGCGCCTCGCTGTCCACTCAGCTCTCCGGCCTGCCGTTCTCCGGCCCGATCGGCGGTGTGCGCATGGCGCTCATCGACGACGGCCAGGGCGCGCAGTGGGTGGCCTTCCCGAAGCACTCGGAGCTGGAGAACGCGGTCTTCGACATGGTCGTGGCCGGCCGGCGTTCCGGCGACGACATCGCGGTGATGATGGTCGAGGCCGAAGCCACCGACGAGTCCTGGAAGCTGGTCAAGGAGCAGGGCAAGACCGCTCCGACCGAGGAGATCGTCGCCGAGGGCCTGGAGGCGGCCAAGCCGTTCATCCGCTCCCTCTGCGACGCCCAGGCCGACCTGGTCGAGCGCGCCGGCAAGGAGCCGGTGGAGGTCCCGATCTTCACCGACTACCAGGACGACGTCCACGAGGCCGTGAAGGCCGCCGCCGAGGAGCGCCTGACGTCGATCTACCAGATCGCCGACAAGCAGGAGCGCGACTCCGCCGACGCCGCGCTGAAGGCCGAGCTGCTCGAGCAGCTCGCCGGCGAGGGTCAGCAGTTCGAGGGCCGCGACTCCGAGATCGGCAAGGCTCTGGGCGCGGTGACCAAGCAGGTCATCCGCCAGCGCATCCTGCGCGACCAGGTCCGCATCGACGGCCGCGGGCTGGCCGACATCCGTCAGCTGACCGCCGAGGTCGAGGTGCTGCCGCGGGTGCACGGTTCGGCCATCTTCGAGCGCGGCGAGACCCAGATCATGGGCGTCACCACGCTGAACATGCTGAAGATGGAGCAGACCATCGACAGCCTGTCGCCGGAGACCACCAAGCGGTACATGCACAACTACAACTTCCCGCCGTACTCGACCGGCGAGACCGGTCGCGTGGGCTCGCCGAAGCGCCGCGAGATCGGCCACGGCGCGCTGGCCGAGCGGGCCATCGTGCCGGTGCTGCCCAACCGCGAGGAGTTCCCCTACGCGATCCGCCAGGTCTCCGAGGCGCTGGGCTCCAACGGCTCGACGTCGATGGGCTCGGTCTGCGCGTCGACGCTGTCGCTGCTCAACGCCGGCGTGCCGCTGAAGGCTCCGGTGGCAGGCATCGCCATGGGCCTGGTCTCCGACCAGGTGGAGGGCGAGACCCGCTACGCGGCGCTGACCGACATCCTCGGCGCCGAGGACGCGTTCGGCGACATGGACTTCAAGGTCGCCGGAACCAGCGAGTTCGTCACCGCCATCCAGCTGGACACCAAGCTGGACGGCATCCCGGCGAAGGTGCTCGGTGCCGCGCTGACCCAGGCCCGCGAGGCTCGCCTGCACATCCTGGGCGTCATCAACGCTGCGATCGAGGGCCCGGACGAGATGAGCCAGCACGCTCCGCGGATCGTCTCGGTCAACGTGCCGGTGGACAAGATCGGCGAGGTCATCGGCCCGAAGGGCAAGATGATCAACCAGATCCAGGAGGACACCGGCGCCGACATCTCGGTCGAGGACGACGGCACCGTGCTGATCGGCGCGACCAGCGGCGAGGCCGCCGACGCCGCCCGCAGCGCGATCAACGCGATCGCCAACCCGCAGGTCCCCGAGGTGGGCGAGCGGTACCTGGGCACCGTGGTCAAGCTGACCACCTTCGGCGCGTTCATCTCGCTGACCCCGGGCAAGGACGGCCTGCTGCACATCTCCGAGCTGCGCAAGCTCAATGACGGCAAGCGCGTCGACGACGTCGAGGACGTCGTGGGCGTGGGCCAGAAGGTCCAGGTCGAGATCACCAAGATCGACGACCGCGGCAAGCTCTCGCTGGCCCCGGTGGTCGACGAGGACGGCTCTGGCGAGGAGTCGGAGTCGGTCAATCAGGTGGTCACCGAGGACGCGTGATCAGCTGCTGATCATCGGCTGACTGCCGGCGCCGGGCTCCGGCGTCGCAAGTGAGCTGACAGAAGGGCCGGCGGCCGTTCCCTGCGGGGAGCGGGCCCGGCCCTTCTCGTGTGTTCGGAGCTTTCCGTGGGCCGGCTCCCCGTCGGTCGGCTCCCGGTAGCGGGCCCCGGCGGCCCAGGTGTCACGTCCTCACCGGCTGTCGGGGGCGGCTTGGCCGGCGCCCTCGCCGGGTGTCACGTCCTCACCCTGATGTCACGCCCGGGCTGGCGCATGAGAACAGGGTGAGGACGTGACAACTGGCGGACCCGCGGGATGCCGACGGCCTCCAGCCGGGCGGCCAGTACTCGAGGGCTCCAGGCCTCCGGCCATCCCCACCGGTCGAACCTCCAGCCTTGCCGGCGCAGCGCGTCCTCGCGCTGCTTCTCCGTGTAGACCTGCTGCGCCGGCGTGTTGTCTCCTCGCATCCCGGCGTCGAAGTATTTGATGCGCCCGTCGAACTCGCAGATCACCCCCGCATCCTCCCAGCAGAAGTCGACGCGGAACTCCCCGATGTCGGTGGAGATCGCGCGCTGCAGCGTCGGAGCTTCGAAACCCAGAGCATGGATCTGGGCTCGGGAGACCGACTCGCCGACCGACTCCGAGACCGGGTCGGCGAGCTCCCACGCCCGTTGCCAGATCCGGCGACGGCGAGCCGTCGGCAGGTGCCCCAGCCACGTCTCCACATCGAGGTCGTCGCGCCGCAGCGCCGCATCGAGCAGCGCCACCCCGGAGGGGAGGTCCACCCGGCTCACAGTGTCCACCAGAGCCAGGCCCAACGGCTCCACGAGATAACTCGCGGGCCCGACGACGCTGGCCAGCGCGTCCCCGGGCAGAGCGAGGGACGGCTGGTGATGCTCTCCGCTCGCGATGAGCTCTCGCAGCGTCGCGCGATCGACGCCGGCCGGCTGGGCGGCCTCCAGCTGATGCGTCGGCGTCGGGCGGAGGAGTCGACGCAGGTCGACGGAACCTCCTGCGGGCATCGCCTCCGCGGCGAGCCGGCGCTGGGCGGCGGCTCCCTCCGTCATCTCCGGAGCTCGGCGCGTTCCGGCAGAGCCCCGACCGCCGACGCGGACATGGACTCGGTCCGGATTGGTCGGCAGCGGCAGCCCGTGCAGGAGCAGGGCGCTCTGCCGGCAGAACAGGGGAGAGGGCGTCCGCAGGGCGACGGCGGCGACCACATATTCGTAGCGCGTCCACGGTTCGGCCTCGAGCCAGTCCCGGGTCCGCACGTAGACGCCGCGGCGAAGGCGGAGCACCTCGCCGGCGCGCAGCGCACGGACCAGACGATCACTGGAGGGCGCGCCGTCGTCCCTGTCGTCGGTGGAGCGGATCAGCGGAAGGGGCGGGGAGTCCGTCTCGGCCATGGTGCCGAGCCTGAGCGATGTGTCTGCCGGCCGCCATGAGGGTCGCGCGTCGTGTGGACAGCACGGCGTGTTGTCGGCTCGGGGCTTCCACACCCTCCCGATTGCCTGGACCGGACGAAATGTCACGTCCCTGCCTTGATGTCACGTGCTCATACGGACGTGACAACAGGGTGAGGGCGTGACACGCAGGGGAGTCGAGAGAGCGCGGCTCGCAGGCTCTCCAAGCACATGTGCAACGCCGGATGCACCTGCGGCCCGGCATGGAATCAGCATGCATTCCGAGAGTGCCATTGTGCCCCTGGACACGTGATGTGCAGCACGCTAGTCTTCAGTTAACCGTTTACTGAAAACTGACGGAGGGGACGTTCATGGCTCGTAGTCCAGTGGCACGCGGCGACGCCTTGGGCGATCAGGTCGCCGACGACCTTCGGCGGCGCATCATCGTGCGTGAATTGCCGGCGGACGATGTGCTGGTCGAGGCGAAGCTCGCCGAGGAGTACGAAGTCAGCCGCGGGCCGGTTCGGGACGCGATCCGCACGCTGGCTCAGGAGGGGCTTGTCGAGAACCGCGGCCGAAGCGCCCACGTGATCGGACTGCACGCTCACGACGTGGACGAGCTGTTCTCTCTGCGGTCGGCCCTGGAACACATGGCTCTGGACTCCGGATCCCAGAAGCATCGCAGCCGCCTGGTGGCCGAGCTGAAGGCCGCCGTCGCGGAGATGGACAGTGCCGTCGACAACAGTGACCCTGCGGCATTCACCCGCGCTGACATGCAGTTCCACAGTGCGTTCCTCCGGTCCTCTGAGCTGCGCCGGATCCACGACGTCTGGAGCCAGTACCAGCGCACGATCGAGAACCTGCTGCTCGTGGCGAACCTCGACCACACCGACCTGAAGCCGGCGAAGGCTCGCCATGAGCAGCTGACCACCATGATCGAGGCCGGCAACGATGCCGCCGCCCTCGCCGAACTCGAAGACCACCTCGATGCATCCCGTCGCAGAGTCCGTCGCGACTATGCCGGTGAACCCGATGACGGGAACGCCGACGCGTCGTCGACGAGCTGCTGACGTCGCCATTCCCAGAAAGGACCCACTATGCACCGCATCTCGAATACACCGGTCCGTGCCCTCGCCGTCAGCGCGGCGGGGCTCCTCGCCCTCACCGGGTGCGCGGATCGACAGAACGACGACGAGACGGCCGACTTCCCGTCAGAGGACATCACCGTCGTCGTGCCCTACGACGCCGGCGGGGCCTCCGACCTCGCCGCCCGGACCCTCGTCGGCGAGCTCGAGGACGAGCTCGACGCATCGATCGTCGTGGAGAACCGCAGCGGCGGCGCCGGCTCCGTCGGGCTCGACCATCTCGCCGGGCAGGACGCCGACGGATACACGCTGGGCTACCTGCCCGTGGAGACGGTGATGCTCGGCCACCAGGGCTATGACATCGATCCGTCCGACTACGAGCCGCTCGGCCAGATCGTCTCGGTGCCGGCGACGATCGCCGTCCCCGCCGACAGCGAGTACGAGACCCTGGAGGATCTGCTCGCCGCCGCCGAGGACGAGGAGCTGTCGGTGGCGAACTCCGGCACCGGGTCGATCTGGCACGCCGCGACCAGCGCGCTGAACGAGGAGGCCGGCACCCAGCTGGACCCCGTGCCCTTCGACGGCGGAGCCCCCGCGGTCACCGCGGCGGTCGGCGGTCAGGTCGACGCCGTCGTCGCCGGGGTCTCGGAGACCGCCACCGCGGCCGAGGACGATCAGCTGCGCGTGCTCGCGGTGCTCGACGACGAGCGCGCCGACGCCATGCCGGACGTGCCGACCGCCGAGGAGCAGGGCCACGACGTCAGCATCGGCGGCTGGGGAGCCATCGGGGCGCCCGAGGGGCTGCCCGACGACGTGCGGGAGGCTCTCGTCGACGCGATCAGCTCCGCCGCCGACAGCGAGGAGTTCGTCGAGACCATCGAGAGCTCCGGCAACATCGCGGTGAACGTCGGACCCGAGGAGTTCCAGCCCTTCTACGAGGAGGAGAACGCCCGCTTCGAGTCCCTCTTCTCGGAGTGAGCAGCGATCAGCGATGAGGACTGATATGACAGCGACCCCCGAATCGGCCGACGGGACCGACGACGCCGGCTCCCGACGTGCGGCATCCGCCGGCACTCCCTCGCCGGGACGCGACCTGCTCGCCCCGGCGGCGGGGCTGCTGGCCGGGGCCGGCGTCGTCGCCCTGGCCGGGACCATCGAGATCCCGGACATCGACGGACAGTTCAGTCCTCGATGGTGGCCCCAGGTCTCCGGAGCAGCAGTGATGCTCTTCTCCCTCGCGGCCGGCGCCCGCGCGCTGATCGTCGGCGCCGACGAGGCGCCCGCCGCACCCGAGCGCGGCGGGGTCCGTCGGATCGTGCTGGCGCTCGGTGCGGTGCTGATCTACGGCGCCCTCTGGCAGTTCTTCGACTTCCGCCTGGTCACCGTCCTCCTCGTCGCCGCCCTCGTGGCGATCGGGGGCGGACGGGGCTGGTCCGGACTCGTCGTCTTCCCGGTGATCACCACGACGGTGCTGTGGCTGCTGTTCAGCGTCCTGCTGAGGGTGCCGGTATGAGCGCGGTGGCAGAGGGACTGGGCGCCCTGGCCGACCCCACGGTCCTGCTGTGCATCCTGGTCGGCGCTCTGGCGGGCATGCTGGTGGGCGCGTTCCCCGGGATCACGGCCACGATGTCGGTGGCTCTGGCCAGCGCCTTCACGCTGACCATGGACCCCATCCCGGGACTCGCCGTGCTGCTGACGATCTACGTGGCGGCCAACTTCGGTGATCGCGTGCCCGCCATCCTGGTCAACACCCCGGGCACGCCGGCCTCGATCTCCACGACGTTCGACGGCTATCCGATGGCGAAGCAGGGCAAGGCCGGCATCGCGTTGACGACGTCCGCGTTCAGTGCGGCCTTCGGGACCTTCGGCGGCCTGCTGGTGCTGATCTTCGCCGCGATCCCGCTGTCACGGATGGCGCTGAGCTTCGGTCCGGCCGAGATGTTCGCCCTGGTCGTCTTCGGCCTGACCATGGTCGTGGGCGTCTCGGGCAGCAACCTGCTGAAGGGGCTGGCGGCCGCGGCGTTCGGGCTGGTGCTCTCCACCGTGGGCCGGGATCCCATCACCGGGGCCGAGCGCATGACCTTCGGGGTGCTGGAGCTCTCCGACGGGCTGCCGTTCATCGCGGTGATCATCGGACTCTTCGGCATCGCCGACGTGTTCGACCAGATGCTGACCCATCATGCGGGGACGGCGACGGCGATCAAGAACCTCGGTCGCTGGATGCCGAACCGATCCGAGCGGCGACGGATGCGGAAGCCGGCGCTGATCGGCACCGGCATCGGAGCCGTGGTCGGCGCGCTGCCCGCCGCCGGCGGCGACATCGCCGGGATCACGTCGTGGTCGGCCTCCCGGCGCCTGTCGAAGACTCCCGGGGAGTACGGCCACGGCTCCATGGAGGGACTGACCGCCGGCGACAGCGCCTCCAACGCCACACTGGGCCCGTCGGTGAGCACCACGCTCGCCCTGGGCGTGCCGGGAGATTCGGTGATGGCGGTGGTGATCGGATCGCTGGTCATCTGGGGCTTCGACCCCGGCCCGGGACTCTTCGCCTCCCAGCCGGACCTCGTCTACACCATCGCCGGCATCATGGCGCTCGCGACGGTGCTGACGCTGTTCCTGAGCCTGCTGCGCATGCGAGGCGTCTCCAAGCTCCTCGAGCTGCCGCCGCACTACCTCTGGACCGTGGTCATCGTCTTCTGCCTGGTGGGCACCTTCGCGGTGAACAACAGCGTGGTCGACGTGGCCGTGATGCTCGTCGCCGGCGTCGTCGGGCTCTTCATGCGACGCCTCGGGTTCCCCGCCGCCCCGGTGGTGCTGGGCCTGATCCTCGGCGAGCTCGCCGAGGCCAACCTGCGGCGCGCCCTGGAGATCGGCGGCGTCTCCGAGATCCTGACCAGCCCGATCGCGCTGGCCTTCCTCGTCGTCGCCGTGGCGTCGGTGACCCTTCCGCCGGCGCTGCGTCGCCTGCGGCGGAGCCGACGCCGAGATCGCCGGCCCGTCTCCTGACCGTCGACGCGAGCCGCACCGTCCGCGGGATGCCCCGCACCGACGATGCACTCACCTTCGTACTGCACCTCACCCCTGAGAAAGGACACACCCCCTCATGACTCGTCCGATCGTCATCTCCGCGACGCCGACTCTGTTCTCCGAGGACCTCTCGATCGATCCGGCCGCGATCCGCGACCACCTGAGCTGGCTGCGAGACTCCGGCGTCGACGCCATCTTCTCCGCCGGGACGACGGGCGAGTTCACCACGCTCTCGGACGAGGAGCGGCTCGAGGTGCTCGACGTCTCCCTGGAGGTCTTCGGGCCGTCCCGGACCTATTTCCACGTGGGCGCCCCCTCGGCGCACCAGGCGGCCGCCCTGGCCCGCGCCGCCCGGTCGCGCGGTGCAGAGCTGCTGGCCGCCGTCACTCCCTACTACCACCCGGCGCCGGAGGAGGCGGTCCTGGACTACTACGAGCAGGTGGTCACCGCGGCCGACGGCGCGGACGTCTTCGCCTACCTCTTCGAGGCCCGGACGACGACGCCTTCGGAGCCTGCGGTGCTGGCCGAGCTCGCCGCCCGCGGTGTCGCCGGAGTGAAGATCAGCGGCGAGTCCGACGAGCGTGTCGACGCGTTCCTGCGCGAGCGTCCGGAGGGCTTCACCGTCTACTCCGGCAACGACGTCTCCTTCGAGTGGTTCAGTTCCGCCGGCGGCGACGGGATCGTCTCCGGCGTCTCCTCGGTCTACCCCGAGCCGTTCATCCGTGTGCGGGATGCCCTCCGCGTCGGGGACGCGGAGGCCCTCCGGTCGGCCCAGCGCGACGTCGAGCGGGCCGTGGCCGCGGTCAATGCGGGGAGCCTGACCCACCTGAAGGCGGGCGTCTCCGCCCGCGGCTTCGCCGCAGGCCCGGTGCGTTCGGCGGTCGCGACGGCGCCGGAGGACGACCGCCGACGGATCGCCGACCTCGTCGCCGAGGTCGTGCCCGCCTGACTCTGTCGACGTCCACCGGCGCCGGTCGTCCGACGGCCGTCGCCCCTGAGGGAAGGACCACGCTGTGCGCAAGATCATCAATGACCCCGACGACTTCGTCGACGAGGTGCTCGACGGCATCTACCACGCCCACGCCGAGCGGCTGCGGCCCGCCGACGCCGAGGGGCGGGCCATGGTGCGCGCCGACGCGCCGCAGGAGGGTCGAGTCAGCATCATCACCGGCGGCGGTTCCGGCCATCTGCCGCTGTTCCTCGGCTACGTGGGCCGCGGGCTGTGCTCGGGAGCGGCCATCGGCAACGTCTTCTCCTCGCCCTCGGCGAGCCAGATCCACCGGGCCGCCCGAGAATCGGAGGGCGGAGCCGGCTGCCTCTTCCTCTACGGGAACTACGGCGGCGACGTCTACAACTTCGACCTCGCCGCCGACCTGCTCGCCGCCGAGGGCATCCCCACGCGGACCGTGATCGGCGTCGACGACATCCTGTCGGCGGCGCCCGAGCATCGCGAGACCCGTCGGGGGATCGCCGGACTCGTGCTCGCCTATAAGGTCGCGGGGGCCGCCGCCGAGCAGGGGTGGACGCTGGACGAGGTCGCCCGTGCGGCCCAGAAGGCGGTGGACGGGATGCGCACCCTGGGCGTCGGCCTCGCGCCGACGATCCTGCCGGCCGCCGGCGAGCCCACGTTCGAGCTGGGCGTCGGGGAGATGGAGATCGGCGTGGGCATCCACGGCGAGCAGGGCACCCATCGCGGGCCGCTGGAGTCGGCGGACCGGATCGCCGACCGGTTCCTGGCCGAGCTGGAGGCCGAGGTCGATCTGAGTCGGGGGAATCGGGTGGCGATGCTGGTCAACGGACTCGGCGCCACGCCCGCCGAGGAGCTCTACGTGCTCTATCGCCGGCTCGCCCGCCTCCTGGAGGAGCGCGGCGTGAGCATCGTGCACCGGCATGTGGGCGAATACGTGACGAGCCTGGAGATGGCCGGCGCCTCGGTCACCGTGCTGCCGCTGGACGAGGAGCTGGAGATGCTGATGGCCGCTCCCGCCGACTCTCCGTTCTACCGTGCGGGCTCGACGGGAGAGACGGCCTGGCAGCGCACGCCCGACCGCGGCGAGGGCGTCGGCACCGACGTGATGCGCACCGGGTCTCCGAGCCGGATGCGGCAGCTGCTGGCGGCCGTCATGCCTGCGATGCTCTCCCACGAGGAGGAGCTGCGGGAGCTGGACGCCGCCGTCGGCGACGGCGACCTGGGGCTGACCGTCACCGCCGGAGCTCGGGCGGTGGTCCAGGCGGTGGAGGAGCTGCCCGCCGACGCCCAGGACCGCGACGTCCTGCGCGTCGCCGCCCGAGTCTTCGCCGAGGCCAACCCGTCGACCTTCGCCGCGCTGACCGGCGCCGGGGCGCTCGCCGCGGCCGAGGCCCTGGGCGACCGACGGATCGAGGAGGCCGGACGCGAGGTCCTCGCGGCGTTCGTCGACCGTGTGGCCGCCCGGGGAGGCGCCGTCGTCGGCGACAAGACCGTCCTGGACGTGCTCGCGCCGCTGGTGGACGAACCGCAGGGTGCGTCGACGGCGCGACTGGCCGAGCGGGCGCGGCAGCTGCTTGAGGAGTCCGACGCCTGGGAGAACCGGCGAGGACGGGCCGCCTGGCAGGGTGCCCGGACGCAGGGTCATCGTGATCCGGGCAGCGCGGCCGCCGTGCACTTCCTCGAGGAGCTGGCCGCCGTTCAGGAGGATTCGGCATGACGCTGCTCGTCATGGGATCGGTCAATCAGGATCTGACGATCCGCGTTCCTGAGTTCCCTCGCCCGGGCGAGACGCTCACCGCGTTGACGCTGGAGACTTCAGACGGCGGCAAGAGCGCGAACCAGGCGGTGGCGGCGTCCCTGGTCGGGGCGACCTCCTGCCTGGTGGCCCGGACCGGACCCGACGCCGCCGGTGAGCAGGCGGTCCGCGTGCTGGAGGAGGCCGGAGTGCGCTCCGACGGGGTCTCCTGCGGCACGGAGCCGACGGGGACCGCGTTCATCAGCGTGCGCGACGACGGCGAGAACACCATCGTGGTGCTCGCGGGGGCGAACGCGCAGCTGCGGGCGGAGGACTGCTCCGCGGAGCTGCTGGCCGATGCGAGCTGGTTGCTGCTGAGCATGGAGATCCCGCAGGAGACCGTCCGCGAGGCGGCCGCTAGGGCGCGCGCCGCCGGAGTGCCCGTCGCGCTGAACGCCTCGCCGCTGTCCGGGGAGCCGGTGGACCTGCGCGACGTCGACATGGTGGTGGTCAACGACGGCGAGGCCGCCCGGCTGCTCGGCCGCGACCCGTCCGAGGTCGCCGACGTCGCGGCCGCCCTGGGCGTGGGGACGGCGGTGATCACCCACGGCGGCGACGGAGCCACCGTCCACCGGGCTGACGCGTCTACGATCCGCATCCCCGGAGTGCCGGTCGATGCGGTGGACACGACCGGCTGCGGCGACGCCTTAGCCGGCGCCCTGCTGGGGCGCCTGACGTGCGGGGATGCGCCGGCCGAGGCGGGGAAGATCGCCGCCCGCTTCGCGGCCGAGGCGGCCACCCGCGCCGGTGCCCAGACGTCGTACCCTCGGGACTTCGTCGTCTGATCTCAGGGCGCGTGCTCGTGCCTCGGCGCCCGTCCTTCCCGTCGGGGCGCAGGCACGGGACGCGGGCACGGGACGGTCCGCGCCTCGCCCCATTCGAGGTGTCACGTCCCCATCCGGGTGTCACGTCCCTGCAACCACGTGACATCAGGGGGAGGACGTGACAACTGCTCCTCACCTCACGGCGCGATGCCGCGCGGTTGGTGCTCCCACGGCGCCCGCGCATCGCGCAGCGTGCCCGCACCGGTGCGCACCGCGTGCAGCGCCAGCACGGCCGCGACCGCGCTGGGATTGTGGATCTCGCCGCGCAGCACGGCGGCGACGGCGTCGGCCAGCGGCACCCAGGTCGGCACGATCCCAGCCTCCTCGTCCTCGCGGGTGTGGAGCTCCGCGTCAGGCACCGAGGAGATCCCCTCGGCCAGGTAGATGCGGATGCCCTCGTTCGAGGCGCCCGGGGTGGTGAAGTAGTCGACCAGCGTGTGCCAGGTCGTCGCCTGCAGGTCTGCCTCCTCGGCCAGCTCGCGCCGGGCGCACTCGAGCATCGGCTCGCCGTCGACGTCGAGCAGGCCGGCCGGGATCTCCCAGAGCTGCATGCGCACCGGGTGGCGGTACTGGCCTATCAGCAGCACCCGGTCCTGCTCGTCCACCGGCAGCACGGCGACGGCGCCGGGGTGGGATAGGTAGGAGCGGGTGAGCTGCTGGTCGTCGGCGAAGGTGAACGTCTCCTCGACCAGGTCGAAGATCGGCGCGGCGCGCAGCGTCTCGCGCGCGGTCACCGGCACCTCGACCGGCGCGTCGGCAGGGGCGGGGGAGTGAGCCTCGGAAGTGGTCATGCCTCACTGTAGGCAGGTCGAGGGCGCCGGGCGGAAGTGTCCCAGAGGCGCAGGGCCATGTCGCCGACGACGCCGATGCCCAGGACCAGCAGCAGTGCGGCGATGGAGATCAGCCCGTCGGTCTGGGCGCGGGCGAGGTCGCGGGAGTCCTCGGCCAGCCCGGTGGCCTGGGTGATCTGCAGCTCCAGCAGGTCCGTGGCGTGCCTGCCGTTGACCACCGTCTGCTGCGGGGCTCCGGAGGTGCTCTCCTCGTTGATGTCGTGTCTGCTCTGCGCGGCGTCCACCAACGAGTCCCAGCTGAGGCTGTCGTCGCCGACCTCGCCCAGCGGTGCCGTGCTGAAGAAGACGACGGCGAGCACGACGGCGACCGCGGCCAGCCAGATGGTCCGGACCAGTCGGACCAGCGGCACTGACGGGGAGCGATGCTTCGTCGGAGAGTCCGTCGGTGACGGCGGCTGTCCCGACGGCTCAGGCCCGAGGGGCGGCCCCGGGGCCTGAGTGTCGGGAACGGGAGCGTCCTCAGGATTCGGCGGTGATGTCGTCATGACTGCTCCTCACTGTGCGAATGATGCTCATCGCACAGTACGGACAGCTGCTGACACGGGGACGCCCGCTGTCGTCGGCCACGTCTCGTGCTCTCGGAGCCGAAAGGGGCGACGGCCGTACGGTGTGGACGACAGGTTCTGCGCCGTGCGAATCAGTCGTCGACGCCGGTATTAGCCCGGCGCTGCATGGCCCGGTCACGCTGGGCGTTGAGCAGTCCGACCATCCGGACGCAGTCGCGGGGGTAGGTGCGGTGGAGCAGGCCGAGGACCAGCGCATTGACGATCATCAGCACGCCGAGGACCCAGAAGAAGACGCCCTCGATGCTCAGCACCTCGGCCAGCTGTCCGGCGCCCAGCGAGAAGGCCGCCCAGGCGAGCGTCTCGAAGACGGTGATGAAGATGGCCATCGCCTGGCCGCGCTGGTGCGGCGAGATGACCGAGGAGATGATCGGCCGGTTCACCGGCGGGTTCATGCCCTGGCAGGCGCCCATCAGCGCCCAGAATGTGGCGTAGTACCAGATCGACGTCGCCTCGGACTGCGTGCCGATCAGCGCGGCGACGGCGAAGAGCACCTGGGCGGCCTGGATGTACCAGACCCGGCCGCGGTGGGGGAGGACGTCGTCGAGCCGGGCGAGCAGGGCACCGCCGCCGAAGATGCCGGCCAGGTATCCCAGGCCGAACGGGACCAGCACGAGCGAGGCCGTCGCGTTGTCGAAGCCGCGCTCGTCGACCAGGAAGGTCACGCCGAAGACGGTGATCAGCAGGTGGCCGGAGAGCATCCGCGAGACCATCATGATCGAGAACGTCGGCACCCGGAAGAGGCTCAGGATCGAGGTCAGATCAGCCCGCTCGGCCCCGCGCTTCGTCTGGTCGAGGTCTCCCAGCTCGGGCTCGGACGCACCGATCCCCGGGTCGCGGATCAGGACCCACTGCGCCAGTCCGGCGGTGATGGCGATCACTCCCATCGTGAACAGGCCGATCCGCCAGCCGTCGTCGAGCTGGGTGAACAGTCCGAGCAGAGGTCCGGTGAACGAGCCGATCGCCGCGGCGAAGCCGTACAGGACTGACATGGCCTGACCGCGACGTCGGTCCTCGAAGCAGTCCATGATGAAGGCGTTGGCGACGGGCGACCCTCCGACGAGCGAGGCGGCCATGAGCGTGTTGAGGACGAGCAGCATCCAGAACTCGTGGCTGAAGCCGGCGGCGACGCCGAACGCTCCACCGGCCAGCGACGTCGTCACCAGCACGAACTTCCGCGAGGTGCGGGCGGCCAGCCAGGTCCAGGCCGGGCCGGCGGGGGCCGAGGCGATCTTTCCCGCTGCGGTCATGATGCCCAGGTGGCCGCTGTTCAGCCCCAGCGCAGAGGCGATCGTGGGGAAGATCGTGCTGATCGCGCTCTGCTCAGTGCTGTCGATGGCGGTGGAGCCGGTCAGGGTGAACAGGTTCCGCCATCGGTGGGGCACTGGGGCGCTGCTGGTTCTCGGGGTCGTCTCCACGCTCATGACGGGCGCTCCTCCCTCAGGGATCCTGACTCATCGCGGTGATCCATGACACAAGTTTCATGGCTATGGCACGAGACCATGTCACAAGTCTCATCCTTCGTCAACGCGATTCTGTGAAGAGCATCACGGTGGGGTGTCCTGCCTGAATGGCGTCGGTGACGTGCAGGTCGACTCGCCGACGTTTCGCCAGCGCATGACACTTGTGTCATGCTGTGGTGCGTGACGTGCATCATTCGACGCCGAAGAGGTCTGCGATGAAACTCGAGCATCTGCTCATGGGCGTGCTGGCCACGCGGCCGCGGACGGGCTATGACCTGAAGAAGGCCATCGACACCCAGCTGCGCTTCCTGCGGTCGAACACCCAGATGAGCCAGGTCTACCGGACGCTGGCCACGATGGAGGACCGCGGCTGGGCCGAGCACACCGTCGAGCCGCGGCCGGGCGCCACGGACGCGAAGCGCTACGCCCTCACCGAGGAAGGCGTGACCGTCTTCCTCGACTGGCTGACGGGGCCGTACACTCCGCCGACGCGGTACGAGGACCCGGAGTTCCACGCGCGGCTGGCCTTCGCCGGCTTCATGACCCGCGAGCAGCTGCTGCGTCTGTTCGACACCGAGATCTCGGTGCGCACCGAGGAGATCCGCACCTTCCGGCATCGGGATCGCACCGAGCACCGGGATCCGGCCACGGAGCTCGACGTCGAATTGGCCGACTTCATGAATGACGCGGTGCACTATGCCAATGCCGCGGCCAAGGATGCCTACGTCGCCCGGCTCACCCGGCTGCGCGAGGTTCTGGCCACCGCCGACGATCTGGAGGCCGCGCGGCAGAACCTGACCCCGGAGCACTACACCGTGGAGGTGGATTCGTGAAGGCGATCATCCTGATGTTCGACAGCCTCAACCGGCACGCGCTGCCGGCCTACCGGGGCACCATGGTCGACGCGCCGAACTTCGCGCGGCTGGCGTCCTCGGCGGCGACGTTCGAGAACTTCTATGCCGGCTCGATGCCGTGCATGCCCGCTCGCCGTGAGATGCACACCGGCCGGTACAACTTCCTGCACCGCAGCTGGGGTCCGCTGGAGCCCTTCGACGACTCGATGCCGCAGATGCTGCGCGATGCCGGCATCCACACGCACCTGGTCTCGGACCACCCCCACTACTGGGAGGACGGCGGCGGGACCTTCCACACCCGCTACACCACCTGGGAGTGCTTCCGCGGGCAGGAGGGCGACCCGTGGAAGGGCGTGGTCTCCGCCGGCGTCGCCGGGGCGGACTTCAAGACGGCGATCCGCGGCCAGGATGCCGTCAACCGGACCTATATGCCGACCACCGCCGAGCACACTCAGACGCGCACCGTCGACGCCGGACTGCATTTCCTCGACGTCAACGCCGCCGACGACGACTGGATGTTGCAGATCGAGCTCTTCGACCCGCATGAGCCGTTCTTCACCCATGACGACTATCGCTCCCGCCACCTGGACGCCGAGCAGATGAGTGCCGAGCGCTTCGACTGGCCGGGGTACCAGAAGGTCACCGAGCCCGAAGACCAGGCCGAGCGCGCCCGTCGCGAGTACGCCTCGCTGGTGTCGATGTGCGACGACACTCTGGGCCGCGTGCTCGACGCGATGGACGCCCACGACCTCTGGAAAGACACGCTGCTGATCGTCAACACCGATCACGGCTTCCTGCTCGGCGAGCACGGATGGTGGGCGAAGTCCGTCCAGCCGTGGTTCAACGAGCTGGTGCATCTGCCGATGTTCCTCTGGGATCCGCGCACCGGCGGTGCGGACACCCGCCGCGGGGATCTGGCCCAGACCATCGACATCGCCCCGACGATGCTGCGTCACTTCGGGCTGGAGCCCACTGAGGACATGCAGGGCCGCGACCTCGCCGTCGTCGGCCCGGACGCCGGGGACGGAGCCAGGCAGTCCGACGGCGACGGCGCGGGCGACGACGCCGGCGCAGGTCGGGGTGCCGACGCCGGCCGCGAGGCCGCCCTCTTCGGCGTCCACGGCGGGCACGTGAACATCACCGACGGCCGCTACGTCTACATGCGCTCCAGCGTCTCCGCGGAGAACCAGCCGCTGGAGGAGTTCACGCTGATGCCCACCCATATGCGGTCGCGCTTCGCTCCGGCTGAGCTCACCGACTGGGAGCCGGTCGAGCCGTTCAGCTTCACCAAGCAGGTGCGGACCATGCGGATCCCGACTGCGGCCGGCTGGCTGAACTCCTGGCGGCACGGCACGCTGCTCTACGACCTGGAGGCCGACCCACGACAGGAGCATCCGCTGCAGGACGACGAGCTCGAGCTGCGCATGGCGCGGATGCTGGTCGACACGCTGCGTGCGTCGGAGGCGCCGCGGAGTCAGTTCGAGCGTCTCGGTCTCCCGGCCGACGGGGAGGTGACCGTCGAGCATCTGCTGGTCGCCGAGCATGCCGAGCGCGCGGCGGCGGTGGCTGAACCGCTGCCGCCCGCCGAGGCGCTGCCCGACGTCGTCGCGCGTCGACCGCTGCCGGAGCTGCTGGCGGTTCCGGAGGGTGCACGGGCCGTGGAGGCCTGGGCACCTGATCTGGTCCGTACGGAGACGGTGAACGTCCCCGGCGGGGTCACCCTGCTGGACCTGGCGGCCTTCGGTGCGGTGACGGCCGCCCAGCTGCGCGGGATCGCCGAGGCGCTCGTCGACAGGTCCGTGGGGGAGTCTCTCGGTCAGCTGCAGTGAGGCGTGATGCCTGAACAGCTGGACCGGGAGGCGCGGCACATCGCTGCGCGGCCTCACTCCTCACCGCCTCGGGGAGGCCCAGTTTCATCGTCCCAACGTCGACTCGCGCGGAACGAGCCGCGGGCGCACCTGGTGGACGCCGGGGCTGGATTCACCGTCGACGGCCTGCAGCAGCAGCTCCACTGATCGCCGCCCGATCTCCTCGAGCTCCATGTCGACAGTGGTCAGCGGCGGGCGGGAGGCCAGTGACATCACCTGCCAGTCGTCATAGCCGGTCACGGCCACGTCACCGGGCACCTCCAGGCCGAGTTCGCGGAGCCGGTCGGTGCCGCCGCGGGCCAGCTGGTCGGAGGCGAACACTACGGCGTCGACAGAATCGGGGTCTCCGGCCTGCAGCAGTCCGTCGCCGATGAGCGCGTCGACGGCGTGTCGTCCCCAGCGCTCGCTCCATTCGCCATGCTGTGGGCCGCCGACCATGCTGAGTCCATGGGTCTCGGCGGCGGCCAACGTGGCCTCATGCCGAATCCGCGAGGAGAACTGGTCGCCGCGTCCCCCGACGAAGGTCAGCCGGCGTCGGCCGATGGACCGCAGATGGTCGACGACCTGCGCCATGCCGTTCCAGTCGTCGCCGACCACCGAGGTGTCGCCGTCGACGGCCGATGGGGCGAAGGCGTAGACCACCGGCACCGAGGTGCCGATCGACTCACGCGGCTCCGCAGTGCGGCCGGTGACGATGATGCCGTCGACCCGCCGGCTGATCAGGGAGCGGATGTGGTGCTGTTCGCGGATCGGGTCGTGTCGCGCGGTCGCCAGCAGTGCGGAGATCTGTCCGGCCAGCAGAGCGTTCTCGGCACCGAGGACCACCGGCAGCGAGAAGCGGCCGACCGTGTCGCTGGAGAGCAGACCGACGGTGAAGGTGCGGCCGCCGTGCATCGACTGCGCGCCGGCGTGCGGGACGAAGCCGAGCTTCTCGGCGGCCTCGCGCACACGGTCCCGCGTCTCAGTGGTCAGGCTGCCGGTGTCGTTGAGCGCTTTGGATGCCGTGCTGGGGGATACGCCGGCCAATGCGGCGACGTCGACGAGGCGCGTCGGCCGAGGCGGTGACGTGTCGGTCATGGGCTCTCCTCCAGCGGGCGGTGTTCGGATCAAACGTGCTGGCACGTTTTCCTGTGCGTTTTCCGGAAAGATTCACGGGCGGCGGGCCGGTGGCAGAGAGTCTAGACGATGCGTCGACGCGATCCTCACACATGTCGATGCCCGCAGAGTGATGGAATCCGCTCGAGACCGTTGACACGTCATGTGGACCTCTCTAAGCTCAAGGAAAACGTGTTCCTATGATTTCCGGCACATGCGCAGGATCGGTGCCCGACCTCACCAACTGAAGGAGACCCATGGCCACGACCAGCGCCGCGTCCACGATCGGTCCCGCTGTGCCCACCTCCGCCGCCGCAGTGCGGCTGCGACCGGTCGGACTGGACGACGTCCACGTCACCGCCGGGCTGTGGCACCAGCGGGCGGAGGTCAACCGCACCGCCACTGTCCCGGCCGGGCTGCGGCAGCTGCGCGCGGCCGACAACGTGCAGAACCTGGAGATCGTCGCCGGCCGGGCCGAAGGCGAGGCACGCGGCCCCATCTTCGCCGACTCGGACATCCACAAATGGCTGGAGGCCGCCGCCTGGGAGTATGGGCGCAGCGGCGGGCAGGAGCTGATGGAGGCGATGCTCGACCTCACCGCCTCGCTGGCCGAGGCCCAGGCCGAGGACGGCTATCTGAACTCGGTGGTCCAGCTGCGCGAGGGCGCCCGCTACGCGAATCTCCCCTGGAGTCATGAGCACTACTGCGCCGGCCACCTGATCCAGGCCGCCCTCGCCTTCTCCCGCACCACGGGCCGTACCGAGCTGCTCGACGTCGCCGTGCGCTTCGCCGATCATCTGGTCGCGACCTTCGGCCCCGACGGCATCCGCGACGTCGACGGCCACCCGGTCATCGAGATGGCCCTGGTCGAGCTCTACCGCGAGACCGGCACGCGGGCGTATCTGGACCTGGCGGCCTGGTTCGTCGACGCGCGCGGCCACGGGAACATCGCCGGCCATGGTCATGAACCGACCTACTTCTCCGATCGCGTCCCGGTGCGGGAGGCCAGCACCGTGGAAGGGCACGCCGTCCGGGCGGTGTACCTGGCCGCCGGCGCGGCCGACGTCGCCGTCGAGACCGGCGACGTCGAGCTGCTGGAGACGTTGAAGATCCAGTTCGACGCGATGGTCGGCACCAAGCAGTACGTCACCGGCGGGCTGGGTTCCCGCTGGGAGGGGGAGGCCTTCGGCGATCCCTACGAGCTGCCCAACGACCGCGCCTACGCCGAGACCTGTGCGGCGATCGGCGGAGTGCAGTGGGCCTGGCGCATGCTGCTGGCCACCGGCGAGTCCCGCTACGCCGACCAGATCGAACTGATGCTCTACAACGGCATGCTCGCAGGCGTCTCGCTGACCGGCACCGAGTTCTTCTACGTGAATGCGCTCCACCTTCGCGAGGACGCCCATCCGGATGAGGAGCGCAGTCCGGCCCACGGGCGCCGCGGCTGGTTCGACTGCGCCTGCTGCCCGCCGAACGTGATGCGCACGCTCTCCAGTCTGGAAGGGCTGATCGCCACCACCGGCGACGACGAGAGCGTGCCGAGCCTGCAGATCCACCAGTTCGCACCGGGCCGGATCCAGGCCGCCGACTGCACTGTCGAGGTCGAGACGGACTACCCCTGGAACGGCGAGATCCGCCTGACCATCCAGCAGGCGCCGGTGCACGACGTCGCGGTGATGCTGCGCGTGCCCGCCTGGGCCGAGGGCGCCACCCTCGACGGCGAGCCGGTCGCCGCCGGCGGCTATGCCGCTGCGACCCGGACGTGGTCGCCGGGAGAGACGCTGACGCTGTTGTTGCCGATGACTCCGCGCTTCGTCCGCGCCCATCCCCGCGTCGACGCCGCCCGCGGCAGTGTGGCGCTGCTGCGCGGCCCGCTGGTCCACGCCTTCGAAGCCGGCGACCAGGCCGAGGGCGTGGTCCTGGACGATGTGTCCCTCGACCCGAACGCCGAGGTCACCGCCGAGCCCCGGCCCGAGCTGCTCGACGGAGTCACCCTGCTGCGCACCTCAGGACGCCGGCACCGGGCGAGCGCCGCCGTCGATGCCGCCGGCACCGCCAGGGCCGCCGGCGGTGGGGGAGACCCGGTGTCGCTGACCGCTGTGCCCTACTTCGCCTGGGCGAACCGTGGCCCGCAGGCGATGCGCGTCTGGATCCCGACCAGCTGAGCGACTGCACTGTAGAGAAAGTGAGCAGCGATGCACCTCTCCCGACGCACGTTCTTCGCCCTGGCCGGGCTCGGGGCGGTGGGTCTGGCCGGATGCAGCAACCGACTGCCGGCCGTGGACGTGACCGCCCCGGGCTTCGGCGATGGCGCCAGCGGGACCATCAATGTCTGGTGCCGCTCGGAGACCCAGGACGGCATCCAGACGATGGTCGAGGCCTTCCACCAGGCTCAGGACCGGATCAGGATCCGGCTGACGCCGATTCCGGCGGGGCAGTACGTGACCAAGCTGGCCACCGCCATCCGCGGGTCCCGGCCGCCTGACCTGGTCGACATCGACGACATCAACTCCGCGCTGTTCTTCTACCGGGACGTCTTCAGCGACATCACCCCTCTGGTGGACGAGCTGCCGTACAAGGGTCAGCTCAGTCCCGGTCACCTCGGGCTGGCCACGCGGGAGGACCGCTACTACGGGGTCCCCTTCCTCGGTGACTTCTCCGTGCTGTTCTGCAACTCCGAGCTCTTCGACCGCGCCGGGGTGGACCTGGAGGAGACCACCGGCTCCTTCGACGGCTATCTTGAGGCCTCGCGGGCGATCAGCGCTCTGGGCGAGGACATTTCCGGATGGCTGTATCCGGGCAACGCCACCGGCGCGCTGGGCTTCACCGTCCAGCCGCACGTCTGGGCTGCCGACTCGCAGCTGATGGCCGGCGACGTCGGCGATCAGCAGGGCGACATCCTCGGCAACGAGCCGCTGCGCCGGACCCTGGAGATGATGCGGACTATGTGGACCGAGGGCCTGGTGCCTTCGGGCTCCTACGCCGACGACGCCTCGCGGTGGTACGCCGATTTCGTCGACGGCCGGATCGGGATGCTGCCCTGCTCCTACGGCTCGGTGGTGCCCAACGCGAGCGAGGAGCTGCTGGCCAAGACTGAGGTGCGGCTGCTGGCCGGACCGGACGGCGGGCAGGCCTTCTTCACCGGCGGGGACAACTTCTCGCTGCCCAATGGCAGCTCCAACCCCTCGGCGGCCTGGGAGTTCGTCCGCTTCTGCCTCGAGCTCGAGCAGCAGCAGAATCTGCCCGCCGGCGGCTTCGCCCCGATCCGTGGGGACGCGGCCACTGAGCAGTTCGCCGAGCAGTATCCGCTCATGGTCCCGCCGCTGGAGAGCATCGACGCCGGCTACGCGCCGCGGACGCTCTCCTACAGCCGTCTGTTCAACCAGAGTGACGGCCCGTGGTTGGAGATCTTCCGTCGGGCGGTCTTCGACGGTGAGATCGACGCCGCGCTCGAGGAGGGCCAGGACGGCTTCGACACAGTGCTGGAACAGGGGGATGCATGAGTGCTCAGAGTCTGACCCACCCGCCGCGCACCGGCCTGCTGCTGGTGCTGCCCGCCGTGGTCTTCTGCGTGGTCTTCGTCTTTGCGCCGCTGGCGGTGGCAGTGTTCATCTCGTTGCAGAACTTCCCGCTGATCGGCCCCTATGAGTTCGCCGGCCTGGAGAACTTCCGACTGGCGTTCACCGATCCCGGCTTCGGTCGCTCCATCCTCTACACCCTGCTCTACACCGCCATCGTCACCGGACCCATTCTGGCGGTGGGCTATCTGCTGGCGGTGGTCGTGCGCTCGAACCGCCGCGGCTCGACGTTGCTGCGCACCGTGTTCTTCATGCCTTTCGTGGTCGGGCTGACCACGATCAGCTTCATCACCTTACTGGAGGCTCAGCCGAACAGCGGCGCGATCAACATCCTGCTGAAGGCACTGGGATTCACCGACGGCTCGACCGCCTGGCTGGTCGACGGCGTACTGGCGACCATCCTGATCAGCGTGTTGGTGATCTGGGGCGTCTCAGGGCTGACGATGATCCTGCTGATGTCGGCGATGCAGGGCATTCCGCGGGAGGTCTACGAGTCGGCCGAGATCGACGGCGCCTCCTGGTGGCAGACCGAGCGGATGGTGACCATCCCGATGATCCGCCGGGCGATCGCGATGAGCGTGATCATCTCGGTCATCGGGTCCTTCCTGGGCTTCACCCAGTTCTTCATCCTCACTCAGGGCGGTCCGGGATCGGAGACGACGACGGTGGTGCTCGCGATCTACCGGCGCGCCTTCGTGGATCTGCAGCTGGGGACGGCGACGGCGATGTCGCTGATCCTGGTGGTGCTGACCGCGCTGGTGACCGCCTTCCAATTCTGGCTGCTGAGAGAACGGGACTGAGGTGCCGCGATGTCGACTGTGATCCGTATGCCCCGCCGCAGGACGGCGGCGAGCAGCGAACGCTCCACGCGCGAGACGCGCACCAAGCGCCTCCTCTACGTCGGCGGAGGCACGCTGGCCGCATTGGTCTTCGCGGTGCCGCTGGCCTTCGCCCTGGTGCGCTCGGTGCAGCCCAACGAAGTGGTCGTCCAGGCTCCGGAGTGGGGGACGTTCTTCGACTTCACCTGGCAGAACTTCCAGCTTCTGGCTTCGCAGTCTGAGCTGGGCCGAGCTGTCGTCAACAGCCTGGTCGTCTCGCTCTCGACGGCGGTGCTGACTGCGGTGCTGGCCACTATGGCCGGATACGGCTTCGCGAAGTTCGCCTTCCGGATGCGCCCGTGGCTCTTCGGTGCGGTGCTGCTGACCATGATGATCCCGTTCCAGGCGATCCTGACTCCGCTGTACCTGCAGATGAACGTCATGGGGCTGACGGATTCGCTGATCGGGCTGATCCTCTTCTACTCCACAGTGAACCTGCCGTTCTGCGTGTTCGTCATGAGCAACTCCTTCGCCGCCGTCCCCGATGACCTGGAATCGGCGGCGCACGTCGACGGCGTCGGCACCTTCCGCATGCTGGTCTCAGTGCTGCGGCCCATGATCATCCCTGGAGTGGCCACCGCCGCCCTGTATGCGTTCCTGGCGTCCTGGACGGAGTTCCTGGCCGCGCTGACGTTCCTCACCGACCAGGATCTCTACACCTTGCCGGTGAGCATGGTGAACCTGCAGCAGGGCGCCTACGGCGAGGTGAACTTCGGACTCATCGCCACCGGCGCCGTGGTGTCGATGATCCCGTGTGCGCTGCTCTACATCGCGCTGCAGAGGTTCTACGTGGCCGGGCTGGCGAGCGGGTCGATCAAGGGGTGACGAAGGGGCGTGACCTGGTCTCCCTGGTAGCGTGAATCGAGTGGAAGACGTCACGCAGGAGCTCAGAGACTTCGTCGCCGAGCGCGACTGGAGCCAGTTCCATTCGCCGGAGAACCTGGCGAAGAGTATCTCTATCGAATCTGGGGAGCTTCTCGAGTGTTTCCAATGGTCGGGCACTGACTATGCTTCTGCCGACGTCCGTGACGAGCTCGCTGATGTCTTGACCTATTGCCTGCTGCTGGCCGATCGTCTCGGCCTGGACTCGGAAGAGATCGTGCGGCAGAAGCTTCAGCGGACCAGAGAGAAGTACCCGGCCGACAAGTCACGTGGGCGGAGTACCAAATATGACCGCCTTTGAGATTCGCAAGTTCTCCATGCGGGAACCGCTTCCGGAGAACGACGACGCCCGACTCAAGAACTGGCCGGTCGTCTACGCGCTGAACGGCGGGAAGAAGATCTACGTCGGCGAGACTCTCAGCGCGACCAGCCGGATCCGCCAGCATCAAGCATCTGACAGCAAGCGCGATATGCGGCTCGTACGGCTCCTGCTGCACGAGCACTTTAACAAGTCGGCAGCTCTCGACCTCGAGTCTCATCTGATCAGATGGCTCGCCGGCGACGGCAAGTATGAGGTCATCAACCGGAACCACGGCATCGTCGATGCTGATTACCACGACCGTGAGACGTATCGAGGCGAGTTCCCCGAGATCTTCGAGGCCCTCCGTGAGGCGGAGATCTTCGAACGAAGCATCCCGGGGATCGAGAACTCGGATCTCTTCAAGCTGTCGCCATTCAAGACGCTGACGCCCGAGCAGGCGCTCGCTGTCGAGGACCTGCTGCGGGCCTTGCGCTCGTCTTTGGACTCAGGCGCTGAACCAGGTTCGTTGGTCATCCAGGGAGACCCTGGCACCGGTAAGACGGTGGTCGCTGTCTACCTGATGAAGCTGTTGAGCGATATTGCTACTGTCACCGATGAGGAGATCGCGGAAGACCTCGAAGGGGACAGTCGGTTCTCCGAGTTCTTCACGTCGGAGTTCCGAGAGGCGTTGCAAGACTTCACCATCGGCCTGGTTGTGCCGCAGCAGGCACTCCGGAAGTCCATCCAAGCTGTCTTCAAGAGAACGCCTCAGCTGTCGAAGGACATGGTTATCGATCCCTTCTCGCTGGGCAAGAGCGACCAGCACTATTCGCTCCTCATCGTCGACGAGACTCATCGGCTCAATCAGCGGGCCAATCAGTCGTCAGGCAACCGGAATCGTGATTTCAGGGAGATCAACGAGAAGCTCTTCGGGAACGACTCGCCGCTCTATACTCAGCTCGACTGGGTGCGGCAGAAGAGTGACCATCAGGTCCTTCTCCTGGACGCGGAACAGTCTGTACGCCCCGCTGACCTCTCCCGTACAACGATCGATGTGATCGTGAGCGAAGCGAAGACAGCTGGGAAGCACGTGACGTTGGCATCCCAACTTCGGCTCAACGCCGGCGACGAGTACATGCCGCATATCCGTCGACTGCTCCGAGGAGAAGAACGAGCTCCATCTCCTGTCGGCGACTACGAGTTCTGCATGTATTCGGACGTTTCCCAGATGTACGCCCGGATCCGACAGCTTGATGCTGAACACGGGCTGGCGCGTATGGCTGCCGGCTACGCCTGGAATTGGGTGACGAAGGACGGCGCCGCCTACGACTTCGAACTCGACGGGGTGAAGTTCTGTTGGAACAGCACCGACGTCGACTGGGTCAACTCCCCGAACGCCTTGGAAGAAGCCGGATCGATCCACACGCTCCAGGGGTACGACCTCAACTACGCCGGTGTGATCATCGGGCCAGACCTGCGCTGCGACCCCGCGACGGGGCAGGTCTACTTCGACCGTTCGAACTACTTCGATACCAAAGGAAAAGAAAACAACAAGAAGCTCGGCATCCGGTACAGCGACGAGGACATCCTCGATTACGTGCAGAACATCTACCGTGTCCTGCTGACGCGGGGGATCAAAGGCACACTCATCTATGTGTGCGACCCTCACCTGCGCGAGTACATGGCACGATACGTTCCCGAGGCTCAGGCTGTTCGCCCCATTGGCCCGTCGGACAGGATCCATGACGAGACGACCGAGGCAGGTTTTGATGTGCGGGCCCACGACGTTACCGATGACTCGACGCGGTCTGCGGGAGATGGCCACAGGTAGCCTGACCCCGGGACGCCGCCTTCCGCGCGATTGAACGTCAGCTTGGATGCCCTCGCTGACGGCGTACCCGCCGGCCCTGGGATCGTGGCTCCTCGAAGTTCACCACCTGCATCTGAAGATCAAATCCGTACGTGTCCAGCTTCTCCCTGCGAGCGTCCCGGTCGCCGACGCCATCGGTGATGCCGCAGCACCGTATTCGTAGAGCCTGTCTGCTAGTCAATCCGTCCGTCCACGAAGCGGCTTTCGACCTAGCCCCCGTTATCCGGCCCGACGCGCCCACGGGCCGGATATCGAGGCCACACGTTCCCTGCTACGAACATCGTCATTCCGAAGCGGCAAGGATCGCCACGAGCCGCGCTTTCTGCGCGATCGCAGTCCGAGAAGTCCCCGCTGGCAATGGCCGATCCCGCGGTACGCAGATGGGCTGGTTCTCAGGCCCCTGCAGGACCAGACTGATGGTCTCCCGCGGCATCATCCGCTGGCTGAACCGGCGAAGCGACCGGACGGGCGCACCGCATGCAGCGGGCGAGTAGGTCCTTCACCGAAGCGCTGTGCGTGGCGCCCAGATCTGGGCGCTCACATGTATGACGTGTGATCACGTGGCCTCGCCTCCTCACCCCTGCGCCCGCCGCCTGCGCGCCGCGAAGACCTTGTTCGACAGCACCCGGGACAGCATCTCGCTGGTCTCGCGCAGCTGCGGGAGCAGGTCCTGCAGCGGCTTGGCAGTGTCGGCCTCTGAATCCTCTATGAGGCACAGCGAGGCGACGGGCCGCTCGCCGACGTGCACCGGCACGGCCATCGCGCGCGTCATCATGTCGAACTCTCCCTCGGAGAAGGCGTAGCCGGCCTCGGAAGTCCGGCGGAACATGGCCTCGATCTCATCGCGATCGACCATAGTCGCCGTCGAATAGCGGCCGACCGGTCGATCCGAGAGAAGCGCACGGCGTTCGTCGGGATCGAGGAAGGCGAAATAGGCCCGCCCCGCTGCGCCGGCGTGGGCGGGATAGACCTCGTTCTTCACCGAATGGTGCCAGCGCGGGCCGGTCTCCCCGTCCTGCACGGCGACGACACGGATGTGCGTGCCGTCGGGGATCGCGAAGAGAGCCGTTCGGGCGGTCTGCTCGCTCAGCAGGGAGAGCGGCTCGTCGGCGAGGGCGGCGAGACCTCCGGTGCG
Organism: Nesterenkonia halophila; assembly: GCF_009467795.1. Taxonomy (GTDB): domain Bacteria; phylum Actinomycetota; class Actinomycetes; order Actinomycetales; family Micrococcaceae; genus Nesterenkonia; species Nesterenkonia halobia. The sequence goes on from NZ_WIAX01000009.1 coordinate 111,648, forward strand.
TTCCCACAGCGCTGCCATCCGCCAGAGGGCCGGGCCCAGGCGGTACCGGCGGCTATACGGCGTCACGCGCAGGAAGCCCCGGTCCGCAAGTGACGCGAGGAGCCGTTGCGCCGTCGACTGGCTCAGGTCGAAATCCTCAGCCAGCTCGGCGACGCCCCATTCGGCGCGCTCCTCATGGAAGGACAGCAGGATCTCCAGCGCGCGATCCACCGTCTGCAGGGCGGGCCGCTGCGGGGGCGAATCGGAGGTCGAGGGCGTCACGCGTCAAGTCTAGCCAGTGGACCTCCGGCTGGCCCGGCTGGTGAACACAGAACCCACTATGTGGGTTTTGCTTCCATCAGGCCCGGGCGTCCGCGAATAATCGACATCGTCGTGACCGGGATCACTCCGTCCCGCAGCGGCACGATCGCCCGTTCCTCGCAGTCGCCGAGCCGCCGGAGCACCGTCCGGCGCGGCTCGACCCCAGACCAGGTGGTGGACCCATGACGCACAGCCCCGCAGAACCAGACGCCGCCCCTCCGGACGAGGTACGGCACCACCCGCGGACTTTCGAACCCCTGACGGTCATCCTGCTCATCGTCCTCAGCGCCGGCGGCGCCATCATCGGCCTGCGGCTGGTCACGACCATCGGGATCTCGGCCAACACCTCGGTGATCGGCGCCCTGGTGGCGATGGTGATCGGCCGCCTGTCGATCCTCGGATTCCACAAGATGCGCAGCGTGCACCGGCAGAACATCACTCAGAGCGCGATCTCGGCCTCGACCTTCGCCGCGGCGAACTCGCTGCTCGCCCCGATCGCCATCCCCTTCGTGATGGGGCGTTCGGACCTGGTCTGGCCGATGTTCCTCGGCGCCTCGTTCGCCCTGCTCGTCGACGGGTTCATCCTCTACCGCGCCTTCGGCTCCGAGTTCCTGCCCTCGACGGCGGCCTGGCCCCCGGGCGTCGCCGCGGCCGAGACCATCAAGGCCGGCGACGAAGGCGGCAAGCGTGCCTGGGTGCTCGCCGGCGGAGGCGCCGTCGGGTTCGTCGGCTCCTTCTTCGGACTGCCGATGTCGGCGATGGGCGTCGCGTTCCTCGGCAACATCTGGGCCCTGTCGATGTTCGGCCTCGGTCTGCTCGTCAACCAGCACGTTCCGCAGCTGTGGAATTTCGACCTGGCCGGCGCCTACATCCCGCACGGAGTGATGATCGGCGCCGGTCTGGTCGCCCTGGGCCAGGCGGTCCGCATCCTCGCGCGCAGCGGAGAGAAGGCGGCCAGCCTCGCATCCGTCGCGGACCAGCCCACGGCACGGCTCGAGGCGGCGACCGACGACGGCACCGATCCCGCGCTGCGCCCTACGGTCACACCGGACCGGCTGCGGGCGGCGCTGCTCAACGGCTACGTCCTCTACATCGCCGGTGCGATCATCCTCGCGATCGCCGCCGGGCTCTGGGAGGAGATGCCGCTGGTCGCACTGATCGGTTGGGTCCTCTTCGCCGCCGTCGCCGCCATCGTCCACGAGATCATCGTCGGCCTCGCGGCCATGCATTCCGGCTGGTTCCCGGCCTTCGCCGTCACACTGATCTTCCTGATCATCGGCATGCTCATCGGGATTCCGATGGTGCCGCTGGCGCTGTTCGTCGGCTACTGCTCGGCGACCGGCCCGGCCTTCGCCGACATGGGCTATGACCTCAAGGCCGGGTGGATCCTGCGTCGCGGGGAGCGACCCTATACCGCCTACGAGCTCGAAGGACGCAAGCAGCAGTTCTACGCCTCGATCGTCGGATTCTTCGTAGCCATCGCGATGGTGGCCCTGCTCTGGGAGTCCTTCCTGGAGACCGGGCAGATCCCGCCGGTCTCGCAGGTGTTCGCCGACACGATCATGGCCGGCCTGGATGACACCTCGGTCTGGATCAGCCTGGGCATCTGGGCGGTGCCCGGTGCCCTGATCCAGCTGCTCGGAGGATCCCGGCGGCAGACGGGCGTGCTGCTGGCCACCGGCCTGCTCATCTCCACCCCCTGGGCGGGGTGGCTGGTGTTCATCGCGATCATCGCGCGCCTGCTCTGGACGCGGTGGCGCGGAGCGCAGGGCGAGAACGAGATCGTCCTGTTCGGCGCCGGCATCATCGCCGGAGACGCGATCTGGGGCACCGCACAGGTCGTCAAATGACGGCCGGCTCGACGGCGCCCCGCAGTCGAGCGCGACGCCGTCGAGCACCGCGGAAGCCCCGCCTCTACAGACTCAAACACAGACCCGCGCAGTCCCGCTCCGGGGCTGCCCGTACGAAGGAGAAGACATGGAAGTCGTCAGTCGGATCGAGAGCAACACGAGCTACCTGGACTATGAGGCCACCCTCGGCGCCCGCAAGCTGATCGAGGAGATCATGCTGGTGTCGAAGGGCGAGAACGTCGTCATCACCGCGGACACCGCCAGCGACATGCGCGTCGTCGACGTCACCGCCGCGGCCGCCTACGCCGTGGGTGCGAACCCCGTGGTGATCCGCTATCCGACCAGCTGGACCAGCGCCGTCGAGCCCTCGGCCCCGATCGCCGCGGCCATCGCCGAGGCGGACGTGTGGATCGAGTACCAGCTCGGCTATCTCATGCACTCCGAGGCCTTCCGCGTCGCGCTGGGCAACGGATGCCGCTACATCAACCTCACCGGCATGGACGTGCAGATGCTCGTCGATACTGTCGGTCGCGTGGACTATGCCGAGGTCACCGAGCTCGGCCGGGCGCTGGTGCGGCTGCTCGAGGAGGCCTCGGAGATCCGCATCACCAGCCCGGCCGGCACCGACATCACCGCGACCATCGGGGACCGTCCCATCAACCTCCGCGGCCTCCCGGCCACCGAGCCCGGCCAGTCGGTCATGCTCTCCGGGCAGATCTCATTCAACCCCTACGAGGACACGCAGAACGGCGTCGTCGTCTTCGACGGCGGCGCCTGGCCGCCCAACGAGCTCGGCCTGCTCAGCTCGCAGATCCGCTGCGAGGTCTCGAACGGCGTGATCACTGAGATCACCGGTCCGGGCACGGAGGCCGCCACCTACGCGAACTGGCTGTCCTCCTTCGATGACCCGAACATGCACCGCATCGCTCACTGGAGCCTCGGCTTCAACCCCGGCGTGCCCCAGCTGACCGGCCGCATCGTCGAGGACGAGCGGGTCTTCGGCACCGTCGAGTTCGGCATGGGCACCAAGGGCAGCTGGATCGGCGGCGACCACTGGGCCGCCGCCGCCCATACCGACGCAAGTATGAATCTGCCTTCCATCCACCTGGACGGCACACCGATCGAGGTCGACGGTCGCTACGTGCACCCGGAGATCGTCGAGATCTGCCGCCGCATGGGCATCGAGGGGTACTGATGATGAACTCGACCGCCCGTTCCCTGCCGCCCCGGCGGCTCGACGGCCTCGAGATCACCGAACACTTCCTCGAGGTCCCGCTCGACCATGCGCATCCGGCGGAGACGATCACTATCTTTGCCCGCGAGCTGGTGACCGCGGAACACGCCCACGATGAACTGCCGTACCTGCTCTGGTTCCAGGGCGGACCGGGGAACCGGGCGGATCGGCCGACGGGCGTCTCCGGCTGGCTCGAACGGGCCCTGGAGGACTACCGGGTCATCCTGCTGGACCAGCGGGGGACAGGCTTGTCCACGCCGCTGAGCCGCGAGTCGATCCCGCCGGGACTCTCCGCCGAGGAGCTCGCCGACCACGCCGCGCAGTTCCGGGCCGATGAGATCATCGCCGACGCCGAGGCGCTGCGGCGCCATCTCCGAATCGACTCCTGGTCGTTGCTGGGACAGAGCTACGGCGGGTTCCTCGCGGTCAGCTACCTCTCCCGCCACCCGGAGTCGCTGCAGGGGGTGATGATCACCGCCGGACTGCCGACGCTGAGCGGGGATCCCGACGAGGTGTATCGGCGCACCTTCCCGGCGGCCGCCGCGCGCAGCGACGAGTTCTTCGCGACCTTCCCCGGCACCGCCGAACGCATCTGGGAGATCGTCGAGCACCTGGACGCCGTCGACGAGTTTCTCCCCGACGGCGAGCTGCTGACCGTCGAGCGCCTCCAGACGCTGGGGATCCAATTGGGCACCGACACGGGCTTCCGCACGCTGAACTACCAGCTCGAGACGGCGTTCATCGACACCCCTGATGGGCGGCGCCTCAGGGACGTCTTCCTCCGGGAGGTCCAGGACGCGGTGTCCTTCGCCAAACGGCCGCTCTACGCCCTGCTGCACGAGTCGATCTACTCGCGGGGGAGGCCCACGCGATTCTCCGCCGAGCGGGTGCGGGCCGAGTTCCCCGAGTTCGATCCTCACCGTCGTCGGGCCGACGGGCCGTTTCGCTTCACCGGCGAGATGATCTTCCCCTGGCAGTTCGACCAGGATCCGGCGCTGGTGCCCTTCGCCGGCGCGGCCGCGGCGCTGGCCGAGCGCGAGGGGCTGGCCGATCCGTTCGACGACCAGGCGTTGCGGGAGAACGCGGTGCCGGTGGCGGCGGCGGTCTTCGCCGACGACATGTTCGTCCCGCAGGAGACCTCGCTCGCCACGGCCGAGATGATCGGCGGTCTCGACGTCCAGCTCAGCGACGAATACCACCACGATGGGATCCGCCGGGACGGCTACGCGATCGTCTCGCGGCTGCTCGCCTCAGTCCGCGACCGGTGAGGTCCCGCCGCGGCCCGCTGGGGCGGGTACATCGCGGCCCATCGGGTCGCGGCACGATCTGCGAAGGAGAGAACCCATGCTCAGAGAGGTCATGGACAGTCTGGACCTGCTCGATGCGCCGACGGCGGACGGGGAACGCGTGGCTGCTGCGCTGCGCGCAGCCGGCGCAGAGGATGTCGAGGTCACCCCGGTCGCCACGGAGCGCGGATCCACCGACTTCCTCCGGCTCCTGATCCCCGGGACCGACGGCGCCGACGGGGGAGGGGAGGCGCCGACGCTGGGCATCATCGGCCGGCTGGGCGGCATCGGCGCCCGGCCGAGCCGCGTCGGCTTCGTCTCCGACGGCGACGGAGCCGCCGCCGCAGTGGCTTGCGCGCTCAAGCTTTCCCGAATGCGGGCCCGCGGGGACCGGCTCGCCGGCGACGTCGTCCTCGCCACGCATATCTGCCCGGACGCCCCGACGCTGCCCCACCGCCCCGTGGAGTTCATGGACTCCCCGGTGGACATCAGCACGATGAACAGGCACGAAGTGTGTGAGGAGATGGACGCGATCCTCTCGATCGACACGACCAAGGGGAACCGTCTGGTGAACTCCTCCGGGGTCTCCCTCACTCCGGCGGTGTTGGACGGGTATGTTCTCAAGGTGCCGGAGGACCTCCTCGACGTCCTGGAGAGCACGACCGGACGTCCGGCGGTGACCTTGCCCATCACCACACAGGACATCACGCCCTACGGCAACGGGCTGTCCCACATCAACAGCATCATGCAGCCGGCCACCGAGGCCCGGGTCCCGGTGGTGGGCGTCGCGATCACGGCGGAGACGACGGTACCTGGGAGCGCGACCGGTGCCAGCCACGAGGGCGATATCGCGTCAGCTGCTCGATTCTGTCTCGAAGCCGCTCAGAGGTTCGGCCGAGGGACGGCGGACTTCGTCGATCCGGAGGAGGTCGCCACGCTGCATCGTCTGTACGGGTCGCTCCGGCACCTCTCCCAGCAGGGCGCCTGAGCAGACGCAGGGAGGTGGAGGCCCGGTGCTCGCCGCCGACCTCCGCCTCACCACGTGGCCGCCTCACTACCTCACCGTTTCGTCCACTCACCGCATCCGTTCGTCTCGAACGCCACGTCAGTCTCGGCGATCGTCACCAGAGCCTGGCCCTCGGAGACGTTGTTGTTCGTGATGATGTCGTCGAGGTCTCCGCCCGTGCCGGAGAGCCGCGCCCAGTAGCAGTTGATGCCGGTGACCTCGGTGCTGTACGTGCCAGCATCGATGTCCTCGCCGACGATGTACACGCCCGTCCCCGGGATCGTGTTCTCCTCGACCTCGGTCTCCTGCGTCGAGATCTCCTCCTCGCGGGTGTCCAGGTCCTCCTCCCGGGTATCGAGGTCGGAGCTGCGGGAGTCGAGGTCAGAGGTACGGGTGCCGAGCTCCTCTTCGCGAGTGTCCAGCTCCGAGTCACGCTCGTCGGCAGCCTGCCGCTGCTCTTCGAGATCAGCCGGCGGGACCTCGACCTCTTCAGTCTCGGTCTCGGTGATCGTCTCGGTCTCGGTGACGATCTCAGGCTCGGGATCCGCGGAGGCCGCGCCGCCCAGCGTCGTGCCCACGATGAAGGCCACGACCACGCCGACGACCCACGGCCATCGACGGCGCTTCTTCGGCTCCGGCGCCGCGCCGGGCGGCGGCTGCGGCGGCATGGGCGGCGGCGGTCCCATCGGAGCGGGCGGGCCGGGAGGCCCGGGAGGCGGTCCGGCGGGTCCGCCCGGCCCAGGAGGCGGAGGCATCTGCGCGGGCGGGCCGGGCGGCTGTCCAGGGGCTGGCGGTCCGTCGGCCGGTGGAGGCCCGGAAGGCTGCCCAGGTCCCGCGCCGTCGTCAGGCGGGGGAGACTGCGGCGGGATCGGGCGGGTCGGCTCGTCGTCGTGGGACATCTGAGGCTCCTCATCCAGGTGCGCGTGGTGATCTGCGGCGACTCATCGGCACTTTCGACCGGCGGGTGCGAAGCGCCGGTCGGTGGCCGATGAGTCGTGTACGTCACACTACGGGCAGGTTCTGACATCGACGCCTGCAGCATGCGCCCCGCGCATGCAGTGAGTGATCCGGCGGGCGTCGGAGGTGCCGCACGCCCGTCACAGGTTCGCCTTGACGCGGCACTCATGGACGGTCTAGCGTGATGTGAATCACGATGGAAAGCGCATTCTGAACGGTGCGGGGTTACGCACTGATGGCGAGGAGAGGCAAGGCATGACGACAGAGGCTCCTGAACGACGAGGGGCGCGCACTGAATCGCCTGCCAAGTTCCGGGGAAATCCCTGGTCAGGACGGGTGTCAGCAATCGCTTACCCGGCTGTGTTCCTGCTTTTGGTCGTGCTGCTCTGGTGGGGTGCCACCTCGACGGGGATGGCGCCTCCGTATATCCTTCCGTCCCCCGAGGACACTTGGGCAGCGCTATCCGAGAATGGTGCGTACCTGGCGCTCCACACCTGGGTGACGGCAGTCGAGACCATCATCGGCTTCCTCATCGCCGCCGTCGTGGGCGTCGGCATGGCGGTGATCATGGTCTACTCGCGGACGCTCGAGCGGACGTTCTATCCGATCATCCTCTTCGCCCAGGTCATCCCCAAGATCGCCATCGCCCCGCTGTTCATCGTCTGGCTGGGCTTCGGGCCCGAGCCGAAGGTCCTCGTCGCCGTGCTGATGGCGTTCTTCCCGATCGTCATCGCCGGCATCAGCGGGCTCCGGTCCGTGGACCCGGAGGCTCTCGAGCTTGCCTCCATCATGGGCGGCTCGCGGTGGAAGACCTTCATCAAGATCCGCTTCCCCGCGGCGCTGCCGGAGCTGCTCTCCGGTCTGAAGGTCGCTGCGACGTTGGCGGTGACCGGCGCCGTCGTCGGCGAATTCGTCGGTGCGAACGAGGGCCTCGGCTACGTGATCCTCCAAGCCAACGGCAATCTCGACACCGCGATGCTCTTCGCCGCGCTCATCATCATGTCCGCCTTGGGTGTACTGCTGTTCCTCATCCTCGAGGTTATCGAGCGGATATCCATCCCGTGGCACGCCTCCCACCGCAACAAGGACGCCTGAGCAGAGACGCTCCGCGACGTCCCGCCGGGCACCGCCGGCGAACGATCAGAAAGGGATCTCCATGACCCGCATGACCCGCGAGAACTCGACGACGAATCAGTCGCGCATCTTGTCGCTGACGGCGATGCTGGGTGCCGGAGCGCTGGCCCTGACCGCCTGCGGCGGCGACGGCGGCTCCAGCGGCGACGGCGATCTGGACGAAGTCAGCCTCATGCTGAACTGGTATCCCTATGGGGAGCACGCGCCGTTCTACTACGGCGTCGAAGAGGGCATCTTCGAGGACCACGGGATCGATCTCGAAATCCAGTCCGGACAGGGGTCGACCCGGACGGTGCAGGCGATCGGCTCCGGAGAGGCCGACTTCGGCTGGGCGGATACGGCGCCGCTGATGTCCAACATCGACCAGGGTGTCTCCGTGAAGAGCGTCGGAGTGTTCCTGCAGACGACGCCGTCGGCCGTCCAGTTCTTCTCCGACTCCGGCATCGAGGAGCCTGCCGACCTCGAGGGCAAGACCATCGCCGTCTCGGCCGGCGACGCGCCGACGTCGACCTTCCCACAGTTCCTGGAAGAGGCCGGCGTCGACGCCGACGCAGTGGACCAGCAGAACCTCGACCCGGCCGGCAAGGTCTCCTCGGTGATCTCCGGTCAGGTCGACGGACTCATCGGCTTCGCCCACGATCAGGGGCCGCAGATCGAGGACGAGAGCGGCGACGAGGTCTCTTACATCCGTTACAGCGACGTGGGACTGAACTTCTATTCGAACGGTCTGGTCGCCAGCCAGGGCACCATCGACGACGATTCCGACCTCGTCGAGCGTATGGTCGCCGCGACGTCCGAGGCTTTCGACGCCGCCGTCGAAGAACCCGACGCCGCCGCCGGGGCTATGGAAGGTAAGGACCCGCAGCTGCCCGCCCAGAGTGTCGTCGTCGATCAGTGGAAGCAGACCAGCGAGATCCTGACCACGGAGAACTCTGAGGGCGAAGCTCCCGGGTGGAACGCCGCGGAGGACTGGGAGAACACCATCTCGGTGATGTCTGAGGCCGAGCTGATCGACGAAGAGAATCCGGTCGAGACCTACTACGACGACTCCTTCGCGCCGGAGGGAGAATGATGACCGTGGAGACGCCGAGCCCGTCGACCGCCGTCGAGACGGACACCCTGGTCGACGTCGACGACATCACGATCCGATTCGACTCCAAGAAGAGCTCCGTGGTCGCTCTGCGGGGCGTCTCGCTGCAGATCCAGCAAGGCGAGTTCATCGCGATCGTCGGACCCTCTGGGTGCGGCAAGTCCACGTTGTTGCGGGCGATCTCCGGCATCACCTCCACGACGGAGGGCAGCGTCTCGCTGCGTGGGGACCAGGTGGTCGGCCCTCGGCAGGATGTCGGATTCGTCTTCCAGCGGCCGGCACTGATGCCGTGGCGCGACGTGCGTCGCAACATCCTGCTGCAGGCCGAGATGCGGGGCATGGACCGGGTAGAAGCGCGTGAACGCTGCGAAGACCTGATTCAGTTCACCGGACTCACCGGATTCGAGAAATCGCTGCCGCACCAACTCTCCGGCGGCATGCAGCAGCGGGCGGCGCTGTGCCGTTCTCTGCTTCATCAGCCGGATGTGCTGCTCATGGACGAGCCTTTCGGCGCCCTCGACGCTCTGACCCGCGAGAAGATGAACGTGGAGATGCAGCGGATGTGGCGCGAACGGGACATGACCGCGGCCCTCGTTACGCACTCAGTGGCAGAGGCGGTGTACCTGGCGACCCGCGTCGTGGTGATGGGCGCTCGTCCCGGGCATGTCGTGGAGGAGTTCACAGTGAACCTTCCCCGCGAGCGTGACTATGAGGAGACGATGGAGGACCCGGAGTTCCATCGCGTCGCTGGGCGGGTGCGCGAACTGCTCGGGAGCGCGTCCTCGCACGAGTGACATCAGGGTGCCCGGCGTGGTCGGGCGGCTCATCGCGACGTGCCGGTGGTCGGCCGATGTCGTGTGGTGCCGGCTCCGACCCGAACCCTGGCCGCTCGGTGCTCGCGAGCATTAGCGTGGCGGCAGGAGGCGCTGAGCGGATCGGCTGGTGCTGACCAGCTGCATCATCGGGGAGGGGAGACTAATATGCAGATCGCCGTCGCCGGAGCCACCGGCACTGCCGGAGCGTCCACCGTCGCGCTGGCACGGGAGCGCGGCCACCACGTCGTCGAGATCTCCCGATCCGCAGGCGTCGACCTGCTCGCCGGCGAGGGGCTGACCGCGGCACTGGCCGGCGTCGACGTCGTCATCGATGCCTCGAACCCGCGTCTTCAGGATCCCGAAGCCGACCTCGTCGAGGCCTATGCTCAGGCGACGACGCGGCTGATCGCGGCCTGTCGCAGAGCCGGCGTCGAGCATCTGGTATACCTGTCGATCAGCACTATCCACGACCCGGCCTTCGACGAGTTCCCCTATTACCTGGCGAAGCGCGCCCAGGAGCAGGTCATCGCCGACAGCGGCTTCCCGGCGACGATCATCGTCACCACCCAGTGGCATGAGTTCGCCGTGGACCCCGCCGCGGTGACGACCGGCGACTACGAGGTCACCGTCCAGGACTGGCTGATCCAGCCGGTCGCCGTCGCCGTCGTCGCCGAGGTCCTGCACGACGCCGCACACTCGCGCCTGCCGCGCCGCTCGCTGGCCGGACCGGAGACCCTCCGGCTGTCCGAACTCACCGAGCGCTACCTCGCCGCCCGCGGCGACGATCGGCCGGTGCGCACTGTCGAGGCTGCGATGCCCGCGCTGGCCGATGGAGCGCTGCTCGCGCCCGAGGGCGCCGAGCTGGTCGGCCCGTCAGTCGAGGAGTGGCTGGCCGGCCAGGCGCAGTAGGCGAACCGGGCGCGGCCTCACCGCTCGAGCAGCTCCTCGGTCTCGGTGCCGGGCACCGCCACCGAGACCTGGGTGCCCCAGGGGTCGCAGGTGACCACACGGCGGCCGTCGTCGTCGAAGTCCAGCCCGGCCGCGCGGTAGCGGGCGACCAGCGCATCCAGGTCCTCACGCTGCGGCACGGTGATCGCCAGGTCGCCCAGCCCCAGCCGCGAGGCGCGCGGACCGGCCCCGCGGCTGTTCCAGGTGTTCATCGCCACGTGGTGGTGATACCCGCCGGCTGAGGCGAAGAGCGCCCCGGGCAGCGAGGCGGTCGGGTCGAAGCCCAGCGCGCCGACGTAGAACTCCCGTGCCCGCTCCACGTCGCCGACCTGCAGGTGCACGTGCCCGACCACTCCGGCCCGCTCGGCGCCGGCGTCGAGGACGCCCTGGTCCAGGTGCTCGCGCAGGTACTGCTGCGGATCCAGCCGCAGCGAATCCATGGTGACCCGCCCGTCGTGGACCTCCCACATCGTCCGCGGCCGGTCCCGGTAGATCTCGATCCCATTGCCCTCCGGGTCGGTGAAGTAGAAGGCTTCGCTGACCAGGTGATCGGCCGAGCCGACGAACCGCGAGAGCGGGTGCTGCGCGGCCCGGTAGAGGGTCGCGGCCAGGCTGGCCTCGTCCTCGACGAGGAACGCGGTGTGGAACAGCCCGGCCGCGCGCGGATCCACTGCGTTCATGCCCGGAGCATGGACCAGCCGGACCATCGGAGTGGTGCCACGCCCCAGCACCCGGTGGACCTCGCGGCCGCGGGTGCGCTCCTGCAACGGCTCCATCGCCAGGGCAGTGGCGTAGTACTCGGACATCATCTCCAGGTCACCGACGTGCAGGGTGACCGCGTCCATCGACGTCTCCGGGTGGATGACGCGCTCGACGTCGGCGGCGGGGGAGGCAGGGAGCATGGCGGACCTCGCAGGAGTCGGGCGGGAATCTCCCGCCGGGTTGTTGTTGCAACAACTATCAACGCAGTGGGCGCCGCGGATGTTCCCCCGGGTCGGTACGACTATATTGTCATCCTGACTAGTCAGTCGTACGATCTAGTCATGACCTCGATGCACCACGAGCCGGAGGAGCGGCCCGCCGACTGGCCGTCGGAATGGCCTTCCGAGTGGCTCCGTGCCGTCCTCGAGCTCTGCGTGCTGCGCATCCTCGCCGACGGCCCGACCTACGGCTACGAGATCGCGACCCGCCTGGCCGACGAAGGACTGGGCACCGTCAAGGGCGGCACGCTCTACCCGCTGCTGCAGCGCTTCGAGCAGTCCGGCCGGGTCGAGGTCGACTGGCGCCCCGGCGACGGCGGCCCGGGGCGGAAGTACTACCTGCTCACCGACGCCGGCCGCGCTGACCTCGCCGCACGTCGCGCGCACTGGCACCAGTTCGTCGCCACCACCGCTGACATCCTCACTCCGCAGGAGGAGACGCCATGACCCGCTCCCGCTCCACCGACGCACGTTCCGTCGAGGAGACGCTGGCTCCGCACGTCGACCGCGAGTGGGCCGGCGACTTCATCGTCGAGCTGCGGCTGCACGGCGTCGCCGGCGACGACATCGGCGCCGCGCTCGCCGAAGTCGACTCCCACTGCGCCGAGAGCGGCGAACCGGCGGGCGAGGCCTTCGGGGATGCCGGCGAGTACGCCCGCAGCCTGGGACTGCCGGAGACCGAGGAGCAGGCGACGGCGGCCGTGCTGCGGCGGACGCTGCCGACCCTGGTGCAGCTGGCCGGCATGCTCGCCGTGATCACCGCCGCACCTGAGATCGCCGCCGGGCAGGCGATGAGCGTCACCGCCGGAGCGCTGGTCAGCGCTCTGGTGCTGGTGGCGGTGGTCCTCGCGCTGGGACTCTGGCCGGAGAAGACTCTGGGCGCGCTGGCCGGCCCGCGGTGGAAGGCTGCCGTCGCCGCCCCACTGTCCCTGGCGCTGATCGTCGCGCCGACGATCCTGCTGCGTCAGGAGCTGCTCGCCGCCCCGGCCGGACCGAGCCTGGCCGCCGGCGCCGTCGTGGTGCTCGCCGGCGTGCTCTGGGATCTGGTCCTGGTCCGCCGCGAAGCCCGCGACCCGGAGCAGGACATGCTCCTCACCCCCTGGGACGGCGCGGTGGAGCGCGATCGCCGACGGCGCAGCATCGCCTGGGCCGAGCGGTTCCGGCTGCTGATGATTCCAGCGGGCACCGCGGTCATGGCCGCGGTGTTGCTGCTGTTCGGCTGACACCGGCCGCGCTCCGAGCAGCCCGGCTCACCGGTATTCGGGGTTCACATGCTCCGCCCCGGTGCCGGCGTCCCAGGCGCGGCGATCGTTGCCGTAGGAGGGGATCCCGCCGGCGGCGCGGAGCATCGCCGCCAGATGCATCAGGTTGTAGGTCATGAACGTGGCGTTGCGGTTGGTGAAGTCGTTCTCCGGGCCGCCGGAGCCCGGGTCCAGATAGGACGGGCCGGGGCCGGCCTCGCCGACCCAGCCGGCGTCGGCCTGCGGCGGGATGGTGCAGCCGAGGTGCTGCAGGCTGTAGAGCACGTTCATCGCGCAGTGCTTGATCCCGTCCTCGTTGCCGGTGAACAGCGCCCCGCCGACCCGGCCGTAGTAGGAGGACTGGCCGGCGTCGTTGAGGTCGCCGGAGTTCGAGTAGAGCCGCTCGATGACCCGTCGCATCACCGAGCTGTTGTCGCCCAGCCAGATCGGGCCGGCCAGCACCAGGATGTCGGAGGCCATGACCGTCCGGTGCAGCTGCGGCCACTCGTCGGTCTCCCAGCCGTGCTGGGTCATATCCGGCTGCACGCCGGGGGCGATGTCATGGTCCACCGGGCGGATGACCTCCACGCTCACCCCGTGGTGGCGCATCAGCCGGGCGCTGGCCTCCACCAGCGCTCCGGTGTGGCTGACCTCCGGGGACGGCTTGAGCGTGCAGTTGAAGAAGGTCGCGCGCAGATGGCTGAAGTCCGAGGCGGTCGCCGCAGTGGAGCGCCGCCCGGCTGCCTGGGTGTCGTGATCAGTCGATGTCATGGGGCACCTCGCTGTCCGATTGCCGATGAACGATGGGGGAGGGCGGCGCCTCACCGGGCAGGCGTCACCGCATCTCGGGGCGGCCGCCGTCGCCGAGGTCCGGGTCGGGCAGCACCTCGCCCGGATCATGCAGCTGGACGCGGACGCCGTCGAGCCGCAGCCGCCGCAGCCCCTCCAGCGTCATCCGGCGGCCGACGTCGCTGACAGCGTGCACCCGCGAGACGTCCAGCAGCACGGTGTCCCGGCGCAGGGTGGCCATCAGATCCAGCAGCTGGGCGGCGGCGGTGAACTCCACAGTCCCGCGCAGCACCAGGGTGGCGGTGGTTCCGTCGTCGTCCAGCTCCACCCGGTCCGGCAGGCCGCGGTCCGCGGCGAACAGGTGCATCCCCATGTCCGCGGAGAGCCGCTCGAAGGCCATGCGCCCGCGGACGCTGTTCCCGCGCGCGTCCAGACGCGGGGAGAAGGCACTGATGCCGGCCCGGTCGGGCAGCACTCCGACCATCCCTCCGGCGACCCCGCTCTTGGCGGGGATGCCCACCCGGGTCAGCCAGTCGCCGGCCGCGTCGTACATGCCGGCGGCGGCCATCACGGCCATGACCTGCCGGGCCACCTCCGGCGGCATCAGCTGCTCGCCGGTGCGCGGCTGGACTCCGCCCGCGGCGAGCGTCGCCGCCATCATCGACAGGTCCTCGACCGTCACCAGCAGCGCACACTGGCGGACATAGCCCTCCACGAGCTCATGGGCCGGATCGTCGACGATGCCGTAGGTACGGAGCATATGGGCGATGGCCAGATTGCGGTCCGCCGTCTCGAGCTCCGAGGCGGCGACACGTTCGTCGACCGCCAGCTCCCGGTCGGCCAGCCGCGAGCACAGCACCCGGATCCGCTCGACGCGGTCGGCCGCCGTCGTCGTCGGGCCGACCAGCAGCGCATGGGCGGTGATCGCGCCGGCGTTGATCATCGGATTCCTGGGACGATGCGTCTCGCCCTCCAGGGAGAGCTCGTTGAACGCCTCGCCGGAGGGTTCGACGCCCACGGCCTCCAGCACTCGGTCCAGGCCGCGGTCCATGATGGCCGCCGCATAGGCGAACGGCTTGGAGATGGACTGGATAGTGAAGGCGACCTCCGCATCGCCGGCGGAATAGGTGCTGCCGTCGGCGGAGGTGATGGCCAGGGCGCTGCGTTCGGGATAGGCCGAGGCCAGCTCCGGGATGTAGTCGGCCGTCGCGCCGTCGTCGACGTCGCGCAGCTCGGCGAGGACTTCCTCGAGGTAATCGGGGATCGGGGTCTTCATGCCGCCGTGGTCCTTTCAGCATCGGAGCCGGGAGTCTGAGGCAGGTCCGGGCGACCCGGCTTCCCCGAGTGCGCGCGGCTCAGGGTCAGCGCAGCGCCTCCAGATGCGCCGGGCGCACCGCGTCCACGGCGTCGTCTACCTCGTGGTGGGACTCGAGCCACTTCTTCACGTACGGGCAGACGGGCACGATCCGCCATCCCTCGACCGCGCTGGTCTCCAGCGCCGAGCGGGTCAGCGTGCTGGCCAGCCCGAGCCCGCCGAAGGCGTCGAAGATCTCGGTGTGGTAGAAGATCCGCTGGCCGTCGTCGGGCAGGTCCTTGTACATCGAGAAGCCGGCGAGCTCGTCGCCGACGTGCACCTCGAAGCGGGACTCCTCGCCGTTGCGGCGGACGGTCTCCTGCTGATCGGAGGTGCTGGGGGAGCCGGAAGTCCCGGTGGTGTGGTCGTCGGACATGAGTGTTCCTCCTGAGAGTCGGGCGGGCGGCGTCGGCAGGGTCGGCGGCTCAGCCGCGGCCGTCGACGCCCTCGGCTTCGTCCAGCTGCTGCTTGCGGGGGAAGTACCACTGCATCACGCCCCGCAGGTTGTCGGCGTCCGGTCGGGCCCAGTTGCGCATCAGCTCGCCGCCGAAGGAGATCGTGGTCACCGGGCTGGCGCCGGCGGCGATCATCCGGTCGAAGGCGCGGTCGTGCGCGA
Organism: Nesterenkonia halophila; assembly: GCF_009467795.1. Classification (GTDB taxonomy): domain Bacteria; phylum Actinomycetota; class Actinomycetes; order Actinomycetales; family Micrococcaceae; genus Nesterenkonia; species Nesterenkonia halobia. The sequence continues at coordinate 127,248 of NZ_WIAX01000009.1, forward strand.
CGGGGCTGATGCCGCCGACGGCGTCGGCGACCGGGTAGACCTCGTAGCCGGCGGCGAGCATATCCAGCGTCGGGAACGTCAGGCAGACCTCGGTCCAGAGCCCGGCGATGACGACCTTCGTCCGGCCGGTGGCCTCGACGGCGGCGCGGAACTCGGCGTCCTCCCAAGCATTGACCCCGGTCCGGTCGATCTCGCCGACGCCGGGCAGCTCGTCGCGGATGGCCTGCGCGGTCCCGGAGTTCACGCCCATGTCGACGCCGACGGTGGAGAGCACCACCGGGATGTCATAGGCATGGGCGATCTTGGCCAGACCGATGACGTTGAGATCGATGCGCTCCCGCGAGGCCGAGGTCACCGTGCTGTACTGCTCCGGCTGGTAATCGATCAGCGCGAGCACGCAGTTCCCCGGGGAGAGCAGGTGATCCTGCTGCGGGTCCCGGGCCGGCTCCTGCTGCGTCTTGGGGTGCTGAGTCATGATCATCATCCTCCCGGAATCGTGGCAGAGCTCACAGGGCTCCGCTTCCTGAGGCAGAGTAGCACCGGCACCCTGGGCCTGTCCGGACGCGATCCGGTGCGACGACGGCCTCCCGCCTGTCGTTCTGCGCCGGCGTTCAGCCGAACGTCCTATCCTCCCGACGCGTCAGACACATCACCCCACAGCAGGCGAGGAGGAGCGGCCATGCTCGACACTGACCGGACGGACCAGACACGCACCCCCGTGCCGGAGGAGACGTCCGACGGCGACGACGGCGCGGCCGCCGCCGCGACCCCCGCCGCGGCACCTGAGCCGATGCCCGGGGCACGCCGGACCGCCGCCGTCGTCGTGGTGGAAGTGCTCGGGACGCTGGCACTGGCCTGGAGCACCGCCGCGCTGCTCTCCGACCACGGCGCGCGCATCACCCTCGGCGGAGTCATCACCGCAGCGCTGCTCGCCGCCGCCGGGGCCGGCGTCGTCGGGCTCGGCCAGCAGACCCTGCGCGGACTGGCCGAGCGGCCCGCCCCGCTGATCGTGGCGATCCTGCTGGCCGGCGCGATCATCGCGCTGCCGGTGGTCGTGCTGCCGCCGGTGCTGGCCACGCTGGCGCCCGGCGCGCCGATGCTGGTCTCGATCCTGGTGGTGCTCGCCGCCTGGGGCGTCGGCTATGCGGTGTTGACCACCGGTGCGGCCGACCCGCTGCTCGACGAACAGGCGCTGCGGGAACGCCGTCGTGCGCTGCGTCGGCGGACGCTGGCGATCGCGGTGGTGCCGATGCTGATCATCCTCGCCGGCGGCGCCTGGTGGGTGCAGAACTGGCTCGCCGAGCAGAACCCCTTCGGCAGCTGAGGCCCGGCGGCTCGGCGGCGACACGTCCCGACGGCGCCTCAGGCGCCCGACACCATCGCCACCAGCGCCTCGACACAGTCGTCCACGCCCCACTCCGGATGCGTGGTGTGCCGGTCGATGGCCAGCGTCACCGCCGCCGAGAGCAGCCCGGTGGCGGTGATCTCCAGCCGCGTCCGGCTCGCCGGCGCGCGCCCGGCGACGGCGGCGACGGCGGCGTCGAGGGAAGCCAGCTGGTCGGCCAGCAGCGCGACGATCGACTCCTTCTCCGCCCGCAGCTGCTGGGCCTCGTCGTCCCGCCGGCGGGCCAGCGCGAAGGCGACCAGTCCGGTGAAGGAGGGGTGGGCGTCGAGGAACTCCACCGCGGCCCGCAGCCGGGCGGCGAAGCCGGCGCGCTCGCCGTCGTCATCGGCGTCGACGTCGTCACCCTCGCCGCGGGGCTCGGTGCGCTCGGCGGCGGCGTCCATCATCACGCGCAGCTCCTCGCCGCCGTGGACGAGCATCTCGCGCACCAGCCGGTCCTTGGAGCCGAACTGGTAGTAGACCGAGCCCTTGGCCACTCCGGCGATCGCGGCGAGCTCGTCGACCGTGTGCTCGTGGACGCTGCGATGGTCGTCCAGGGTCATCATCGCCTCCAGGATTCGCACCCGGGCGGGGCGCTTCGGGCCCGGTGCGGCGTCGGCGTCGTCACTCATGCTGCTCCTTCTGGTGCGGGTCCTGCTGGCTCCTGCGCGGCGGGTGCTGGTCTCCATCCTCCCGTGCTCCGGCGCCTCACGCCGCCTCGGCGAAGGGCGGCTGCAGCCGCTTCAGCGACCACGTCTTCTTCCGCCGCACCGCGAAGGTCATGATGCTCAGCCCCACGGCGGCGGTGAGCACCAGCGCCGCCGCGGCCGTCGTCGCCGAGGACAGCTGCCCGCCGTAGATGGCGTGCCGCAGCCCGTCCACCACATAGCTCATCGGCAGCCACTGATGCAGCGCGGACAGCCCGTCCGGCAGCGTCTCGGCCGGATAGGTCCCGCCCGAGGCGACCAGCTGCAGCACCAGCAGCACGATCATCAGCATCTTCCCCGGATTGCCCAGCAATGTGACCACCCCCTGGATCAGTGCGGTGAACGCCACCGAGGTTGCGGTCAACAGGCCGAAGGACATCCACGGATGCACCGGCTCCAGCCCGAGCCCGAAGACCACTGCGGTGTAGACCAGCCCGGCCTGGACCAGCGAGAGCAGCAGGAACGGCAGCCAGGAGCCGATCACGATCGCCGCCGACGGCGCGTTGGAGGCCAGCGCCCGCGGCGAGACCGGCCGCAGCACCTGGATCATCACCAGCGCGCCGATCCACAGCGACAACCCGAGGAAGTAGGGCGCCATGCCGGCTCCGTAGCTGCCGGCCTCGGTCTGGGCGGTCTCGGCGACGCGCAGCGGATCGCCCATCACCGAGGAGAGCTCGTCGCGCTCCTCGGCGTCGGGATCGGGCACATCCTCCGCGCCGGAGGAGAGCCTGTCGGTGAGCTCTCCGGCGCCGTCGACCAGCTGGGCGGAGCCGTCCTGGGCGCCGGACAGTCCGTCGCGCAGCGAGACCGCGCCCTCGGAGAGGTCGGTGGCGCCGGTGTCGAGCTGGGCGGCGCCGGTGATCAGCTCGTCGACGCCGGAGTCGACGGCGGTCGCGCCCTCGGAGAGGTCGCTCGCGCCGGCGGAGAGATCGTCGGCGCCGGAGGACAGGCTGTCCGCGCCGTCCTTCGCCGACTGGGCGCCGGCGGTGAGGTCCGGCAGCCGCGTCGCCAGCGAGCCGGCGCCGTCGGCGAGCTCCGAGCTGCCCGACTCCAGCTCGGCGGCGCCGTCGGCGACGTCGCGGGAACCGGCGGCCAGCTGGTCGATCTGCTCCTGGGCTTCGGTCAGCTCGGTGCGGGTCTGCTGCGCCCGGTCCAGCAGCTGCGAGTCCGCGGCGGTGGAGGCCAGTGCCTCGCGGGCGGAGGCGACGTCGTCCTCGGCGATCACCCCGGCCTCGACCAGCTGCTCGACGGTCTCGTCCACCCGGCCCTCGGCGTCGGACTCGAACTGCTGGATCACCTCAGTAGCCTCGTGGGAGGCGGCCGAGAGCTGCTCGTTGCCGTCGGCGACCTGCTCTGCGCCCTCGGTCAGCGAGCCCAGCCCGGTGTGCAGATCCTCGGCGCCGGCGGAGAGATCGTCGGCGCCGGACTCGGCGGCCGCGGCGCCGTCGACGAGGTCGCCCAGCCCGGAGGAGAGGTCGCTCGCCCCGGTGGAGAGATCGTCGGCGCCGGAGGAGAGCGTCGAGGCGCCGTCGTCGAGCTGGCCGGTGCCCTCCTTGAGCTCGCCCAGCCCGGTGGAGAGGTCGTCGACGCCGTCGTCCAGATCTGACGCGCCGCCGGCGAGGTCGGAGGCGCCGGAATGGAGGGTGACCAGGCCGTCGTCCAGATCGGAGGCGCCGTCGGTGAGCTCGTCGGCGCCGTCGGCGGCCTGCAACATCTGCTGGTGGATCCGCCCGAAACCGGTCAGCAGCTGGTCGGCGGACTCCTCGCCGACCTGCGCGGCCACTGAGGCGTGGACCTCGGAGGCCAGCGAGTCGACGATGCTGGACAGCAGGTAGTTGTTGGCGTCATTGGTGACCACCTGCAGCTGGGCCTGCTCGGCGGACTCGAAGTCGCCGGGGGAGGCCAAGGCCGCCGAGAAGTCCTGCGGGATCACCAGGGCGAACTGTTGGTCACCGGAGGCGACGTTCTCCTCGGCGTCCTCGACCGAGTCGACGTCGACCCAGTGGAACGAGGCATCGTCGGCGAGCTCCTCGGCGACGTCGTCGCCGATGGTCTGCGCCTCGCCGTCGAAGTCCGCGCCGTCGTCGAGGTTCACCAGCGCGGCGTCGACGTCCTCCAGGTTCCCGGTGGGGTCCCAGTTCGCGTAGAGGTAGATGCCGCCGTAGATCACCGGGACCACCGCCAGGGCGAGGACGGTGAGGATCGGCAGGATGCTGTCGGTCAGCCGCGACAGTTCGGAGCGGATCAGGCGCAGGAAGGTCATCGGTTCTCCGCGGGGGAGTCGTGGGGGATGTCGTCGTCGGCGCTGCCGGGTGCGGCCTCCGGGGCGGGGGCCTCGTCGTCGGGCTCCTCGTCCGCCGGCGGCTCGTCAGCGGTGACGACGCGGTGGTCCGTGCCGGCCGGGGCACGATCGACGACGGCGATCACGCTGGTGTCCGACTCCTCGTCGACCAGGGCGGCGAGGGTGTCCTCGAGCGTCTCGCCGGTGAGGTCATGACGATCGGGAGAGTCGAGGACCGCGAGACGGACCTGGGGATCGGCGAAGGCCAGGAGCGTGAGCAGCTCGATCCGCTCGGGGGCCGGCAGCGCGTCGACATGGTCGCCGGCGACCCCGCTCCAGTCGTGGGCCTGCATCCAGGCCCGCGGCGACGACGGGATCCTGTCGCGACGGTGCGGCAGCCGCGCCCGCAGTGGGCGCAGGCCGAGCGACTCGGCCACGACGCGGCGGACGCTCATGAAGTGTTCCGGGGAGGTGATCCCCTCGGCGTCGACGACGGCGGCGGCGCGACGGCGAGCACGCAGACCCGGCTCGTCGTCGAGGAGGAGCTCGCCGCCCTCGGGCGCCATGCGGCCGGAGAGGATCAACGACGCGGCGGTGCGGCCCGCCGGGGTGGGGATCTCGAGGAAGACCAGCTCCCCGGCGGCGATCCGGAATCTGGTGGGCGGCACGATGAGGGCGTGCCGGTCATGGAAGCTCATCGAGCGCACATCGAGCATGTGTCGATCGTAATGAACTGACTGGTCAGTCTAAAAGTTTCGTGAGCGACGGAACATCGGGGTGGTGGGGTGGGTCCGCGAGGCGGTGGGGCCGGTGGTCCGTGTGGGCGCCGCTTGTCCCCGTCCAGTTGGGCGGGGGCACCGTCCCGCCTCGTCCAGTTCTCAATTCCCAGCCCAACTGGACGGGGAGTTCTGAACATGACGGGGCGGAGCGGACCGTCTCCGCGTGTCTTGCCGGCGCGCTGCTGCTCAGCGCCTGCGGCGGGTCTCCTGAGGAGGAAGGTCAGGCCGGTTCCGAGGAGCCGAGCGCAAGCGCCTCGGCGAGCGAGAGCGCCGACGGCGGCTCTGATGAGGAGGCCTCGTCGAGCGACGGGCCGTCGGGCGGCTCTTCGAGCGAGTCGAGCGGTGGCAGCGCCGGCGAGGGCGTCTCCGACGGCTCGGGTGAGCCGATTCCGGCGTCGTCGGACGGACCCGCCCAGAACTGGCCCGAGCCCGAGGCTCCGGAGGAGATCACTGAGAAAAGTAACGAGGGAGCCGAGGCGGCGCTGGAGTACTGGTGGGAGCTGTATGCCTACGCACGGAACACCGGCGACACGTCGTCACTGGTCAAGATGTCGATGTCGACATGCGACTACTGCAAGGCGCGAGTCGAGCACACCATAGGCGTCTATGACCAAGGCGGCTGGTGGCATCAGGATGAGTACGAGATCAAGGACATGGCTCTCGTCGAGCAGGATGATGGTTCGTACAAGGGCTACTTCATCTTGGGCGGTGGGACGTTCATCAGTTACTCGGAAGACTCTCCCACGCAGGCCGAAGACGATTCCAGTGTCCAAAGATGGGGTGCGAAGTTCGCGTATGCAGATGGCCGGTGGGTCGGGGAGGATCTGAGCCACCTTTGTACAGAGGGTGAGGACGAAGGGTGCGATCTCTCCTGATTCGGCCAGCTCCTGGTTTTCTCGGCACCGCCCTGGCGATTCTTCTATGCTTCGTGGCACCTATCGCCCTGCAGGGGGTGTTGGCCTCTGACGCCGCAGACAAATGTGAGTACAAGCAGACCGCCGGCAAGGACGACTCTGCTGGCTCCCTCACCGGGGGCGCGCAAGAGTGTGAAGCACCGACGACTGACGGTTTCGTGGATTCGGACGAGAAAGAATCGGAAGGTGGGGGCGGCTCCGATAATCAGGGCCGTGGACAGCCCGAGGGGGCCGATGACGTTCGCGGACCTGCTAATCAGCCAGGTGCCGGGGGTCCAGAGAACGAGGGGGATCCGGGCGAGGAAGTCACCTATGAAAAAAGCAATACGTGTTTAGCAGGTGCGGTCCCCGACTCCGCGTGCATCGACTTGAATGGCGGGCCGGGGTGCACAGCGCCGAACGAGCCGCTGGATGTCCCGAGGCGTATCTGTGAGACGGGCCCTGAACCGGAACCTGAGCAAGACGAACAGTCAGCTGATCCTGAGCCTGTCACTGTTGCTCGGGAGGAATTCGTGGAGATGTCCCTCGAGCCTGCATCTGTGCAGTTCGAGCCTGATCTGCTGGGCTTCGGCTATAAGGGGCGGCACACGAACATCTACGCCGACGTGGGCACCCAGACGACCTCTGGTGAGGTCCTCGACGCCACCATGGAGCTGCGCGCCATTCCGGCCTCCTATTACTGGACATACGGCGACGGCACATCGCGGATGACGTATGAGCCGGGTGGCCCATTGTCGGACTACGACGGCACCGGCGAGAAGATCAACACAATGGACTTCAAGACCCCTACCTCGCATGTCTATGAGGAGACCGGGCTCTTCGAGGTCACGGTGACCACCGAGTTCATCGGCCAGTACCGCTTCGACGGCAGTGAATGGGCGGGCATTCCGGGCAGTATCAGCGTGGAATCGTCACCCGGCGAGGCCGACATCTGGACCCAGAACTCCCGCTGGGTCTCCGGCGCCTGCGAGTCGCAGGACCAGTGGGGCTGCAACGGGCCGGTGCAGTTCGATCCGTCCACAGACCGTCCGCCGAAGATCTATCAGGATCAGTACGACGAGAACGGCAACTGGATCGGCTCGGCGAACTGAGGCTCGAGAGCCGGTTCGCGCGACGACAACCGCGTGCCAGACCTCTCCCTCCCCGGTGAGGCACTTCATGGCCAACTCACCGGCCCCGGCATAGACTCGCCAGCAGGCGACCGTCGCGTCGCATCAGGGGCGCGGCGGCCGGGAGTCTTTCCAGAACAGGAGATGTCATGCCCACAGTCGCGCGGAACATCGTCGACACCCTGCACGCCTCCGGAGTCCAGCGGGTCTACGGGATCCCCGGCGACTCGCTCAACGGCTTCACCGATGCGCTGCGCGTCGCCGGCACCCTCGACTGGGTCCAGACCCGCCACGAGGAGGCCGCCGCCTTCGCCGCCAGCGCCGAGGCGCAGACCACCGGCGAGCTCGCCGTCTGCGCGGGCAGCTGCGGGCCGGGCAACCTGCATCTGATCAACGGCCTCTACGACGCCCAGCGCTCGCGGACCCCGGTGCTGGCCATCGCCGCCCACATCCCCAGCGAGGAGATCGGCTCGGGCTACTTCCAGGAGACCCACCCGCAGGAGGTCTTCCGCGAGTGCAGCGTCTACGTCGAGCAGGTCTCCACCGCCGAGCAGATGCCCCGGCTGCTGCGCGTGGCCATGCGCGAAGCCATCCAGAAGCGCGGGGTGGCCGTGCTGGTCATCCCCGGCGACGTCGCCCTGCAGGAGATCGAGGCCGAACCGGAGGCCATCCGCCCGGCGCTCTCCACCACGGTCCCTGCCGAGACCGAGCTGGAATCCGCCGCCGAGATCCTCAACGAGCGCAGCAAGGTCACCATCCTCGCCGGGGCGGGTGCGGCCGACGCCCACGACCAGCTGCTGGCGACCGCCGAGCGGCTGCAGGCGCCGATCGTCCACGCCATGCGCGGCAAGGAGCACATCGAGTACGACAACCCCTACGACGTCGGCATGACCGGCCTGCTGGGCTTCTCCTCCGGCTATCACGCCATGGAGGATGCCGAGACGCTGCTGGTGCTCGGCTCGGACCTGCCGTACCAGCAGTTCTATCCGGACGCGAAGGTCGTCCAGGTCGACATCCGCGGCGAGCAGATCGGCCGCCGTGCTCGCGTCGACGTCGGCCTGGTCGGGGGAGTGGCCGAGACCCTCGACGCGCTGCTGCCGCGGCTGAGCGAACACCGCAGCTCCAAGCACCTGGACGCGATGACCAAGCACTACCGTCGCGCCCGCAAGGACCTGGACTCGCTGGCCAGCCCGTCGAAGCGCACCATCCACCCGCAGTACCTCGCGCGGCTGATCGACGAACAGGCCGCCGACGACGCCGTCTTCCTGCCCGACGTCGGCTCGCCGGTGGTCTGGGCCTCGCGCTACCTGACCATGAACGGCCGCCGTCGGCTCATCGGCTCCTTCGCCCACGGTTCCATGGCCAATGCGGTCTCGCAGGCGATTGGCGTGCAGTCGGTGGACAGGAACCGCCAGGTCATCGCCATGGCCGGCGACGGCGGGCTGGCGATGCTCATGGGCGAGCTGATGAGCCTGACCCAACATGACTTGCCGGTGAAGACAGTGGTGTTCAACAACTCCTCGCTGAACTTCGTCGAGGTGGAGATGAAGGCCGCCGGCTTCGTCAACTACGGCACCGAGCTGGCGAACCCGAACTTCGCCGACGTCGCCGAGGCCACCGGCATCCGCGGCATCCGGGTGGAGAGCTCGGCAGAGCTGCCGGGTGCGGTCGAGGAGTTCCTCGCCCACGACGGCTCGGCGCTGCTGGACGTGACCACCGAGCGGCAGGAGCTGTCCATGCCGCCGACGATCACCGCCGAGCAGGCCAAGGGCTTCACGCTCTACGCCATCCGCACCGTGATGTCCGGCCGCGGCGACGAGCTGATCGACCTGGCCCGGAACAACGCCCGGCAGCTGTTCTGATCCCGCCCCTGGCCGGCACCGAGAGCAGCCCGACCAGACCCCACAGATGAGGAGCCCCATGACGTCCGCCGCCCGCACGACCACCGCCGCCGTCGAACGTGCGGTCCTGGCCCGGGCGTTGGAGGAGGCCGGCCCTGAGGCGCCCACGCTCTGCGCCGGCTGGGACGCTCAGGACCTCGCCGCGCATCTGGTCATGCGCGACGGCCACCTGGATCTGCTGGCTCGACGCCGCATCCCGACGCCCGGCGCGCACTTCCGCGGCGAGCCGCCGGCGGAGGGTGTGTTGGACTTCAGCGACCTGCTCGAGCGCTTCGCCGCCGGGGCGCCGCGCTGGTCGCCGGCCCGGATCGGCTCCCTCGACGAGGCGATGAACACGCTGGAGTTCTTCGTCCATGCCGAGGACGTGCTCCGCGCCGGGGCCGAGACGCCCTCGTGCCGGCGCGATCTCGACCCGGCGGTGGAGGCCCGGCTCTGGTCGTTCGCGGCGAAGACGCTGTTCCTGGCCGCCGCGCGCTCGCAGCATCTACGGGTGGCGTGGGTCAGCCCCGGCTTCGGCGCGGTGACCCACGGCCGACGGCGCGATCCGCTGCAGATCGTCGAGGGCGCGCCCGGCGAGCTGGTGCTCCGGGCCTTCGGTCGCGGACAGGTCGCCGATGTGACCGTGCGCGAGGTGTGACCGCCGCGTCGGGTACGGCTCCAGTCATTCCGTCGTCCGGTCGGCCTCGCTCAGCCCCGCAGTCCCAGCGCGAAGGGCAGCACCGACTCCGCCCCGGCGCGACGCAGCTCGCGGGCGGCGAGTGTCTGCGTCCAGCGCGAGACGATCTCGTCGTCGACCAGCAGCACCGAGTGGCCGGGGAGCCTCTCGGCGAGGTGGTCGGGCACGGCGAAGCTGCCCAGCAGTCCGGAGACACGGAAGGCGCTGTTGGACTCCGGCGTCGACGTCGGCCCGGAACCGACCAGCTCCAGGGTGCCGGCATACGGCAGTCGTCCGATCTCGGCCAGACCCGAGGCCAGCGACTCCACCAGCTGCGGCCTGCTGCGCGAGGGCACGGCGACGACGGCCTCCGGACGCTTCGGCCAGTCCCAGTCGGCGAGCACGCGCACCGCCGCCTGGACGAGCTCGCGGCTGATCGGGCCGTCGTCGCCGGAGAGCGCCTGACGCACGGCAGTGCCCCATCCCAGGTCGCTGAGCCGGGCGAGCACCCGCCCGTCCTCGGCCGTCTGGTCGGGGCTCAACTTGCCCTTCAGGTCCACGCCCAGGGCATCGAGTCCGGTGGGCCACTGCTTGCGGGCCGGGACCTCCACGCCGACGGCGTCCAGGCTGGCCTTCGCCTGGCCGACCGAGCCCTGGTCCACAGTCGTCGGGTACCACGGTCCTGCGCAGGCGTCGCAGCGGCCGCAGGGCTCGGCGTCGACGTCGTCCAGCGCCTTCGCCAGAGCCATCATCCGGCAGGAGTCCTGACGACCCGGCCCGGCGGGCAAGGCCTCATAGTCGAGCATGGCCTGCTGCTCGGCCCGCCGCAGCGCCAGGATGCGGTCATACCTCTCGGCGTCGTAGGTCCATCCCTGACCCGTGGACAGCCACCCGCCGCGCACCCGGGCGGCCGCGCCGTCGACCTCGAGGACCTTCAGCAGCAGTTCCAGCGGCGAGCGGCGGATCTCGACCATCGCCTCGAGCCGCGCCACAGACATCGTCTCCTCAGTGGACAGGGCTGACAGCACGGCGTCGGCGCGGTCCTGCGTCGGCATCGAGGCCTGGGCGAAGTGCTCCCAGATCCGCACGTCCTCCGCGCCGGGGAGCAGCAGCACGTCGGCGGTGTCCACGGCACGCCCGGCACGGCCGATCTGCTGGTAGTAGGAGACCGGCGACGACGGCGCCCCCAAGTGGATGACGAAGCCCAGGTCCGGCTTGTCGAAGCCCATGCCCAGCGCCGAGGTCGCGATCAGCGCCGTGACCTCGTTGTCCTTGAGCTTCCGCTCCAGCTCGGCGCGCTCGTCGGCGTCGGTGCGTCCGGTGTAGGCCAGCACCTGGTGGCCCTGCTCGCGCAGATGGGCGGCGAGGTCCTCGGCCTGCGAGACGGTCAGCGTATAGACGATCCCGCTGCCGGTCATCGCGCCGAGATGCTGGGACAGCCAGGCGATGCGGGCGGCGGCGTCGGGCAGCGTCAGCACGCCCAGTCGCAGCGAGGCGCGGCTGAGCTGCCCGCGCAGGATCATCACGTCGGCGTCGTCGGAGGACTCGCCCGACCCGCCGGCACCCGAGGAGCCGCCTGAGGCGCCGCCCGGGGCCAACTGCGCGGCGACGTCCTCGACCACCCGGCCGTTCGCCGTCGCCGTGGTGGCCAGCACCGGCACCTCGTCGGGCAGCGCGTGCACGATCTCACCGATGCGCCGGTAGTCGGGCCGGAAGTCATGGCCCCAGTCGGAGATGCAGTGCGCCTCGTCGACCACCAGCATCCCCAGCCGGGAGAGCAGTCCGGGCAGCACCTCGTCGCGGAACCGGGGATTGGCCAGCCGCTCCGGCGAGATCAGCAGCACGTCCAGCTCGTCGGCGGCCAGTTCGGCCAGCACTTCGTCCCAGGCGTGGGCATTGGCCGAGTTCACCGCCCGCGCGCGGACTCCGGCGCGCTCGGCGGCGGCGATCTGGTCGCGCATCAGCGCGATCAGCGGCGAGACGATCAGGCTGACCCCGCGCCCGCGGGCGCGCAGCAGATGGGCGGCGAGGAAGTAGACCGCCGACTTGCCCCAGCCGGTGCGCTGGACCACCAACACCCGACGGCGCTGCTCGACGAGCGCGGAGATCGCCTCCAGCTGTCCGTCGCGGAAGGTCGTCACCCCGCCGGTCAGCGCGGCGAGCCGCTCCTGCGCCTCGGCGCGGAAGCTCGCGGACACGGCAGGGGCGGGGGAGGTCGTGCCGGCGGCGCCGGCGGTCTCGGCAGAGGTCATCCCGGACACTCTGCCACAGCTGGCGGCCGCTCGGCCCCGCCCTCTGGCCGCACGCGGCGCCGGACCCTACTGTGGACGCCACACCCGCGCATCGACCCGGCGCCCGCGAAGGAGACCCCATGCCCGTCGTCGAGATCACCAGCCGCCTGCCGTTCCGGTGCGAGGACGTCGCCGCCTGGCTCGCCCGCCCAGGGACGACCACCCGCCTGATGCCGCCGTTCGCCGGCGCCGTGCTGCAGGAGCCGGAGGGTGCCGACGGCGACGCCGGCGAGGGGGCCGAGCTGGTCCTCGCCGCCGACGTCCCCGGACTGCTGGGCACCTCGGCGACGGCGGCGGCCGGGCTGCTGCGCCTGGCCACAGGCTCCGCTCCGCCCACGCGCACGCCGTGGCGGCTGCGACGGCACCGGGGATCCGACGGCGGATTCGTCGACGTCATGAGCGAAGGACCGATGCGCTCCTGGCGTCGGGACGTGCGGATCGGCGACGACGGCGCCGGCACCAGGATCGAGGAGACGATCGCCTACCAGCTGCCGGCCGCCGAACGGATTCCGCGCGCCCTCCGGGTCCGGCTGCACCGGATCATCGAGGGCGAGCTGCGCCGGCAGGCGGCCTTCCGCGACCACCAGGCCGCCGCGGATCTGGCCTTCCACACCCAGCACAGCCGCCTTCCCACTCAGCAGGACGCCGGCCCGGGGGGGGCGACCGTCCGACGAGCCCGCGCGTCGTCGCCGTCTCCGGAGCCTCAGGGATGATCGGCACCCAGGTCTGCGCGCTGCTCTCCGGCGCCGGCCTCGAGGTCCGGCGGCTGGTCCGGCGGTCGAGCCCCGACGACCGCGGCGACGAGATCCCCTGGGATCCGACGGCCGGCGAGCTGGCCGCCGACGCCTTCGACGACGTCGACGCGGTCGTCCACCTGGCTGGCCACCCGCTGGCCGGTCGCTTCACCGACGAGCACAAGCGCCGGGTCGAGCAGTCCCGCGTCGAGGGCACGCGACTGGTCGCGCGGCGGATCGCCGAGGCCGAGCGGCGAGCCCCGCGCCCGGACGGGCCGCGGACGCTGATCAGCGGCTCGGCCATCGGCTGGTACGGCGCGACCGCCGCCGACCGGCCGCATGGGCACGACCTGCTCACCGAGGACCTGCCGGCCGGCGCCGACTTCCTCGCCGGCGTCTGCCGCCGGTGGGAGCAGGAGGCCGAGCAGGCCGCCGCGGCCGGCGTCCGCGTGGCCACGGTCCGCACCGGGATCGTGCAGTCGCCGACTGGGGGAGCGCTGGCCCAGCTGCTGCCGCTGGTGGCCGCCGGCGTCGGCGGTCGGCTCGGCGACCAGCAGGTGCAGAGCTGGATCAGCCTCGACGACGTCGCCGCGCTGATCGTGCACCTGGTGCTCACCCCGCAGGCCGCCGGCCCGGTCAACGCCGTCGCCCCCGCACCGGTCACGGCCCGGCGCTATGCGCGCATCCTCGCCGACGTGCTGCACCGCCCGGCGGCCGTCCCGGTGCCGTCCTTCGGGCCGCGGCTGCTGCTCGGCTCCGAGGGGGCGCGGGAGATGGCGCTGGCCGACCAGCGCGTCAGCGCCGCACGCGCCGAGGAGCTCGGCCACGCCTTCCGGCACCGGGCTCTGGACGAGGCGCTGCATCACGTGCTCGGCCGGCGGACGGCGTGAACCGCCCGTCCCGCCGGTCTTCCCCCGACGCGAGATCCTCGACATCATGGATCCATGAGCCATCCGACCCACGCCCCCGCCGCCGCCCGCCGCCTGCAGGAGATGCACCACCGTGATCGTCCGATCGTGCTGCCCACCGTCTGGGACGCCTGGTCGGCCCGGACAGTGGCCTCCGCCGGCTTCGAGGCGCTGACCGTCGGCAGCCATCCCGTGGCCGACTCCCGCGGCAGCGCCGACGGGGAGACGATGACGCTCGACGAGGCGCTCGACGGAGTCGCCCGCGTGGTCGGCGCCGTCGACGTGCCGGTCTCGGCGGATCTCGAATCCGGCTACGACACCTCGCCGGAGGAGCTCGTCGACCGGCTCCTGGCGACCGGCGCCGTCGGGCTGAACCTCGAGGACACCGTGCATGCGCGCGGAACGATGCGCAGCCCGGAGGAGCACGCCGCTTACATCCGGCGGATGCGCGTCCGCGCCGACGCGGCCGGCGTGCCGCTGGTGATCAATGCCCGGACCGACGCCTTCAAGCACGCCGGATCCCTGGAGGACCCGACTGCCGAGGCGCTGCACCGGCTGCGGCTGATGGAGGAGGCCGGCGCCGACTGCCTCTACCCGGTGGCCGTGCCGAGCACCGCAGTGCTCGAGCAGCTGCTCGCCGCCGTCTCCACGCCGCTCAACGTCACCGCCCATCCTGAGCGCGGGGCCGTGCCGGACCAGCTGGATCTGGACCGGCTGGCCGCTCTCGGCGTCCGGCGGGTCAGCTTCGGTCCGCTGCTGCAGCAGGCGGCGGGCGAGCACATCGCCCAGCTGCTCGACGGCTGGCGCTGAGCAGGACGCCGGGCGTCGCGCCGCGGTCGGCGGGGAGCAGCGCGGGCGGGGCGCGTCGCGTGCGGAGGCGATAGGCTGGCGGGCCGAGGCCCGCGTGGCCCGGCCCCGCCCGCGACCCAGGAGTGCCGCCAACTATGCGCGTGACCATCGATCCCCGGACCCAGGGCGTGCTGAACGCCGACGAGGGCACCACAGTGCGCCGCAGCGTGCTGCCCTCCGGTGTGCGCGTCATCACCGAGTCCATGCCCGCCCAGCGCTCGGCGACCCTCGGATTCTGGATCGCGGTCGGCTCCCGCGACGAGGCCGCCCACCAGCACGGCTCCACCCACTTCCTCGAGCACCTGCTGTTCAAGGGCACCGCGAAGCGCTCGCCGCTGGACATCGCCGCGGCCTTCGACGCCGTCGGCGGCGAGTCCAACGCGCTGACCGGCAAGGAGCACACCTGCTACTACGCCCGCGTGCTGGACAGCGACCTGCCGATGGCCGTCGACGTGCTCACCGACATGGTCACCTCCGCGACGCTGGATCCCGAGGAGATGGAGACCGAGCGCGGAGTCATCCTCGAGGAGCTGGCCATGGCCGAGGACGACCCGATGGACGTCGCCCTCGAGCGCTTCCATGAGCAGGTCATGGACGACCACCCGCTCGGCCGGCCCATCGGCGGCACCGCCGACGACATCCGGGCGGCGAGCCGCGACGACGTCGCCGACCACTTCCGCCTCTGGTACCGGCCGGAGGAGCTGGTCATCACCGCCGCCGGCGGCCTCGACCACGACGAGCTCTGCCGGCTGATCTCCGCGGCGCTGGCCGAGTCCTCCTGGGACGTGACCTCCCGCCGCGACCCGGCTTCGCTGCGCGTCGGCGGCCACGAGCAGATCCCGGTGCGCACCGGCGTCGAGCACCACCGCAAGTCCGTGGAGCAGACGCAGGTCATCCTCGGCGGCCGCGGGATGTCGGCCTCCGACGAGGACCGCTTCGCGCTGTCGGTGATGCATGCCGCCCTCGGCGGCGGGATGTCCTCGCGGCTGTTCCAGGAGATCCGCGAGCGGCGCGGGCTGGCCTACTCCACCTACTCCTTCTCCGCGGCCTACACCGACGCCGGCGCCTACGGCCTCTACGCCGGCTGCCTGCCGGACAAGGTCGACACCGTCGTCGAGGTGATGAACGGCGAGCTGGAGCGCATCGCCTCCGAGCCGCTCGACGCCGAGGAGCTCGACCGCGCCAAGGGCCAGCTGCGCGGGGCGACAGTGCTGGGGATGGAGGAGACCTCCTCGCGGATGTCCCGGCTGGGCCGCGCGGAGCTCGTCCGCGGCGAGTTCGTCGACATCTCCGACACGCTCGCCGAGATCGAGGCCGTCACCGCCGAGGACGTCGCCCGCGTGGCGCGTCGGCTCGCCGACTCGCCGCGGGCGACGACCGTCGTCGGACCGTGAGCGAGGCCACGGCCGACCGCGGCGTCGTCGGCCGGTGTGGCAGGCTGAGGTGGGCGCGGCGACTGGACGCCCGGTCGGCGCGACACCAGGATGGAGAGAGCCCCGGCGGAGTCTGCTCCGCCGCGGCTGAGCAGACCAGGAGGACACGATGAGACCGGAACGACCGAACGGCGACGTCGCCCGGCGGAGTCGGCCCCAGCGTCGGCACCGGCTCGGGGCCCTGACTGTGGCGCTGCTGACGGCCGCGACGCTCGGAGCCGGATGCACCTACCCGCCCGAGGACGCCGATCCCACCGGCTCGGCCTCCGGATCGCCCGAGGCGACCGCCGACGCCTCGCCCGACGCCTCGCCCGACGGTTCGGCCGAGGGCTCGACCAGCGCCTCGGCCGACGCGGCGGATGACGTCGACCAGTCCTCCGGCGCCCCCGCTCAGCCGGTCCTCCCCTCGGAGATGCCGCAGGACCCCTGGGAGCGCACCCACATCGTCGAGCCCAGCACCGGGATGAACTCCGAGCGGCTGATCGCCTGGCAGGACTATCGTGCCGTCACCGCGGAGGGCGAGCGGCCCCGGCAGGCTACGGAGCTGGAGTTCCTGCTGGTCAGCGGCAATGAGAACTGCTTCGGCGTCCGGGCCGAAGTGGAGGAGGACGCTCAGACCGTCCGCGTGGCCACGATCCGCGGCGTCCTGCAGGACACGCTGGACGCCTGCACGGCCGAAGGCCGGATGGTCTCGCTCGTGGTCGAACTGGAGCAGCCTCTCGGCGACCGCGAGGTCGTGCCGATGGAGGAGGAGAACGTCGGCCTCGCCGACTGAGCCGCCGAGGCTCAGGACCAGGCGAGGTCAGCACGGACCGCCCGGACCGCCGCAGGCGGGGCGGGCCCGCTCAGCCGCCGGCGAAGGGCGGCAGCACGTCCACCGTCTCGCCGCCGCGCAGCACGGCGGCCGGCGTCGTCGCCGACCCCTCGGCCCGAGCCCGGACGCCGTCGACCAGGAACGAGCACCGCGGCAGGACCGTCTCCAGCGACGGTGCGTCCGAGGGCGGCGCCTCTGACGACGGCGCCGCGGCGCGGGCGGCCAGCAGCCGCGGCAGCTCCGCGCGCAGCGTCGGCAGGCTCGTCTCGTCCTCCAGCGGCAGGCGCAGCGACTCGGCGCCGGCCGCCTCGGCCGCGGCGGCGAAGAACCGCAGCGTGATCTCGGTGCTCATCGGAGCCGTCCTCCTGTCGTCGCAGCCATGGCCCGGGCGACCTCAGCCGCCGATGGCCGACATCGACCGGCCGGGTCGGTGGAAGCTGTCGAGCTCGAAGCCCGGCCGGTCGGTGCCGTGGGCGGCCGGCTTGGCCCACATCGCCTCCGCCCAGCGCTGGGCGACGTCGTCGTCGCCGGCCTCCGGATCGCGGAGCAGATCGACCAGATCCACCTCTTCGGCGGAGAACAGGCAGCTCATCACCCGCCCCTCGGCGGTGATCCGCGTGCGCCGGCAGTCGGCGCAGAACGGCTCGGTGACCGAGGCGATGACCCCGACCCGGCCGCGGAGGTTCCCCTCGGCGTCGAGGACGTCGAAGCGTTCGGCCGGGGCACCGTCGCGGTCCTCGTCGGAGGCCCGGAGGGTGACGTGCTGGGAGAGCAGCTCGCGGGTCTCGGCGGCGGAGACGGTGCCGTCGCGCCGCCAGTTCTGGTCGCCGTCCAGCGGCATCTGCTCGATGAAGCGCAGCTCGAAGCCCTGCCGCAGCGCCCAGTCGAGCAGATGCGGAGCCTCCTGATCGTTGATACCGCGCATCAGCACCGCGTTGATCTTCAGCGGCATCAGTCCGGCCTCCGCGGCGGCGGAGACGCCGGCGAGCACCTTGTCCAGCGAGTCCCGGCGGGTCAGCTGCGCGAAGGTCTCGTGATGCAGCGAGTCCAGCGAGACGTTGATCCGATCCAGCCCGGCCTCGGCCAGCGCTGCGGCCTTCTTCTCCAGACCGATCGCGTTGGTCGTCATCGAGATCGGCAGCTGCGGGTGGTCGGCGCGGATGCCGGCGATGATGTCGACCAGGTCGACCCGGACCAACGGTTCGCCGCCGGTCAGCCGCAGCTCGCGGATGCCCAGGGTCTCCACTCCGATGCGCACCAGCCGACGGATCTCCTCGACGCTGAGCAGCTGCTCCTTCCTCAGCCACGGCAGCCCTTCGGCGGGCATGCAGTAGGTGCAGCGCAGATTGCACTTGTCGATCAGCGAGATGCGCAGATCGGTCGCCTGGCGACCGAAGGTGTCCATCAGTCCCGCCGAGGCGTCGGGTCGGGAGAGGCTCGGCATGCCCAGCGACACCGGGGCCGAGCCTCCGCGCGGCGCCGATGTGCTCGGCGCGGGGTCGGCTTCCTGCATGTCTCCAGGCTAGTCCTCCTGAGCGTAGTCAGCATCACACGGGCGGCCGGTCTCGGCCTGCGGACATCTCCCGCGGCCGTCGAGGCCCCACGGGCCCTCCACGGCTGCGCCGTCTCGGACGCATCGAGGGTTCGGCATGCGGCCGCGATCCCGCCGTCAGTAGACTGGCGGGCATGACCCAGACCACCGGCCGACGCTCCGTCGAGGAGCATCAGGCCCTCATCGGCGAGGCGCTGCAGGCGGCGACGGCGACGCGGGCGGTGGAGTGCGTCGCCGTCGGCGAGGCCGAGGCGGTCGGCCGGGTGGTCGCCGCCGAGGTCACGGCCCCGGGGCCGCTGCCCCGCCACGACGATTCCCAGATGGACGGCTATGCCGTGCGCGCCGCGGATGTGGCCGCCGCCCGGGCCGAGGACGACGGCGACGGCGACGGCCTCGTCCGGCTGCCCTGCGACGGCGTGGTCCCGGCCGGCTCCTCTCCGGCGCCGCTGCCGCCGGGCACCTGCCGGGCGATCATGACCGGCGCCGTCGTCCCTGACGGCGCCGACCTCGTCCTGCCGGTGGAGAAGACCGTGGCCGGAGGCTTCGTCGGCGCCGCGCAGCTGCACGCCGCCGTGGGGCAGGACGTCATCTTCACCGGGCTGACGCCGCAGGACGTCGCCGTCGGCCGTTTCATCCGGCGGGCCGGCGACGACGTCGCCGCCGGAGAGACGGTGCTGGCCGTCGGGCAGGTGCTCACTCCGGCGCGGCTGGGACTGGCCGCCGCCTGCGGCGCGCCGCAGGTGCAGGTCTTCGCCCGGCTGCGCGCGCTGGTGCTCACCGCCGGCGACGAGCTGCGCGCCCCCGGCGAGGAGCTCGCCCCCGGGCAGATCCACGACGCCAACGCTCCGCTGGCCGCGGCCTGGCTGCGCGAGGCCGGCTGCGCGGTGACGATCGCGGCGGCCTCGACCGACGACGTCGCGCGCTTCGCCGCGGCCCTGGACGCGAAGCTGGCCGCGACGGCCCCGCAGCTGGTGGTCACCTCCGGCGGGATCAGTGCCGGCGCCTTCGAAGTCGTCCGCGAGGTGCTCTCCGGTCGCGGCGTGCGCTTCGCTCCGGTGGCCCAGCAGCCCGGCGGCCCGCAGGGCGTGGGCATGCTCTCCGGCGGGCCCGGCCGGTCGGGCGTCGCCGTCGTCTGTCTGCCGGGCAACCCGGTGAGCACCGCAGTGAGCCTGGAGACCCTCCTCCGCGAGCCGCTGACCGCCGTCGACCCGGCCTGCCCGGCCCCGCGCCGGATCCGCGCCCGCCTGCGTCAGAGCTGCAGCTCGCCGTCGGGACTGCGTCAGCACCGTCGCGTGCGCCTGGCCGCGGCACCGGACGAGACCGGCGTCGTCGACGTCGAGCTGGTCGGCGGGCCGGGGTCGCATCTGCTCGGGCATCTGGCCCGCGCCGAGGCGCTGCTGCAGCTGACCGAGGACGACGTCGACGTCCCCGCCGGCGCCGTTCGCGAGGCGCTGCTGCTGCCCGGGACCGCCGCCCCTGATCCCCCTGCTGGAAGGACCGCCCCGCGATGACCACGCCGAATCACGACCCGGAGCCCGAGGCCGGCGCCGCGCCGGCCCCCTCCGGCGACGCCGGGCTGACCCATGTCCGCGCCGACGGCAGCGCGCACATGGTCGACGTCTCGCAGAAAGATGTCACCTCGCGGCTCGCCGAGGCCGAGGCGGTGCTGCGCACCACTGCCGAGGTCACCGCGATGCTGACCGACGATGCGCTGCCCAAGGGCGATGCGCTGGCCACCGCGCGGATCGCCGGGATCATGGGGGCCAAGCGCACCTCCGAGCTCGTGCCGCTGTGCCACCCGCTGGACATCAGCTCGGTGACCGTCGACCTCGCCGTCGACGATCCGCAGCCCGGCACGGTGCGGCTGACCGCCCGAGTGAAGACGACTTCGCGCACCGGCGTGGAGATGGAGGCGCTCACGGCGGTCTCCGTGGCCGCACTGACCCTCTACGACATGATCAAGGGCGTCGACCGGACCGCCGAGATCACCGACCAGCGGGTCGTTCACAAGAGCGGCGGCCGGAGCGGAGAATGGAGCAGACATGCCTGAGACCCATGACCATGCCGAGCACGACCACGCCGAGCACGACGCCGACCACCCCTGGCGCGACCGGGTGATCGCTCCGGTGATCGTCTCCACGCGCGCGGCCCACGGCCAGCGCGCCGACCAGTCCGCGCCGGTGATCGCCGATGCGGCCGAGCGCATCGGCTTCGCCTGCCGCCCGCCGGTGATCATCCCCGACGGCGAAGGCGTGCTGGCCGCGCTCTCCGAACTGGTCGTCCAGATATCGCCGCATGTGATCATCACCTCCGGCGGGACGGGGATGACGCCCGACGATCTCACGCCGGAGTACACGCTGCCGCTGCTGGACAAGGAGATCCCCGGCGTCATGGAGGCGCTGCGCGCCCACGGGCGTCAGCGCAGCCCGCTGGCGGTGCTGTCCCGCGGTGTGGCCGGCGTCGCCGAGGGCGGCACGGTGATCATCAACCTGCCCGGCTCGCCGAAGGCCGTCAGCGAGGGCTTGGAGGTGCTCGAGGAGATCCTGCCGCATCTCTGCGACCAGGTCGCCGATCTGCGGCCCTCGCACGAGTGGGGGAGCGTCGACGATGCCTGAGACGCACGTCCACGATGCTCGCCGGACCGAGGAGCCGGCGCCGCTGACCCGCGACGGCCGGCCGCAGCACGCCGCCGACGCGCCCGCCGCCGCACGCGTCGTCCGGGCCCGGCTCTCCGCCGAGCCGCTGGATCCCGCCGCCGCCCACGCCGAGGTCTGGGCGAGCACCGCCGGGGCGGTGGTCGACTTCGCCGGGATCGTCCGCGACCACGACGGCGGCACCGCGGTGGAGCGACTGAGCTACACCGCCCACCCCGAGGCCGAGCGGATGCTGGCCGAGACGGCCCGCGCCGTGGCCGAGGAGCATCCGGGAGTGCGACTCTGGGCCGCCCACCGGACCGGGCCGCTGGTCATCGGCGACCACGCGCTGATCGCCGCCGCCGCGGCGGCACACCGGCAGGAGGCCTTCGCCGCCTGCGCCGCGCTCGTCGAACGCATCAAGGTCGAGGTGCCGATCTGGAAGGAGCAGTTCTTCGCCGACGGCACCCGCGAATGGGTCGGCATCGGCTGACTGCCGGCGGCCCCGAGGAGAGGAGCACCTGCTGAGCCCCGCGTTCACCCACTCCGAGGACGTCACCACCCGGCCGACGCTCACCGGCGACGTCGGCATGAGCGCCTCGACCCACTGGCTGGCCACCGGCGCCGCCCAATCGGTGCTCGAGCGCGGCGGCAACGCCGTCGACGCCGCCGTCGCCGGGGCCTTCGTGCTGCACGTGGCCGAGCCGCACCTCAACGGCCCCGGCGGCGACATGACCGCGGTCTTCGTCACCGCGGACGCTCCAGGGGATCCGCAGGTGCTCATGGGGCAGGGGGCGGCGCCGCAGGGCGCCTCAGTCGAGGCTTATCGTCGGAGAGGGCTGAGGCGCGTCCCCGGAGCCGGCGGACTCGCCGCCGCCGTGCCGACCGCCGTCGACGCCTGGTTGCTGCTGCTGGCCGAGCACGGCACCTGGCCGCTGGCCGACGTGCTGGACCCCGCGATCCACCACGCCGAGTCCGGGGTGCCGGTGCTGCCGTCGATCGAGGCGACCATCCGCGGCGTGGCTGAGCTCTTTAGCGAGCACTGGCCGAGCTCAGCGGCGAAGTGGATGCCCGACGGTCAGGTCCCGGAGGTCGGCTCGCTGATCACCAATCCGGACTACGCCGAGGTGCTGCGCTCGCTGATCGCCGCCGGCGAGGGGAGCGCGAACCGCGAGGACGCCCTCGCCGCCGCCCGGCGCGAATGGCGCACCGGCGACGTCGCGCGGCTGGCCTCTGCGTTCCTGGCCGAGCCGCACCGGCACTCCGACGGCGGCGACCATGCCGGAGTGATCACGACGGAGGATTTCGCCGCGTCCGCAGCCCGTCTCGAGGACCCGGTGACCATCACCTTCCGCGGGCACACCATCGCGAAGATCGGCCCCTGGGGGCAGGGGCCGGTGCTGCTGCAGGCCTTGATGATCCTCTCCGGCTTCGACGACGCCGAGCTGGATCCCGGCACCGAGCGCGGCGCGCATCTGATCCTGGAGGCGCTGAAGCTGGCGTTGGCCGACCGCGACGCCTACTACGGCGATCTGGAGCCGGCCGAAGCCGCCCGCCGGATGGAGGTGCTGCTCTCGGAGGAGTACGCCGCAGCCCGCCGCGCGCAGATCGCCGAGACCGCCTCGCACGCCTTCCGCCCCGGCGTCGTCGACGGCGTCGAGCCGGCGACGCCGCCGCTGGACGAGCCCGGTTCCGCCGGCGACGAGGCCGCGGGGACCGGCGAGCCGACGGTGCGCCGCGACGGCGAGAGCCGCGGGGACACCTGTCACCTCGACGTCGTCGACCGCTGGGGCACCATGATCTCCGCGACGCCCTCGGGCGGCTGGCTGCAGTCCTCGCCGACGATCCCGGGGCTGGGTTTCTGCCTGGGCACCCGGCTGCAGATGACCTGGCTGGACAAGGCCTCGCCGTCGGCGCTGCGCCCGGGGCGTCGGCCGCGGACCACGCTGACGCCGACGCTGGTGCTGCGCGACGGCGATCCGGTCATGGCCCTGGGCACTCCCGGAGGTGATCAGCAGGACCAGTGGCAGCTGCCGATGCTGCTGCGCGTGCTGATCGGCGGCCATACTCCGCAGCAGGCGATCGATGCGCCGACGCTGCACACCACCTCGATGCCCGGTTCGTTCTACCCGCGCACCTGGGAGCCCGGCGGGGCCGTGGTTGAGGACCGGCTCGGCGAGGAGGTCATCGCTTCGCTGACCGCTCGCGGGCACCGGATCACCCGGGCCGGTGACTGGGCGCTGGGCCGGCTGTCCTGCGTGACACGCGACCCGGCGACCGGGCGGCTCGGCGCGGCGGCGAACCCGCGCGGCGCGCAGGGCTACGCCGCCGGACGCTGAGCCGGTTGCCCGGCGGGGCGCCTCGGGAGTCGCCGTCTCTCAGCCGCGTCGCGCGGCGCGGCGCTGGGCGCTGTGCATCCGGATCGCCCGGTGCATCGTCTTCCGCGCCCGGCTGCGGTCGGAGGCGACGTCGTAGCCGATGGACAGCCGGAACCAGCTGCGCCAGTCGTCGGGGTTCTCCTCGGTCTCGGAGGCCAGCCGGGCGAACTGCGCATCGGCCTGCTCGCGGTCGGGCCGTCCCCCGGGGGAGCGGTCGACGGTGTCCTCGGGCAGTCCGCCCTCGGCGTCGAGCTCGCGGCCCAGCCGCTCCGAGCGGTACCCGAACCACAGCTCACGGGCCAGCACCCAGGCGCCGACGGCGACCAGCAGCAGCGTGCCGACGCCGATCAGCTGGGCGACGAGGTCGTCGACGGTGAGGAAGCGGATCCCGCTGACCGCCGCACCGGAGAGGAAGATCAGCAGCAGCGCGATGACGGCGCCGGCGAAGAGCTTGCCGCGCACCGGCTCAGAGCCCCAGGTCCAGGTAGCCGTCCAGCCCGTGGGTCAGTCCCGGCCGGGAAGCGGCGGTGCGCAGGCCCAGCAGCACGCCGGGCATGAAGGAGGAGCGGTCGAAGGAGTCGTGGCGGATGGTCAGCTGCTCGCCGGGCGAGCCCAGCAGCACCTCCTGGTGGGCGACGAGACCGCGCAGCCGGACCGCGTGGACGTGGATGTCCTCGACCACTGCGCCGCGGGCGCCGTCGGGGTCCTTCTGGGTGGCGTCGGGGCTGGGGGCGACGCCGGCGTCGCGCCGGGCGCGGCCCATCAGCTGGGCGGTGCGCGCGGCGGTTCCGGAGGGGGCGTCGACCTTGTTCGGGTGGTGCAGCTCGACGACTTCGGCGGACTCGAAGTACTGGGCGGCCTTGGCGGCGAAGGCGGTGGCCAGCACCGAGCCCAGGGCGAAGTTCGGGGCGATGAGCACCCCGACGTCGGGGTGCTCGGACAGCAGGTCCTGCAGACGGCTCAGCTTCTCGTCGTCCCAGCCGGTGGCGCCGACGACGGCGTGGATCCCGTGCTCGACGGCGAAGCGGACGTTGTCCTCGGTGGCGTCGGGGACGCTGAGGTCGACGATGTGGGTCGCGCCGGCCTCGACGATGGTCTCCCGCGCATCGCCGCGGCCGAGCTCGGCCACCAGCTGAATGTCTTCGGCGTCGGTCACGGCCTGCACGGCCTCGGATCCCATGCGCCCGCGGGCGCCCAGCACGGCCACTCGAATCTCGGCATCACTCATGAATCCAGAGTATCGGTCTCGGCGCCGGACGCGGTGCTTGTGGAGAACGCCTGCAGAGACCGGGCGGATCTGCGTAAGCTCCTGGCAGGAGATGCGGCGAGCGACGGTCGAGGAGGGCGGCGACCATGCACCAGGCGAAGACCGGTGAGCTGTTCACCGTGGTGGACCTGGACGATCCCGACAACGTCGAGTCATCGGCGTCGGCGTTGAAGACTGCGACCGCCGACGTCGCGCGGACAGTGGGGGAGGCGGCCAGGACCTGGGGCGGGCTGGAGAGCTCGTACCGGGCGCCGGAGACCGGGGAGCTGCTGACAGCGCTGGATCCGGCCGCCGAGCAGGCGGGCGAGCTGGCCCGAGCCGGGAATGAGGCGGACTCCGCCATTGGGGTCTATGCCGCCCAGCTGCGCGACCTGCACACGCGGCGGCGTGCACTGCTGGCCGACATCGAGGACTTCCGGACGATGGGTGCTGACGCCGCGGCCGTGGACGATGGGGAAGCTCACGACCTGCGGGTCACTGGACTGCAGCAGCGGTGCCGGGATCTGGCGGAGGAGAAGGACGCCGCGCAGAACCGATGCGCCGCGGCGCTGGGCGCGATCACGACCTCGGTCTCGACGGTTCGGGGGAGTCGGCACCAGGTGCCGCAGGCTGCCGAGGCCGACGACGTCGCGACGTCGAAGTCGGCTCTGCAGGACCGGGTGGGCAATGTCGGGCAGACAGCGGCGACGACGACGGGGAGCGTCTTCGGCGCATCGGCGGCTGATGCGGTGTCGTTCGGCCTGCAGAAGGGTGTCTCCGCCGTCGGGACGACGGCTGATGCGGTCGCGAAGAGCACTTCGACCATGAACCCGCGGCAGGCCTGGGCTCCCGCGAAGCTGCGTGACATGGCGGCGATGGGGGAGCGGAGCCGTCGGGCGGTGGCGGCGGTGACCGGGTGGGACGCCTCCTCGGTGACCGCTCCTGATCGGCGTCTGGCCGCTGACGATGCTCGAAATCCGTTCCGAAGGCCTCATGGAGTCAAGGACGCGGCCTCGGCTCTGCGGGGGCGGTTCTTCGCGTCCCTGTCGGAGCAGAACCGTGTGGCGAAGCCGGGCATGTCCGGTCGATTCGACGTGGCGAGCAAGATGGCGAAGGGGGCCGCCGGTGCCGGCGGTGTGCTGACCTTCGCCACTGGGGCTGTGGGACAGTGGAATGAAGATTCCGCGGCGCATCCGGAGATGGAGTGGGAAGAGCAGAGTGCGCGGGCTGGGACTGTGGGGTTCTCCGCGATGGCCGGTGGTTGGGCCGGAGCGAAGGCCGGCGCCGCCGCAGGCGCGGCCATCGGGTCGTTCTTCCCTGGGCCTGGAACGGCGATCGGGGCCGTCGCCGGCGGCGTCATCGGAGGTATCGCGGGGAGCGCCGTCGGCAAGGAGCTCGGCGAGGGATTCAAAGACCTCGCCGGCGACACGGTGGATGCGGTGTCCGATGGAGTGGAGAAGGCCTGGGACAGTGTCACGTCGCTGTTCTGAGGGTCACAGGAACCCCGGCAGGGGGGACGAGCTGATGCAGGAGAAGGTGTGCTGGAGATAATCCTCAAGCTGATCGGCATGGTCGTGTTCTTCCCGTTGTCCGCATGGTTCGTGATCTATCCACGGATCATCGACGATGCGCGGTGGTACGGGTCGTTCAGCGAGTACTTGTACCTGTACAGCTTCCCGACGTTCTTCTTCTTCGCCGGAGTCTCCTGCGGCGTCACCTCCTTCGAAGCGATGGGTATGCCCTGGCCGGACTGGCTCGCATATGGATTGGCCGTGCCTGCGACGCTGCTGCTGTTCGTCGGAGGTGTCGCGACTCTGGGCGTTCCGATGCCGCCGTTTATGACGCCGAAGTGGGTGCGGGAACGGCGTAAGGCGGATCGTAACTACAAGCGGCAGGTGAAGGCGGAACGGCAAGCAGAGCGGCGTCGTCGACGGGCGGCGAAGCGCGCCGGTCGGCAAGTTGAGTCCGTCGAGAGCCCGTGACGCAAAGCCTCACGGCTCGAGCTGGGGAGCACCTCGGGTACAGGGTGCCCCGCAACGTGCGCTCCGTCCAGGTTTCTTTGAGCTCGTGAGACGAGACTGCCGGGGATGAATGAGGACCCGCAGATGGTCTCCGTGCTCGGAGACTCGCACTCCACACTGTTCTTCCCGACCCATTTCTACGCGGGACGACTGGGTTATCGTGACTCGTTGCCGGTGCGGGTGACGGGACGTTCGATTCGCGCCGCGTCGCTGGCTGGATTCCGCCCCGGGAGCTCGAAGCTGAACGTCAAGGAAGAGATCTCCGCGGCGCTGGCTGAAGCGCAGAAGTTGGTTCTGGCCTTCGGGCAGGTCGACCTGGAGCTCGGCTACTACTACCGCCTCGCGATCAAACAGGAGGAGATCGAGCCGACGCGCTATGTCGAGTGGCTCCTCGCGATCTACCGAGATTTCCTGAACGGTCTGGAGCTTGCGCCGTGCGACGTGGCGCTGAAAGGAGTGAACCTCACTGCCCTGTCGCCTCGCGGCTTCGCCACCCGGTACGTGTCGCGGATCGTGACTGAAGGCAAGGACATGACATGGAAGGAAGCCGTCCCCGTGGTGCGACCCCACGTGCTGTCCGAGGGTGAGCAGAATGCGATGCATCTGGCATTCAACGCAGGACTCGCGCAGCTGACCGAGGAGCTCGGCCTACGATACTTCGATCTCAACGAGGAGCTGGCGACGTCGCCCCATCCCGCGCTTGCTGCAGGGCCGATCACGTTGGCTGATCAGTTCAAGACTGGTGCCTTCGACCACCATGTGGCGGACACCGTCGTCGCCCGTCGCGTCCACTACGAGGGGCTGCTCAAGGCATTCGACCTGCTCTGAGGGCAACCAGCACAGAGCACACGTGCGGTTCCTGGTCAGCCGACCGGGCCGATCCAGTTGCCGTTCTCGTCGTACTGGTCCTGGTAGATCTTCGGCGGGCGGTCTGTGGCGGGGTCGAATTGCACCGGCCCGTTGCAGCCCCATTGGTCCTGCGACTCGCAGGCCCCGGAGACCCAGCGAGAGTTCTGGGTCCAGATGTCGGCTTCACCGGGTGAGGATTCCACCGAGACCGTGCCGGGGATGTCGCGCCAGTCGCCGTCGCCGACGCGGAACTGGCCGGTGTAGACGGTCTCGACGGTGACCGGGTAGATCCCGGTCTCCTCGTAGACGTGCGAGGTCACCGTCTCGAAGTCTGTCTTGACGATCTCCTGACCGGTTCCGTCGTAGTCGGCGAGCGGCCGGCCAGGTTCGTACGTGGTGCGTGAGGTGCCGTCGCCGTAGTCCCAATGGAACTCCTGCGGGGTGGCGCGCAGTTCGACAGTCTCGCCGAGCAGCTCTTCGGTGACCGTCTGGGTCTCGACGTCGGCGTAGATGTTCGTGTGCCGGCCCTTGTAGCCGAAGCCGAGCAGGTCGGGCTCGAACTTCACCACGGCGGGCTCGAGAGTGAGGTCTGTGAAGGCTGTATATGCGGCAGCGGGCAACGACTCTTCTTCCTGGCCTTGCAGATCCTTGATGGCCTGTTCGATTTCACCCTCGCTCACGCAGCGGGCCGTGCTTGTCCCATTTCCAAGTTCGTAGGAGAACACTGTGGCGCTTGTGCCGCATGTCGTGCGCATAATTCGCGCGCATCCCGGATCCGTTTGCTCGCTATTTGGAGAAACCCGACAGAGGTTCTCAGGGGCTTGTCCATTTTCGGCTAGTGTCGGATCTCCGATATATATCTTCAGAGGATCAGATTGTGTTTTCTGAGAATCGTCTCCTTCTGAATCCCCTCTGCCAGTTCGATTCTGGTCGTCGTTCGAGCTTGAAGGGTTTGTTTTTCCAGGGTCACTCGATCCTTCTGAACGACCGGGGCGGTGCCCATTCACGACATATCCACGTTGGTTGTTGTCGCCTCTGAACCCTGTCCGTGATTCGGGCTTATCACTCTGAGAAGCCACGGTGATTCGGGTAGGATCTGAATGGGTGGAAGCAGGGGTTCCCGTGATGGACACGACGATCATTGGCAAGATGAAGCCGAGAGCGTGAGCGGCAAAGTTGTGTCTACTTCTATTCATCCGCTTGCTCCGCCCTCGGAACGAGCGCCGGAGCCGCCGATAATTGTGGCTTCTGCGACGACCCAGTGACCGTCAGCGAACTTCAGCTGGATCTCCCATCCCGCGCCGTTGGTCCCGGAGGAAGAGCCAGCTTTCGACCCATCAGAGTAGTACATAGTTGTTGCAGGAGCATCCAGCGATACCCAAGCATTTGCCGAAAAAGAACCATTGAGGGATGCCGAACTATCTGTGACGGTGCTGGGAGTGGTGACGTACCAAGACCCCTCGCGGTAGATGGTCGTGAAGTAGTTGACCTCTTCTTGGCAATATGCGCAGGAGTCCGTGACAACCTTATTGAGGTTTGAGGGGTCACCGGTAACGCTGAGGTACCAAATAGCTTGCCAGAAGTAGTCGACCGCTGCTTTGACTCCCTCCTCTGTCTGATTTGTCATCCCTTCAGGCACTTCAGGCTTAGGCGCGTTCTTCGCCGGACCGTCGGCGGACGCGGGAACGTACTCGCCGTCGTTGCTCTCCGAGGTCTCGGCTGTCTCTTTCGAGGCTTCGCTCGTCGAGGGGCGATCTGACGGCGAACCCTCTCCGGGTGTATCGGTCGACTTGTCAACGGATGCCACATCGGTGGCCGTAGGATCACCGCCGGCCGGCTCCTCGGCGTCCCCGCCACATGCCGTCAAGACGAGTGACGCCGCGAGGGTGAGGCCGGCCAGCGGCAGCCCCCGGGAGCGACTTGTCCTGCTTGTTGTAGGCACGACAGGGGTGGCAGATGTGGGGTGGTCGGTGAGCACAGGGGTCCATCCGGTTGGCGGCTGATCGTCGTCGCCGACGGGCACGGCTGTGCAGATCGTCGGCCTGGATCAGCAGTGTAGATGGCCTGAATCACGCTGCAACCTGCCATCACCGGAGCTGTGGAAACGGCTGGTCAGCGCGGAGCAATGGTGCGTCACGCCGATCAGCCTCGTGGTGTTTCGCAGGCCTCATCCAACTGGACGGGGAATCGGAAACAAGACGGGGCCGGCCGGTGACCCCGCCCAACTGGACGGGGACGGGCGGGCGGCGCCCGCGATTCTGCCGGCGTCTGGGACGGCCCTGTCCAGCTGGACGGGGAATTCCGGGGAGGGGAGGGAGAAGGACGGCACCGCGGGGCAGACCGGTCCACCGGCCCGGGAGCATCCTCACCCACAACCCAGGAGGACCCTCGGCCTTCACTCCACCGGCCGCTTGCCGGCCGCCGCGATGCCGGCCGCGCGGATCGCCGCCTCGAGCGGCCCGCGCCGGCGGAGCAGCTCTTTGACCAGTCCGGCGGCCAGGACTGCGACCACCAGCCAGAGATACATCGCCTCGGGAGAGGCCTCCGTGAGCAGACCATCCTCTGCACGCCAATCCTGCAGCACCACCAGATGCCCGACATAGAGCGTCAGCGGCATCGCCCCGGCCCCGATCAGCGGTGCCAGCGGCCACCGCAGCGCCGAGGCGGCCAGCAGACACAGCCCCAGGACCAGCAGCGCGCAGCCGATGGTGTGCAGCAGATCAACGGTCGACCCGGAATGTGGAGTCGGCAGCAGGAACCAGCGCGGGTCCTCGAGGATCGGCAGCAGCGTGCCGGTCAGCAGTTCCGCCCGGGCGGCATCGGGGCCGGACGGGCCGGCGACGTCGGCGGCAATCGACGTCGTCGCCACTGTCAGGCGACCGATCAGATAAGTCGCCGCCGCGAGGATCGCGCCGACGCCGGCCAGCGCGGCGGCCACGGAGCGTCGCGAGAGGTCCAGCCGGGCGATCGCCATGCCGGTGAAGAAGTAGGCCGGCCAGATCAGCAGCGGGTAGTAGCCGGTCACCGCCAGATCCATCGCCAGCAGTTCCGGCCGCGCGAGATCCGCCAGGCCGGGGGAGTGCCACAGCCGCCAGGAGGTCGCGAACTCGGCCAGCTCCCCGGAGAGCCCCAGATAGACCGCGCGATAGACCACCGGCCCGAGCACCACCCAGCCGATCGCGATCGCGCCCAGCGCCTTCGCACCCATCCGCACGAAGGGAAGCGCCAGCAGGAACAGCACGCCATAGTGCACCAGGATCACGGCCACTCCGGCGTCCAGCGACCCGCAGGCCAGCCCGATGAGCAGGATCAGCCCGGCGCGCACCGCCACTACCGAGCGCACCCAGCCCGCAGCCGTCGTCGTCGGCCGCCGCGGCCCGCCGGCGAGCAGCACCAGCCCGACTCCGGCCAGCAGCGCGAAGAGCGCCGAGGGCCGTCCGGTGAACAGCCAGCCGGCCCAGGTGGGGGTCTGCCCGGCGGGATCCACCGTGTCGATGATGTGCACGGACATCATGCCCACCAGGGCCAGGCCGCGGGCGGCGTCGACGCCGCGCAGCCGGGGGCGCCCCGAACCGGCCGGCCTCCTGCGTCCGGATCCGCGACGCGAGGCGGATGCGGCGGTGCTCTCGGGGTTCATGGGCGGTAGGCTACTGCCCATGGCGAGCGACACCGAGCTGACACACGAGTTCGACCTGCACCTCACCGAGGGCGAGGTCCAGCACCCCGACCAGACCGACCCGTATTTCGGGCATCTGATCACGGCGATGGTGACCCCGTTCACCGAGGACGACCGGGTCGACTACGAGGCTTTCGAGGCGCTCGCCGAGAAGCTGGTCGACGAGGGCAACGATGCGCTGGTCGTCTCCGGCACCACCGGCGAGACCTCCACGCTGGAGGACCACGAGAAGGAGGGACTGGTCCGCGCGGCCAAGTCCGCCGTCGGCGACCGCGCCAAGATCATCGCCGGCACCTCGACCAACCACACCTCCCACGACCTGGAGATGGCCCGCCGCGCCGAGCGCGCCGGCGCCGACGGCCAGCTGGTGGTCACCCCGTACTACAACAAGCCCAGCCAGGACGGCGTGCTGGCCCACTACACCGCCGTCGCGGACGCGGTCGACCTGCCGCTGATGATCTACGACATCCCGGGACGCACCGGCATCCCGATCGCCACCGACACGCTGCTCCAGCTGGCCGAGCATCCGAAGATCATGGCGCTGAAGGACGCCAAGAACGACATCACCGCCACCACCGAGGTGCTGACGAAGACCGAGCTGGAGGTCTACTCCGGCGACGACCAGAACGTGCTGGCCTGGATGGCCATGGGCGCGGCCGGCGTCGTCTCGGTGACTTCCCACGTCGCGGCTCCGCACTTCCGCCGGATGATCGACGCTGTGCTGGACTACGACCTCAAGGAAGCCCGCATCGTCCACGGCGAGCTCGGCCCGGTGATCCGCGCGCTGATGACCCGCGTGCAGGGGGCCGTCTCCTCGAAGCTGGTCCTGGACTGGCTGGGCTTCCCCATCCGCACCGATGTGCGGCTGCCGCTGGTGCAGGCCAACGCCGCCGAGCAGGAGCTCATCCTCGCCGACCTCCGCGAGGCCGGCTGGGACCTCTGAGCGCGCGCGGAGGCGAGGCCGGCGACGACGCCGCCCGCCCGCCCCGCACCGCCCCGATCGTCTAGGTGATCGCCCGACGCACCGAGTACGGTTGGGACAAGCACGTTCCGCATCGCATGACACCCCCACACAGGAGGACTATCCCTTGGCTGCACAGCGCCTGATGACCCCGCCGAAGCTGAAGAACGGCACGATGCGCATCGTGGCGCTCGGCGGTCTGGGAGAGGTCGGGCGCAACATGGCGGTGTTCGAGCTCGACGGCAAGATCCTCATCGTCGACTGCGGCGTGCTCTTCCCGGAGGAGGAGCAGCCCGGCGTCGACCTGATCCTTCCGGACTTCAGCTACATCGAGGACCGGCTCGACGACGTCGTCGGCCTGGTGCTCACCCACGGGCACGAGGACCACATCGGTGCGGTGCCGTACCTGCTGCGCCGCCAGCCCGACATCCCGCTGATCGGCTCGACGCTGACGCTGGCGCTGGTCGAGGCCAAGCTCGCCGAGCACAAGATCAAGCCCTACACCCTGGCGGTCAAGGAGGGCGACATCGAGGAGCTCGCGCCCTTCGAGTGCGAGTTCGTCGCGGTCAACCACTCCATCCCGGACGCGCTGGCGGTGCACATCCGCACCGAGGCCGGCAGCGTGCTGCACACCGGCGACTTCAAGATGGACCAGCTGCCGCTCGACGGCCGGATCACGGACCTGCGCCACTTCGCCAAGCTCGGCGAGGAGGGCGTGGACCTGTTCATGACCGACTCCACCAACGCCGACGTGCCCGGCTTCACCACGCCGGAGAAGGAGATCGGCCCGACGATCGACCAGTACTTCGCGAACTCCACGCGACGGATCATCGTGGCCTCCTTCTCCTCGCACATCCACCGCGTCCAGCAGGTGCTCGACGCCGCTGAGAAGCACGGCCGCCGGGTCGCGTTCGTGGGCCGGTCGATGGTGCGCAACATGTCCATCGCGGCGAAGCTGGGCTACCTGAGCGTGCCGGAGGGCATCCTGGTCGACATCAAGAAGGTCGACGACTACCCCGACAACGAAGTGGTGCTGATGTCCACCGGCTCGCAGGGCGAGCCGATGGCCGCGCTGTCCCGGATGGCCAACGGCGACCACCAGATCCAGGTCGGCGACGGCGACACCGTCATCCTCGCCTCTTCGATGATCCCCGGCAACGAGAACGCCGTCTTCCGGGTCATCAACGGTCTGCTGAAGCTCGGCGCCGACGTCGTGCACAAGGGCACCGCCAAGGTCCACGTCTCCGGCCACGCCTCCGCCGGCGAGCTGCTGTACTGCTACAACATCATCAAGCCGAACAACGTGATGCCGGTCCACGGCGAGACCCGGCACCTGATCGCCAACGGCAAGCTGGCCGAGGAGACCGGCGTCGACCCGGAGCGCGTGCTGCTCTGCGAGGACGGCTCCGTGGTCGACCTGCGCGACGGCGTCGCCCGGGTGACCGGCCAGATCGAGTGCGGCTACGTCTACGTCGACGGCTCCTCGGTCGGCGAGATCTC
The DNA here is from genome assembly GCF_009467795.1 of Nesterenkonia halophila. Lineage (GTDB taxonomy): Bacteria > Actinomycetota > Actinomycetes > Actinomycetales > Micrococcaceae > Nesterenkonia > Nesterenkonia halobia. The sequence continues at coordinate 160,823 of NZ_WIAX01000009.1, forward strand.
CGAGACGGACCTGAAGAACCGCCGCGTGCTCGGCGAGGAGGGCTTCATCTCGGTGGTCACGGTGGTCAACCGCCAGACCGGCCAGATCGTCTCCGGACCGGACATCCACGCCCGCGGCGTGGCCGAGGAGGACCAGGTCTTCAAGGACATCAAGCCGAAGATCTCGAAGGCCCTCACCGAGGCCATCCAGGACACCCAGGAGCACACCACCCACCAGCTGCAGCAGATCGTGCGGCGGACCATCGGCTCCTGGGTCAGCCGGAAGCTGCGCCGCAAGCCGATGATCGTGCCGGTGGTCGTCGAGACCTGATCCGCAGGTCGGCGCCTCGCCGGTCGGGCGCCGCGGGCCCCCGGCCGGCGCTGGTCCGCGACCGGCGGCCCGCGGCGTCGGCCGTCCGGGACCCGTCGATTCGCCCCGATGGTGTGGCCCTGCGCGCGTTCTTCCGCGTGTGGAGGTAGGTTGGCTGGTATGGCGACACGTACTTCCCCCGCGCGCGCCGCCAGCACCTCGGGAAAGAAGAAGTCCACCAAGGGTGCGGGAAGCCGCGCGACGTCGACGAAGAAGAACACCACGGCCCAGCAGGAGCCGCCGCGCGGCAACCTGCTGGCCTCGGCGCTGCGCGGGCTCTGGATGGCCTTCGCGACGCCGACGGCCTCTGCGATCCGAGGCCTGGGGCGCCAGGTGCGCATCGAGCCCGAGGACCGGCGCGACGGCGCGGCCCTGGTCTTCCTCCTCATGGCCGCGGTCATCGCCCTCGTCGAATGGTGGGGAGCCCGCGAACTGGACCACTGGTCGGTGGAGATCGTCCATCGGGGTGTGGCCGGCACCTTCGGCTGGTCGGCCGCCGTGCTGCCGGTCATCCTGTTCATCACCGCCGTGCGCTACATCCGCCACCCGCAGGAGCATGAGGACAACGGCCGCGTCGCCATCGGCCTGTGCCTGATCCTGTGCTCGACCGCCGGACTGGCGCATATGGGACACGGCATGCCGCCGCTCAACGCCGCCTTCTCCGACATGCTCGCCTCCGGCGGCATCGTCGGCTACCTGGTCACCGTCCCGCTGGCCAGCCTGGTCACCGTCTACCCTGTCTGGGCGGGGCTCGGCGCAGTGCTGCTGGCCGGGCTGCTGGTGCTCACCGACACCCCGGTGCGCCGGATCCCGGAGCGGGCCTCGGTGGCCAAGGACTACGTGGTCGGTGAACGCCGCGAGCCGCGCGCCCCGCGCCAGCCTGCGCGCTCCGAGGACGCCGCGGCCCGACCGGCGCGCAGCCGCCGGGCATCCCGCGCCGCCCAGCCCGCCGAGGAACCGCGCGACGACGTCTTCGACGAGGGCGAGCCCGCGCCGAAGATGGCCGGTTTCCTCTCCAAGATCCTCCGGGGACGCGAGGCCGCCCCGGAGCCCGAGGAGGAGCCCGAGACCGGAGCCGCCCCCGGGGCCGCGTCCGGGACCACGTCCGGCGCGGCGTCCGAGGCCGAAGCATCCCGGGCGTCCGCCGGCGCCTTCGACGCCTCCGCCGTGGAGAGCGACGCCGGGCGGGACGCCGAACAGGACACCGAGCCGGCCGTGCCTCCCGGAGTCAAGCGTCCCACCGCTCAGGAGCTGGCCATCCAGCGCGCGCGTGAGAAGGCCCAGTCCTCGGCCTCGTCGGCCGCCAGCGCCGACGAGGCCGCACCAGCCGCGGCCGGGGCGACCACTGCTCCGACTGCGGCGGTGGGCGGCGCCGCCGCGCCGTCGTCAGCCTCCGCGCGGACGCCCGCGCCGGCCGCCGCCGAGGCTCCCGCCCCGGCCGCCGACATGCCGGTGCGCTCCGAGCAGCTCGAACTGGCCGGCGACGTCACCTACACGCTGCCGGACCAGTCGCTGCTGCCCTCCGGCCCGCCGGCGAAGGAGCACACTGAGGCCAACGACGAAGTCGTTGACGCGCTGAACCGCACCTTCGAGCAGTTCAAGGTCGACGCCCAGGTCACCGGCTTCTCCCGCGGTCCGACGGTCACCCGCTACGAGGTCGAGCTGACCCCCGGCACCAAGGTGGAGAAGGTCACCGGCCTGGACAAGAACATCTCGCTGGCCGTCGCCTCCAACGAGGTCCGCATCCTCAGCCCGATCCCGGGCAAGTCGGCCATCGGCATCGAGATCCCGAACAAGGACAAGGAAGTCGTCGCCCTCGGCGACGTGATGCGGTCCAACGCCGCGCGCAAGACCGAGCACTCGATGGTCATGGGCGTCGGCAAGGACGTCGAGGGCGGCTACGTGGTCGCCAACCTCGCGAAGATGCCGCACCTGCTGGTCGCCGGCGCGACCGGAGCCGGCAAGTCGGCCTTCGTGAACTCGATGATCACCTCGATCCTGATGCGCGCCACCCCCGACGAGGTGCGCATGGTCATGGTCGATCCCAAGCGGGTGGAGCTGACCGCCTACGAGGGCGTGCCGCATCTGGTCACCCCGATCATCACCGATCCGAAGAAGGCCGCCGAGGCGCTGCAGTGGGTCGTGAAGGAGATGGACAACCGCTACGACGATCTGGCGCACTTCGGCTACAAGCACATCGACGACTTCAACAAGGCCGTCCGCAACGGCAAGATCACTCTGCCGCCGGACTCGAAGCGCGAGCTGCGGCCGTACCCGTACCTGCTGGTGATCGTCGACGAGCTGGCCGACCTGATGATGGTCGCCCCGCGCGACGTCGAGGACTCGATCGTGCGGATCACCCAGCTGGCCCGTGCCGCCGGCATCCACCTGGTGCTGGCCACCCAGCGGCCCTCGGTCAACGTCGTCACCGGTCTGATCAAGGCCAACGTGCCCTCACGGATGGCCTTCTCGACCTCCTCGGTCACGGACTCGCGCGTGGTGCTGGACTCGGCCGGCGCGGAGAAGCTGCTCGGGCAGGGCGATGCGCTCTTCCTGCCGATGGGCAACGCCAAGCCGATGCGTGTCCAGGGCGCCTGGGTCAGCGAGACCGAGATCCACTCGGTCGTCGAGCATGTGAAGTCCCAGCTCTCGGCGCAGTACCGCGAGGACGTCGTCCCGGAGAAGCCGCAGAAGCAGATCGACGAGGACATCGGCGACGATCTGGACCTGCTGCTGCAGGCCACCGAGCTGGTGGTCACCACCCAGTTCGGCTCCACCTCGATGCTGCAGCGCAAGCTGCGCGTCGGATTCGCCAAGGCCGGCCGACTGATGGACCTGATGGAGTCTCGCGGGGTGGTCGCCGCCTCCGAAGGGTCGAAGGCCCGCGACGTGCTGGTCAGCCCCGAGGAGCTGCCCGGAGTGCTGGCCACCATCCGCGGCGAGGAGCCGCCGGCGGCCGCGCCCTCGGAAGATGCCCCGGAGGCCTATGAGCAGGAGGTGGTCGCCTATGAGCCCGCCTCGGGCCAGCCCGCCCCGCAGTCGCCTCAGCCGCAGCCGCCGCAGGAGTCGTCGGCGCAGTCGGCCGCCGGGACGCCGCCGCAGGGCGGGTCGACCGTCTCCGGGATGTCCAGCGCCGACCTGATCGCCCGGGACCTGGCCGAGCGGACTGCGGCGCTGCCGGAGGCCACCGAGTATCATGACGGTCACGACACGGACGCCGGGGAGGACGCCTGGCAGCTGACCGGGCGCTGATCCGGCCCCGTCGTCGAGACCCCCCTCCGCCGTCGATGACAAGGAACCCCGCCCGTGAGCCGTCACGCCTCCGAGCCCGACGACGTCGGCCCCGCCGAGTCCGCCGAGCCGCCGCTGCTGAACATCGCCAATGTGCTCACGATGCTGCGCATCGTGCTGGTGCCGGTGTTCGTCTGGTTCCTGCTGCTCGACGCCGACGGGCTCGAGGCGCAGAACGGCGGATGGCGCTGGGCGGCGGCCGGCCTCTTCGCCGCGGCGATGATCACCGACAAGATCGACGGAGACCTCGCCCGGTCGCGCGGGCTGGTGTCGAACTTCGGCAAGATCGCCGATCCCATCGCCGACAAGGCGCTCATCGGCGCCGGGCTCATCATGCTCTCGCTGCTCGGCGAGCTGCCCTGGTGGGTGACGGTGCTCATCCTGGTGCGCGAGCTGGGCATCACCGTGCTGCGCATGGTCGTCATCCGCTACGGCGTCATGCCCGCCTCGCGCGGCGGCAAGCTGAAGACGGTGCTGCAGACTGCGGGCCTGCAGCTGATGCTGCTGCCGCTGGTGGTCATCGCCTCCTGGCTCGGCGACGTCGCCTTCTGGATCATGATGGTCGCGCTGGTGGTCACCGTGGTCACCGGTCTGGACTACGTCGTCTCGGCGATCCGCATGCGCCGCGACGCCCGTGCAGCATGAGCTCCGGCCGCATCCCCGCCGACGTCCACCCGGCCGAGGAGGTCTCGGCCGCGCACGTGATCGCCCGTCTCGACAGCCTCGGGCTGACCGTCGCCGCCGGCGAGTCGCTGACCGCCGGGGCCGTGGCCGCGCGGCTGGCCGATCCTCCCGGCGCCTCGGCGGTGCTGCGCGGGGGAGTGGTCGCCTACTGCAATCCGGTGAAGCGTGATCTGCTCGACGTCGACTCCGCGCTGCTCGAGGAGCGCGGCGCGGTGGATCCCGACGTCGCCGCGGCGATGGCGCTGGGGGCGGCCCGGCGCACCGGCGCGGTGCTGGGGGTGGCGACCACCGGCGTCGCCGGTCCCGAGCCCCATCAGGGTCAGCCGGTGGGCACGGCCTACATCGGGCTGGCCTGGCACGATGTCTCGGTGCCCCCGTGGGGCGATCCGCCGCCGGGCGCCTGGAGGCCGGCGGCGACCGGCCGCGCGGGCGACGGCGACGCGGAGACCGCACAGCCGGGAGGTGAGCCGGCGGGCTGGTCGTCGGGCGCGGTGCTGCGTCGGCTCGACGGCGACCGCGACGGCATCCGTGCAGCGACTGTGGAGGAGGCGCTCAGACTTCTGATGCATCGTGTGGGACGCAGGCCCTCGATCATGCGACGATGAACGGGGAGCCCGAGGGCGCGGCGGGGAATGAATACCCCGCGCATTCGGTTGACCCGGATGACACAGGGCAGGACCGGCAGGTTCTACCACGAAGGAGAGGGTCCATGGTGCGACAGCCAGTCACCGTCAACGGCGTCACCCGGTGGAGGGACGCGGAGCCCGACGGCGTCGCCGTCGCCGAGACCGGCGAGGCGAAGGCCGTCGTGATGCGTCAGGAGATCGGAGACGTGCTGCGCAGCATCCGTCAGGCCGAAGGCCGTACGTTGCGCGACGTCTCCCACGGCGCGCGCGTCTCGCTGGGGTATCTGTCCGAGGTCGAGCGCGGCCAGAAGGAGGCCTCCTCCGAGCTGCTCGCCTCGATCTGCGATGCCCTGGACGTGCCGCTGTCGGCCATGCTGGGCCAGGTCGCCGAGCGAGTGGCCGTGGCCGAGGGGCTGCGCGTCCCGGACACGGTGCCCACCGAGTTCCAGCGGGAGTTCGCCCCCGGCGTCGTCCCCGACGGCGTCCCGGACGACCTCGCGCGCGAGGAGTTCGCCCGCAGCTGCGGCTGACCCTCCGCCGGCGGGATCACCCGCCGGCTCCGCCGATCGTCCCGCGGCGTCGTCGTCGCGGGCCCGCAGGCCGCCTCCTGTCAGGAGGCGGCCTGCGGCGCGTCCGGGGTCGTCATCGACGCGAGGCCGACATGCCCGACGACGCGGGCGTCCTGACGGACGAGCCGCAGGCCAGCGGGCTGCTCCTGGTGCAGGGGCGTCCGTCGGCCGGCTGTGCGCATAGGATGGGACCATGGAGAACGCCGACCGAGCAGCCCTCGTCCACGACCTGGAGCGCGAGTTCAATCGCCTGTTCGTCCGCCGGCGGTTCAACGCGCTGCAGATGACGCGGAGGATCGATCCGGAGATCGAGCCGGCCTCCTACTCGGTGCTGGCGACCCTGCAGCAGCAGGGACCGGTGCGGATGACCGCGATCGCACGCCACCTGGGCATCGGCAAGCCCACCCTCTCCCGGCAGCTGGCCACGCTGACCGCCCGCGGCTGGGTGCTGAAGACCACCGACCCCGACGACGGCCGGGCGCAGTCGCTGAGCCTCTCCGACGAGGGGCGGGCGCGCCTGGAGGCCGCGCAGGACGAGCGCGTCGAGCGCTACATGGCGATGCTCGAACCCTGGTCCGAAGAGGAGATCTCTACGCTGTCCGGCCTGCTGGCCAAGCTCAACCGCACCTACGCCGAGTCCGCCGACGAGAACCCCGGCCCGCAGGACGCGGCGGGGCAGTCCGCGGCCGACCGGACCTCCGCCTGAGGCCGCCGTGCGACTGAGCAGATTCTGGGCCCTGATGGAGGACGAGTTCGGAGCGACCTATGCGCACGTGCTCTCCGGCACGCTCGTGCTGTCGGCGTATCAGCTGACCGTCGACCAGGCGCTGGCCGCCGGCGTCGGCCCCCGCGAAGTGTGGGACGCCGTCTGCGATCAGCAGGACGTGCCCGCCGCGCGCCGACTGGGGCGCGACACTCCGGCCGCGCGGTGAGTCCGCCGCAGCCCGCGCCATGACCTGAGCCCGACGCCGGCCGTCCGGAACACGCCGGCCGGGCGTCGAAGATATGTTCGAGACGATCGGGTAGAGTCCTGCACAGCAGGCACGACAGCTCCGGCGACACGCCGCTTCCTCCACAGTGCGAGGGGTGGGGCCTGCTGCGTGTCGGGGGTCGCGCGTAGTCTCGATCCTGCACGCACCACCGGCGCTCCCGGCACAGGAGGGCGCCGCACATCCGCACGACGTCACAGAGGTGAATCATGGCAGTCAGCGAAGACCGGCAGAAGGCGCTCGACGCCGCGCTGGCCCAGATCGACAAGCAGTTCGGCAAGGGCTCGGTGATGCGCCTCGGCGACGAGACCCGCGCGCCGATGGAGACGATCTCGACCTCGTCCATCGCCATGGACGCCGCGCTGGGCATCGGCGGCTTCCCGCGCGGCCGCGTCGTCGAGATCTACGGCCCGGAGTCCTCCGGCAAGACGACAGTGGCCCTGCACGCCGTGGCCAATGCCCAGAAGGACGGCGGCATCGCCGCGTTCATCGACGCCGAGCACGCGCTGGACCCTGTCTACGCGGAGAAGCTCGGCGTGGACACCGATTCGCTGCTGGTCTCCCAGCCCGACACCGGTGAGCAGGCCCTGGAGATCATGGACATGCTGCTCTCCTCCGGCTCGCTGGATGTCGTCGTCGTCGACTCGGTGGCCGCGCTGGTGCCGCGGGCCGAGATCGAGGGCGAGATGGGCGACAGCCACGTCGGGCTGCAGGCTCGGCTGATGTCCCAGGCGCTGCGCAAGATCGCCGGCCGGCTGTCGCAGTCGAAGACCACCGCGATCTTCATCAACCAGCTGCGCGAGAAGGTCGGGGTCTTCTTCGGGTCCCCGGAGACCACCTCCGGCGGCAAGGCGCTGAAGTTCTATGCCTCGGTGCGCGTCGACGTCCGGCGCATCGAGACCCTCAAGGACGGCACCAACGCCGTCGGCAACCGCACCCGCGCGAAGATCGTGAAGAACAAGGTGGCCCCGCCCTTCAAACAGGCCGAGTTCGACATCGTCTACGGCGAGGGCATCTCCCGGGAGGGCGATCTCATCGACACCGGCGTGGAGCACGGTCTGGTGAAGAAGTCCGGCGCCTGGTATACCTACGACGGCGATCAGCTCGGCCAGGGCAAGGAGAAGTCCCGCCAGTTCCTGAAGGACAACCCGGACCTCGCCGACGAGATCGAGCGTCGCATCAAGGAGAAGCTGGGCATCCTCGCCCCCGAGGGCGGCGACCAGGACGGCACTGACGGCCCGTCGCTTCACGCGGTCGACGGCCCCGCCTGAGCCGAGACGGGAGCTGACGCATGACGGCAGATGCTGAGGAGCCCGTCGGACAGGCCTCGACGCTCGCCCAGCTGCGGGAGGCGATGACACGCATCGAGTCCGGCGAGGCCGGCCCCAGCTCGCTCTGGGATCCCGAGCCTTCGTCGTCGTCCGCCGCGCCCGCGCCGGCCGCGCCAGAGCAGACCGCGGCGGCGTCGGCAGAGGACTCGGATCCGGCGCCGGCGAGCTCCGGGGCCGAGGACGACTCTCCCTACGCCCGGGCGCGCGCCGTGGTGCTGCGGAAGCTGACCGGTTCGGCGAAGAGCCGGCATCAGCTCGCCGAGGCGCTGCGGGAGAAGGAGACCGAGGAGCCGGTCATCGAGCAGGTCCTGAACCGGCTCACCGAGGTCGGACTGATCGACGACGCGGCGTTCGCCCGGACCTGGGTGCGCACCCGGCACGAGCTCAAGGGGCTGGGTCGGGCGGCGCTGCGCCACGAGCTGCGCGACCGCGGAGTGGACGAGGCCCACATCGTCGAGGCGCTGGAGCAGATCGAACCCGAGGACGAGGATGCCGCGGCCCGCGAGATGGTCGAGAAGAAGCTGCGCGGCGTGGTCGTGCCCGCCGGCTCCGGCGCCGACGAGCGGCGCGAACGGGAGAAGCACACGCGCCGACTGGTGGCGATGCTCGGTCGTCGCGGCCATGCGCCGTCGACGGCCTTCCGGATCGTCCAGGAGGTGCTCGACGAGCACAGCGCGTAGAATCGAACGGCACCTGCACGCACCAGTCCGATCTGCGAGCATCCCATGACTGAGACGACCATGGACCGCCCCGTCACGACCGACGTCGTCGACCCGTCCGCCGCACCGTCCGGGACCGCGGCAGGATCCGGGAGCGGCCGCACCTACGACGTGCGCACCTTCGGCTGCCAGATGAACGTCCACGACTCCGAGCGGATCTCGGGTCTGCTCGAGGACGCCGGCTATGTGTCCGTCGGGGAGGAGGAGACCGCCGACCTGGTGGTCTTCAACACCTGCGCGGTGCGCGAGAATGCCGACAACAAGCTCTACGGCCACCTCGGCCAGCTGCGTGCGAGCAAGCGTGACCACGAGGGCATGCAGATCGCCGTGGGCGGCTGCCTGGCACAGAAGGACCAGAGCAGGGTGCAGGAGAAGGCCCCCTGGGTCGACGTCGTCTTCGGCACGCACAACATCGGATCGCTGCCCGCCCTGCTCGAGCGCTCCCGGCACAACCAGGAGGCCGAGCTCGAGATCCTGGAGTCGCTGGAGACCTTCCCGTCGACGCTGCCGACCAAGCGCGACGAGGTCCACTCCGGCTGGGTGTCGATCTCCGTGGGCTGCAACAACACCTGCACCTTCTGCATCGTCCCCTCGCTGCGCGGCAAGGAGCGCGACCGTCGCCCCGGCGACATCCTCGCCGAGGTCCAGGCGCTGGTCGACGACGGCGCCGTCGAGGTGACCCTGCTGGGGCAGAACGTCAACACCTACGGCGTGGAGTTCGGCGACCGCGGCGCCTTCGCCAAGCTGCTGCGCGCCTGCGGGGAGATCGAGGGCCTGGAGCGGGTGCGCTTCACCAGCCCGCATCCGGCCTCCTTCACCGACGACGTCATCGACGCGATGGCCGAGACCCCAAATGTCATGCCGCAGCTGCACATGCCGCTGCAGTCCGGCTCGGACTCGGTGCTGAAGGCCATGCGCCGGTCCTACCGGTCGACGAAGTTCCTGCGGATCCTGGAGAAGGTCCGCGACCGCATGCCGCATGCGGCGGTGACCACCGACATCATCGTCGGCTTCCCCGGAGAGACCGAGGAGGACTTCGAGGACACGCTGCGCGTGGTCGAGGCCTCGCGGTTCTCCTCGGCCTTCACCTTCCAGTACTCTCCGCGGCCGGGCACCCCGGCCGCCGAGATGGAGGACCAGGTCCCCAAGGACGTCGTCCAGCGGCGCTTCGACCGGCTCATCGCGCTGCAGAACCGCATCACCGCCGAGGAGAACGCCGCTCAGATCGGCACCGTCCACGAGCTGCTGGTCACCGCGCACAGCGGCACCAAGGGGGCGGAGACCGGGCGGCTGACCGGACGCGCGCCCGACCACCGGCTGGTGCACTTCTCCGTGCCGGACGGCGCCGCGGAACCCCGACCGGGCGACTTCGTCACCGTGCCGATCACCGACGCCGGCTCGCATCATCTGCTCTCCGATCCGACCGTGGAGCAGTACACCCTGCGGGCGTCGCGGGCCGGCGACGCCTGGGACCGCGCGCAGGCCGACTCCTGCGGCGTGGGCACCACCCAGGTCGCCGGAACCCAGCCGGGCCAGGTCTCGCTGGGCATGCCGACGATGCGCATGGACGGCTGAGCACGTGGCAGCTTCCGCCCCTGCCGCGGACGGATCGGAGGCGACGGGCGCGCCGGGTCGGCCGGGGCCGGTCGGCCCCCTGCCGCTGATCGTCGTCGTCGGCCCCACCGCCTCCGGAAAGTCGCAGCTGGGCATCGACCTCGCGCGACGGCTCGACGGCGAAGTGGTCAACGCCGACTCGATGCAGCTCTACCGGGGCATGGACATCGGCACGGCGAAGGTCACCGCCGTCGAGGCCGCCGGGGTGCCGCACCACCTGCTCGACGTCCTCGACGTCAGCCAGGAGGCCTCAGTCGCCGACTATCAGCGGCAGGCCCGGGACGTGGTCGCCGCGATCCGTGCCCGCGGCCGCACCCCCATCATGGTCGGCGGCTCCGGGCTCTACGTGCGGGCGGCGATCGACGTCATCGAGTTCCCGCCCACCGAGCCGCAGCTCCGCGCGGAGCTGACCCAGCGGCTCGAGGACGAGGGTCCCGCGGCCCTGCGCGCCGACCTGCGCGCGCACGACCCGGAGTCCGCCGCGGCGATCAGCGACGATCGGCGGCTGGTCCGCGCGTTGGAGGTCGTCAGCCTCACCGGTCGTCCCTTCAGCTCCTACATGCCGCGGCGGATCCACGAACCGAGGGTCGAGCCGGTGGTCCAGCTGGGACTCTCCGTGCCGCGGGAGCCTCTCCACGCGCGCATCGCCGCCCGCGTGGAGGACATGGCCTCGCAGGGGCTGCTCGCCGAGGTCGAGCAGCTGGTCGACGCCGGCCTGCGCACCGGGCGGACGGCGTCGAAGGCCATCGGCTATCAGCAGTTCCTCGACGTCCTCGACGGCGGCCGCAGTCTGGCCCGGGCGATCGAGGACACCACTGTGGCCACCCGACGGTTCGCCCGCCGCCAGGAGACCTGGTTCCGCGCCGATCCGCGCGTCCACTGGCTCGAGGCCCCGGCGTCGGACCTCGCCGACCGCGCCCTCGAAGTGCTGGAGGCGGCGCTGGAAGACCCCGGCGACCGCCGACGTTGACCCTGACGACGACCCGCCCCATCTCCGGACCGGAGACCCGCCGACGCAGAAAGAGCACCCAGTGGCCACACATCACCTCGCCGCCCTCGACACGCTGGGCGGCCTGCCCTTCACCAAGGCTCACGCCACGGGCAACGACTTCGTGCTGCTCGCCGACCCCGAGGGCGAGCTGATCGTCGACGCCGACCAGGCCGCGGCCGTCTGCGACCGTCATCTGGGCATCGGCGCCGACGGGCTGATCCGTGCGGTGCCGGCGGAGAAGGACGACGACGGCCGGGCGCTGCTCGCCGAGCATGCCGAGGAGCTGCCGGGCCGGGCGCCGGATCAGGCATCGGAGCAGACGGTCTGGTTCATGGACTATCGCAACGGCGACGGCTCGTTGGCCGAGATGTGCGGCAACGGAGTGCGCGCCTTCGTCCATTTCCTGAGCGACCAGCAGCTGATCTCCCTCGAGGAGGGCCAGGAGCTGACGATCCTCACCCGCGGCGGGGCCAAGACCGTCCGCCGGGTGCCGGAGGGCTACGCGGTCGGGATGGGGGTCTGGTCCTTCATCGACCCCGAGTTGGCGCAGGCCAGCGCCTCGGACTCGCTGGTCGTCGCCGACGGGCTGACCGACCCGCGGCCGGCGCTGAGCATCTCGATGGGCAACCCGCACACCGTGGTGGCGCTATCCGGGGAGCGGGCGCTGGACGCCCTCGGCCTTGCCACTGCGCCGACGGTCGATCCGCGGCCGCCGCACGGCACCAACGTGGAGTTCGTCGTCCCGGGCGAGCCGCTGGTCTCCGCAGGTGAGGGACGGGTGCGCATGCGCGTGCACGAGCGCGGCGTGGGCGAGACGATGTCCTGCGGCACCGGCGCCTGCGCGGCCGCGGCGGCGGTGCGGGTCTGGGCCGCCGGCGACGGCGTGGCCAGCTGGGTCGTGGCCGTCCCCGGCGGCGAGGTCCGCGTGCGGTTCCTGGCCCGAGAGGACGGGGCCGAGGATGTCGAGCTCTCCGGCCCGGCCGAACTTGTCTTCACCGGCACGCTCGGCTGAGCCGGACCGAGCGGCCGGGGACCACCCGACGGAGAGACCCGCGGCGTCAGTCGCGCCGGGCGCGCAGCAGGCGGAAGCCCTTCTGCGTCTCCGGGCGGTCCACGGAGAAGCCGGGGTCGTGCTCGGCGAGCATCGGCCCCAGCCACTTCTGCAGCGAATCGGCCCCGAGGTTCTTCTGCACCACCAGCCAGGCCTCGCCGCCGGAGGCCAGCCGGGGCAGCCAGCCGCGCAGCAGCGCGTGCAGCTGCGGTTTGCCGATCCGGATCGGCGGATTCGACCAGATCGCGGTGAACTCCAACGGCGCCGGGACCTCCTCGGGCGCGGCGACGACCACGTTGTCCAGTCCCAGCGTCTCGGCGTTCTCCCGGCAGAGGGTGCGCGAGCGTTCGTTGACGTCCACGGCCCAGACGCGGGCCTCGGGCGCCTGCAGCGCCATCGTCAGCGCGATCGGCCCCCAGCCGCAGCCGACGTCGAGCAGCTCGCCGGTCGGTGTCGGGCGGGGGACGTGGCGCAGCAGCACGCCAGTGCCCTTGTCGATCCCGTCGGGGGAGAAGATGCCGCCGGCGGTGGTGGCCGTGACGGCACGACCGTCCAGCTCGACCTCGACGGTGCGGCGTCGGATCGGGCCGTCCGGAGCGGAGGAGAAGTAGTGCTGCGCGTCCACATCGCCATGCTATCCCGGCGGCGTCGAGCCGCGCCGCGTCCCGCGCGGGAGCGGGGGTCGCCCGGGACGCCGTCGGGCTCTATACTGGAGGACATGTGGATCATGCACACCTGAGCTCCCGCCCCTGAGCACCGAGGGCGCCCTGCGGCCCGCCGGCCTCCGTGCCGATGTGCGCCGACGCGCCCCGGCGGTCGAGCCCCAGACCATCACCCGATTCATGATCCGCATCCGCCCGCCATCCGGCATGGGCGATCCCCCCCCCGGCACCGATTCCACCCGTCGCACGGCTCTGCCGACGACGCGCGAGCACCGCACGGGGCATTCCTGCACAGGCCTCGTCGGAAGTAGTGCCGCCGGGTGCCGCCGCCGTAGGATGGAGACACACCGTCCGCAGGGCGGGCCGGATGCGCGATCCGGCACCACGAGGCCGAGTCCGCGCCGCGAGGAGGCGCCGACAGGCCTCCAGAGGAGAGTATGACCGAAGAGCACATCAGCCACACCGACCCCCGGGACGCGCGACGGAGTTCGCGCCAGGACGCCGGCCGCGCCGATGACGTCGACGCGACCATCGAGCGCATCCTGGCCGCCGACGACGCCGCCCCGCAGTCCTCCCGATTCGTCGCCGACCCGGAGTTCCGCCTCGACGGGGCGGATCGCTCCGGGGACGTCGCGCCCGCCGAGGAGGCCGACGAGAAGCGCCGCGGCGGCATCCTCGACGGCACAGCCCGCGAGCTGGCCGACGAGACGCGGCACACCGCTGCCGACGGCGCGCAGCACGAGGTGATGGAACGGCGCTCGCTGCGTCGCGTCGAAGGGCTCTCTACCGAGCTCGAGGACGTCACCGAGGTCGAGAACCGGCAGCTGCGCCTGGAGCGCGTGGTCCTCGCCGGACTCTGGACCGACGGACCGGTCGCCGAGGCCGAGCACGCGCTGCGCGAGCTCTCGGCGCTGGCCGAGACGGCCGGCTCCACCGTCCTCGACGGCTTCGTCCAGCGCCGCACGCATCCGGATCCGGGCACGTTCTTCGGCGCGGGCAAGGCCGAGGAGATCCGTGCGGCCGTCGCCGAGCTCGGCGCCGACACCGTGATCGTCGATTCCGAGCTGGCACCCTCGCAGCGCCGCGGCCTGGAGGACATCGTCAAGGTCAAGGTCATCGACCGGACCGGCCTGATCCTCGACATCTTCGCCCAGCACGCCAAATCCCGCGAGGGCAAGGCGCAGGTCGAGCTCGCCCAGCTGGAGTACCTGCTGCCGCGCCTGCGCGGCTGGGGCGAATCGCTCTCCCGGCAGGCCGGCGGCCAGGTCGGCGGCGGAGGCGGCATGGGCTCCCGCGGACCCGGCGAGACCAAGATCGAGCTGGACCGACGGCGCATCCATGCGCGGATGGCCCGGCTGCGTCGGCAGATCGCCGGCATGAAGCCCGCCCGCGAGGCCAAGCGCGCGAACCGGCGGCGGAACAGCGTGCCCTCGGTGGCCATCGCCGGCTACACCAACGCCGGCAAGTCCTCGCTGCTGAACCAGCTCACCGACGCCGGGGTGATGGTGGAGAACGCGCTCTTCGCCACGCTGGACCCCACTGTGCGCAAGGCGCAGACGCCCGACGGCATCGCCTACACGCTCTCCGACACCGTCGGCTTCGTGCGTCAGCTGCCCACCCAGCTGGTCGAAGCCTTCCGCTCGACGCTGGAGGAGGTCGCCGACTCGGACCTGATCCTGCACGTGGTCGACGCCTCCCACCCGGAGCCGGAGGGCCAGATCCGCGCGGTCCGCGAGGTGCTCGCCGACGTCGACGCCCATCAGGTCCCGGAGCTGGTGGTGCTGAACAAGGCCGACGTCGCCGACTGGGCCGTGGTCGAGCGCATCCGCCGCCGCGAGCCGAACACTGTGCTGGTCTCGGCGCACAGCGGCATGGGGCTCGACGAGCTGCGCGAGCGGGTCAGCGACTCGATCCCGCGGCCACAGACTCCGATGGAGCTGCTGGTGCCCTATGTCGACGGCGACGTCGTCTCCCGGCTGCACGGCGGCGACACCGAGATCCACACCATCGACTACCGCGCCGAGGGGACCCGGCTGAGCGTGAAGGTCCGTCCCGAGCTCGTC
>NZ_WIAX01000010.1 GCF_009467795.1 Nesterenkonia halophila
GACGATGATCGACTGCACGCTGGCGGGGGCGTTCTTCTCGGTGACGACGACGGCGTCGACGGTATGCGGCATGATGCTCCTGTTCGCGGGGGATGGACGAGGGGTGCGGGCGACGGTGCGTGCCCGGCGAGGTTCCGGACGGGGACGAGGCCCCGAGGTCAGGCCCGCATGCGCGAGGCCGTCGGGTCGTAGAGCGGATCCTGCGCCACTGTGGCGCGGTGCCGTTCGCCGAAGTAGGAGGCCTCGACGACGGTGCCGACGGCGGCGTGCTCGATCGGCAGCCAGGCATAGGCGATGGACAGGCCCGTGGTGTAGCCCTGGTCGGCGCTGGTGATGTAGCCGATCGCCGGACCTTCGGGGTCCTGCGGATCGTGGACCGGCTCGTGGCCCATCAGCACCCGTGAGGAGTCCTCCAGGGTCAGGCAGACCAGGCGGCGCGTCGGCTGGTCGGCCCCGAGCGCGGCGAGCTTCTCGAGCGCGGCCCCGCGGCAGGCGAACTCCAGGCCCGCCTCGGCCGGCGTGTGCTCCCGCGTCAGGTCGGCGCCCCAGAGGCGCATGCCCTTCTCCAGGCGCATGCTCTCGAAGGCGCGGCGTCCCACCGGCAGGATGTCGTGCGGCCGGCCGGCGGTGATCAGCGCGTCCCAGAGGTAGCGGCCGAACTCGGCCGGAGTGTAGAGCTCCCAGCCGAGCTCGCCGACGTAGCTGAGCCGCATCGCCAGCACCGGCACGCCGGCCACGGAGAACTCCCGGCAGCGGTAGAAGCGGAAGGACTCGTGCGAGATGTCCTCGTCCACCAGCTCGGAGAGGACCTCGCGGGCCTTCGGCCCCCAGAGCCCGAGGCCGCAGGAGCCGGAGGCGGCGTCGGACAGGTGCAGCTGCACCCCGTGCTCGCGCATGCGGGCCTGCAGCCAGGCGGCATCCTGGTTGCCGTTGGTCCCGAAGTGGTAGGTCTCCTCGCCGGTGCGGGCGATCGTGATGTCGGAGAGGACCCCTCCGCGATCGTCGAGGAGGAGCGCGTAGACGATGCTGCCCACGGAGCGTCCCACGCGGCGGCTGAGCTGCGCCTCGTCCGCCAGGGCGTCCAGGAACTCCGTCGCCCCGGGGCCGGAGAGCTCCAGCCGGGGCAGGGA
This sequence comes from Nesterenkonia halophila, assembly GCF_009467795.1. GTDB lineage: Bacteria > Actinomycetota > Actinomycetes > Actinomycetales > Micrococcaceae > Nesterenkonia > Nesterenkonia halobia. The sequence goes on from NZ_WIAX01000010.1 coordinate 1,131, forward strand.
GGACATGTCCACCAGCCCGACGGACTCGCGCAGGCGCTGAGCTTCCACCGCCACCAGCGGGCTCCAGTACTGCGCGGCCCACTGGTCCCGGGTGGGCAGCGGGGAGTCGCCGAGCATGGGGACCGCCGGCTTCCGGTCCGGCAGGGTGGCGTTCGACTCGTACCACAGCGGACGTTCCCAGCCGGTGGCCGAGCTGAACGCCGCACCGCGGCCGCGCTGGCGCTCGTAGAACGGCGAGGTGCGCAGGCACCGGAGGCGCAGCGTCGTCGAGCGGGGGTGGACGATGTCGTAGACCTCGTCGTAGGACTCCTCGCCCTGTTCGCGCGCCCAGCGCTTCGAGATCATCAGCGGATCGAAGCGGGAGAGGTCGAGGCCATGGGTGTCGATCCCCGGGTTGCCGGTGGTGATCCATTCGGCCATGACCTCGCCGACGGCGGCCGACTGGGTCACCCACACCGCCTGGGCCATCCACAGCCCTTCGACCCCGGGCACCGGCCCGAGCAGCGGGCCGCCGTCGGGGGTGAAGGAGAAGATCCCGTTGAAGCTCAGGCTGTCGTCGAGCGTGGAGTCGCGCAGCTCGGGCAGCAGCTTCTGCGCTTCGACCCAGGAGGACTCGAAGTCCTGGCGGGTGAAGGAATGGATGGAGGGCTGGACGCCGCTGCGCTCGGCCTGCTCGGGGTCGGCGATCTCGTCGTCGTCCACCGGCAGCGGGCGGTGCTCGTAGGCGCCGATCGCGATCCGCGAGCCCCATTCGCGGAAGTACATGGCGTGATCCTGATGGCGGATCATCGGCCGGGCCACCTCGGTCTGCTCGTCGAGGCTGGCCAGGGAGTCCAGCGGCTGGCTGAAGCCGAAGCCGTGCTCGACCGGGACCATCGGGATGTCGACGCCGAGCAGCTCGCGAGCCATCTTCGGTCCCCAGAGGCCGGCGCAGGAGACGACGAGGTCGGCCTCGAGCGGCTCCGGCTCGGCGTCGCTGCCGACCGGGCGGATGTCGACGCCGGTGACCCGGTCGCCCGACCGGCGGATGCCGGTCACCTGGGTCCGGCTGAGGATCCGAGCGCCGCCGGCCTCCGCGCGGCGCGCCTGGAACTCCACGGCCCGCGTGCCCTTGACCACGGCGTCGGTGGGGGTGTGGAGCGCACTGAGCACATGGTCGGTGTCCAGGCCCGGCCAGAGCTCGGCCACCTCCTCGGGGGAGATGATCCGTGCCGGCACGCCCCATGCGGCTGCGGCGTCGCGGCGACGCCGCAGCTCCGCCTCGCGCGCGGGGGTCGTGGCGAGCTCCAGGCCGCCGACGCGCTTCATCACCCACTCGCCGGAGACCTCGGCGCCGTCGAGCTTGTCCAGCGTGCGCTGGGCGAGCTCGCAGGACGCCTTGTTCGTGGAGGTCTGGAAGACGAACCCGGGGGCGTGCGAGCTGGACCCGCCCGTCTCGTAGGCCGGGCCCTGCTCGACGACGGTGACCTCCTTCCAGCCTCGTTGGACCAGCTCGTCGGCCACCGCGGCACCGACGACTCCGAGACCGATGATGACCACGCGGGATTCGTGCGCCGCGGCATGCTGGGACATGTGCCCTCCATTGGTTGCACTATGAAAAACAGTGTTCTATCTGCGCAACCAACTCTAGAAAGTCCGTGATCTGTCGCACAAGGGGGAGGGCCTCCAGATTTCCTGGACGCGGCCGAGAGCTCCTCCTGTCGGGGCATGCTCGGCCGGCTCAGCGATCGCCGAGATGGCCCATCCTTGCCTCGAGGGTGCGCGCCTGCGCCTTCAGCGCCTCGGCGAGCTCGGTGAACTGCGACTCCGGCAGGCGGAACGAGGGGGCAGTGATGGACAGGGCGGCCTCGACGCGGCCGCCCTGTCCGCGCACCGGGACTGCCAGGGCGTTGATGCCCTGCTCCCACTCCGCGACGGCCGAGGCCCAGCTGCGCCGCCGGATGGTCTCCAGCTCGTTCCGCAGCACCTCGGGGTCGGTCATCGTCATGCCGGTGAAGCTGTCCAGGCCGCGTTCGAGCTGCCGGTCGAACTCCTCCTCGTCGGCGTGAGCCAGCAGCACCTTGCCCGTCGACGTCGCGTGCAGCGGGCCGCGCTGGCCCACGTACTGCTGGCTGACGCTGAGCATCTGGTCGTCGGTGGCCTGGGTGATCGTCACCGCGTGCCCGTCGTCGAGGATGGCGATGTTGACCGTCTCGTTCAGGCGCCGGGCCAGGGCGTCGCAGCACGCCTGGGCGTCCTTGGTGAAGTCCATCTGGCTGGCCACCGAGTTGGCCATGTGCAGCAGCGCCAGACCCAGGCGGTAGGCGCCGCGCTCGGACTCCTGTTCGACGAGGTTGTGCAGCTCCAGCGTGCCGAGCAGCCGGAAGGCCGTGGAGCGGTGGACGTCGAGTGCGCGGGCGACCTCGGTGATCGTCATCGACGGCTCCTCGCTCAGCAGGCGGAGGATCTGTGCGGCGCGGTCCACGGACTGGATGGGGTTCAGGTTCTCGGGCTTCAAGGGCCCTCCTCAAATTGATCGGCCGAGGTGCTTGACCGTCCTGTGATGCGAGCTGTAATTTCTATCACACGAGATGTTGCGCACAGCAAACCATGTTGCTCTATAAGCAACACTAGTTCCAGCCTGGTGGTGATGGCAAGTGAGTTTCCGCGTCTGTTCCCTGCAGGACCTGACTCCCGGGGAGGGTCTCCGCATCGATTCGATCAGTCCGCCGATCGCGATCTTCATGACGGAGGAGGGTGAGATCCATGCGCTCGACGACACGTGTACGCATCAGGACGCCTCGTTGGCGGCCGGATGGGTCGAGGATTGTCGGGTCGAGTGCCCGCTGCACGAGAGCACCTTCTCGCTCCGCACCGGAGCCGTCGACCAGCCGCCCGCCAAACGCGGCGTCCGAGTCCACGAGGTCGAGGTCGACGGCGACGACGTCCTCGTCGAACTCTCTCAGGACGCCCCCAACCTGCCCCCCGGCGTGACCGTCTGATGGAGGAGAGCACCATGAGCCCGATCAACCCGCTGAATCCCGGTCTCCCCGCCGACGGGCACCTGCTCATCGTCGGCTCCGGCCTCGCCGGCTATCACGTGGCCCGCGGCGCTCGCCTGAACGGCCACCTCGGCGCGATCACCGTGCTCGGCGACGAGCTGCACCCCGCCTACGACCGTCCGGCGCTGAGCAAGGCCTTCCTCAGCGGGACTGCGGCCTTCGAGCACCTGGTCCTCGACGACCCCGAGAACCCCCTCGACGTGACCTGGGCCGGCGGCTCTGCGGCCGTGCACCTCTCCTCCGAGCCGCTGGGCGTGGAGACCGCCGACGGCACCTTCCACGGCGCCGACAGCATCGTCCTCGCCACCGGTGCCCAGGCCTGCCGGCTGCCCATCTCCGGCCAGGGCACCTTCGTGCTGCGCAACGTCGACGACGCGGTGGCTCTGCGCGGCCGCGCCATCGAGGACCAGCGCGTGGCCATCGTCGGCGGCGGCTTCCTCGCCCTGGAGGCCGCGGCGACCTGCGTCGAGCGCGGCGCGGCGGAGGTGACCGTCGCCGCCAGCGAGCACAACCCCGGCGCCGCGCGCCTCGGAGCGCCGGTCGGCGAGGCGGTGCGGGCGTTGCACGAGCGGCGCGACGTCGCCTTCACCTCGCCCGCCCGGGCCTCGGAGGTCAACGACGTCCCCGGCGGTCAGGAGCTCGTCCTGGCCGACGACCAGACCGTCGAGGCCGACATCGTCATCTGCGCCATCGGTGCGACGCCGTCCACCGCCTGGCTGCGCGAGGGGATCCTGAGCCTCGACCCGGTGACCGGCGCGATCCTCTGCGACGACACCGGATTCACCGGCATGCCCGGCATCTGGGCCGCCGGCGACTGCGCCCAATGGGCCTCCCAGGCCTCCGGGCTGCGGCCGGTCGGGCACTGGCAGGAGGCGGTGGAGCAGGCCGGCATCCTGGCCGCCTCGCTCACCGGCATCCCGCCCGCGCCCTTCCAGGAGCCCTATTTCTGGTCCGAGCAGTACGAGGTCCGGATCCAGGGCGCCGGGCGCATCGGCCTGGCGGACGAGGTCCGCGTGGTCGACGGCTCGATCGAGACGAACGACCTGCTGGTCAGCTACCTCCGCGAGGGCGCCGAGGTCGGCATCCTCGGCTTCAACCGGCTGCGCGAGGTCAAGCGCTGGCGCAAGCAGCGCCAGGTGCGCACCGAGCCGGCCCTGGTCGCCTGACCATCTGCGACGAGCCCCCGGCGCGCCCCCGAAGCGTCGGCGTCGCGGGCGGCCCGCCGCCCAGCCACGGAACAGCCCCTGCAGAAAGAGGACATCCATGATCATCGACCACCTGGAAGAGCCCCTGCCCGGCTCGTCCCTGAAGCCGACGCCTCCGGGGGAGGCCTACACCGACCCGGAGATCTTCGCCCGCGAGCAGGAGCACATCTTCGAGCGTCAGTGGAACTGCGTGCTCCGCGCCGACTCGCTGTCGACCGCCGGGCAGTGGAAGACCGCCACGATCGGCCGCGAGGAGATCATCCTGGTGCGCACCCGCAAGTCCGGGATCGCGGCGTACTTCAACGTCTGCCGCCACCGCGGCATGCGCGTGTGCACCACCGGCGAGGGGCGGAACAAGACGCTGCAGTGCGGATACCACGCCTGGACCTACGGGCTGGACGGCGAGCTCGTGGCGGCGCCGAACCTGACGTCGATGCCCGACGTCGACCGGCAGGAGTACGGCCTCAAGTCCGTCCACGTCCGGGAGTGGCTGGGCTACGTCTGGGTCTGCCTCGCCGAGGACCCGCCCTCCTTCGAGGACACGGTCCTGGGCGAGGTCCGCACCAGCTTCGGCGAGGTCGAGTCCATCGACAATTACGGCATCGAGAACCTCGCCTGCGGCGAGACCAAGACGTATGACGTGCAGGCGAACTGGAAGCTCATCATCGAGAACTTCATGGAGTGCTACCACTGCGCGACGATCCACCCGGAGCTGACCGAGGTCATCCCGGAGTTCGCGGACGGGCTGGCCTCGCAGCGCGCCGGCGGCCAGGTCCACGGGGCCTCCTTCGGCGGCGAGGTCGAAGGCTTCACCGTCGACGGGTCCTCCGGAGTCTCGGAGCTGCCGGCAGTCGCGCCCGACCAGGAGCGCAAGTACTACGCGATCACCGTCCGCCCCCAGGTGTTCATCAACACCGTCCCGGACCACGTGATCATCCACCGGATGTTCCCGATCTCGGAGAGCCGGACGACCGTGGTCTGCGACTGGCTCTTCCTGCCCGAGGTCGTCGAGCAGATCAACGCCGGAACCCTGGACGTGAGCAAGTCGGTCGAGCTCTTCCACCGCGTCAACCAGCAGGACTTCAACGCCTGCGAACTGACGCAGCCCTCGATGTCCTCGACCGCATACCGCGGCGGCGGGGCGCTGGTCCCCAGCGAGCATCACATCGCCGAGTTCCACTCCTGGTGGTACGAGTCGATCGGGATGCCGACCGCATCCTCGTCGGAGGGTCCGGCGGCAGAGGCCGAGGCTGTCGCGGAGCATGCCGCAGAGGACGTCGTCGAGGACGCTGGGGAGAACTCGGCGGAGGCCTCCTCCGCAGTGCGGTCGACACCATGACCATCAGCGTCTTCGACCTGTTCAGCGTCGGCATCGGCCCCTCCTCCTCGCACACCGTCGGGCCGCTGCGCGCGGCGCGCCGCTTCGTCGACGAGCATCTGGTGCGCCCCGAGGCGCTGGACCGCGTCGCCGAGATCCGGGTGGACCTCTTCGGCTCGCTCTCCGCCACCGGCGCCGGACACGGCACCTTCGGCGCCGTGCTGCTGGGCCTCGAGGGCTGGGCGGCGGAGACGATCCGTCCCGAGCAGGTCGACGAGCGCCTGGAGGGGATGCGCGCCGACGGACTGGTCCAGGTGGGCGCGCAGCTCGGGGTGCGGCATGACATCGCCCTGCGCGAGGAGGACTTCGTCCAGCGGCCGCTGACCATGCTCGAACGGCACAGCAACGCGATGCAGCTGACGGCCCGCGATGCGGCTGGCGCCGACATCGCCGTGGAGACCTACTACTCGGTGGGCGGCGGATTCGTCGTCGCCGAGGGCGACGAGGTCTCCGATCGGGTCGGCGTCGCCGAGGACGCCGCGGGGCAGGACCCGGCGCAGGACTCGACGCAGGATCCGGCGGAGAGCTCGACGGAGATGACTGTGGAGGAGCCGTCGGAGAGGACGGGCGAGGTCCCCTTCCCCTTCCGCACCGCCGCCGAGCTGCTCGAGATCTCCCGGCGCGAGCAGCTGCCGCTGTCCCGGATCATGCTGGCCAACGAGTGCGTCTCCCGCTCCGAGGCCGAGGTGCGCTCCGGACTGCTGGAGATCTGGCAGGTGATGGAGGAGAGCAAGGACTCCGCCCGTCGCCGCATCGGTCCGCTTCCCGGCGGGCTGAAGGTCCGACGCCGCACCGGCGACTGGCACGCCCAGCTGATGGAGCGGGATCCCGACCGCAGCCATGCCTACTGGCAGGAGTGGGTGAACCTGGTGGCGCTGGCCGTCAACGAGGAGAACGCCTCCGGCGGCCGGGTCGTCACCGCCCCGACCAACGGAGCCGCCGGCATCATCCCCGCCGTCGGGTTCTACGCCACGCACTACGGGCCCGGCGCCACGTTCGCCGACGAGGCCGACCGCGACGACATCGTGACGACCTATCTGCTGACCGCCGGGGCGATCGGGGTGCTCTACAAGGAGCAGGCCTCGATCTCCGGAGCCGAGGTCGGCTGCCAGGGCGAGGTCGGCTCGGCGTCGTCGATGGCCGCCGCCGGTCTCTGCGAGGTCCTCGGCGGCTCCGTCGAGCAGGTGGAGAACGCCGCGGAGATCGCCATGGAGCACAACCTGGGACTGACCTGCGACCCGGTCAGCGGTCTGGTGCAGGTGCCCTGCATCGAGCGCAACGCGATCGCGGCGACCAAGGCGGTCAACGCGGCGCGGATGGCGCTGATGGGCGACGGCGAGCACCGGGTGAGCCTCGATCAGGTCATCGACACGATGCGCGAGACCGGCGCGGACATGTCCCACAAATACAAGGAGACCGCGCTCGGCGGACTGGCCGTGTCCGTCGTCGAGTGCTGAGTCCGCACGGCGGGCAGCGTCGCCCGCCGTGCGGACCGTCCTTGGACATCCGAGACCCCTACTAGGAGAGACCATGACCGACTCCGTCGCCTCGCTGCGCGAGGAGGACCCGGAGATCGCCGCGGCGATCGACGCGGAGCTCCACCGACAGAGCACCACCCTGGAGATGATCGCCTCCGAGAACTTCACCTCGCCGGCGGTGATGGAGGCCCAGGGGTCGGTGCTGACCAACAAGTACGCCGAAGGCTATCCCGGATCCCGCTACTACGGCGGCTGCGAGCATGTCGACCGCGTCGAGCAGCTCGCCCTCGACCGGATCCGCGACCTCTTCGGCGCCGAGGCGGCCAACGTCCAGCCGCACTCCGGGGCGCAGGCCAACGCCGCGGCGCTGATGGCTCTGCTCGAGCCGGGGGAGACGATCCTCGGCCTGGACCTGGCCCACGGCGGACACCTGACCCACGGGATGCGGCTGAACTTCTCCGGCCGGCTGTACCACGTCGTCTCCTACGGCGTGGAGGAGGGCGACCACCGCATCGACATGGAGGAGGTCGCCCGACTGGCCCGCGAGCACCGTCCGCGGGTGATCATCGCCGGCTGGTCGGCCTACCCGCGGCAGCTGGACTTCGCCGCCTTCCGCGAGATCGCCGACGAGGTCGGGGCCTGGCTGATGGTGGACATGGCCCACTTCGCCGGCCTGGTCGCCGCCGGGCTGCACCCCTCGCCGGTCCCGTACGCCGACGTCGTCACCACCACCACGCATAAGACCCTGGGCGGGCCGCGCGGCGGAGTGATCCTCTCGCGGGAGTCGTTGGCGAAGAAGATCAACTCCGCAGTCTTCCCCGGCCAGCAGGGCGGTCCGCTCGAGCATGTGATCGCCGCCAAGGCGGTCGCCTTCCAGCACGCCGGCTCGGCCGCCTTCCGGGACCGTCAGGAGCGCACGCTCTCCGGCGCCCAGATCCTCGCCGGCCGGCTGAGCGAGCCGGACGTCGCGGCCACCGGCATCCGGCTGGTCAGCGGCGGCACCGACGTGCACCTGGTGCTGGTCGACCTCCGCGACGCCGAGCTGGACGGCCGGCAGGCCGAGGACCGGCTGCATGAGATCGGCATCACGGTCAACCGCAACGCCGTGCCCTTCGACCCGCGTCCGCCGAAGATCTCCTCGGGGCTGCGGATCGGCACGCCGGCGCTGGCCGCCCGAGGCTTCGGCGACGAGGAGTTCGCCGAGGTCGCCGACCTCATCGCCGTCGCCCTCGCACCGCAGCTGACCGACGGCGAGCTCGCCGAGCTGCGCGATCGGGTCGCCGCGCTGGCCGCGCGCTTCCCGCTGTACCCCCACCTGGAGCCCGCGATCGAGGAGGTCGCCTGATGGCCGTGCCGCCGCCCGAACACCCGGAATTCCTCTGGAGGAACCCGGAGCCCAAGTCCTCCTACGACGTGGTCATCGTCGGCGGGGGAGGTCATGGGCTGACCACCGCCTACTACCTGGCCGCGCACCACGGGATCACGAACGTCGCCGTCGTCGAACGTGGCTGGCTGGCCGGCGGGAACATGGCCCGAAACACCGCGATCATCCGTTCCAACTACCTGTGGGACGAGAGCGCGGCGATCTACGAGCAGTCGCTGAAGCTCTGGGAGCAGCTGCCCGAGGAGCTGGACTACGACTTCCTCTTCTCCCAGCGCGGCGTGCTGAACCTGGCCCACACCTTGGGAGACGTCCGGGAGTCCCGGCGCCGCGTGGAGGCCAACCGGCTCAACGGCGTCGACGCCGAGTGGCTGACCCCCGAGGAGGTCGAGGAGGTCTGCCCGATCATCAACACCGGAGACGACATCCGGTACCCGATCATGGGCGCGACCTACCAGCCGCGGGCGGGCATCGCGAAGCATGACCACGTCGCCTGGGCGCTGGCCCGCCGCTGCGACGAGCTGGGCGTTGACCTCATCCAGAACTGCGAGGTCACCGGCTTCGTCAAGGACGGCGAGCGCGTGGTGGGCGTCGAGACGACCCAGGGCCGCATCCACGCCGGCAAGGTCGGCCTCGCCGCGGCCGGGCATTCCTCCCAGGTCGCGGAGATGGCCGGAGTGCAGCTGCCGATCCAGTCGCATCCGCTGCAGGCGCTGGTCTCCGAGCTCTTCGAGCCGGTGCATCCGACGGTGGTGATGTCCAACCACGTGCACGTCTACGTCTCCCAGGCGCACAAGGGCGAGCTGGTCCTCGGCGCGGGCATCGACCAGTACGTCGGCTACGGGCAGCGCGGAGGATTCCACGTCATCGAGGACCAGATGGCCGCCGCCGTCGAGCTCTTCCCGATGTTCGGCCGCGCCCACGTGCTGCGGACCTGGGGCGGAGTCGTCGACACGACCCTCGACGCCTCGCCGATCATCTCGAAGACGCCGGTCGACCAGCTCTACGTGAACTGCGGCTGGGGCACCGGAGGGTTCAAGGGCACCCCCGCCTCGGGGATGACCTTCGCCCACACGATCGCCCACGACGAGCCGCATCCGCTCAACGTGCCGTTCTCGCTGGAGCGCTTCGAGACCGGCTTCCTCATCGACGAGCACGGCGCCGCCGGCGTCGCCCACTGACCCCCGTCCCCGCAGAGGTCCCACCATGATGCTGATCCCCTGCCCGCACTGCGGGCCGCGCAATGAGACTGAGTTCGCCTACGGCGGCCAGGCCCACGTCTCCTACCCGGAGGACCCCCACGCGCTCGACGACGCCGCCTGGGCGCGCCACCTCTTCTACCGGGAGAACCCCAAAGGGCTGTTCGCCGAGCGCTGGGTCCACTCCGCCGGCTGCCGGAGATGGTTCAACGCGGTGCGGAACACCATCACCTACGAGGTCCAGTCGGTGGAGCCGATCGGCCCCCGGCCCCCGGGCGGACGCCCGGCCGAGTCCACCACGTCCGAAGGAGGACACGCATGACGGCGACACCCCGACGAGTCCCCACGGCGGCCGCCCCGCACGCCCGCATCGAACCCGCCCGGTCGCGTCGACTGCACCTCGAAGGGGAGGAGCTCGTCGGCGTCGAGGGCGACACCGTGGCCAGTGCGCTGCTGGCCTCCGGCCGGATCCGCGTCGGCGACTCCATCTACCGCGGCCGGCCCCGCGGCCTCATGGCCGCCGGCGTCGAGGAGCCCAACGGCCTGCTCTCGGTGCGCTCGCCGCACCCCGGCCAGGCCCGCGAGTCGATGCTCTCGGCGCCGACCGTCGAGCTGGTCGACGGCATGGAGGTCGAGCTGCTCTCCGGGCTCGGCACCCTGGATCCCGGCCCCGACGAGGCCTATTACGACCATAAGCACGTCCACACCGACGTGCTCGTCGTCGGCGCCGGTCCCGCCGGACTGGCCGCCGCCCGTGAGGCGGCCCGCTCGGGCGCCCGCGTCATGCTGCTGGACGAGCAGCCCGAGGCCGGCGGGAGCCTCGACGTCCGCCCCGGCGCCCAGATCGACGGTCAGCCGGCCCGCTCCTGGATCCGCGGCGTCGAGGGCGAGCTGGCGGACCACCCGGAGGCGATGCATCTGCAGCGGACCACCGTGGTCGGCAGCTATGACGCGAACTACATGGTGGCCGTCGAGCGGCGCACCGCCCACTGGACGCGGCCGCCGGGCGACGGCGTCTCCCGCGAACGGGTCTGGCACATCCGGGCCGGCCAGGTCGTGCTGGCCACCGGCGCCCACGAGCGCCACATGGTCTTCGCGCACAACGACCGGCCGGGCATCATGCTCGCCGGGGCGGTGCAGCGGTACCTGAACCGCCACGGCGTGCTCGTCGGCGACCGGACCGTCGTCGCCACCACCGGCGACCAGGCCTACGACCTCGTTGACGACCTCCGTCGGGTCGGGGGAGAGGTCGTCGCCGTCGTCGACTCCCGCCCGGAGCTCTCGCCGCGGGCCGCCCGGGCCCAGGAGGCCGGGGTGCCGGTGCACACCGGCTCGGTGGTCGCCCACACCGAGGGCGACGAGGATGGGGTGCTCAGCTCGGCGATCATCAGCCCGGTCGCCGAGGACGGCACGCTGACCGGCTTCGTGAAGGCCGTCGAGACCGATGTGCTCGCGCTCTCCGGCGGCTTCTCCCCGGCGATCCACCTGCACACCCAGCGTCAGGGCCGGATCCGCTGGGAGCCGTCGCTCGCGGCTTTCGTGCCGGAGTCCCCGGTGACCGGCCAGCGCACCGCCGGCGCGGTGGGCGGCACGTTCGATCTCGCCGGGGCGCTCGCCGAGGGCGCGCAGGCCGGGGCGGCGTCCGCCGTCGATGTCGGCTTCTCCCGCGAGCCCTCGATCCCGCAGGCTCCCGTCGAGGAGATCACTCCGGCGGCGCCGGTGTGGCTGGTGCCGCCGCTGGACGGCGAGGGCCGGGAGGCCTATCGGAATCACTTCGTCGACTTCCAGCGGGATCAGACGATCGCCGACGTGATGCGCTCCACCGGAGCGGGCATGCGCTCGGTGGAGCATGTGAAGCGCTACACCTCGATCTCCACCGCCCATGACCAGGGCAAGACCAGCAGCGCCGCCCTGGTGGCCGCCCTGGCGCGGCTGCTCGGCCGGGAGAACCCGGAGGGGATCGGGCTGACCGCCTTCCGGCCGCCGTACACTCCGGTGGCCTTCGCCGCCCTGGCCGGCACGCGGCGCGGCGACCTCTTCGACCCCGCCCGGGTGTCTCCGATGCACTCCTGGCATGTGGCGCAGGGAGCCGAGTTCGAGGACGTCGGCCAGTGGAAGCGGCCCTGGTACTTCCCCCGCGGGGGCGAGACGATGGACGAAGCCGTGCTGCGCGAGTGCGCCGCGGCGCGCGAGTCGGCGGCCTTCATGGACGCCACCACGCTGGGCAAGATCGAGATCCGCGGCGCCGACGCCGGCGAGTTCCTCAACCGCATCTACACCAACGGCTTCAAGAAGCTCGCCGTGGGCAAGGGCCGCTACGGCGTCATGTGCGGCGAGGACGGGATGATCTTCGACGACGGCGTCACGCTGCGGCTGGCCGAGGACCGGTACCTGATGACCACCACCACCGGCGGTGCCGCCGGAGTGCTGGACTGGCTCGAGGAGTGGCTGCAGACCGAGTGGCCCGAGCTGGACGTGACCTGCACCTCGGTGACCGAGCAGTACGCGACGGTCGCCGTCGTCGGGCCGCGCTCCCGGGACATCATCGCCGAGCTGGCCCCGGACCTGGACGTCTCCGTCGAGGGCTTCGAGTTCATGGGCTTCCGCGAGACCGTGCTGGCCTCCGGCATCCCCGCGCGGATCTGCCGGATCTCCTTCTCCGGCGAACTGGCCTTCGAGATCAACGTGGCCTCCTGGTACGGGCTGCAGGTCTGGGAGGACGTCGCTGCGGCGGGGGAGCCCCACGGCATCACGCCCTACGGGACCGAGACGATGCACGTGCTCCGGGCGGAGAAGGGCTTCATCATCGTCGGCCAGGACACCGACGGCACTGTCACCCCGCAGGACGCCGGGATGGACTGGGTGGTCTCGAAGTACAAGGACTTCATCGGCAAACGGTCCTTCGACCGTCCCGACACCCGACGGGAGGACCGCAAGCATCTGGTCTCGGTGCTGCCGGTGGACACGCGACTGCGCCTGCCTGAAGGTGCGCAGCTCGTCGACGCCGCCACGGACCTGACACAGTACCCGGTGCCCATGGAGGGCTGGGTGACTTCCTCCTACGATTCGGCGGCGCTGGAGCGGACCTTCGGCCTGGCGCTGATCGCCGAGGGGCGGAACCGCCTCGGCGAGACGCTGCACGCCGTCGTCGACGATCAGCCTGTCGAGGTCGTCGTCTCGCCCACTGTCCTCTACGACCCCGAAGGGAGCCGCCGCGATGGCTGACATCCTGTTCACCCAGGGCCCCGACGAGCTGAAGCGCGCGCCGCTGGCGCATCTGCACCGCCGACTCGAGGAGGTGTCGCAGTCCGCCCCGTCGACGATCCGGCTGGGCGAGCGGCCGTTCACCACCCAGATCGGCCTGCGGGCGGTGCCCGGCACCGCCGCCCACCGTGCGCTGGCCGGAGCGCTCGGCGTCGAGCTGCCGGCCCGCGTCGGCGAGGTCACCGGCGACGCCGCCGACGTCGCCGTCCTCTGGCTGGGACCCGACGAGTTCCTCGTCGTCGCCCCGCCGGAGCGTGCCGAGCTCGTCCCCCGTCTCCAGGACGCCCTCGGGTCCGAGCCCGGGCAGGTCGTGGACCTCTCGGCGAACCGGACGATCGTCGAGCTCGGCGGATCGGCCGCCCGAGACGTGCTGGACAAGGGATCGCCGGCGGATCTGCATCCGCGGGTCTTCCCGGCGGGCACGGCCGTGACCACCACTCTCGGGCCGGCGGCCGTGCTGCTCTGGCGGACGGCGGAGGACGCCTGGCGTGTCCTGCCGCGCGCCTCTTTCGCCGAGTACACGGCCCTGTGGCTGCTCGACGCAGTGCGCGAGCATCGCCTCCCGGCATCGGACGGCGCCTCCGACGCCGCCCCCGACGCGGCGGCCGACCCGGCGTCCGCATCCACTCCCGACTCGCGTGAGGAGGCCGCATGGCCGGCGACGATGGCATGATCCTGACCCTGGACTGTCCCTCCACTCTGGGGATCGTCCACTCCGTGAGCGGCGTGCTGCTCGAGCACGGCTACAACATCATGGAGCTCGCGCAGTTCAACGATCCCCGTGAAGAGCACTTCTTCCTGCGGGCCCGGGCGGAGCGCGGCTCCGAGGAGGCCTCGACGCCCGAGCAGGTCGAGCGGGACCTGGCACCGGTGGCCGAGCGCTTCGGCATGAACTGGGGGCTGCGTCGCCCGGGGGAGCGCCCTCGCGTGCTGGTGATGGTCTCGAAGTTCGAGCACTGCCTGAACGATCTGCTCTTCCGCGCCCGGAAGGGCGATCTGCCGATCGACATCGTCGCAGTGGCCTCGAACCATGATGATCACCGGGGACTCGTCGAGTGGCACGACATCCCGTTCTTCCACATCCCGGTCACGCCGGAGTCCAAGCCGCAGGCCGAGCAGCAGCTGCTGGATCTGGTCGACCGGATGTCGATCGATCTGGTCGTGCTGGCCCGCTACATGCAGATCCTCAGCGACTCGCTGGCGACGCGGATGGAGGGACGGGTGATCAACATCCACCATTCCTTCCTGCCGAGCTTCAAGGGCGCGAAGCCCTACCACCAGGCGTACGAGCGGGGGGTCAAGACGGTCGGGGCGACGGCGCACTACGTCAACAGCGAGCTGGACGAAGGTCCGATCATCGCGCAGAGCGTCGTCGGGGTCGATCACACCTACGGGCCCGACGATCTGGTCGCCGCCGGACGGGACACCGAGTGCAAGGCGCTCTCCGATGCGGTGCGCTGGCACGCCGAGGGGCGGGTGATCCTGCACGGCACCAAGACGGTGGTGCTGCGCTGATGCGCTGACGCGTCGGCGGCGCGCGGCAGGCGACGAGGCCGGGGGAGCGGCGTCCTAGACTGGCGCGATGAACCCCTCCGAGCTGACCCGCCTGCCGGCGCGCGGCCGGCCGCGCACTGTGCGCGCCGGTCTGGTGCTCGCCGTGGTCGTCGCCGTCGTCGCCGACCGCATCGCCCGAGCGCTGGCCGGCGAGGACCTGCTCGGCGCGGTGCTCAGCATCTCGCAGGTCTCGGCCCGCACCGAGGCCGCCGGCCCGCTGCTGGCGGCCGGGACCGGAGCGCTGCTCCGCGTGCTGGGTTGGTGGCCGGCGTGGGCCGAGGACGGGGCTCGGGCGGCCGCAGGCCCTGTGCTCGCCGCCGGAGCGGCGATGCTCGGGCTGACGACGCCGACCGGCGAGCTGCTCGGCGCCCAGCTGCCGCTGATGCTCTGTCTCGGCGTCGGCGCCGTCGGAGCCTGGATGTTCCGCGGGCCGGACTGGAAGTCCGTGCGCTCGGCGACGGCACGGGGCGCGTTGCTGCTGACCGGCCTCGGCGGTCTGCTCGGGCTGGCGCTCGCCGTCGGGATCGCTCAGCTGTCCGGGGCCTCCGTCGGCGGTGATCTGCTCGAGGCCGGCAACCGCGTGCTGCTGACGGTCGCCGCGGTGGGACTCGGCGTGGGCGTGCCGCTGCGCGCTCCCGTGCGGGCGCTCCGACGTCGCCGGAGCGGCGACGCAGCCGCCGACGAACCCGCCGCGACGGCCACGGCGCGTGCGGTCGGCTCGCTGCTGCTGGTCGCCGCGGCCGCAGGATCCGCGACGGCGCTGCTCGGCTGAGTTCGACGGTGCATGCAACGCTCTCGACACATATTCGAAACTATGTTCGAATGTGGCCATGCGGTGGGAATCCCAGAAGGTCCAGGAGGGGGAGTCTGCGGCGCTCATCCCGCTGAAGGGCATGATCCGCAGCGTGCGCACCCCGGAGTTCGACGGTGTGACGTTCCACGAGGTCGCCGCGAAGACGGCGCTGAATCGCGTGCCGAGCCAGTCGGCCATGCCCTTCGACTGGACGATCAATCCGACGCGGGGGTGCCTGCACCAGTGCGTCTATTGCTTTGCCCGTAAGACTCATGAGTATCTGGACCTGGACTCCGGGCGGGACTTCGACAGTCAGATCATCGTCAAGACCAACATCGCCGAGGTGCTCCGCGCCGAGCTCTCTCGTCCGTCGTGGACGCGTGAGCACGTCGCGCTGGGCACCAACTCGGATCCCTACATGCGCGCTGAAGGGCGCTACCGCCTGATGCCGGGGGTCATCCGCGCGCTCGCCGAGTCGGGGACGCCGTTCTCGATCCTGACCAAGGGCCCGCTGCTGAAGCGGGATCTGCCCCTGCTGCAGGAGGCCGCCCAGCTGGTGCCGGTCTCCGTGGCGGTCTCGCTGGCGATGGTCGACCCGCAGCTGCAGCAGCGCATCGAGCCGGGCACCCCGGATCCGCGGGCTCGGCTGGGCCTGATCCGGTCGATCACCGACGCCGGTCTGGAGTGCTCAGTACTGGCCATGCCGATCCTGCCGTGGCTCAGCGACGCCCCCGAGCAGGTCGACGGCCTCCACGCCGCGCTGTCCGACGCGGGGGCCTCCGACGTGACCGCCGGCGCCCTGCATCTGCGTCCCGGGGCACGCGAGTGGTTCCTGCAGTGGCTCGCCCGCGAGCACCCAGAGCTGGTCGGCCGCTACCGCCGGCTCTATCGCGAGGGTTCCTATGCCGCGGCGGGATATCGGTCCTGGCTGGAGCGGCAGGCCGCAGCGGCCCGACGGCGTCACGGCTTCGATCGCCCCGCGGCAGCTCGGGGTGACGACGACGTCTGGCGGCGTCGTCGTCACCCGGCAGGCGGTCCGGACTCGGCGATCACCAAGATCGCCGCCTCGCCGGCGCAGCCGGCGCTGTTCTGAGAGCGGAGGGGCGGTCGGCCCCGGCGGATGGCGCCGATGGCACGACCCCGATGGCAGAATGGAGCCATGAGCGTCATCAAGATCAATGCGATCACCGTACCCGCCGACGCCGGCGACGAGCTGGGCCGCCGCTTCGCCGCCCGGCATGGCTCCATGGAGGGCACTCCGGGCTTCGAGGGTTTCGAGCTGCTCGAGCCCACGGATGACCGCACCACCTGGCTGGTCATCACCCGCTGGACCTCCGAGCAGGACTACGAGAACTGGCGGAACTCCGAGCAGTTCCAGCGCTCCCACAGCCGCTCCGGCGATGATGCGGAGGGCGGCTCCGGAGAGGAGCCGGGTGAGAAGAAGGCTCCGGTGGGCATGTCCTCGGAGCTGTGGAGCTACCGAGTTTCAGTCACAGGCTAGCTCCTGGTAATCTGATCTGGTCGTCGAACGGCTCATCCGTTCAGGACCCCGCCTCCGTAGCTCAGGGGATAGAGCGTCGGTTTCCGGTACCGAAGGCCGCAGGTTCGATTCCTGCCGGGGGCACACTGTCGGGAAGGCCCTGCATCGCCGTGGTCACGGCGATGCAGGGCCTTCTTCGTATCTGCGGCAGATGCTCTGGGAGCGGGCTGCTCGGTACATTGCTCGGCACGTTCTGCGGATGTGGGTCAGCGGCCACGATGTGTGTATAGCCCCAGGGCGTGTCATCGGTTCGTCACGTCTGGGGTCCTCGCCGAGGCTGGTATCTCCGTCGTCGGTGTCCGTGTGGTCCGTTTCCAGAAGGGGCGGCGACGCGTGGTTCTTAGCATCGGGGCCCCGTTGCCTCGACGCCATGCTGCTGATCCGACCTGCAGCTCCACGCCGTGTCTGTTCCGCCGGGCGTCATCATCCGACGCGGGTCTCCCGTCCGTGTCGTCGACCCCGTAGAGTGGGGCGCGATCCGTGACGGTGATCACGTCGCTCGACGATGCATCGTCGTCACGGAGGGTGCCGGCCAGGGGCCGGTGCCTCCGCGATCATCGAGACCATCACCGGGAGACGCCCCGCATGTCAGAGCACACGACCTATGACCCTGCCGGTGATGGATTCACCGGCACCCTGCCGGCCTTCTTCGCCTGGCTGGAGGAGCACCTCGTCTACAGCAAGGTGCACATCGGCGAGCCCCAGCCGGATCCGCTGTACCCCGAGGAGGACGCACCGCGGGTGCGGCGCATCGAGCTGCACTCCGGAGGCGGCCCCGACGACGACCTGCTGATCTCCCGGGTGAATCTGCACTCCCTGCTCTCGGTGATGTACTGGTACTCCTCGCACCGCGGCGGTGTGACGGTCTATGAAGTCCCGGTCCAGGAGTTCGACTCCGAGAAGGAACGCCGCTGGCTCGATGCCTCCACCGATGTGGTCAGCACTCTTCAGCGCGCACGGAACCTGCTGGTCAGCTCCGCCCACGACGACGAGTTCAAAGTCGCGCTCCCGAATGGAGCCCGGGTGCGGTTCTCGGAGCTGGACCGCGAGGGGGACAGCGAGCCTGCCGGCGTCCTCACCGTCGAGGCGATCAGCGACGAGGAGGCCGCGAGCGAGAAGGTCTGACCACCTGCCGGCGCGGCCCCGGCGGCAGCGCCGGGGCCGCGCCGTCTCAGCCGGTCGTCGCGGAGACGTCTCCCGAGACGGCGGAGTCGGAGGCGAGTCGCGCATGGGCGAGCGTCGCCAGCGCCGCGGCGGCCTCGGCGAGCACCGAGTCGTCGAAGATCACCCGCGGCGAGTGGTTGACCTCGCGCGAGGCCTGCGGATCCTCCGGTCCGGCCAGCAGCATGAAGAAGGTCCCCGGCACCTGCTGGAGCACGAAGGCGAAGTCCTCCGAGCCCATCGCCGCGCGGTCCATGGACACCACGCGCTCGGCGCCCAGGGTCTCGCGGAGGACGTCCAGGCATTCGGCGGTGCGCGCGGCGTCGTTGATCGTGGGCGGGTAGAGCACCTCGAAATCGACCTCGGCGCCCATTCCATGGGCGGAGGCGATGCCCTCGGCCAGGCGGGGCAGCTCCTCGCGCAGCTGCTCGACGGCCGTCTCGGAGGTGGTGCGCACTGTGGCCTGGAGCGTCGCAGTGTCCGGGATGATGTTCACCGCGCCGGCGTCGGTGCTCAGCTGGGTGACGGACAGGACCACCGGCTCGAAGGCGTCGAAGCGGCGGGCGACCATCGTCTGCAGCCCCTGGACGATCTCGGCCGCGGTCGGCACCGGATCCTGGGCGCGATGCGGCTGAGAGCCGTGGCCGCCGCGGCCGTGCACCGTGATGGTCAGCGAGGAGGAGCCGGCCATCGCGGCCCCCGGCCGGGTGGCGACGACGCCGCGCGGCCCCGGGGCGACGTGCAGGGCATAGGCCGCCTCCGGACGCGAGCCGGTCGTGTCGAGCAGCCCTTCGTCGATCATCACCTGGGCGCCGCCCGCGCCTTCCTCTCCGGGCTGGAACATGAAGAGCACGTCCCCGGCGAGCTCGTCGCGGCGGGCGGCCAGCAGACGGGCGGCGCCGACGAGGCCGGCGGTGTGCAGGTCGTGGCCGCAGGCATGCATCGCGCCGTTCTCGGCGGCGAAGTCCAGGCCGGTGTCCTCGTCCAGCGGCAGTCCGTCCATGTCGCCGCGCAGCAGCACCGTCGGTCCGGGGAGCGCACCGCGCAGCACGGCGACCACCGAGGTCGCCGTCGCGCCGGTGGTGATCTCCAGACCCAGGCCGTCGAGGGCCTCGAGCACGCGGCGCTGGGTGCGCGGAGTGTCGAGGCCGAGCTCCGGGTCGCCGTGCAGTCGGCGTCGCAGCGTGACCAGCTCGGGCAGCATCTCGCGGGCCTCCGCGGTCAGCTCGCCCGCAGATCGGGTCTCCGAGGCCTCGGGATGTGTCGGTGATGTCGTCATGAACTCTGCTCCGTCCGCTCGTCGGGCCGTCGACGGAGCGCGCGTCTGGAGAGTTCGCCGTCAGGGGACCTCTCGCCCCGCGGCGTCAGGCGTGCGCAGCGTCGGCACAGCGGTCTGACAGGCATAGTTGGCCTGATGGCCGCTGCACCGTATGGTGCCTGACGACTCTGAGGGCTGTGCGAGGAGCATCCGGACGTTCTCCCGCCCTGCCGGGGGTCGGCCCGGCGGGCGGGAGAGCGAGATCACGCCGCGGTCGGGGTCAGTCCGAGGTCGTCCTGACGCCCCAGAGCGCGTCGCCGCCCTCGGAGAGCGCGCTGAGCGTGACTGCCGGATCGCCGCCGGCGGGATCCACCTGCTCGGCGAAGATGCCGTCGTGCTCGACGCCGTCCAGGGTGATCACCGCGCGGTTCTGCGCCTGGAGCCGCCAGGTGCCGACCGCCTCGCCCCCGGCGTTGACGATCGTCCCGTCTCCGCGGAGCGTCACCGTCCGCGTCGGGGCCGGCTCAGCCGAGATCTCGCGGCTGTGGGCGACCAGCTCGTACTCGCCGGGCACACCGGGGCGGAGCACCCTCTCCATCGGCTCACCCGACTCCTGCAGCGGAGCGGCCACCGGCCAGCCGTCCTCGGTCATCTGCATCCGATGGGTGCGGACCTGGTGCCGTTCGCCCTCGCCCGGGAAGCGGGTGTGGAAGATCAGCTCCATCCTCCCGGTCTCCGGGTCACGGAAGGTGGTGTTGTGGCCGGGGGAGACGTATCCCAGATCCTGTACGGACTGCGGGTCGGCGCCCGCGGCGTCCGCGGAGAGCTGGAAACCGTCCATCACCACTGTGCCGAAGGGCTCGATGTACTCGTCGTCGAAGATCGGCTCGCTCGGATCGGCGGCGACCTCGTCCATCCGGTGCCCGGCGGCGTCGTGGAAGGGGCCGTCCGGCGACGTCGAGCGCGCCACGCGCATGGTGTACCCGCCGTCGGCGCTCAGCCCGCCGAAGGAGGTGAACAGGTAGTAGTAGCCGGTCTCCGGGTCGTGCATCATCGACGGCGCTTCGATGCGGCTGTGGTTCCCGCCCATCAGATGCTTGCCGTATCCCTGGCCGGGCAGCGGCTCGCCGGTCTCCTCGTCGAGCTCCAGGATGAAGATGCCGCCGGAGTAGGAGCCGTAGACCATCCACAGCGTGCCCTCGGCGTCGCGGAAGACGTCCGGGTCGACGACGTTCGGGTGGACGGTCGCGTCGTAGGGCGTGCCGTCCTCCGCGGGGCCCTCGCCCTCGCGGTGGCCCGAGCGCAGGATGATGCCCTGGTCCTCGTAGGGGCCGTCGACGTCGTCGGAGACGGCGATGCCCATCGCCGAGCGCGGCGAGGATCCCTCGCAGGCGTTGTAGTACATGGCGTAGCGGCCGTCGGCCAGCTGGAAGACGTCCGGAGCCCAGAGGGTGTCGGTCTCCGCCCAGGCGAAGGTCTCGGCGAGTTCGGTCGTGACGTCGTCGAAGAGCGGGTTCTCCGGGGTGGGCAGGTTCGCCTCCTGCTCCCAGGTGATGAAGTCCTCCGTGGAGGCGGCGGCCAGATGGGAGCCGAAGACCCAGGTCTCGTCGCCGGCGGCGACCGCCGATGGGTCGTGGACCTCCACGTCGGTGTGCTCGGGGTCTTCGGGCATGGCGCGGCCGCCGGGATGGCTGCCCGGCGGGGCGGCGGAGCTCAGCGTCAGGGCGGTCGCCGCGGTCAGCGCGGCGGAGGCTCGGTGCAGCACAGTCGTCCTCCTGCGGTCGGGGTCGTGGATCCTCCTCAGGGCGCAAGCCGGGTTCTACATCGATGTAACACCCGAGGTGTGAGCCAGGTTGCACGACGGGGCGGGAGGCGGCGACGGAACCGTCGCCGCGTCCCGCCCCGTGTGCGGACCCTGTGCGGAGGGCGAGCCCTGCACGGCTCAGCCGGCCAGGACCTCCCGCTCCAGCCGGGCGTAGCTGGCCTCCAGGCCGTCGGCCATGCCGGTGTCCAGCACCTGGTCGCGGATCTCGACGTCGGGATAGGTGATGTGCAGCGTCACCAGCGTGGTGCCGTCGAGCGGAGTCAGCGTGAGCACGTTCGTCGTCGTGGGCCCGTCGGTGCCGGTCAGCCGCTCGGTGGTCACCTCGCGCACCGGCGGGCGCGCCTCGGTGACCTCTCCGGTGAAGCCGAAGCGCTCGTCGGCGTCCGAGGTCCACTCGTAGTGGTAGGGGCCGAGCTCCTCGGGTACCTCGCAGCGCGTCATCGACCACCCGTCGGGGCCCAGCATCCAGCGGCGCAGCTGGTCCGGGTCGTGGTGGGCCCGCCAGACCTGCTCGGGGGAGCCGGCGACGATCCGCGCCAGGCGCACGGTGGTCTCGGTGAGCGGCTGGACGGTGGTGCCGCGCTCGGCGGCGAAGCGCTCCGCGTCGGCGACGACGGCGTCGATCTGCCCCATCGCGGCCCGGGTGCCCTCCTCCATGCCCATCTCCAGCAGCTGCTCCAGCTCCTCGGTCGAGTTGAAGAAGGTCCGTGCGACCAGCCGCGATCCGACGGCGGTCTCCTCGAAGCGGTAGACCATGCGCATCGTCGGCAGGTCGGTGCTGCGCTCGCCGTCGGCGTCGCAGAAGCCGTCGACCACCTCGAAGGAGACCGGCTCCTCCACGGCGAGGTACTCCCAGAAGCCGAAGTGCGTGTCGCCCTCCGGGCCGGTCATCGAATAGAGGGTGCGGCCGCCGGGCGCCATGTCGTGGCGATGGAAGGTCGCCGGATACTCCGGCGGACCCCAGAACCGCTCGATCTGCCGCGGGTCGCTGTAGGCGTCCCAGAGGCGTCGGCGGCTGACGGGGAACTCGGCGGTGATCGTCAGGGTCAGCTCGTCGGTGTTCTTGTCGACTGCAGTGATGGGCATGATGCGACCTCTCCGGTGGTGATCACCGCCCGGGCACTCCCCGGGCGGTCGCTCGCGGCTCCTCGGTCTCGGTCTCGCCCTTCGTCTCGTCCTCCGTCAGCAGCGCGTCCAGTCGGGCGATGCGCCCGGCCTCGATCGCGACGAAGCGGTCCAGCAGGCCGCGGACCTCGCGGATCCGCGTCGGCTCGGCGCGGACCAGACGCTCGCGGCCGCTGACGTGTTTGCTCACCAGCCCGGCCTCGGCCAGCACGCCGACGTGCTTGCCGACGGCGGCGAAGGACATGGCGTAGGTGTCGGCCAGCCGCGAGATCGACTGCTCGACGACGAGCGTGCGCCGGACGATGTCACGCCGCGTGGCGTCGGCGAGGGCGCGGAAGAGCCGGTCGGTCTCGGCGTCGTCGAGGTCGGGTCCGGTCTCCGAGGGAAGAGAAACCATGTGGTTGAATTTAGAGCGTGGCGGAGGTCACGTCAACAGTCGGTGCGCCGGTCCGCCGGTCGCGTCCCGGCGTCGGGATCTGCGTCGGACCGTCGGCCGGCCCGGGCGCGGAGCCCGCCGTCGACTGATTACACTGTGCGGGTGACCCCCGAAGAACTCTCCGCCGCAGTGACCGCAGTGCTCGCCGAGGCCGTCGAGGCCGGCGAGCTGTCCGTCGAGCTCCCCGAGACCGTCGTGGTCGAGCGCCCCAAGAGCCGCGAGCACGGCGACTGGGCGACCACCGTCGCGCTGCAGCTGGCGAAGCAGGCCGGGATGCCCCCGCGCGAGCTCGCCGAGCTCCTCGCCGCCCGGCTGCGCGAGCGCGACGGCATCGCCGCCGTCGACGTCGCCGGCCCCGGCTTCGTCAACATCACGCTCGACGTCGCGGCCGCCGGCGAGCTGGCCCGCACCATCGTCGAGGCGGGGGAGGCCTTCGGGCAGTCCGAGGCCCTGGCCGGTCGCACGGTGAACCTCGAGTACGTCTCGGCCAACCCGACCGGCCCGCTGCACATCGGCCACACCCGCTGGGCGGCCCTCGGCGACGCCGTCGCCCGGCTGCTGCGCGCCGCCGGGGCCGAGCTGACCACCGAGTACTACATCAACGACGCCGGCAACCAGATGGGCGTCTTCGCCGACTCGGTGATCTCGCGGATGCACGGCGAGGACGTCCCCGAGGGCGGCTATCCCGGCGAGTACGTCGTCGAGCTCGCCGAGGAGGTCGTGGCCGCGCGCCCCGACGTGGTCGACATGGCCCGCGAGCAGGCGCGGCCGATCGTCCGCGAGCTGGCCTACGAGGCGCAGCTGGGCCGGATCAAGGACACGCTGGAGCGCTTCGGCGTCCACTTCGACGTCTTCTTCTCCGAGCAGAGCCTGCACAGCGAGGGGAAGGTCGCCGCGGCGGTGGACACGCTGCGCGCCCAGGGGCACATCGAGGACCGCGACGGCGCGGTGTGGCTGCGCACCAGTGACTTCGGCGACGACAAGGACCGCGTGCTGTTCAAAGCCGACGGCGACGCCACCTACTTCGCGGCCGACGCCGCCTACTACCTGTCCAAGCGGGAGCGCGGCTTCACCGAGAAGATCTACCTGCTCGGTGCCGACCACCACGGCTATGTCGCCCGGCTGAAGGCCATCGCCGCCTGCGCCGGCGACGACCCCGAGCACCACATCGAGGTGCTCATCGGCCAGCTGATGAGCGTCAAGGGCGCGAAG
The DNA here is from genome assembly GCF_009467795.1 of Nesterenkonia halophila. Taxonomy (GTDB): domain Bacteria; phylum Actinomycetota; class Actinomycetes; order Actinomycetales; family Micrococcaceae; genus Nesterenkonia; species Nesterenkonia halobia. Next base: position 24,981 of record NZ_WIAX01000010.1, read on the forward strand.
CTCTCCAAGCGCGCCGGCAACATCATCGAGCTCGACGACCTCATCGAGTGGCTCGGCGCCGACGCGCTGCGCTACACCCTGGCGCGCTACCCGGCCGACTCGCCGATCGACGTCGACCCGGACCTGCTGCGCTCGAAGACCAACGACAACCCGGTCTTCTACGTCCAGTACGCCCATGCGCGGGCCTGCAACGCCGCGGCCAACGCCGCCGCGGCCGGAGTGGACCGCTCCGGCTTCGACGCCGCGCTGCTGACCCACCAGGCCGAGGAGGAGCTGCTCTCCCAGCTGGGTCGCTTCCCCTCGATCGTCGCCTCGGCCGCCGAGCTCCGCGAGCCCCATCGCGTGGCCCGCCATCTGGAGTCGCTGGCCGCGGCCTACCACGGCTGGTACGCCGCCTGCCGGATGGCTCCCAGCGTCGGGCGCGACGGCGTGGCCGATCCGGTGACCGACCTGAACCGCACGCGGCTGTGGCTCAACGACGCCACGGCGCAGGTGCTGCGCAACGGTCTGCACCTGCTCGGCGTCTCGGCCCCGGAGAAGATGTGATGAGCGAGCAGAGCACCGCGCAGAACAGCGAGCAGAACAGCGCGCAGAACGGCGAGCAGGCCGGCGGGCAGACTGCGCCGCATCCGCTGGCGCCCGACTGGCTGAGCCCGATCACCGACAGCGCCGGCCTCGAGCAGGCCCTGCTGCCCGCCGACGCGCAGCGCGACGACGCCGGTCGGCTGACCATCGGCGGCGTCGACGTCGAGACGCTGGCCGCCGAGCACGGCACGCCGCTGTATGTGCTCAGCGAGGCCGACTTCCGCCGTCGCGCCCGGCAGTACCGCGAGTCCTTCGCCGCGGCCTTCGCCCCGCATGCCGAGGTCGACGTCTTCTACGCCGGCAAGGCCTTCCTGAGCACGCACGCCGCGCGCTGGGCCGCCGAGGAGGGGCTGTGCGTGGACACCGCCTCCGGCGGGGAGCTGGCCGTCGCGCTGGCCGCCGGCGTCGACCCGGCGCGCCTCGGGCTGCACGGCAACAACAAGTCCGACGCCGAGATCCTCCGGGCGCTGCGCGCCGGGGTCGGCCGGATCATCGCCGACTCCCTGGAGGAGCTCGAGCGCATCGAGCAGCTCGCCGCCGCCGAGGCGACGACGGCGCCGGTGATGCTGCGGCTGACGCCGGGCGTGCACGCCTCGACGCACGAATACATCGCCACCGCCCACGAGGACCAGAAGTTCGGCCTCTCGCTGACCCCGCCGGGCGGCGTGCCGGGGGAGGACGGATCCGCCGACGGTGCCTCCGACGGCGTCGCCGCGCATCGCGGTTCGGCGGCCTGGACCGCCGTGGAGCGGGCGCTGGCCGGCGAGCACATCGAGCTGCGCGGACTGCACTGCCACATCGGCTCGCAGATCTTCGAGCCGGAGGGCTTCGAGCTCGCGGCCACCCGACTGATCGGCCTGCTGGGCGCCGTGCGCGCGGCCCACGGCGTCGAGCTGGCCGAGCTCGACCTCGGCGGCGGCCACGGCATCGCCTACACCGAGGCCGACGCCCCGCGCCACCCGGCGCAGATCGCCGAGGCGCTGGCGGCCACCGTGGTCTCGGCCTGCGCGCGGCGCGAGCTGGCGGTCCCGCGGATCTCCATCGAGCCCGGCCGCTCCATCGTCGGCCCCGCGGGGGTGACCCTCTACCGGGTCGGCGTGCAGAAGGACGTCCAAGTCGACCTCGACGACGGCTCCACGGCGATGCGCCGGTACGTCGCCGTCGACGGCGGGATGAGCGACAACGCCCGGGGGGTGCTCTACGACGCCGACTACTCGGCGGTGCTCGCCGGCCGGAAGGTCGTCGGCGAGCATGCGCTGTCTCGCATCGTGGGCAAACACTGCGAATCCGGCGACATCGTCGTGCGCGACGTATACTTGCCGACGACGACGGCGCGGGACGATCTGCTCGCCGTGCCGGCCACCGGTGCCTACTGCCACTCGCTGTCGAGCAACTACAACCTGCTGACCCGTCCCGCCGTGGTCTCCGTCGCCGACGGCCGGTCGCAGGTGCTGATCCGCCGCGAGACGGAGGAGCAGATGCTCGGCCGGGACACCGGGTACTCGTCGTGAACCGTCGTCGGATCCGAACCGGCGTCCGACTCTGACCTGACCGTCCTCGGGCCGCACCGTCGAGGCGGTCCGACGCACCGAAGATTGAGGTGACCATGGCCAGCACAGCTGCCCCGCTCACGATCGGCCTGCTGGGGGCGGGCTCCGTCGGCTCCCAGGTGGCGCGGACCCTGGTGGAGGAGCGCGAGCTGATCAGCTCGCGCGTCGGCGCCCCCGTCCGGCTGGCGGGCGTCGCCGTCCGCGACGTCGAGGCCCCGCGCGACTGGCGCATCCCCGGCGAGCTGCTGACCACCGACGCCGAGGCGCTGGTCGACCAGGTCGACGTCGTCGTCGAGCTGCTCGGCGGGCTGGAGCCGGCCGGGTCGCTGATCGAGCGCGCGCTGCGCCGCGGCGCCGGCGTAGTCACCGGCAACAAGGCGCTGCTGGCCACCCGCGGTGCCGAGCTGGCCGCGATCGCCGCCGAGGCCGACGTGCCGCTGCACTACGAGGCCGCCGTCGGTGGGGCGATCCCGATCCTGCGGCCGATCCAGGAGTCGCTCTCCGGCGACCGCATCACCAAGGTGATGGGCATCGTCAACGGCACGACGAACTACATCCTGGACCAGATGGACACCACCGGTGCGGCCTTCGACGACGCGCTGCACGAGGCGCAGCGGCTGGGCTACGCCGAGGCCGATCCGACCGCCGACGTCGAGGGCCACGACGCCGCGGCGAAGGCCGCCATCCTGGGCACGCTGGGCTTCCATGCGCCGTTCACCATCGACGACGTGCACTGCGAGGGCATCACCCAGGTGACCTCCTCGGACATCGAGGCCGCGGCGGCGTCGGGATACGTCATCAAGCTGCTGGCCATCGCCGAGCGCTTCGACGGCGAGGGCGCGGTGCTGCGCGTGCACCCGACTCTGCTGCCGCGCACCCACCCGCTGGCCAGCGTCCGCGGCGCGTTCAACGCCGTCTTCGTCGTCGCCGAGAACGCCGGCGAGCTGATGTTCTACGGCCAGGGCGCCGGCGGACTGCCGACGTCCTCGGCGGTGCTGGGCGACCTGGTATCGGCGGCGCGCAGCGTGCGGACCGCCGGTGCGCCGGCCGAGCTGTCGGCCACCGACACCACGATGACCGCGCTGCCGATCACCAAGGCGACCACGCGCTACTACGTCGATCTGGAGGTCGCTGACCGCGAAGGCGTGATCGCCGAGATCGCCCGCGTCTTCGCCGACCACCACGTCTCCATCGAGGCGATGCGCCAGCCCGGCAGCGTCTCGGCCGACGGCGAGGTGGACACCGACCAGGACAGCGGGGCGATCGTGCAGATCGTCACCCACCAGGCTCGCGAGAAGGCGCTGGCCGACACGGTGGAGACGCTGAAGGAGAAGGAGGTCGTCCGCGCGGTCAGCTCCGTGCTGCGCGTGGAGATCGACCAGCAGTCCTGAGCCGGCGGGCCGGCCTCGATCGGCCTCGATCGACTGAGACCGGTCCGACTCGCATCGGACAGACCCCGACCGCCCCCGACCGGAGGAGAGCATCAGCCGTGGCGCACCAGTGGCGCGGAGTCATCCGCGAATACGCCGACCGACTGCCCGTCGGCCCCGAGGACCGGATCATCACGCTGGGGGAGGGAGGCACCCCGCTGGTGCCCGCCCCGGCGCTGTCCGAGCTGATCGACGGCGACGTGCGGCTCAAAGTCGAGGGGATGAACCCCACCGGCTCCTTCAAGGACCGCGGGATGACGATGGCGATGACTGCCGCGGTGGCCGACGGCGCCCGGGCGGTGGTCTGCGCCTCCACCGGAAACACCTCGGCCTCGGCGGCGGCCTACGCCGCGCGGGCGGGGCTGACCTGCGCAGTGCTGGTGCCGCGCGGCAACATCGCCATGGGCAAGCTCAGCCAGGCCATCGCCCACGGCGCGGAGATCATCCAGGTCGACGGCAACTTCGACGGCTGCCTCGACGTCGCCCGCAAGCTCGCCGAGGCCTATCCGGTCTTCCTGGTGAACTCGGTCAATCCCTCCCGCATCGAGGGGCAGAAGACCGGCGCCTTCGAGGTCGTCGACGCCCTCGGCGACGCCCCGGACTATCACGTGCTGCCGGTGGGCAACGCCGGCAACATCACCGCCTACTGGCGCGGCTATCAGGAGTACGCCCGGCCGTGGCGCCCCGAGGGCGGCGACGACGACGTCGAGCCGCTGGGCCCGCGGGCGACGCGCACCCCGACGATGTGGGGCTTCCAGGCGGCCGGCTCGGCGCCGATCGTCGCCGGGCACCCGATCGACGAGCCGGACACCGTCGCCACGGCGATCCGCATCGGCAACCCGGCCTCCTGGGAGCAGGCCGAAGCGGCCCGCGACGACTCCGGCGGGCTCATCGAGGCCGTCACCGACGAGGAGATCCTGACCGCCCACCGCTGGCTCTCGGCGCGGGAGAGCGTCTTCGTCGAGCCGGCCTCGGCCGCCGGCGTCGCCGGTCTGCTGAGGAAGCACGCCGCCGGCGAGGTCCCGTCCGGCAGCACGGTGGTCATCACGGTCACCGGCCACGGGCTGAAGGACCCGGACTGGGCGGTGAAGAACGCCGCGGAGGCCGGTGCCGAGCCCACCGAGCTGCCGCAGGACGTCGAGACCGTCGCCCGGCACCTGGGCCTGTGACGGAGACGCCGGTGAGCACCGCATCCAGCCGCGCCGCGTCCTCGCCCGAGCCGGTCTCCGTCGTCGACTCCGCGCCCGATCTCGTCGAGGCGCTCGACGCCCCGTGCTCGATGAGGCTGCGCGTGCCGGCGACCTCGGCGAACCTGGGGCCCGGGTATGACTGCATGGGTCTGGCGCTGGGGCTGCACGACGAGATCGTCGTCGAGGCCGCACCCCGCGCCGCGGAATCGGCCGCGGAGGTTCGCGTCGACGTCGACGGCGAGGGCGCCGAGGCGCTGCCCACCGACGCCTCGCATCTGGTGGTCACGCTGATCGAGCGCATCCTCGCCGCCCGCGGGATCCGGCTGCCGGACCTGACCGTGCGGGCCAGCAATCGGATCCCGCACAGCCGGGGCCTGGGGTCCTCGGCCGCGGCCATCGCCTCGGCGGTGACCGTCGCCGACCAGCTGCTGCCCGAGGGGCTGGACGCCGACGAGCAGCTGCAGATCGGCGCGCGCATCGAGGGGCACCCCGACAACTATGCTCCGGCGCTGCGCGGCGGACTGGCCGTGTCCTGGCGCGAGGGGGAGACCTTCCGCACGGCGCGGCTGCTGCCGCATCCGCGGCTGCGCACTGTGCTCGCCGTGCCGGCGGCGGAGCAGTCCACGACCGTCGCGCGGGGAGTGCTGCCCGAGCAGATCCCGCATGCCGAGGCTGCCGACAACTCGGCCCGCTCGGCGCTGCTCGTCCATGCGCTGACCGCCGAGCCGGAGCTGCTGCTCCCGGCGACCGAGGACCGGCTGCACCAGCAGCAGCGGCGGGGCGCCTTCCCCGCCTCGATGGCGCTGGTGGACCGGCTCCGCGACGCCGGCCACGCCGCGGTGATCTCCGGAGCGGGGCCGTCGGTGCTGGTGCTGGCCGACGGCGACGAGGCCGCCGAGGCCGCCCGTCGCCGCATCGGCGAGGCGGTCGACGTCGTCGATCCCGCCGCGACCGGCGCCGAGGGCGGTCGGGACCATGAGGCGGGTCCCGACACATGGCGCTCGCTGATCCTGCCGATCAGTGACGTGGGTGCTACAGTGGAAGCACACCGGCGATGATCACGCCGAGTCCGGAGCCGGCACCCCCCGCGGGTGCGGCACCCCGGTCCCGGCACCATCCACACGGCAGAGTTGGACGCCGTGCGAACGATCACCGATGTTCCCGCGCGAGTCGCGCACCCTCTGCCGCACAGCGGCGTCGCACGCCCTGCCTCATCGGCAGGACCTGCCTCTCTGCGTCCGGCGTGCCCCTCACAGGACGTGCCCTGTGCACCGGCGAGACGTGCCCGACCTGATCGACGTGCGACGACCATCGGAGCGCTGGAATCACCGATAAGCCGACGGCCATCTGACGAGCCGTTGAAGACACGCCGCAGGGAGTCGACGTCGCGCCGCGTCCGATGAGCGGAGGCACCGCGATCACCCTGCCCGACGAGGGGGAAGGAATCCTTCGTGACAGACACCACCGCTGAGACCACTGAGGCTCAGGGCACCGGAACGCCCGCCGAGGGCACCGAGAATTCCGCCGATGCGAAGAACGCGGGTCTGGCCGGGCTGAAGATGGCCCAGCTGCAGGCTCTGGCCTCGCAGCTCGGCATCACCGGCGGCTCGCGGATGCGCAAGCAGCAGCTGGTCGAGGCCATCTCCTCGCACCAGCGCGGCGGCGCCGTCGCCGAGCGCCAGGAGAAGGCCAAGCAGGCCGAGAAGCAGACTGAGAAGCAGGCCGACGCCTCGGGCGACGCGGCCCCGGACGGCCACGGCTCGGAGGGCTCCGACCAGCAGAAGTCCCGGCGCGGCGGCAAGGGCCGCGGCCAGGACAAGAGCCAGGACCAGAGCCAGAACCAGGACAAGGACCAGTCCCAGGGCGGGCAGGAGCAGGCCGGCCAGCAGGACGGCGGGTCGGGCGACCAGCAGAGTTCCCGCGGAGGCAGTGGGTCCAAGGGCCAGAACCAGCAGGGCCAGCAGCAGAAGGGCCAGCAGGACGGCCAGAAGGGCCAGAATCAGCAGGGTCAGCAGGACGGCCAGAAGGGCGGCAACAAGCACCGCCGCAATCGTGGCCGGGGCGACGACCAGAACGACGCCGGCCAGCAGAAGAACGACGGCGGCGGCCAGCAGAACCAGCAGGGCCAGAAGGGCGACGGCGGTCGCGGCGGCCGGAACGGCAGCGGTCAGAACAACGGTCAGAACAGCGGCCAGAACAGCGGCCAGAACAACGCGCCGAAGAACGGTCCGAAGAACGACGGCGGCGGTCGCGGCAACGACGACGACGGACGCCGCAGCCGGCGCAACCGCAACCGCAACGACCGCGGGAACCGGCGCAAGGGCCGGAGCAACCCGGAGGTCGACGACACCGAGCTGACCGACGACGACGTCCTGCTGCCGGTCGCCGGCATCCTGGACGTGCTGGACAACTACGCCTTCGTCCGCACCTCCGGCTACCTGCCGGGTCAGAACGACGTCTACGTCTCGCTGAACCAGGTCAAGCGGCATCACCTGCGCAAGGGTGACGCCGTCCACGGCTACATCCGCGCCCCGCGCGACGGGGAGAGCAACTCCGGCAAGAACAAGAAGTTCAACCCGCTGGTGAAGCTCGAGTCGGTCAACGGCCGTCCGGCCGACCAGAACGACGGTCGCGTGGACTTCGGCAAGCTGGTGCCGCTCTACCCGCAGGAGCGCCTGCGGCTGGAGAACGACCCCAAGGAGGTCGGCAACCGCGTCATCGACCTCGTCTCGCCGATCGGCAAGGGCCAGCGCGGGCTCATCGTCTCGCCGCCCAAGGCCGGCAAGACGCTGATCCTGCAGGCGCTGGCTCGGGCCATCAAGGCGAACAACCCCGAGGTGCACCTGATGATGGTGCTCGTCGACGAGCGGCCCGAAGAGGTCACCGACATGCAGCGGACCGTCGACGGCGAAGTCATCGCCTCGACGTTCGACCGTCCGGCCGACGACCACACCACCGTCGCGGAGCTGGCCATCGAGCGGGCCAAGCGCCTGGTCGAGATGGGCAAGGACGTCGTCGTGCTGCTCGACTCGATGACGCGACTGGGCCGGGCCTACAACACCGCCGCGCCGGCCTCGGGCCGGATCCTCTCCGGCGGCGTCGACGCCAATGCGCTGTACCCGCCAAAGCGGTTCTTCGGCGCGGCGCGCAACATCGAGAACGGCGGGTCGCTGACGATCCTGGCCACTGCGCTGGTCGAGACCGGCTCGCGCATGGACGAGGTCATCTTCGAGGAGTTCAAGGGCACCGGCAACATGGAGCTGCGCCTGTCGCGGCACCTGGCCGACCGGCGCATCTTCCCGGCGGTGGACGTCAACGCGTCCTCCACCCGCCGCGAGGAGAACCTGCTCTCGCCCGAGGAGATCAAGATCATGTGGAAGCTGCGCCGGGTCCTCTCCGGACTGGAGCAGCAGCAGGGCCTGGAGCTGCTCATCAACAAGCTCAAGGAGACGAAGTCCAACGCGGAGTTCCTCCTGCTGGCCAACAAGACGACCCTCGGCGACAAGAAGGACTAGCGCCGCAGGTCCGCCTCGGCCCGGGACGCCTCGTGCGTCCCGGGCCGAAGCCGTCCCGCGCCCCGCCTCCCGTCCCTCCCGTCGAAGAAGGTCCCCGCCATGTCCAGTCCCGACGCCTCGCTGACCGAGAGCATGCTCGCCTCCGCCGACGCGCTGCTGGCCGAGCATGCCGAGCTGCAGGAGCGCCTCGCCGACCCCGACGTCCACGCCGACCAGGCGCTGGCCCGTCGGCTGGGGCGCCGCTACGCCCGGCTGAACGGCGTCGTCGAGGCGCACCGTCGCTGGTCCCGGGCGGAGGAGGATCTCGCCGCCGCGCGCGAGCTCGCCGGCGAGGATCCGGAGTTCGCCGAGGAGGCCGAGCGGCTGGCCGTCGAGCACGAGCAGGCCGCCGACCGGCTGCTGCGCATGCTGATCCCGCGCGACGAGAACGACGCCCGCGACGTCATCGTCGAGATCAAGGGCGGCGCCGGCGGCGACGAGGCCGCGCTCTTCGCCGGCGACCTGCTGCGGATGTACACCCGCTATGCGGAGTCCAAGGGGTGGAAGACCGAGGTGCTCTCCTCGACGCCGTCGGACCTGGGCGGGGTGAAGGACGTCCAGCTCTCGGTCCGCTCGTCGACGAACGATCCGGCCCAGGGCGTCCACGCCCACCTGAAGTACGAGGGCGGGGTCCATCGCGTCCAGCGCGTCCCGGAGACCGAGTCCCAGGGGAGGATCCACACCTCGGCCGCGGCCGTGCTGGCGATGCCGGAGGTCGACGAGCCCGAGGAGATCGAGCTCCACCCGAACGATCTGAAGATCGACGTCTACCGCTCCTCGGGGCCGGGCGGTCAGTCGGTCAACACCACGGACTCGGCGGTGCGGATCACTCATCTGCCCACCGGGATCGTGGTGGCGATGCAGAACGAGAAGTCCCAGCTGCAGAACCGCGACGCGGCCATGCGCGTGCTGCGCTCTCGGCTGCTCGCCCACCAGCAGGAGGAGATCGACGCCGAGAACGCCGCCGCGCGCGCCTCGCAGGTGCGCACGATGGACCGTTCCGAACGGATCCGGACCTACAACTTCCCGGAGAACCGGATCGTCGATCACCGGACCGGGTACAAGGCCTACAACCTCGACACGGTGATGGGCGGCGACCTGGAGGCCGTCGTGCAGTCCTGCATCCAGCTCGACGAGCAGGAGCGGCTCGCCGCGCTGGCGGATGCGGTGGGCGGGCCCGCAGGGCAGCCCGGAGCCGAGCCGAGGGACTCGTGAGCGAGGGCGTGTCCGGCCTCGGGACCGATCTCGAGGAGGCGATGCGTGCTGCGGTCGCGCGGCTGACCGAGGCCGAGGTGCCCTCGCCGCGGGCGGATGCCGAGCTGCTGGCCGCCCACGTCCTCGGCGTCTCGCGCGGACGGGCCGCGGCCCTGGCGCTGGGCGGCGCCCGGCTCGAGGACGCAACGGCCGAGCGGTTCGAGCTGCTGGTCGCCGAACGGTCCCGCCGGCTGCCGCTGCAGCACCTCACCGGCCTCGCCCCGTTCCGCGACCTGCAGCTGCGGGTCGGCCCGGGGGTCTTCGTCCCGCGGCCGGAGACCGAGCAGGTCGCCCAGATCGCCCTGGACCGCCTGCACCGTCTCTCCGGAGAGCGCGGGGAGCTCAGGGAGCACAGGGCGGCCGACGGCGCCGGGCTGCGCGTGCTCGACCTGGGCACCGGATCCGGAGCGCTGGCCGCGGCCGTGGCCGCCGAGCTGCCCGGCGCCGAGGTCCACGCCGTCGAGGTCTCCGCCGAGGCGGCGGCCTGGGCCGCGCTGAATCTCGAGCCGCTCGGGGTGCATCTGCACTGCGCCGACCTCCGCGACCTGCCGGAGGACTGGGCGGAGACGTTCGACGTCGTCGTCTCCAATCCGCCCTATATTCCGACCTCGATGGTTCCGGTCGAGGTCGAGGTCCGCGAGCATGATCCCGAGGTCGCCCTCTACGGCGGGGGCGAGGACGGGCTGTCGCTGCCGCACCAGGTCGTCGAGGTCGCGGCGATGCTGCTGCGCGAGGACGGGTGGTTCATCATGGAGCACGCCGAGGAGCAGGCCGAGCCGCTGGCCGCCCGCTGCGCGGCGCATCCCCGGCTGACGGCGGTGCGCACCCACCAGGATCTGACCGGCCGCGATCGGGCGACCAGCGCCGCGCGGCGGTCCTCGATGTCCGAGAACACCACCACGACCATGGAAGAATGACGCGCGTGAGCCATATCGTCGACTGTCTCGATCCCGACGCCCGTTCCGCCGGCCTCGCCGCGGCCCACGAGGCCGTGCAGCGCGGCGAGTGCGTCGTGCTGCCGACCGACACCGTCTACGGCATCGGCGTGGATGCCTTCTCGCCGCAGGCGGTGAGCATCCTGCTGGCCGCCAAGGGGCGCAACCGCACGATGCCGCCGCCGGTGCTGATCGGCTCGGCGGCGGTGATGGACGCGCTGGCCGACGAGGTGCCCGAGGTCGCCCGGCGCCTGGCCGAGGCCTTCTGGCCCGGCGCGCTGACCCTCATCCTGCCGGCGCAGCCGTCGCTGGCCTGGGACCTGGGAGAGACCCGCGGCACCGTCGCGCTGCGCATGCCCGCCGACGACCTCGCCCTGGATCTGCTGGGACAGGTGGGGCCGATGGCCGTCTCCTCGGCCAATCGCACCTCGCTGCCCGCGGCGACGACGGCGGCCGAGGCCGAGCAGATGCTCGGCGAGGCGGTCAGCGTCTACCTCGACGACGGCGAGCGGAGCACCACGCGCCCCTCGACCATCGTCGACTGCACGCTCGCAACCCCGCAGATCGTCCGCGAGGGGGCGGTGAGCCCGGCCGAGCTGCAGGCGGTCGTCGGCGAGGTCCGCGGCCCGCAGACCGACGACCAAGGCTGAGCGCCGCGACGTCGCCGCATGATCTACTTCCTCATCGTCCTCACCGTCTCGGCGGTGGTGACCTATGCCCTCACCCCGCCGGTCCGCCGCATCGCGCTGCATCTGGGCGTCTATACGCCCGTGCGCACGCGCGACATGCACCGGGGGCGGATGCCGCGCTGGGGCGGGGCGGCGATGTTCGTCGGGATGGTGGTCGGGCTCGCCGCGGCCTCGGCGATCCCGTACCTCAGCGGGATCTTCGCCGATCTCACCCCGGTCCGCGGAGTCTTCCTGGCGATGATCATCATCCTGGTGGTGGGCCTGGCCGACGACGCCTGGGACATCCATTGGGCGGTGAAGCTACTGGGGCAGATCGCCTCGGGAGTGGTGCTCGTCGCCCACGGCATGCGGCTGGAGGTCATGCCGGTCGGCTGGCTGGGGGTCGGCGACGCCCCGGTGCAGGCGGGTCTGACGGTCTTCCTGGTGGTGCTGACCATCAATGCCTTCAACTTCATCGACGGCCTGGACGGGCTGGCCGCCGGCGTCGCGGCGCTCGGCGGCGGCGCGTTCTTCATCTACAGCTATCTGTTGACGCTGTCGATCAACGAGTTCGACGCCTCGAACCTGGTCACGCTGCTGATGGCGGTGCTGGTCGGCGCCTGCCTGGGCTTCCTGCCGCACAACTTCCACCCGGCCCGGATCATCATGGGCGACACCGGCGCGATGCTGCTGGGCCTGGTGATGGCGGCCGGCGCCGTGGCGGTGACCTCCGACGTCGGTCAGCTCGCCGAAGGCTTCCGGTTCCGCAACATCCCGGCCTACATGCCGGTGCTGCTGCCGCTGGCGGTGATCCTGCTGCCGGTGCTCGACCTCGCGCTGGCCGTCGTCCGCCGCACCGCCCGCGGCGCCTCGCCGTTCAGCCCGGACCGCGGGCATCTGCACCACAAGCTCATCGACGAGGGCTATTCGCATCCCCAGGCCGTGCTGCTGCTGCACCTGTGGTCGGGGCTCTTCGCCTTCGGCGCGGTGTCCTTCAACTTCCTGCCGTGGTGGCTGGTCAGTGCGGCCATGCTCCTCTCGCTGGGGCTGGCCAGCGTGCTCACGCTCGGGCCGTGGCTGCAGCGGCGCGCGCGGCGGACGAACCGCGAGGCCGCCCTCGCCGGTCTGCGGCGGCGCCGGCGCGGGCCGGTGCGCGCCGACGTGGCCGATCTCGACGACCTCGACGCTCCGCAGGAGGACCGATGACCTCGACGTCGGACGCGGGACGCCGCCGCGCCGTGGTGCGCGGCACCGGCTGGCGGCCGGTGCTGGTCGCCGCCGTCGTCGCCGGCACGGCGATCACCGGGCTCGCGGCGCTGCTGGCGCTGCTGGTGGCCGGGGGAGAGGCCGCGCTCAGCGCTCTGGCCGGAGGGGCGGCGGTGCTGGTGCTCTCCGCGACGAGCCTGGCGCTCATCGACCTCGCCGAGCGGCGGACCCCGCGGCTGACCGTGCCGCTGTTCCTCGTCGCCTTCGTCATCAAAGTCATCGGTCTGGTGCTGCTGGCCCAGCAGGCCGCGGCCCCGGACTGGGTCCGCCCGGGATGGGCGGCCGTCACCGCCGCCGTGGTCGTCGTCGGCTGGCAGGCCGCCGAGATCCGCGCGTTCCTGGGGATGCGCGTCACCGTCGACCCGACGTCGGACTGAGCGCGGCACCGCCGCCCGGGGCGCCGCCGTCGACGGACGGCGTGCGGCGCGGCTCCGGCCGACGCCGATCTTTCTACAGCATGTAGTACAGTTGATCCCGCGTTTCCGGCGCGGTCGCTGCGTGACCCCCGTCATTTGATAGGCTGACCGATGACCGCGCCACGGCGATGGATGCTTCCCGGTCCACCGCACGACGACGATCAGTCCTGACAGGCAGAGCTCGACGCTGTGTGCAGGCATGCTCACGTGCGTGCACCGGAGGAGATCCCGCCCTGCGCACCAGACCACCGCGAGACGGAGGCCCCTCCGGATCGCCGATGCCCGGGGCACGTGCCCGATGACGGACACCGCAGAGAGGACCAGCGTTGCACTCGCTTGCGCTCGCAGCCGCCGACAATGAGGGCGGCTTCACCCCGCCGACCCTCGACGAGACCCACCTGCCGGAGATCCTGCCGTGGATGGCCGAATGGGGGACCGGCTTCGGCAAGCAGATGCTGATGATCGTGCTGTCCATCGTGCTCATCTGGTGGTTCTTCTCCGCCGCGATCCGCAAGCGGGCCCTCGTGCCCTCGCGCCTCCAGTATCTGGCCGAGTCCGGCTACGGCTTCGTGCGCAACACGATGGCCCGCGACGTCATCGGCGAGAAGCACTTCATGACCTGGGTGCCGCTGCTCTTCGGCATCTTCTTCTTCATCCTGATCAACAACCTCTTCGGCGCGATCCCGCTGTTGCAGCTGCCCAGCTTCTCGCATGTCGGCGCCGCCTACGCGATGGCCGGCATCGTCTGGATCCTCTGGGTCGGCGTGGGCTTCCAGAAGTACGGGCTGCGCTACGTCAAGCTCGTCGCGGTGCCCTCCGGCGTGCCGAAGCCGCTGCTCATCCTGCTGGTCCCGCTGGAGATCCTGTCGAACTTCATCATCCGCCCGGTGACGCACTCGCTGCGTCTGATGGCGGTCATGCTGGCCGGCCACGTCATCGTGATGCTGGTCGGCTCCGGCGCGGAGTTCCTCATCACCCAGCAGGAGTCGCTGGCCATGAACGCCACCGGCGTGCTGGTGCTGCTGGGCTTCATCCCGATGTACTTCCTCGAGCTGGCGATGATGATCCTGCAGGCCTTCGTCTTCACGCTGCTCACCGCCGTCTACCTGCAGGGTGCCCTCGAGGCCGAGGCCCACTGAGGCGGCGACCCCCAGACTCACGGAGGGCCTCCCTCCGGAAGCGACGCACTCCACGCGCGGCGCGGAGCGTCACCCCATCCCGCAAGCCGCCGGGGCCCGCCCCGGCGACATCACAGAAAGAGAGCACAAGGACATGGACGGAAACCTGAACATGATCGGCATGGGCCTCGCCGGCACCGGTGCGGCCATCGGCATCGGCCTGGTCTTCGCGGCCTACATCAACGGTGTGGCCCGTCAGCCCGAGGCTCAGCGCATCCTGCAGCCGATCGCCCTGCTGGGCTTCGCACTGGCCGAGGCAGTCTTCGTTCTGGCTCTGGTCTTCGCCTTCGTCCTCTGACCGGTCCCGGTGACGTCGCGTCGAGCTCCTCGCCGCGACTCTCGTGACCCTCAGGACCACAGATCAAGGAAATGGGTGAACACATGATCAGCGCAGACGTGCTCCACGCCGCCGGCGAGGCGAGCCCGCTGGTTCCCAACCCCTGGGAGATCCTCGCCACCGGCCTCGGCTTCATCGTGCTGATGTTCGTCGTGGTGAAGTTCATCGTGCCGGCCTTCGAGAAGACGTACCAGCAGCGGGTCGAGGCCATCGAGGGCGGCCTGAACAAGGCGGAGGAGGCCCAGGCCGAGGCCGAGGCCATGAAGGCTCGCTACGAGCAGAGCCTGGCCGACGCGCACGCCGAGGCGAGCCGTCTCCGCGAGGAGGCCCGCGCCGAGGGTGCCCAGATCGTCGCCGAGCACAAGGAGAAGGCGGCGACCGAAGCGGCGCGCATCACCGAGCAGGCTCAGCAGCAGATCTCCGCCGAGCGTCAGCAGGCCTTCGTCTCGCTGCGTCAGGACGTCGGCAGTCTGGCCACCCAGCTGGCCGGCCGCATCGTCGGCGAGGCGCTGGACGACGACGCCCGCTCGCAGCGCGTGGTCGACCGCTTCCTGGCTGACCTGGACGCCGAGCAGACGGACCAGAGCCGGACGGGGGCTGCGCAGTAATGGCCGCGGTGACCAGCGAATCCCTGGCGGCGGTGCTGCAGGAGCAGGCCCGGACTCTCGAGTCCGCCGACCTGAGCGTGGCCGAGGAGCTCTTCGGCGCGGTGGACGTGCTCGACTCCTCCTCGGCCCTGCGACGCAGCCTGACCGACCCGGCCCGGGAGCCCGATGAGCGGACCTCCGTGGTGCGCGGGCTCTTCGGCGAGAAGGTCGCTCCGACGACGCTGGCGCTGCTCGAGGCTCTGGTCTCGAAGCGGTTCAGCCGGGACCGGGACCTCGCCGACTCCGTCGAGACCCTGGCGGTGACAGTGGTGGCGCAGCAGGCCGAGGCCGACGGACTCGACGGGCTCGAGCGGCTGGAGACCCAGCTGCTGGCCTTCCGCCGGACGGTGGGGTCCTCGCACGAGGTGCAGCGGGCGCTGACCGAGCCGCAGGCCGGCGCGGAGGCGCTGTCGACTCTGGCGTCCCGACTCTCCCCGGACGCCGGGGCCGAGGCGCGGCTGCTGATCGACCGAGCCGTCGTCGCCCCGCGCGGACTGCGGCCCGAGGCACTGGTCGAGCGGTTCGCCGAGCAGGCGGCGGCCCGCCAGAGCCGCTGGATCGCTCGGGTCACCGTGGCCCAGGAGCTCGACGCCGACCGCCGCGAGCGGCTGCGTGCGAGCCTCGACCGGTACTTCGGCCGGGAGCTGAAGCTCGACGTCGTCGTCGACCCCGAGGTGGTCGGCGGCATCCGGGTGCAGGTCGGCGACGAGATCGTCGAATCGACGATCTCGGCGAAGGTCGACGACCTGCAGCGGAGACTGGCAGGCTGAGCGCCGGGACCTCCGGCATCGGCTCACTCGCGCGCGGCGGCGGTCGGCCCGACAGGTCGTCCATGCCGCCAGACGTGACACTTTGAACCATTCCGGCCGCAGCCGCGGCCATGACACAGGAGAGCAGGGACTGCAGATGGCCGACTTGACCATCAACGCCGACGACGTCCGCAATGCTTTGAACGAGTTCGCAGCGTCCTACGAGCCCGGCAGCGCCGAGCGCGTCGAAGTGGGACGCGTGATCTCCGCGGCCGACGGCATCGCCCGCGTCGAGGGACTGCCCTCGGCCATGGCCAACGAACTTCTTCGCTTCGAGGACGGGACGCTGGGCCTGGCCCAGAACCTGGACACCCGGGAGATCGGCACGGTCGTCCTCGGCGACTTCGAGGGCATCGAGGAGGGCCAGGAGGTCCGCCGGACCGGAGAGGTCCTGTCCATCCCGGTGGGCGACGAGTTCCTCGGCCGCGTCGTGGACCCGGTGGGCCAGCCCATCGACGACAAGGGCGAGATCGCCCCGGAGGGGCGTCGCGAGCTGGAGCTGCAGGCTCCGACGGTCGTGCAGCGCCAGTCGGTCGGGGAGCCGCTCCAGACCGGCCTGAAGGCCATCGACGCGATGATCCCGATCGGCCGCGGCCAGCGCCAGCTGATCATCGGCGACCGGCAGACCGGCAAGACCGCGATCGGCGTCGACGCGATCCTCAACCAGAAGGCGAACTGGGACTCCGGCGACCCGGACAAGCAGGTGCGCTGCATCTACGTCGCGATCGGCCAGAAGGCCTCCACCATCGCCTCGGTCCGCCAGACGCTGGCCGACCAGGGCGCGCTGGAGTACACCACGATCGTGGCCTCCCCGGCGTCCGACCCGGCCGGCTTCAAGTACCTGGCGCCGTTCGCCGGCTCGGCGATCGGCCAGCACTGGATGTACGGCGGCAAGCACGTGCTGATCGTCTTCGACGACCTCACCAAGCAGGCCGAGGCCTACCGCTCGGTCTCGCTGCTGCTCCGCCGTCCGCCGGGACGTGAGGCCTTCCCGGGCGACGTGTTCTACCTGCACTCCCGTCTGCTGGAGCGCTGCGCGAAGCTCTCCGACGACATGGGCGGCGGCTCGATGACCGGTCTGCCGATCGTCGAGACCAAGGCCAACGACGTCTCGGCCTACATCCCGACCAACGTCATCTCCATCACCGACGGCCAGATCTTCCTGCAGTCGGACCTGTTCAACGCCAACCAGCGTCCGGCCGTCGACGTCGGCATCTCGGTGTCCCGCGTGGGCGGCTCGGCGCAGGTCAAGGCGATGAAGAAGGTCGCCGGCACGCTGAAGCTGGACCTGGCCCAGTTCCGCGAGATGCAGGCGTTCTCGATGTTCGCCTCGGACCTCGACCCGGCCACGCGCCAGCAGCTGGTCCGCGGCGAGCGGCTCATGGAGCTGCTCAAGCAGGCCCAGTACACCCCGTACCCGGTCGAGCAGCAGGTCGTCTCGATCTGGGCCGGCGCGCAGGGTCACCTCGACGAGGTCGACACCGCCGACGTGCAGCGCTTCGAGTCCGAGTGGATCGACCACCTGCGCCGGCACAGCACGGTGCTGACCACTATCGCCGAGAGCGGCGCCTGGGGCGACGACCAGATCAACGCGCTGAACGAGGCCATGGAGTCCTTCAAGCCGACGTTCCAGTCGTCGACCGGCAAGCAGGTGTTCGCCGACGCGGAGCCGCTGTCCGAGGACGAGATCAACCAGGAGGAGATCGGGACTCAGCAGCGCTGAGCCGACTCGACCTCTCGTCGCCGTCGGCGCCGTCGCCCCGCCCCGTCGGGCGGTGACGGCGCCGACGGAGCCGACCATCTCAGGGAAGGACAAGCATGGGAGCCCAGATCCGGGTCTACCGCGAGAAGATCGCATCGACGTCGTCGATGAAGAAGATCTTCAAGGCGATGGAGCTGATCGCGACCTCGCGCATCGGCAAGGCGCGCGAGCGGGTGCAGGCCTCGCTGCCGTACGCGGAGGCCATCACCCGTGCGGTGTCGGCCGTCGCCTCGCAGGACGATGTCGAGCACGTGCTCACGCAGAAGGCGGAGGACCCGCAGCGCGCCGCAGTGCTCATCATGGCCTCGGACCGCGGCCTGGCCGGCGCCTACTCGACCAACGTGCTCAAGCGCGCCGAGTCGCTCATCGCCAAGCTGCAGGCCGAGGGCAAGGAGGTGCGCCCGTACCTCTACGGCCGCAAGGCTCAGGCCTACTTCGACTTCCGCGAGCGGGAGTACGACAAGGTCTGGACCGGCAAGACCGACGCGCCGGAGGTGTACACGGCTCGGGAGATCGGCGACGCGCTGATCGACCGATTCTCGCGCGGCGCCGACGCCGGCGGAGTCGACGAGCTCTACGTGGTGCACACCGAGTTCCAGTCGATGATCAGGCAGGAGCCGGTGGTCAAGCGCCTGCTGCCGCTGGCCTTCGTCGAGCAGCAGCCGGATTCCGGCGCGGACCCGCTGCCGCTCTACGAGTTCGAGCCCGGCCCCGAGGCGGTGCTCGACGCGCTGCTGCCGCGCTACGTGGAGTCGCGGATCTTTGCCGCGATGCTCGAGGCCGCCGCCTCCGAGCTGGCCGCCCGCCAGCGTGCGATGAAGTCGGCCGCGGACAACGCCGACGAGCTCATCCGGAAGTACACGCTGCTGCGCAACAACGCCCGCCAGGCCGAGATCACCCAGGAGCTCACCGAGCTCATCGGCGGCGCCGAGGCGCTGTCCGCCAGCTAGCGGCCGTCTCCGGGGCCGCCGGAGACCACGCAGACCACGTTCCGACATCATCCAAGATCAAGTGAAGTGAGAGAGATGACTGCCACCACGACCGAACAGGGCTCCTCCGGAGCCGTTCAGCCGGGCGCGACCGGTCGCATCGCACGTGTGATCGGCCCGGTCGTCGACGTCGAGTTCCCGTCCGACGCGATCCCGGAGCTGTACAACGCCCTGACCACCGAGATCACCACGAACGGCCAGACCCGCACGGTCACCTTCGAAACCTCGCAGCACCTGGGCGACAAC
>NZ_WIAX01000011.1 GCF_009467795.1 Nesterenkonia halophila
GGATCTCGGCGGCCGGCACCAGCCGCTGGACGGCGTCGAGCAGGTCCGGGTGCACCGGCGCGCCGGCGGAGAGCACCAGGCGGATGCGGGCCAGCGCCGCGCGCTGCGCGGAGTCGAGCGCGGAGGCGGTGTCGACGACGTTGCGCAGCGCGGCCGGCGAGCCGAAGAACATCGTCGCCTCGCCGGCGCGGGCGGCCTCGGCGACGGCCTCCGCAGTGAGCGTCGACGGTCTGGTCACTGACATGTCAGGAGTGACCGAGGTGGCGCCGATGGCCGGGCCGAGCAGGGCGAAGGGGGCGAAGCCGGCGATCAGGGAGGACCCCGGCTCGACGTCGAACTGCCGGCGCAGCAGCGCCACGAGGGCGCCGAGGCGCCCGTGGGTGTAGACCACGCCCTTGGCCGGCCCGGTGGAGCCGGAGGTGAAGAGCACCGCCGCCTCGTCCTCGGCGGAGGGCGCGGTCAGGCCGTCCGGGCGCCGTCCGGCGTGCGCGGCGAGCAGCGCGTCGACCGAGCTCTCCACGTCCAGGGCGCGGCGGGCCGTCGGCGACAGGCTGCGGATGCTGAGCCGCCGTCCGGGCCAGGCCAGCGTCCGGGCGAGGGCCAGCCCGGGGGTCGCGCCGATGACCCAGTCGGGGCGGGCACTGCGCGCCGCCCGGGTCATCCCGCGCAGCCCCAGGCCCGCGTCGGCGACGACGGCGACCGCCCCGACGCGCAGGCAGGCGTAGAGCACCACGGTGAGGTCGTTTCCGGGCTCGACCAGCAGCGAGACCCGGTCGCCGCGGCGCATCCCGCGGGCGGCGAGTCCGGAGGCCAGCGCAGAGACGCGGGCGTCGAGTTCGCCCCAGGTCAACGCCGAGCCGGGCTCGACGACGGCGAGGTCGCCGGCCCGCGGACCGGCGGCGGCCGCGGCGAGCTGGGTATGCAGTCCGGCGACCTCGCCGACGGGGGCGGGGGAGCGGCCGGCCGGGCCCGCGGAGGCGGCGTGGAGGTCGGCGCCGTCGCCTTCGGCGTCGGTGCGGCCGGCTCGTCCGATCACTGCGTCGTCGAGCCAGCTCAGCAACGGCTCGGCGACGTCGCGCTCCTCGGCGAGCAGGTGGCCGGCGCCCTCGAAGCGGTGCAGATCCGCCTGGGGCAGCCGGTCGCGGAGGTCGGCGAGATGACGCTCCTGGAAGACCGGGTCCTGCGGGCCCCAGAGGAGAAGCGCCGGGCGGCTCCAGTCGCGCAGGGCCGCCGAGATCCGCTCCAGCGCCGGGCGGGATCGGTGCTCGGCCGCGGCGGGGATGTCGGCGACGAAGCCGCCGATGCCGCCGCGCAGCGCGGGGGAGTCGTAGGGCGCCCGATAGGCGGCGGAGACCTCCGGGGCCAGGCCGCCTGAGGCCAGGGCGAGCGTGGTGCGCAGGAACGCCGGCGTGGTCACAGTCGCCGTCGGCAGCACTCCGGGCGCCAGCGCCGCCCGCAGCGCGGCGGGGATCGGCTCGTCGACCGGGTGGTCGACAGCGGTGTTCAGCGTGGTGACCGCGTCGACGGCCTGCGGGTGACGCATCGCCCAGCCCAGCGAGATCACCCCGCCCCAGTCGTGGCCGAGGGTGACCCGCGGGCCGGCGGCGTCGACGTCGAGGGCGTCCATGAGCCCGTCGAGATCCTCGAGGCGCTGCGCCAGTGTCCGGTGCGTCCCGGCTCCGGCGCGCGGCGGTCCCGGGTGGGCGAGCCGCTCGGAGAAGCCCATGTCCAGCTGGTCCGGGGCGATGACCCGCCACGCGGTCCCGCCGGCCTCGGCCTGCGCCAGGCTTGCGGCGAGCACGCCGCGCCAGAGGTAGGACCAGGTCGGGTTGCCGTGGACCGCCAGCAGCGTGCCGGCCGGGGTGATGCCCCGGGCGGCCAGGGTCGGGCCGGTGTCGAGCACGTGGAACGTCCGCCGTCCGTCGGCGGCCGACGCGGCGACCAGCCGCGACCAGGACGAGTCCAGACCGGGCATCGGCCGCGGCGGCGTCCGCGCGGCTCGCGCCGGGATCGCGCCTCTCACCATTCCAGCTCCACCATCGCGGTGTTCAGCCCGGAGCCGACGCCCATGCACAGCACCCGCGCCCCGCGGGACAGCCCGGGGGCCTCGCGGGACAGCGTGATCGGCAGCGACGCCGGCCCGACGTTGCCCAGCTCCGGGTAGGTCACCGGCACACGGCGCTTGTCGAGCTTGGCGGCCTTGATGATCGAGCTGGTGTGCAGCTGCGAGACCTGGTGGGTGATGTAGGAGTCCATCGTCTGCCAGCTGAAGTGCTGCCGCGCGTCCTCCCAGGCGTTCATCACCAGTTCGAGGCCGCCGTCGAGCAGCCCGCGGGCATCGGTGTACATGCCGCGGTGGTCGCCGACGCACAGCTCGTGGTGCTGGGTCGCCGCCCGCGAGACCCCGCCGACGATCCGGTGGCCCTCGGGGTGCCGGTCGGAGGGGCCGACGACGGCGGCCGCGGCGCCGGAGCCCAGCGTCAGCGAGGCGAACTCGGTCATGAAGTCGTCGCGGGAGACCGACTCGAGGGTGTTGATCCGTGCGATGGTCGCGTCCTGGACCTTCTCGGCGTCCTCGCCGTCGACGATCAGCACGTACTGCGCCTGGCCGGCGTCGATCATCGAGCTCGCCAGCGTTATCGCATTGACGAAGCCGAGGCAGGCGTTGGTGATGTCGAAGTTCATCGCCGAGGAGGGCAGGCCCAGCTCATGGTGGATGCCCACGGCCACCGACGGCTCGAGATGCTCGCGGGTGACCGAGGTGTTGATCATCAGCGTGACGTCCTCGGCGGCGATGCCGCTGGCGTCCAGCGCCCGGCGGGCCGCCTCGACGGTGCCGGCGCGCACGTCGCCGGGCTTCTCCCAGTTGCGCCGGGCCTTCACGCCGGCCACCCGCTGCAGCAGGCCGGACGGGAGCTTCAGCCGCTTCAACGCCTCGGCGAGCCGCCGCTCCAGGTCTCTGGACGTCAGCGTCACCGGCGCCTCGACCTCGGTCACGGACAGCAGGGAGGCGTTCTGATGATGGAAGGTCGCATTTCCGGGCACCGCTCCATTATCCAGCAGGAGGTCCGCAGGGGCGAATCTCCATGACGTCCTCAGTGCGCGTTCAGGGCGCGCTCAGTCCGCGCGGGCGGGCCGGGCGCGGCGTCCTGTGGGCGTCGGCCGGCGGCCGCCGTGCGGGTCTCCTCCCCAGGGCGGCGGCCACGGCTGAAGCCGCGGCGGCGTCGGGGATACGATGGAGGTCATGACTTCCAGCGCTGACGACGGCTCGACTCCTTCGACGTACACCCTGCGCCGCGCCATCGAGCGCGGCGGGTTCTACCCGGACCTGGTCCATCACACGGTGACCGAGGCGCTCGACGGCCGCGAGCCGACGCATCAGATCGTCCATGTCGACACGCACTTCGACATGGAGGAGGTCCACCGGCACATCACCGTGGTGGTGCTGGCCGAGGAGGTCATCGTCGTCGCCCATCTGGACGACCACGATCTGGAGGCCGACGACGACGGCGGCGCGGGGGAGACCGGCACCGTCGCCCGGATCTCCACCGAGGTCGTGCCGGTCAGCCGGGTGCAGTCGCTGATCCTCTCCGAAGTCCACCGCAGCCCTGAGCAGTTCCACCCCGAGCGCGGGCTGGCCGAGGTCACGCTCAACCTCAACTGGACCGGAGGCGCCCGCTTCGAGACCGCCCCGGTGCACTGCGGCGATCCGGACTGCATGGCCGACCACGGCGACAGCGGCACATTCGTGCCCGAGGACATCATGCTGCGGATCGCCGCCACTGCGGAGGGCGACACCGCCGTGGAGGAGGCCCGCGCCTTCGTGCGCGCACTGCGTCGTGCCTGCATCAGCCATGCCCGCTGAGCCCTCGGGGGACGCGGCCGGCGATCCCGCCCAGCCCGCCGCGCCCGACTACGACGGGGCGCATCTGCGCCATGTGATGACGTCCGCGGCCGCCTCGCTGGGGCTGGCGGGCTTCGACGACCGGCTCGGACTGCCGCAGGCCGCCGTCTCAGTGGTGCTGCTGGTCGACGGGCTCGGCGACGAGCAGCTGGCCCGGCACACCGGACACGCCCGGTTCCTGGCCTCCCGCTGGCGTCGGGGCTCCGCGGCGCGGACGCTGGACTCCACCGCACCGGCGACGACGGCGGCCGGCATCGCCTCGCTGGCCACCGGGCGGACGCCCGGCGAGCACGGCCTCGTCGGCTACGACGTCTACTCCCCGGAGCTGGACCGGGTGGTGAACATGCTCGGCGGCTGGGATCCGGAGGTCGATCCGCGCACCTGGCAGCCCCACCCCTCGGTGCTGCGCCGGGCGGAGGAGGCCGGCGCGAGCGTGCTGACCGTCTCCCGGCCGCGCTTCGCCGACTCGCGGCTGACCGAGGCCGTGCTCGACGGCGGGCGGTTCCGCGGGGCGAACCGTCTCGAGGCCCGCTTCACCGCCGCGCTGGAGGAGATCCGCGAGCACCTGCATCCGACCGGCGGCGTGCGTCGCGGGCCGCCGAAGCCGATGCTGATGTACCTTTACGTCGACGAGCTGGACAAGGCCGGCCACCAGCACGGCGTCGACTCCGCAGAGTGGATCACCGCGCTGGAGAGCCTCGACGCCGAGGCCGAGCGCCTCGTCGCGGCTCTGGACCGCGAGGTCGGCGACCAGGTCTCGGTGCTGCTCACCGCCGACCACGGGATGATCGACGTCCCCGCCGAGGATCGCCTCGATCTCGCCGAGCATCCCGAGCTGCTCGACGGGGTGGTCTCCACGGCGGGCGAGCCGCGGCTGCTGCAGCTGCGCGTGGCGACCGGCGACGACTCCGAGGCCGTCCGCGCCGAGCGCCGGACCGAGGTGGCCGACCGCTGGAGGCGCGAGCTCGGAGACCGCGCCTGGGTGCTCGAGCGGGAGGAGGCGATCGACGCCGGCTGGTTCGGCGACGTCTCGTCCACAGTGCGCGAGCGGCTCGGCGATGTCGTCGTCGCCCTGCGGGACTCGACGGCGCTCTTCGACACCGGACGGATCGGCACCGGCCCGCTGGACATGGTCGGCCAGCACGGATCGCTCACCCGCGAGGAGCGGGCGGTGCCGCTGGTGCTGCTCTCCGCCGGCTCCCTCGGCTGAGCCGCGGACCCTCCGCAGGAGGGACTGCGCCGGGCCCGTCAGGCCCCGGACGGATCTGCCGGCGGCACGGCCTCAGGTCCGCGCGGGCTGATTCATCGCGGTGTCAGTCGTCGCGGCTGCCGAAGAGGATGTCGTCCCAGCGCGGCATGCTCGGCCGTCGCGAGCCGCGCCGTGCGCGCGAGGCCCCGCGCTCGTCCTCGGCGTCGTCCTCGCCGACGGGGCCGTCGTCGCCGGAGCGTCCGGCGTCCTCGGCGGCCTCCGGGTCCGCTGCGTCGTCGCCGCCCTCCTCATAGCTGAAGCCCCAGGCGTCGGTGGCGTCGGCGGCCTCGGTGCTGCCGGACGGGCCGCGCTCGTCCGGCCGGGCGACGGGCTCGGCAGTGTGCTCGCGGTCCGCGTCCGAGGAGGCGTCGCCGCCCGGACGGGCGGAGCCCCGGTCCTCGTCGGCGGTGTCGTCGACGGGACGCAGCGGGGTCACCGGCGACGGGCCCGGGTCGCCGGAGCGGTCCGGTGCGTCGTCGCCGTCGTCCGCGGCGTCGCCGGAGTCCGCGGAGTCTGTGGAGTCGTCGCCGTGCCGGCCCGAGGCGGGATGCTCCTCCCGGGTGAGCATCATCGCCAGCTCGTCGTCGGCCTGCTCGTCGGCTCCGAGGCGCTGGCCGCGTCGACGGCGCAGCATCTCCAGCAGCGCCTCCTGCTCGTCGCCCTCGCCTGCGGGGCCCGAGGGACCGGACGGTACGACGGCGCCGCCGGGACCGGCCGGAGGAGCGGAGGACTCGGCCGAGTCGGAGGGCTCCGAGGGCTCCTCGTGCGGCGGCTCGACCGGCGAGGTGTCCTGCTCCTCGGCGGGCACCGGGCGCAGCGGTCCGCGCCGCACGGCGCCGGAGGATCGGCCGGGGTGTTCGTCGGACTCGACGTCGTAGGGCGCGTCCACCGGGGCGAGCCGCCGACCGCCCCGGGCCGGGCGAGTCGCCGACGGCAGGCTGCTCAGCTCCTCGGCGGTCGGGCCGTCGGCCAGCAGGTGCTTCGACTCGGGGGTGAAGATCCATTCCGCCGGCGGCGTCGGGGCGTCGCCGGTGGCGCCGTGCGCGTCGAACCAGCACAGCACCTTCCAGCGGCCGTCCTCGCGTCGCCAGGCGTCCCAGCTGAGGCTGCGCAGGTCGACGCCGGCGGCCCGCAGACGCACTGAGACCATCGCCTCGAGCGTGGCGGCGGCGTCGCCGAAGGCCACCCGGTGCTGCTCGGCGGTCGAGGCCGGCGCGATCTCGGCGCCGCGGGCCCGCTGGGCGATGTAGCCCCGCTCGGCCTGCACGGGGCCGGCGTACCGCTCCACGTGGGCGGCGTCGACCCCGGAGTCGGCGGCGACCTGCTCGATCGTCGCGCCGGCGCGCACCCAGGCCTGGATGTCGCGCGGACTCAGCGGGCCCGTGCTCTGCGCCCCGCCCTCCTGCGTGGGTGCCGGGCGGTGGGCGGAGCGGTTGACCGCGGCCCGCAGGGCCTCGTCGACGGGCAGGGCATACTTCGTGCCCGACTCGTCGGCGAGGATGAGGTCGTCCTGCTCCTCAGCCTCCCTGACGCCCATGATCCGCAGGTGCTGCATCGATGCTTCCTCCCGCCGGTGGCCGGCCGATCTCGTGACGAGCTCGCATTGTCACTGGTCACTGTAGCGCGGAGCTGCGTGCGAGGGCGTCGAGGAGGTGGAGCCGAGCTTGAACCTTGCGCCATGAAGCGTACGATGAACGGCCCGGCGAGTCGGCGGCGACGCCCCTCGTCGAGGCGCCCGAGGACCGGCTTGTCAGCTCTCGGCTCAACATGGCCGACATGATTTGTGGCCTCGGCGTCGATGAGACACAATCTGTGCGACCCAACGCGCTCGAGGGTGCCGGAACGCCATCAACGTCAGCATGGCAGATCCGCGCGATCGGGCGCCACGAGTGCCGAGAATCGGAGTGTGGAGCAAGCTTCATGGCAACTGACTACGATGCGCCGCGCAAGAATGAGGAAGAGGCCAACGAGGACTCCATCGAGGAGCTGAAGACTCGGCAGCCGAGCCATCAGTCGTCCTCCGTCGACGAGGACGAGGCCGAGGCCGCCGAAGGTTTCGAGCTGCCCGGCGCCGACCTCTCCGACGAAGAGCTCCAGGTCCGTGTGCTGCCCGCGCAGCAGGACGAGTTCACCTGCGCCTCCTGCTTCCTGGTGCGTCATCGCTCCCAGGTCGCCCGTGAGGACAAGGGCCTGTACTTCTGCAAGGACTGCGAGTCCTGACCTGATCTGCAGGCGCCCTGCGGCGCGTGACGACGACGGCCCCGGTCGGAGAAGCTCCGGCCGGGGCCGTCGTCAATCCTGCACGCTGGTGCGGGACTCGCGGACCGGCTGGTCCGAGCCGAGGGCGCGCAGCACTGCCTCGGGCCGGCGGGTGGAGAAGATCCAGTACGGCGTCGCGTCGCGCTCGTCGACGATCTCCACAGTGACCACCGCGTCGATCCAGCCGCGGATGCACTGGTAGGCGGTGGCGTCAAAGCCCGGACCGAGCTGCTCGCGGGCGGCGGGTCCTCGATGCGCGACGACGCGCCCGATATGGTCGCGGTCGATGCGCGCCCTCCCCACCTGCAGCCCGTCGGCGGTCACCCGGACCTGCGGCGTCGTCGCCAGCAGCCCCGCCGAGACCAGCGCCAGGCCGATCAGCAGGGCCAGGATCCCGACGCCCACGTCGACGGGGAAGAACACCAGCGACACCGAGGCGCCGACGAGCCAGGCGGAGAGCCAGATCCACCAGGCGGGCCAGAGCTTCTCGGCGTGCGGCGCCGGCTGCGGCGCCGGCTGTCCCGTCGGCTGCGTCGTCATGACCCCCAGCTTCTCACGGATGGGTAGACTCGAGCAGGTCGGCGCCGTCCAGGGATGATTCCCGCAGGATCTCCCGCGCAGCCCGGCGCGCAGCCCGACCGTCCCCGCCACCGACCGCCTCGGAAGGACCCCAGAGCGAGCATGACCTCCCTCGAGCACGTGACCGTGCCCCTGCAGCGGCTCGACTCCGAGCTGCCGCCGCCGCACTACGCCCACGAGACCGATGCCGGAGCTGACCTCGTGACCAGCGAGGACTTCACCCTCGAGCCCGGCGAGCGGCGGCTGGTCGGCACCGGCGTCGCCGTCGCGGTCCCCGCCGGCTGGGTGGGGCTGGTCCACCCGCGCAGCGGGCTGGCCGTCAAGCACGGGATCACCCTTGTCAACACGCCGGGAACCATCGATGCTGGGTATCGTGGGGAGATCAAGGTGTGCCTGCTCAACACGGATCGCTCCACGTCGGTGAGCTTCCGGCGCGGAGACCGGATCGCCCAGCTGCTGCTGCAGCGCGTCGGGCGGGCGGACTTCGCGACGGTCGCGTCGCTGGAGGACTCCGACCGCGGCGCCGGAGGCTTCGGATCCACCGGGGTCTGACCGGCGTCCGGACCCGGCCGAGCATCCGCCGTGTCGTCGCGACGGCCCGGACTAGCCGGCCCAGACCAGCGAACGAAGGGATCGAGGGGAACCATCCATGATCTTCGGCAGAAGGAAGAAGTCCCGGGAGGCGGAGCGTCAGGCCGAGCGCGCCGCCGTCGGCGAGGCGCGGAGCGGCGAGGCCGCCCGCGAGGAGCCCGGGACCGCCGACGCCGAGACCGCCGGTGCGACGGAGTCGCCCGCCGCCGGCGTCGTTCTGGACGCGGCGGAGTCCGCAGCGTCCGCGGAGGATCCCCCGCAGGAGGTCGCGGAGAAGGCCCCGGAGCAGCCGGCGGAATCATCCGATGAAGCCGCCGACGCCGCCTCGGGACCCTTCGACGTCGAAGAGGTCGAGTCGACCAAGGGGTACCTCGACTTCGGTGCCCTGCTGATCCCCGCGAGCAAGGACCAGAAGGTCCGGCTCGACATCGACCAGAAGACCCGCAGAGTCGTCGCGCTGACGATCGCCGCGGGCCGAGCCAGCATCCAGGTCCAGCCGTTCTCCGCCCCGAAGTCCGGCGGCACGTGGGACGAGGTCCGCGAACAGATCCAGGACTCGGTGGTCCAGCAGAAGGGCAAGGTCAAGCAGGTCGACGGCCGATTCGGCAAGGAGATCGCCGCCCGAGTGCCCACCACGCTGAAGGACGGCCGATCGGGCTGGCGCGTGGCCCGGTTCATCGGCTTCGAAGGGCCGCGGTGGTTCCTGCGCGGCGTCGTCGGCGGCCGCGGAGCGATCGACCCGAAGGCCGCCCGCGAGGTGGAGGAGCTCTTCGCCCGGATCGTCGTGGTCCGCGGCGAGGAGCCGATGCCGCCGCGCGAGCTGCTGCCGCTGAATCCGCCGGAGGGTGCCAAGCGCGTGCCCGTGCCGCGCAATTCCGCCCAGCAGCGCGCCACCGGTGCGGGTCCGAATCCGGCCGCGGCCTCCGTCGGCCAGGGCGGCGCGGTGGGCGACGACGGCCGCTCCGTCGACGCCACGGACTCCGGCCGGCGCCCCGACGACGCCGCCGGACGGTGAATCATGGGCCCCTCCGCACCGCCCGGCCGCTCCTCGGAGCAGCACGACCGCGACCCGCAGGAGTCCGCGCACCAGGCGCCGGACGCGCAGGCAACGCCCTCGCGCGATCCTGAGCCCGGGGCGCTGTCGGCGGCGGCCTCCTCGCTGAGCACCCGCGCCGACGGCTCGCTGGACGTGATGTCCTCAGTCGGCGGCGTGCGCGGCCTGCTCGAGGCCTCGCTGCCCTCGGCGGCCTTCCTGGTCAGCTTCGTGGTCAGCGAGGACCTGACGCTCTCGGCGGTCCTCGCCGTCGTGCTGGGGGCGGCGTTCACCGTCGTCCGGCTGATCCAGCGCGGCCCGCTGGTGCAGTCGCTGTCCGGCCTCGCGGCGATCGTGCTCTGCGCCGTCGTCGCCCAGCAGACCGGACAGGCGCGGGATTACTACCTGTGGGGCTTCATCACCAACATCGTCTACATCCTGGCCTTCTCCGTCTCCATCGCCGTGCGCTGGCCGTTCCTGGGGATCCTCTTCGGGCTGGTGCGCGGCGAAGGTCTCGGATGGCGGCGCGAGCCGCGGCGGAGGCGCCGCTATGCGCTGGCCACCTGGATCGTCACCGCCGTGCTGGCGCTGCGCCTCGTGGTCCAGGTTCCGCTGTACCTCGGCGACCAGCTCGTCGCCCTGGGCACCAGCCGCCTGCTGATGGGTCTGCCGCTCTACGGGCTGGCACTCTGGGTGGGCTGGATGATCACCCGACCCGTCGCCGTCGAGGGGACGGTCGGCCCGTCCGCCGCGGGGAGCCCGCCGGACGCCGCACATGAGGCCTCACATGGGGGAGAGGAGCCACGCGCGTGACGATGATGACCACCACCCAGGACCTGACGGGACGGATCCTGACCCTGGACGTCGGCCCGATGGCCCACGGCGGGCACTGCATCGCCCGCCACGAGGGGCGGGTGATCTTCGTGCGTCACGCCATCCCAGGCGAGGTCGTGCGCGCCAAGCTCACCGACGCCGGTCCGCAGGCGAAGTTCTGGCGCGCCGACGTCGTCGAAGTCGTCGACGGCTCAGACTATCGGCGCCGGCACATCTGGAAGCTCGCCGACTCGCTGCGGGCCCATGAGATGGAGCGGCTGCCGGTGGGCGGGGCCGAGTTCGGCCACATCACCGACCAGCACCAGCGTCGGCTGAAGGCCCAGGTCTTCCGCGACACGCTGCAGCGCATCGGCGGGATCTCGGCCCAGGACGCGGCGATGTGCCAGGACCCGGCCGACGGCGAGATCCACGTCTCCGACATCGGCACCCCGCACAGCAACGGACTGCACTGGCGGACCCGGGTGACCTTCGGCGTCGACGAGCACGGCTCGCTGGCGATGAAGCCGCATCGCAGCCATGACCTGATCGAGCTGCGCGGCATGCCGCTCGCCGTCGAGGCCATCCACGAATCGACCCTCTTCTCCGCCGACTTCTCCGGCGCCCGGCGCGTCGAGGCGGTCGCGCCCGGCGGCGCCGAGCCGGTGGCCCTGGTCGTCCATGCCGACGCCGAGCGGGCCGCCGACGGGGCGCTGGCCGAGCGGATGCGCCGGCTGGCCGCCGCGGATGCCCGCATCGGTTCGATCGTGCTGGCCCTGGCCCGGACCGAGGCTCCACCGCGACGCCGCGGGCGGGGTGCGCGCCGCGGCCGTGCGCCGGCTCCGACCACAGTCGTCGAGCACGAGACGGTCGTCGGGTCGCGGACGGTCGAGGAACCGCTGCCGACGCCGGTGGCCGGCCCCGAGGGGGTCCGCTCCACCGTCGCCGTGCGCCCCGAGGGCTTCTGGCAGATCCACCGGCACGCTCCGCAGGCGCTGGTGCGCACAGTGGCCGACCTGGCCCAGGTCGAGCCCGGCGACGCCGTCGCCGACCTCTATGCCGGCGCAGGACTGTTCACCGCCTGGGCCGCCGAGGCGGTCGGTCCGCAGGGCTCGGTGCTCAGCGTCGAGGGGGCGCGGTCGTCGAGCAGCAGCGCCGCCGAGCTCTTCGCGGGCAGCCAGACGGTCACCGTGCGGCGCGCGGCGGTGGAGGCGGCGCTGGACGCGCTCTCCGGCTCCGACGTCGTGCTGCTGGATCCGCCGCGGGCCGGCGCCGGCCGCGACGTCGTCGCCGGGCTCGACGACGCCGGGCCGCGACGCGTGGTCTACGTCGCCTGCGAGCCGGCCTCCTTCGCCCGCGACGCCAAGGATCTGCTGGCCCGCGGCTGGCGCATGCGCCGGCTGCAGGTGCTCGACCTCTACCCGAACACCCACCACATGGAGTCGGTGGCGGTCTTCGAGCGCTGAGCCCGTACGGCGCCGACGGAGTCCGGGCCGCACGCCGGCGACGCCCGCGCCGCGGGCTCCGTCGCGCGCTCCCACGCAGGTGCGACGAACGAGTAGGATGGTCACGGATACGGTTCCGACGGGCGTCTGACCAGCGGATGCGCCGGGACCGGGTCGCGCTGCTGACCCGACGCCGCAGGCTCGCCGACGAGCCGGCGCCGGGGCGACCCGGACCAGCAGGGCGCGCCGCCGGCGTCGCCCGCGGAGCTCGGAGTCGGCGTCGTCATCGACGGCGTCGGCCGTGTCAGTCCGGCAACTACATGAGGAGTCCCACGTGAGCACAGTGGACAGCTTCGGGGCCAAGGGCGTTCTGAACGTCGACGGCGCCGACTACGAAATCTTCCGCCTGAACACCGTGGAGGGCAGCGAGTCCCTCCCGTACAGCCTCAAGGTGCTGCTGGAGAATCTCCTGCGCCACGAGGACGGGGCGAATGTGACGGCCGAGCACATCTCCGCACTCGGCCGGTGGGACGAGACCGCGCAGCCTAGCACCGAGATCCAGTTCACTCCGGGCCGCGTGCTGATGCAGGACTTCACCGGCGTGCCCTGCGTGGTCGACCTGGCCACGATGCGCGAGGCCGTCTCCGACCTCGGCGGCGACCCGGACCGGATCAACCCGCTGGCGCCGGCCGAGATGGTCATCGACCACTCGGTGCAGATCGACTCCTTCGGCAACTCCGACGCCATCGAGCGCAACATGGACATCGAGTACCAGCGCAACGGCGAGCGGTACCGCTTCCTGCGCTGGGGCCAGACCGCCTTCGACGACTTCAAGGTCGTGCCCCCGGGCATGGGCATCGTCCACCAGGTCAACATCGAGAACCTGGCGCGCGCGGTGATGACCCGCGAAGTCGGCGGCGCGCTGCGGGCCTACCCGGACACCTGCGTCGGCACCGACTCGCACACCACGATGGAGAACGGCCTGGGCGTGCTCGGCTGGGGCGTCGGCGGCATCGAGGCCGAGGCGGCCATGCTGGGCCAGCCGATCTCGATGCTGATCCCGCGCGTGGTCGGCTTCAAGCTCTCCGGGCAGATCCCGGCCGGCGCGACCGCAACCGACGTCGTGCTGACCATCACCCAGATGCTCCGCGACCACGGCGTGGTCGGCAAGTTCGTCGAGTTCTACGGCGAGGGCGTGGCCGCGGTCCCGCTGGCCAACCGCGCGACCATCGGCAACATGTCCCCGGAGTTCGGCTCGACGGCGGCGATGTTCCCGATCGACGAGGTCAGCCTGGACTACCTGCGCCTGACCGGCCGCAGCGAGGAGCAGGTCTCCCTCGTGGAGACCTACGCCAAGGAGCAGGGCCTGTGGCACGACCCGGAGCGCGAGCTGCGCTTCTCCGAGTACCTCGAGCTGGACCTCTCCACTGTGGTGCCCTCGATCTCCGGGCCGAAGCGTCCGCAGGACCGCATCGAGCTGACCGAGTCCAAGGACCAGTTCCGCCACGACATCCTCAACTACGTCGACGACGCGCCGCACACGATCAACGGCCACGCCGACTCCGCCTCGGACCAGTCCTTCCCGGCCTCCGACGCGCCGGCCCATGAGGCCACCGAGAGCCAGGACGTGAAGGACCGCTCCCGGCACGACGGCCATGCGCACGCCTCGAGCCGGCCGTCGAAGCCGGTGGGGGTCACCACGGAGGACGGCCGCGAGTTCGAGCTGGACCACGGGGCGGTCTCGATCGCCTCGATCACCTCCTGCACCAACACCTCGAACCCGAACGTGATGATGGCCGCCGGCGTGCTCGCCCGCAACGCCGTGGAGAAGGGCCTGACCAACAAGCCCTGGGTCAAGACCTCCATCGCCCCGGGCTCGAAGGTCGTCACCGACTACTACGAGAAATCCGGGCTCATCGAGTACCTGGAGAAGGTCGGCTTCTACATCGTCGGCTACGGCTGCACCACCTGCATCGGCAACTCCGGCCCGCTGGAGCCGGAGGTCTCGCAGGCCGTGCAGGACAACGACCTCGCGGTGACCTCCGTGCTCTCGGGCAACCGCAACTTCGAGGGCCGCATCAACCCGGACGTGAAGATGAACTACCTGGCCTCGCCGCCGCTGGTGGTCGCCTACGCGCTGGCCGGGACGATGGACTTCGATTTCGAGAACCAGCCGCTGGGCCAGGACGAGGACGGCCAGGACGTCTACCTGCGCGACATCTGGCCGGACCCGGCCGAGGTGCAGAAGATCATCGACGCCTCCATCAGCACCGAGATGTTCACCTCCGAGTACGAGTCGGTCTTCGCCGGCGACCACCGCTGGCAGGAGCTGGACACCCCGGAGGGCACGACCTTCGACTGGGACCCGGACTCCACCTACGTCCGCAAGGCCCCGTACTTCGACGGCATGACCCTGGAGCCGGCCCCGGTCGAGGACGTCACCGGCGCGCGGGTGCTGCTGAAGCTGGGCGACTCGGTCACCACCGACCACATCTCGCCCGCCGGCGCGTTCAAGTCGGACACGCCCGCCGGCCGGTACCTGCTGGAGAACGGCGTCGCCCGCAAGGACTTCAACTCCTACGGGTCGCGCCGCGGCAACCATGAGGTGATGATCCGCGGCACCTTCGCCAATATCCGGATCAAGAACGAGCTGCTCGACGGCGTCGAGGGCGGCTTCACCCGGGACTTCACCCAGAAGGGCGGCCCGCAGGCCTACGTCTACGACGCGGCGATGAACTACCAGGAGGCCGGCGTCCCGCTGGTCGTCCTCGGCGGCACGGAGTACGGCTCCGGCTCCTCGCGCGACTGGGCGGCCAAGGGCACCCGGCTGCTGGGCGTGAAGGTCGTCATCGCCCAGTCCTTCGAGCGCATCCACCGCTCGAACCTGATCGGGATGGGCGTGCTGCCGCTGCAGTTCCCGGAGGGCGAGTCGGCCGACTCGCTGGGGCTGACCGGCGTCGAGACCTTCTCGATCACCGGCATCACCCAGCTCAACGAGGGTGTGACCCCGAAGACGCTGACGGTGACCGCGACCAAGGAGGACGGCACCGACGTCTCCTTCGAGGCCGTGGTGCGGATCGACACCCCCGGCGAGGCGGACTACTACCGCAACGGCGGCATCCTGCAGTACGTGCTGCGCCAGCTGGTCAACTCGTGAGCTGAGCGGAGCCACGAGGGCGTCCCGTCCCGACCGGGCGGGACGACTGCTCGACCAGGACCGCGGGGCGGTCCCGACATCGCGTCGGGGCCGCCCCGCGGCCGTCTGCCGGGACCTCTCGGCGACGACCTGAGGCTGTTCCTCTCGCCGGCCGCTGACGCGCGACTGCACACCTGATGTGCCGCAGGACCCCTCCGCAGGCTCCCGTCATGACACACCAGGCAGGCAGACGACGGTCGCGCGTCCTCGCGGTCGTGGGACGGGTCCGGCGAGGACGGCTAGACTGGGGGGATGGGCATTCTGCAGACGATCCGGTCCCCGCAGGACCTGAGCCGGCTCAGCGCCGAGCAGCTGGCTCGACTCGCCGAGGAGACCCGCGAGTTCCTGGTCAGCAGCGTCTCCCGCACCGGAGGCCATCTCGGTCCGAATCTGGGCGTGGTCGAGCTGACTCTGGCGATCCACCGGATCTTCGACTCGCCGCGCGACTCGATCATCTTCGACACCGGCCATCAGTCCTATATCCACAAGCTGGTCACCGGCCGGGGCGACTTCTCCTCGCTGCGCCAGCAGGGCGGAATGGCCGGCTATCCGGACCGCTCCGAGTCCGACCACGACATCGTCGAGTCCTCGCACGCCTCGTCCTCGCTGTCCTGGGCCGACGGGATCTCCAAGGCCCGGGTTCTCGCCGGCGAGTCCGACCGCTGCGTGGTCGCGGTGATCGGCGACGGCGCGCTCACCGGCGGGATGTCCTGGGAGGCGCTGAACAACATCGCCGCGGACAAGGACCGCCGCGTGGTGATCGTGGTCAACGACAACGGTCGCTCCTACGCGCCGACGGTCGGCGGCATCGCCCGGCAGCTCGACGGGCTGCGCCGCGGCGTGCTGGACAAGGTGCGCACCCACCACGCCTATGAGCGCGCCATGGACGGCACCAAGCAGCGGCTGCAGCACGGCGGCGTCGTCTCGCAGATGGTCTACCGGAGCCTGCACGCCGCCAAGAAGGGCGCCAAGGACTTCTGGGCGCCGCAGGGCCTCTTCGAGGACCTGGGCATGAAGTACATCGGCCCGGTGGACGGCCACGACCAGCAGGCCCTGGAGGAGGCGCTGACCGACGCGCGCAACTACGGCGGCCCGGTCATCGTCCACGCGCTCACCGAGAAGGGTCGCGGCTATGCGCCTGCCCGCGCCGACGAGGTCGACCAGTTCCACACCGTCGGCAAGATCGATCCGGAGACCGGCGAGCCGGTGCACCGCGGCGCGGCCCGCTCCTGGACCTCGGTCTTCGAGGAGGAGATCACCGCCCTGGCCGACGAGCGAGACGACCTCGTCGCGATCACCGGAGCGATGACCATCCCGGTCGGACTGAGCACGATGGCGGCACGGCATCCGGAGCGGGTCTACGACGTCGGCATCGCCGAACAGCATGCGCTGACCTCGGCCGCAGGCCTGGCCTACGGCGGCTACCATCCGGTGGTCGCGCTGTATGCGACCTTCCTCAACCGCGGCTTCGACCAGCTGCTGATGGACGTCGCCCTGCACCGGGCCGGCGTGACGGTGGTCCTCGACCGGGCCGGGGTCACCGGTCCCGACGGGCCCAGCCACCACGGCATGTGGGACCTGTCGCTGCTGCAGATCGTGCCGGGGCTGCGGATCGCGGCGCCGCGGGACTCCTCGCGGCTGCGCGAGGAGCTGCGCGAGGCCGTCGCCGTCGACGACGCGCCGACGGTGGTCCGCTTCTCCAAGGGCTCGGTCAACGGCGAGATCGACGCGCGCGAACGCCTCGACGACGGCGTGGACGTGCTGCACGCCGACGCCGGCGAGGACGGTGCGCCGCGCTACGCCGACGACGTGCTCATCGTCTCCGTCGGGGCGATGGCCGAGATCTCGCTGGACGTCGCCGAGCGGCTGGCCGCCCAGGGGATCGGGGCGACGGTGATCGATCCGCGCTGGGTGCTGCCGGTGCCGGAGTCGGTGATCTCGCTCGCCGCGCGCCACCGCATCGTGATCTGCGTGGAGGACGGCGTGAAGGCCGGCGGCGTCGGGTCCCGGATCCGCCAGACGATGCGCGAGGCCGGCGTGGACACCGCACTCAACGAGGTGGGCCTGCCGGTGGACTTCCTCGCCCACGGCAGCCGCGCCGAGGTGCTCGAGCGCGTCGGACTGACCGCTCAGGACATCACTCGGGACACGGTCGAGCAGGTGATGGGCACCCGCGTGCCCTTCGCCCGCCCGCTGCCCGGCGAGGAGTCGCCCACCGGCGAGATCCCGGCCTTCCATGCGCCGCGGCCCGCGGTCGAGGGACGCGACGAGGCCGGGGACGACCGGTTCGGTCCGCGCGCCTGAGGCGTCGCGAGCACCCCTGAGCCGCCGGCGGCGTCGCCGTCTGCGGACCTGCACGACTCACCATCCCGGGCACGACCCGTGCCCGCCCCCTCTGGAGGACCTATGCTGACGCTGAACCGACACACCGACGACGGCGGCTGGGAGTACCGCGAAGCCTGGTTCGACGAGGAGGCCGGAGAATTCGTCGTCCACCACGGCACCGTCGGGCGCAACGGAACCATCACCGCCGAGACCGCCGGGGCGGAGCAGGCGGAGGGCCTGGTGGAGAGCTTCCGCGCCCAGTGCGCCGCGGACGGCTTCGCCGAGCCCGACCCCGCGGAGCTGATCCGACTGGAGGTCGTCTACCCGCTGAAGGGTGCGACGCCGGGGGCCGCGGAGGAGCGCAACGTCACGCAGGTCCACACTGCGGCGCTGACCTGGCTCGCCTGGCGGGGTCTGGGGGCGCTGCAGGATCCCGAGCAGGCCGCGCGCGACGGATCCCAGGCCATGGTCATGGCACTGGACACGCTGCACCGGCGCAAGGCGACGGAGACTGTGGCCGCCGCCGTGCGCAGCACTGACGTGCAGCCGACCCGGATCCGCGTCGCCCGACGCCCGCAGGGCTGAGAGCCCGCAGGGGTCAGACCTTGACCTCGACGGCGCCGTCGTCGGTCATCCGGGCCTCGACCGTCGGCAGCGGGCTCTGCGCCGGCCCGGAGATCACCGAGCCGTCGGCGGCGGCGAACGTCGAGTTGTGGCAGGGGCAGGTGAACTCCTCGTCGCCCGGCCCGACAGTGCAGCCCTGGTGGGTGCAGACCGAGGAGTAGACCAGCACCTCGTCCTCGGCGGACCGATGGACCAGCAGGTCCGACTCGCCGGCCGAGGCCGAGACCGTGGTGCCGACCTCCGGCAGGGAGTCCGTCTCGACGGCGGTCCGCCAGGTCCCCGCGGCCGCGTCCGGCTCGGCTCCCGAGGAACCGGCGCCTGACCCGGAGTCCGACCCTCCGCAGGCCGAGAGGGCCAGGGCCGAGGCCCCGGCCGCGCCGACGGCGGCGTGGTGCAGGACGGTGCGACGATCGCAGCGGCAGGTGGTGTCCATGGCCGCGAGTCTACTCCTCCGGCCGGCGCCCACGCCGATGCCGCCGCCCGTCCGTCCCGCGTCCCCGGAGCGATCCGGCGACGTCCGGGGCACGTCCCGACGTCGTTCAGCGGTGGAACCGGCGCCCGGCGACCCGCTCGGAGGCCCCGACGTGGTCGAGATGCGGGGTGATGCCGCCGCGATGCATCGGCCAGCCGGCGCCGAGGATCATGCACAGGTCGATGTCCTTCGGGGAGCTGACCACGCCCTCGTCCAGCATCAGGGAGATCTCCTCGGCGAGGGCGTCCTCGACGTCGCGCAGCAGCTGCTCGGCGGTCCGCGGCGCGTCGCCCTGCTCGAGCAGCGCGGCGGTCTCCGCGGGGATGCGGCGGGAGCCGCCGTCGTCGTCGGCCGCCCAGATCCCGGTCACGCCGTGGTCGATGAGGCGCTGCAGGTTCGCCGAGACGTGGAAGCGAGCGCCGAAGGACGCATGCAGGGACTCGGTGACGTGCTGGGCCACCGGCAGCCCGACCATGGCCAGCAGATCGAAGGTCGACATCGGCAGCCCCAGCGGCCGCAGGGCCGTGTCGGCGGTCTCGGGGTCGGTGCCCTCGTCGACGGCGCGCTGGACCTCGGACATCAGCCGCAGCAGCACGCGATTGACCACGAAGGCCGTGGTGTCGCGGGTCAGCACCGGGGACTTGCCCAGGCGGGCCGCCAGGGCGAAGGCCGTCGCGATCGGCTCGTCGGCGGTGCGCGGGGTGCGGGCGATCTCGATCAGCGGCATCTTCGCGACCGGATTGAAGAAGTGGAGCCCGATCACCCGCTCGGGATGCCGCAGATCCTCGGCCATGGCGCTGACCGACAGCGAGGAGGTGTTGGTGGCCAGCACAGCCTCGGCCGAGACGATCTCCTCGAGCTCGGCGAAGACCTGCTTCTTCACCGAGGTCTCCTCGAAGACCGCCTCGATGATCAGATCGCAGCCGGCGTAGACGGACTTGTTCGTCGAGCCGGTGATCAGCCCGCGGAGGGCCTGGGCCTGCGCGGATTCCAGGCGGCCGCGCTCCACGCGGCGGTCCAGCTCGGCGCGGATCCTCTCCAGCCCCCGGGAGACCCGCGCGTCGTCGACGTCGGTCAGCGCCACCGGCACCTGCAGCCGCTCGGCGAACAGCAGCGCCAGCTGCGTGGCCATCAGTCCCGCGCCGACGACGCCGACGGAGGTCACCTCGCGCGGCGCGGCCGCCGGCACCCCGGCGGGGTGCTTCGCCCGCTTCTGGACCAGCTCGAGGAAGGCGTAGACGGTGTCGGCGAACTCGTCGGTGACCATCAGATCGGCCAGCGCCTCGCACTCGGCCTCGACGGCGGCGTCGCGGTCGCGCCGCGGGACCTCTTCGAAGAGCTCCAGCGCCCGCAGCGGCGCCGGGGCCGAGTCGCCGGTCTTCGCGGCGACTGCGCGCCGGGCCGCCGAGAGCGCCTGATGCCAGGCCTCAGAGTCGTCGGCGTGCGCGCGGTGCTCGTCGACCTGGCGGGCGAGCTCCTCGTCGCCGGCGATCATCCGGGCGGCGAAGTCCAGCGACTGCCGCTCGAAGTCCGCGGCCTCGAGCAGCACGTCGGCGAGACCGAGCTGGTGGGCGGCCGGACCGCGCAGCGTGCGGTTATCGGCCAGCGCATTGATGAAGATCACCGTCGCGGCGTTCTCCGGGCCGGCGATCCGCGGCAGGCGGTGCATGCCGCCCCAGCCGGGGACCAGCCCGAGGAAGATCTCGGGCAGGCCGAGGCTCTTCGCGCCGTCCGAGACGGTGCGGTGGTGGGCGGCCAGGGCGATCTCCAGGCCGCCGCCGAGGGCGGTGCCGTTGATGAAGGCGAAGGTAGGGGCGGGGAAGTCCTCCAGCAGGGCGTAGGCCTGGTGGCCCAGCTCGGCCATCATCCGTCCGAGGCCGCGGTCCTCGATGGCGTTGACTGCGCCGAGATCGGCCCCGGCGGCGAGATGCGGCCCGGTGCCGGTCACGGCCAGTCCGACGATCTCGCCGGATTCGGCGCGGGGGATCTGGGCGGCCAGGGTCTCGCCGAGCTCGACGAGCGACCGGGGGCCGAGCGTGGACGGGCGCCGCTGCTCGCCGTTGTCCAGGCGGATCAGCGCCAGCGTGCCGGCGCCGTGGGGCAGGGCGACGTCCTCGAGGTGGCTGCGGGTGACGACCTCGTCGCCGAAGGCCTCGATCAGCGGGCGGTAGCCGGAGAAATCCGTAGTGTGTGCCATGGCCCACAGCTTACTGGCGGGTAACTCAGTCTGTCACCCGGCGCACCGATCGCACGGCTCGATCGTGGAGGGCGGCTCGGCCGAGGCCGCCGCCCCCGCCTCAGCCCGGATCAGCCCGACTCAGCCGTCCTCGAGCGGATCCGGGTCCAACAACGCGACGGTGACCACGGCCGCGGTCCGGTCGATCTGCCAGCTGCGGGCGCCGAGCTCGGCGAGCCGGCCGGCGACGGCGTCGAGGTCGATCTGCGCCGGCGGCTCCCAGCACAGCTGCTTGAGCACCGCCGGGGTCAGCAGAGTCTCGGGCATCATCGCCAGCTCGTCGGCGCGGGCCGCCAGCCAGTCGCGGGCGGTCCGGTAGCGCCGGTAGGCGAGCGGGTTCCGGTCCTTCCAGGCGCGCGGAGGCGGCGGTCCGGCGCTGCGGCGCTGCAGCTCGGGCAGGTCCTCGGAGGAGCTGCCGGCATTGATCGCGCGGAGCCAGCGCGGGGCCTCGCGCTTGGCCGCCCGGCCGTGGAAGCCCGGAGTCGCCAGCAGCTCCGGGACGGTGCGCGGCACCGCCGCCGCGGCGGCGACCAGGGCGGAGTCGGGCAGGATGTGGCCGGGGGCGACGTCGCGCCGCTCGGCCAGGTGGTCGCGCGCCCGCCAGAGCTCGCGGAGCACCGCCAGCCGGCGCGGAGACTTCACCTTGTTGATGCCGGAGGTCTTCCGCCACCGGTCCTTCCGCGGCACCGTCGGCGGGCGATGCGTGCGCAGGTGCTCGAACTCCTCCTCGGCCCAGGAGTGCTTCCCCTGCTCGTCGAGCATCCGGGTCAGCTCGGTGCGCAGCTCGACGAGCAGCTCGACGTCGAGGGCGGCGTAGCGCAGCCAGTCCTTCGGCAGCGGCCGGCGGGACCAGTCGGCGGCCGAGTGCTCCTTGGCCAGCCGCACGTGCAGCAGCGTCTCGACGACGGCGCCGAGTCCGACGCGGGGCAGTCCCGCCATGCGGGCGGCCAGCTCGGTGTCGAAGAGCCGATGGGGGTGCATCCCCAGCTCGGCCAGGCAGGGCAGGTCCTGGGAGGCGGCGTGCAGGATCCATTCGGCGCCGTCGAGCGCCTGCTGGATCGGCGCCAACGTGTCGAACGGCTCGGGATCGATCAGCCAGAGTCCGGAGCCGGCGCGCTTGAGCTGGACCAGGAAGGCGCGCTGGCCGTAGCGGAATCCGGAGGCGCGCTCGGCGTCGACGGCCACGGGGCCGGAGCCGGCGGCCAGGGCCTCGGCGCAGCGCTGCAGCCCCCGGTCTGTGTCGATGACGAAGGGCACGCCCTCGGCCGGCTCGGTCAGCAGCGGTGGGAGCGTGTCCTCGGCGTCGTCAGCGGGGCAGTCGGGCATCGAGTCGTCAGTTCCTCCTGAGATGGGGCATGGCGACGACGCCGTCGGGCAGAGCGGGCAGGCCGGCGAAGGAGCAGACCATGTCCGCCCAGGCCTCCAGGTGGGCGTCGAAGCGACGGCCGGTGGGCGTCCACGAGGCGCGCAGCTCCACCGTGTTGCTCGGGCCGCGGTCCTCCAGGCTGCCGAAGCTCTCCGAGAGGATCCGCGTGGCGGTGCCGCCGGCGTGGTGGTGCTCGACGCCGTACTGGCCCAGCGCATCGCGCAGCCAGGTCCAGGCCACTGAGGCCAACAGCGGATCGTCGCCCATCTCGGCGTCGAGCTCGGCACGGATGTAGATGACCACGCGGAAGGTTCCGTCCCAGGTCTCATGGCCGGCGGGATCATGCAGCAGCACGAAGCGGCCGGCGGCCAGCAGCTCGGCGTCCTCAGGGGCAGGTCCGGAGCCTCCGGCGCGCGGGCTGCGGGACCCACGGGCGGCGTGGGCCGGGTGATTCGGCGAGGGGTGGTCGGGCATCGTCGCGGGATCGGGCACCTCGGCGCGCAGCGCGACGGCGTAGGGCGCCAGGCGCGACGGCGCGGGGATCTCCTCGACCAGCGCCTCGCGGCGCGTGCGGGCACGCCGAAGCTCTCCCAGAGCGGTGCGGAACGGCTCCGGAAGCTCGTCGAGGCCGGGAGGGGAGGGCCGCGCCGGATGTCCGGCGCCGGCGCCCGTCCCGGAACCCGCTGGGCCGAGAATCGTCACGGGACCACCCTACGGAGGGGGTCAGCTCCGCGGCGCCAGGCGCGCCGCGGAGGCTCGTCGGGCGGTCTCCACGAGCTCGTCGATCTGCTCGTCGCGCGTGTCGAAGGAGCACATCAGCCGCGCCACCGGGGTGCCGTCGGCGGCGGCGTCCCAGGTGTGGACCAGGTAGCGTCGGCGCAGCTCGGCGAGGACCGCGGCGTCGATCTCCGGGAAGACGGCGTTGACCTCGGTCGGCCGGGAGAGTCGGATTCCGTCGATCTCGGCCAGTCGGCGCCCCAGCCGTGCGGCCTGGGCGTTGGCCCGCTCGGCGTTCCGCCGCCACAGGTCGGTGCCGAAGAGCTCCAGCAGCTGGGCGGAGACGTAGCGCTGCTTGCTGGCCAGCTGCATGGAGTACTTGCGGATGTAGTCGACGCCGGCGACCCGGTCGGGGTCGATCACGACCACCGCCTCGGCGGCCATCGCCCCGTTCTTCGTCCCGCCCAGGCTGACCGCGTCGACGCCGGCGGCGGCGGTGAGCTCGCCGAGTCCGACGCCGAGGGCCGCGGCGGCGTTGGCGAGCCGGGCGCCGTCGACGTGGACTCCCATCCCGGCGGCATGGGCGCGCTCGGCGACGGCGGCGATCTCCGCGGGGGTGTAGACGGTGCCCACCTCGGTGGACTCGGTCAGCGAGACGGCCAGCGGCTGGGCGGCGTGGACGAAGCCGGTCGCCCGCCGTTCGGCCTCGACGTCGTCGACGGTGAGCTTGCCGTCCGCGGTCGGGCGGGGCAGCAGCTTCAGCGAGCCCAGCCGCTCCGGCGCCGCGCCCTCGTCGGTGTTGATGTGCGCCTGCCGGGTGCAGATCGCCGCGCCCCAGCGGGGCAGCAGCGCCTGCAGGGCGACGACGTTGGCGCCGGTGCCGTTGAAGACCGGCAGCACCTCGGCGCGGGCGCCGAACTCGGCCCGCACGACGTCGGAGAGCCGGGCGGTGACGGAGTCGTCGCCGTAGGGCAGGGCCGTCCCGCCGCCGATGCGCGCCAGGGACTCGAGGATCTCGGGTGCGACGCCGGCGACGTTGTCGGAGGCGAAGGAGGCGTCCGGCCCGGCCGCCGGCTCCGCCGTGCCGGGCACGTCGGGCGTCTCGGGAGCCTCGGGCGTCGAGGGATCGGTCATGGTCGGCTCATCCCTCGGCCGGGTGGAGCCGGATGGACAGCGAGTTGATGCAGTAGCGCTGGTCGGTCGGTGTGTCGAAGCCCTCGCCGGAGAAGACATGTCCCAGGTGGGAGTCGCAGCTGCCGCAGCGCACCTCGACGCGCTCCATGCCGAGGCTGGCGTCGCGCAGGTGGGTGACGTTCGCCCCGGACGAGGGCTCGTAGAAGCTCGGCCAGCCGCAGTGCGAGTCGAACTTGGTCTCGGAGGAGAACAGCTCGGCCCCGCAGGCACGACAGGTGAAGACGCCGTCGTCGGTGCTGTCCCAGTACTCGCCGGTGTAGGCCCGCTCCGTGCCGCCGCGTCGCAGCACGTAGTACTCCTCGGCGGACAGCCGCTCCCGCCACTGCTCGTCGGTGAGCCGGCGGGCGAACGCCGCCGAGGCGTCCTGCTCCGGCGTCGCCGGCTGCTGCTCGTGCTGCTCGCTCATCGTCATCGCTTCCTCTCGCCGCTGTCAGCTCGGACGTCGCGGCCCCGCCGGCGGGCGCACCCGCCGCGACGCGTCCGCATCCGGGGTCAACGCGCCGGCGGCCGCATTGCTTCCCGGAGTCGGGGCCGGATTCCGCTCGTCGGCACCGCCGCGTAGGCTGAGCGGAGGGCCGGACGGGCCGCGCGGCCGCAGGCGCCGGTCCGGAGCTCGGCCGGGGAACCAGCATCGCATCCGAGACAGTGTGGGAGGCGCCGCCCCATGGCATCGCGTGACCGTCAGCCGTCCGTGGCAGAAGCCGTGGATCTCCTCGGGGAGCAGGTCGGCCGAGCGCGCCGCGGCGCCGGCCGGCTGGCCCGCCGGTCCGGCGCCCCGCCGGCCGTCCAGAGCCCGATCGGGCGCCGCGCATCGTCGGTGCTCCGGCGGGTGCGTCGTGAGCGCGAGCCGCGCACGCCCTGGGTGCGCGCCGGAGTGCTGGGCGCCGGCACGGGGCTGGGCGCCGGACTCGCCGCGGCCGCAGGAGCCTCGGCGCTGGCCGGCTACTTCGCACGGATGGTGGTCACCCCCGTCCGCGAACATCGCGAGGACCTCGAGATCCTGGCGGTCGTGCGCGGCTCCCGCGGCGACGAGGTGGTGCTGCCGGCGACGCCGGAGACCATCGTCGAGGGCACATACGGGCTGTACTTCCACGGCGGGCAGTCGCATGCACGGATCGGGGAGATCACCGCCTTCTCGCCCCGCGACGGGACCATCACCCGCCGGGTGGAGGAGATCTATCGCGGGGACCTGCGCAGTGCGGTCCGCGGCTGGTGGACCTCGGTGACCCATCCGGATCCGGACAGTGCGGGCTTCCCGAGCCGTGAGGTGGTCGTCGAGCTCCCCGACGGTCCGGCGCCGGCGTGGCACGTGCCGCCGCGGCGCGGCGACGGCGTGCTGGCCGGCCGCGGGATCTGGGCCATCATGGTCCACGGCCGCGGCGGGCGCCGCGCGGAGGGCATCCGAGGGCTGGCCGTGGCCGATCGACTGGGACTCGACTCGCTGCTGATCTCCTATCGCAACGACGGCGAGGCGCCCGACGCCCCGGACGGCCGCTACGGGCTGGGCGTCACCGAGTGGGAGGACGTCGAGGCCGCAGTGCAGTACGCGCTCGACCACGGCGCCGAGGATGTGCTGCTCTTCGGCTGGTCGATGGGCGGGGCGATCGCGCTGCAGACGGCCGACCGGTCCCGGCTCGCACCGGCGA
This sequence comes from Nesterenkonia halophila, assembly GCF_009467795.1. GTDB lineage: Bacteria > Actinomycetota > Actinomycetes > Actinomycetales > Micrococcaceae > Nesterenkonia > Nesterenkonia halobia. Next base: position 25,647 of record NZ_WIAX01000011.1, read on the forward strand.
TCCGCGGACTCGTGCTCACCGGTCCGGTGGTCGACTGGATCGACGTGCTGGCCCACCAGGCCCGGGAGAACCGGATCCCGGACCGGGTGGGACGGATGGGGCAGTGGATCATCTCCAACCCCTCGGGCAAGCGTGTGACAGGTCTGGCAGCACCAGTGGACCTGAAGGCGCTGAACTGGACGGCTCGGGCCGATGAGCTGCATGTGCGCACGCTCATCCTGCACAGCGCCGACGACAATGTCGTGCCCTACGGCCCCTCCCGCGACCTGGCTGAACGCAGCCCGATGGTGAGCTTCGTGCCCTTCACCCGCGCCCGGCACATCAAGGAACGGAACGCCGACCCCGAGCGGTGGGAGGGCAATGTCGCCGAATGGGCGACGAAGCTGTTCACCGCGGACGCGCCGCCGCATCTGGCCTCCACCGGCACCCTGCCGACCGTCGCGCCCGCGGAGTCGACGGCGACGGCCGACAGCTGACCCCGGTGCCGGTCGGGTGCCGACCCGGACGCCGGCGGGGATCGGCCGGGGTCAGCCGGCGTCGAGCGCGGCGACGTGCTCGCGCACGTTGCGCTTCACCCGGGCGAGCATCGCCTCCATGCCGCGCAGCCGCAGCGGGGTGATGGCCTTGGCCAGCCCCAGGCGGGCCGCGACGTCGTCGGGGGTCGCCAGGATCTGCTCATACGTCAGCCCGTCGAGCCCCTGGTGCAGGATGGAGGCGAATCCGCGGGTGGTCGGAGCCTCCTGCGGCGCGGCGAAGATCAGCCGGACGGTGCGGGCGCCGTCGTCGAACTCCAGGGCCAGGTACAGCGGCGACTGGCACTCGACGACCTGCTCCATCTGCTCGTAGCCGTCGCCGTACTCCTCCGGCAGCTCCGGCAGCTCGCGGGAGAGCTCCAGCAGCAGCTCGAGCTTCTGCGGATCCTCGACGGCCTGGAACTCCTCGATGATCTCGGCCAGCGCCCCCGGCATCGGGTCGGCGCCCGGCTCGGCGGCCGGACCGCCGACGGCGTCAGCGTGCTGCGCGGCGGTCATCGGGCCTCACCCGGTTCCTCGCCGGCGGCGATGGGCAGTCGGACCGCGTTGCCCCATTCGGTCCAGGACCCGTCGTAGTTGCGGACCTGCTCGTAGCCGAGCAGGTGCTGGAGCACGAACCAGGTGTGCGAGGACCGCTCGCCGATGCGGCAGTAGGCGATGACGTCGTCGGAGGTGCCCAGGCCGGCCTCGTCGCGGTAGATGGCCTCGAGCTCCTCGCGGGACTTGAAGGTCCCGTCGGAGTCCACCGCCCGTCCCCACGGGACGGAGGCGGCGGTGGGGATGTGCCCGCCGCGCAGGGCGCCCTCCTGCTCGTAGCCCTCCATGTGGGTCCGCTCGCCGGAGTACTCCAGCGCGGAGCGGACGTCCACCAGGGGCTTGCCGAAGTGGTCGAGAACGTCCTCGCGGAAGGCCCGGTGCGTGGCGTCGTCGCGCTCGACCACCGGGTAGTCGCCGGCGGTGATCTCCGGGCGCTCCGTGATCATCGCGCGACCCTCGTCGGTCCACTTCTGCCGGCCGCCGTCCATCAGGCGCAGGTCCTCGTGGCCGAAGAGCGTGAAGACCCACAGCGCGTAGGCGGCCCACCAGTTCGACTTGTCGCCGTAGAAGACCACTGTGGTGTCCCGCGAGATGCCTTTGGAGGCGGCGAAGGCGGCGAAGGCCTCGCCGTCGAGGAAGTCGCGGGTCACCGGGTCGTTGAGCTCGGTGTGCCAGTCGATCTTCACCGCGCCGGGGACGTGGCCGGTCTCGTAGAGCAGCACGTCCTCGTCGGACTCCACCACCACGACGTCGGCGTCGTCCTTGTGCGCGGCGACCCACTCGGTGGTCACCAGCGTCTCGGGGCGGGCGTACTGGGAATGGTCCTTCTCAGCGGTCATGGAGCATCGCCTTTCGATCGGAGGCTCGAGGGGTCCGCCGCCGCGCTCGGCACGTGGTCGACGGACACGTCTCCAGCCTAGACCCGTCCGCCGCAGCGCCTCCAGGCGGGAGCCGCTCCTCGTCATCCGAGGTCATCGCCGACGGCGCGGCGCAGTAGCATGGGGCGCATGCCGTCCGACGTCGCACCGCTGAGCCAGAGAACGCCCCAGGTCGGAGTGGGGGAGCTGCTGGAGGGCCTGACGCCCTCGTTCCGCTTCTCCCAGGTCTCCTTCGACTCCTACATCCCGGATCCCGCCCATCCTTCGCAGGCCGAGGCGGTGGAGGCGCTGCGGGCGTTCGCGGCCACCGTCGGCCGACGGCGCGGCGGCGGGCTGCTCTCGCGGCTCGTCGGCCGCGGCCGGTCGGGGGCGCCGGCGCGCCGCGCGGCCGGGATCTACCTGGACGGCGGCTTCGGCGTCGGCAAGACCCACCTGCTGGCCTCGCTGTACCACGCGGTCGAGGGGCCGAAGGCCTTCGGGACCTTCGTGGAGTACACGAACCTGGTCGGCGCACTGTCCTTCCGCCGCACCGTCGACGTGCTCAGCGACTATGCGCTGGTCTGCATCGACGAGTTCGAGCTCGACGACCCCGGCGACACGGTGCTGATGTCGCGGCTGATGCGCGAGCTGGCCGACGCCGGGGTCAAACTGGCCGCGACGTCGAACACGCTGCCCGGATCGCTGGGCGAGGGACGCTTCGCCGCCGCGGACTTCCAGCGCGAGATCCAGGTGCTGGCCGACCAGTTCACCACGGTCCGCGTCGACGGCGAGGACTACCGGCACCGCGGACTCCCGCAGGCCCCCGATCCGCTGCCCGCCGACCAGGTCGAGGACTTCGCCGCCCGGGAGTTCGCCGGCTCGCGGATCGCCGTCGACGACTTCGCCGCGCTGGCCGAGCACCTCACCGTCGTGCACCCGAGCCGGTACCGTCAGCTGGTCGCCGACGTCGACGTGCTGGTGCTGCGGGACGTCGAGACCATCGAGTCGCAGGCGCTGGCGCTGCGCTTCGTGGTGCTGGCCGACCGGCTCTATGACCAGGACGTGCGGGTCGTCGCCTCGGGGAAGCCCTTCGACGCGCTGTTCACCGAGGAGATGATGTCCGGCGGCTACATGAAGAAGTACCACCGGGCCGTCTCCCGGCTGACGGCGCTGGCCCGGGCGGGCCAGATGGGCGAGCAGGCGCTCTGACGCCGTCGCCTCGGCGCGGTCCGGTGCTCCGCGTCGGCGGACCGGCGTAAGCTGGTCCGTGCCGACGGATGCCAGCCGGGCCGTGAGCCGGTCGGCCACGACGACGGGCCGGACCGCTGGCCCGACGACGGGACGTTCACCGGCCGTTCACAGATCCCTGGTGAGATGTTCGGGCACGACGCCGACGCACGACGTCCGCCGTCGAGCACACCTGGCGCAGACGAGAGGCGGAGGAACCATATGCACGACCTCGACGAGGCGCCGCGGGAGAACCTGCGGGAGTTCATCGACCGCCTGCGCGACGGCGGCTACCGGGTCCTGGACGGGCACACGCCGGACCCCGATCTCATCGACCCGCAGGGCAACGCCGTCGAGACCTGGCAGGAGAACTATCCCTACGCCGAGCGCCTCGACCGCGACATCTACGAGCTGGAGAAGTACCACCTGCAGGTGGAGCTGCTGAAGTTCCAGTACTGGGCCGAGGACTACGGGCTGAAGCACGTGATCGTCTTCGAGGGCCGCGACGCCGCCGGCAAGGGCGGCACCATCAAGCGCGTCACCGAGCACCTGAACCCGCGCACCGCCCGCGTGGTCGCGCTGAGCAAGCCCTCGGACCGCGAACGGGGGCAGTGGTACTTCCAGCGCTACATCGACCACCTGCCCACCGCCGGCGAGATGGTCCTCTTCGACCGCTCCTGGTACAACCGGGCCGGCGTCGAGCGGGTCATGGGCTTCTGCTCCGACGACGAGTACGAGATCTTCATGCGCCAGGCGCCGCAGTTCGAGCAGATGCTCGTCGACGCCGGGATCCACCTGACGAAGTTCTGGTTCTCGGTGACCCAGAAGGAGCAGCGCACCCGTTTCGCGATCCGGCAGATCGACCCGGTGCGGCAGTGGAAGCTCTCGCCGATGGACCTGGAGTCGCTGGACCGCTGGGAGGCCTACACCGAGGCCAAGGAGGAGATGTTCCGGCGCACCGACACCGACCACGCGCCGTGGATCACCATCAAGTCCAACGACAAGAAGCGCGCCCGGCTCAATGCCATGCGCTACTTCCTGTCCCAGTTCGAGTACGAGGGCAAGGACCACGAAGTCGTCGGCGAGCCCGACCCGCTGATCGTGCGCCGCGGACGCGAGGCCGTCGGCGACTGATCGGCGCGCCCGGTCCGACGCGCGTCCCCGGCACCCGCTCCGGCCACCGCGGACGGGCCTGTCGTCGCCCGGCGCAACGCCCGCCCCACGAAGAGCCTCGCTCGGGATAGAGTGGGAGGCGCTCGACGCCGGCGCGGGCGGTCCGTGACGGCGTCGCTCCGCCATGCCGATCGTCGGCCCCGCCCCGCCGACCGGCGTCGAGCACCGTGCACGACGACCGACGGCGTGCACGGACCTCGACCCCAGACCTCGAACAAGGAGACTGCATGAGCGCCGACATCGGAGTGACCGGACTGGCCGTGATGGGGGCCAACCTGGCACGGAATCTCGCTCGGAACGGCTACACCGTGGCCCTGCACAACCGGTCGGTGGAGCGCACCGATGCGCTTCTGGAGGCCCACGGCTCCGAGGGCGAGTTCGTCCGCACCGAGTCCCTGGTCCAGCTGGTCGAGTCCCTCGAGCGGCCGCGCCGGGTGCTGATCATGGTCAAGGCCGGCGCTCCGGTCGACGCCGTCATCGACGACCTGCTGCCGCTGCTCGACGAGGGCGACATCGTCATCGACGCGGGCAACTCGTTCTTCGAGGAGACGCGCCGCCGCGAGGAGCGGCTGCGCGAGAAGGGCCTGCACTTCGTCGGCGTCGGCGTCTCCGGCGGCGAGGAGGGTGCGCTGAACGGCCCGTCGATCATGCCCGGCGGTTCCGAGGAGTCCTACCGGACGCTGGGTCCGATGCTGGAGAAGATCGCCGCGGACTACCACGGCGAGCCCTGCTGCACCTGGGTCGGCACCGACGGCGCCGGCCACTACGTGAAGATGGTCCACAACGGCATCGAGTACGCCGACATGCAGGTCATCGGCGAGGCCCACGACCTGATGCGCAGCCTGGCCGGGCTGGAGCCGGCGGCGCAGGGCGAGGTCTTCCGCGAGTGGAACACCACCGACCTCGCCTCCTACCTCATCGAGATCACCGCCGAGGTCCTCGAGCAGGAGGACGAGCGCACCGGCCGGCCGCTGGTCGACGTCATCGTCGACTCCGCCGGCCAGAAGGGCACCGGCCGCTGGACGGCGATCTCCGCACTGGAGGTCGGCTCGCCGGTGACTGCGATCGCCGAGTCGGTCTTCGCCCGCTCGATCTCCTCGCAGCGCGAACTGCGCGCCGAGACCAACCGCGTCTTCAGCGACGGCGTGGACTCCACCGCCGCAGACGAGGAGTTCGGCCCGGAGTTCGTCGAGGACGTGCGCAAGGCGCTCTACGCCTCCAAGCTGGTCGCCTACGCCCAGGGGATGGACATGCTCGTCGCCGCCGGCGAGGAGTTCGGCTGGGACCTGGACCTGAAGGAGATCGCCTCGCTGTGGCGCGCCGGCTGCATCATCCGCGCCGACCTGCTGGACACCATCATGAAGGCCTTCGACGGCGAGTCCTCCCGCCTGCCGAAGAACCTGCTGCTGGCCGAGGAGTTCACCGAGGCCCTCAACGAGTGCCTGCCGGCCTGGCGCCGGGTGGTGGCCGCCGCCGCCGAGCACGGCGTGCCGGCCCCGGTCTTCTCCTCCTCGCTGGCCTACTACGACAGCCTGCGCCGCGACCGCCTGCCGGCCGCGCTGACCCAGGGGCTGCGCGACTACTTCGGTGCGCACACCTACCAGCGCACCGACGTCGAGGGCACCTTCCACACGCTGTGGTCCGGAGACCGCGGCGAGGTGGAGGCCTGAGCGGCTGACCCGCTGTGCGGATCCGCCGATCGTCCGATCCGCGTCCGCCACACGACGAAGGGCCCGGCTCCGGGAATCATCCCCGGGGCCGGGCCCTTCGTCGTCTCCGGCGTCGTCGACCGGCCGGTCCGGATCAGCCGGTCGGGTTCAGATGAACAGCGCCGGATCCAGGGCGTACTCGGCCGGATCCACCGCCGGCTTCCGCTCGGTCTCCGTCCGGCTGCGCGCGTGGGCGGGGATGCCGGTGAGGATCGAGTGCGCCGGCGCGGACTTGACGACCACCGCGTTGGCTCCGACGGTCGCCCCCTCGCCGAGCTCCACCGGCCCGAGGACCTTCGCCCCGGCGCCGACGACGACGCCGTCGCCGAGCGTGGGGTGGCGCTTGACCTGCTCGAGGGAGCGCCCGCCGAGGGTCACTCCCTGGTAGAGCATGCAGTCGTCGCCGATCTCGGTGGTCTCGCCGATCACCACGCCCATGCCGTGGTCGATGAAGAACCGCCGGCCGATCTGCGCCCCCGGGTGGATCTCGATCCCGGTGAGCGTGCGCACCGCCTGGGACAGCGCCCGCGCCGGAGTCTGCAGCGGCCGGCGCCGCCACATCCGGTGCGCCAGGCGGTGGGCCCAGATGGCGTGGAGGCCGGAGTAGACCAGCACGATCTCCGTGGAGCTGCGTGCGGCCGGGTCGTGCTCGCGTGCGGAGTCGATGTCCTCGCGCAGGCGCTTCAGGATGCCCACTGTCGATCGATGCCTTTCGGTCGGCGGTCGCGTCTGGAAACGTGCGGGAGGATCAGCCGCGGATGTCCTCGTAGAGCAGCGTGGAGATGTAGCGCTCCCCGAAGTCGGTGGCGACGGTGACGATGAGCTTGTCGCGGTTCTCCTCGCGGGAGGCGACCTCCAGCGCCGCGGCGATGTTCGCCCCGGTGGAGATGCCGCCCAGGATGCCCTCCTGGGTCCCCAGCTCGCGCGCGGTCTCCACCGACTTGTCGAGGTCGGCGGTCAGCACCTCGTCGTAGATCTCGCGGTCGAGGATCTCCGGGACGAAGTTCGGCCCCAGCCCCTGGATCTTGTGCGGTCCGGCCGCGCCGCCGGAGAGGATCGGCGAGTCCTCCGGCTCGACGGCGACGATGCCGACCTCCGGCTTGTGCTCGCGCAGCTTCCGTCCGGCGCCGGTGATCGTGCCGCCGGTGCCGATGCCGGCGACCAGGATGTCGACGGCGCCCTCGGTGTCGCGCCAGATCTCCTCGCCGGTGGTGTCGTAGTGGACCTGCGGGTTGGCCTCGTTGGCGAACTGCCGGGCCCAGATGGCGTTGTCGGTCTCCTCGACGATGGCCTTGGCCTTCTCCACCGCCCCGCGCATCCCGTCGGAGCCCGGGGTCAGCACGATCTCGGCGCCGTAGGCGCGCAGCATGACGCGCCGCTCGGTGGACATCGTCTCCGGCATGGTCAGCACCACGCGGTAGCCGCGGGCCGCGCCGACCATCGCCAGGGCGATGCCGGTGTTGCCCGAGGTGCCCTCGACGATGGTGCCGCCGGGCTTCAGCACGCCGGCCTCCTCGGCGGCGTCGACGATGGCGGTGCCGATGCGGTCCTTGACCGAGCTGGCCGGGGAGTAGAACTCGAGCTTGACCGCGACGTCGCCGGGCAGGTCGGCGTCGAGCCGGTTGAGCCGGACCAGCGGAGTGCCGCCGACGGCCTCGGTGATGTTGTCGAGAATCGCCATGATGGAGTCGAACCCTTCCGTGCGGTGTGTCTGCGTCTCTGCGGGGACTGCGGGGGAAGCGGCCGTGCCGTCGGTGGCGCCGTCGGGCGCCGACACGGGTCGGGGCCAGCCTATCGGCTCGTCAGCCGACCGGCTGCTCCGTCAGCCACGGGGCGTAATTCCGGCGCAGCGCGGCGACCTTGGGGTCGATGATGACCCGGCAGTAGCCGACGTCGGGCCGGCGGGAATGGAAGTCCTGGTGGACCGGCTCGGCCTCGAAGACCGCGCCGAGCGGCTCCAGCGTGGTGACGATCGGCGCGTCGTAGGACTGCTGCGCACGCACGATCGACGCCTGCATCTCGGCACGCTCGGCGTCGTCGGTGTAGAACATCGCCGAGCGGTACTGCGGGCCGACGTCGTGGCCCTGCCGGTTCCACGACGTCGGGTCGTGCGCGGAGAAGAAGACGTCGTAGAGCACGTCGACGGGCAGCTCGGCGGGGTCGAAGGTGACCTCCACCGCCTCGGCGTGGCCGGTGGTGCCGGTGCACACCGCCTCGTAGGTCGCCGGGCCGGTGCCGCCGGTGTAGACGCTGCGCACCCTGACGACGCCGCGCAGCCGCCGGGCCAGCGAATCCAGGCACCAGAAGCAGCCGGCGCCGAGGACCAGAGTGCGGGCGGCGCCGGCCTGCTCGGCCGGGTCGACCTGCGCCGCCGGATCAGGGGTCGGGGCCTCGGGATCGGAGGGAGAACTCATGTCCGGTCCAACCGCGTCGGCCGCCGCGACATTCCTCGGCGCGGCCGGGACCGCGCGTCGTCCGCGCGTCTCCCGAGCGTGTCCGGAGCGTCGGACCGGCGCGACGCGATACAACGGAGGGCATGGACACCACGCCCGAGGACCAGGACAAAGAGCAGGACCAGGACAACGACGGCGACCCGGACTCCGCGGCGCGCGCGACGGGCCCCGCCCCGACGCTGCAGCAGGTGGTCGACCTCGCCGAGGAGCTCTGGCCCTCCGGCCTCGCCGAACCGTGGGACGCCGTCGGACTCGTCGCCGGCCGCCGCGAACGGCCGGTGCGCACCGTGCACTTCGCCGTCGACCCGGTGCGCGCCGTCGTCGAGGAGGCCTGCGACGCCGGCGCGGACCTGCTGATCACCCATCACCCGCTGCTGCTGCGCGGAGTGCACAGCGTCGACGCGGCCGGGTACAAGGGAGAGATCGTCCACCGGCTCATCGAGTCCTCCTGCGGGCTGCTCACCGCCCACACCAACGGCGACGCCGCCGTCGGCGGCGTCAACGACGTGCTCGCCGGCATGCTGGGCCTGCAGGAGACCGCACCGCTGAAGCCGGCCGAGGGCGGGGTGGCCCAGGAAGGTCTGGGACGCCTGGGCACGTTGGAGGTCGGCACCACGCTGGGCGAGCTCGCCGGCCGGCTCTTCGGCCTGCTGCCGGCCGTCGCCGGGGGAGTCCGCGTCGCCGGGGACCGGGACGGCATCGTGCAGCGTGTCGCGCTCTGCGGCGGCGCCGGCGACAGCCTGCTCGACGTCGCACGGGAGGCCGAGGCCGACGTCTTCATCACCGCCGACCTGCGCCACCATCCCGCCTCGGAGGCCCGCGAGGCGGTGCGCGACGGCCGGCCCTACCTCATCGACGTCTCGCACTTCGCCAGCGAATGGCTCTGGCTGCCCACCGCCGCCCAGGCGCTGCAGCGGGCGCTGGCCGATCGCGGCTACGATGTCGAGGTCGTGGTCAGCGGCATCACCACTGATCCGTGGGACTTCGTGCTCACTCCGGGCGGCTGAACCCGTCCGCCGCGCGCCGGCTCCGGCCGCCCGCGACCCGATCCCGCGACTCGAGACATCCCGACTTCGGACACCCCGACAGGAGAACTGTGACCACACTGATCGTCGAAGCCGACGGCGGCAGCCGCGGCAACCCCGGCATCGCCGGATCCGGCGCCCTGGTGCGCGACGCCTCCGGCCGCGTGCTGGCGACCCGCGCGACCCCGCTGGGGAAGGCCAGCAACAACGTGGCCGAGTACACCGGCCTGATCGACGGGCTGACGCTGGCCGCCGAGATCGACCCGCAGGCCGAGGTCGAGGTGCGGCTGGACTCCAAGCTCGTCGTCGAGCAGATGAGCGGGCGCTGGCGGATCAAGCATGAGGACATGAAGCGTCTCGCCGCACAGGCCGCGGCCATCCTGCCGCCGACCCAGGTGCGCTACACCTGGATCCCGCGGAAGCAGAACGGCGACGCCGACGCGCTGAGCAACGAGGCCATGGACGCCTCGGCGGCCGGCACCGAGTGGGACCCGGCCGCCAGCCGGATCACTCCCGACTGATCAGGTCCAGCTGATGCGGGGTGCGCCCGGCGGCCGGGCGCACCTCCACCTCCCAGCCGGAGGCGGCGATGTCGGCGACGTCGTCGATCGTCTCCGCCGGCCGCTCGGCGCGCAGCAGCATCCCGGTGAGCCGGCCGCGGGCGTGCTTGGCGAAGTGGGTGACCACCTTCCGCTCGCCGTCGCGCTCGGTGACGCTGTTGACCGTCAGAGTCTGCTCCGCCGCCGCGCGGTGGACGGCATAGGCCGAGGACCGGCAGTCGACGACGAGCTGGTCGCCGATCATCGCGTCCAGCGGCTCGGCCAGGGCCTGCTTCCAGAACGTCGACAGCCGTCCCGGGCCGCGCCCCTCGGGAGCCAGGGTGACGCCCATCGACAGGCGGTGGGCCGGGATCGGGTCGCTGAAGCCGGTCACGCCGAACAACCCGGAGAAGATCAGCACCTGGTCCTCGGCGCGGGCCCGTGCGGCCTCGTCCAGCGTGTCGGCGTCGAGCGCGTCGTAGAGCACCCCGGTGTAGAGCCGGTGCGCGGGGGCCGTGGGCGCGGTGTCCAGCCGGGTGTTGGCCGCGACCTCGCCCATGACGTTGGCGCCGACCTTGAGGACCTTCTGCGCGTCCTCGCGGGAGCTGGCGGCGGCGAGCGCGTCGAGGACCTCGCGGCGGGGCGCCGCCAGCTCGGGCAACGTGAGCGCCGAGAGATCGAGGGCGTCTCCGCCGTCGGCCGGCGGGGTCTTTCCTTCGGAGGGCGGGAGGTGGATCAGCACCGATCCATCGTACCGGCGCCGCCGGACTGCCGGGAGGAGCCGTCGCGGCGGCCGCCCTCGTCCTGCACGTGTCGCCGGCCGGGTCACCCCTGCATGATGCGATGGACAGTCGCGGCGGGCGGCGTCCGGCAACGGCGGCGCGCGGCCGCCTCGTCCCCCGGGACGGGCCGAGATCCTTCGCACACGCCGACGACGGGAGCACGACCATGATGGGACCCCACCACGCCGCCTGCGGAGCGGCGGGATGGGTGCTGATCGCCGCCGACCATCAGCTGCCGATCCGCCCGCCGGCCGGACTGGAGATCCCCGTGCTCCAGACCGCGACCGCGGGGCTGCCGGAGACGCTGCCGCTGGGCTTCGGGCTGCTCGACGGCATCACCGATCTCGGCGTTCTGGCCGGCGCCGTCGTCGCCGCCGGCGCGGCGCTGCTGCCTGACGCCGACCACCACAACGCCTCCATCGCGCACTCGCTGCCGCCGGTCTCGGAATGGCTCTGCCGCGTGATCGGCCGGATCTCCGGCGGGCACCGCAACGGCACGCACTCGCTGCTGGGGGTGGGCGCGTTCATACTCGTCGCCTGGCTGCTCTCCCGGATCTCCGTGCCCGTCGAATCCGGGGCCCTGCAGATCGGGGCCGGCGCGATGACCGTGGTGCTGGCCTCCTTCGCGGCGAAGACGCTGCATTTCCTCCCCGAGGCCGCGCGGAAGACCCCATGGATGCTCGGCCTGCTGCTGGGCGGCCTCGTCGCCGTCGGGCTGGGGGAGCAGAGCTGGTGGTTCGTCCTCGCCGTCGGCCTCGGCGCCGCCGTGCACATCGCCGGCGACATGCTCACCGACGGCGGGTGCAATCTGCTCTGGCCGGTCGCGCTCACCCCGCCGAAGGGAATCCGTCGTCTGCCGGTGCTCGGTGCGCTGTGGAGCAGCGGAGGCCGGATGGCGCTGCCGCTGCTGGGACGCTCGGGCTCGGCGCGCGAGTGGATCGCGGCCGTGGCAGTCTCCGTCGTGGCCGCCGTCGGAATGCTCGCGGCGCTGGTCGCCGCCCTCGGGGACGGGGTGCGTCTGCTGCTGGCTCGCTGAGAGACCCGTCACCCGTTCCGGAGGCGGATCGGCGCAGAGCTGCTCGCTGGCGTACGATGGACCTCCGGGACGGGTCGACCGGGCCATCGCGCCGCCGCAAGGCCCCGCTGTCGCGCAGGACGTGACGAGCGGATAACTGCGGCGTCGAGGAACGTCCGGACTCCGCAGGGCAGGATGGTGGGTAACGCCCACTCGGGGAGACCCGCAGGCCAGTGCCACAGAGAACAGACCGCCGGGTCGGCTCACGCCGGCCGGGCAAGGGTGAAACGGTGGTGTAAGAGACCACCAGCGCGGCAGGTGACTGCCGCGGCTCGGTAAACCCCATCCGGAGCAAGGTCGAACAGGATGCGCGACCAGGGCTGCCCGCCCGAGGCATCCGGGTTGACTGCTCGAGGCGCGTGGCGACACGCGACCCAGATGGATGATGGCCGTCGCGCCGACGCGAGTCGGCCGGCACAGAATCCGGCGTACAGGTCGGCCCGTCCCCCTTCTCCCCGCCGGCGTCCGCCTCAGCCGGACAGGACGCGCGCCGCGGCCAGACGCGCGTAGAGAGCGGCGGCGGCCGGCGCCGTCGTCGCCTCCCAGGAATGCTCGCGGGCGCGCTGCGCGGCGGTGGCGCTGTAGCGGCTCCAGGCCCGGCGGTGGAGCACCAGCCAGTGCATCTGGGCGGCCCAGCCGTCCGGATCCAGGCTCCCGATGAGCCGTCCGGTGCGGCGGTGGTGCACCAGTTCCCTCAGCCCGCCGACCTCGTGGGCGAGCACCGGGGTGCCGCAGGCCATCGCCTCCAGGGCGACCAGGCCGAAGGACTCGCTGCACGAGGGCATCAGCACAGCGTCGCTGGCGCGGAAGAGCCCGGCGAGCTCGCCGTGCGGCAGCGGCGGACGTCGACGGATCAGCTCGGACACGCCGTGGCGTGCGGCCAGCTCGGCGATGTCGACGCGGCATTCTCCGCTCTGCTCGCCGGCTATGGTCAGCTCCACCGGGACCTCGGGCATGCGGCGGTGGAAGAGCCCCAGCGCCTCGATCGCCACCTGGGGCCCCTTGTGCGGCTGCAGCCGGCCGGCGAAGGCCAGCCGCAGCGGCCGCCCTGCGAGCTCGGCGCGGGGATCCGGATCCTGGGGCGGGTGGAAGACGGAGAGGTCGACGCCGGGTCGGAGCGGATGCAGGCGCGCATCGTCGACGTCGAAGAGGCGCCGCAGATCGGCGGCCTCCGCCTCGGTGTTGGCGGTCACCGCCTGCGCCTCGGCGGCGATCCGGGCCTCGGCGGCGTGGCGGCGCGGGTCCTCGGCGGCGTCGGGATCGCGCTCGTGCTTCACCGCGGCCATCGTGTGCATGGTGTGCACCAGCGGCGCGTCGAGCCGCTCGGCCAGCAGCAGTCCGGCCAGCCCGGAGATCCAGTAGTGCGAGTGGACCACGTCCACGCGCTCGGCGACGGCGGCCAGGCTCGTCAGCGCCCGCTCGGCGAGCTCGTCGACGGCGTCGACCAGATCGTTCTTCGTCCCGCGCGCCTGCGGCGGGACCGCCAGGGTGTGCAGTCGGCGCCCGTCGCCCAGCGTGACCAGCGTGTCGTCCTCGCCGGGGGAGTCGGGGGCGGCGTGCCGTCCGGCCACTGCTGTGGTGATGAGGTCGACGGCGAGGCCGGAGGCCTGCAGGGCCCGGGAGAGCGCGTCGATGTAGACGTTCATCCCGCCGGCGTCGCCGGTGCCCGCCTGATCCAGCGGATGGGTGTGCAGGCTGACCATGACCACCCGCGGCGGGGAGGCGGTGGCGGGGGAGGCGGGCATCGGGTCCTCCGGGCTCGGCGGCGGTCGGGCGGTCCGGACGGTCGGGAGCAGGAGCCCGGCCGAGGGGCTCGTCGGTGTCGCGGTCGTCCCGTCCGCTCAGGGCATAAGGCGTTCAGCGGCGGAGGTATTCCGCGCAGGAGGCGTCCACGGCGTCGTCGACCTCGCGGTGGAGCACCCAGAGGCCGGCGTCGTCGGAGATGACCGGCTCGAAGCCCAGGCGATCGGCGCGGTCGAAGGCCTCCTGCGGGGTGAGCGGATCGTTGCCGCCGAGTTCGGAGACGGTGTCGTCGATGATCAGCCAGCTCAGCCGGCTCGCATCGGTGGTGCCGTTCAGCCCCACGCGGGTGCGGTCGACCAGATGCGGCGCGGCCGTGTCGGCGGCCTCGACGCAGACGCCGTCCGGAACGGCCTCCACAGCGCGCTGATGGGCGGCGACGCGCTCGTCGAAGGACCAGGAGGCGGTCACCGTGCGCTGCAGCGGGAAGACCTGCGGGAAGAACAGCGTCCCGACCACCGAGACCGCCAGCGCCGTGGCCGGCACGGCGGTCGCCCAGCGGCGGTTCCGCGCTGTGGCCGCCGC
>NZ_WIAX01000012.1 GCF_009467795.1 Nesterenkonia halophila
ACGACCTGCCGGAGGAGACCCGGGTGCACACCGGCCACGGACCGACCACCCGGATCAGCGACGAGAAGCCCCACCTCGACGAGTGGCGGGAGCAGGCCTGACCCTGGCCGAGCCTGAGCCGAGCCGAGCGGGATCCGTCGCGACCAGTTCGGCTCGGCCCGGTTCAGTCCAGCGGCGGAGGCTCGCCGGCGACGAGCTCATGCTGCTCGCGGTAGACCGCCAGCAGCTGCTCCTCGACCGCGTCGACGTCCAGCCCGGGGCGCACGTCCTCCGCCGCCCCGGCCGTCAGCGGATCCCAGTCCAGGCCGAGAGCCTCGTAGACCTCGGAGAGCACCCGACGGATCGCCCCACCGTCCTCGACGACGATCACCGAGGAGAACAGCCAGCCGGTGCCGATGACCCGCTGGGCGGTGCCGACCAGCTTGACCCGCCGGTCGCCGGCGACGCCGTGCACGGAGTGCTCTCCGGGGCAGTACTCGTCGGGGATCTCGCCGGAGCGGGCGTCGACGCCGCAGCGGACCAGCGCCTCGGTGAGCAGCTCGCCGAAGCGGGAGAAGCGCGTCCGGGACTCCACCACCGGGTCGCGGTCCGGTTCGATGTGGTCGACCACCAGACAGCCGGGGTGGTAGGCCGCGGCCCGTCCTCCGGCTCGGCGCACCAGAGGCTCGAAGCCCAGACGGCGGCAGGCCTCGGAGGCCGCGCCATGGCCGGGCAGCCGCCGGTCGCGCTGGCCGAAGGCCACTGTCGGCCGCGGCCGGTAGATGCGCAGCATCGGCGGCGTGGCGCCGCTCCGGGTGCCCTGCAGCCAGGCGATGGCCGCATCGAGGTCGCCGGCCGCACCCCGTGAGGAGGACGGCCGGTGCAGCAGCAGCCGCGTCCGCTCCCCCGCGGCGTCGGCGCGGCGGTCGGGCCCGGCGTCCGCAGCGGCGGCGACGACAGGGGACGCACTCATGCCGTGCCGCGCGGGGCTCGCAGCGTGAGGATCTGTTCGCAGCGGCCGAAGGGCCCGTGCTCGTCATGCAGCACAGTGCTGGTCAGCCCGATGCCGTCGGATCCGAAGGTCTGCCGGACGTCGACGCCGAGCCACTCGCCGGCCGGGGCGCGATGCAGGTGCAGCTGCAGGTCGAGGTTCGGATATGCCCAGGACTCCGGGCCCGGCTCCACCCGGGGCACGATGCCGTTGGCGGTGTCGGCCAGCGAGGCCAGCCGCGCCAGCTGCGAGACCTCGGCGTCCTCGAGCAGCGGGATCTCGCTGCGCAGCCAGGCCGCTCCTCGCCCCGGGCGGCGACGGGTCGGCGTGCGGATCTCCAGCGAGCGGATGAATCCGCCGGGCCAGACCTGCAAGCCCGCGAACGGCTCCAGGGCCTCCGGCGGATCCAGCGGCTCGTCCTCGACGCCGGCGACGGCGCGCGAGTCGGTGGTGAGCATCCGCCAGCCGCGGGCGACGACGGCGGTGCGCCCGCCCGCGACCAGCTCGGCCTCGACGAGTTCGATGGTCCGGCCCGGACGGATCATCCGGGTGCGGACCTGGAACTCGCCGGCGTGGATGATCCCGTGGATGTCGAAGCTGACCCGCGCCAGGCGCAGATCGTCCCGCCGCCGGAACTGCTCCAGCTCATGGACGAGCAGCCCGGTCACCGGTGCCATGTGCTGCTCATGCGGGTTCCAGGCGCCCTGGGCGTGCACCGTCGAGACGTACCGGCCCTCGCCGAGGGCACGGTAGCGGAACGTCCCCTCGGCGAGCTCCGGCGTCGGCGGCGCCTCGACTCCCGGCGTCGGCTCAGCCATCCGTCGTCCTCCGTCCGCTCAGAAGTCCCAGTCCTCGTCCTCGGTCTCGACGGCCTTGCCGATGACGTAGGAGGAGCCCGAGCCGGAGAAGAAGTCGTGGTTCTCGTCGGCGTTGGGACTCAGCGCCGAGAGGATGGCCGGGTTCACGTCGGTGACCTCCTTGGGGAACATCGGCTCGTAGCCGAGGTTCATCAGCGCCTTGTTGGCGTTGTAGTGGAGGAACTTCTTGACGTCCTCGGTCATGCCCACGCCGTCGTAGAGGTCGGCGGTGTACTGGACCTCGTTCTCGTAGAGCTCCATGAGCAGGTCGTAGGTGTAGTCCTTCAGCTCCTGCCGACGCTCCTCGGTCTCGTCCTCCAGCGCGCGCTGGTACTTATAGCCGATGTAGTAGCCGTGCACGGCCTCGTCGCGGATGATCAGCCGGATGACGTCGGCGGTGTTGGTCAGCTTCGCGTGGGCCGACCAGTGCATCGGCAGATAGAAGCCGGAGTAGAAGAGGAAGGACTCCAGGATGGTGGAGGCCACCCGCTTCTTCAGCCCGTCGGCGCCGTGGTAGTAGTCCATGACGATCTGCGCCTTGCGCTGCAGGTTCGCGTTCTCCTTGGACCAGCGGAAGGCGTCGTCGATCTCCTTGGTGGAGCACAGCGTGGAGAAGATCGAGGAGTAGGACTTCGCGTGCACCGACTCCATGAAGGCGATGTTGGTGTAGACCGCCTCCTCGTGCTGGGTCAGCGCATGCGGGATCAGCGCGACGGCGCCGACGGTGCCCTGGATGGTGTCGAGCAGGGTCAGCCCGGTGAAGACCCGCATGGTCAGGGTCTTCTCCTCGGCGGTCAGCGTGTTCCAGGACTGGATGTCGTTGGACAGCGGGATCTTCTCCGGCAGCCAGAAGTTGCCGGTCAGCCGGTCCCAGACCTCGCCGTCCTTCTCGTCCTCGAGCCGGTTCCAGTTGATGGCCTCGACGTGGTCGAGCAGCGAGGACGAGTGCGTCGCCTCCGGGGAAGTGGTCATGATGCCGTTCCTTTTCAAACAGTTCGTGCGTGGCCGTGCGGGCAGTCGGGAGATCGGCGGGTCAGCCGGTCACAGGGCGCAGGAGACGCAGCCCTCGACCTCGGTGCCCTCCAGGGCCAGCTGGCGAAGCCGGATGTAGTAGAGGGTCTTGATGCCCTTCTTCCACGCGTAGATCTGCGCCTTGTTGATGTCGCGCGTGGACGCGGTGTCCTTGAAGAACAGCGTCAGCGACAGCCCCTGGTCCACGTGCTGCGTGGCCTCGGCGTAGGTGTCGATGATCTTCTCGTACCCGATCTCGTACGCGTCCTGGTAGTACTCCAGGTTGTCGTTGGTCAGGTACGGCGCCGGGTAGTACACCCGCCCCAGCTTGCCCTCCTTGCGGATCTCGATCGGCGAGGCGACCGGGTGGATCGAGGAGGTCGAGTTGTTGATGTAGGAGATCGAGCCCGTCGGCGGCACGGCCTGCAGGTTCTGGTTGTAGATCCCGTGCTCCATGACCGAGGCCTTCAGCTCGCGCCAGTCCTCCTGGGTCGGGATGTGGATGTGGTCGAAGAGCCGGCGGACCGTGTCGGTCTTCGGCTCCCACACCTGCTCGGTGTACTTGTCGAAGAACTCGCCCGAGGCGTAGGCCGAGCGCTCGAAGCCGTCGAAGACCTCGCCCTTCTCCCGGGCCAGAGTGTTCGAGGCCCGCAGCGCGTGGAACAGCACCGTGTAGAAGTAGATGTTGGTGAAGTCCAGGCCCTCCTCGGAACCGTAGAACACCCGCTCGCGCGCCAGGTAGCCGTGCAGGTTCATCTGCCCCAGGCCGATGGCGTGCGACCGCCGGTTGCCGTCGGCGATCGAGGGCACCGAGTTGATGTCCGACATGTCCGAGACCGCCGTCAGCGAGCGGATCGCCGTCTCGATGGTGACCCCGAAGTCCGGCGAGTCCATCGTCTTGGCGATGTTCAGCGACCCCAGGTTGCAGGAGATGTCCTTGCCGATGACCTCGTAGCCGAGGTCGTCGGTGTAGCGCGAGGGCTCCGAGACCTGCAGGATCTCCGAGCACAGGTTCGACATCGTCACCCGGCCGTCGATCGGGTTGGCCCGGTTCACCGTGTCCTCGAACATCACATACGGGTAGCCGGACTCGAACTGGATCTCGGCCAGCGTCTGGAAGAACTCGCGGGCGTTGATCTTCGACTTCCGGATCCGGGCGTCGTCGACCATCTCGTAGTACTTCTCGGTCACCGAGATCTCGGTGAACTCCTTGCCGTAGACGCGCTCGACGTCGTACGGCGAGAACAGGTACATGTCCTCGTTCCGCTTGGCCAGCTCGAAGGTGATGTCCGGGACCACCACGCCCAGCGAGAGCGTCTTGATGCGGATCTTCTCGTCGGCGTTCTCCCGCTTGGTGTCCAGGAAGCGATGGATGTCCGGGTGGTGGGCGTTGAGGTACACCGCCCCGGCGCCCTGGCGGGCGCCCAGCTGGTTGGCGTAGGAGAAGGAGTCCTCCAGCAGCTTCATCACCGGGATGACGCCCGAGGACTGGTCCTGGATCTGCTTGATCGGCGCGCCGTGCTCACGGATGTTCGTCAGCGACAGCGCGACGCCGCCGCCGCGCTTGGACAGCTGCAGCGCCGAGTTGATGCCGCGGGCGATCGACTCCATGTTGTCCTCGACGCGCAGCAGGAAGCAGGAGACCAGCTCGCCGCGCTGCTTCTTCCCGGAGTTCAGGAAGGTCGGCGTCGCCGGCTGGAAGCGTCCGGCCATGATCTCGTCGACGATGCGCACTGCGACGTCCTCGTCGCCGCGGGCCAGATGCAGCGCGACCATGGTGACCCGGTCCTCGTAGCGCTCCAGATAGCGCTGGCCGTCGAAGGTCTTCAGCGCGTAGGAGGTGTAGAACTTGAAGGCCCCGAGGAAGGTCGGGAAGCGGAACTTCTTCGCGTAGGCGCGCTGGAAGAGGCGCTTGACGAACTCCCGGTCGTAGGCGTCGAGCGTCTCGGCCTCGTAGTAGTCGTTCTCGACCAGGTGGTCGAGCTTCTCCTCCAGGTCGTGGAAGAACACCGTGTTGGTGTTCACGTGGTCCAGGAAGTACTGGCGGGCGGCCAGCTGGTCGGCCTCGAACTGGATCCGGCCGTCGTCGCTGTAGAGGTTCAGCATGGCGTTGAGCTCGTGGTAGCTCAGGCCCTGCCACTGCGGCGGCACCTCCTTGGCCAGAGGCTCCTGGGGCGAGGCCTGCTCCGCGTCGCTCTCGATCAGCGGCTTGACTGCTGTGTCCAAAACTCTTCCAATCCTTCGTGCACCGTCGAGACGTCCTCGTCGGTGCCCATCAGTTCGAACCTGTACAGATGCGGCACTCCGCATTTGGCGGCGACGATGTCGCCGGCGATGCAGTAGCTGTCGTGGAAATTCGTGTTGCCCGCGCCGATGACTCCGCGCAGCAGATTCCGGTTGGACTCCACGTTGAGGAACTTGATGACCTGCTTCGGCACGGAGCCGCGTCCTCCGGCCGCCCCGTAGGTCGGCAGGATCAGCACGAACGGCTCGGTGGCCTGCAGGGTCTCATCCTTGGTGCGCAGCGGCAGCCGCGCCGTGGTGCCCGCGGGCTGCTCGAGCTTCTCCACGAAGCGATGCGTGTTGTTCGACGCGGAGGAGAAGTAGATCAGCCGGGCCGAGGTCTTCATCATCGCCGACGGGAGTCCTTCTCGAGAAGTGCTGCGGGGTGCTGGGGCTGCGTCCTGCGCGCAGGAGTCGCCGCTCCCCCGCCCGTGTCCGACGGGCGGGTCCGGGATGCGGCTCGCCGCCCGGCGGGTCTCGCCGGCCTCGACGCTCAGGCGACCGAGGAGGCGGTGCTCTGCGCGGAGGCCAGCGCCGAGATCTTGTCCGGGCGGAAGCCCGACCAGTGGTCGTCCTCGGTGACGACGACGGGGGCCTGCATGTAGCCCAGCGCACGGACGTGCTCGAGGGCCTCGGCGTCCTGCGAGACGTCGACGCTGGTGTACTCCACGCCGTTCTTGTCCAGGGCGCGGTAGGTGGCGTTGCACTGGACGCAGGCCGGCTTGGTGTAGACGGTGACGGACATTGCGGCTCTCCTGTCTCGGGTCTTCCGACGGCTGCGGCGTCGTGTGTGGTCATTCGTGCCGGAGCACTGCCTCAATACTACATCTAGGGGCGGCGTTGAGAAACGACCACTAGATGCTGTACTCACACCCATGTAGTTCCTCCACCGCTCGGTGCACAGCCGCTGTGGAGAGAGCGATCGGCGTCCTGATGCGGAAGCAGTCGGGACCGCCGCCGGCGGTCCACAGCTGTGGACGCGGCGCTCTCCCCCGTCCGAGGTGATCCGAGGAACATCCGGGCTCGGCGTGTCGCCCCCGTGTCGACGACACGGCCCAGCACATGTGGGCGACGCACTGCGGGCCGGCCGCAACATCTTGTGCTGCGACCGGCCCGCGACGTGTCCGTGCGCGCTCCGATGACCTCCCGGCGGCGGACTCAGCGCCAGGAGGCGATGACCTTGCCGGAGGACTCGGAGTCGCCCGCGGCGGCGAAGAGCTCCTCCGGCCGCTCCGGGTCGAGCTCGTGGGTGATCACCGCGCCGATCTGCGGCCGGCGGGCGAGCAGCTCCACGGCGTCGTCGATCTCGTCGACGAAGCGGAAGGCCCCGACCAGCCGGACCTCCCGGGCGATCAGCGGCGCCAGCGCGATCTCCTGCCGCTCGGGCGGGACCATGCCCACCTGGACGACGACGCCGGCCGGACGCACCGCCTGCAGCGCCGCGGAGATCGACGACGGCGCCGCCGAACACTCCAGCACCACGTCGTAGGCCCCGGCCTCGGGCGCCTCGCGATCGGCGCGCAGCACCTGCTCGGCCCCCTGGGCCCGGGCCCGCTCCAGCGGGCCCTCGCGGACGTCGCAGGCGTCGACGACGGCACCGGCGTCGCGCGCGGCGGCGACCGCCAGCAGTCCGATGGGCCCGGCGCCGGCGACCAGCACCCGCGCGCCGTCGAGCGCCGCGCCGACCGAGCGGGCCTGGGTGAGCGCATGCAGCGCCACACCGAGCGGCTCCGCCAGCACGGCCGTGCGCGGCGAGAGCCCGGCGGGCAGAGCCCGGAGCATGTCCGCCTCGACGACGAGCAGCTCGCTCAGCGCGCCCTGGGTGTGCGGCCAGGTCGAGGCGCTGCCCAGATACGAGCCGCCGGCGAAGAGGTTCGGCGCCTCGGCGAACCGCGCATCGCGGTCCCCGAACCGCGCCGGGTGCACTGTCACCGGAGTGCCGGGCTCCCAGCGGCCGGCCGGGTCCTGGTCGACCGTCGCCGAGAGCTCGTGGCCGGGGACCAGCGGCTCGCGCACGGCGAAGGCGCCGTTCGCGCCGTCGGCGTAGTAGTGCAGATCCGAACCGCAGATCCCCACGTGGCGGATGCGCAGCCGCACCTGACCGGGGCCGGGCTCCGGCGCGGGGACCTCGCGGATCGCCACGGTCTCGGCGGCGTCGATGAGCAGCGCCCGCATCGTGGTCGGCGCGCTGCCGGTGTCGGCGTCCATGCCGCTCCTCCTTCCTGTCCGCGGCGCGCGGCCGCGGACGGTCCTCGACTCAGACGACGGCGGTCATGCCGCCGTCGACGACCAGGTTCTGCCCCGAGACGAAGCTCGACGCCGGCGAGCACAGGAACAGCAGCGCCCCGTCGAGCTCGGCGAACGAGCCCCAACGGCCGGCCGGGGTCCGTGCCGTCAGCCAGGAGGTGAACTGCTCGTCCTCGACCAGGGCGCGATTCATCTCGGTGGCGAAGTAGCCCGGCGACAGGGCGTTGACCTGGATGCCGTGCGCGGTCAGGTCCGCGGCCATGCCCTTGGTCAGCTGCACGACCGCTCCCTTGGTGGCCGAGTACGGGGCGATCGTGCCGCGGGCCAGCTGCGACTGCACTGAGGCGATGTTCACGATCCGTCCCGAGCCGCGGGCGATCATCGCCGGCAGCAGCGGGCGCGAGACGTGGAAGACGCCGTCCAGGTTGGAGGCGACCACCGCGTCCCAGTCCTCGGTGCTGAACTCCTGGATCGGCGCCCGCCGCTGCAGGCCGGCGTTGTTCACCAGGATGTCCGGCGCCCCGTGCTCGGCGACCAGCGCGTCGAGCGCCGTGCGCGAGGCCTCGGCGTCGGTGACGTCGAAGCTGACGCTCAGCGGCTCGGCGCCGCCGGCGGCGACGATGGTCGAGCGCACCTCGTCCAGCGCCGCGGCGTCGCGGCCGTGCAACACCACCTGGGCCCCGGCGCGGGCCAGGGTCAGCGCCAGCGAGCGGCCCAGCCCGCGGGAGGAGCCGGTGACCAGCACGAGCTTCCCGGCGACCGAGAACAGCCGCGCGGGGTCCTCGGCGGTGAGCGCCTCGACGGCCTCGACCTCGGTCCCGCCGGGGCCGGACGCGGCGTGGGGATCCTCAGCTGCCATGGTCTCCTCCTCAGACGGCCGAAGCGGCCAGGTAGATGATGCCGACGAGCACGAAGGCGATGACCGACTGCAGCGCCTGCTGCACCGTCCAGGTCTTCAGCGTGGTCTTCACGTCCATGTCCAGCAGCCGGCCGACGAGCCAGAAGCCGGAGTCGTTGACGTGGCCGGCGAAGACCGAGCCGGCCGCGGTGACCAGCACGATGCAGGCGACCTGCAGGGCGTTGAAGTCGCCCTCCAGGACCGCCGGCGAGACCAGTCCTGCGGCGGTGACCAGCGCAACGGTCGCCGAGCCCTGCGCCAGGCGCAGGATGACCGCGATCAGGTAGGCGGCGATGAACACCGGCAGGCCGATGTCCGCCAGCGAGTCCTCCAGCGCGGCACCGATGCCCGAGGCCTGCAGCACGCCGCCGAACATGCCGCCGGCGCCGGTGATGAGCACCACGGAGCAGATCGGACCCAGCGAGGAGTCCAGCAGCTTCTCCAGCGCCGAGCCGTCCTCGCCGCGGCGATGACCGAGCACGAAGGTCGCCACGATCACGGCGATCAGCAGCGCCATCGCCGAGGTGCCGAGGAAGGAGAGGGCCGCGGCCCAGGTCGCGTCGGTGTCGACGGCGCCGATCGAGCCCAGCGCGTTGAGCCCGGTGTTCATCAGGATCAGCAGCATCGGCAGCAGCAGCAGCGAGATCACCGTGCCGACGCGCGGCGGGTTCGTCGGCTGGTCGTCGTCGACGGCGCCGAAGAGCGTCGGCACCGGCAGCGGGGTGCGGGCGGCGGCCACGCGCCCCCAGACCGCACCGGCGGCGTACCAGAGCGGGAAGGCGATGACGAGTCCGACCAGCAGCACCAGCCCGAGGTTAGCCTCGTAGAACTCGGTCGCACTGACCGGCCCGGGGTGCGGGGGCAGGAAGACGTGCATCACCGAGAACGCCGCGGCGGTCGGGATGGCGTAGAGCAGCACCGACCGGCTGGAGAGCCGTCGGGCGACGGCGAAGACGATCGGCAGCATCATGACCAGCCCGGCGTCGAAGAACATCGGGAAGCCGAGGATGAGTGCCGAGACGCCGAGGGCGAACGGGGCCCTCTTCTCGCCGAAGGTGTCGATCATACGATCGGCGAGGGCCTTCGCCCCGCCGGAGTGCTCGATGAGCCGCCCGAGCATCGCCCCGAGCGCGACGAGGATCGCCACGGAGGCCAACGTCGAGCCGAAGCCCTCGGACATCGTGTCGTAGACCGCCGACATGGGCACGCCGGCGGCGATCGCGGTGAGCGCCGAGACCACCACCAGGGTGATGAAGGCGTGCACCCGGAAGCGGATGATGAGGATGAGGATCACCGCGACGGCCGCGGCGGCGATGCCGAGCAGCGGTGCGGTGCCCAGAGTCTGTGTCCAGTCGTCCATGGATATCTCCGTCGATGATCAGCAGGACGGTGTGCGGCGAGCGTGTGCTCCCTCACACCGCATGACCCGGCGAGCTTGCCACATAGATCACACCATTGGCAAAAACACGTCATATCTGTCGTGACGGCGGCGTCTCCGGCCGTCTAGGGTGGAGGTCCGCACGTGATGCGGCTCGCACCGCCCGGAGGCCGCCCTCCGCAGGCGGCGTGATGCATGTCGCACATCCTGCCCCGTCCGCCGCACAGGAAGAAGGTCCCGTGGTCCAGGCCTCGCATGATTCCGTCCTCGATCATCTGGGTCGGCGCATCGCCGGCGGGGAGCTCGTCCCCGGCACAGTGCTGACGCTGGCCGATCTCGAGGCCGAGTACGGCGTCTCGCGCACTGTGGTGCGCGAGGCGGTCCGCGTGCTCGAGGCCAAAGCGATGCTCAGCTCCAAACGGCGGGTGGGGATCACCGTCAGCCCGATGAGCCGGTGGAGCATGCTCGACCCCGAGCTCATCCGCTGGCGGCTGACCAGTTCCGCCCGCGCCCGGCAGATCGTGGCGCTGACCGAGCTGCGCCTGGCCGTCGAGCCGATCGCCGCGCGGCTGGCCGCGCTGCGCGCCTCGGAGGACCAGCGCGCCGAGATCGGCCGGCTGGCCGACGAGCTGCGCCGCCTCGGCGCCGAGCACCACGGCGACTCCGAGGAGTATCTCGCCGCCGACATCGCCTTCCACGACGTGCTGCTGCGGGCCGGCGGGAATCTGATGCTCACCGCGATCCAGAGCCCCATCGCCGAGGTCATCACCGGCCGGCACACCGCGGGGCTGACTCCGGCCGAGCCGGTCCACCAGGCGCTGCACAACCACGTCGAGGCCGCCGCGGCCATCGTGCGCGGTGATGCGGACGCGGCCGAGCGGCATGTGCGCGGCTACGTCGAGGCCATCCTCGACGAGGTGCGCAGCGTGCCGGAGTGACCGCGAGCAGGCCGACCCCGGCGGATCAGACCACGCGGTCGGGCCCGGGCCGGCCGGCGAGCTCGGCGAGCAGGTTCTCCACGGCCATCGTGCCCATCCGCTCCACCGCCTCGGCAGTGTGCGCCCCGGCGTGCGGAGTGGTCACCGTGCGCTCATGTCCGACCAGCACCGACTCCGTCGGCGGTTCGACGGCGTAGGCGTCCAGCCCCACGCCGTGCAGCGTGCCGGCGTCCAGGGCCTCGCGCGCGGCCTGCTCGTCCAGCAGTCCCCCGCGGGCGGTGTTGATCACGATCGCGTCGTCTCCCAGCAGCGCCAGCCGGCGCGCGTCGAGCAGATGTCGGGTCGACTCCAGCAGCGGCACATGGAGGCTGACCACGCCGCTGCGGCGGCAGAGCTCGTCCAGTCCGACGGGGGTCGCCCCGTCGGCGGCGATGTCGTCGTCGGGCCGTCCGGGGTCGTGGGCCAGCACCTCCATGCCCAGCCCGGCGGCCGCGGCGGCCACCCGGCGTCCGATCGCCCCGAAGCCGACCAGCCCCAGCGTCCGACCGGAGAGCTCCAGCCCGGCCCCGCGCGGCCAGCCGCCCGCCCGCACTCCGGCGTCGAGTCGCGGGATCTCGCGGGCGACGGCGAACATCAGCCCGACGGCGAGCTCGGCCACCGCCTGCGCGTTGGAGCCCGGGGCGTTGGTCACCCGGACGCCGCGCCGCCGCGCGGCCTCGAGGTCGACGCGGTCGGTGCCCACGCCGTAGCGAGCCACCACCTGCAGCGCGGGCGCGGCGTCCAGGACTTCGGCAGTGACGTCGTCGAGGCCGGCGAGGAGGCCGCGCACTCCCCCGCCGTCCGGCGACGACGGCGCCAGCGAACCGAGCAGCTCGACCAGCTCCTCGGCGCTCAGCGGCCGGCCGTGCGGATTGAGCACCGGCTCGACGCCGGCCGCGCGCAGCCTGCGCAGCGGCGCGGCGTCGGGGTCGCGGCACAGCGAGGTGGGGGTGATCAGCACTCGACGAGTCGTCGCGGACTCCTCGGGGGCGGCGGGCGTGTCGGACATCGGGTCCTCCTCCTGGGGCGGTCAGTACCGGCTGCGGACGTCCTGGCCGGGCATGGTGCGGGCGTAGGCGTCCAGATACCGCTCGAACTCACCCGCGTGGTAGGCGGTGCGCCGCGAGTCCGGAGCGACGATCTCCCGGTCGGTCTCGGTCAGCGCCGGCTGCCGCGGACTGAGGCCCGCGGCGCGCAGCGCGGTCTTCACCGCCCCGGCGATGGAGCTGTGCTGCAGCGCGGAGAGCTCCATCTCCCTGCCGAAGACGTCGGCGGTCAGCTGCGTCCAGAAGGGCGAGGACAGCACCCCGCCGGAGAGGATGATCCGGCGAGGCTCGCCGTTGAGGGCCACCAGCTCGCGATAGCAGTGGTAGAGCGAATAGACGACGCCGTGCAGCACCGCCTGGTACATGTCCATCCGGCCGTGCCGCGGATGCAGCTCGAGGAAGCCGCCGCGACGCTGATCCTGCCACCCGGGGCAGCGCTCTCCGAAGAGGAAGGGCATGAACAGCGGCATGTCCCGTTCGACGGCGCTGAGCTTGGGCTCCAGCGTCTCGAAGGTCATGCCGCCGCCGAAGAGCTGGTCCTTGGCCCAGTCGACGCAGTTGGTGCAGCCCGACGCTGCCGCGCCGGAGAGCCATCCGGTGGTCGAGCGGTAGGCCCAGGTGCTCATCCGCGGCGAGAGGGCCGGTTCGACGCCGGCCAGCCGCAGGGCCCCGGAGGTGCCCATCGAGAAGGTCATGTCGCCGGCGGCGGTGGCGTCGCTGCCCACCTGGTTCAGCGCCCCGTCGGGGCCGGGGATCTGCACCGGCGTGCCGGCGGCGACGCCGAGCAGGCTGGCCGCCTCGGCGGTCAGCTCGGCGGAGACGTCGGCGTCGACGAGCTCGGGCAGTGCGACGCCGTCGAGGCCGAGGCGAGCGAGGACGTCGGCGTCCCAGTCGTCGTGGGCGGTGGAGAGCAGGCCGGTGCCGGAGGCCTGCGCCCGCGAGGTCCACCGACGGCCGGTCAGTCGGGCGAAGGTGTAGCTGTTCTGGTCCATGGCCAGCCGGCCGGACACGTCCATCCCCTGGCTGCGCAGCAGCATCAGCTTGAAGGCCGGGTAGATGGCGTTGACCATGCAGCCGGTGCGCTCGTAGAACCAACGGGTGAAGTCCTCGTCGGCGCGCAGCCGGGCGCAGAGGTCCTGGGCTCCGGTGTAGGGCCACTCCTGCACCCCGGTGATCGGGCTCAGGTCCGGCTCGCGCAGCGTCATCCCGTGCCAGGTCCCGGAGAGGGCGACCCGGTCGACGCGCCGGCCCGCGGCCGCCTCGGCGCCGAGCTGGACCAGCTGGGTGAAGATGCTCTCCGCGTCGCGGATGGAGGCGTCCTCGCCGCCGATCACGAAGCGGCGGGTCCGCACCGAGACCTCCTGGGTCTCAGTGTCGAAGAGCATCGTCTTCGCGGAGGTCGTGCTCGCCTCCAGGGCCAGGATGATCATCTCTCGCCTTCCGTCGTCCGGCTTGACGACGTGCCGGCGGACCGCCGCAGGTCGGCGGTCCCGCAGGCCGGGCTGAGCACGCCGTCGGGCTTCGGGCGGACTCGGCCGAGGCCCGGCGCCGTCCGAATATCCGGATCGTCGACGCCGACGGGGAGCCGCCCGCGGTAATGATATGACTTTTGCCGCACCGCCGGCGAGCCTCCGCGTCCATGTGACGCCGACGACGTCATGCGCCCGTCCCGGCACCGTCCGGCACCGCTCGGCGCGCGGTGGGCGGCAGCGCGCCGGACGCGCCGAGGCCCCGGCGGAGCGGATCCGCCGGGGCCTCGTGCCGCCCGGAGCTCGTTCTGTCGGACGCTCGTGCCGGCCGGGCGTCGCCGCCGCGGCCGCAGCCTCAGGAGGCGGCTTCGGCCGCCACGTCCTCGTCGACCCAGTCGAAGGCCCGGGTGACGGCCTTCTTCCAGAGCCGCAGCTTGCGCGCGGCGGCGTCGCGGTCGATCTGCGGGCTCCAGCGCTTGTCCTCGGCCCAGTTGGCCACGACGTCGTCGGTGCTCGCCCAGAAGCCCACCGCCAGGCCGGCCGCGTAGGCTGCGCCCATCGCCGTGGTCTCGATGACCTGCGGGCGGACGACGTCGACGCCGAGGAGGTCGGCCTGGAACTGCATGAGCGTCTCGTTGACGACCATGCCGCCGTCGACCTTCAGCTCGGTGAGGTCCTTGCCGGAGTCGTCGTTCATCGCCCCGACGACCTCGGCCGACTGGAAGGCCACCGACTCCAGGGCCGCGCGGCAGATGTGGTTCTGGTTCACATAGCGGGTCAGCCCCACCAGCACGCCGCGGGCATCATGCTTCCAGTAGGGCGCGAAGAGTCCCGAGAAGGCCGGCACCACGTAGGCGCCGCCGTTGTCCTCGACCTTCTTCGCCTTGGTCTCCGACTCCGCGGCGTTGGCGATCAGCCCCAGGTTGTCGCGCAGCCACTGGATCAGCGAGCCGGTGACCGCCACCGCGCCCTCCAGGGCGTAGACGGTGTCCTGCTCGCCGAGCTTGTACGCCACCGTGGTCAGCAGCCCGTTGTCCGAGCGGACCGCCTCGGTGCCGGTGTTCATCAGCATGAAGTTGCCGGTGCCGTAGGTGTTCTTGCCCTGGCCCGGAGTGAAGCAGGCCTGGCCGAAGGTCGCGGCCTGCTGGTCGCCGAGGATGCCGGTGATCGGCGTGTCGATCAGCAGCCCCTGTTTGTGGCCGTGGCCGTAGACCTCGGAGGAGGACCGGATCTCCGGGAGCATCGACGTCGGGATGTCCATGTCCGCGCAGATCTCGGCGTTCCAGTCGAGCGTGTCGATGTTCATCAGCAGCGTGCGCGAGGCGTTGGTGACGTCGGTGACGTGCCGGCCGCCGTCGGGCCCGCCGGTCATGTTCCACACCAGCCAGGTGTCCATCGTGCCGAAGAGCAGGTCGCCGGCCTCGGCGCGCTCCTGGGCGCCGTCGACGGCGTCGAGGATCCAGCGGACCTTCGGGCCGGCGAAGTAGGTGGCCAGCGGCAGGCCGGTGCGGTCCTTGTACTTCTCGGCGCCGGCGTCGCCGGCGAGCCGGTCGCAGATCTCCTGGGTGCGGGTGTCCTGCCAGACGACCGCGTTGTGGATCGGCTCGCCGGTGTGCCGATCCCAGACCACAGTGGTCTCACGCTGGTTCGTGATGCCCACGGCGGCGAGGCTGTGCCGGTTGATGTTGGCGTCGGCCAGGGCCAGCCCGACCACCTCGCGGGTGTTGCGCCAGATCTCCTCGGCGTCGTGCTCGACCCAGCCGGCGCGCGGCAGGATCTGCTCATGCTCCTTCTGGCCGCTGCCCAGCGGCTGCCCAGAGTGGTCGATGACCACTGCGCGGGTCGAGGTGGTGCCCTGGTCGATGGCCATGACGTAGGAGCCGTTCTCGGGGTTCGTGCCTGTCGGGGTCGTCATCGGTGACTTCCTTCCTGATCACGGACGTGTCGGTGAGAGTGGACGGGGGTGAGTGGCGTCGTGGACGGTCATGTCGGACGGCCGCGCCGGCGACCGCCGCCCGGCCGGAGGGGCTCAGGCCGCGCCGGCGCCGAGCAGCGGGAAGATCTGCACGGAGGCGCCGGCCAGCAGCGCGCCGACGACCGGCCCGGCGATCGGGACCCAGGCGTAGGACCAGTCGCTGGAGCCCTTGTGCCGGATGGGCAGGATCGCGTGGGCCAGGCGCGGACCGAGGTCGCGGGCGGGGTTGATCGCGTAGCCGGTCGGTCCGCCGAGCGAGGCGCCGATGGCGAGGACGACCAGCGCCACCGCCAGGGGCCCGAGCTCGGCGGGCGTCTCGCCCATCATCAGCACCAGCAGCACCAGCACATAGGTGCCGATGATCTCGGTGACGGTGTTCCAGCCGTAGGAGCGCTTCTCCGGGCCGGTGGAGAAGGTGCCCAGGATCGCCGCCGGGTCGGTCTCGTCGTCGTAGTGCTTCTTATAGGCCAGCCAGGCGACGACGGCGCCGAGGAAGGCGCCGATCAGCTCGGCGGCGAAGTAGGCCAGGGTGTTCGGCAGAGTCACCGCGACGCCCGGAGCGTACTCCTCCGCGCCGGAGGCCAGCAGCCCCACGGTCACCGCGGGGTTGATGTGCGCGCCGGAGGCGTAGGCGACGTAGACGCCGCAGAAGACGCCGAGCCCCCAGCCGAAGTTGATCAGCAGCCAGCCGCCGCCGTTGCCCTTGGTGCCTGACAGCACCACATTGGCCACCACTCCGGCGCCCAGCAGGACGAGCGTCGCGGTGCCCATGATCTCGAAGAGGAAGATGGTTCCCACAGGTCAGACTCCTTCGTCTCGTGGTATGTCGGCCTGGTCCGCGTCCGACCCCTCCGGGCCGGACGCGGACTCCCGGGACTGAGGAGTCAGTCGGCCCGTCCGGTCGGTTCGGAGGCTCCCCAGGAGCCCCATGTCGCCCAGGTGGCCGGGATCGTGTCGGCCAGCAGGGCGGCGGCCTCCGCATCGCTGTCCGAGGTCTCGGCGGCGAGCAGGGCCTCGACGTGGCTGGTCCAGGAGCGACGCTCATGCTCCTGACGCTCCTCGTCCCAGCCCAGCGGGCCGGCGACGAGGGCGATCACCTCGTCCATGGCGCCGAGCCCGCGGTCGCGGACCTCGTGGACGATGCGCGTGCGGCGTTCGAACAGGTCTTCCAGATGCATACCTCCCTCCTGCTCTGCGGCGTAGCGGATCTCGGCCCGCAGGTAGCCCGGGGCGTGCTCCAGCGGCTCGAGGAGGTCGGGCTGCTCCTCGGCCGGAGCCAGCACCTCGCCCAGCAGGCTGCCGTAGCGGCGCAGCAGCCGGCGGACGCGCTCGACGTCCAGACCGCGCTCGGCGGCGATCTCCTCGACGCGCCCGGCCCACTCGCCGAAGCCCTGGCCGCCGAGCAGCGGCATGACCTCGGTCAGGCTCTGCCGGTGGGAGAACCGATCCTGGGCGGCGAAGTCGACGGCGTCCTCGGCCATCACCCGATAGGTGGTCAGCTTGCCGCCGGCGACGGCGGTCAGCCCCGGGGCGAGGCGCTTGACGGTGTGCTCGCGGGAGACTTTGGCGCTGCCGCCGCCGTCGCCCTTCTCCTCCGGCTGCAGCAGCGGGCGCAGTCCGGCCCAGGTCCCGATGATGTCCTCACGGGTCAGGTCGGTCTGCAGGATGGCGTTGGCGTGCTCAAGCACGTAGTCGATGTCG
The DNA here is from genome assembly GCF_009467795.1 of Nesterenkonia halophila. GTDB lineage: Bacteria > Actinomycetota > Actinomycetes > Actinomycetales > Micrococcaceae > Nesterenkonia > Nesterenkonia halobia. The sequence continues at coordinate 16,813 of NZ_WIAX01000012.1, forward strand.
CTGCTGGTCGGGGCCGGCACGTCGACGTTCTCGTGCCAAGCGGTGTCCGTGGTGCCGATCGCCCAGCAGTCCTCCTGCGGGATGAGGAAGAGCACCGACTTCTCAGTCTGGCTGATCACGCCGACGTGGTCCTCGGCGGCGATGCGGTCCTTGGGCACGGTGATATGGATGCCCTTGGAGGCCAGGACCTTCAGACCGGCGTCGGCCTCGGCGGCGTCCTGCTGCTGCTCGGTCCACACCCCGGCGGCGATGATCGTCTCCTTCGCCCGGACCTCCAGCGACCGGCCGGTCTCCAGGTCCCTCAGCCGCGCGCCGACGACCGGCGACTCGCCAGTGTCCGCGCCGGCTGCGGCGGCGTCGTCGTGGACGTAGGACTCGACGGCGGTGCGCGTGGCCACCGCGGCGCCGAGGCTCTGCGCCGAACGCGCCAGCGTCATGACCAGACGGGCGTCGTCGACCTGGGCGTCGAAGTACTCCAGGGCGCCGACGAAGGTGTCATGGTCGAGTCCGGCGAAGCGCCGGCGCAGCCGGCTGCGCGAGAGGTGCTTGTGGAAGGGCACGGCGCGCTTCTCCCCCGGCCGCACCGACATCGCGTCATAGAGCGAGACGCCCGAGCCGATGAAGGCCCGGTCGACCAGCGGGGTCTTGAAGGGGAAGACGAAGGGCAGCGAGCGGACCAGATGCGGCGCGGTGCGCTTCAGCAGCAGGTCACGCTCGCGCAGCGCCTCGGCGACGAGCTTGAAGTCCATCATCTGCAGGTAGCGGAGTCCGCCGTGGACCAGCTTGGAGGAGCGCGAGGAGGTGCCCTGGCCCAGATCCTGGGCCTCGACCAGCCCCACGCGGAGCCCTCGGGTGGCGGCGTCGAAGGCCGCGGCCGCTCCCACGACCCCTCCTCCGACCACGAGCACGTCGAGGGGTTCGCCCTCGACCGTGCCTGCGAACTCGTCCAGGGCACGGGTGCGCGCCTCCGGGTTCAGGGGTTCAGCCTTCACGTCATCGGCCTTTCTGCGGGACGCCTGTGTTACGTGATCCCCATCTCACGCCCTGGAGCCCATATTCTCAACATCTGTGCACGAACGTGCACTAGATGGGGGATACTGGATCTCATGCGCACATCCTTCCGCGAGAAGGCGGAGTACCACGCTGCACAGATGTACTATGCCGAGAATCGCACGATGGAGTCCATCGCCGGCGAACTCGGCATCTCCCGCTCGACGGTCTCGCGGCTGCTCGCCGAGGCCCGCGACCAGGGCATCGTGCGGATCTCGCTGCATCCGCCCATCGAGCGCCCCAGCGCGCTGGAGCACCTGATCAGCGAACGCCACGGGGTCGCCGCCCACGTCGCCTCCTCCACCCCCGAGACCGAACCCTCCCAGCGGCGCGACGCCGTCGCCGTGCTGGCTGCCGAGGTGCTCGACGCCCTGGTCCGTCCGGATGCGGTGATCGGCGTCGCCTGGGGCCAGACGATGACTTCGGTGGTGACGCGCCTGCCGCGGCGCCCGGTGCGCAATGTCGAGGTCGTCCAGCTCAACGGGGCGGTGAACTCGCAGCCCGAGGGAACCAGCGTCGGGCTCGGCACCGGGATGAGCGTGGTGGAGAACTTCGCCCGAGCCTTCGACGCGCGGGCGCACGTCTTCGCCGTGCCGGCGTTCTTCGACTACGAGGAGACCAAGGAGGCGCTGTGGCGGGAGCGCTCGACGCTGCGCGTGCTGGATCTTCACCATCGGGCGACAGTCGCGGTCTTCGGCGTGGGCACCTTCGGCCAGGGCGCGCCGTCTCAGGTCTATGCCGGCGGATACCTCAGCCGCGAGGACATCGACGCACTCACCGCCGAGCGGGCGGTCGGCGATGTGTGCACCGTGTATCTGCGCGCCGACGGATCCTGGGAGGACATCGGGCTCAACCGGCGCAGCTCGGGACCGAGCCCCGATGCGCTGCGCGGGGTCCCGCGGCGGGTGTGCGTGGTCAACGGGCCGCAGAAGGTGCCGGCGCTGCGCGCGGCGCTGGCCGCCGGGCTGGTGACCGACCTGGTCATCGACCAGGTCTCGGCCGATCTGCTGGCCGGCTCCGCCGCCGGTTGAGCCCCGCGGCCTGCTGAGCCCTGCGGCCTCCGCTCCCCTCCCCGGTCGCCGACGTCGTCGGGACGATCTCGCGCTGAGCTGAATCCGACGTGGTGCTGACATGCAGACACCGTCCAGGGTGCGGCACTAGAGTCGGATATCGAAGACGTCGAGGGGCGGTCCTGCCGCTGTCGGACGGACGACCGACGTCGTCGCCTCGTCAGAGCCGAAGGAGCTGAGATGTCCTCTGGACCGTCGATGGAGACCGAGTTCCCCACCGCGCGCGACGGTCGCGCCGCCGCGCATTCCGCGGAGGCCCCGGCGGCATCCGAGGCCGACGGCGACGCGCGATCCGGCACCCAGCTGGCGCGCCGCGGCGACGACGACCGCGACCCCTACCAGCAGCTGTTCAACCAGCTGCAGGACAACGCCGGCAAGAACGGATCCACCGGCGCGGTCCCGCGGATGATCGACATCCGACGCCAGCTCACCGAGTTCCAGCTGCACTATAAGTTCGGCATGGACGAGGTGCTGACCAAGATCAACGTCCTCCGCGAGGAGTTCGAGCACACGCGCGACTACTCCCCCATCGAGCACGTCAACTACCGGCTGAAGTCCCTGGACCGGATCCTGGAGAAGGTCGACCGCTACGGCTGCGAGCCCACGCTGGAGGGCATCCGCGGGGCGATCCGCGACATCGCCGGCATCCGCATCACCTGTTCCTTCGTCTCCGACGCCTACTGGGTCGCCGAGATGCTCTGCTCCCAGCCGGATCTGCGCGTCGTCGAGGTCAAGGACTACATCCACCGGCCCAAGCCCAACGGGTACAAGAGTCTGCACGTGATCGTGCAGGTGCCGGTCTTCCTCTCCAACCGCACCGAGTTCGTCTACGTGGAAGTGCAGATCCGCACTGTCGCGATGGACTTCTGGGCCTCGCTGGAGCACAAGATCTACTACACCTACGACGGCGAGGTCCCCGACGAGATCCTCGAGGAGCTCCACGACGCCGCGCAGAAGGCCGATGCTCTGGACCGGCAGATGGCCGAGATCCGCGACCGAGTCACCTCGCTGAAGGAGCAGGCGCCGACCTCCGGGCAGGGCGCCACCGGTCCGACGCCGGACGCCCAGGACCGCCCGGACAGCGGCCGCTGGTTCCCCGAGGCCGACGCCTCGCAGGCCTGGCGGTGGGAGGACATCGCCGCTCAGGCCTCCTCGTCCTCCGGCGACTGACCCGCCGGCCGCCAGTCCGCGGCGCAGGCACCGCGCAGGGGCGGCTCAGCGCCAGAGCTGGGCGAAGTGCTGGATCGGGCCGTGGCCCATGCCGACGTCGAGCCGCTCCGCGTCGCGCAGCGCCTCGGTCATCCAGACCTTGACCTCGTCGACGGCCTCCTCCCAGCTCAGCCCGCGGGCGCGCAGGGCGGCCAGCGCCGCGGAGACCGAGCAGCCGGTGCCGTGGGTGCTGGTGGTCTCCACCCGCGGCCCGGCGGCGCGATGCTCCGGCGGCCGGACGCCGTCGACGGCCGGGTGGACGAGGACGTCGACGACGTCGCCGGCGGCCAGATGCCCGCCCTTGGCCAGCACCTTCACCCCGTGGGCGTCGGCGACGACGCGCGCCTGGGCGATCAGCGTCTCGGCGTCGCCGGCCGGCTCCCGGCCGGCCAGCAGGGCCAGCTCGGGCACGTTCGGCGTGATCAGATCCGCCCGGCAGAGGAACGCGAGGAGCGCGGACTCGGCCTCGGCGTCGAGCAGCCGGTCCCCGGAGGTGGCGATCATGACCGGGTCCAGCACCAGCGCCGGACGTTCGGCACGGCCGGTCCACAGCCCGTCCCACCACGCGGCGACCGTGTCGATCACCTCGACGGTGCCCAGCATCCCGATCTTCACCCCGTCGACGGCGACGTCGTCGGTGACCGAGGCCAGCTGCGCGGCGAGGAATTCGGCCTCGGGCACGTGGATCGCACGCACTCCGCTGGTGTTCTGCGCGACCAGAGCCGTCACTGCGGCCATCCCGTAGGTCCGGTGGGCGGCGAAGGATTTCAGATCCGCGTGGATGCCGGCGCCGCCGGTGGGGTCTGTCCCGGCCACCGAGAGCAGATTGGGGATCTCGCGGACGGGTCCGGTGTGCGGTGCTGTCGTCGTCGGCGCGTCGGCAGGCGTCATGATGCTGGCATCCCTTCGCATGTGCTGGCAGGTGCAGGTTCGACGGGTGTGCTCTCAGCCCGCGGGCCGCTCGCCGCGCAGGCACCCCGTGCCGGACGACGAGTGTAGCCGGTCACGCCGGCGATCAGAGCACCGCCCAGCCCAGCAGCCCCGCCGCGAGGACGACCGCCCAGGCCGGAGCACGCCAGGCCGAGAGGGCGACGAAGCCGGCCACGGCGACCACCAGCGCCCCTGTTCCCGCGGCCAGCACGCCGGCGGTGAACACCGGGGTGTACAGTGCGGCGGCGAGCAGGCCCACCACTCCGGCGTTCACTCCGCGCAGCGCCCGACGCACCCGCGGGGCGCCGCGCAGCGCCTCCCAGAAGGGCAGCGTGCCGACGACCAGCAGTCCGGCCGGCAGGAAGATCGCCAGCAGCGCGATCGTCGCGCCCAGCACGCCGCTCGGGCCGCTGGTGGCCGAGGCGCCGAGGAAGGAGGAGACGGTGAACAGCGGACCGGGGACCGCCTGCGCGGCGCTGTAGCCGGCGAGGAAGACCTCCTGGTCCACCAGGCCGGTGCCCACCGTCTCGCCCTGCAGCAGCGGCAGCACCACGTGGCCGCCGCCGAAGACCAGTGCGCCGGCGCGGTAGAAGAGGTCGACCAGCGTCGCCGCCGGACCGGCGACGCTGCCGGCGAGTGCGGCGGCGAGCACGGGCAGCCCGACCAGCAGCAGCCCGAAGGCCGCCAGGGCGGCGACGGCGACGCGGCGGCGGATGCGCACGGCGAAGGCGTCCTGGTCCCCGGCCGGGGCCTCGTCGTCGGGCAGCAGGAGCAGTCCGGCGAGCGCGGCGAGGACGATGACGCCGACCTGGACCGCCGGATGCGGGATCAGCAGCACCAGGATCATCCCGGCCGCGGCGATCGTCGCTCGGCGCGGATCCGGGGCGTGGGCCCGGGCCATGCCGAGCACCGCATGGGCGACCACGGCGACGGCGGCGGCCTTCAGCCCGGACACCCATCCGGCCTCCGAGAGGTCGCCGGCGAGCGCGACGCCCTGGGCGACGGCGAGCAGCAGCACCGCCGAGGGCAGGGTGAAGGCCGCCCAGGCGGCGAGCATGCCGCGGAATCCCGCCCGCTGCAGCCCCAGGGCCATGCCGACCTGGCTGGAGGCCGGTCCCGGGAGGAACTGGCACAGCGCGACGAGGTCGGCATAGGCACGCTCGGAGATCCAGCCCCGGCGGATCACGAAGGCCTCGCGGAAGTAGGCCAGATGCGCCACAGGGCCGCCGAAGGAGGTCAGGCCCAGGCGCAGGAACACCAGCAGCACCTCCAGGGTGCGGCCCGGGCTGCTGTCCTCGAAGTGTGCAGAGATGCTGTGCCGCTCCGGCCGGGCGGGGGCCGCGTCGTCGGGGTCGTGTGCGTCGCTCACGGGCCGACAGCATGGAGCCTGGAGGTTAACGTCCGGAGAACGCGGCCGGGCCTCGGTGCCGAGGGTCAGCGGCGGCGCCGGTGTCCGCGATGCTCTCGACGATGCAGTCCGGCCCGTCGGGCGAGGATGGCCAGCTCGGTGCGGTCCCGGGCGCCCAGCTTGTGGAGCATGCGGCTGACGTAGGTGCGCGCGGTCTCCGGGCTCAGGTTCAGCGCGGCGCCGGCTTCGGCGTTGCTCCGGCCGCGGGCGACTTCGGCGAGCACCTCGATCTCGCGGCCGGTCAGCAGCGAGAGGTCCGCCGACGGACCGGCCTGCTCGCCGTCGTCCCCGCCGGCGCCTTCGCCCTCGCCTCCGTCCTGGTCGTCCGGGTCGTCTCCGGGCGGGCCGTCGGCCAGATGCTCCATCAGTCGGCGCGCGATCATCGGCGAGAGGAGATTGCCGCCGGACGCGGCGGTGCGCACCCCCTCGCGCAGCCGGGCGGCCGGGGTGTCCTTCAGCAGATATCCCGCGGCTCCGGCCCGGACGGCGGCGAGGATGTCGGCGTCGTCGTCGAAGGTCGTCAGCACCACCACCCGGACGTCGGCGAGGTCCTCCCGAGCGCAGATAGCCCGGGTCGCCGCGATCCCGTCGAGGCCGGGCATGCGCAGGTCCATCAGCACCACCTCGGGCCGCAGGCGCTCGACCCGGCGCAGCGCGTCGTCGCCGTCGAGCGCCTCGCCGACGACGTCCAGGGGCTCGCCCTCCTCCCTCGGGCCGCCGCTCAGCAGAGTCCGCAGCCCGGCGCGGACGAGATCCTGATCGTCGACGATCAGCACACGGATGCTCATCGTTCCTCCTGTCCGTCCGACGGTATCCAAGCGTCCACGCGCCACCCGGATCCCGAGCCGTCCTCCGTCGGCCCCGCCTCCAGTCGTCCGCCCAGCGACTGGGCGCGCTCCCGCATGCCGGCGACCCCTGTCCCGGCCGAGCGGGCCGAGTCCTGCGGCAGGCGTGCCGGTCCCCCATCGGAGATCGCCACGTGCAGCCCTTCGGCGTCGGCGGCGATCCCGACCTGCGCCGACCCGGCGCGGGAATGGCGCACCACGTTGGTCAGCGCCTCCTGGACGATCCGGTGGACGGCGGACTCCACGGCGGAGGGCAGCTCGGTGTCGAGGAACACATCCAGCTCCACCGTCAGCGGCAGCTGCGGAATGACCGTCTCACGCAGTCCGGCCACCGTGGGCGGCATCCGGGAGGCGCGAGACTCGTCGACGTCGGGCAGCCCGGCGTCCTCCTCATGCACTCCCGACCGGGAGAGGATGGTCATGGTGCCCCCTCCATCGGTTCGGCCTTCGGGGCCGGCGCGACGCAGCTGTCGGACCGTGGTGCGCAGCTCCTCGAGCATCGACCGTGAGGTCTTCCCGATGACCTCCAGCGCCGCATGCGGCTGGTCGACCACGCGGGACGGGCCGGAGCCCGCCGCTTCCTCGGCCTCGCGGGCGATCTCGGCGTGCATCGCGATCACCGTCAGCTGATGGCCCAGCGAATCATGCAGCTCGCGGGCGATCGACGAGCGTTCCTCTGCGACAGCCTGTCGCGCGCGACTGCGTTCGGCCGCGACCGTGGCCTCGAGGAGCTCCTGGCTGCTGCGCTCCAGCTTCCGTCGGATCCGCAGGGCATCGCCCAGGGTGACGGCGGCGGCCATCAGTGCCACGTGCCCCACCGCCTCGTAGCCGAGGATACGCGCGGGATCCTGGCCCTGCAGCAGCCGGACGGCGTAGCTGACCACCAGCAGCACGACGGCGGCGAGCGCCGGCGAGCGCGGACCGCGACGCTCGGCGGCGGAGAACAGTGCGGCGAAGGCCGGCACGGACAGGCCGATCACCGGGTAGCCGGCCGCGTAGTAGGCGAAGATCCCCAGCACCGTCAGCCACAGCACCACGAGCGGTCGGGTGCGGCGCAGCAGCATCAGGGCGCCGAGCCCGAGGGCCCAGAGATAGGCCGTGACCTCCGGCGGGCGCTCTCCGGCCTGATCGGCGGTGATCATGACGGCCACCGCGACGACGACGAGCAGGCCGAGTAGAGCGTCGACGACGTTCGGAGCCTTCGGTCGCAGTCTTCTCCCGGTGCCCATGACGGCGAGTCTAGGCCGCGGATCCCCGCGGCGGGATCGCCTGCGGGCGAAGTCGGTGCCGCCCCGCCGTCGCCCGCAGGCGATCGCGGCCGTCGCTCGTGGGCGGATCCACCGGTGTCCCCGCCCACGGGACGGTGGAGGCATGACATCAGACCGACAGTCCGCAGAACCGTCCTCGTCCTCATGCCCTCCCGACGCCGCCGCATCCTCGCCCGGGCTCCGGTGGCACACCGTGCTGCTGCTCGCGCTGCTGGCCGTGCCGCGGGTGATCACCCACGATCTCGCCCTCGTCCCGCCCGGGTCTCCGCTCAACGCCCTGCTGGCAGTGCTGCCGCCGGTGATCTGGGTGCTCGTCGTCCTGCTGCGCCGCGCACCCCGGCCGCTGCTGAGCCTGCTGGCGGTCGGGGCGGTCTATGGAGTGCTGCTCGCGCTCGGCCACCAGCTGTTGTGGGAGCAGGCCTTCGACAGCGGGACGCCGCAGCTCGGCGGACGGCTGGAGAACCTCCCGCCCGCCGCCCATGCGTTCATCACCCGCGGAGCGGCCGTCATCTCGAGCCTGTTCACCGGCGTCGCGCTCGGTCTGGTCGCCGGGGCCGTCGCCGCCGGCCTGCAGGCCCTGGGGCGGGCGATGCGCCGTGGATGACCTGCACTGGCGGCTGGTCCTCGCCCTGGGTGTGCAGAGACTGCGGGGCCGCACGGCGAGCCGACCCTGAAACCGGCACGCGCCACGGCCGGACCGCAGCCGCAGTAGAGTGGCACGTATGCGCGTTGTGGTCGACCACACCTCTCTGCGGAGCACGCCCGTCACCTCCGAGCTCGTCCACGGAGCAGTCGAGCTGACCGCCGGCGAGCGCGGGCTGCGTCCGTGGCGGCTGCCCGGGCGTGCCCGCCGACAGATCCATGACGAGGGCATGGCCGCCGTCGTCGCCGCTCCCTCGGGCGTGCGGCTGCGGATGCGCACCGCCGCGGACCGGCTGCTGCTGCAGGTGGTCCCGCTGGACCGGACAGTCCATGATGATCCGCTGCGCCCCTCCCAGGTCTATGACGTCCTCGTCGACGGCGAGCTGCTCGCCCAGCCGGTCGCAGAACCGGCCGCGGATCCGGGCGTCCCGGCTGCTGACGGTGACTGCCTCGTCGACGTCGCCGCGGCCTGCCCGGGCGGGCGGCTGCCCGGCGGCGAGCGGCTCGTCGAGATCTGGCTGCCCGCTGAGGAGCCGACGGAGCTGATCGCGGTGCACGGAGACGCCCCGGTGGCCCCGGCCGCCCAGACGGGTCCGCGCTGGGTCCACCACGGCAGCTCGATCAGCCACGGCGCCGTCGCCGTCGGGGCCGCGCATGCCTGGCCCGCCGTCGCCGCACGCTCCGCCGGACTGGATCTGGTGAATCTGGGCTTCGCCGGCCAGGCGATGATGGACCAGTACACCGCCCGGACCATCCGGGATCTGGAGGCCGATCTGCTCTCGGTGAAGCTGGGCATCAACATCGTCAACGGTGACACCTTCCGGCTGCGCAGCTTCGCCCCGGCCGTCCATGGGTTCCTCGACACGATCCGCGACGGGCACCCGGAGACGCCGCTGCTGCTGATGACCCCGATCTGGTGCGGAATCCACGAGCACACCCCCGGCCCGGTGGAGATCGAGGAGGTCGACGACGGCGGCGGGCCGCGGTCCCTCGCCCGGGCGACCGGCGATCCGGCCCAGGTGGCCGCCGGCCGGCTGACGCTGACGATCATCCGCGAGGAGCTGGCCCGCATCGCCGCCGACCGCGCCGCCGAGGATCCGCATCTGCACCTGGTCGAGGGGCCGACGCTCTACGGCGCCGAGGATGCGCGGACCCACCCGCTGCCCGATGCGCTGCATCCGGACACCGCCACACACCGGCTCATCGGCGAACGCGCCGCCGACGGGCCGCTGCGCGCCGTGCGGGAGGCCCGGGCCGCCAGTCAGCGCGGCGACCGCCGGTGAGGGCCTCGTCCGGCCCGCGGGGCGACGGCGCCCTCAGGGCAGCAGGAACTCGGCCGCCAGCGGAATCGTGAGGATCGAGGCCAGCGTGCCGGCGACCAGGATCGCCGCCGCCAGCCGCCCGTCGCCGTCGTACTCCTCGGAGAAGACGAAGACCGTCGTCGACGAGGGCATCGCGGCCATCAGCACCAGTGCCGCGGCCCAGACGGGTCCGAGGTGATCGGCCAGCGGCAGCACCGCCAGCCAGGTGGCCAGCGGCAGCACGAGGATCTTCACTGCAGTGCCCAGCGTGATGGCGCGCTTGGGGACTCCTCCGGAGCGCACGCCCTCCAGCGCCGGATGCATGGCCAGCCCGACGGCGAACAGCGCCACCGGCACCGCCGTGTCGCCGACCATCGCGACACTCTCGGAGAACACCTCCGGCACCGCCAGCGGAGTGAGCACCACGGCCAGCGCCGCGGCCATGGACAGCGCGACCGGGTTCAGCAGCACCGCCTTGCGCACGATCGGCCAGAGCCGACGGCGCCAGGCGGCGCGGAAGCCCGCCGGTCCCGTCGCTCCGGTCGCGACAGTGCGCACCACCGGGTAGCCGGTCATGTAGATCATGTTGTGTGTCAGGTGCAGCACGCCGGCGGCCAGTGCGGCCTCCGGGCCGACGGTGCTGAGCGTGATGGGCATGCCGAAGTAGCCCACGTTGCCGAAGGTCGCCGCCAACGACGTCGGGGCGGCGCCGGAGGCCGCCCGCGCTCCCATCGTCCGCGTCGCGGCATAGGTCAGCACTGAGAGCAGCAGCGTCACGCCGGCGGCGAGCGGGATCGCCGCGGCCGGCACGCCCTGCGCCGGCGGGGCGGCCAGCACCGCAGAGAAGACGAAGGAGGGCAGCCCGAAGTAGAAGACGAAGGCGTTCAGCCCGGACTGGGCCTGACGGAAGCGGGCGGCGAAGCCCGCCAGGAATCCGACGGCGAGCACGATGAACATCGGCGCGATCGTCGTCAGCATCGAGAGCATCTGACGATGTTAGAACAGACCCTCGATCGGCCGCGTCAGCTCCGGGGAATCATTGCGGACGTTGCCCACCGCCCGGTCGACCTCGTCGATCGCGAAGCCGCGGGCGACGTCGAGCGCCGCCGCCTGCAGCCGCTCCAGCTGCCCGGCGGCCTCGTCGCGGTCGCGCTCGCCCGGGCGGATCCAGTCCGCGGCGGTCTCGACGTCCAGGGCCAGCGGGAGGCGATCATGCAGATCAGCCAGCGTCTGCAGCGTCTCGTCTCCATCGCTGGTCGTATCGCCGGGTCCCGGCTCGTACGAGGGGCCGGTGAGGATCGTCGTCGACAGCACCCAGGAGTCGGCGCCGGCGGCGGCCAGCTCGGGGTCCTGCCACCATTCGTAGAGCCCGGCGAAGAGCAGCACCGAGCCGTCGGCCGGACGGATGTAGTGCGGGGTGCGGACCGTCCTGCCGGTGGCCTCGTCGACGGCGGCCCGCCACTCGTAGTAGCCCTGGGCCGGCACGGCGCAGCGGCGGCGACGCACCGCCGACCGGAAGCTGGGTTTGCTCGCCGCCGTCTCCGAGCGGGCGTTGAAGGTCTTGGCGCTGAACGCCGCCGACTCGGCCCAGCGCGGCAGCAGTCCCCAGCGGGCCGAGTGGATCTCGCGGCGCCTCGCCCCGGCCGGCGACGCCGAGGGCTCCGCGCCCTCCGCGGAGGACGCGGCGGAGGACTCCGCGCCGTCGGCCGCTTCGACGAGCCGCTCGACGAGGATCGGCACTGTCGCCGTCGGAGCGATGTTCCAGGACTGCTGGATCGCCGTCGTCGCCGGGACCTCGACCTCGTCGAGCCCGGCGGCCGAGAGCGCGTCGACCAGGTCGCCGGCCCGCAGGGCCATCACGTAGCGGCCGCACATGCTCGCCTCGCCTCCCTCTCCGCCGTCGGCGCGTGTCCGGGCATGCTCACCAGCGCAGCCTCGCGCGCAGCGGCGCTCCCCGTCCCGGCAGCGTGAATCGGTCGTCGCGGCCGGCGGTGGTGCCGGCCAGCGGGTCGAACACCGGCGGCTCGCCGACGCGGACGACGTCGCGCTGCGGGTCCAGGATCTCACGGACCACCTGGACCACCAGATGGATCACCGCCGCCATGTGCAGCACGATGCCCAGTCCGTAGGCGACCTCGATGAGGTGATGGCCGGCGCCGAACTCCCCGCCGGAAGTGATCTTCGCGCTCATCAGCCACACCGCCGCCCAGTGGAAGACTTCGACGGCCTGCCAGACGGCCAGCCCGCGCAGCTTCGGCCGGGCGAGCACCGCCAGCGGGATCAGCCACATCACGAACTGCGGCGAATAGACCTTGCCCAGCAGGATGAAGCAGGCGACGATCAGGAAGCACAGCTGCGCGAGGCGCGGACGCGTCGGCGCGGCCAGGGCCAGCCAGGCGATGCCCAGGCAGCAGAGCAGGAACAGCCCGTTGGACAGCAGCGAGAAGCCCTGCCCGTCCAGCGGCAGCCAGGTGAAGGCCAGCCACATCGAGGAGAACGAGACCTCGCGGTCGGAGGAGAACCGGTAGAAGGTCGCCCACTGGTCGAAGGCGGTGAGCATGAACGGCAGGTTGACCACCAGCCAGGTGCCCGCGGCGCCGCCGACGACCGCCGCCAGCGAGCGCAGCCGCCCGCTGCGCAGGCACAGCACCAGGATCGCGCCGAGGAAGAACAGCGGATACAGCTTCATCGCCGTGCCCAGGCCCAGCAGCACCCCGGCCCAGACCGGCCGCGAGCGGCCGAAGAGCAGCAGCGCCAACGCCCCCAGGAACACCGCCCACATGTCCCAGTTCACCGACAGCGTCAGGATGATCCCCGGGGCCAGAGCGACCAGCAGCGCGTCGCCGCGCCGGCGTCCGGCCGAGGCGGCGGTGGCCAGCACAGTGCCGAGCCAGCAGAGCACGACGGCGGCGTGGTTGAGGTCGTAGAAGGCCAGCACCCGATCCGCGCCCTCGCCGGTGCCCGGTACCAGCGAGGCCAGTGCTCCGGCGACCAGGCCGAGGAGCACGGGGTACTCCATCACCTGCCCCTCGGGAGCCGGATCGAGGAACGGGAAGACGCCCGCGGCGAGCCCGCGCTCGGTGAACAGCAGCGAGAAGTCGGAGTAGCACATGTGCACGTGCTGGTCGGGGCTGGCCCAACCGTTGATCCGGCACCATTGCACCGCCAGCACCGAGAGCACTGCGCCGACGACGGTCGCGGCCAGCAGCAGCGCCAGCAGGCGCGGGCCTGTCGGCAGGTGCAGCCGGCCCGGCCCGGTCGGGCGGGCGGAATCCTTCCGGCGGTCCTCGGCGGGGCGCTCGGCAGGCTGATCGGCAGAATAGTCGGCGGGATGGTCGGCGGGATGGTCGGCGGAGTGCTGCGACGGTCGTCTCACCTGGGGTCCTCCGGGCTGGGGCGGTCGGCGGGGCGGGGGCGGTCGGCGGGATCTCTCGGCCCGTCGGCGGGCGACCCTCGGGCGGTCCCGGCATCGGCTCCGGCACCGGTTCCGGAGCTGCTCCCGAGGTCGGGCACCGTGTCGGGCATCGTGTCGGGCACCAGCTCCCGCCTCGACCAGGAGCGCCTGCGGATCGTCGGGGCGCGCACCGAGGTCCAACCCTCGGCGAGGTTCCATCGCTGGGCGGGGCGGGAGAGGTCGAAATGCTCGCCGGTGCCGGGGTCGATGAGCACCAGGAAGGCCAGGTAGGCCAGCGCGACGAGCACGGCGATGCTCTGCACTGTGGCCGTGTCGATCCACTGGGCCACCGAGAGCTGTCCGACCAGCGAGACCAGCACCACTCCGGTGAGCACCAGCGTCACCAGCATCAGCAGCCGCCCCCGGTGGACGTGGACGACGGCGACCAGCGGGAGCACCCACAGCAGGTACCAGGGCTGGATGATCGACGAGCAGGCCACCACCAGGGCGACGGCGTAGCCCGCCCAGAGCACCGGATTGCCCAGCCGCGGCCGCAGCAGCATCACTGCGACCAGCAGCACCGAGAGCACGCGGAAGCCCAGATGGACCGCCGAGGCGACGACGTCGGCCTCGGGACCGCCGGCCTCGGCGACGACCCAGCCGACGGCGCCGCCGAGCAGCCCCACCGGTGCCGCCTGGGTGATCGCCGACCCGGCGGTCAGCGCCGCAGTCACCCAGCCCAGCCCGACGCCGAGGGCTTGGCCGGCCGCCAGCAGCAGCAGCACCGCCACCGCTCCGGCGACGAGCCACTCGCGCAGCCGCAGCGCGTAGGAGTCGGTGCGATCCAACGTCAGCAGCATCGCGAAGGGCAGCACGACCACGGCGATGGGTTTGATCGCCACGGCGGCGGTGAGCACCACGACGGCCGCCAGCCGCCGGCGGCGCAGACACCACCACAGGCCCAGCAGGACCAGTCCCAGCATCGGCGCGTCGTTGTGCGCCGCCGGCAGCAGCACCAGCAGGCTCAGCGGATTCAGCAGGCACAGCCACAGCGCCCAGGCCGGCTGCGAGCCCATCGCGCGGGCCAGCCGCGGGATGACGCGGACCATCAGCAGCACTCCGGCCAGGCTGAGCAGCCGGAAGCACAGGATGCCGATCTCCGGGACCCCGCCGGAGAGGACCCAGATGCCCCGTGCGATGAGGAGGAACAGCGGCCCGTAGGGCGAGGGCGACTGCGCCCAGACGCCGTCGGCGCCCTCCATGAACCAGCCGGGCAGCTCCGAGACCCCGGTCTCGTAGGGGTTCATCCCGCTCTGCAGCACCCGCCCCTGGGCCAGATAGGAATAGACGTCGCGGGAGATGATCGGCAGCGTCAGCAGCAGCGGCGCCGACCACATCCACACCGCCGTGCGCACTGTCGCAGTGGCCTCCGCAGTCCAGCCGCCCACCCGGCGCGACAGGCGCAGCCAGGAGCGCACCAGCAGCAGCGTGCCCAGCACCAGCAGCACTGTGCAGGTGACCACCCCGCCAGTCGTGGTGCGCAGCGGCAGCAGCAGCGGGCTGGTCGCCAGCAGCGAGTCCGGGGTGATGGGCAGCCAGCCCACGCCCCAGGAGCCGACCATGATCAGCAGCGCGGCCAGCAGCCCCTGGCGCAGCGTGTGCGAGACCGCCGCCTCCTCGCCGCCGATCAGCCAGGACGTCACCGGCAGACGGCCGAGCAGCTCGCGCAGAGCCACCACGAAGCGGCCGAGACGGGACTCACGCATGCGCATCCCCGCTGCTCCCGGAACGCTCGTGCCGCCCCGGCCGCCGCGCCGTCGTCGGATCCGCCGCGTGCCGCGCCGTCGGCCCGCGGGTGCGCCACCCCTGGAACAGCACCCAGCGGGTGCCGCGGTCGACGAGCGCCATCCAGGCGATGCAGGTCCAGGAGATGGCCAGCGACAATGCCGCCATCCGGCCCTCCATCTGCAGGAAGTTCCAGATCGAGAGCTGGTCCATCGCGCCGAAGGCCAGGAAGAAGGCCACGGTGAAGACGACCCATTTGAACTGCCAGTCGCCGCGGATGCCGGTGACGGCGAACAGCGGCAGCAGCCACAGCAGGTACCAGGGCTGGATGATCGGCGAGAGCACCACCAGCGCGGTCAGCGCCCACATCATCCGCTGGACGATGTGCTGCTCCGAGCCGCGGACCATCAGCACGATCACGATCGCCACCGAGATCAGCCGGCCGAGGAGCTTCAGCGTGTCCAGCGTCCAGTACGAGGTCAGACCCAGCGAGTCCAGCAGCGTGCTCAGCGCCGTGTCGAGGATGCCGATCGGCGACCAGAACACGCTGCCGGTGCCGGTTCCGGCCAGCACGCTCACCCAGCCGAAGCCCGAGCCCTGCACGAACCCGACGGCGACGAGCACCACGGCGGCCAGTGCGGCGGTCATCGCCCAATACCTCAGACGTCGCGGCCAGGAGGCGCCCGGACCGGCCCAGAGCAGTCCGATGAAGGGCAGCAGCACCATGGTGATGGGCTTGATCCCGATCGAGAGCACCACCAGCAGCGTGGCGACGACGCCGCGGCCGAGGGCGGCGGCCCAGATCCCGGCGAGGGCGAGGCCGACCATCAGCGCGTCATTATGCGCCGAGGAGATGAAGCTGACGATCAGCAGCGGGTTCGCGACGGTGATCCACTGGGCGCGCCCCGGGTCGACGCCGTGCATCCGGGCCAGCGGCGGCACGCAGACCATGATCAGCACGACGCCGAGCACGCAGGCGGCCCGAAAGAGCAGGATGGCCAGGTCGACGTCGTCGCCGGTCAGCCGCATCACCCCGGCCTCCAGCCAGAGGAAGATCGGGCCGTAGGGCGTCTCGGACTCCGCCCAGAGGACGTCGGTTCCCAGCTGGAACCAGTTCGCCACCGAGGAGACGCCGCTCTCGTAGGGGTCGCGGCCGGCGAGCACCAGCCTCCCCTGGCCCAGATAGGCGAAGACGTCGCGGGAGAAGATCGGGGCGGAGACCAGCTGGGGCAGCGACCAGAGCGCCGCGGCCAGCGTGACCGTGCGCAGGCTCTTCCCGCCGAAGCCCTCCAACGCTCGACCGAGGCGCAGCCAGGCGCGGAACATCACCCAGCAGCCCAGGGTGAGCGCCGCCGTCGAGGCGATCACCCCGGCCGGCTCGGTGCGCAGCAGGATCACCCAGTCCAGCCGCGCGGCCGCCGAGATCGAGACCAGCCAGCCGACGCCGAAGGAGCCCAGCAGCACCAGCAGCGAGCCCAGCACCCCCTCCACGAGGGGTCCGCGGGGACTGCGCGGGCGGTGCTCGGTGCGACCGAACTCCTGGATGCGGGAGAGCATCTCGCGGAACCGACCGCCGGGTCTCGGCGTCCGGGAAGCGGGATCGTCGGCGGCGGCCTGCTCGGTCATCCCCCCGAAGATACCACCGGGGCCGCACGACGCCGGGGCGCCGTGCGGGCGCGGATCCGCGTGCTGGCGGGGCTCGAGCCGGCGCTCCGGGACGGCCGGCGACGTTCGGCGACGCAGAGTCGGTCACAGTGCCGGACGCTGCGCCCGATACCGTGACCGACGCCGTGCCGCAGGCTCCGTCTCCTCGATAGACTCTGCCCGTGACTTCTTCAGAGACGACTCCCCCTGCGACGACCGCCGCGACGACCGAGACCGCCTCCGGAGCGGCTCCCGGCGCCCGGCCGTCCGGCTCCAGCGCCGCCGGCGACTGGTCCGGGCGCATGGTCTGGATCGACTGCGAGATGACCGGACTCGATCCCGACTCCGACGTGCTGCTCGAGGTGGCCGCCCTGGTGACCGACACCGAGCTGAACATCCTCGGTGACGGCGTCGACGTCGTGATCCGCCCCGACGACGGCGCGCTGGAGGCGATGGGCGACTTCGTGCGGCGGATGCATCGCTCCTCGGGCCTGTTGGATGAGCTGGACTCCGGCATGACCGTCGAGGAGGCTCAGCGCCGCGTGCTCGACTATGTGCGCACCTGGGTCCCGGAGGCCGGGGTCGCCCCCCTGGCCGGCAACTCGGTCCACGCGGACAAGGCCTTCCTGCGCCTGGCCATGCCGGAACTGGTCGACCATCTGCACTACCGGATCATCGACGTCTCCACGATCAAGGAGCTGGCCTCGCGCTGGCACCCGCAGGCCCGCGAGGACGCGCCGGAGAAGACCGGCAACCACCGCGCGCTGGGCGACATCCGGGACTCGATCGAGGAGCTGCGGCACTACCGGGCGACGGTCTTCCGCCAGGCGTGACGCCCGCTCGACGCCGGTGAGAGGGACGTCACACCCGCTCCGGGCGGGTCTCGATGTCTCATCGTCGGACGGATATGTGTAGACTGTCATCTGCTGTTCGACGACCCCCGGGGTTCACCGGGGCGTTCGGAGAGCACGGGTGCGGCGCAGGTCGCAGTCGTGGTGGGCGTAGCTCAGCAGGTAGAGCATCGCGTTGTGGTCGCGAGGGTCGCGGGTTCGAATCCCGTCGCTCACCCGGATGGTACGTGGGGTCCATGCTTTCGATCGGAAGCATGGGCCCCATCGTCGTCCCGAGGCCCGCCTCGGCCCTCGGCGCCGCCGCTTCGAGCATGTCGTGACCTGAGCGTGACCTGAATACCGCCCGTGGTCAAGCAGGGCACGACGAGCAGGTGACGAGCAGGCGAACGCCGGATGGACGTGGGGTGTGCTGAGTGTCACACCCTGCGGTCGATGGTCGGGCAGCACCCGCCCGCGATCTCCTGACCTGGAGCGACGACGCCTCGGTCGGGACGGCACCCCGCTCACATGATGTTCACAGAAAACTTGATCACAGGACGATAACGCCCCTCGATCCCCGTCATGGCGCCGATCTGGATGTTCGACACGCTCATGGAGCGAGTTGACGCAACCGTTCTGAGACCTTTTACTGGTTTGCGGACATCTTCTGTGATGTCGGCGTGATCTGAGGCGCAGCTGGTGGCAGCACCGGTCTCCGGCTTCAGCTCCTCCCGTTCCGGGCCGACCTCGCAGAAGCACAGGTGCCGGCAGGCCCCCTGACACCGTCCACACTGCCGGCTCCGGTGACCATGACCGCAATACATGTGAAAGAAGGCGGACGGTGGCATGACGACGGCCCGGGAGGGTCCGAGTGTGGGGACTTCGGAGCGAACTGCCAATGCAGACCAAGCAGACTTTCAAGAAGATCGTCGGCGGCGGAATGGCCGCCGCGACCCTGGCGGGCGTCGGCGTCGCCGCGACCGCCCCGGCCGCCAACGCCTCCGTCTGGGACCAGCTGGCTCAGTGCGAGTCCGGCGGCGACTGGAGCATCAACTCCGGCAACGGCTTCTACGGTGGACTGCAGTTCACCCCGTCCTCCTGGGCCGCAGTCGGCGGCTCGGGCATGCCGCACGAGGCCTCCAAGGCTGAGCAGATCCAGCGGGCCGAGAAGCTGCAGTCCATGCAGGGCTGGGGTGCCTGGCCGGCCTGCTCCGCGAAGCTGGGCCTCTCCGGCGACCCGGCACCCGCACCGGAGCCCGAGCCCGAGCCGGCCGACCAGGGCCCGACCGACGCGGAGCTGGAGGCCCAGCGTCAGGCCGAGGCTCAGGCCCAGGCTGAGGCCGAGGCTCAGGCCCAGGCTGAGGCCGAGCAGCAGGCCCAGGCCCAGGCCCAGGCCGAGGCTGAGGCCGAGCAGCAGGCCCAGGCCGAGCAGCAGGCCCAGGCCGAGGCTCAGGCCCAGGCCGAGGCTGAGGCTCAGGCCCAGGCTCAGGCTCAGCAGCAGGCCGAGCAGCAGTCCGCCGCCCAGTCGGCCGAGGTCGAGGTCTCCGGTGAGACCCACCAGGTCGAGTCCGGCGACACGCTGGCCAAGATCGCCGCCGAGCACGGCATCGAGAACTGGCGCGACCTGTGGAACGCCAACGCGGACCAGATCGAGGACCCGAACGTCATCTTCGTCGGCGACGAGCTGAAGCTGCCGGTCGCCTGAACGACCTGATCCGCGGCGGCTGACGCCGCCGCACCCGGCTCGGTCCGCCTGCGCGGACCGCGACCGCCTGGAAGGGGCGGGAGACGACGGACACCGTCGGCTCCCGCCCCTTCTGTCGTCTCCGGCCCCTGCGCCTGCCCGCTCCGTCCTCCGCGACCCGACCGAGGGATGCGCTCAGCCGCCCGTCCGCACCCGCAGCACGCCGTCGTCGAGGGAGAACGCGATCAGCCCGTGCTCGTCGGTGCGGTAGACCGTCGTCCCCGCCGCCTGCAGCGCCTGCAGCGTCACCTCGGCCGGGTGCCCGTAGTCGTTCTCCTCGCCGACGGAGATCACCGCGACTTCGGGGCGGCGTCGGGAGATCAGCGCCGTGCCGCCGTCGCGCGCCCCATGGTGCGAGACCTTCAACAGATCGATGTCCTCCGGCAGCCTGCCGGCGTCCAGCGCCTCCCGGGTCTCGGCGGCCTCCAGGTCCCCCTGCGTCAGCACATCGACTGTGCGGTCGCCGCCGTCCCTCGAGGACGACGGCGCGCCGCCGGACGACACCGCGAAGTGCACCGCCGCCGAGGCGTCGTTCGGCGTCGCCGCCTCGGCCGCGGCATGGACCACGCGCCACTCCACGGGCATCCGGCCGGCGACACGTCCGGAGACGCCCGGCTCCGCCCGGTGCACCGGGACGCCGTCGAGCCCCAGCTCGGCGGCGGCGTCCCACCTGCGACTGCCGCCGTGCAGGACCTCCCGCACCTCACGGCCCTCGGCCACGCCGTCGACGCCTCCGACATGGTCCTGATGCTCATGGGAGAGGAACAGCACCCGCACCTGGTCGACCCCCAGCGTGTCGAGACACGCGTCGGCCGGGTCCGGAGCGGGCCCGGCGTCGACGACGATCGCCTCCTCGTCCCCGCTGCGCACCACGAGCATGTCTCCCTGGCCGACGTCGCACTGGGCGATCCGCCAGTCCTCGCCGGGTCCCGAGCCCACCGGGGTCGGCGCCAGCAGCCCGGAGAGGCCCGGCAGCGCCTGCACCGGCATCACCAGCGCGAGCAGCGCCGCCGCCCCGGCGGCGAGGACCCCGGCCCCCGACCGGCTCAGACGCCGGAGGACCAGGGAACGGACCAGGGCCAGCGCGGCCAGGATATAGAGCATGCCGAGGACCGCTCCGGCGCCGCCGTCGGGCCAGTCGACCATGGCCTGCGGAAGGTCGGCGGCCTCGCGACCGACGGCGGCGATCAGCGCCGCAGGGATGCCGCAGCACCACAGCATCGCCTCGGCGAGGCCCGGCAGCCAGGCGGCCAGCACCGCCGCGGCGGTCCCCGGCACAGTGACCAGCGGAACCAGCGGCGCGGCGAGCACATTGGCCGGGATCGCATAGAGGCTCATCCCCTCGGCCAGCGGAACCAGCAGCGGGGTGACGAAGAGCTGGGCCGCACATGCCAGCGCCAGCACGGAGGCCGCCCAGCGCGGCATCACCGTCTCCAGCAGCCGCTGCAGGGGCGTGCCCATGAGCACGATCCCGGCCGTCGCGGCCGCCGAGAGCGCGAAGGCCGGCTCCATGGCGAACCACGGGTCGACCACCAGCAGGGTGATCACGCAGACGCAGAGCAGCGGGAAGGCCGCTCGCCCGCGGCCGGCGAAGAGCGCCAGCGCTCCGATCCCGCCCATCACCGCCGCCCGTATCACGCTCGGCTCGGGGTGGACGAGCAGCACGAAGGCGGCCAGCGTGACCACTGCCGCCGGCGGCGAGCACCAGCGCGGCAGGCGCAGCAGCCGCAGCCCGGCCACCACTGCGCCCAGGACCAGCGCACAGTTCGCCCCGCTGACTGCGGTCAGGTGGCTCAGCCCCGCCTGCTGCATCGCCGTGGTCAGCTCCTCGGACTGCTGCGAGCGATCTCCGAGGACCATCCCCGGCAGCAGCTGCGGGGCCTCCCCCGGCGCAGACTCCGCCGCCTCCGACGTGGCGGTCCGCATGGACTCCACGACCCTCCAGACGCGCGTCCAGTCGTCGGGCGGCAGCTGGTCGACCGGCTCGCCGAAAAGCGTGAGCAGCGCCGTCGCTCGGTCTCCGGGCTCAGTCGGCGTCGACTGCAGCAGCCCGCGCAGGCGTTCGCCGTGACGGATCGTCCCCGCCGCCTCGGCCTCGAGCAGCAGCACCGCCGAGGCTTCGACCTCGCGCCGCTGCCCGGCCTCTCGTCGGGTGAGCACCTCGACCCCGACGATCGCCCGGGGCGTGCCGTCGGGTCCGGCCTCGGCGATCCGCCGCGGATCGGATACCGCCCGCAGGGTGAGCTGCTGCGGCGCCCGCTCCTCGACGACCCGGTCCCATCCGCTCTCCTGATGCGCGGAGAGCTCCAGCCCCGCGGTCAGCGTCGCGGCGCCTGCCAGGCTGCAGGCCAGCACCAGATGCACCGCCGCCTGCCGCAGGCGTCGCGACTGCCCGCCGTCGGAGAGCAGACGCAGCACGGCCGCCAGCAGCACGCCCAGCAGGACGGCTCCGCCCAGCAGCACCAGCCCCATCGCCAGCGCGCCCGCGGCGTCGAGATGCACGGCCGCCGCGGCGGCCGCCCAGGTCCCCGCGGCCGCCGGCAGCAGCCGCAGATCCAGCGGTCGCGGGCTCACCAGGTCACCTGGCCCTCGAGGTCCTCCAGCGTGGCGGGACCGATGCCGCGCACTCCCGCCAGGTCCTCCAGCGATTCGAAGGGCCCGGCCGTCTCCCGGTGCTCGAGGATCCGCTCGGCCAGCGCCGGCCCGATCCCGGTGAGTCCCTGCAGCGTCTCCGCGTCGGCCCGGTTCAGGTCGACCGGCCCGGCGTCCTCGGTTCCGTCCGCACCTCCTCCGGATCCGCCGCTCGGCCCAGCGCCTCCGCCCGGGGCGGCCGGTCCGCCCGCCGTCTCGCCGGACTCCAGCTCCTCGAGCGTGGGCACACGCAGATAGCCGCCGTCGACGGCCTCGGCGGCCAGGTTGACGCCCTCGGCGGCGGCTTCCTTCGTCAGTCCGCCGGCGGCCTTCACAGCGTCGCGGACGCGGGAGCCGGGCGGAAGCTCCACCACCCCGGGTTCGACGACGGCGCCGGCGACGTGCACGACGATCGCCGCAGAGGTCTCTGCCGTTGCCGAGATCTCGGGAGGCTCGGAGCCCGGCGGCGGGTCCTTCCTCGTGGCGTCGGCGGACTCCGGATCGCTCGCGGTCGCCTCCCCGGCGTCGGGCGTCGCCTCGCCGCCGGCTTCCGAGCCGGTTCCCGAGCCGCTTCCTCCGCCCGGGCCGGGCTCGGCGCGCAGCGTGGGATCCTCGGGCGGCTGCTCCGAGGCCGAGGGGCTGCCGGTCAGCCAGGAGACCGCCAGCCAGACCAGCAGCCCGACCACCACCGTCGCCGCGGCGGTGAAGCGCAGACCCACGCGCGTCGGCGCCCGGTGAGCGGCCTCGCGCCGGGCGCGCAGTCGCTCCCGTCGGGAGAGCACGGGGTCGTCGTCGAAGAGCCCCTGGTCGTCCATGCCGCCGAGGCTAGAGACTCGGCGAGCCCGGGCCGAGCCGATCGGCCGCGGCTGTGGAGGCCACGGCGTGTCCTCAGTCCGCCGAGCCCTCCTGTGCAGGAGTCGCGCGCGCCGGGGCGGAAGGACCCGCGGGGCCGGCGGAGCCGTCGAGCGGGCTCAGGCAGATCCCGAGGACGCCGAGGCCCAGATGCGCCGCCAGCGAGGGCGGGACGTCGACCACCGGCACCGGCGCCGCGGAATGCTCGTCGAGGGCCTCGGCCAGCTCCAGGGCCTGCTCGGCGTTGCCGAAGCCGTGGACGGCGATCCGCGCCGGGGCCCGGACCGCGGCCTCCTCGACCGCCCGGGCGGTCAGCCGCTCCACGGCCTTCTCGAGGCTGCGCGAGCGCTCCTCGAGCTGGATCGCCCCGTCGCGCAGCGCCAGCAGCGGCCGCACCGAGAGCAGCGTGCCCAGCAGCCCGCTCAGCGCAGTGATCCGACCGCCGCGGCGCAGCTGTTCCAGGTTGGGCACCACGAAGAGCGCTGTGCTCGCCTCTGCCGTCTTCCGGGCCGCTTCGGCGGTCTCCGCCGCCGTGCCGCCCAGCAGCGCGCACACTGCCGCCTCCAGGACCGCATGGCCCATGGTCATCCCCGTCTGCCGGGAGTCGACGACCTCGACGGCGACGTCGACCTGCTCGGCGGCCAGCCGGGCGGCCTCGACGGTGCCGGACAGCTCGGCGGAGAGATGCACGGAGACGATGTGCTCGACGCCCCGCCGGGCCAGCTCCGCATAGGCCTCGGCCAGCCGTCCCGGCGACGGCCGCGAGGTGACCACCCGGCTGCCCTGGGCCAGCGCCAGCGGCAGCTCCCGGGCCAGCTCCTCGCCGGACTCCGAATGGATCTGCTCGCCGATCATCACCGGGATCGGCACCACGGTGATCACCTCGGCCAGCGGCCCCAGCGCATGCGGCGGCAGCGCCGCCGAGGAGTCGGTGACCACGGCGACGCGCGGCCGGCGTCGGCGCAGTCCGGCGCGCAGACCCGCCGCACGCCGTCCGGTCCGCAGACGGCCGCGCCAGGAGTCGCCCCAGGCGTGCAGCCGCTGCTCGACGTCCATGGCCGCCTCCTCGTCGAACCGCCCGATCAGCCGGTCACCACGTTGACGAGCTTCGGCTCGCGGACGATGACCTTGCGGACCCCGCCGCCCTCGTCGACGTACTTCTGGATCTTGGGCAGCGCCAAGGCCTTGGCCTCCAGGTCCTCGGCGGAGATGTCGGCCGGGACCGCGAGCTTGTCGCGCAGCTTGCCCTTGACCTGCACCACGGCGGTGACGGTGTCGTCGACCAGCAGCGTCTCCTCGACGACCGGCCAGCTCGAGTTCGCCACCGAGGGCTCGCGGCCCAGGACCGCCCACATGTCCTCGGCAGTGTACGGAGACACCAGCGAGAGGATCTGCGCGGTGATCTCGGTCGCCTCGCGCACCGCCGGGTCCGCCCCGCCGGCGCCGGCGTCGATCTCCTTGCGGATCGCGTTGACCAGCTCCATCAGCCGGGCGATGATCACGTTGAACTTCTGCGCCTCGACCAGCTGCTCGACCTCGGCGACGGTGCGATGCGTCGTCGCCCGCAGCCCGGCCACGCCGTCGGCCGGGTCGACGCCGACGGCGCTGCTCACGTCCTGGGCCAGTCGCCAGGCACGGGCCAGGAACTTCGCCGAGCCCGACGGCGAGACGTCGGCCCAGTCGACGTCGTCCTCCGGCGGCGAGGCGAAGACCATGGTCAGCCGCACCGCGTCGACGCCGTAGGCGTCGAGCTGCTCGCCCAGGTCGACGCCGTTGCCCAGCGACTTGCTCATCGCCCGGCCGCCGTTGAGCACCTGCCCCTGGTTCATCAGCGCGCTGAACGGCTCGTCGAAGTCGATCAGCCCCAGATCGTGGATGACCTTGGTGAAGAAGCGCGCGTAGAGCAGGTGCAGGATCGCGTGCTCGACGCCGCCGACGTACTGGTCCACCGGCATCCAGCGCTTCGCGGCCTCGACGTCGAAGACCTGCGAGTCGTCGTGCGGGCTCAGGAAGCGCAGGAAGTACCAGGAGGAGTCGACGAAGGTGTCCATCGTGTCGGTGTCGCGCTCGGCCGCACCGCCGCAGGACGGGCAGCTGGTGCGCACCCAGGACTCGGCGGCGGCCAGCGGGCTGCGGCCCTTCGGGGAGAGCTGCTCGCCGCGCAGGTCGTCGGGCAGCTGCACCGGCAGCTGGTCCTCCGGGACCGGGACCTCGCCGCAGGTCTCGCAGTGGACGATCGGGATCGGTGCGCCCCAGAAGCGCTGCCGGGAGAGCAGCCAGTCGCGCAGCCGGTAGTTCACCGTCGCCTCGCCGACATGCTGTTCGGCCAGCACCTCGACCGCCCGCTCGATGGCGGCGGCCTTGTCCCGCCCCTCCCAGGCCGGGGAGTTGATCGCGGCGCCCTCGCCGGCGGTGGCCACGCCGGTCTCGACGGGGTCGTCCTCTCCGGTGTCGACGACGACGCGCACGTCGAGGCCCATCGCGCGGGCGAACTCCAGGTCGCGCTGGTCGTGGGCGGGCACGCCCATCACCGCGCCGGTGCCGTAGTCGGCCAGCACATAGTCCGAGGCCCAGACCGGCAGCCGCTCGCCGGTCAGCGGGTGGATCGCGTGCCGGCCGAGGAAGACGCCGGTGCGCTCGCGCTCGGCGGACTGCCGCTCGATGTCGGAGACCGAGCCCAGCTGCTCGCGGTAGGCCTCGAGCTCGCCGCGGTGCTGGTCGGTGACCAGCTGCTCGGCCAGCTCGGCGTCGGCGGCGACCACCATGAAGGTCACCCCGTAGAGCGTGTCGGGCCGGGTGGTGAAGACCTCCACCGGCTCGACGTCGGCGCCGTCGGCGGCCGGCTCGATGGTGTAGCGCACGGAGGCGCCGGTGGAGCGGCCGATCCAGTTGCGCTGCATCGCCAGCACTCGCTCCGGCCAGCGGCCGGAGAGCTGGTCCATGTCGTCGAGCAGCCGGTCGGCGTACTCGGTGATCGCGAAGTACCACTGGTTCAGCGACTTCTTCGTCACTTCGGTGCCGCAACGCTCGCAGGCGCCGTCGACGACCTGCTCGTTGGCCAGCACCGTCTGGTCCTTCGGGCACCAGTTGACCGGCGAGTCCTTCCGGTAGGCCAGCCCGCGCTGATGGAACTGCAGGAACAGCCACTGCGTCCAGCGGTAGTAGGCCTCGTCGGAGGTGTGCAGCCGGCGGGTCCAGTCCGCCGAGATCGCATAGCGCTTGAAGGAGGACGCCTGCGTGTCGATGTTGCGGTAGGTCCACTCGGCCGGATGCGCGTCGTTCTTGATCGCGGCGTTCTCCGCCGGCAGCCCGAAGGAGTCCCAGCCGATCGGGTGCAGCACGTTGTAGCCGCGCAGCCGGGCGTAGCGGGCCGGGACGTCGCCGATGGCGAAGGCCTCCGCGTGGCCCATGTGCAGGTCGCCGGAGGGGTACGGGAACATGTCCAGCACGTACTTGCGTTCGCGCTCGTCGTCCTCGGCGGCGACGAAGGTGCCCTCCTGCTCCCAGTACGGCAGCCAGCGAGCTTCGATCGCGGCGACGTCGTACTGGTCGTGCTGCTGCTCGTGCTGGCCGGACGGCGCGGCCGGCGTCGCCGCGGAATCGCTCGCATTGCTCACGTGTGGGGCACCTCGTGGTCGAGTGGCGTGGTCAGGGGCAGGCGGCGCGGGAGGGCCGCGCGCCGACCCGACCCAGTCTAACGGGACGCGCACGACGGCGCGGTGCCGACTCTGAGGCCGTCACCGGGCCCGCCGCGCTAGCCTGGCACGGTGACAGACCACCGCTCCGCGATGCCCGCTTCCGACGCCGACGACGGCGACACTCCCTGGACCGGCGCCCCGCCGCGGACCGGCGAGTCGGCGACGGTGACCGTCGACGTCGGCGGACGCGACCACCCGGTCCGCGTCTGGCGGCACGCCGCGCCGACGGCGGGCTCCTCCGACGGCTCCCCCACTCGCCGTCTGCTGCTCATCCACGGCTTCCGCGGCGACCACCACGGCATGGCGCTGCTGGCCGACGCGCTGGCCGACCACGAGGTGCTCGTCCCGGATCTGCCCGGCTTCGGCGAGACCGCCCCGGTCCCCGGGGCGCGCCACGACCTGGACACCTACGCCGCCGTCGTCGAAGGGCTGGCCGCGGCCCTGGGGCTGGGCACCGACGACGTGCTGGCCGGGCATTCCTTCGGCTCGCTGGTCGTCGCCGCCCATGCCGCGCGCACGTCGCGCAGCTGGGCGTCGCTGGTGCTGATCTGCCCGATCAGCGACGACATCTTCACCGGTTCGCTGCTGCCCGGCGCGCTGGGCGTGGAGGCCTTCTACGCCGCCGCCCGGGCGGTGCCCGAACCCGGGGCGCTGAGACTGCTGCGCTGCCGGCCGATCATCGAACTGACGAACCTGACGATGCTCACCAGCCGCGACGCGCAGATCGCCGCCTACGTCCGCGACCAGCACCGGCGGCACTTCAGCGGCTTCTCCGACCGGCACACCGTCGACGAGGCCTACCGGGCCTCCAGCCGGCACACTGTCGGCGAGTTCGCCGACCAGCTGGACCTGCCGGTGCTGCTGATCGGCGCGGCCCGGGACCAGCTCAGCACCGCCGAGGGCCGACGGCGGCTGCGCGAGGCGCTGCCGCAGGCGCGGCTGGAGGTGCTGAGCGGCGTCGGGCACCTGGTCCACTACGAGAAGCCCGCCCCGGCCGCCCGGGCCATCGGTCGCTTCCTCGCCGACCTCGACGCCGGGGTGTTCTGACCGGGCCGCGACGGTGACCTGGTCGTGTCACCCGCCTCCACGGCGACTCATCGCTGGGCTGTGCGGTGTCGTCGGGCCATGGCCCGACGACACCGCCCAGCCCAGCGACAGGATCGGCCCGCCGACGTGCACGGACGCAGAGCTCTCAGAACTGCAGCGCGTCGACGTCGTCGACGGCGATCCGCACCCCGCGCCCTTCACGGTGGGCGCTGTGCGTCCGGCGCACCCGGCGGATCTCCCCGACGACCTCCTCGGCCTGGGCATAGCTGAAGAACAGCAGCCAGCGCTGCCGGTCCTCGTCCACCGGCGCCGGGCCGATCCAGGCCAGCCCCTCGGGCAGCTGCAGCTGGCCGATCAGCTGCTCGGTCTCCTGCGCCTCGCCGGTCAGCGAGAGCATCCGGCGCGCCGGCGGCAGGCCCAGCTCACGACGGCGGGCCAGCTCGCGCCGCGCCCAGCCGACCGGATCCCAGCGCACCAGCGCGGCGGTGAGCTCCTCGGCGCCGGCGGTGACCACCACCGTCCCCTCGCCGCGGGCGGCCTCGCGCCGCGGACGCACCAGCGAGGCCGCACGGAACCAGCGGGCCAGCACCCGGCGCGGCACGTCCAGGCCCTCGCGGGTGAGCTGGGCGTCGCCGTCGAGCAGCAGCGCCGCGGCGTAGCCGTCCTCGGCCACCGGCTCCACGCCCGGAGTGGAGACCACCAGGGCGGCCTGCGCGGAGACCGACTCCACCGGGTGGTCGCCGGTCGAGGAGACCACCGGCACCCCGGCGAAGGCCCGGCCCAGCTCGTGGGCGGTGCGGTCGGCGCCGCGCGAGCCGGCGCGGAAGGCGCCGTGGCCGCAGACCGTGCACCGGTGGTCCCGGTGGTGCAGCCCGCACCAGCGGCACCGCAGCGTGCGGGACTGGCCGTGGTGGGCCGGGATGGTCAGCGGCCCGTGGCAGCTGGGGCACTGTTGCCGGCTGCGGCAGCGTTCGCAGAGCACCGCCGGGATGAAGCCGGCCCGGCCGACCTGGACCAGCACCGGCCCGTGCTCCAGGGCTTCGCGGGCGGTGCGATAGGCGGCCGCGGGCATCCGGGCGCGCTGGGCCGAGGGGTCGTGCTCCTGCTGGTA
The DNA here is from genome assembly GCF_009467795.1 of Nesterenkonia halophila. Lineage (GTDB taxonomy): Bacteria > Actinomycetota > Actinomycetes > Actinomycetales > Micrococcaceae > Nesterenkonia > Nesterenkonia halobia. The sequence goes on from NZ_WIAX01000012.1 coordinate 45,272, forward strand.
GGAGTCGGCGTTGGCCATCACCAGCGGCGTCGCCTCGCGGCGCAGCTGCCTTTCCGGGGCGGTCTCGGTCAGCCAGCCCAGATCCACCAGCCGCTGGACCTCCAGGCTGCGGGCGGTGGAGAGGAACAGCAGTGAGGCCCCCGTCTGCACAGTGCGCAGCAGCGCGGTCTCGCGGACGTGATGGTACGGCGCGCGCGGCTCGGCGTGGGAGGGGTCGTCGTCGTCGAGGACGACGATCAGCCGCGGGGCGGCCACCGGGGCGAAGATCGCCGAGCGGGTGCCCACTGCGATCCGGGCCTGGCCCATCCGCAGCCGCAGGAAGGCACGATAGCGCGGGGTCGGGCCGACGTCGGCGGTCAGCCGGGCGACGTCCTCGGCGCCGAAGACCTCCTCCAGCCGCGTGGCGGCGCGGTCGACGTCGCGCTGGTCGGGCAGCACGACGACGGCGTCTCCCCTGATCTCTCGCCCGCCGTCCGCGCCCTCGTCGGGCTCCAGCGCCTCGCGCACCGCACTGACGATCATCTCCACCCAGCTCTGCGGCCCGTAGGAGGTCAGCGCCAGGGCGGCTCTGCGCGGTCCCGGCGCCTCGGCCCGCAGCGACTCCTCGGGCGGGACGAGGCCCTCGAACTCCTTCTCCACCCGGGCGACCCGCGGCGGCACCGCCGCGCGCAGCACGTCGGAGGCCACTCCGGCGCCGCGGGCGGCGACCTGCTCGGCCAGCTGCAGGATCTGCGGGGCGAGCACCGGCGTCGAGGAGACGACTTTATGGATCAGCGCCAGCCGCGAGGAGGTGCCGGCGGCCTCCAGGCGCTCGACGACGTGGCCGAGCATCTCCCGGCCGGAGAAGCGGACCTTCACCCGACAGCCGGGCACGACTTTCTCGTCGCGGTCGGCCGGGACGACATAGTCGAAGGGCCGGTCCAGATGCGGCACGCCCGAGTCGAGCAGCACGCGGGCGATGGGCTGCTGCGTCGCCGCCCCGGCGGGCAGGCTCGGCGCCGGCGGCGGCGCGAGGCTGTCCAGCAGCGCCGGCTGGCGCGGTGCGGACTCCTGCCGCGCCTCGCCGGCGTCGCCCGCCGTCTCCGACGCCGGGCCGGAGTCCGGCCCGTCAGCGTCCCTGCCGTCCACGCCGCGCACCGGCGCCCCTCAGGCGCCGACGAAGGACGTCAGCTCGTCCACCCGGTCCAGGCGCTCCCACGGGAAGGTGTCGCCGTCGTGGCCGAAGTGGCCGTTGCGCGCCGACTGCCGGTAGATCGGCCGCTTGAGGTCCAGATCCTCGATGATGCCCAGCGGCCGCAGGTCGAAGACCTCGTCGACCGCCCGGGCGATCAGCTCCGGATCGACGTGCTCGGTGCCGAAGGTCTCCACGTAGACCCCGACCGGACGGGCCCGGCCGATGGCGTAGGCGACCTGGATCTCGGCACGGTCGGCCAGCCCGGCGGCGACGACGTTCTTCGCCGCCCAGCGCATCGCGTAGGCGGCCGAACGGTCCACCTTCGACGGATCCTTGCCGGAGAAGGCACCGCCGCCGTGACGGGCGAAGCCGCCGTAGGTGTCGACGATGATCTTCCGGCCGGTCAGCCCGGCGTCGCCGACGGGACCGCCGACGACGAAGGGCCCGGAGGGGTTGATGATCGTGTCGGTGCCGGAGACGTCCAGCCCGGAGGACTCCACCACCGGGGCGATGACCTGCTCGTTCAGCGCGGCCTGCAGCTCCGCCTGGGTGGTCTCCTCGGCGTGCTGCGAGGAGACGACCACTGTGTCCAGCGTCACTGGGCGGGCGCCGTCGAAGCCGATGGTCACCTGCGTCTTGCCGTCGGGGCGGAGGAACTCCAGCTGCCCGTTCTGCCGCACCTCGGTCAGCCGCGCGGAGAGCCGGTGCGCCAGCGCGATCGAGGTCGGCATGTAGGTGTCGGTCTCGTTGGTGGCGTAGCCGAACATGATGCCCTGGTCGCCGGCCCCCTGGGCGTCGCGCGGGTCGCGGGCGCCCGAGCGGGCCTCCAGCGAGTTGAACACGCCGGCGGAGATGTCCGGGGACTGCTGACCGATGCTGACCGAGACGCCGCAGCGGGCGCCGTCGAAGCCGTTGGCCGAGGAGTCGTAGCCGATGTCCAGCAGCGTCTGGCGCACGATCTGCGGGATCTCCACGTAGCCGGAGGTGGTGACCTCGCCGGCCACATGGACCAGGCCGGTGGTGGTCAGCGTCTCGACGGCGACGCGCGAGTCGGGATCGACGGTGAGCATGGCGTCGAGGACCGCGTCGGAGATCTGGTCGCAGATCTTGTCCGGGTGCCCGATGGTCACCGACTCGGAGGTGAACAGGCGGAGGGCGCGCTCCTGCGCCGACTGGGTTGCTGCGCGGTTGCTCGAAGTCACTGCCACATCCTACTCCCCGACCCGCTGGGCGGGCCGGTCGGCGTCACACTCAGAAACGGCCGCCGGCGGCGACCAGCAGCCGCGCCGCGCGATCGACGACGGCGTCGGCGGCCTCCCGTTTCGTGCCGACGACATGGGCCGGCTCGACGTCGCCGAGCACGCCCTGGACGCCGAAGGAGGCCAGCACGTGGATCTCGGTGCTGTCCCGGCCGAACACCAGTCCCTCGCCGACGCGGTTGAGCACCAGCAGCTCGCAGCCCTTGCGCAGCAGCTTGGTCTGCGCCAGCTCCAGCGGATCGGTGTCGTCGTCGCCGGTCTCGGCGGCGAAGCCGACGATCACCGTCGGCCCGCCGCGGGCGGGGCGGGCGCGCACCGTCTCGGCGAGGATGTCGGGGTTGCGGGTCAGGGTGATCGTCGGGGCGTCGACGTCGTCGGTCTTCTTGATCTTCGCCGCGGCGTAGTCGGCCGGACGGAAGTCGGCGACGGCGGCGGCCATCAGCAGCACGTCGGCGCTCGGCGCCTGCGCGGCGACGGCCTGCTGCAGCTCGCGGGCCGATTCGACGTGCTCGAGGCTCAGCCGGGGTCCTGCCGCCGGCAGCTCGGTCTCGACGATGCCGGCGACCAGATGCACCTCGGCGCCGGCGGCCAGCGCGGCCTCGGCCAGCGCGACGCCCTGCCGGCCCGAGGAGCGGTTGCCCAGGTAGCGCACCGGGTCCAGCGCCTCGCGGGTGCCGCCGGCGGTGACCACCACGCGGCGGCCGGCCAGCGGCCCGGCGCCCGAGGACGCCACGGCCGGCCCGTCCGCCGGGCGGGAACCGACGGCGTCGCCGTCGAGCAGCCGGCGCAGATGCGCGTGGATCTCCTCCGGCTCGGGCAGCCGTCCGGGTCCGGTGTCGGCGCCGGTCAGCCGCCCGGAGGCCGGCTCGACGACGTCGACGCCACGGTCGCGCAGCACCGCGACGTTGTCGACAGTGGCCGGGTGCCGCCACATCTCGGTGTGCATCGCCGGCACCAGCACTGTCGGCGCCTCGGTCGCCAGCAGCGTCGAAGTCAGCAGATCGTCGGCGGTGCCGGCCCGGGCGCGGGCGAGCAGATCCGCCGTCGCCGGGGCGACGACGACCAGATCGGCCTGCTGGCCCAGCCGGACATGGCGGACCTCGTCGACCGACTCGAAGACGTCGGTGGTCACTGCGCGGCCGCTGATGGCCTCCCAGGTGGGGCGGCCCACGAACTCCAGCGCGGCGCGCGTCGGCACGACGTCGACCTGGTGGCCCTCCTCGCGGAGCAGGCGCAGCAGATGGACGGCCTTATAGGCGGCGATGCCTCCGCTGACTCCCAGGACGATGCGCATGCTGGCGTGCCGTGCCTCGCCGCGGATCAGGAGGCCGGGTTGCTGGCCGGGTGGTTGACCAGCAGGTCCTCGTTGATCTCTCGCAGCGCGATGGACAGCGGCTTCTCGTTCAGCTTGGTGTCCACCAGCGGGCCCACGTACTCGAACAGGCCCTCGTGCAGCTGGGCGTAGTAGGCGTTGATCTGCCGGGCGCGCTTCGCGGCGAAGAGCACCAGGGCGTATTTGGAGTCGGTCTTCTGCACCAGGGAGTCGATCGACGGGTTGATGATGCCTTCGAGCTGCTCAGTCACTGCGGGGGTGTCCTTCGGGTCTCGGGTGCTGTGTCGGATGACGTGTCGGACGGCGCTTCGGACGATGTCACGGGCGATCCGTCGACGGCTCCGCGCCCGGCTCGGCGGGGTGCGAGTCCAGGTCGAAGCCCATGAGGGAGAGAAGTTCGGCGGCGGCGCGCTCGAGCTCGTCGTTCACCACGGTGACGTCGAACTCCGATTCCGCCGCGAGCTCCATCCTAGCGGTTTCCAGCCGTCGACGCTGTTCCTCCTCGGACTCGGTGCCCCGTCCGGTGAGGCGACTCACCATCTCCTCCCAGGAGGGCGGGGTGAGGAAGACGAACTGCGCGTCGGGCATCGTGCGCCTGACCTGGCGCGCGCCCTGCAGATCGATCTCCAGCAGCACGCTGCGGCCGGCGTCGAGCCCCTCCTGCACCGTCGAGCGCAGCGTGCCGTACCGATGCGCGCCGTGGACGGTGGCCCATTCGAGCAGCTCGTCGGCCTCGATGAGCCGGTCGAATTCCTCCGGACTGAGGAAGTGGTAGTCGACGCCGTCGACCTCTCCGGGCCGGGGCGCCCGGGTGGTGGCCGAGACCGAGAAGGTCACCTCCGGGTGGTTCTCGCGGATGTGCCGGCTCATCGTGGACTTGCCCACGGATGTGGGACCGGCCAGCACGGTGACCTGGGGTCGGCTCACAGGATGCTCCTTCTCGAGCGCGTCGACGGGCGGGATCGCAGACCATCGTACCGCCTGCTCGCCGCGCCGTGCCCGCCGGACCTCCCCAGCATCCGGCACACGCCCCTCCCCGGGCTCCGGTCGGACCCGCTCCCCCGGCGGTCCGCACACCGTCGGAGGCTCGAGGCCTCCGGCGGGACGGCCGGTCGGTCAGAGCTGGGCCAGGTGGCGCGCCAGCGCGGTGCGCTGCTTCACGCCGAGCCCGCCGATGCGGCGGTTCTCCGAGATGCCCAGGTCTTCCAGGGTCTTCGCCGCGGTCACCTTGCCGATGCCCGGCAGCGCCTCCAGCAGCTCGACCGTCTTCAGCCGGGCCACCGCCTCGGAGCGCTCGGCCTTGTTCAGCACGTCGTCGAAGCTGACGCGTCCCTCCCCGAAGGCCTCCTTCAGCTCGGCGCGCTCGATGCGCGCCGCCAGGGCCTTCTGACGTGCGACGTCGCGTTCTTCCTTGCTCAGTTCTCGCAGGGCCACGTGATTCTCCTCATGACGAGGCGCCCGGGGTGCTCCTGCTGCTCGCAGCCTCCCTCACGCCATCCAACTCATGTCGACGAATCTAGCCCTGTTCCGTCGCCCGGGGCAATAGATCAGCGACGAGGGATTCTCCTCGCCCAGATCCGTCTTTCCCCAGGTCCGGGCACCGAACCCAGGTCCGTCAGCCGTCAAGGTCCTCACGCGCGGCCTCCATCGCCGCGACCAGGTCGCGCTCCGCGGGCCCGGCGCGCAGGATCCCGCGCGAGGCGTTCACCAGCACCTGACGCTCCCAGGCGTCGCCGAAGCCGGCGCGCATCGCCGCGACGTCGGCGCCCTGGGCTCCGTAGCCGGGCGCCAGCAGCGGCGGTCGTCCGGCGGTCAGGTCGATCCCGTGCTCGGCGGCCAGGGGTGCGGTGGTCGCGCCGACGACCAGGCCGAGATCGCCCAGCGGCGCCGGCGCGGGCTCCTGTCCGGCGGGCCGGCCCCCCGCGGCGTTGAGCTCCGCCACTCGAGCGGCGATCTCGCCGGCCACCGTCGCCCCGGCGGCCGACCGGGCGAGCTGCACGTCCTGCCCCTCGGGGTTCGAGGTCAGCCCGAGGACGAACAGCCCGGCGCCGTGGGTCCGGGCGGCCTGCACCGCCGGGGCCAGCGCGCCGACGCCGAGGTACGGGCTGACGGTCAGCGCATCGGCGGCCAGCGGAGCGGCCGGGTCCAGCCAGGCCTCCGCGTAGCCGGCCATCGTCGAGCCGATGTCGCCGCGCTTGGCGTCGGCGATCACCAGCAGGCCGGCCTGCCGGGCGCTGCGCTGAACCTCGGCCAGCGCCTGCATCCCGGCCGGGCCGTGCCGCTCGAAGAACGCCACCTGCGGCTTGACCACCCCGACGACGCCGGCCGCGGCCGCGACCACCCGCTCGCCGAAGGCGCGCAGCCCCTCGGCGTCGTCGGCCAGTCCCCAGGAGGCCAGCAGCTCGGCATGCGGGTCGATGCCCACGCAGAGCCGGCCGGAGGCGGTCATCGCCGCGGCGAGCCGGTCGCCGAAGCTGAGCCGGTCGCCGCCGCTCATCCCAGGCTCGCCAGACGCGCGTGGTGGTCCTGCAGCGAGGTCACCGACCAGCTGAACCGGCCCAGCGCCTCGATGGCCTGCACCGCGGCACCGAACTCCGCGACGGTGGTGATCACCGGCGTGCCCACCGAGGTGGCCGCCGCGCGGATCTCGTAGCCGTCGCTGCGGGCGTCGCCGCCGGAGGGCGTGTTGACGATCAGCGAGATCTCGCCGCCCTCGACCAGGTCGAGCACCGTGCGGCCGCCGTCGACGTCGGCGATCTTGTCGACCACCTCGGTCTCGACGCCGTTGCGCCGCAGCACATCGGCGGTGCCGCCGGTGGAGACGATCTCGAAGCCCAGGTCGACGAGACGCTTGACCGGCATGATCACCCCCCGCTTGTCGCGGTTGGCCACCGAGACGAACACCCGGCCGCCGGTGGGCAGCGGGTTGTTGCCCGCCAGCTGGGACTTCGCGAAGGCGGTGTCGAAGTGCTTGTCGATGCCCATGACCTCGCCGGTGGAGCGCATCTCCGGGCCGAGCAGCGAGTCGACCACGCGCCCTTCGGGGGTACGGAAGCGGCTGAAGGGCAGCACGGCCTCCTTGACCGCCACGGCCGCGCCCGGAGGCAGCTGGGAGCCGTCGCCGGTCGCCGGCAGCGCCCCGGCGCTCGCGTGGCCGGAGCCGGCGCGCAGCTCGGCGATCGAGACGCCGGTGCCGATCAGTGCCGCGGCCTTGGACAGCGCCACACCGGTGGCCTTGGAGACGAAGGGCACCGTCCGCGAGGCCCGCGGGTTGGCCTCGATGACGTGCAGCACGTCGGAGGCGACGGCGAACTGGATGTTGATCAGCCCGCGCACGCCCACGCCGCGGGCGATGACGTCGGTGGCCTGCCGGACCCGCTCGACGACGTCGGGGCCCAGGGTGATCGGCGGCAGCGCGCAGGCCGAGTCGCCGGAGTGGATGCCGGCCTCCTCGATGTGCTCCATCACGCCGCCGAGGTAGAGCTCCTCGCCGTCGAACAGCGCGTCGACGTCGACCTCGATCGCATCCTCCAGGAAGCGGTCGACCAGCACCGGGTGCTCGGCGGAGACCTCGGTGGCGTTGCTGATGTAGCGCTCCAGGCCGGCCTCGTCGTAGACGATCTCCATGCCGCGGCCGCCCAGCACGTAGGAGGGCCGGACCAGCACCGGGTAGCCGATCTCCTCGGCTTCGCGCTTCGCGTCGGAGAAGCTGACCGCCGTGCCGTTCTTCGGCGCGATCAGCCCGCCGCGGCGCAGCACCTGGTCGAATTCGCCACGCTCCTCGGCCAGGTCGATGGCCTCCGGCGAGGTGCCCAGGATGGTCACGCCGGCGTCGGCGAGCTGCTGGGCGAGCTTCAGCGGCGTCTGGCCGCCGAGCTGGACGTAGACGCCGAGGACTCCCCCGGTGCGCTCCTCGGCGGCGATGACCTCCAGGACGTCCTCCAGGGTCAGCGGCTCGAAGTAGAGCCGGTCGGAGGTGTCGTAGTCGGTCGAGACCGTCTCCGGGTTGCAGTTGATCATGACCGTCTCGTACCCGGCCTCGCGCAGCGCCATCGTCGCGTGGACGCAGGAGTAGTCGAACTCGATCCCCTGCCCGATGCGGTTCGGCCCCGAGCCCAGGATGATCACCGAGGGCTTGTCGTGGGAGGCGATCTCGTCCTCACGGTCATAGGCCGAGTAGTGATAGGGCGTGAAGGCTTCGAACTCGGCGGCACAGGTGTCCACCGTCTTGTAGACCGGGCGGATCCCCAGCGCATGGCGCACGCCGCGGACCACGGCCGGCGTCATGTGCCGCAGCGCCCCGATCTGCTCGTCGGAGAAGCCGTGGCGCTTGGCCGTCCGCAGCAGCGCGGGGGTGAGCTCGCCCGCCGCGCGCAGCGCCGCGGCGGTCTCGTTGATCAGCTGCAGCTGGTCCAGATACCAGGGATCGATGCCGGTGATCTCCTGCACGCGCTCCAGGGCCGCGCCGGCGTGCATCGCCTGCTGGACCTGGTGGAGGCGCTCGGTGGTCGGCGTCGCCATGCCGGCCAGCAGCTCCTCGATCTCCTCACCGGTCAGCTGCGGGAAGGCGAACTCGCTGTCGCGCTGCTCCAGCGACCGCAGGGCCTTCTGCATCGCCTCGGTGAAGCTGCGGCCGATGGACATCGCCTCGCCGACGGACTTCATCGTCGTCGTCAGCGTCGGGTCGGCGGCGGGGAACTTCTCGAAGGCGAAGCGCGGGACCTTGACCACCACGTAGTCCAGCGTCGGCTCGAAGCTCGCCGGAGTCTTCTGCGTGATGTCGTTGGGGATCTCGTCGAGGGTGTAGCCCACCGCCAGCTTGGTCGCGATCTTCGCGATCGCGAAGCCGGTGGCCTTCGAGGCCAGCGCCGAGGAGCGCGAGACCCGCGGATTCATCTCGATGACCACCACACGGCCGGTGGCCGGGTCGACGGCGAACTGGATGTTGCAGCCGCCGGTGTCCACGCCGACCTCGCGGATGACGTTGATCGCGACGTCGCGCATCTTCTGGTACTCGCGGTCGGTGAGCGTCATCGCCGGCGCGACGGTGATCGAGTCGCCGGTGTGCACGCCGACCGGGTCGAGGTTCTCGATGGAGCAGACGACCACGACGTTGTCGTTGGCGTCGCGCATCATCTCCAGCTCATATTCCTTCCACCCCAGGATGGACTCCTCCAGGAGCACCTCCGAGGTGGGGCTGTAGTGCAGACCGGCGCCGGCGATGCGCCGCAGGTCCTCCTCGTCGTGGGCCAGCCCCGAGCCGAGCCCGCCCATGGTGAACGACGGGCGCACGACCATCGGATAGCCGAGGTCCTCGGCGGCGGCCAGCGCCTCGTCCATGGAGTTGACGATCCGCGAGCGGGCCGACTCCGCGCCGGAGCGCTCGACGACGCCCTTGAACTTCTCGCGGTCCTCGCCGAGCTCGATGGCGTCGATGTTCGCGCCGATCAGCTCCACTCCGTGCTCGGCGAGCACGCCCTGCTTGTCCAGGGCGATGGCGGTGTTCAGCGCAGTCTGCCCGCCCAGGGTGGGCAGCACCGCGTCGGGCTTCTCCTGGGCGATGATCTTGGCGACCACCTCCGGACTGATGGGCTCGACGTAGGTCGCGTCGGCGAACTCCGGGTCGGTCATGATCGTCGCCGGGTTGGAGTTGACCAGGACGACGCGGATGCCCTCCTCCTTGAGCACCCGCAGCGCCTGGGTGCCGGAGTAGTCGAACTCGGCGGCCTGGCCGATGACGATCGGCCCCGAGCCGATGACCAGGACCGAGTGCAGATCGGTGCGCTTAGGCATGGGTGGTGTCTCCTCCTGTGGTCGTGGCGTCGGCGCCGGTCATCAGCTCGACGAAGCGGTCGAAGAGGTAGGCGGAGTCGTGCGGACCCGCGGCGGCCTCGGGGTGGTACTGGACGGAGAAGGCCGGCACGTCCAGGCAGCGCAGGCCCTCGACGACGTCGTCGTTGAGGCTGGAGTGGCTGACCTCGACCCGGCCGAAGCGCTCCTCGGGAGCGGTGACGACCTGCCCGATGGGCGCGTCGACGGCGAATCCGTGGTTCTGCGCGGTGATCTCCACAGTGCCGGTGGCGTGGTCCATCACCGGCTGGTTGATCCCGCGATGGCCGAAGGGCAGCTTATAGGTGCCGAAGCCCAGCGCCCGACCGAGGATCTGGTTGCCGAAGCAGATGCCGAAGAACGGGATCCGCGCGGCGAGCACCTCGCGCAGCAGGCCGATCTGCGCGGCCGCCGTCGCCGGGTCGCCGGGCCCGTTGGAGAGGAAGACGCCGTCGGGGCGCAGCGCCTGCAGCTCGGCGAAGCTCGTCGTCGCCGGCAGCACGGTGACGCGCAGTCCCCGCTCGGCCAGCCGCACCGGAGTCATCGTCTTGATGCCCAGGTCGATCGCGGCGACGGCGGCGAGCGGCTCGCCGGCGAAGCCGTGGTCGGCGGGCTCGACGACGTAGGGCTCGGAGACGCTGACCTCCTCGGCCAGCCGGGTCCCGGCCATCGGCTCCTGGCCGCGCACGGCCTCGAGCAGCTCGGCGGTCGGCCGCTCGGAGTCGGCGCCGGAGAAGATCCCGGCGCGCATCGCCCCGGCGTCGCGCAGGTGCCGGGTGATCGCGCGGGTGTCCACGCCCTGGATGCCGACGATGTCCTGGGCGATCAGCTCCTCCTCCAGCGTGCGGCGGCTGCGCCAGTTCGACGGCCGCCGGGCGGCGTCGCGGACGACGTAGCCGGCGACCCAGATGCGACGGGACTCGGGGTCCTCGTCGTTGATCCCGGTGTTGCCGATGTGCGGGGCCGTCTGGACCACGATCTGCCGCGCGTAGGAGGGGTCGGTCAGCGTCTCCTGGTATCCGGTCATGCCGGTGGAGAAGACCGCCTCGCCCAGCCGCGTGCCGCGGGCGCCGTAGGCGGTCCCCTCCTCGACGGTGCCGTCCTCGAGGACGAGGAGGGCCGGCTCGAAGGTGTTCATGGGTACTGTCGCTCCTCAGGATCGGTCGACGCCGGCTCCTCGAGCGTGGCGTCGGTGGTCGGGGTCAGGCGGTGCAGCGCCTCGAGCAGCGTGCGATGGGCATCGGCGTGACGGGCGCGGAAGGCGGTCTCGACCCGCTGGTCGCCGAGCCGCCAGCCGACGATCAGCGCTCCGTCGCGTTCGACGAATCTACCGACGACGCCGCGATCGGTGCGCGCGTGGGTGAGGTCCTCCCGCGGAATGAGATGGTTCGGCGCGCCCGCCCGGAAGACGGCGACGCCGGACTCGTGGACCTCCAGCCGTCCGTCGGTGCGGATGCCGAGTCCGTGGACGGCCACCCGGTCCAGCGGGTCGGCGGCGTCGACGGTGCCGATGACCATGCCCTCTCCGGCGGCCAGCGGCTCCGCGCGGACGAGCTCCTCGGGCAGCGCCGCGGGCGCGGGCAGGTGCCGCTGCCGTCGTCGTCGGGCTCGCCAGCCCAGCCCGAGCAGCAGCACGAGCAGGGCGACGACGACGGCCGCTCCGGCGAACCAGAGCAGGTAGGTCGGCGTCATGGCGCGACCGTCCGGTCCGCGGTCCGTCCGGTCCGCGAAGTCGCCAGCGCACCGTCGAGGACCACCGGGTGACCCTCCAGGAAGGTGGCCCGCACCCGGCCGGGCAGCTCCCGGCCCGCGTACGGCGAGTTCCGCCCCTTCGTCGCGTGCTCCTCCGGCCGCACGGTGCGCCGCTCCGCCGGGTCGACGAGCACCAGGTCGGCGGTCTCGCCGACGGCGATCGGCCGACCCAGATGCGCGTGGCGGTGGATCTGCGCCGGACGTGCCGACGTCGCCTCGGCCAGGCGTCGCCAGTCCATGGCCCCGGTCTCGATCATCGTGGCGATCAGCACCGGCAGGGCGGTCTCCAGCCCCGTCATGCCCATCGCCGCGTCGACCCACTCGCACTCCTTGGCCTGGTCGGGGTGCGGGGCATGGTCGGTGCCGACGACGTCGATCGTCCCGTCGGCCAGCGCGGCGCGCAGCGCCTCGACGTCCTCGGCGGTGCGCAGCGGCGGGTTGACCTTGTAGACCGGGTCGAAGCTGCGCACCTGCTCGTCGGTCAGCAGCAGGTGGTGCGGGGTCACCTCGGCGGTGACGTCGACGCCGCGGGACTTCGCCCAGCGGATGATCTCCACCGAGCCGCGGGTGGAGACGTGGCAGACGTGCAGCCGGGAGCCGACGTGCTCGGCCAGCAGCACGTCGCGGGCGATGATCGACTCCTCGGCGACCGCCGGCCAGCCCGGCATGCCCAGCTCCGCGGAGACGGCGCCCTCGTGCATCTGCGCTCCGGCGGTCAGCCGCGGCTCCTGGGCGTGCTGGGCGACGAAGCCGTCGACGGCCTTGACGTACTCCAGCGCCCGACGCATCAGCACCGGGTCGTGGACGCACATCCCGTCGTCGGAGAACATCCGCACCGCCGCCGAGGACTCTGCCATCGCGCCGAGCTCGGCCAGCCGCTCGCCGGCCAGTCCGACGCTGACCGCCCCGACCGGCTGCACGCGGGTCCAGCCGGCCTCGCGGCCGAGACGGTGGACCTGCTCGACGACGCCGGCGGAGTCGGCGGCCGGGGTCGAGTTGGCCATCGCGTGCACGGCGGTGAAGCCGCCCAGGGCGGCCGCCCGGCTGCCGGTCTCGACGGTCTCGGCGTCCTCCCGGCCGGGTTCGCGCAGATGGGTGTGCAGGTCGACCAGGCCGGGCAGGGCGATCTGGCCGGCGGCCTCGACGGTCAGCACCGGCGTCCCGTCCTCGGCCAGCTCCGCGGCCGTCGCGGCCGCCTGCGCGCCGAGGGCCGCGATGCGGCCGGCGCGCAGCAGCAGGTCGGTGGGCTCGTCGCCGTACGGCCGGGCGCCGCGGATCAGCACCGGCGCGGTCGCCTCCTCGGCGCTCGGCGCGGCGAAGTGCGGCGGCTGGGAGATGGTGCTCATGGGCGGCTCCTGTCCGTGGAGGGATCGGCGGCGGGCGAGGCGGCCTCCGCGGCCCGGTCGGGGCCGCGGTCGCCGCTGAGCAGCAGATGCAGCACCGCCATCCGGACCGAGACGCCGTGCGAGACCTGGTCGAGCACCCGGTTCAGCGGCGAGTCGGCCGCGGCGGAGGAGATCTCCACGCCGCGGTTCATCGGCCCGGGGTGCAGGATCATCGCCCCGGAGCCGTCGCGGGCCGGGCCCGGAAGGCGTTCGACGACGGCGAGCCGCTCGTCGGTGAGCCCCCAGCGGCGCGTGTACTCGCCGGCGCTGGGGAAGAAGGCCCCGCCCATCCGCTCGGCCTGCACGCGCAGCATCATCACCGCATCCGGCTCGGCGGCCAGCGCGACGTCGACGTCATAGTGCACGGCGGCCGGCCAGTGCTCGACGCCGACCGGCAGCAGCGTCGGCGGCGCGGCCAGGTGGACCTCGGCGCCGAGAGTGTGCAGCAGCCAGACGTTGGAGCGGGCCACCCGGGAGTGCAGGATGTCGCCGACGATCAGCACCCGCATGCCGGCCAGATCGGTGCCGCGCGGGTCCACTCCGGCGGCCGCGGCGCGTCCGCGGCGCAGGGTCAGTGCGTCCAGCAGCGCCTGGGTGGGATGCTCGTGGGTGCCGTCGCCGGCGTTGACCACGGCACAGTCGGTCCAGTCGGCGGCGGCGAGCTGATGGGCCGCTCCGGCCGCGGCGTGGCGCATCACCACGGCGTCGGCGCCCAGAGCCTCCAGCGTCTGGACGGTGTCCTTCAGCGATTCGCCCTTGGAGACCGAGGAACCCTTGGCCGAGAAGTTCATCACATCCGCGGAGAGGCGCTTGGCCGCGGCCTCGAAGGAGACGCGGGTGCGCGTGGAGTCCTCGTGGAAGAGCGTGACCACAGTGCGGCCGCGCAGCGTGGGGAGCTTCTTGACCTCGCGGGTGGACACCGCCGACATCTCCTCGGCTGTGTCCAGGATGGCCGAGGCGTCGGCGTGCGCCAGCGAGGCGGTGGAGAGCAGATGCTTCATGCCCGCCCTCTCTCGATGAGCACGCCCTCGTCCTCGGCGGCGACCTCGTCGACGGCCGACAGCACCACCGAGACCCGCTCGTCGCGGGAGGTGGGCAGATTCTTGCCGACGTGGTCGGCGCGGATGGGCAGCTCGCGGTGGCCGCGGTCGACCATGACGGCCAGTCGCACAGTGGCGGGACGGCCCAGCGCGGAGAGCGCGTCGAGCGCCGCGCGGACGGTGCGGCCCGAGTAGAGCACGTCGTCGACGAGCACCACAGTGGTGCCGTCGACGCCGGTGCTCGGCACCCGAGTGGGCTCCGGGGTGCGGGCCGCGGCGGTGCGCAGATCGTCGCGGTGCAGCGTGATGTCCAGCGACCCGACGGCGTCCTCGGGCGAGAACCCGGGGTCGATGCGCGCCAGCCGCTCGCCGAGGCGGCGTGCCAGCGGCACCCCGCGGCGCGGGATGCCGAGCAGCACCAGACCCTCGACCCCGCGATGGGACTCGACGATCTCGTGCGCGATGCGGGTCAGTGCCCGGTCCAGATCGGACGCGGACATGACCTGGGAGGTCTCCGGGGTCTGTGCCACCAGGGGCTCCTTCCTCGCCTCACGGGACGATCTTTAAAGGAGACGGCTCCCCCGGCAGGTCGCCGGGGAGCTCGATGTGCAGTTGTCGGCGCCGTCGCCGTCGGAGAGCCGGCGCCGGATTCCATCCTAGCGCGTCGCCGCCGACCGCGCGCGCCGCGCGTCATGGTCGGCGGAGACGCCCGGACGGGATCGGCGGCTCACTCCAGCGTGGGCTTGAGCTGCTGGAGCCGGCCGAGCAGACCGTTGACGAAGGTCGGGGACTCGTCGGTGGACATCTCCCGCACCAGGGCGACGGCCTCGGAGACGGCGACGCCGTCGGGGATCTCGTCGTTGCTGAGCAGCTCCCAGGCGCCGAGGCGCAGGGCCATCACGTCCACCCGCGGCATGCGGTCCAACGTCCAGCCGCGGGCATAGGTGGAGATGAGCTCGTCGAGGCGCTCCTGCTCCTCCGCGACGCCCTGCACCAGAGTCACGGTGTAGTCGTTGACGACCATGTCGTCCCTCTCACGGCGCCGCCGCAGCACCTCGAGCGGATCGCCGCCGCGCTGCTCGGCCTCGAAGAGGATCTCCAGCGCCCGCCGGCGCGCTTTGCTTCGTTTGGCCACTGTTCCTCGTCCGTCCTGGGGTCCGTCGTCTCGTCGCTCGTGTCGTCAGTCGTGCCCGCCGTCGTCGTCCGCGGCGGCCGGCGCCTCAGTCGGTGACGCGGCCGAGGTACTCCGAGTTCCGCGTGTCGATCTTGATGCGGGTGCCCTGCTCGACGAACAGCGGGACCTGCACCTCGTGGCCGGTCTCCACGGTGGCCGACTTGGTCGCCCCCGAGGAGCGATCGCCCTGCAGGCCGGGCTCGGTGTATGTGATCTCCATGACCACCGACGGCGGCATCTCGATGTAGAGCGGAGTGCCCTCGTGCAGTGCGACGGTGACCTCCTGGTTCTCCATCAGGAAGTTCGCCGCGTCGCCGACGACCCCGGCCGGCACGCCGATCTGGTCGAAGTCCCGCAGGTCCATGAAGACGTACTCGTCGCCGTCGACGTAGAGGAACTGGTAGTTCGAACGGTCCACCACGGCGAAGTCGACCTTCGCCCCGGCGTTGAACGTGCGGTCCACGACCTTGCCGGAGGTGACGTTCTTCAGCTTGGTGCGGATGAACGCGCCGCCCTTGCCGGGCTTGACGTGCTGGAACTCCAGCGTGGTCCAGAGCTGGCCGTCCAGCTCGAGGACGGCTCCGTTCTTGATGTCGTTGGAGGAGGCCACAGACTGCCCTTCTTCGCGTGCTCGTATCGCGTGGTCATGGTCGCGACGCCGACGGCGTGTCGTCGGCGTCGGCGTGCTCGGTCGGCGCACCGCGCGCGTCCTGCGACGACGCGACGGGGCGGCCCCGGCGGACGCCGACAGTCGATTCTACAGGCTCACCGGACCGGCCGTCTCCGGCTCGGCGATCTCCTGGTAGGTGGCGTAGAGGATCGACGCGTCGGGGATCTCGACAGTGGCCGGCTGTCCCTGGGCGGAGAGCAGCACGAAGCGCAGCTGGTCGCCGCGGTTCTTCTTGTCCCGGCGGATGCCCTCGAGCAGCTGGTTCCAGCGGTCGTCGCGGTAGGTCGTCGGCAGGCCCAGCAGCTGCAGCACCGACCGGTGCCGATCGGCGGCGGCGTCGTCCAGACGGCCCAGGCTGCGCGCCAGCTCGGCGGCGTAGACGAGCCCGACCGACACCGCCGCGCCGTGCCGCCACTGGTAACGCTCGGCGAGCTCGATCGCGTGGGCCAGCGTGTGGCCGTAGTTCAGCGCCTCTCGCAGGCCGGCCTCCTTCGGATCCCGGCCGACGACGGCGGCCTTGACCGCGATGGCCCGCTCGATGAGCTCGCGCAGCTGCGCCGAATGCGGATTCTGCGCCTGCTCCGGATGCTCCTCGATGATCTCCAGGATCCGCTCGTCGGAGATGAACCCGCATTTGACCACTTCGGCGAGCCCGGCCACCAGCTCATTGCGCGGCAGGGTCAGCAGCGTGTCCAGATCCGCCAGCACGCCGGCCGGCTGGTGGAAGGAGCCCACCAGGTTCTTGCCCTCGGCGGTGTTGATGCCGGTCTTGCCGCCGACGGCGGCGTCGACCATGCCCAGCAGCGTGGTCGGCATGTGCACCACCCGCACGCCGCGCAGCCAGGTGGCGGCGACGAAGCCGGCGACGTCGGTCACCGCTCCCCCGCCCACGGAGACCACTGCGTCGGAGCGGGTGAAGTCGTTCTGCCCCAGCACCTGCCAGCAGAAGGCCGCGACCTGGATGTGCTTGCCCTCCTCGGCGTCGGGGATCTCGGCGACGACGGCCTTGTAGCCGGCGTTCTCCAGATCCTCGCGGACGACGTCGCCGGTCGCCCGCAGCGCGCGCGGATGGATCACCAGCACCCGCTCGGGCTGCGTGCCGATCATCTCCGGCAGCCGCGCGAGCAGCCCGTTGCCGACCACGACGTCGTAGCCCAGCGCCTGGCCGCCCGATCCGCCGCCGTCGCCGACGGTGATCGTCGTCGGCTCCGGCGCCTCGCCGGCGGGCGCGGAGGTCTGCTCGGCGCCCGTCTCCTCGCCCTGCGGGCGCTGATCGGGCTCGGGTGCGGGATCGGCCTGGTCGTTCATCGAGTCTGGTCTTCTCCTGACGGGGTGGGACGCTCAGTCGTCGGACCGGGCTCGTCGGCCGCGGTCCAGCTGCGCAACGATGGTATCGACTCTCTGCTCGATCGTCCCATCGGCCGGGTCGAGCACGACGTCGGCGCTCTGCCGGTAGAGCAGCTCGCGGGCGGCGTAGGTCTCGGCCCACCGGGCCGCCGGATCCCCGCCGAGCATCGGACGGGAGGAGCCGTCGCCCAGCCGCGGCAGCGCCTGCTCCACCGTCAGGTCCAGCATCACCACCAGATGCGGACGCAGCCGCTCGCGCGTGGCGGACGAGAGCACCGAGCCCCCGCCCAGGCTGATCACCGACGGGCGCGGCGCGTCGAGGAGCTCGGCGACGAGCCGCTCCTCCTCGGCGCGGAAGGCCTGTTCGCCATGGCCGCGGAAGAAGTCGGCGATCGGCCCGTGGCGCGCGACGAAGAAATGGTCGCTGTCGACGTGCGGCCGCGCCAGCCGACGGGCCAGCGCCGCGCCGACGGTGGACTTGCCCGAGCCCATCGGGCCGATCAGCACGATGCTGCGCGGCTCACCCTGATGCGGCTCCGGGACGGGGACCTCGCTTGTGGACACCCTGACACCCCCGTCCATGCTCACTCGTCCTGCATCGCCGCCGGAGCCTGCAGCGGGTCCCCGTCCGCGCCGGCGACGCCGGGCTGCTCGCCCAGCCGCGGCAGGTTCTGCTTATAGCCCTCCAGGTTGCGGCGCACCTCGGCGACCGAGTCTCCGCCGAACTTCTCCAGCACCGCCTGGGCGATCACCAGCGCGACCATGGCCTCGGCGACGACGCCGGCGGCCGGCACCGCGCAGACGTCCGAGCGCTGGTGGTGGGCGGTGGCGGCCTCTCCGGTCGCGGTGTCTACCGTGCGCAGCGACTTCGGCACAGTGGCGATGGGCTTCATGCCGGCCCGCACGCGCAGCGGAGTGCCGATGCTCATGCCGCCCTCGACGCCGCCCGCACGGTTGCTGCTGCGCCGGACGTCCTCGCCGTCGGGCTCGATCTCGTCGTGGGCGGCCGAGCCGCGACGCCGCGTGGTGCGGAAGCCGTCGCCGAGCTCGACGCCCTTGATCGCCTGGATGCCCATGAGCGCACCGGCCAGCCGGGAGTCCAGCCGGCGGTCCCAGTGCACGTAGGAGCCCAGCCCCGGCGGCAGGCCGTCGACGACGACCTCCACGGAGCCGCCGAGCGTCTCGCCGGCCTTGTGCGCGTCGTCCACCTCGGCCACCATCCGCTCGGAGGTCGCCGGATCAGTGCAGCGCAGCGGGTCGGCGTCGAGCCGCTCGACGTCGGCGGCCGAGGGCGTCTCGACGTCCTCGGGCACCTCCACCGGGCCGACGGCGGTGGTGTGCGAGACCGTAGTGATGTCCAGCTGGGCGAGGAACTGCTGAGCCAGCGTGCCCAGCGCGACGCGCGTGGCCGTCTCGCGGGCGGAGGCGCGCTCGAGCACCGGCCGAGCCTCGGAGAAGCCGTACTTCTGCATGCCGGTGTAGTCGGCGTGGCCCGGTCGCGGACGGGTCAGCGGCGCATTCCGGGCCAGGCCCTCGAGCTCGGCGGGGTCGACCGGATCCGGGGCCATGACCTTCTCCCACTTGGGCCACTCGGTGTTGCCGACCTCGATGGTCACCGGCGCGCCGAGGGTCAGTCCGTGGCGGACGCCGGCCAGCAGGCTGACCTGGTCCTGCTCGAACTTCATCCGGGCGCCGCGACCGTATCCCAGCCGCCGGCGGGCCAGCGCGGCCTGCACGTCCTCAGTCGAGACGGGGACTCCGGCCGGGAGGCCCTCGAGGATCCCGACGAGGGAGCGGCCGTGCGATTCTCCGGAGGTCAGCCAACGCAACATGGCTCCATCATGCCATGTCGAGGTCCCGCGCCGAGGGGGCGGGCGGGCCGGTCCCGCATCGTGGACGCGGTCCGCGCCGCCGCGCGTCAGCCGGGCAGGTCGACGGCCGCGCGCATCGCCGCGACCATCGCCGCCCGACTCTCCGGCGGCTCCTCCGCCGCCGGACGCGGCGTCGCGGCGGTGAACAGGTCGACCTGGGCGACGGCCTGGTGCAGCAGCATCGACAGTCCGCTGACCACGACGCCGCCGCGAGACTCCCAGGCCGTGGCCAGCCGCGAGGGCCAGGGATCGTAGGCGACGTCGAGCAGCGGCACCTCGGCGGTGCGCGGCGCGCCGCCTTCGCCAGCCGCCCCGCGCCCCGCCGAGGGGGCGGCGAGCTGCTCGGCGAGTCCGTCGGCGGCGGACGGCGGCAGCGTGGAGACCACGGCGGCCGGAGTCGGATGCGCGCCCCGGCCGGAGAGGTCGTCCACCAGGTCCTCCAGCGGCAGGGTGAGCAGCCGCAGCCCCAGCGTCTCGGCCACCGGGCGCAGAGTCTCGGCGCGCTCCGGCGCCCGGGCGTGGCAGCGGACGTCGACGAAGCCCAGCTCCGCGGCGGCGGCCAGCGTCGCCGCCGCCGTCGCCCCGGCGCCGACGAGGGCGAAGGGAGCTTCGGACACTCCGCCGGCGGCCGGTCGGAGTCCCTCCGGGCGGGCCTCGCGCAGCGCGGCGACGATGCCGTCGACGTCGGTGTTCTCCCCGCGGCGCCGACCGTCCCGGTGGACGACGGTGTTCAGCACCCCGAGTCGGCGCACCCGGTCCGAGACGGCGTCCATATGCTCGACCATGGCGGCCTTCAGCGGCATGGTCACCGACCAGCCCAGCCAGGGCGGCCCCGACGGATCGGCGTCGGCGGCGGCCAGGAAGGCCTGCAGGCCGTCGACGTCGACCTCCCGGCGGGTGTACTCCGCCGCCAGCCCCAGATGGGCGTAGGCCGCGCCGTGCAGCGCCGGCGAGAGGGAGTGGCCGATGGGGCTGCCCAGCACCGCCGCGCGGGCGATCGGCGTCGCCTCCGCGGCGCCGTCCGCGGCGACGGCGCCTCCGGCTCGGTCCGGTCCGTCGGTCATGGGGTTCACTCGTTGCGCGTCTCGGTGTTGGGCGCGTCGCCGTCGCCGCAGATGTCCGGGTTCTCCTCGCAGTACGCGTCGTACTCGTCCACGTACTCCTGATGCTCCGAGTAGGTCTCGGCGAACTTGGTCTCGCCGGTGGCGATGTTCGTGGTCACCCAGTAGTAGTAGTCGTTGTCCTCCGGGTCGGCCACCGCCTCGATCGCGTCCTTCGTGACCGCCTCGATCGGTCCGGGCGGCAGGCCGCGGTGGGCGTGGGTGCTGTACTCGTTCTCCGGGTCGTCCAGCTCATCGCGACTCAGATGCAGATCGCGCTGCTCGAGCCCGTAGTTCGCCGTCGAGTCGATCTGCAGGTATCCGTCGGTCTCCGAGTTGTCCGGCTGCAGCCGGTTCTCGATGATCCCGGCGACGGTGCGGTAGTCGTCCGGCTGCGCCTCGGCGGTGAGCAGCGAGGCCTTGGTCACCGCCTCGTACTGCTCGGCCGGATCCGTCACGCCCGCGTCTTCGAGCCTGCCCAGCGTCTCGTCGACCATCTGCTGCAGGATCTCGGCCGCACCGGCGTCGACGGGGAATCGATGCTCGCCGGCGGCCAGATAGCCCTCCAGGCTCTCGGCCTGCTCGGGCAGTCCGAACTCCGTCGGGTCCTCGGCGGCGTCCCGGAGCTCGTCGGCGGAGTACTCGGTGGCCTCGGCGATCGCGTCGTAGGCGGCGTCGAGGCGGGTGCCGGAGCTCAGCGCCACGTAGAGCTGGCTCTCCTGCTCGGCCGAGAGCACGCCGACGGCGTCCTCGGCTGGCATCTGCTCGTTCATCTCATAGTCGCCCACCTGCAGCGTGCCGATCTCCTCGGCGTCCTGCAGCGCCTGGTCGAAGGCCTCGGCGCTGGCGACGATGCCCTCGGAGGCCAGCTCGTGGGCCACCGCTCCCCAGCCGTCGCCGCGCTCGACGGTGAAGGTCACGGGTCCGCCGGCGACGGCGTCGTAGTCCTCGGGCTCGCTGAAGACGCCGCCGAAGACGGTCCGGAAGACCACAGCCAGGACCACCATCAGCGCCACCAGTCCGGCCAGCACCGAGACCAGCGTGATGTTGCGCCGCCGACGACGCTGGCGCCGCTTGTCGAGGATGCGGCGCCCCGGCGCGCCGGCCAGCGGGGTCACCGTCTGGTAGCCGCGGCCGTAGTCGGACGAGCTGATGAGCACCGGAGTGCCCTCGGCATCGTGCTCGATGTGCTCGTCGGCTCCCAGCAGCCGGGCGTCGAGCGGGGCCTCGGAGGGGTCCCGGTCCTGCGGATCCTCCGAGGCCCCGGGGCCGGCGTCGTCGTCCGTCTCGCCCTCCGGCCCGCGCTCGGGATCGCTCGCGGGCTCCGCCGGGTCCTGAGAGAGCACGGCGTCCAGCGAGACGGTGCCCGCCGTCGCGGGCGACGGCGGGCCGGCGGCCGCCGTGCCGATGGGCACCTCCGCGGGAGTCTCGGCGGACTGGGCGAGCGACTCCGCCGAGTCCGGTTCGCCCCCGTCCGATGCGTCGCTGCCCGGGGGCGGCGGGCTCTGCTCGGCTCGCCGCCGCCGCGACCCGTGCTCGGGCGGCTGGTCATCGCTCACGCGGGGGTCCTCACTGGTCGTCGAAGGGCTGGCGGGCGCCGGTCCGTCGTCGGACGCCGGTGCCGCGTCGCGACGGAGTCGCCGCACGGGCGGTCCGGAACGTGGCCCGCGCACCCGCCGGCCGGTCCGGCCGGAATGCTCGTCGCCTATCGTAATCCATCCGTGATCAGCGGGGCGCGGACCGCTTCGGGACGTGCGGCGGGCGTGTCGCCGCGCTCGGCGTCCGGAGTCGACGACCGGGCCCGGAGCCGACGACGGCGCGCCCGCCGGCGGACGGCCTCACTCGCCGGCGAGCATCCGCCGCCAGCTGCGCCGGGCCTCGAGCGCCTCCTCGGCCTCCTTGATGCGTCGTTCCTCGCCGTGCTCGCGAGCCGCCGCCAGCGACTCCTCGAGCTCGCCGATGGTCTCATCGAGCTGCGCGAGCATCGAGTCCTGCCGTGCCCGGGTCTCCGGGTCCGCCTGCCGCCACTGCGCATCCTCGGCCTCGCGGAAGGCATCCTGGATCCGCTTCACCGCACCTTCCATGCGCTTGACGTCGCCGCGCGGCACGCGGCCGGCCTCGTCCCACCGCTCGAGCAGCGCGTGGTACTGCTCCCGGACCTGGTCGGGCTTGGTGAAGGGCATCAGTTCCTCGAGCTCGGCGAGGATCTGCTCCTTGGCCGCCAGGTTCTGCGCGTACTGCGCATCGGTCTCGGCGTTGGCCTGCTCGCGGGCGGCGAAGAAGACGTCCTGCGCCGCGCGGAACCGCGCCCACTGGGCGTCGTCGGTCTTCCGCGCCCCGCGGCCGACCGCCTTCCAGTCATCCATGAGCCGGTGGAAGGCCTTCGTCGTGGGGCCGAAGTCGGTGCTGTGCTGCAGCTCCTCGGCCCGGGCGATCAGCTCCTCCTTGGTCTGCTTGACCTCGGCGTGGTGCTGGTCGCGTCGGCTGAAGAAGGCCCGACGGTTCTTGTCGAACGTGCTGCGGGCCGCGCGGAACCGCTTCCAGTAGGGGTCCTCCTGGGCCTTGGTGACCCGCGGCGGCTTCTTCTGTTCGGCCTTCCAGGCGTCGAAGAGCTCCTGCATGCGCTGCTGGGCGGTCTTCCAGTGCTGCTGGTCCGGGTCGGCGGCGGCCAGCCGCTCGGCCTCGGCGACGATCTCCTCGCGCACGGCCAGGTGGGCGTCCACTGCGGCCTCGGCCTCGGCCGTCTCCTGCGCGGCGAGCCCGTCCACGCCGGCGGCGATCTCGTCGAGCACGCCGCCCAGTGCGGCGACGTCGCCGACCCACGGCCCCGACTCGAGCTCGCGGCGCAGCGCCTGCATGCTCTCGCGCAGCGGTCTGGCGCCGTCGGCGGCGGACTCCACCCGGGCCTTCAGCAGCAGCGCCCGGTCGTAGAGGTCGTCGAACTTCCGGGCGAAGTACAGCAGCGCCTCGTCGGCGGTCGCCTCGGGGTACTGCCCCACATAGTCCGGAGAGCTCGCGGAGCTCTCGGACGACGAGGCGGCTGAGGAGTCGGGCGCGCCGTCTCCGTCGCCGTCGGCCGTCCGCTCGGCGTCGGCCGCGGGGCCTGCCGCCTCGTCCGACCGTCGCTGGGGCTGTCCGGCGGCGAGGGCGTAGACGTGTCCTTCGTCGTCGACGCGGGCGAGCTGACGCGCCTGCTCCGCCGACGTCTCGTGGTGACCGGGTTTCACTGCGGGACTCATGTCCACCAGCCTACCGGCCCGGACTCGTCGACGGTGAGCTGCGCCTCAGCCGCATCGGCCCGGCCGGGGCAGGCCGGCGTCCGGCTCACCGCACGCCGCCGACGGCCGGTATGATGTCCTGCGGCCCCGGACCCGCGGTCCGGGCTCGTCCCGGCGCCGCGCCGACGCCGCGCCGCACTGCCCGCATCACCCCACGATCACGAGGAGCGCGCACCCTCCATGGCACGTTCGACCTCCCTCTCCGGCTTCACCGAGTGGCTTCCCGACGAGCGCCTCGTGGAGCTGCATGTGCTCGACACGCTGCGGGAGGTCTTCGAGGCCCATGGGTTCGCCTCCGTGGAGGCGCGCGCGGTCGAGACCATCGACACGCTGCTGCAGAAGGGCGAGATCGACAAGGAGATCTACGGGATCTCCCGGCTGCAGGACGACGAAGCCTCTGCCGGAGACGCCCGGCTGGCGCTCCACTTCGACCTGACCGTGCCCTTCGCCCGCTACGTGGTGGAGAACGCCGGACACCTGGCCTTCCCCTTCCGCCGGTACCAGATGCAGAAGGTCTGGCGCGGCGAGCGGCCGCAGGAGGGCCGCTACCGCGAATTCACCCAGGCCGACATCGACATCGTCGGCGACGGCGCGCTGCCCTTCCGCAGCGACGTCGAGATGGTCGTCGTCATGGCCCGCGCCCTGGAGCGTCTGCCCCTCGGCGACTTCCGGCTGCGGCTGAACAACCGCAAGCTCTCCGAGGGCTTCTACCGCTCCATCGGCCTGGAGGACACCGCCGCCGTGCTGCGGGCGATCGACAAGCTGGAGAAGATCGGCCCGGAGAAGGTCGCCGCCGAGCTCGCCGAGACCGCCGGCGCCACCGAGGAGCAGGCCGCCAAGGCGCTGAAGCTCGCCCAGATCCGCACCGAGGACACCTCCTTCGTCGAGCAGGTCCGCGCACTGGGCGGCGAGCACGAGCTGCTGGAAGAGGGCCTGACCGAGCTGACCGAGGTCGTCGGCGAGCTGGAGCGCCGGGTCCCCGGCCGCGTCGTCGCCGATCTGTCCATCGCGCGCGGACTGGACTACTACACCGGCACGGTCTGCGAGACGGTGCTGGTCGGCCGCGAGGGGCTGGGCTCGATCTGCTCGGGCGGGCGCTACGAGTCGCTGGCTTCGACGGGGAAGCGGACCTTCCCCGGCGTCGGCCTCTCCATCGGGGTCACCCGGCTGGTCTCGCAGATCCTGAAGGACGTCACCGCCACCCGCTCGGTGCCAAGCGCGGTCTACATGACCCTGCGCACCGACGAGGACTGGGGTGCGGCCCAGGACGTGGCCGATCAGCTGCGCGCCCGCGGCATCGCCGTCGAGGTCGCGCTGACCGCGGAGAAGTTCGGCAAACAGATCCGCCACGCCGACCGACGCGGCATCCCCTTCGTCTGGTTCACCGACGCCGAGGGGAACCACGAGGTCAAGGACATCCGCTCCGGCGAGCAGGCTCCCGCCGACCCGCAGACCTGGGCTCCGCCGCTCGAGGCCGCCGCCCCGCGCGTGGTGCCGGTCGAGTGACCGCTGAGTGACCGCGGAGTCGCCCTCCGCGGCGCCGCGGGCGGCCGCCCGCGCTCCCGCCGGCCCGCCAGTGACAGAATCATCCGGACGACCGCTCCCCCGGGAGAGCTGAGCCGATCCGGGCTCCGACCAGCCGATGCGACCGGCCCGCTCCGCGACCGACGGAGGGCCTGAAGGAAGGACGACGTGCTCCGCACACTGCACAACGGCGACGTGAACGCCGCACACATCTCCGAGACCGTGACCCTGGTGGGCTGGGTGGCCCGTCGCCGCGACCACGGCGGCGTGGCCTTCCTCGATCTGCGCGACGCCTCCGGCGTGGTGCAGGTCGTCGTCCGCGAGGAGGAGGACTTCGCCGCGCTGCGCAACGAGTTCGTCCTGCAGGTCACCGGCACCGTCGAGCGCCGACCCGCGGGCAATGAGAACCCCGCGCTGGCCTCCGGCGAGGTCGAGGTCATCGCCTCCACGGTGACGGTGCTGAACGCCGCCGACCCGCTGCCCTTCCAGATGGACGCCCACCAGGAGGTCGGCGAGGAGGCGCGGCTGCGCCACCGCTACCTGGACCTGCGCCGCGAGGGCCCGCAGAAGGCGCTGCGGCTGCGCTCGGAGGCGAACCGGGTCGCCCGCGAGCTGCTGCACGCCGAGCGGTTCACCGAGATCGAGACGCCGACGCTGACCCGCTCGACGCCGGAGGGCGCCCGCGACTTCCTGGTGCCGGCCCGCCTGGCGCCGGGCTCCTGGTACGCGCTGCCGCAGTCGCCGCAGCTGTTCAAGCAGCTGCTGCAGGTCGGCGGCTTCGAGCGCTACTACCAGATCGCGCGCTGCTACCGCGACGAGGACTTCCGCGCCGACCGGCAGCCGGAGTTCACCCAGCTGGACATCGAGGCCAGCTTCGTCGACCAGGAGGACGTCATCGGCTGGTCCGAGGAGCTGATCCGTCGGCTCTGGGCGCTGATCGACGTGGAGATCGACACGCCCATCCCGCACATCACCTATCGCGAGGCGATGGCGCGCTACGGCACCGACAAGCCGGACCTGCGCTTCGGGCTGGAGCTCACCGAGCTGACCGAGTACTTCGCCGAGACCCCGTTCCGGGTCTTCCAGTCCCCCTACGTGGGTGCGGTGGTCATGCCCGGCGGAGCCTCCCAGCCGCGGCGGACGCTGGACGCCTGGCAGGAGTGGGCCAAGCAGCGCGGAGCCAAGGGCCTGGCCTATGTGCTCGTCGGCGAGGACGGCGAGCTCTCCGGCCCGGTGGCGAAGAACATCTCCGAGTCCGAGAAGGCCGGCCTCGCCGAGGCCGTGGGCGCGAACCCCGGCGACTGCATCTTCTTCGGCGCCGGCGAGGTCACCGCCTCCCGCGGGCTGCTGGGCGCGGCCCGCGTGGAGATCGCCGAGACGGTCGGGCTGATCGACCACGCCGCCTGGTCCTTCGTCTGGGTGGTCGACGCGCCGATGTTCGAGCCGGCCGACGAGGCCACCGCCGCCGGCGACGTCGCCGTGGGCTCGGGCGCCTGGACTGCCGTCCACCACGCCTTCACCGCGCCGAAGCCGGAGTTCGCCGACTCCTTCGACGTCGACCCCGGCGCCGCGCTGGCGAACGCCTACGACCTGGTCTGCAACGGCAACGAGATCGCCGGCGGCTCGCTGCGTGTGCACCGGCAGGACGTGCAGGAGCGGATCTTCGAGGTCATGGGCATCGGCGAGGAGGAGGCCCGCGAGAAGTTCGGCTTCCTGCTCGACGCCTTCCAGTTCGGCGCCCCGCCGCACGGCGGCATCGCCTTCGGCTGGGACCGCGTGGTCGCCCTGCTGGCCGGCGAGGAGTCGATCCGCGAGGTCATCGCCTTCCCCAAGTCCGGCGGCGGCTTCGACCCGCTGACCGCCGCTCCGGCGCCGATCACGACCCAGCAGCGCCAGGAGGCCGGCGTGGACGCGACGCCCGAGCCGGCACCGGGCGAGGGCACCCAGGGCGCGGCGAAGCAGCCGGTCGACGAGTCCTGAGGCGCGGCGGCGCCCGGCGGCGGAACGCCGTCAGGCGCCGCCCCGCCGCGGGCCGCTCAGCTCGTCGGTGTCGACGACGAGCGTCACCGGCCCGTCGTTGACCAGCTCGACCTCCATGTCCGCGCCGAAGTTGCCGGTGTGCACCCGTGCGCCGAGCCGCCGCAGCGCGGAGACGAAGGACTCGTAGAGCGGCTCGCTGACCGGCCCCGGGGCCGCCCGGCTCCACGAGGGCCGACGACCCCGGCGGACGTCGGCGTGCAGGGTGAACTGGCTGACCACCAGCAGCGGAGCCGCGGCCTGGGCGCAGGAGCGCTCCCCCGCCAGGATCCGCAGCCCGACGATCTTGTCGGCCAGCAGCTCGGCCTCTTCGGCGGTGTCCTGATGGGTGACGCCGAGCAGCACGACCAAGCCCTCGCCGTCGAAGCCGCTCGCCGTCGCCCCGGGGTCGTCGTCGCCGGTCAGCCGGACGTGGGCGCGGGAGACGCGTTGGATGACAGCACGCATGCCCCTAGTCTGGCACGTCCCGCCGAGGGCCGCCCGGTGTCGCCCGGTGTCGCCCGGTGTCGCCCAGTGCTGCCCAGTGCTGCGCAGTGCCGCTCAGCGCTGTTCGGCGCCGCCCCGAGGCGCGGCGGCCGGTTCCGGCGCGATAGAGTCGGGGCGGATCCGGACGACGACGGCGGCGAGGAGGCGACGGTGACCGATCAGCTCGGCGGGGACCTGTTCTCCAGCGCACAGTCCGACGACGGCGGGGGCGGGGCCTCCGGCACCGGACGTCACACGCCGCTGGCCGTGCGCATGCGGCCCCGGTCGCTGGACGAGATCGTCGGCCAGCAGCATCTGCTCGACGCCGGTTCGCCGCTGCGCGTGCTCGCCGAGGGTTCGCGAGGCCCGGCGGGCCCGGCGTCAGTCATCCTCTACGGCCCGCCCGGCACCGGCAAGACCACTATCGCCCACGTCATCGCCCGCGGCGACACACGGCGCTTCGTCGAGCTCTCGGCGATCCGCGCCGGCGTGAGGGACGTCCGCAAGGTCATGGACCAGGCTCTGGAGGACCGGGACCTGCGCGGGGTGACCACAGTGCTCTTCCTCGACGAGATCCACCGCTTCAACAAGGCCCAGCAGGACGCCCTGCTGCCCGGAGTGGAGAACGGCTGGATCATCCTGGTCGCCGCGACCACGGAGAATCCGTCCTTCTCGATCATCTCCCCGCTGCTCTCCCGCTCGCTGATGCTCACCCTGCAGCCGCTGACCGAGCAGGACCTCGGCGGACTCCTCGACCGTGCGCTGACCGAGCCGCGCGGGCTGGACCGCACGCTGACGCTCGACGACGACGCCCGCGGCCACATCCTGCGGATGTCCGGCGGCGACGCCCGGCGGGTGCTCACCACGCTGGAGGCCGCCGCCGCCGTCGCCGCAGGTCGCCAGGACGACGCCGAGGGCGCCGGGGTGATCACCGCCGCCGACGCCGAGCAGGCGATGGACCATGCCGTGCAGCGCTATGACCGCGACGGCGATCAGCACTATGACATCATCTCGGCATTCATCAAGTCGCTGCGCGGCTCCGATCCCGATGCCGCGCTGCACTGGCTGGCGCGGATGATCGTCGCCGGCGAGGACCCCCGCTTCCTCGCCCGGCGCCTGGTGATCGCCGCCGGCGAGGAGGTCGGGATGGCCGACCCCACGGCCCTGCAGACGGCCGTGGCCGCCGCCCAGTCCGTGCAGCTCATCGGCATGCCCGAGGCGCGCATCCTGCTCGCCGAGGCGACGGTGCACATCGCCACCGCGCCGAAGTCCAACGCCTCCTATCAGGCGCTCGACGCCGCCATCGCCGATGTGAAGGCCGGACGGACCGGCGCCGTGCCGCCCCACCTGCGCGACGCCCACTACGCCGGCGCGGCACGCATGGGGCACGGGGCGGAGTACTCCTACGCCCATGACGGGCCGCACCATGTGGTGCCGCAGCAGTACCCGCCCGACGAGCTCGTCGGCGTCGACTATTACCAGCCCAGCGGCAACGGCCAGGAACGCGCCGTCGCCGAGCGGCTGGAGCGGCTGCGAGCGATCGTGCGCGGACAGCGCTGAGCGCCCGGAGGCGTCGACGCTGACCGGCCCCGGCGGCCGTTCCCCGCCCGCTCCCCGGACACAGACGACGAACGGGCCCGGCCCCTCCGTGGAGGGACCGGGCCCGTTCGTGCATCCGCCGGCGGCGGATCAGCACCGGTCGATCAGTGGTGGCCGGAGCCGATCTGCTGCTGCTCGCGAGCCTCGAGACCGCCGTCGTCATGACCGTCGTGGTGGTCGTGCTCCAGCGCTTCCAGGTACTCCTGGCGGGACACCGGGGCCACCCGGTCCTCGTAGAACCAGCGGTTCAGCCCCGCCCGCAGCTTCTCGAGGCGGGTGATCCGGCCCTTCGCATTCGGCACCGGGCCCGAGGGCTCCGGCGACTCGAAGGCCACCAGCGTGTAGAGCTCGTAGTCGTCCGGCCGCCGGTGTCGCTCGGTGAACTCGCCGTGCGGCTTCATCTCGATGACGCCGGCCTCGTGGCCGTGGAGCACCGTCTCGCGGTCCTTGCGCTGCAGCGCCAGGCAGATCCGCTTGGTGACGATGAACGCGAACACCGGACCGACGAAGATCAGCACCCGCGACCAGTAGGTGATGTCGTTCAGCGAGAGGTCGAAATGCGTGGCGATGAGGTCGTTCGCGCCCATCCCCCACAGGATGCAGTAGAAGGTCACCGTCGCCGTGCCGAAGGCGGTCCGGGCCGGGGCGTTGCGCGGACGGTCTAGGATGTGGTGATCGCGCTTGTCGCCGCTGATCCAGGCCTCGATCCAGGGCCAGACGAACATCCCGGCGAACAGGATGCCGACCGGGATCAGCGGGACCAGCACCGGGGTGGCGACGGTGTTGCCGCCCCACGGCGTCGGGATCACGAACTCCAGCGGGATGTCCCCGATCCACCCGGGCATCATGCGCAGCACGCCCTCGAAGGGACCGATGTACCAGTCCGGCTGCGCGCCGGCCTGCACCGGCGAGGGATCGTACGGCCCGTAGTTCCACAGCGCGTTGATCTGGAAGGTGCCCGCGATCAGCGCCAGGATGCCGAAGACGATGAAGAAGAAGCCGCCGGCCTTGGCCGCATAGACCGGGCCGACCGGGTAGCCCACCACGTTGCGCTCGGTGCGGCCCGGGCCGGGGTACTGCGTGTGCTTGTGCAGCACGACCATGAACAGGTGGACGACCACCAGGGCCAGGATGATCCCGGGGATGATCAGGATGTGCAGCACGTAGAGCCGCGGGATGACCGCCTCGCCGGGGAACTCGCCGCCGAAGAGGAAGAAGGACATGTAGGTGCCGACCACCGGCAGGGCCTTCAGGATGCCGTCGATGATGCGCAGACCGTTGCCGGAGAGCACCTCGTCGGGCAGCGAGTAGCCAGTGAAGCCGGCCCCCAGGCCCAGGAGCAGCAGCGCGCAGCCGACGACCCAGTTGAGCTCGCGCGGCTTGCGGAAGGCGCCGGTGAAGAACACCCGGAGCATGTGCACCGACATCGCCATCACGAAGACCAGCGCGGCCCAGTGATGGATCTGGCGCATGAACAGCCCGCCGCGCACATCGAAGGAGAGGTCCAGCGACGACGCGTAGGCCGCCGACATCTCCATGCCGTTCATCGGAGCGTACTTGCCCTCGTACTCGACCGTCGCCATGGACGGGTCGAACCAGAAGGTCAGGAAGATGCCGGAGATGATCAGGATGACGAAGCTGTACAGCGCCACCTCGCCGAACATGAACGTCCAGTGGTCCGGGAAGATCTTCCGCCCGAACTCACGGACCATGTTCGTGCCGCCCACGCGCTGGTCGACGTAGTCGGCGATGCGACCCGTGCGGGTCTCCGGCTGGAAGGCCGCCGGTCCGGCCGCCGTGGAGTCGGATGCCTGTGTGCTCATGCGTTGCCACGCTCCCAGTAGCTCGGGCCGACGGGTTCGGTGAAGTCGCTGCGCGCCACGAGGAAGCCCTCGTCGTCGACGGCGATCGGCAGCTGCGGCAGCGGACGGCCCGCGGGGCCGAAGATCACCTCGAACTCGTTGGCGGCGTCGAAGGTCGACTGGTGGCAGGGGCACAGCAGATGGTGGGTGTGCCGCTCGTAGAGCGCCACCGGGCAGCCGACGTGGGTGCAGACCTTCGAGGCGGCGATGATGCCCTCGTAGGTCCAGTCCTCACGGCCCTCCGAGACCGTCTCGATCTCCTCGGGGTCCATGCGGATCAGCAGCACCACGGACTTGGCCTTCTCGGCGAGCTTCTCCCCGTGGTCGGTGATGTCCAGCAGCGTCTCCGGCACGATGTGCATCGCCGAGCCCACCGTCAGATCGGCCGCGCGCACCGGAGTGCCGGTGGGGTCGCGGACCAGACGGACGCCCTCGTCCCAGATGGTGTGACGCATGCGCTCCGGGCCGAAGTCCTCGGAGAGGTCGAGGTCGCGGAAGAGCACGACGGCGGGCAGCGGGGCCAGCACGGCCGCGCCGATGAGGGTGTTGCGGATCAGCGGACGACGCTTGATCCCGGACTCCTCCAGCACGTCCCCGACGATCTGCTCGGCCTCCTGCCGCTGGTCCTCGGTGCGCAGCGGCTTGCGGGCCTCGACCAGCTCGTGGTCGGGCATCAGCGTCTTCGCCCAGTGCACCACGCCGAGCCCGATGCCGAGCATGGCGAAGGCCACGCCGACGCCGAGCAGCGTGTTCTGCAGCCGCACCTCGTGGAGATCGGCGGTGTGGCCGACGACGAAGTAGCCGATGAAGAAGATCACGGTGCCGATGATCGAGACGAGGAAGAGCACCGCGACCTGGCGCTCGGAGCGCTTGGCGGTGTTCTCGTCCTCGTCTGCCAGCCGCGGGCGGTGCGGGGGCAGTCCGGGGTCGTCGATGGCGTACTGCCCCGACTCCCCGTCACCGGCATTGATGACGGCGCCCGATTCCCTCGGGTCGCCGTTACCGTGCTCGCCCATATGGTTCTCGTCCTTTGCTTGAGTGATCGTGTGCTTCGGTGCGTGTGCGCGGTGCTGATGCTCACCGCCGGGCGGGGATCAGGACGACCGGGAGGTCAGCCAGACCATGGCGCCGATGAGCAGCGCCAGGCCGCCGCTCCAGACGAACAGCCCCTCCGACACCGGCCCGAGCGAGCCGAGCGCGAAGCCGCCGGGCGTGCCCTGCGACTCGTAGGTCTTCAGGAAGGCGATGATGTCCTGCTTGTCCTCCGGCGGGATGTTGGCGTCGTTGAAGACCGGCATGTTCTGCGGGCCGACGAGCATGGCCTCGTAGATGTGCTTCTCCTCGACGCCGTGCAGCGAGGGGGCGAACTTCCCCTCGGTGAGCGCACCGCCGGCCGCCGCAGCGTTGTGGCACATCGCGCAGTTGATGCGGAACAGCTCGCCGCCCCGGGTGGCGTCGCCCTCCTCGGCGTCGAGGAGGTCCTCCCCGGGCACCGACGGGCCGGCGCCCAGCGAGGCCACATAGGCGGCCAGCTGCTGGGTCTGCTCGTCGTTGAACTGGGCCGGCTTGCGCTGCGCCTGCGGGCCCTGCATCTGCATGGGCATGCGGCCGGTGCCGACCTGGAAGTCCACCGAGGCCGCGCCAACGCCGATCAACGAGGGAGCGTCCTCGGTCCCCTCGGCGTTGATCCCGTGGCAGCTCGCGCAGTTGGCCGCGAAGAGCTTCTCCCCCTCGTCGATGTCCGAGGCCGAGTACTCCTGCGCCTCGCTGCTGGCCTGCGCCTCGTTGATCGTGGTGGCGGCGGCATACAGGCCTCCGGTCATCAACAGACCCAGGAGGAGCAGTGCCACGCCGGCGAACGGGTGGCGACGCTTCTGTGAGAGTGCCTTCACGTGCCGTGTCCTAACTTCTCGGTGCGGGACCTGCGCTCCGCCCGCGGAGCGCGAGTCGAGTGGACGGGTGTCGGTCGCCTGCCGGCGCCGTCGCTGCGGGTGCGTGCTAGATGACGGTCGGCAGGATGTAGACGACGCCGAACAGGGCGATCCACACGACGTCGACGAAGTGCCAGTAGTACGAGATGACGACCGCCGCGCTGGCCTCCTTATGGGTGAACTTCACGCTGAAGTAGGCCCGGGCGATCACATAGCAGAACGCGACAAGCCCGCCGATCACGTGCAGACCGTGGAAGCCGGTGGTGATGTAGAAGGCGGAGCCGAAGGAGTTCGTCTGGATCGTCACCCCGTGGTGGACCAGCTCGGCGAACTCGAAGGTCTGACCGGCGATGAAGACCGCGCCCATGAGGAACGACAGGATGTACCACTCGACCATCCCCCAGCCCTTGACGTTCAGCAGCGACCCGGTGCGGCGGGGCTGATGGCGCTCGGCGGCGAACACGCCGAACTGCGCGGTCACCGAGCTGGCCACCAGGATCACGGTGATCAGCGTCGCGAGCCGCAGGTCGAGCTGCGCGCTGTACTCGGACCACATCTCGGCCTGCGAGGACCGAAGCGTGAAGAACATCGCGAACAGGCCGGCGAAGAACATCAGCTCGCTGGTGAGCCAGACGATGGTGCCCACAGAGACCATGTTCGGCCGGTTGGGCAGAGTGCGCGCCGGGACATTGGGGGCTTGGGTTGCAGTCGTCACGAAGACATTATGGCCTGAATGCGGCGGTATTCGCCATCTCTCGCCGGCGCGTGGCGGGCCTTCGATTCCACGTCAGCAGGCCGATCCCCCGCCAGCATCGCGGAGCGCGGCATCGACCGGCGTCGCGAATGTGACCGAAATTTCTACGATGTGTCGAACAACGGGGCGGGCGGAGGGCCCGGACGGGGCCTCCGCGGGGGTCCGCGACGGGTCCCGCCCGGGAGCAGCACCCCGCCCGGCGGCGACACGGGGAGAGCCGGCCGCGCCGCTGCGGGATATCCTGGCGTCGTGAGTGACGCAGCCGAGACCACCCCGCGCCCCGACGAGTCGTCCGCCTCGAGTCCCGCCCGACTGCCGGGCGGCTGGCCCGAGCTGCTCGAGACGCTGCTCGCCGACCGCGACCTCAGCACCGCGACGGCCGCCTGGGCGATGGATCGCCTGATGAGCGGCGAGCTCGCCGACAGCGAGGTCGCGGCCTTCCTCATCGCCATGCGCGCCAAGGGCGAGACCGCAGAGGAGCTCGTGGGCCTCAGCGCCACGATGCTCGACAAGGCCGTTCCGGTGCCGGTGCCCAGTCCGACGCTGGACATCGTGGGCACCGGCGGCGACCGCCTCGGCACGGTGAACATCTCGACGATGTCCTCGCTGGTGGCCGTCGGGGCCGGAGCACGGGTGGTCAAGCACGGCAATCGAGGAGCGTCGACCACCGCCGGCGCCGCCGACGTGATCGAGGCGCTGGGCGTCGACCTCTCCCCCGCCGCCGAGACCATCGCCGGCGCCGTCGACGAGGTCGGCATCACGTTCCTCTTCGCCGGATCGGTCCACCCGGCCATGCGCCATGTCGGCCCGGTGCGTCGCCAGCTGGGCGTGCGCACCATCTTCAACTTCCTCGGACCGCTGACCAATCCCGCCCGGGTCACGGCCCAGGCGCTGGGCTGCGCCCACGAACGCCTCGCCCCGCGGATGGCCGAGGTGCTGGCCGCCCGCGGCACCCGCGGGATGGTCTTCCGCGGCCGCGACGGACGCGACAAGATCACCACCTCCACGGCCACCGACCTGTGGGAGGTCCGCGACGGCGAGGTGACCCACCACGAGATCGTTCCGGAGCAGTTCGGGCTGGCCCGGCGGCCGGTGGAGGCGCTGGCCGGCGGCGACGGCGCGCAGAACGCCGCACTGGTGCGCTCGGTCCTAGCCGGCGAGCCCGGCCCGGTGCGCGAGGCGGTGCTGCTCAACGCCGCCGCGGGTCTCACCGCCCTCGACGAGGACCACGCCGCCCCGCTGCCCGAGCGGATACAGACCAACATGGCCCGGGCGGCCGCCGCGATCGACGACGGCGCCGCCGCCGAGGTCCTGCGCCGCTGGGTGGACTACACGACCTCCGGCCGCGCCTGACCCTGCGCCCGAGACGGCCCTGACGCCGCCTGGAGATCGCCGGCGCGTCAGTCGGCCTCGCGCGGGCCGACGACGGCGCCGCGGGGCGCGTCCTCGGCCTCGTCGGCCTCATCAGGGTCGTCGTGGCCGAAGGGATCCCGGTCGACGCCCGGCGTCCAGGTGTGGCCCGGAACTGTCCATCCCTCGCGCTTCAGCGCCTTCTTCCAGCGCCGCGACCAGCGGGAGTTCAGCCGGTCGACGTAGAGCCGGCCGTCGAGGTGGTCGTACTCGTGCTGCAGGATCCGCGCGAACCAGCCGGTGGCCTCAAAGGCCACCGGCTCGCCGTCGGCGTCCAGCCCGCTGATCTCCACGTGGTGGCTGCGCTTCAGCGGGAAGCCGTAGCTGGGGACCGAGAGGCAGCCCTCGCTCTCCTCGTCGCGGTCGGGCTCCTCCTGCGAGACGCGGCCGATCAGCCGCAGCCGCGGATTGATGAACACCCCGCGGGCGGGCAGCCCGGGGCCGGCCGGCGGATACGTGTAGGTGAAGAGACGCAGCCCCACCCCCACCTGCGGGGCGGCCAGGCCCACGCCGTGGGCGGCGTCCATGGTCTCGTACATGTCCTCGACGAGGGTGCGGATCTCCTCGTCGACGACGCTGACCTCGGCGGCACGACGATGCAGCACCGGCTCGCCGTGGATGGTGATGGGGCGGATGCTCATGGGCACGATTCTAGCGTGCACACGACGGCGGGCCCGCCGCGGAGCGTGTCCGCGACGGGCCCGCCGTCGTGTGAGATGCGTCCTGCCGGACGCGTGCCGCGCCGCGGCTCAGTGCGCGTAGCGCTTGCGGTTGTACTCCATCACCCAGCCGGTGACGAAGAACAGCGCCGGGATGGAGCCGAGGAAGAAGAACCACCAGCCGATGGCCATGCCGAAGAACACCATGGCGCTGGAGAAGCCCAGCCCCAGCGGCCACCAGCTCCACGGGGCGAAGTCTCCGTAGACCCCGGCCTGCTCGTGGATCTCGCCCTCGGGGTTGTCGCCGTCCATCACGTGGTGGTGCTTGGCCGTCAGCCGCAGGTAGAACCACAGCATGAAGCCCAGCCCGGCGGTGAGCAGCAGCAGCGGGAATCCCGCCAGCTCCTCGAAGCCGGTCACGAAGCCGTAGATGAAGGCGATCACCAGGACGAAGACGCCCAGCGAGCCGAAGAGAGTCGCGTTGATCTTCATCAGATGCCTTCCTTGTCTTTCTGATCGGCCGGGCCGAACACCGCGCCGGCCGGGGACCGCTCACTGTGCCGGTCGGAGAGCTCCGGGTGGTGCAGGTCCAGGGCCGGGCGCTCCGAGCGGATGCGCGGCAGCGAGTAGAAGTTGTGGCGCGGCGGCGGGCAGGAGGTCGCCCACTCGAGCGAGGCGCCGAAGCCCCAGGGGTCGTCGACGAGGACCTTCTTGCCCTTCCGGTGCGTGACCCAGACGTTCCAGAAGAACGGGATCAGCGAGGCGCCCAGGATCATGGCGAAGACCGAGGAGAACTGATTCATCGCGGTGAACCCGTCCTCGGGCATGTAGTCGGCGTAGCGCCGCGGCATGCCCATCACGCCGAGCCAGTGCTGGATCATGAAGGTGCCGTGGAAGCCGACGAAGAGCATCCAGAAGTTGATCTTGCCGAGCCGCTCGTTGAGCATCTTGCCCGTCCACTTCGGCCACCAGAAGTAGAAGCCGGCGAACATCGCGAAGACCACGGTGCCGAAGACCACGTAGTGGAAGTGGGCGACGACGAAGTAGCTGTCCGAGAGGTGGAAGTCCAGCGGCGGGGCGGCGAGGATGATACCGGTCAGTCCGCCGAACAGGAAGGTCACCAGGAAGCCGAGGCTCCACAGCATCGGCGTCTCGAAGGTGATCGAGCCGCGCCACATGGTGCCGATCCAGTTGAAGAACTTCACGCCGGTCGGCACGGCGATGAGCATCGTCATCAGGGCGAAGAAGGGCAGCATGACCGCACCGGTGACGTACATGTGGTGGGCCCACACCGTCACCGAGAGGGCGGCGATGCTGATGGTCGCGTAGACCAGACCCTTGTAGCCGAAGATCGGCTTGCGGCTGAACACCGGCAGGATCTCGGAGATGATGCCGAAGAACGGCAGCGCGATGATGTAGACCTCAGGGTGTCCGAAGAACCAGAAGAGGTGCTGCCACAGGATGGCCCCGCCGGACTCCGGGTCGAAGATGTGGCCGCCGAAGCGCCGGTCCAGGCCCAGGCCGAACAGCGCCGCGGCCAGCGGCGGGAAGGCCATCAGGATCAGGATCGCGGTGATCAGCGTGTTCCAGGTGAAGATCGGCATGCGCCACATGGTCATGCCCGGCGCACGCATCGAGATGATCGTGGTGATGAAGTTGACGCCGCCCATGATCGTCCCGAAGCCGGAGAGCGCCAGGCCGAAGACCCACAGGTCTCCGCCCACTCCCGGCGAATACGTGGTGTCGGCCAGCGGCGCATAGGCGAACCAGCCGAAGGACGCCGCGCCCTGCGGGGTCAGGAAGCCCGCGACGGCGATCAGCGAGCCGAACAGGAAGAACCAGAAGGCCAGCGCGTTCAGCCGCGGGAAGGAGACGTCGGGGGCGCCGATCTGCAGCGGCATCACCACATTGGCGAAGCCGGCGAACAGCGGCGTCGCGAACATCAGCAGCATCACCGTGCCGTGCATGGTGAACAGCTGGTTGTACTGCTCCTTCGTCTCCAGCAGCTGCATGCCCGGCTCGAAGAGCTCGGCGCGGATCAGCAGCGCCATGACGCCGCCGATGCAGAAGAAGAGGAAGGAGGCGATCAGGTACATGTACCCGATGATCTTGTGGTCCGTCGTCGACAGCCAGCTGACGACGATCTGACCCTTGGAGCGCGGGACGACCGGCGCGATCTCGCGCGCGTCGTCGGCGCTGTATTCGTAGGTCGCCACGCTCAGTCCCCCTCGGTCGCGGTCACGTCGTCGTGACGGTTGGTGTTGCGATCGTACTCGTCGCCGAGGTGGCCCTCGGGCAGGGTCTCGAGGTACTCGCGGAACTCGTCCTCCTCGACGACCTCCACGTTGAACAGCATCTCCGAGTGGTACTCGCCGCAGAGCTCGGCGCACTTGCCGTCGAAGCTGCCGACCTCCTGCGGGGTCAGGTGGATCTCATTGGTGCGGCCGGGCACCATGTCCCGCTTCTGCAGGAACGCCGGGATCCAGAACGAGTGGACGACGTCGCGGGAGTTCAGCTGGAACTCCACCGGCTCGTCGACCGGCAGGTAGAGCGTGGGCAGGTCCTCCTGCGCGCCCGACTCGCCGTCGAGCTGGCCCTGGACGCCGACCGAGTAGCGCTGCTCGCCGTCGTACTCATAGTTGAAGTCCCAGGACCACTGCTTGCCGCGGACGTCGACGACGAGCGAGGGCTCCTCCTCGTCCGAGTCGACCGAGCGCTGCACCTGGTCGGTGTAGAAGAAGAGCACCCCGACCATGACCAGCGGCACGATCGTGTACATGATCTCCAGCGGGATGTTGTACGCCAGCTGGCGGGGGTAGCCGGAATCGCCCTTGCGGCGACGATAGGCCACCATGCACCACAGCATGAGGCCCCAGGTCAGCAGACCCACCGCCAGAGCGGCAATCCAGGAGTTGACCCACAGATCAGTCAGTTCAGCAGTATTGCTGGTGGTCTCCCGGCTTCCGGGCAGCCAGCCGCGCTGGACCTGCTCCGAACAGCCCGTCAGCACCAGTGCCGCCGCGCTGGCCAGTGCGATGCCCTTCACTGCGCGCTGGCCTCGGCTGCCGGTTCGTCTCTCCGAACTCACAGACGGCCCTTCCTCTTCCTCGGTGTGCGAACGTGCTCGACACGTGATGGGGCCGCCCCTCCCCCGCCTCGGCGGGGCAGGGCCGTCGACCCGGGCGGGTGCTCGGCAGCACCCGGCGAGCCGCGGCACGGAACGACCTTGGACGCTTCGACCACAAGATTACTACCAACTGTAGTAGTTCGCCGCCCCCGGCGGTCCGCTGTGACACGGTGTGATCCGCGGAGGAGCCCGGGTGACCTGGATCGACGGCGGCCGCCTCGGGCGCCGACGTCACCCGACCGCCGCGCCGCGGCGCGGCGGGACAGGGGCCGGACGCACTGAGGCTCCGCCCGTCCGGCGCGCCACCTCGGTGACGGCCGGTCGGACGGAGCCTCAGCAGCGTGCGGATGTGGGAAGGATCTCCCGCCCGCTCCCTCCGCAGATCAGCGGATGATCAGTGGAACGAATCGCCGCAGGCGCAGGAGCCTCCGGCGTTGGGGTTGTCGATCGTGAAGCCCTGCTTGGAGATCGAGTCCTCGAAGTCGATGGTCGCGCCCTCGAGGTAGGGGGTGCTCATCTTGTCGACGATGACCTCCACCCCCTGGAAGGAACGCAGCGCGTCGCCGTCGAGCACCCGCTCGTCGAAGTACAGCTGGTAGATCAGGCCCGAGCAGCCGCCGGGCTGCACGGCGACGCGCAGGCGCAGGTCCTGGCGGCCCTCCTGCTCCAGCAGCGAGCCGACCTTCTCGGCGGCCGCGTCGGTCAGCTCGACCTGGTGGACGGGGCGGCCCTCGACCGCGCCGGGGGTCTCTGCAACTTCCTGGGTGGGCGTGCTCATCGCGTGCACCTCTCTCGTGAGGAACGTCAGTGCTGGTCATGCCGATCGGCCCCGGCCCTCGCCGGAGCCCGGCGATCGGCGCAGCACTGGTCAGTGCTGGTCCGGACGATGCGGACGGACGGATCGACCGGGAGAGGCCGGACCGCCCGAGGCGTCGGACACCTCGCATGCCCGTCCTCTTCACCGTACCAACCCGACGGCGCCCCGGTTCATTCCCGCTACACTGGCGGGGTGTTCAGACGACAGAAGACGCAGACCGACCAGCATGCCCGGGACCGCGACGCCGACGCCGCCGGTCACGACGCCGCGCCGGCCGACGACGGCGCCGACGCGCCCCGGAAGCCCCAACCCAAGGGCCACCCGACCCCGAAGCGCCGCGACCAGGTGGCGGCGCGGAAGCAGCCGCTCGTCGCCGGCAGCCGCGCGGAGAAGCAGGCGGCCAAGCAGGCCCAGCGCGAGAAGATGCGCGAGCTGCGCGCCAAGCAGCGCGAGGCGATGGAGACCGGCGACGAGCGCTATCTGCCCGAGCGCGACCGCGGGGCCCAGCGCCGCTTCGTGCGCGACTGGGTCGACGCGCGCACCGGCATCGCCGAGTGGATGCTCGTCGTGGTGATCGTCTTCCTGTTCATCTCGCTGATCGTCGCCGAGCAGCTGCGCATGCTGATGTCCGGCGTGCTCTGGGCGATGGTGCTGGTGGTCCTCGTCGAGGCCTTCTTCGTCGCCCGCGCCGCACGCCGCCGCGTGGCGGAGAAGTTCGGGGAGCCCGAGCGCGGCATCCGCTTCTACGCGATCATGCGCACGCTGCAGATCCGCCGGCTGCGCCTGCCGAAGCCGCAGGTCAAGCGCGGCGAGCACCCGAGCTGACGCGCCGGGCGGCCAGCCCGCGGTTGATCCTCCGGACCCACAGCGGCCCCTCGTAGATGAAGGCGCTGTAGCCCTGCACCAGGTCTGCGCCCAGCTGCAGACGACGGTCGACGTCGGCGGCGTCGACCACGCCGCCGACGGAGATCACGGCGGCCTGCGCCGGCAGCCGCCGACGCAGGCGGACCAGCACCTCCTCGGCGCGGGCGGCCAGCACCGGACCGCTCAGCCCGCCTGCGCCGGCGTCCTCCACCTGCGCGGCGGAGGTGTGCAGCCCGTCGCGGGAGATCGTGGTGTTGGTGGCGATCACGCCGTCGAGCCCCAGGTCCGCGACCAGATCCGCCACGGCGTCGACGTCGGCGTCGGCGAGGTCGGGGGCGATCTTCACCAGCAGCGGCGCCCGGGCCCCGGCCGCTTCCTCCGTTGCCGCGTCGGCGGCCTCGCGCACCGCCTGCAGCAGCGGCCGCAGCGACTCGATGTCCTGCAGCTGCCGCAGACCCGGGGTGTTGGGCGAGGAGACGTTGACGACCAGGTAGTCCGCCCAGGGCGCGAGCTGGCGCGCGGAGAATCGGTAGTCCTCCACCGCCTCCTCCAGCGGCGTGGCCTTGGTCTTGCCGATGTTCACTCCGATGACCGGCACATGGCGTCCGGCCGCGCGCAGCCGCTCGGCGCGCCGGCGCATCGCCTGCAGCCGGCTCCGCACCTCGACCGCGCCGTCGTTGTTGAAGCCCATGCGGTTGATCAGCGCGCGATCGGCGACCAGCCGCGCCAACCGCGGTCGCGGGTTCCCCGGCTGGGCCTGGGCCGTGACCGTGCCGATCTCGATGTGGCCGAAGCCCAGCGCCGCCAGCGGGAGCACCGCCGCGGCCCCCTTGTCGAAGCCGGCGGCCAGGCCGAAGGGAGAGGGCCATTCGCGGCCCAGCGCCCGGGTCCGCAGACTCGGCGCGGGCCGGGTGAGCCGCGCGAGGGCGGCCGAGGCGCCGAGACGGTCCGCCAGCCGCAGCCCGGCGACCACCAGCCGGTGGGCGTCCTCGGGATCCATCCGGGACAGGACGGTGCGGAAGAGCCGCGAATAGAGCGGAGCCGCGGAGCGGGCGTCCGCGCGGGAGGAGGTGGGGCGCGCTGTCGGCATGGCACCATCCTAAGCGTCCGCAGTGCCGGGGCCGTCGACACCGCCCCCGCGTCGTCCGGCATCCTCCGACGGGCGGCCCGATAGCATGCCGTCATGGACGTCTCCGCCGACGACCCCTGCCGCCGCGCCGCGGCCTCCGCGCTCGACGACGCCCTGCTCGACGACACCCCGCCGGGCGCGTGGGTCTCCGACGTGCTGGACGGCTGCTCCCGCCGGACGCTGCCGCTGGCCGACGACGGCGCCGGTCCGGCCGCGGCCACGCTGGTGCGGCTGGACGAGGAGCCGGGCCGCGCTCCGGGTTCCCGGCACGACGCCGCCGCCGTGGCCGCCGCCCCGGTGCTGCACGTGCACGGCTGGTCGGACTACTTCTACAACCTGCCCCTGGCCCGCCGGCTCAGTGCGGCGGGACGGCGCTTCTACGCCCTGGACCTGCGGCGCTACGGCCGCAGCCTGCGCCCCTGGCAGACCCCGGGTTACGTCGACGACCTGGCCCGGTACGACGAGGAGCTCGACGCGGCGCTGGCGATCATCGCCGAGGAGAACCCCGGGGCTCCGACACCGGTGATCCACGCGCACTCCACCGGCGGGCTCGTCGTCGCACTGTGGAGCCACCGGCACCCCGGCCGCACCTCGGCCCTGGTGCTCAACAGCCCCTGGCTGGAGATGCCCGGCGACGCCCCGGCGCGCACCGCGGTCGAGGCGCTGGCGGCCCCGCTGACCCGTCTGGATCCCGACCGGCCGCTCTCGCTCCCCCGGCTGGACCACTATTGGCGCTCGCTCTCCGTCGAGGCGCGCGGCGAATGGCGGCTGCATCCGCGCTGGCGCCCGCGGAAGTCGTTCCCGATGGCGCCGGGGTGGATGCGCGCCGTCGTCGCCGGACACCGGGCGGTGGCCGCGGGCCTGGACATCACCGTGCCGGTGCTGGTCCTGCTCTCCGAGAAGACCCGCTACCAGCGACGCTGGAGCGAGGAGCTGACCACCTCCGACGCCGTGCTCGACGTCGAGGTGCTGGCCCGCCGCGCCGTCCGGCTCGGTCCGCAGGTCACCGTGACGCGGATCGAGGGGGCGCTGCACGACGTCTTCGCCTCGCGGGCGCCGGTCCGCCGGACGGCGCTGGACGCGATGCTGCGCTGGCTGAGCGCCTACGGCCCGGAGGCGCCGGCGCCAGCGGCGCCGCCGGAGGACGCCGACGTCCCCTGTGTCGACTCCCCCTCCTGCGGCGAGGAGGCCCCGGGCACCTGATCCACGGCGCCGCCGTAGCGGCGGTCGCGGCGGGCGTAGATGTCCAGCGCGCGCCACAGCGTGGTGCGATCGACGTCCGGCCAGAGCACGTCGAGGAAGACCATCTCGGCGTAGGCCGACTGCCAGAGCAGGAAGTTGGAGATCCGCTGCTCGCCAGAGCTGCGCAGGAAGAGGTCGACGTCGGGCAGGTCGGGCTCGTCGAGATGCGCGGCCAGCGTGGACTCGCGGATCCGCTCGGGGTCCAGCCGGCCGTCGGCGGCCTTGCGGGCGATCTCCCGGGCCGCGTCGGTGATCTCGGCCCGGCCGCCGTAGTTGACGCACATCGTCAGCGTGCAGCGGTCGTTGTCCTTGGTCAGCTCCTCGGCCGCCTCGAGCTCGCGGATCACCGACTTCCACAGCCGCGGGCGCCGGCCGTTCCAGCGCACGCGCACTCCCCAGGAGTGCAGCACCTGGGCCTGGTGCCGGATCACGTCCCGCGAATAGCCCATCAGGAAGCGGACCTCCTGCGGAGAGCGCTTCCAGTTCTCGGTGGAGAAGCCGAAGACGCTGACATGCGACACACCGGCCTCCACAGCGCCGGCGATCACCTCCATCAGCGCCTGCTCGCCGGCCCGGTGGCCCTCGGTCCGCGGCAGTCCGCGCTGGTTTGCCCAGCGGCCGTTGCCGTCCATGACGATCGCGACGTGGCCGGGGATCAGCTCGGCGGGGAGCCGCGGCGGCGTCGCGCCGTCGGCGTGCGGCCACGGGTCCGCATAGCTGCGGACGGTCGAGGATGATGCCATGGCGACCATTATGGCGCGTGTCCGCGGCCGGCGGGCACAGCGACGCGTCAGCCCGGCGAGGCCCGAGCCCGCAGAGATCTTCAGCTCAGCGAGGTGTTCAGCCCAGCGAGGTGTTCAGCCCAGCGAGACGAGCCGGCGCTCCAGATGGTGCTGCAGATGGGCGACGACGACCTCGCCGGCGTCGTGGCGGCTCGTCGCGTCGACGGCCCGGGTGCTCTCCCAGTCGCCGGCCTGCAGCGCCGCCAGCAGCTCGACGACGGTCCGGGAGGTGCTCAGCGCCCCCGGGGCGCGGCAGTCGCCGCACAGCGGGCCGCCCCACGCCGGGTGGAAGCTCTCCTGCGGGCCGGGACGCCCGCAGGAGGCGCAGGCCTCCCAGGAGATCCCCCATCCGGCCAGGCCCATCGCCCGCAGCAGATGGGAGTGCAGCACCAGGTCCGGCGGATGCACCGAGCGGGCCAGCGCCGAGAGAGCCCCGTGGAGCAGGGCGAACTGCGCTGCGGTGCCGTCGGCGTCGGCGTCGGTGAGTCGCTCGGCCGCCTCGGCCATGATGGCCGCCGCCCGGTACTTGTCGTAGTCGGCGACGATCTGCGAGCCGTAGGTCCCGCGCGAGACGGCCTGGGTGATCAGGTCCAGGCTCCGGCCGTGGACGAGCTGCACGTCGGCGACCATGAAGGGTTCGAGGGTGGCGCCGAACTTCGACGA
The DNA here is from genome assembly GCF_009467795.1 of Nesterenkonia halophila. GTDB lineage: Bacteria > Actinomycetota > Actinomycetes > Actinomycetales > Micrococcaceae > Nesterenkonia > Nesterenkonia halobia. The sequence goes on from NZ_WIAX01000012.1 coordinate 89,349, forward strand.
CGTCCGCCGCACACCCTTGGCGACGGCGCGCACCAGCCCGTTGCCGCGGGTGAGCAGGGTGATGATGCGGTCTGCCTCGCCGAGCTGCTGGGTGCGCAGCACGACGGCGGCGTCCCGATAGCTGCGCGAGGCGAAGGTCGATCCGGACACCGCCCCAGTCTACTCCCGACTCCGCCCGCATCCGCCCGCCTCCCTCGCCCCGCTCCCCGTCCCGGAGGCCGCGCTGCGGCCGGCGCGGCCTCCGGGACGACGGAGCGCGCGGGGCGGAAGGGCTCAGCCGGCGGCGTCCTCCGGGTGCTCGATGCTGCGGACGGCGCGATTGACCGCCGAGACCACGGCCTTCAGCGAGGCGGTGGTGGTGTTGTGGTCGATGCCCACGCCCCAGAGCACCCGCTCGCCGATGGCGCATTCGACGAAGGCCGCCGCCTGGGCGTCGCCGCCCTGGCTCATCGCGTGCTCGCTGTAGTCCAGCACGCGGACGTCGACGCCGTCGCGGGCCAGGATCGCCAGCAGCGAGGCCACCGGACCGTTGCCCTCGGCATGCTCCGTCGTCCGGGACCCGCCGGCCTCGAGCTCGACCTCCATGGAGAAGCCGCCGTCGGCGGTGGAGGCCGTCTGCACCTGGCCCAGCCGGTAGTAGCCCCACTGATGCGAGGCGCTGTCCACCGGCAGGTACTCGTCGCGGAAGATCTGCCAGATCTCGTCGCCGGAGACCTCGCCGCCGCCGTCGTCGGCGCGATGCTGGACCACGGCGGAGAACTCCACCTGCGCCCGGCGGGGCAGGTCGATGCCGTGGTCGCTGTTGAGCAGGTAGGCCACGCCGCCCTTGCCCGACTGCGAGTTGACCCGGATGACGGCCTCATAGCTGCGCCCGATGTCCTTCGGGTCGATCGGCAGATACGGCACCGCCCAGGTGGTGTCGGCGACGGCGACGCCCTGCTCCGCCGCACGACGCTCGAGGTGGTCGAAGCCCTTCTTGATGGCGTCCTGGTGGGAGCCGGAGAAGGCGGTGAAGACGAGATCGCCGGCGTAGGGCGACCGCTCCTCCACCGGCATCTGGTTGCAGTGCTCGGCGATCCGCCGGATGCGGGCCATGTCGCGGAAGTCGATCTGCGGGTCCACGCCCTGGCTGAACAGGTTCATCCCGAGGGTGATCAGGTCGACGTTGCCGGTACGCTCTCCGTTGCCGAAGAGGCAGCCCTCGATGCGGTCTGCACCGGCCATGTAGCCCAGCTCGGCGGCGGCGACGCCGGTGCCGCGGTCGTTGTGCGGATGCAGCGAGAGGATGATCGACTCCCGGTTGCGCAGGTTCCGGTGCATCCACTCGATGGAGTCCGCGTAGACGTCGGGCGTGGCCATCTCCACCGTCGCCGGCAGGTTGACGATGACCTTCTGCTCCGGAGTGCCGCCCAGGATGTCGACCACCTCGTCGGAGATGCGGGCGGCGAAGTCCAGCTCGGTGCCGGTGAAGGACTCCGGCGAGTACTGGTAGACGATCTCGGTGTCGACGGCGGAGCCGGCCAGCATCTGCTCCTGATGCTTCAGGCAGAGCCGGGCGCCCTGGGCGGCGATGTCGGCGATGCCGTCCTGGTCGAGGCCGAAGACGACCTCGCGCTGCAGCACCGAGGTGGAGTTGTACAGATGCACGATCGCCCGCGGCGCGCCCTGCAGCGCGGCGAAGGTACGCTCGATGAGGTGCTCGCGGGCCTGCGTGAGCACTTGGATGTAGACGTCGTCGGGGATCTTGTCGCCCTCGATGAGCTGGCGGACGAAGTCGAAGTCGGTCTGCGAGGCCGCCGGGAAGCCGACCTCGATCTCCTTGTAGCCCATCTCGACCAGCAGGTCGAACATCCGGTGCTTGCGCTCCGCGGACATCGGGTCGATGAGCGCCTGGTTGCCGTCGCGCAGGTCGACGGCGCACCAGCGCGGGGCCCGGGTGATGGTCCGGCCCGGCCAGGTGCGGTCGGGCAGCTCGACGGTGATCTGCTCCTCGAAGGGCAGGTACCGGTGGAACGGCATGGGAGAGGGTTTCTGGAGCTGGCGCACGGGATCACGTCCTCGGGTCGTCGGGTGCGGGTCGTCGGACTGAGCCGGGGCGCGCCGCCTCACCGGCGGCGCGGGGACTCCGCAACGGGGACCGGCCTCAGGATGCCGCGACGACCGCCGGGAGCGGTGCGCGCGACAGCTCTTCCCCGCTGCGGCGGAGAAGCTCTAGTCGAGGCGTCGGAACGCTGAAGTGCTGCACGGCACACAACGTAGCATGCCCTCGACGGCGGCGGCACATGCCGGCCGACGCGTCCAGAGTGTGGACCGCGTGCGACGATCGGCCGACGCCTCGGATCGTTCAGAAGCCCAGCTTGCCGAGCTTCTTCGCGTCGCGCTGCCAATCCTTGGTGACTTTGACATGCAGGTCCAGGTAGACCGGGGTGCCCAGCAGCTTCGCGATGGATTCGCGGGCCTCGGTGCCGATCGCCTGCAGCCGGCGCCCGCCGCGGCCGATGATGATCGCCTTCTGCGAGTCGCGCTCGACGTGGATGCTGGCGTGGACGTCGACCAGCGGCCGGTCCTCCGGCCGGCCCTCGCGCGGGGCCATCTCGTCGACGACGACGGCGATGGAGTGCGGGAGCTCGTCGCGCACGTCCTCCAGCGCCGCCTCGCGGACGAGTTCGGCGACCATGACCGCCTCGGGCTCGTCGGTCAGATCGCCCTCCGGGTACAGCGGCGGCGAGAGCGGCAGCCGTCCGACCAGCTCGTCGGCGACCACCTCGACCTGGTCGTCGGCCGTCGCGGAGACCGGGATGATCGCGTCGAAGCCGTCGTCCTGACGGCCCCGCCCGGCCAGCCGCTCGCGGCCCAGCGCCTCGACGGCCATCAGCTGCTCGGCCAGCGCATCGCGGGCCACCCGGTCGGTCTTGGTGACCAGGGCCACCACCGGCTGGTGCGGCACCTTGGTCAGCTGCTCGGCGATGAACCGGTCGCCGGGGCCGATCGCCTCGTCCGCCGGCAGGCAGAAGCCGATGACGTCGACTTCGGAGAGGGTCTCGATCACCAGATCGTTGAGCCGCTGGCCGAGCAGCGTCCGCGGGCGGTGCAGCCCCGGGGTGTCGACCAGCACCAGCTGGGAGTCCTCGCGATGGACGATCCCGCGGACGGTGTGGCGGGTCGTCTGCGGCTTCGACGAGGTGATCGCGACCTTCTCGCCGACCAGCGCGTTGGTCAGCGTGGACTTGCCGGCGTTCGGCCGCCCGACGAAGCTGGCGAAGCCGGCACGATGGTTCTCATCGTGCTCGGCGAAGCGCACGGTCCGGGGATCGCTCTGGGGATCGCTCACTGCTGCTCCTGCTGCTCGTCGGTGCGGGGCTCGTCGGTGCTGCGGCCGTCGGCGTCGGCATCGGACGGACGCTCCATGGTCTCACGCTTCTCTCCGGAGGGGGCCGGGACGGCGAGCACATGGCTGATGCGGTTCCGCCGGCCGGAGAGTCCGTCGGCGCGCACCAGCACGCCGCGGATCTCGGCCTCGGAGCCGACGATCGGCACCTGCCCCAGCGCCTTGGCGAGCAGACCGCCGACAGTGTCGACGTCCTCCTCGTCGTCGAGGTCGATCCCGTGGAGCGCGGCGAAGTCGTCGACGCTCATCCGGGCCGAGAGCCGGCGCCGCCCGTCGCCGAGCTCCTCGACGTCGGCGGTCTCGACGTCGTACTCGTCGACGATGTCGCCGACGATCTCCTCGATGAGGTCCTCCAGCGTCACCAGCCCGGCGGTCCCGCCGTACTCGTCGGCGACCACGGCGACATGCGTGGACTCGCGCTGCAGCTCGGGCAGCAGCGCCGAGACGCGCTGGGACTCGGGCACGAAGCGCGCCTCGCGCTGGACCTCGGCGGCGACGATGCCCGCGGGGTCCCGCTCGGCGAAGGCCGCCGGCGGCTCCCCGGCGTGCAGCCGGTGCTCCAGGAAGGCGACGTCCTTCAGATAGATCATGCCGGTCACCGCATCCGCCGAGCCCTCGATGACGGGCGCCCGGGAGCAGCCGGAACGCAGGAAGATCGACATCACCTCCCCCAGCGTCGCCGTCGCGGAGACCGAGACGATGTCGGGGCGCGGGACCATCACCGCGCGCACCCGGGTCTCCGAGAGGTCGAAGACCGACTGGATCAGCTCGGCCTCGGCGTCCTCGATGACGTCGCCCTCCGACGCGCGCACCACGGCATCGCGCAGCTCCTCGTCGTCGAAGAAGCCCTGGTCCGGGCCGCCGGTGCCGGGCACCAGTCGCGTGCCCCCGGCGATGAGCAGCCTCGGGACGGGGCCCAGCACCGTGCGCAGCCCGCGCACCAGCCGCGCGGTGTGCGCGGCGACCAGCAGGTGGTGCTGTCGGCCCACCCGGCGCGGCGAGAGCGTGGCGAGCCCGATCCCGCCCAGCACCAGCAGGCCGGCCGCGGCGAGGCCTCCGGCCAGCAGTCCGCCGGCGAGCCGTACGGCCGCCAGAGTCACCAGCAGCACGGCGACCGCCGCCCCGAGCCAGCGCCAGAGCTGCAGCGCGACAGTGTGCGGGACCGGGTCGTCCAGGATGCGGGCCACCGCGCTCGAGCCGTGCTTCTGCGCGGCCTCCTCGGCCTCGCGGCGGCTCAGCCGCATGAACGCGGACTCCGCCGTGGACAGCACGACGGCGGCCAGCGCGCAGAGCGCGGCGAGCACCAGCAGCCCCATCGGCAGCATCGGCCCGTCGCCCAGGGATCCCTCGCTCATGCGTGAGTTCCGGTGGTCGGCGTCGGGGCCGGGCGGCCGAGGAAGCCGCTCAGAAGCTCGGTCTGCAGGGCGAACATCCGCCGCCGCTCCTCCTCCTCGGCGTGGTCGTGGCCGAGCAGATGCAGCATCCCGTGCACGGCCAGCAGAGCGAGCTCGTCGTCGGTGCCGTGGCCGGCCTCGGCGGCCTGACGCGTGGCGACCTCGGGGCTGATCACCACGTCGCCGAGCGTCCCTGCGACGACGGGCTCCTCCACCGTGCCGGCGCGCAGCTCGTCCATCGGGAAGCTCATCACGTCGGTGGTGCCGGGCAGATCCAGCCAGTCCTCGTGCAGGGCGGTCATCTGCTCGTCGTCGATCAGCGTGATCACGACCTCGACGGCGGCGCCCAGGTGGAGGCGCTCCAGCACGTGGGCGGCGAGCCGGCGGAGCATCTCCGGGGACCCGGCCGCGACGCGGTCGGAGCCGGAGACGTCCTCCACGACGACGCCGGAAGTCTCGGCGGCGTCGGTCATCGCGACTCCCCCGCCCCGGCGGAGCGGCGCTGCTGCCGGTCCTGATGCGCCTCGTAAGCGTCGACGATGCGCCCGACCAGCTGGTGGCGGACGACGTCGTCGGAGGTCAGCCGGGTGATCGTCACATCCTCGACGTCGGCGAGGATGTCCAGCACCGTGCGCAGCCCGGAGTCGGTGCCTCCGGGCAGGTCGACCTGGGTGATATCGCCGGTGACCACGATCTTGGAGTTGAAGCCCAGCCGGGTCAGGAACATCTTCATCTGCTCGGCGGTGGTGTTCTGCGCCTCGTCGAGGATGATGAAAGAATCGTTGAGCGTACGACCGCGCATATAGGCCAGCGGAGCGACCTCAATGATCCCCGACTCCATCAGATGCGGGATCGACTCGGCGTCGAGCATGTCGTGCAGCGCGTCGTAGAGCGGACGCAGGTACGGATCGATCTTGTCGTTGAGGCTGCCCGGGAGGAAGCCCAGCCGCTCGCCGGCCTCGACGGCCGGGCGGGTCAGGATGATCCGATTGATCTCCCCGGCCTGCAGGGCCCGGACGGCCTTGGCCATGGCCAGATAGGTCTTGCCGGTGCCGGCCGGCCCGATGCCGAAGACCACGGTGGAGGTGTCGATGTCCTCCACGTAGGCCTGCTGGTTGGCGGTCTTGGGGCGGATGGTCCGACCGCGGTGGGAGAGCACATCGGTGCTGACCATCCGCGCGGAGTCGGCGGCCTGGTCGGCCCGGACCATGGTGGCCACCCGCTCGATGAGCTCCTCGGTGGCCGTCGTCCCCGAGACCGCCAGCGTCTTGAGCTGCGTCAGGATCTCGACGATCTGCTCGACCTCGCGCGCCGGACCGGCGGCGGTCAGCCGCTGGTCGCGCACGCCGATCGAGCTGGCCGGGCTGATGCCCTGCAGGATGCGCACCGCCAGGTCCTGCGGGCCCAGCGCGCGGAACATGATGTCGGGGTCGGCGAAGTGCACAGTGCGCTCGATGCTGCCCACCGGGGCCGAGGCGGCCCCCTTGGCCAGCCCGGAGGTCGCCTCGGGCGGAGTCTGCGGTGTCTCTGTCATCGCCGCCAGTCTACTGGCCGTCGGCGCCGGGGCGGTCCCAGCGTCCCAGCAGCACCTGCACCGCCGTCAGCGCGGCCGGCCCGGCGGTCGACGAGCGCAGCACCGTCGGGCCCAGGCGCGCCGGCCCGGCCCCGGCCTCGGCCAGCCGGGAGATCTCGGCCTCCGAGATGCCGCCCTCCGGTCCCACGAGCAGCAGCAGCGTCTGCGGCGTCGTGCCGTCCGCGCCGTACCCGCCCGCCGTGCCCCCGGCGGCGCCCGCCGGCGGCAGCCCGAGGGAGGCCAGCGCCTCGGCGAGCGTGTGCTCCTCGGTCTCGTGGAGCACCACGGCGGCGAGGTCCGCCGAGGATGCGATGCGCTCGGCGAGCTGGGCGGTGGAGTGCAGCGCCTCGACCTCCGGGATCGCGGTCCGGCGGGTCTGCTTGGCCGCCGTGCGCACGGTGGAGACCCACTCAGCATGCTTCTTCGCCTCGCGGCCGGGCTTCCAGCGGGCCACCGAACGCTCGGCGCTCCACGGCACGATCCGCTCGACGCCGAGCTCGGTGGCCGACTCGATCGCCTGCACGTCGCGCCGGTCCTTGGCCAGCGCCTGGACCAGCACCAGCTGCGGGACCGGACGCGGCTCGACGTCGACGCGGCGGACCTCCACAGTCAGCTCGCCCGAGCCGGTCGCGGCCACCACGCCCGCGGCCCGGCGGTCGCGGGTGTCCGAGAGGACGATCTCCTCCCCCGGAGCCAGTCGCATCACGGTGGCCGCGTGGTGGCCCTCGGCGCCGTCGACCAGCACCCGGGCCCCGACCTCGACGGCGTCCAGCGCCCCCGGGGCCAGGTGGAACAGCGGAGCGGTCACAGACTGTCCCAGGCCTCGCGGAGCTTGGTGAAGACGCCGCGGTGCTCGGTGGTGGACTCGCCGGCCTCCTCGTCGCGCTCCTCGGCGAGCTCGCGGAGCAGCTCCTTCTGCCGGTCGCTGAGCTTCTGCGGGGTCTCGACCTTCAGGTGGACCTTCAGCGCCCCGCGTCCGCCGCCGCGCAGGTGCTGCACGCCGCGGTCGCGGAGGGTGAAGACCTCGCCGGACTGCGTGCCCGGCTTCACCTCGATCTGCTCCTCGCCGTCGAAGGTGTCCAGGCTGACCGTGGTGCCCAGCGCCGCGGCGGTCATCGGCACGGTGACGGTGGCGTGCAGATCGTTGCCGCGGCGGGTGAAGACCTCGTGCGCGCGCACGTCGACCTCGATGTAGAGGTCGCCGGAGGGGCCCCCGGCCAGACCGGCCTCGCCCTCGCCGGCCAGGTGGATCCGGTTGCCCTTGTCCACGCCGGCGGGGATCTTGACCTTCAGCGTGCGCCGCTCGCGCACCCGGCCCTGGCCGTCGCACTCCTGGCAGGGGTCCTCGATGATCGAGCCGAAGCCGGAGCAGCGGGCGCAGGTCTCAGTCTGCAGCACAGTGCCCAGGATCGAGCGCATCGGCCGCTGGATCTGGCCGTGGCCGCCGCAGTCGGAGCAGGTGGTCGGCGTCGAGCCCTCGCGCGTGCAGGTGCCGTCGCAGACTGAGCAGGTCACCGCCGTCTCGACCTCGACCTCCTTGGTCGTGCCGAAGGCCGCGTCCTGCAGGTCGATGCGCACGCGGATCAGCGAATCCTGGCCGCGCCGGGTGCGCGAGGCCGGGCCGCCTCCCCCGCCGCCGAAGAAGGTCTCGAAGATGTCGCCGAAGCCGCCGAAGCCGCCGCCGAAGCCTCCCCCGCCGAAGGACGGGCCGCCGCGGCCGTTCTCGTCGCCGGTGGCGTCGTAGTTCCGCCGCCTCTCCTCGTCGGAGAGCACCTCGTAGGCGCGGCCGAGGACCTTGAACTTCTCCGCAGCCTCCTCCGAGGGGTTCACGTCCGGATGCAGCTTGCGGGCCTGCTTCCGGTACGCCTTCTTGATCTCCTCCGTCGACGCGTCGCGGTCGACGCCGAGCGCCTCGTAGTAGTCAGTCACTGTTCACCCTTCAGACAGGATTCGGGAAAGATAGCGTGCCATCGCGCGCACCGCCGACATCGTCGAGCCGTAGTCCATGCGCGTGGGTCCGACGACGCCCAGCTGGGCGCCGTCGTCGGCGCCGTATTCCGCGGCGACCACCGCAGTTCCGGCGAGCGAGTCGTGGCTGGTCTCGTGGCCGATGCGCACCGAGAGACCGCGCTCGTCCTGCTTCATCTCCTCCAGCAGGCGCAGCAGCACCACCTGCTCCTCGAGGGCCTCCAGGACCGGTCCGAGCGAGGGCCCGAGGTCCTGGTCGGACCTGGCGAGGTTAGCAGTGCCCGCCATGATGATGCGATCCACCCGTCCGGACTCCAGGATCGCGGCCACTGTCTGCGCGACCACCGCCATGGCCGGCTGCAGCAACGGCTCCACCGAGCCGATGAGCCGGTCCACCGGCAGCGGCAGCGCCGTCGCCGATCGGTTGTGCAGCTGCGAGACGAGCCGACGTCCGATGACGTGCAGCGACTCCTCCTCGAGGCCCTCGGCCAGCGTGACCATCCGCTGCTCGACCTTGCCGGAGGAGAGGATCACCACGACCAGCACCTTCTGCCGGCCCATGGAGAGCACCTCGACATGGCGGATCCGCGCGGTGCTGTGCTGCGGATGCTGCAGCACCGCGACCTGATTGGTCAGCATCGCCAGCAGGCGCACCGTCTGCTCCAGCATGGCCTCGTAGTCGTCGGCGGCCTCGACCAGGGCGTCCATCGCCCGCTGCTCGGCGGGACTGAGCGGCCGGATCTCGGAGATCCGGTCGACGAAGAGCCGATAGCCCCGGTCGGTGGGGATGCGGCCGGCGGAGGTGTGCGGGGCCTCGATGAGCCCGTCGGCCTCCAGATGCGCCATGTCGTTGCGGATCGTCGCCGGCGAGACCTCCAGATTGTGCCGGTCCACCAGGGCCTTGGAGCCGACGGGCTCGTGGCTGTGGACATAGTCCTCCACGATGGCGCGCAGCACCTGCAGTCGTCGCGTGTCCGACATTGCTGCTCGGTCCTCCTCGTGGGCGGGGCTGGGTGGTCCGGGATGCCCCGGCGGGCCGGGGCGTGGCCGGTGCGGTCTCGGGCACTCTCCGTGCGCGGGCGGGGCGCGCCTCGGGCGCCCGACGGCTGGCACTCTCCGCGGGCAGGTGCTGATTCTATCGTCTCGCCCCGGCTGTTCGCCTCCCCACAGCGCGCCTCCTCCCTGGGCGAACGCGGCCTTGCTAAGGTCTGCAGACTGTGACATCCGCTGGATTCTCCGCCGACTGGTCCGCCTGGGGCCCCACGGACCTCGCCGCCCGCCGCCGCGCCCAGCAGCGCGAGATCGACGACGTGCCGGCGGACCCGGGAACAGTGGTCGAGGAGGCCGAGAGCGGCTGGGTCGGCGCCGTCGTCGGCGTCGAGGCCGCCGGCGGCGTGCAGGTGGTGAGTCTCGAGGACCGGCGCGGACGCGCCCGGGCCTTCCCGCTGGGCCACGGCTTCCTGGTCGACGGCGAACCGGTGCGGCTGGTCGCCCCGACGCCGCGGACGAGCGCCCCGGCCGCCCCCCGGCGGACCGCTTCGGGCTCAGTGGCCGTCGACGGCGCCGCCGCCCGCGTCGCCCGCGCCTCGCGCATCTGGGTCGAGGGCACGCATGACGCCGAGCTGGTCGAGAAGGTCTGGGGCGAGGACCTCCGCCTGGAGGGCGTCGTCGTCGAGCCGCTGCACGGCGCCGACGACCTGGTCGGCGCGCTGCGCGAGTTCGCCCCCGGCCCCGGTCGCCGCGTGGGCGTGCTGCTGGACCACCTGGTCTCCGGATCGAAGGAGACGCGGATCGCCGCCGAGGCCATGGCGCTCTCCGGCGCGCGCGACAACGTGCTGGTCCTCGGCCATCCGTACGTCGACGTCTGGCAGGCGGTGAAGCCGCAGCTGCTCGGGCTGGATCGCTGGCCGGACATCCCGCGCGACGTCGACATCAAGATCGGCACGCTGCGCGCGCTGGGCTGGCCGCACGCCTCCCAGCGCGACGTCGCCCACGGCTGGAAGCGCATCCTCGGCACTGTGGGCAGCTACACCGACCTGGAGCCCGCGCTGCTCGGACGGGTGGAGGAGCTCATCGACTTCGTCACCGCCGAGCCGCAGGGCTGAACGGCCCGTCCCGCGGCTGCCTGTGACTGCCCCAGACCGCCTGAGACCGTCCGGCCGGAGCCGACACGCCTCGACGCGGCGCCGCGGATGTCGGCGCGCATCCAGGCGCGGCGGCTAGAATGCGCGCCAGGGCACTGTTCGCCGTCCGTCTCCGCGGCGGCGACGCGCCCGCGACAGACCGCCGACCCGAGTGCACGTGAAGAGAGCTGAGGTGCCGTGTCACAGCCGGACAGTTCCGCCGAGCGTCCCGAGCGCTCCCGCGCCTCCGAGCATCTGCAGGGCTCCTCGCCGGCCGCCCTGCCGCTGACCCCCGCCGAGGACCGGCGCTGGGCGACGCTCGCGCACTTCGGCGGGCTGATGGGCTGCCTGCCGTCGCTGGTGATCTATCTGGTCTTCCGCGACCGCGGGCCGTTCGTGGCCCAGGAGTCGAAGGAGGCGCTGAACTTCACGCTGCCGCTGACCGTGCTTCTGCTGGCCGCCTACATGCTGGCGCTGCTGCCGCTGATCGGCTGGATCTTCGGACTGGCGGCGGTGCTGCTCTGGGTCGTGATGACGCTGGCCGGACTCATCGCCGGCATCGAGTGCAACAAGGGCCGTCCCTACCGCTATCGGCTGAACCTGCGCCTGGTGCACTGATCCGCCGCGATCAGTCCGCCAGCCGGCGAGTGACCGCGTCGGCCAGCAGCCGGCCCTGCAGGGTCAGCACCAGCCGGCCGGCGGGATGCTCCGCATCCGGCACCAGCGGCTCCTCCTCCACCAGCCCCTCGGCGACGAGCCGGGAGGTGGTCTCCGCGGTGATCGGCTCGGCGGCCTCCAGCGCGGCGTGCGCGGCGAGATCCAGCCCCTCGGCGATGCGCAGCCGGAGCATCAGATGCTCCAGGGCGACCGCCTCGGCGTCGAGCACTTCACGGCCGTGGCCCGGGCTGATGCCGGCGGCCAGCCGCTGCGCGTAGGCCGCGGGATGCTTCACGTTCCACCAGCGCAGGCCGGCCAGATGCGAATGCGCTCCGGGGCCGGCGCCCCACCAGTCGGTGTCCTGCCAATAGTGCAGATTGTGCCGCGACCGCATCCCCGGCCCGCGGGAGAAGTTCGACACCTCGTACCAGGAGTAGCCCGCCTCGGCGAGGATCCGGTCGGCCAGCAGGTACTTGTCGGCGTGGTCGTCGCCGTCGACGTCGGCGAGCCGCCCGCGCCGGATCTGCGCGGCCATGGCGGTGCCTTCTTCGATGATCAGCGAGTACGCCGAGAGGTGGTCGGGATCCATCGCCACGGCCTCGCGCAGGCTCGTCTCCCAGTCGGCGAGGCTCTCGCCGGGAGTGCCGTAGATGAGGTCCAGGCTGACCTCCATGCCGGCGCCGCGGACCGCCGCGACCGCGCGCGAGACGTTGGCCGGGTCATGGGTGCGGTCCAGCGTGGCCAGCACATGCGGCACCGCCGACTGCATCCCGATGCTCACCCGGGTGAAGCCGGCCGCGGCCAGCGTGGCCGCCGCGGCGTCGTCGAGCGTGTCCGGGTTGGCCTCCGTGGTGACCTCCGCACCCTCGACGAAGCCGAAGAGCTCCCGGGCGCGGGTCAGGATGCGGGCGAGCTCCTCGGCGGGCAGCAGCGTCGGGGTGCCGCCGCCGAAGAACACCGTCGACAGCCGGCGGGCGGGCGCCGCGGCGGCGTCGAGGACGCCGGCGGCGAACTCCAGCTCGGCGATCAGCGTGTCCGGGTAGCTCTCCCGCGAGGCGCCCTCGCCGAGATCCGCGGCGGTGTAGGTGTTGAAGTCGCAGTACCCGCAGCGGACCGAGCAGAACGGGATGTGGACGTAGAGTCCCAGCGGTCGGTCGGCGCGGGCGGGCAGGGCCGCGCGGACGGCGGGCGGCGGGGATCCGTCGCTCGGGACGGGGTCGCCGGGCGGCAGGGCGGCCGGCACCGGGTCAGTCCTTGCCCTCGCCGTCCTCGTCGGAGGACAGCGCGGCGATGAAGGCCTCCTGCGGGACGTCGACGGTGCCGACGGTCTTCATCCGCTTCTTGCCCTCCTTCTGCTTCTCCAGCAGCTTGCGCTTGCGCGAGATGTCGCCGCCGTAGCACTTCGAGAGCACGTCCTTGCGGATCGCACGGATGGTCTCGCGGGCGATGATGCGCGAGCCGACGGCGGCCTGGACCGGGACCTCGAACTGCTGGCGCGGGATCAGGTCTTTGAGCCGCTTGGCCATCTTCACGCCGTAGGAGTAGGCGTGGTCGCGGTGGGTGATCGCCGAGAACGCGTCGACCTTGTCGCCCTGCAGCAGGATGTCGACCTTGACCAGGTCGGCCGCCTGGTCGCCGGTCCCCTGCCAGTTGAGCGAGGCATAGCCCTTGGTGCGCGACTTCAGCTGGTCGAAGAAGTCGAAGACGATCTCCGCCAGCGGCAGCGTGTAGCGCAGCTCGACCCGCTCCTCGGAGAGGTAGTCCATCCCCTGCATGGTGCCGCGCCGCGACTGGCAGAGCTCCATGACCGGGCCGACGTACTCGGCGGGGACGATGACGGTGGCGTCGACGATGGGCTCGCGGATCTCGGTCGGCTTGCCGTCGGGGAACTCGCTGGGGTTGGTGACCTCGTGGAGCTCGCCGTCCTCGGTGGTGACGTGGTAGATCACGTTCGGCGCGGTGGAGATCAGGTCCAGGTCGTATTCGGCCTCGAGGCGCTGCCGGGTGATCTCCAGGTGGAGCAGGCCGAGGAAGCCGACGCGGAAGCCGAAGCCCAGCGCCGCCGAAGTCTCCGGCTCGAAGCTCAGCGCGGCGTCGTTGAGCTGCAGCTTCTCCAGCGCCTCGCGCAGCACCGGGAACTCGGAGCCGTCGATCGGGAAGAGCCCGGAGAAGACCATCGGCCGCGGCTCCTGGTAGCCGCCGATCCGCTCGGCGGCCGGGCGATCCCGGGCGGTGACGGTGTCGCCGACCTTGGACTGGCGGACGTCCTTCACTCCGGTGATCAGGTAGCCGACTTCGCCGACGCCGAGCCCTTCGGTGGCCTGCGGCTCCGGCTGCGAGACGCCGATCTCCAGCAGCGAGTGGGTCGCGTCGGTGGACATCATCCGGATCTGCTCCCGCCGGGACAGATGGCCGTCGACGACGCGGACGAAGGTCACCACGCCGCGGTAGGTGTCGTAGACGGAGTCGAAGATCATCGCCCGGGCCGGCGCGTCGGCGTCGCCGGTGGGCGCCGGGACCTCGACGACCAGCCGGTCCAGCAGCTCCTCGACGCCCGCGCCGGTCTTGCCGGAGACGCGCAGCACATCGTCGGGGTCGCCGCCGATCAGATGCGCGATCTCCTCGGCGTACTTGTCCGGCTCCGCCGCGGGCAGGTCGATCTTGTTGAGCACCGGGATGATCACCAGGTCGTGCTCCATGGCCAGGTAGAGGTTGGCCAGCGTCTGCGCCTCGATGCCCTGGGCGGCGTCGACGAGCAGCACCGCGCCCTCACAGGCGTCCAGCGAGCGGGAGACCTCGTAGGAGAAGTCCACGTGCCCGGGCGTGTCGATCATGTGGAAGGCGAAGGTCTCGTCCTCGAACTCCCAGGGCATCCGCACCGCCTGGGACTTGATCGTGATGCCGCGCTCCCGCTCGATGTCCATCCGATCCAGGTACTGGTCCTTCATCTCCCGCGGCTGGACGACGCCGGTGAGCTGGAGCATGCGGTCGGCCAGCGTGGACTTGCCGTGGTCGATGTGCGCGATGATGCAGAAGTTCCGGATGAGGCTCGGATCCGTCGCAGCGGGCACCTGCGGGGTGCGGGCCTTCGGTGACACGTGTCGGACATCCTTCTCTGGGCGTCGGGGCGGGCGGACGGATCCATTCTTCCATGGATCCGCGCGCGGGTATGCCGAAGGCCCCGGCGCAACGAGCTGCGCGGGGGCCTTCGGGTGGCCCGCCGTCGGGCGGCGGGCGGAGGTTCGCATCGCGCCGCGGCGGGCCCGCGGTCAGTGCGGACCGATCAGAGGGAGTTCACCTTCGCGGCCAGGCCGGCCTTGCGGTTGGCGGCCTGGTTCTTGTGGATGACGCGCTTGGAGGCGGCCTTGTCCAGCTTGCGGGCCGCGACGCGCTGCGCGGCGAGCGCCGTGTCCTTGTCGCCGGCGGAGACGGCCTTCCGGACCTTCTTGATCGAGGTCTTCAGGTCCGACTTGACGGCCTGGTTGCGCTGGCGGGCCTTCTCGTTGGTGAGGACGCGCTTCTTCTGAGACTTGATGTTAGCCACGTGATGTCTTCCTGTCTGGGGTTCACTGCGTACGTGAGGGCTGCATCCCTGCGTGGCGGCAGAAGACAGACTGAGTGGCGTGGGGGGCCATGGCGATCACGCGGCTCGTCAGGCAGAGGGACCTCGAACCGCGCAGAGGGATCTCTGCCGCAGGGGGTGCCGGCCCATGACGGGCCGTGAGCACTGCGTCGCCATGTTACCAGAGACCGGACGGTAGGACCCGGCGGGCGGCGGGGAGGCGCTCCGAGTCAGCGCCCCACGCCGGCGGCGACGACGGCCAGCGCATGCTCGACGGCATACTCCGGAGTGCGCGAGGCCCCCTTCGCCTCGGCGTCGGCCCGGGCGATCGCCTCCACCGCCGCTCCGGCCCGTGCGGACTGCCAGCGGCGCGCGGTGTCCTGCGCCTGGCGCAGCTGCCAGGGCGCGGCGCCCAGCGTGGAGGCCAGCGCGTCGGGGCTGCCGCGATGGTCGACCAGCGCGGCGATCTGCCGCCCCTTGCGGGCCAGCGCGGCGGTGACCGCGATGGGCGAGACGCCGGTGGAGATGGCGTGGCGGTAGAGGCGCACGGCGTCGGCGCCGCGTCCCTCGAAGGCGGCGTCGGCGACTTTGAAGGCCGTGGCCTCGACGCGCCCGCCGTGGTACCGGTCGACGTGCTCCTCGGTGACCTCGCCGTCGATGTCCCGGATGAGCTGACGGCACGCCCCGCCGAGATCGGAGAGCGAGGAGCCGGCCGCGGCGACCAGCGCGCGGGCGGCGTCGGGCTGGATCTCCCGTCCGGCGGCGCGGAACTCGCGGCGCAGGAAGTCCAGCTTGTCGGCGTCGGTCTTCGCCGCCGAGCAGTCGACGACGACGGCGCGCTTCGCCAGGACATCCAGGAGCTTCTTGCCCCGGTTTCCACCGGTGTGGCGGAAGACCAGCGTGACGTCGTCGGCGACCTCGTCGAGGTAGGACAGCGCCTCCTGCAGAAAGGCGTCCGAGGTCTGGGCCAGATCCTCGGCGAGGATGAGGCGGGCCTCGCCGAACAGCGAGGGCGAGGCCAGCGTGGCCAGCGCGCCGGAGGCCGCGGAGCTGACGTCCAGCCGGGTGTACTCCAGATCCGGGTGCTGGACGCGCAGCTGCTCCTTGACGCGGTCCGTCGCCCGGGTCGCCGCGTAGTCCTCGGGCCCCTTGAGCAGCATCAGCGGCGCCGGCTCGACGGTGCGGAAGTCGACGCCGGCGGAGCCGGAGGATCGGCGGGAGGACCCGCGCTGCGCTGCTGCCATGCTCCCCATCCTACGAGGAACCTCCCGCGCCGGTCCTGCCGCCCTCCCCCGCGGCGATGACTCGGCGGCAACTGTGGGAATGCATCGGCGTTCCCGCACTTTCCGCCGAGTCATCGCTCCGGCACACGGCACACGGCACACGCCGCAAGCCGCGGGCTGCGGAGCGCGGGCGTCAGTCGTGCTCGGGCAGCTGCAGCTCGCCGTGGAAGTGCCGACGACGGCGGCGCGCGTCCCAGCCGGTGATCCGCGTCCGCCCGGCGCCCAGGTCCTCGGCGGCGACGGCGACCTGCGCCGGCAGCCGGATCGGCGCCTCGAAGGTGATGCGCCAGCGGTGCCCGGCCTCCTGCGGCTCGCGCCCCTCGAGCATCTTCGCGGCGGCGTGCATCCCGTGGGCGATGGCGCTCGGCATGCCCAGCGCCTTCGCGGTGAGCGCCGAGAGATGGATCGGATTGCAGTCCCCCGAGACGGCCGCCCAGGAGCGCCCGGCATCGGCGCCGAACCTCCACGACGCCGTCCGCGGCGGCAGGGCGACGGCGTCGCCGTCCCGCCGGCCCGATTCCTCGGACGATCCGGCCGCCGGCTCGTCCGGCAGCCGCAGCCCGCGGGCGAGGTAGGTCGAGGTCCCGGTCCAGAGCACGTCCTGCTCCGCCGGAGCCGCGGGATCGGCCTGCTCCCGCAGCACCTCGGTGACGATGTCGACCTGCACACCCCGTCGGTGCTCGCGCAGATTCTCCGCCCGTGCACGGATCTGCAGCGGCTGCTCGACGCCGATCGGCCGCCGATGCTCGACGGCGTTGGACAGGTGGACCAGCCCCATCAGCGGCAGCGGGAACCGACGGTCGGCCATCAGCGCCACCTGCACCGGGAAGCCCAGCACGTGGACCAGCGCCGAGGGCAGCGACCAGCGGTGCACGCCGTCGAAGGCCTCGCCGCCGACGAGCCGCCGGTAGGCCTCCGTCGTCGCCGTCGTCGCCCCGGCGGAGCGGGCCGCGAGCGCCTGGTCGGGCAGTGCACCCACTTCGCCGGAGCCGCGCACCGCCCGGCCGGCGGCGTCGGCGGCGGCGCGGGCATAGAGGCCGGCCAGCGACGGCATCTCGATCCGGCGGAGGTCGGCGACGACGGGTGCCGGTGAGAACGTCTCGGACATCGGGGACCTCCTCAGGCGCCGATCAGGTTCTGGCCGCAGACGCGCAGCGTCATCCCGCTGGTGCCGCCGGCGGCCGGCGAGGCCAGGAAGGCCACCGTCTCTGCGACGTCCTCGGGCAGCCCGCCCTGGCTGAGCGAATTCAGCCGACGGGCGACTTCGCGGGCGACCATCGGCATCTTCGCGGTCATCTCGGTCTCGATGAAGCCCGGGGCCACCGCGTTGATCGTGCCGTGCCGGGACTCGAGCTCGGGCGCCGAGGCGGCGACCATGCCCATCACGCCGGCCTTCGAGGCCGCATAGTTGGTCTGCCCTCGATTGCCCGCGATCCCCGAGGTCGAGGCCAGCGAGACGATCCGCGGCGCGTGCGAGAACAGCTCGGAGGCCAGCAGGCGACGATTGATGCGCAGCTGGGCCTCGAGGTTCACCGCGATCACCGAGCTCCACCGCGAGGCGTCCATGTGGGCCAGCAGCTTGTCCCGAGTGATGCCGGCGTTGTGGATCACGACGTCGAGCCGGCCGTGCCGCTGCTCGGCATGCTCGAGGATCCGGTCGCCGGCGTCCTCGGCGGTGATGTCCAGCTGCAGCGCCGTGCCGCCGACCTCGTTCGCCACGGCCGCCAGAGCCTCGCCGGCGGCCGGGACGTCGACGGCGATCACCTGTGCGCCGTCGCGGCGCAGGGTGCGGGCGATGGCCGCCCCGATCCCCCGGGCCGCGCCGGTGACGACGGCGACCTGGCCGGCCAGCGGGCGGTCCCAGTCCTCGGGCAGCGTGCCGTTGACGCTGTCCACGGAGAGGAACTGCCCGGAGACGAAGGCCGAGCGCCCGGAGAGCAGGAAGCGCAGCACTCCGGCCACGCCCGGCGCCGCCGCGTCCAGCGACTCCTGCAGCACCACGCCGTTGGCCGTGGCTCCGGCGCGCATCTCGCGGCCGAGCGAGCGGGTCAGTCCTTCGACGGCGCGGCGGGCCGCGCGCACCGAGGGGTCGCGCGCGTCCTGGGGATCGCGCAGCACGGTGATCACCCGGCCCGACGGAGCGATCTGCCGCTGGACGTCGGCCAGGCGCAGCACCGTCTCCTGCAGGTCCCCCGGCGCCGAGACGGCGTCGAAGCAGGCCACGACGCCGGACAGCCGCTCCTCGTCGCCGATGTGCCGGCGCACGTCCAGCCCCCAGCGCAGCAGCAGCTGGGCGATGTCCTCGGCGCCGGAGGTCTCGCCGAGCACCAGCACCGGGCCGTCGGCGAGCGCCGCCCCCGGCGTGTGCCGGCGCAGCGGCGCCGGACGCGGCAGGCCCAGCGCGCGGCCGATGCGCCGGCCGAGCTCCGTGTTGACCAGGGCGGTGTAGGTGTCGGTCGGCCGCGGCTGCGCCGCCGGCCGAGACTGCGGGCTCCGCTGGATCATCGTCGGCTCACCGTCCTTCCAGGATCGCGGTGATGCCCTGGCCGCCGGCGGCGCAGACCGAGATGAAGCCCAGCTTCCCCGGCTTGCCGTGCAGCCGCTTGGCCAGCGAGGCCACGATGCGCCCGCCGGTGGCCGCGAACGGGTGGCCGGCGGCCAGCGACGAGCCGTCGACGTTGAGCCGGCTGCGGTCGATGCGGCCCAGCGCGCCGTCGAGGCCGAGGTGCTCGCGGCAGTACTCCGCGTCCTCCCAGGCCTTCATCTGGGCCAGCACTGTGGAGGCGAAGGCCTCGTGGATCTCGACGTACTCGAAGTCGTCGAAGGTCAGCCCGTGGCGGGTGAGCATCCGCGCGGCCGCCCGCGTGGGCGCCATGAGCAGCCCCTCGGCGCCGTCGACGAAGTCGGTGGCGGCGAGCTCGTGGTCGACGAAGGTCGCCAGCTGCGGCAGGTCGCGGGACTCGGCGAACTCCTCGCTGCCCAGCAGCACCGTCGCCGCGCCGTCGGTCAGCGCGGTGGAGTTCGCCGCCGTCATCGTCGCCTCCTCGCCGAGGTCCCTGCCGAAGACCGGCGAGAGCGTCGCGAGCTTCTCCAGCGTCGAGTCGGGGCGCAGATTGTCGTCCTTCGCGACGCGACGGAACGGGGTGACGAGGTCGTCGAAGAATCCGCGGTCCCAGGCGGCGGCCAGGTTCTGGTGGCTGGCCAGGGCCAGCTCGTCCTGCTCGGTCCGGGTGATCCCCCACTGGTGGGCGGTGACGGCCATGTGCTCGCCCATCGACATGCCGGTGCGCGGCTCGTCCACGCCCGGCGCCTGCGGGGCGAGGTGGCCCGGACGGATCCTCGCCAGCGCCTTGAGCCGCTGGCCGGCGGTCTTGGCCCGGTTGGCCTCCATCAGGATGCCGCGCAGCGCGTCGCTGACCACCAGCGGCGCGTCGGAGATCGAGTCCACTCCCCCGCCGACGGCCGAGTCTATGCGGCCCAGCCGGATCTTGTCGGCCAGCGATCCGATGGCCTCCATGCCGGTGGCGCAGGCCATCTGCACGTCGTGGGCGGGGGTCCGCGGATCCAGCGGGGTGCCCAGCAGCGACTCGCGGACGAGGTTGAAGTTCTTCGGGTGCTTCAGCACCGCCCCGCCGGCGACGGCGCCGAGCTGCTCGCCCTGCAGGGCGAAGCGGGCGACGAGCCCGTTCAGCGCCGAGGTCAGCATGTCCTGGGTGGACGCGCCCGCATACGCCTTATGGGCGCGGGCGAAGGGGATCCGATTGCCCCCGATGATCACGGCGTCTCGGGGGGCGTCGACGGTGTGCATGCGGCACTCTCCTCTGGCTCGGGGGGGGGTGGCGAGCAGTCGGGACATGGATTTATTACTGATCAGTATCTTAGACTACCTGTGGTGACTGTCACTGTCACCCGGACACCCGCCGGCGTCGACCGCCCGCGGCCCGGGGCGCGGGCAGGACGCCGTCGCCCGCCCTGGTCAGCCCCTCCGGCGATCGGCCGCACGGGGCGTGGACCAGGCCGAGGACCGGCCCGCCGGATCAGCACATCAGAGGAGCGCACCATGAGCCAGACCGCCCGCCCGACCGCCGCCCGCGATGCCGCCGCAGGCACTGCCGGCGCTGCAGGCGCCGCACGCACCGCCGACACCGCCGACGACGCCGGAAGCCGCCCCGCTCCGGACGGCGCCGTGCTGCAGGAGCTGCTGCTGGGACGCTGGGCCGAGACCCGCCGCGAGGCCCGCGCCGTCGCCGCCGACCCGCGGTTCCACCGCGTCGGGGGGCTGTCCACCGCCGAGCACCGCGAGCGCGTCTTCGCCCAGCTCGCCGGACTCGTCGAGGAGGGTGCGGTCCAGCGTGCCTTCCCGCGCGAGTACGGCGGCCAGGACGCCCACGGGGCGAACATCGCCGCCTTCGAGGAGCTCGTCGTCGCCGATCCCTCGCTGCAGATCAAGGCCGGGGTGCAGTGGGGGCTCTTCGGCGCGGCAGTGATGCACCTGGGCACCGAGGAGCACCACCGGCGCCTGCTGCCGCCCATCGTCGACCTGCGGGTCCCTGGGGCCTTCGCGATGACCGAGATCGGCCACGGCTCCGACGTCGCCTCCATCGGCACCACCGCCGAGTACGACCCGGAGTCCGAGGAGTTCGTCCTGCACACGCCGTTCACCGGCGCCACCAAGCGATACCTGGGCAACGCCGCCGTCCACGGCCGCGACGCGGTGGTCTTCGCGCAGCTGATCACGAACGGCGTGAACCACGGGGTGCACTGCTTCTACTGTCGGATCCGCGAGGACGACGGCTCGGCGCGCGAGGGGGTCACCATCTCCGACGACGGCGAGAAGGGCGGGCTGAACGGCGTCGACAACGGCCGGCTGAGCTTCGACCGCGTCCGGGTG
This sequence comes from Nesterenkonia halophila, assembly GCF_009467795.1. Classification (GTDB taxonomy): domain Bacteria; phylum Actinomycetota; class Actinomycetes; order Actinomycetales; family Micrococcaceae; genus Nesterenkonia; species Nesterenkonia halobia. The sequence continues at coordinate 110,188 of NZ_WIAX01000012.1, forward strand.
CCGCGCGTCGACCTGCTGGACCGCTACGGCGCCGTCGCCGCCGACGGCACCTACAGCTCCCCCATCGAGAGTCCGGGCCGGCGCTTCTTCACCATGCTGGGCACGCTGGTGCAGGGCCGTGTCTCGCTGACCGGCGCCTCCATCGCCGCCTCGAAGATCGCGCTGCAGGGCGCGATCACCTACGGCGAGCAGCGGCGGCAGTTCCACGCCTCCTCCACCACGGAGGAGGAGGTGCTGATGGACTACCAGCTGCATCAGCGGCGGCTGATCCCGAAGCTGGCCACCACAGTGGCCGCCGGGTTCGCCCATGAGAAGCTGCTGACCAAGCTCGACGACGTCTTCTCCGGCGCCGACGACTCCGACGAGAACCGCCAGGAGCTGGAGACGCTGGCCGCCGCGCTGAAGCCGACGGCGACCTGGCACGCGCTGGACACTCTGCAGGAGGCCCGCGAGGCCTGCGGCGGCGCCGGTTTCATGGCCGAGAACCGCTTCGCGACGCTGCGCGCCGACCTCGACGTCTATGCGACCTTCGAGGGCGACAACAATGTGCTGCTGCAGCTGGTGGCCAAACGGCTGCTCAGCGACTACGCCGCCGAGTTCCGCCAGGCCGACGTCGGGGCCCTCTCGCGCTATGTGGTCTCCCAGGCGCAGTCGACGGTGCTGCACCGCTTCGGTCTGCGCCGGGCGCTGCAGAACGTGCAGGACACCGGCGACGAGCGGCGCAGCGCCAACTGGTTCAAGCAGACCGAGGTGCAGCGCAGCCTGCTCTCCGACCGAGTGCGGCAGATGGTCGCCGACGTCGCCTCCGCGCTGCGCAGCACCGCCAAGCTCGGACCGGCGGAGAAGGCCGAGGCGTTCAACGAGCACCAGCACGAGATCATCGCCGCCGCGTCCGCGCACGCCGACCTGCTGCTCTGGGAGTCCTTCACCGAGGTGCTGGAGACTGTCGAGCACGAGGACACCCGGACGGTGCTGACCTGGCTGCGCGACATCCATGCGCTGTCGACGATCGAGCAGCACCTGGACTGGCATCTGCTCCACGGGCGGATCTCCGCCCAGCGGGCGCGGACGCTGACGCCGTATCTCAACCGGCTGCTGGCGCGGGTGCGCCCCTACGCGCGGCAGATCGCCGAGTCCTTCGGCTACACCGCCGACCACCTGCGCATGGAGGTCGCCTCCGGCGCCGAGGCCGAGCGGCAGGCCGAGGCGGCCGAGTACCACCGCCGCCGGCGCGCCTCCGGGGACGCTCCGGTCGACGAGAAGACGCTGCGTCGGCGCTGACCGGCCGAGTCGCGGCCGGCGGCCGGCTCCCCGGGGCGGGGGCCCGCCGCCGGCCCGGACTCCTGGTCCGCGGCGGGACCCCGGTCCTATCCTGAGGACGAGGACGACGAACGTTCCCCGGTGGTGAGAGCCCGATGCGAGACGAAGAGCCCCAGTCTCCCGACCCGACGATCGACCCGACTGCCGACGACCCGCCCTCCCCGACGACGTCCTCGCCCCCGACGTCGCGGAGCCGCCCGGCCCATGACGCCGTCGCAGGCCTGGGCTCCGCGGCCCCCTCCGAGGCGGTCGACGCCGCGCCGCCGTCCGCCGAGCATGCCGGACACGTCGAGGGGCCCTCCCCCGAGCCGGCGGCCCCGAGCGCCGCGCCGGCCGGACAGAGCTCCCGCCTGCGGCACGGGCTGTGCCCGAGCTGCTTCATCGAGCTGCCGCTCTCCGGACTCTGCGACACCTGCGACTGACGGCTTCCGCGTTGCGGGCGGGCCGGCGGAGGGCTTGAATGAGAGGCATGCCCATGACATCGTCCGCATACCCCGTCCCCTCGTCCTCTCCGGCGCCGGCGCCGGCCGTCGACCGGTCCGACGTCGAGAACCTCACCCGCGAGGAGGCCGCCGCCCGTGCCGGACACCTGCAGGTCACCTCCTGCACCGTCGACGTCGACCTGCGCGACGCCGCCGCCGCGGGGCAGACCACCTACCCGGTGCGCACCCGGATCTCCTTCACCTCCTCGACGCCCGGCGCCGAGACCTTCCTGGACTACCTGGGGTCCTCGGTCGAGTCGGTGGTGCTCAACGGCGAGACGCTCGACGTCGCCGAGCACGCCGGCGCCGCCCGCATCCGCCTGCCGCGGCTGCAGGAGCAGAACGAGGTCGAACTGCACACCACCTCGGTCTACTCGCGCTCCGGCGAGGGGCTGCACCGCTTCGTCGACCCGACCGACGGGCAGGTCTACCTCTACACCCAGTACGAGCCGGCCGACTCCCGCCGCGTCTTCCCGGTCTTCGAGCAGCCGGATCTGAAGACCCGCTTCCGGATCAGCATCACCGGCCCGGACACCTGGCAGCTGCGCTCCAACGGCGCCGCCGTCTCGCGCACCCCGGTCGAGGGCGCCGCACGAGGCCTCGACGCCGGGCTGGTCCGCGTCGAGTTCGCCGAGACCCCGGTGATGTCCAGCTACATCACCGCGCTGCTGGCCGGCCCGTACCACTGCGTCGAGTCGACCTGGCGCGGCGGCGTCGCCGACGGCGAGGAGTTCGACATCCCCCTGGCGCTGCTCTGCCGGGCCTCGCTGGCCGAGCACCTCGACGCCGAGGAGCTCTTCGACCTCACCCGCCGCGGTCTGGACTTCTTCCACGCCGAGTTCGCCCACCCCTACCCCTGGGGCGCCTATGACCAGGCCTTCGTCCCCGAGTACAACCTCGGCGCCATGGAGAATCCGGGCCTGGTGACCTTCACCGAGAAGCATGTCTTCGACACCGCCGCCACCGACGCCCAGCACGAGACGCGGGCGAACACGCTGATGCACGAGATGGCCCACATGTGGTTCGGCGACCTGGTCACCCCGCAGTGGTGGGACGACCTCTGGCTCAAGGAGTCCTTCGCCGACTACATGGGCGCGCTGGCGGTCGACGAGGCCACCGGCTTCACCACCTCATGGATCTCCTTCGCCAACGGCCGGAAGGCCTGGGCCTACGTGCAGGACCAGCTGCCGACCACCCATCCGATCGTCGCCGACATCGCCGATCTGGAGGCCGCCGACCAGAACTTCGACGGCATCACCTACGCCAAGGGCGCCAGCGTGCTCAAGCAGCTGGCCGCCACCGTCGGCCGCGAGGCCTTCCGCACCGCCGCCCGCCGGTACTTCTCGCGGCATGCCTTCGGCAACGCCACGCTGCAGGACTTCCTGGCGGTGCTCGAGGAAGTCTCGGGCGAGGACATGGGCCGGTGGGCGCAGGCCTGGCTGCAGACCGCCGGCGTGCCGGAGCTGGCCGCCGACGTCGAAGGCTCCGGCACGCCGCAGCGGCACGTGCTGGTGACCCAGACCGGCCTCGATCCGGCCACTGAGCGGCCGGTCTCCCGGCCGCACCGCATCCGCTGCGCCGTCCATGCCCTCGATGCGGACTCCGGAGAGCTGCGCCGCGCCGACGTCGCCGACGTCCGGCTGTCCCCCGAGGACCCGGCCGGGCGCGTCGTCGTCGAGGATCTGCAGCTGCCGGCCGAGGGCACCCCGCGGCTGCTGCTGCCCAACGAGGACGACCTGACCTACGCGAAGCTGCGGCTCGACGCCGAGTCCACCGCCGCCGTGCTCACCCACCCGGTGGCCGACCCGCTGGCCCGGGCGACGGTGTGGGCGGCACTGTGGTCGATGGTCCGCGACGGCGAGCTGCCCGCCCGCCGCTTCGTCGAGGCGGTCATGGAGCTCGGCCTGCAGATCACCGAGGTCGGCGTGGTCCAGAGCCTGCTGCGTCAGGCCGACCGGGCACTGCAGGCCTATGTCCCGGCCGAGGAGCGCGAGGCTCTGCAGGCCCGCTTCGCCGACCGGCTCGCCGGCCATCTGGCCGAGGAGGCCGGGGGCGACCGCCAGCGCGCCGCCGCGCGCACGCTGGCGACGGTCTCCCGGCGGACGGACGCGCAGCTGGACCTGCTGGCCGCGCTGCTCGACGGCGACGCCGTCGGCCGCGGGATCGAGGGCCTGGAGGTCGACGAGGAGCTGCGCTGGGCCTTCCTGCAGGCGCTGACGGTCCACGGGCGCACCGAGGCCGCGCAGCTGGACGCCGAGCTGGAGTCCCGCACCACGGCTCGCGGCCGCGTCGCCCACCGACTGGCGCTGTCCGCCCGCCCGCACGCAGTGGTCAAGGAGAACGCGCTGGAGCAGGCTATCAGCGGGATCGACGAGGACGGCGAGGAGCTGTCCAACGACCACCTCACCGCCACTGTCGACGGCTTCTGCTGCGGCCCGCCGTCGCTGATCGAGGTCCACGACGCGACGTACTTCGCCGCGCTGGAGGACGTCTGGCGGCGGATGAGCCAGGGCCAGGCCACCCGGGTGGTCTCCGGGCTCTTCCCCGGAGCCCGGGATCTGGCCGAGGGCCAGCAGCCCGAGGAGCATCCCACGGCCCGGCAGGTCGCGGCCTGGCTGGCGGAGCATCCGCAGGCCCCGGCGGCGCTGCGCCGCATCCTGCGCGAGGAGCAGGACCACCTGCTGCGCGGGCTGCGCGCGCAGCAGGCCGCCCGCAGCTGAGCCCGCCGCACGGATGACTCCGCGGCTCGGGTGGGAATGCGGTCATATTCCCACCCGAGCCGCGGAGTCATCCCCGGTGTCGGCGGGTCAGGTCAGACCTCGCCGGGGTCGTCGATGAGTGCCTCGTTGGCCTGCTCCCGCTCCTGGTCGCGACGCGCCCGGCGCTTGTCGTTGATCAGGCAGAGCACGATGGCCACGGCGAAGAGGACCACCAGCGGCCCGGCGATGAAGAACATCGACACCGCGTCGCCGCCGGGCGCGGCCAGCGCCGACATCAGCGCGATGAGCATCACCGTGCCGCGCCAGCTCTGCAGCACCCGCTTGCCGCTGACCAGGCCCATCATGTTCACCCCGACCAGCACGACCGGGAGGATCATCGCCACGCCGAAGGCCAGGAAGAGGTGGATGACGAAGGTGAAGTACACGTCCGGGGCGATGATGTTCGACGTGCCCTCGGGGTTCAGCGTGAAGAAGAAGCGGATGGCCCGCGGCAGCACCACATAGGCCAGCCAGATGCCGCCCAGGAACAGCGGCACGGAGACGGCCAGGAAGCTCAGCGCATAGCGCTTCTCGCGCTTCTTCAGCCCGGGCATGATGAAAGCCCAGATCTGGTAGAGCCACATCGGCGCCGAGATCACGATCCCCACGAACAGCGAGATGCGGATCATCAGGTCGAGCGGCTGCCCGACAGTGTTGAAGGCGATCTCCGTGGTGCGGTCGACGTCGTCATAGCCGAGCACCGGGGCGGTGAGGACCTGGAAGATCTGGTCGTACAGGATGATGCCCGCGACCGCGCCCAGCACGATGCCGGCGGCGGCGAGGACGAGCCGCTTCCGGAGCTCGCGCAGATGCTCCTTCAGCGGCATCCGTCCCTCGGGGTCGCGGCGACGCGGCCGACGACGGCCGGTGGAGCGGGGATCGCCGGTCTGCGTCCTCGCCATCGGCGTCAGCTGCGGTCTCGCCGCTGCTCGGCACCCTCACCGCTGCGCTGAGCGGACGGGTCCTCCGCGTTCACCACGCGGCCCTCCACGGCGGGCTTCTCCCCCTCCTCCGCGGACTCCTGCGACGAGTCCTTCGAGCTCGACTCGCCGCTCATCGTCTGCACCTCCGACTTGAAGATGCGCATCGACTGTCCCACGGACTTGGCCAGCTGCGGCAGCTTCGGCGCGCCGAACAGCAGGATGATCAGCAGGGCGATGATGGCGATCTGCCAGGGACCGAGACTCATACCAGTACGTCCTTTCGTCTTATTTCCAGGATACTCCACCGGACGACGGTCGCGGTCACGCCGCGGAGCTCAGCGCGCGACGTCGCCGTCGAGCCTGTCGAGCCCCTCGGCGGCGCGGCGTCGGATCTCCGCGGCGACGTCGGCGGGTCGCAGCACCACCACGTCGCCGGCCAAGCGCAGCCCCAGGTCGGTCAACCAGGCGTCGCTGCGGTAGCTGATCTCCACCGTCCGGGCGCCGTCGTCGTCGACGCGGTGCCGCAGCGGGGCGTGCTCCTCTGCGGCGCCGGCCGCCGGCGGGGAGAAGCGCAGCACCGCCGTCGGGTCGCCCGCGCGGTGCGGCACCCGCGGCCGCGTCGCCGTCGTCGCCGCCACGGCGGCGGCCTCCGCACCGATCGGAGAGCAGGGCAGCAGCTCGAGTCCCAGGAGGCGGGAGAGCAGGAAGTAGCGCTCTCCGCGGGAGCTGCGGCACCAGGCGCGCAGGTAGGTGCGCCCGACGTCGTGGACCAGGTCCACCGGCTCGACCTCGCGCACGGTGCGCGCGCCGTCGGACTTCTCGTAGTCCAGGCGCACCGCGTGCTCGTCGCGGATCGCCGTCCGGAGCGCGGCCTGGTGCTCGTAGGGGTCGGTCCGCGCCCAGGAGATCCGGGCGGCCGAGGCCGACTCGACCACCTCCGCCGGCGCGAGGCCCTGGACCTTCTCGCGCAGCGCGCGGGCCGGCTCCTGGAGTCCCACGTCCTCCGGCGCGTCCGAGGCGATCAGCCCTTCCAGGGCGATGAGCAGCGAGAGCGCCCCGCCGGCGGAGAGCCCCAGCGGCCGGCCGAGCGTCTCGGCGCTGCGCCCGGCGGGCATCTCGAGGCTCAGCGTGACGTCGGGCTCGACGATCTCCTCGACGAACCCGCGCCGGGTCAGCGGGATCGTCGGGCGGACCGTCACGAAGTCGGCGTACTCGGCGGCGTCGTAGCTGCCGGTCTGCTCGACGGTGACCAGCAGCTGGTGCAGCGCCTCGACGCTGATGCCGGTGCGGTCCAGCACCTGACTCACCGGCGCGCCGCCGCCGGCGTGCAGGAAGGGCAGCACCTCCATGGCCCGGCTGATCTGCCAGCGGCTGCTGGTGCTGCTCTCGCCGCGGTCGGCGAGCCGCTTCAGCCGGCCGACGGCGGTGTCGCGATGCTCCTCGTGGGCGGTGGAGACCGCCTGCAGGTGCGAGCGGATCTTGCCGACCAGGCGCGGACCGTCCGCGCGCCGCACCTCCGGCAGCCGGACGGCGAGATCGGCGACGACCGAGTCGTGCAGCGTGGTCTCCAGCGTGAGCCGCACCGCTCCGTCGTCGAGCTCCTCCACGCTGCCGGGCACGGCCAGCGGGCGGTGGACGGCGGCGGCGGAGCCGGTCAGCTCCAGCTCGACGGTCTCGCCCGCCTCGACCGGCCCGAGGTCGGCCAGCTGCTCCGTCGTCACCGCGCAGGCGTCGACGACGCCGGCCTCCAGGTCGCCGCGCAGCCTGGACAGCCGCTCGGCGTCCTCGCCGTCCAGGGCGGAAGCCTCCGCCGGCTCGACGGCCCCGTGGATGCGGTCCAGCCGGAAGACCCGCACCCCGTCGCGGGCCAGGTCATGGCCGACCAGATACCAGCGTCCGCGCATTCCCCAGCCGAAGGGGACCACAGTGCGTCGCGCCGGACGTTGCCGGCCGCGCGCAGTGTAGTCGAAGGTCACCGGTGCGCGGTCGGGCAGCCGGACCAGCGTCTCCAGGTGCTCCAGATCCGCATCGCCGCCGACGCCGAGCCGGTACTCGCCCGGCCGGCGCCCGACCAGCGCCTCGAGCCCGGCGGCCGGCAGCTCGCCGTCGGCGGACTCGGCGTCCGCGGCGTCGAGCCGGCCGGCGTCGGTAAGCGCGCCGACGGCCCGCCGGATGCTGCGCTGGGCCCCGGTGCCGGTCCAGGCCAGCTGGGCACGATCCAGGGCCAGCGCCTCGGCGGCGGTGATGCGCATCGGGGGCAGACCCTGCCGGCGGTGGTCGATGACGTAGCGATGGTCCTGCCGCCCGGAGGAGACCGCGCCGTCGGGATCCTCCTCGACGTCCTGCGGAGCGCGGCCGAGGCGGGCGGCGTCTGTGACGACGAAGCCGAGCTGCCCCAGCAGCCGCTTGTCGCGGTTCAGCATCCGATCGAAGGTGCGGTCGGACTGCTCGCGATAATCCTCGATCCGGCTCTTGATCTGCCACTTGGTCAGCCCGACGGACCCTTCGTCGGCGATCGTCGCCGCCAGCGAGAGTGCGCGGCTGACGGCGCGCTCGGCGCTGACGTCCTGCTCGTGCCGCTCATCGTGCGCGGCGGTGAAGTCCGCCTCCTCGCCGCGGGCCAGGTCGACGGCGTCGTCGGAAAGGCTGGTGGCCTGCTGGGCGGCGGAGCGCGACCCTCCGCGGTACTGGTAGCCGGCCACAGTCGCTCACGCCGCTCGGCGCACGCCGACGAGGTCGACGACGAAGATCAGCGTCTCGCCCGGCCCGATGGCCGACCCGGCGCCCTGCTCCCCGTAGGCAAGATGGGGCGGGATCTCGAAGCGCCGCCGGGCGCCTTCCTGCATGCCGATCAGTCCCTGGTCCCATCCCTGGATGACCTGGCCGATGCCGGCGGTGAAGTCCAGCGGCTTCCCGCGGTTCCAGGAGGCGTCGAACTCCTCCCCGGTGGACCAGGAGACTCCGACGTAGTGGCAGGAGACCTGGTCGCCGGGCTCCACGGCGGTTCCGCCGCCCGGGATGAGCTCCTCGATCACCAGATCCTCCGGCGGCGTCTCGCCGGGGAAGTCGACCTCGGGTCGGGTGCGGTCGTAGCTGCGCTGGCCGAAGGACATGGTCCGGGGTTCCTCTCGCGTCACGGGCGGTGTCGACCGGCGGGCCCTGAGCCGGACCGGTCCTGCGTCACATCGGCCAGCCTATCCTGGCGCGGCGCGCCGACGAGCGGCACCCGACGATCGTGTCATTCCTCGCCGCGCACGCGGAGGAGCACCGGACTACTGGCCCTGCTGGCCCTGCTGGCCCTGCTGGCCCTGCTGGCCCTGCTGGAGATCCTCCTGCGGCACTGCGGCCACGAGGTCGACGACGAAGATCAGATCCTCGCCGGCCATCTCATGCTCGCTGTCTTCGGGGTACGCCTCCGCCGCCGGGACCACCATGAGGACCCGGTCGCCGACATGCTTGCCGGTCAGCGCCTCCTCCCATCCGGTGATCGAGGTGTCCCAGGTGAACTGGTACGGGCGCTGCGGGGTCTCCTCCTCGGAGTCCTCCGCGGCGGAGGCGGACGGCGACTCGCCCCCGGAGTCGTCCCCGGAGCCACCCTCAGACTCTTCCTCCGACGACGCCGTGACGCCCGGCCAGCTCGAGTCGAAGACCTCGCCGTCGGACCACGTCCAGCCGGTGTAGCGGGCGAGCATCACCTGGTCGTCGGCGATCTCCTCGCCGTCGCCCTGGATGAGCACCTCGCTCTGCGTGCTCTCCGGCACCTCGGCGTCCTCGCCGGGCGCCTCGACCAGCTCCGGCGCCTCACCTTCAGTCGACTCGACGGCCGGCAGGTCGCCCGACTGCTCGACCTCCTCGCCGGAGGCATGGTCGGGCAAGGTGTCCTCGACGCGCAGCACCGACAGCTGATCGGCGGGCTGCTGCATCATCTGCTGCTGTCCGCCGCTCTGCGCCTCGGCCGGCACGTACAGGGCGATCTCTCCGCCGACTTTCAGCCCGGTCTCGGTCAGCGACTTGTAGGAGAACTCGTCGCCGGCCTTCAGCTCGGGCAGGTACAGCATGCCCGGCGCGCCGGAGGAGAAGTTCTCCTGCTGCACCGACCCGGAGCTGGGATCCACCGAGGCCTGGGAGAACTCGATGAGGTGATCGCCCTCGACCTCCGCGCCGTCACCGGCGTCGAGCACGAGCGAGGACCGCTCCTCGGTCTCGATCGCGTCCTTGACGACGACCTCCGGGGCGCCCTCCTCGGTCATGTGCACGTCGAGGCCCTCCAGGGCCGACGAGTCGCCGATGCCGTCTCCTCCGCCGCAGCCCGCCAGCAGCAGGACGGCGGGCAGGGACAGGGCGAGATGCTTTCTGCTCACGAGGGAGGACCTCCAGAGTCGGGACGACGGGGCGCGGATGCAGAGTCGCGGATGCGGGGTCGCGGCGAGGCCTCGGGAGACGATCCCCGCCGGGGAGCACTGTACCTGCGGAATCTGGACTCGCCGCACACGGAACCTCCGGCGCGGCGCCGGCTCAGATCAACGGCGGGTCCGACGGCGGCGCGTCGCGGACGCGATACCGCTCGCTCAGCGCCAGCGGACCCGGCTGCGCGGCGCGCTGCTCGATGTCCAGCTCCTGCAGCCCCGCGGCCCGGTCGCCGAGCTTGTCGAGCAGCGACTCCAGGCGCGGCTCCTCCACGGCGAGGGGGTCCTTGAGCATCAGCGCCTCCAGCGGTCGCTCCACGAGCTTGTGCTGGACCCAGTCGACCTGGTGCTCGACGCCGAAGGCCCGCGCAGTGGACAGGAAGCGGCCGCGCAGGCTCGCCCGCGTGGTCGCCGGCGGATCCACCGTCGCGCGGCGGACGGCGTCGTCGTCGACCAGCCGGGTGGCGCGCCCGCGCCGCTCGAGCATGCGGAAGAGACCCCGCTCGGGGTGGACGTCGTGGTAGGCCATGTCGACCTGGGTCAGCCGCGGAGCGTCCAGCGGCAGACCGCCGCGGGCGGCGACGTCCTCGACGGTGCGTTTCTTGATCGCCCAGTCGATGTCGGCCTCGATCAGCGTGTGGTCGCCCGAGGAGACGGCCTGCAGCGTGCGCTCCCAGAGTTCGAGCACGGCGTCGACGTGCTCGTGATGGGCCCCGTGCTCGGCGACGAAGCGGCGGGAGCGGTCCAGCAGCGCCGACTGCACGTCGACGGCGGTGACCCGCCGGCCGTCGCGCGTCGGCACTGTCGCGGTGCCGGTGAGGTCATGGCTGATCGTGCGGATGGCGGCGATCGGGTCCTCGAGTTCGAAGTCCCCCAGCGGGACGCCGGCCTCGATCATCCGCAGGACCAGGTCGGTGGACCCGAAGCGCAGCAGCTGCGTGGTCTCGGACATGTTCGAGTCGCCGACGATGACGTGCAGCCGCCGGTGCACTCCGGCGTCGGCGTGCGGCTCGTCGCGGGTGTTGATGATCGGCCGCGCACGAGTGGTGGCCGAGGAGATGCCCTCCCACATGTGATCGGCGCGCTGGGAGAAGGCCCAGTGCGCGCCGCGGCCGTCGGCCGCCGGCACGATGCGCCCGGCCCCGGCCAGCAGCTGGCGGGTGACCAGGAACGGCAGCAGGATCGTCGACAGCCGCCGGAAATGCGTGGTGCGCGGGATCAGGTAGTTCTCGTGGGAGCCGTAGGAGTTGCCCTGCGAGTCGATGTTGTTCTTCAGCAGGTACAGCGTGCCGGCATAGCCGTCGGCGGCCATCGCCTGCTCCGCCCGGAGGGCGAGGTCGTGCATGATCAGCTCGCCGGCCCGGTCCGAGGCGATCAGGTCGGTCAGCCGGTCGCATTCGGCGGTGGCGTACTCGGGGTGCGAGCCCACGTCGAGGTACAGCCGGGAGCCGTTCGGGATGAAGACGTTGGAGCTGCGCCCCCAGTCCAGGACCGGCCGGAAGAGGTAGCGGGCGGTCTCCTCGGGAGGCAGACCGCGCCGCTCCCCGCCGCGGTGCGCCAGACCGAACTCGGTCTCGACGCCGACGACGCGACGATCCATGCCGCTACTGTCCGCCCTTCTGCACGAAGCCGCGGACGAACTCCTCGGCATTGGACTCCAGCACCGAGTCGATCTCGTCGAGCAGCCCGTCGAGCTCCTCGGCCTGCTGTCGAGCCTGGGCGCTGCCGCCCGCCGCGCCGGCGTCGCCCGCACCGGGCCCGCCGTCGCCGGGCTCCTCCTGCCGGGCGTCCTGCGGACGGCGCTCGGCGCCGCCCTGAGTGTGTGAGGCCATGGAGATCACCTTCTGCCGACGTGTCGTGCTGTCGATGCCGATCCCTCGGCGGAAGCGTCGAGGGATCCGTCCTGCGAGTCTACGTCCTCCGCCGCGAGGAGTCGGCCGAGGGGCTCGGACCGGTCGACGGCGCCGAGCCCGGGCCGCCGTCCTGCCAGGAGACCTGCTCCAGCATCCGGCGCAGCCCGCTGATCATCGCCCGCGGGTCCTTCGCCGCGAGCAGCACCGGCTCGGCCTCGGCGCGGGCGCCGGTGGTGGGCTCGGGCATGCTCAGCCGCTCGGGCGGCGACGCCGGATCCGGACGCAGCAGGATCTGGTCCCAGCTCGCCCCGGCGAGCAGCTCGGGATGCTCGGCGACGAGCTGACCGCGCAGCCAGGCCCGCGTCTCCTCCGGGGCGTGGGCGGCCGACCAGCGCACGGCGTCGTCGGTGAACAGCCGGCGCATCCGTCCGGCACGGACCAGCCGGTGGTGCAGCCCCTTCTCCGGGCGGATGTCGTGGTACTGCAGGTCGACCATCGCCAGCACCGGCGCGTCCCAGTCCAGCCCGTCGCGCCGGCGGTAGGACTCGAGCAGCTGCCGCTTGGCCACCCAGTCGACGCGGTCGGCCGCGGCGTCGACGTCCTCGGCGAGGTCGTCGAGCAGCTGCTCCCAGGCATCCAGCACCTCGGCGGTCTCGGTGTCGGGCGCATGGCGGGCGGCCTTGGGGCCGGACTTCTCGGCGGCGCGGGAGACGGCGGCGCGCAGATACAGCCGCTGGATCTGCAGCGCGGTCATCTCGCCGCGGTTGGTGCGCACCGCCGTCTGCAGCGTCGGGTCGTGGGAGATCGCCTTCAGCGCGCCGACCGGATCCCGCAGCCGCAGCTGCGGGGCGCGGCCCGATTCGATGAGGTCGAGGACCAGCGCCGTGGTGCCCACTCGCATCCAGGACGAGTACTCGCTCATGTTCGCATCGCCGATGATCACGTGCAGCCGGCGGTGCCGATCGGCGTCGGCATGCGGCTCGTCGCGGGTGTTGATCAGCGGTCGCCGGATCGTGGTCTCCAGCCCGACCTCCTCGAAGAAGAAGTCGGCGCGCTGCGAGATCTGATACCCCGGCTCCGGGTGCTCGGCGCCGATCCCCACGCGTCCGGCGCCGCAGAGGATCTGCCGGGTCACGAAGAACGGGATCAGCCCGGCGGCGAGCTCGTCGAAGGGCAGCTCGCGCGGCACCAGGTAGTTCTCGTGCGCCCCGTAGGAGGCCGACTTGCCGTCGGTGTTGTTCTTGTAGAGCAGCACCTGCGGGCTGCCCTCCTCGGCGGCCAGCCGCTCCGCGGCGCGGCGGACCACCAGATCGCCGGCGACGTCGTGCAGCACCGCCCGCTTGGCCCCGACGGTCTCCGGGGCCGAGTACTCCGGATGGGCGTGGTCGACGTAGAGCCGCGCCCCGTTGGACAGCACCAGGTTGGTCAGCAGATGCGGCTGGTCCTCGCGCATCCGGAAGAAGTCGCCGCGCCAGCCGGCGGCTCCGGCCTGCTGGAACTCGACGTCGGCGCGGCCCGCGGCCGCTCCCCCGGCGCCTTCGGCGACGTCGGCCGGGCTGGGGTCCGGACCGCTGACCCCGGTCAGCGGCTCGACGCCTGCGGCGGCCTCGCCGTCGTCGACTGAGCTATCACCGGCGTCGACTGCTTCGGAGCTGTCAGTCAGCTGGCTCGGATGCGCCGCGGAGCGCGGCAGCACCCAGCCGCGGGCATCCACCAGCGGCGACTCGGACTGATAATCCCATTCGGCACCGGCGACCTGTCCTCCGGCCTCGGTCACGGCGGCGGCGTAGGCGTTGACCAGCTCGATGGACAGCGCCACGTGACTGGCCCGGGGGTTGCTCGGCGCATGGACCCCGTACTCGGTCTCCATGCCGATCAGCCGTCGCACGCTCATGCCCGTCCTCCGTTCCGCTCGGTGGCGCGCTCGCTCGTCCGGTCGCCGGTCGCGGCCGGCCGCTCGACGGCGACCACCGGCGTCGGCGCCGAGCCGAGCACGCGGGCCCACTCCTGAGGGTCCGCCGTGCTGAGCAGGTCCTGCTGGTCGGCCAGCTCGTCGTCGACGGCGACGCGCAGGTGCTCGGCCGTCACGCCCTTGGTCTCCGGATCCCGTCCGGCGCCGAGGTGCTCCTTGATCGCGGCCTTCTTCGCCCGATCGACGATGCTGCCCAGCACCGCGCCCGAGACGAATTCCGCAGCGGCCAGGTCCGTGATCCCGCCGTCGGCATGACGCAGGCGCAGCCACGCCCGACCGTCGGCCGGGAAGAGCCGCGAGACCACGGTCTCCACCAGCTGCTGGACCGCCTCGTCACGACCGCCGCGCGCGGCCACCTGATCGGCCCGCAGCGGCACTCCGGCTCCCAGGTGGATGCGCAGGATCTCGCGGGCGCCGTCGACGGCGGGGCGCCGCACCCGGATCTTCACGTCCAGCCGCCCCGGACGCAGGATCGCCGGGTCGATCATGTCTTCACGGTTCGACGCACCGATGACGATGACGTTGTCCAGCGTCTCGACACCGTCGATCTCGGCCAGCAGCTGCGGCACGATCGTCGTCTCCACATCGGAGGAGACCCCCGAGCCGCGAGTGCGGAACAGCGCCTCCATCTCGTCGAAGAAGACCACCACCGGATGGCCGGCGTCGGCGCGCTCCCGGGCGCGGGAGAAGATCACCCGGATATGGCGCTCGGTCTCGCCGACGTACTTGTTCAGCAGCTCCGGGCCCTTGATGTTCAGGAAGAACGGCGAGCGCACCCCGCCCTCGGCGCCGGGCCTCTCCTCGGCCAGCGAGGAGGCGACCGCCTTGGCGATCATCGTCTTGCCGCAGCCCGGCGGCCCGTAGAGCAGGATGCCCTTCGGCGCCGAGAGTCCGTGCTCGCGGAAGAGGTCGGCGTGCTGGAAGGGCAGCTCGACGGCATCGCGGATCTGGGTGATCTGCTCGCCCAGTCCGCCGATGTCGGCGTAGCTGACGTCGGGGGTCTCCTCCAGCACGACGTCCTCGACCTCGGAGAGCGGGACGATCTCGGTGGCGGTGCCGGTGCGCAGGTCCACGGTGACCGCGTCGCCGACGCGCACCGGCTGGTCGGCGCGGCGGCTCGCCGCCGGGGACAGACGGACCACCCGCTCGTCCTCGCCGCGGGAGAGGATCACCAGACGGTCGTCGGGCAGCACCTCCTTGACCCGTGCGATCTCCCCGGTGGCCTCCGGCTCGAGCACCGCGACCACGGCCAGGTGCTCGTTCAGCAGCACCTCCGCACCCGGCTCCAGCTCCTCGGGGTCGAGCAGCGGCGAGAGGCTCACCCGCATCCGGCGTCCGGCATGGAGCACGTCGACGCCGGGACCGGCGGCCGCCTCGATCTCGCGCCCCTCGACGACTTCGTGCCGCGGGCGGTAGGCGATGACGGTGGCGAAGGAGAAGGGCGCCTGACCGTCGGCGTGCAGCGCCTCGCGCAGCTCCTCGATGCGCCCGCGGGCGGCGGTCAGCGTCTCGGCCAGCTGGGTGTTCTGCCGCCCGGCGATGCGCGCCTCCTCCTCGAGCTCCCGAGTCCTCCGGCGCATGGAGTCCAGCTGCCGGCGGGTCTGCTCGAGTCGGCCGCGCAGCTGCTCGGCATCGTCCTGCCGCACGTCGTCCTGTCGCGCGTGGTCCTGCCGGGCATCGTCCTGCTGCGGGTGGTCCTGGCTCACTGGTCCTCCTCTCGATCCCCCTCGGCGACGGCGGCGTCCGTGCCGCCCGGCTCGCCGGCGGGGCCGACGTCGGGGTCGTCGAGCTCGCCGTCGACGGCCCCGCGGGCGGCGTCGGCGAGCTTCTGCGCGTGGGCGGCGGCCTTGCGGGCCTTCTTGCCGGTGACCGGGCGCTTCTTGAAGGCCTGTTCGTCCCAGGGCTGCTGGACGTCGTCGGGCAGCCAGGCCGCCAGGTCCTCGGCACTGACCTCGGACTGCTTCTCACGCTTCTTCAGCGTCAGCGGCGTCTCCTCGTCGGCGAGCCGCCGAGCGGCCAGCAGGAAGCCGGTGTGGGCGATCATCCGGTGATCCGGCCGCACCGCCAGCCCGTCGAGGTGCCACGTGCGCACCATGGTCTCGTGCGCCTCGGGCTCGGTGAAGCCCTCGGACTCCCGGATGGCCTCGGCCAGCCGAGAGAGCTGGGTCACTGTGGCCACGTAGCTGACCCACACTCCGCCCGGGGCCATGATCTGCTTCACCGCGTCCAGGCACTCCCAGGGGGCGAGCATGTCCAGCACCACGCGATCCACCGAGCCGGGCTCCTCGACCTCGAGGACCTTCTCCTGCATATCGCCGACATGGACCGCCCAGCCGGGGTGCTCCTCGCCGAAGAAGGCCGCGACGTTGCCGCGGGCGATCTCGGCGAAGTCCGCGCGCCGCTCGTAGGAGTGCAGCGTGCCCTCGTCGCCGACGGCGCGCAGCAGCGACAGCGACAGCGCGCCGGAGCCGACCCCGGCCTCGACGACGCGGGCGCCGGGGAACACGTCGGCGACCTGGACGATCTGCGCGGAGTCCTTCGGGTAGACCACTGTCGCCCCGCGCGGCATGGAGAGCACGAAGTCGTTCAGCAGCGGACGCAGCACCTGGTATTCGTGTCCGGCCTCGTTGGCCACCACGATCCCTTCGGACCGGCCGATGAGCGTGTCATGCCGCAGCACGCCCTGGTGCGTGTGCCATTCGCCGCCGTGCTGCAGCGTGATGGTGCTCGGCTTGCCCTTGCGATCGGTCAGCTGGACGCGCTGGCCGGCACGCAGCGGGCCGGTGCGCATCCGGGCGCCGACGGGGCCGGTGCTCTGGCCGTCGGGCTGGGTGGTGGTCACGGGGGATCGTCCTCCTCGAGGGGTCGGTCATCAGGCGGGGCCGGTCCGCCGGCGCGGGCGGTCCGGTCTCGTCGGGCGGCACTGCGAGCCTATCGTCCCCGCCCCTCGCGGCGCTCTCGCCGCAGACCGGCGCGGGCGGCGGTCACAGTGTCCGAGGCGCCCTGCCACAGGACGAAGCTCACCATCGCGGCGACGACCACGACCACCAGATTCGTGCCGCCTCCGTCGGCGATCAGCAGCCACACCGCCGCGAGGACGAGGCCGGCGACGACGACGCGTCCGGCCCATCCGGCGGCCAGCGCGCCGCGGAGCCGGCTGCCGGTGGCCGCCCAGACCGTCGACTCGACGAGTCGGCCGCCGTCCAGCGGCAGACCCGGCAGCAGGTTGAACACGCCCACCAGGAAGTTCATCACCACGGTCACCGAGGCGAGCATGCCGAGGACTCCGACCGGCGTGAACGTCTCGATCAGCCACCAGCCGATCCCGGCGATCACCAGATTCGCGGCCGGCCCGGCGAGCGAGACCGCCAACGACTTCGTGGGCGTGGAGTCGCCGGCGAGGAACTCGGTGTGCCCGCCCCACAGGTTGAGCTCGATCTCGGTCGGCGGCCAGCCGAAGGCCCGCGCGCTGAGTGCGTGGGCGAGCTCATGGGCCAGCACCGAGACCAGCAGCAGTCCTGCGTAGCCCAGCGCCACCGCGTAGGCCCCGACGCCCAGGTCGAAGATGCGGTCGACCTGCGGGCCGAAGAGCAGCACGATGGCCGCGGCGACGATCAGCCAGGAGGCGCGCAGCCGCAGCGGGATGCCGGCGATGCGGATCCGCGCCGCGGCTCCTCCGCGCCGGCGGGCCATCAGTCGGCCGCCGAGGCGTCCGGGACCGCGCCGAGGGACGGGGCGAACGGCGACGGCGCCCCGGGGCCGACCATCCGGTCCAGGGCGTGGACGTCGAGGCCCTCCAGGCTCTCGCGCAGGTGCCAGCGGTCGTCCTCGGGCAGCGGGCTGAAGTGCGGCACCGCCAGCGTGGGCAGTCCGGAGGCGGCCGCGGCGGCGGTGCCGGGCACCGAGTCCTCCACCGCCAGGCAGCGCGCCGGGTCGAGCGGCTCGCCGGAGACGGCGGCATGGTCGGCGGCCATCCGCTCCACCGCCTGGTGATAGGCCTCCGGATCGGGCTTGCCGGCGGCGACCATGTCCCCGGAGACGATGAACTCGAGGTGTCCGGCCGGCAGGGCGGCGACGACCGTCTCGGCCAGCAGCGACTCCGACATCGTCACCAGCGCGCAGCGCACCCCGGCGGCGTGCAGGTCGGCCAGCAGCTCGCGCGCCCCGGGACGCCACGGCATGTTCTCCCGGGCCCGGGCGGCGACCCGGGTGATCATCCAGTCGATGATCTCGCGGGAGGTCATCCGCACCCCGGCCTCCTGGAGGACGGCGGCGCTGTGCGTCAGCGCCTGGCCGACCAGCGCATGGGCCTGCTCCTGGGACCACGTGCCGCCGTAGGAGGCGACGAGCTCGTACTCGGCCTCGATCCAGTGCGGCTCCGTGTCGACCAGCGTGCCGTCCATGTCCCAGAACACCGCCTGCAGGCGCTGATCCGGGCGGCCCGCCGCCGACGCGTCGGCGGCGGAGGGGCGGACGGCGGACGAGGGGGCGGGGACGCGGGAGACCATGGAGCCTATTCTAAGAGGTCGCGCCGGGTCGCGCCGTCGAGCAGATCACAGCCGGAGGCGATGCTGACCTGGGTGCTTTCCCCGCGCAGGCCCCGGGGCTAGTGTGAGGACCGTGGACGAGACGACGCAGCCGCCGGACCAGCCGGCCGAGGAGCCCGGTCGCGCCGCCCGCTTCGCCGCGCATCTGCGCGAGGTGGGCGACGGCACGACCGCGCGCCCGACGGTGATGGTGCTGGCCTTCGAAGGGTGGAACGACGCCGGAGGCGCGGCGTCGGCGGCGGTGCGCTCGATCGGCTCCGCCGCCGACGCCGAGCTCGTCGAGCGCCTCGAGGACGAGGACTACTACGACTACCAGTTCACCCGCCCGAAGGTCCGCCGCACCGGCTCCCATCGGGAGATCATCTGGCCCTCGACGCGGATCTTCCGGGCTCGTCCCCGGCGGGCCGAGATGGACCTGCTGCTGGTCCACGGCGTGGAGCCCAGCTTCCGCTGGCAGGGGTTCACCGCGGACCTGCTGACTCGGGCGGCCGAGCATCACGTCGACGCGATCGTGCTGGTGGGCTCGCTGCTGGCCGATGTGCCGCACACGCGTCCGATCCCCGCGGCGCTGTCCACCGAGGACGAGCAGCTGCAGGACCGGCTCGACGTCGACGAGCCGACCTACGAGGGCCCCACCGGCATCGTCGGCGTCCTCTCGCACACCGCCTTCCAGGCCGGGATCCCCGCCGTCTCGCTGTGGTCGGCGGTGCCGCACTACGTGGGCCAGGCGCCCTCGCCGAAGGCGCAGCTGGCGCTGATGCGCGAGCTCGAGGACCTGCTGGGGATCTCCCTCGACGTCGAGGACGTCGCCGAGGACGCCGCGGCCTGGGAGCGCGGCGTCGACGACCTCGCCCAGGAGGACGAGGAGATCGCCGAGTACGTCAAGCGTCTCGAGGAGGCCACCGACACCTCGGACCTCCCCGAGGCCAGCGGGGAGGCCATCGCCCGCGAGTTCGAGCGTTACCTGCGCCGTCGGCGCCCGCCGGAGGGCGGCTTCGGCTCCGGCGGCGGCCGCGGCTGATCCGCCGCATCCGGCGCCGGCCGGTCCCGGTTAGGCGCGCAGGTCGATGCCGAGCAGCGCCTGCACGACGTCGGCGACGCGCGCGGCGTCGGTGCCGGCGGCCAGCTGGCCCGCCGCCCAGCGGTCCAGCTGCTCGAGCGCCGCCGGCGCATTGAGGTCCTGGGAGAGCGTCGAGTGCAGCGCGTGCTGCAGGTCCTCGGGCTCCTTGTCGGCGTCGCCACCGCGCGCCGGCTGCGGAGCCTCGGCCAGGGCGTCCTTCCAGCGCTGCAGCCGCTCGCCCGAGGCGGCGAGCTCCTCGTCGGTGAAGCTCCAGTCGGAGCGGTGGTGGTGGCTGAGCAGCAGCACCCGCACCGCCTGCGGATCGACGCCGTCCGCGCGCAGCGCGGAGACCAGCACCAGGTTCCCCTGGGACTTCGACATCTTCTCGCCGCGCAGCCCGACCATTCCGGTGTGCACGTAGGTCTCGGCCAGCGGCACTCCGTCGGCGGCCGTGGCATGCGCGGCGGAGAACTCGTGGTGCGGGAAGCGCAGGTCCGAGCCGCCGCCCTGCACGGTGAACGGGGCCGGCAGGTGACGCCGGGAGATCACCGAACACTCGATGTGCCAGCCGGGCCGGCCGGGTCCTAGCGCGCCGCCCTCCCACCAGGGCTCCCCGGCGCGCCGCGCGCTCCACAGCAGCGGATCCAGCGCGTCGCGCTTGCCGGCACGCTGCGGGTCACCGCCGCGCTCGGGGAAGAGCTCCTCCATCGCAGCGCGGTCGTAGGCGCCGATCGAGCCCAGCCGCCAGTCGGTGGCCGCCTCGGCGGCGGCGATGTCGAAGTAGACGTCGTCGCCGTCGGCGGCGTCGACGCGCTCGGACTCCGGCACCGGCACCCGATAGCCGATCCCGGCCTCGACGAGCCGCTCGACGTCGGCGACGACCTCGGGCACCGACTCCGCCGCGCCGCGGAAGACGTCCGGAGCGAT
The DNA here is from genome assembly GCF_009467795.1 of Nesterenkonia halophila. GTDB lineage: Bacteria > Actinomycetota > Actinomycetes > Actinomycetales > Micrococcaceae > Nesterenkonia > Nesterenkonia halobia. The sequence goes on from NZ_WIAX01000012.1 coordinate 130,437, forward strand.
CACGCCCAGGGCGGCCATGTCGCGGCGGAAGAGCTCGGTCTGCTCCTCCCCCAGCTCGCGCCAGTCGGTGCCGGTGGCGGCGGCGCGCTCGAAGAGCGGATCGTCGACGTCGGTGACGTTCTGCACGTACTGCACCTCGAGCCCGCAGGCGTGCCAGTAGCGCACCAGCAGGTCGAAGTTCACATAGGTGTTCGCATGCCCCAGATGCGTGGCGTCGTAGGGCGTGATGCCGCAGACGTAGAGCGAGCCCACGCCGTCGCGGGGCTCGACGTCGGCCAGTCGGCCCGTCGCCGTGTCATGCAGCCGCAGCGTCGGCGGCAGCGCCGGGAGGCTCGGCACGGTCGGGGAGGTCCACGATTCCACGCAGTCGGTCCTTTCCTCCCCGTCGCACGCGGCGCGGGGGCATCTGGGCTGGGGCGTCCGATCACTGGCCAACAGCCCCACGCCCGTCGGTATTTCCACGCTCCGGCCCGAGCCGAGGAGATCAGGCGTTGATGATGCCGAGGCCGAGCAGCACGAAGACCGCCAGCCCCGCCAGGATCCGGTAGATCACGAAGACGGTGTAGGAGTGGCTCGAGATGAACTTCATGAACCAGCCGATGATCACATAGGCGATCAGGAAGCCGACCACTGTCGCCAGCGCCGTCTGCGGAAGCGAATACGGCCCGGAGGCTTCGTCGACGGACTGGATGAGCATGTAGAAGCCCGAGCCGAAGACGGCCGGGATGGCCAGCAGGAAGGAGTACCGCGCCGCGGCCTCGCGGGTGTAGCCCATCAGCAGGCCGGCGGTGATCGTGCCGCCCGAGCGCGAGACGCCGGGCACCAGCGCCAGCGACTGCGCGAGGCCGAAGAGGATGCCGTCGCGGACGGTGAGCTGGTCCAGCGGCTTGCGCTGCCGGCTCTTCAGATCGGCGATCGAGAGGATCAGACCGAAGATGATGAGCATGGCGGCGACGAGCCAGAGCGAGCGGAACACGCTCTCGATCTGGTCCTCGAAGAGCAGCCCGAGCACCACGATGGGCACGGAGCCGACGATGATCAGCCAGCCCATGCGCACGTCGGGATCCCGATGCGGACGCTTCCCCGCGACCGCCAGGCACCAGGCGCCGATGATGCGCACGATGTCACGCCAGAAGAACGTGACCACCGCCGCCTCGGTGCCGAGCTGGGTGATCGCGGTGAAGGCCGCCCCCGGGTCGGCGCCTCCCGGCAGGAACTCCCCCACGATGCGCAGATGCGCGGAGGAGGAGACCGGGAGAAACTCCGTCAGACCCTGGACCAGCCCCAGGATGATCGCTTCAATCCATTGCACACCGTGAGCGTATTCCATCAGCCCGCCCACCTGGTGAACCTGGCGCTGTGTGCCGCGGACGGCGTCGGTGACATCGCCCACCCCGCACCGGGCACACCGCGCCTGGGGTCACCGCCGGTGCTGCGCATCCCGGACGGGCTGCAGCGCCGGGACGCGGGCGAACTCTGCCGCCGGGTCAGATGCCGGGTCAGACGCCGCGGGCGGAGGCGGGCTGGTCCTCCTCCGCAGCGTCCTCGTCGTCGCCCTCGTCCTCGTCGTCTTCGTCGTCCTCGTCATCGTCCTCGTCGAAGTCGTCCTCGTCGTCGCCCTCCTCGTAGAGGTCGAGCGGCGTGACTTCGCCGGTGGCCGCGAACAGCGCGTCCTCATAGGCCTCGAAGGCGTCGGCGACGCCGTAGAAGGCCGACTCGACTGCAGGGTCCTCCTCGCCGCGACGGTTGAGGGAGGCAGAAAGGTGCTCCTCGAGAGCGTTCGTCAGCGTGCTCAGTGCGACGCGGGGATCGATGTTCATGGCATCACGGTACCAATGCGGGGCCCCGACGGTAAGACGTCGGCGGAGGAATCCTCGACCGGATCCGATGCGGCGGCACCGCTCGACGGCGCGCGCCGGCCACCTCCCCCGCCGGTGCCGGCCGCCGCCGGCGGTGCGCTAGGGTGTGGCCCCGAGGGCCCGGCCGCGCCGATCGGCCCTGCCGGAAGAACCGCAGCAGAGAGCGAGCGTGACGATGGCCGAGCACTTCTCCGGATCCGCCTCCGCCGTGGCGGCGCACTACACCGACGACTCCGGGCCGGGCTCCGCCTGGGAGTACCTGGTGATCCGCTGCGAGCCGCGCGAGTCGCTCGCCGAGGTCCGACGCCGGGTCGTCGAGCACGCCGAGCAGGGGCGCTGGGAGCTGCGCCGCAGCCGGATCTACTCCGGCGGATTCCGCAAGTACTGGCTGCGCCGGCGCATCATGAAGGTCCGCCGCACTCTCTGAGCGCCAGAACCCTCCGGCGGAGTCAGTCCTCCAGGGGACCGAGCAGCTGGGCGGCCAGCGTCCGGTGCGCCGAGGCGTCGTCGGAGGGATGGTGGATGCCGGCCAGCACGTCCCGGTGCAGCCGGGACAGCTCGCTCGTCCGGGCATACTGCCCTCCCCCGCCGACCTGCAGCGCGGCGTCGACGGCGGCCCGTGCGGTGCGCGTGGCCCGCGTGCGCAGCGAGACCAGACGCGGGAACCAGGTCTCGCCGTGATCGACGCCGGACTCCAGATCGGTCAGCGTCCCGCGCAGCTGGGCGTCGAGGGCCAGCTGCTCGAGCTGCGCCTCGGCCAGCCGATAGCGCACGTCGGGGTCCTGCGCGAGCGCCCGCCCGGTGGTCAGCGCCGTCCGTGCGGCGGCGTGCTCGGCGCCGAGCTCGAGCGCCCGGTCGCCGAGTCCGGTGTAGACCGCCGAGAGCAGCCCGAGGAAGCTGGAGAAGATCGCGAAGATCAGCGGATCCCGGTTCGGGCCGGCGGGCAGCCGGCGCACCACCCGCTCGGCGGGCACCGTCGCGTCGTCCAGCGCCGTGGCGAAGGAGCCCGAGGCGCGCATCCCCAGGGCATCCCACTCCCCGGCGGGCGACCATCCCTCGGCCGAGCGCGGCAGGAACCCGACCACCAGCGGCGTCTCGCCGCCGTCGACGTCGCGGCCGAGCAGTCCCAGCCGGGTCCAGACCGGGGTGAGCGAGGTGAAGATCTTCAGTCCGGTGAACGACGCCGAGCCGTCGGCGTCGGTGCGCACGTCGGTGGTGGAGTCGAAGAGCACCGCGTCGTTGCCCGGCTCGGAGATCCCGAAGGCGAAGATCTCGCCGGCGGCGGCCTCGTCGAGGACCTGGACGAACTCCGCATGGCCGCCGGCGACCATCCGTCGGGCGGCGGCGACCCAGACCTGGTGCATGTTCACCGCCAGCGCGGTGGCCGGTGCGTGGGCGGCCAGCAGCCGCTGGGCGGCCGCGGCGGTCGGCAGGTCCCAGCCCAGGCCGCCGTGCTCGACCGGGACCAGTCCCCGCAGCAGCCCGGCGGCGGCGAGCTCCTCGACGTCCTCGTGGCAGAAGGCGTTGCGCGCGTCGAAGTCGGCGGCGCGTTCCCGGATGCGGCCCAGCAGCGCCGGGTCCAGCACCTCGGCGATCCCGGCGCCCGCCGCCGGCCCCGCCGTCACTGCGCCTCCAGGAAGCGGTGCAGCACGCGGACGCCGAACTGCAGCGCATCCACCGGCACCCGCTCGTCGACGCCGTGGAACATCCCGGTGAAGTCCAGCTCGGCGGGCAGGCGCAGCGGGGCGAAGCCGTAGCCGGAGATGCCGAGCGCGGCCAGATGCTTGTTGTCGGTGCCGCCGCCGAGCATGTACGGCAGCACCACTGCATCGGGGTCCTCGGCGCGCAGGCTGGAGACCATGCCCTCGACCAGCGCTCCGGAGAACGGCACCTCCAGCGAGGGGCCGCCGTTCTGCAGCTCGAAGCGCACCTTCTCGCCGGCCAGCTCGGCCAGCGTGGCGGCGACCTTCGCGTCCTGCTCCGGCAGCGTGCGCGCGTCGACCAGCGCCTCGGCGGATCCGGGGACCACATTGTGCTTATAGCCGGCGTCGAGCGCCGTCGGATTGGAGGTGTTCTGCAGCGTCGCGGCGATGAACTTCGCCGTGGACCCGGTGGCCTCCAGCAGCGGCGCGGGGTCCTCCTCGTCGAAGGGGATCCCGGTGAGCTCGGAGAGCTGCTCCATCAGCGCGCGCGTGGTCTTGGTGTACTCGATCGGCCAGCAGTGCGCGCCGATCGCGGCGACGGCCTCCCCCAGGGTGACCACCGGGTTGTCGCGCTGCACGGCCGAGCCGTGGCCGGCGGTCCCCTCGGCGATCATCTTCGTCCAGTGCAGGCCCTTCTCCCCGGTCTGGATCAGGTAGGCCCGCCGGCCGGCGATGTCGGCGGAGAACCCGCCGACCTCGCTGATCGCCTCGGTCGCGCCGTCGAAGAGCTCGGGCCGGTCGGCGACGATCCGCCCAGCGCCCCAGCGGCCGTTGTCCTCCTCGTCGGCGAAGAAGGCGATGATGAGATCACGTCGGGGACGGCGTCCCTCGCGGCTCATGCGCAGCACGGCGGCGAGGATCATCGCGTCCATGTCCTTCATGTCCACCGCGCCGCGGCCCCAGATCATGCCGTCGACGATCTCGGCGGAGAACGGGTCCACCTGCCAGTCGGCCGCCTGGGCGGGGACCACGTCGAGATGACCGTGGACCACCAGCGCACCCGCCTCCGGATCGGTGCCGGCCATCCGCGCCACCACCGAGGTCCGGCCCGGCGCCGTCTCGACGAGCTCGGGCTCGAGGCCGGCCTGCCGCAGGATCGCCGCACAGTACTCGGCCGCCTCACGCTCGCCGCAAGCTTCCCCGCCGCCCCAGTTCTGCGTGTCCATGCGGATCAGGTCGCGGCAGAATGCGACGACGTCGGCCTCGGCCTGCGCCGCGGGATCGACGGTGTCGGCATCGGTGGGGGTCATCAGCGCCTCCTGCAGACGGTGGGGTGGTCTCGCCGGTGCCCAGCCTATCGCGGGGCCCGGGACCGGAACCCTCGGCCGACGAAGAAGGCTCCCGTCGACCAGGAGGATCTCCTGGTCGACGGGAGCCTGATCACCGGGAACGCGAGAAGCCGCGATCCCGCTCCGGTCAGCGGCGGGCGCGGCGGAGAGCCCGGTCTCCCGTCAGCCGCGCGGCCCGGAGCCCGGGCGGTCGAGCGTCACTCGCCGGACTCCGGCGACGACGTGCCGGGCTCCCGGCGCGACTCGTCGCCGTCGGCCGCGGAGGACGCGGCCGGCACCCCGGCAGATCCTCCGACGTCGCGGCGACCGGACTCGGAGATCGCGGTGCCGACGGCCTCGCCCTGGACCTTGGCCTGCAGGATCGACCCCAGGTCGATGCCGGTGGCGGCCTCGACACGCTTGAACACCCCGGCCAGGGCCACCGAGGACTCTCCGTCGAAGTGTTCGGAGGCTCCCGACTCGCCGGATCCGCCGATCAGCGTCATCGAGCCGACGTTGGCATAGCCGGCGGCGAAGGAGTCCATCAGCTGGGGCAGCACGGCCAACGCCTCACGGGCCAGCACCGCTTCCTGGTTCTCGCGCAGCGCTTCGGCCTCTGCGCGGATGGCCGCGGCCTTGGCCTCGCCCTCCTCGCGGATCGCGGCGGCCTCGGCTTCGGAGCGCTGCCGGCGCGCGCGGGCCTCCGACTCGGCGACCAGGGCTTCGGCCTCGGCGGCCTTGGTGCGCTCGTAGGCTTCGGCGTCGGCGCGCTTCTGCTGCTTGTAGAGGTCGGCGTCGGCGACGCGCTTGACCTCGGCGTCCAGCTCGGACTGACGGTTCTCCGCCTGCTGGCCGAGCACCTGCTGTCGCGCCTTCTCCCCGGCCAGGGCCTCGGCCTGCTCTGCTTCGGCCCGCGCCTGCCCCACACGGGACGTCGCTGCGGCCTGGTTCGAGTCGTACTCGGTCTCCTCGATGAGGTTCTGCTCGTTGTTCGCGATCCGTTCCTTGGCGATGGCGCGCTCGGCGTTGGTCGCGGCGATCTCCGCCGCCTGGCGCTTCGCCTCGATCTCCGGAGCGCCCAGCGAGGAGATGTAGCCCGAGTCGTCGGTGATCTCGCGGATCTGGAAGGAGTCCAGCAGCAGACCCTGGGTCCGCAGCTCCGGGGAGATCGACCGGGAGATCTCCTCGGAGAACTTCTGCCGGTCCCGCATCAGCTGGATGACCGTCTGCTGGGCCATCAGGCCGCGCAGCGCGCCTTCGAGCTGGTCCTGGGTGTATTCGACCACGGCCTCGTCCTGGGAGGCGAAGCGCTCGGAGGCCGCCTTGACGTCCTCGACCCCGCTGCCGATCTTCACCAGCGCCACTGCCTCGGCGTTGATGGTCACGTTGTCATGGCTCTGCGCGGTGACGGTCATCGAGACCTGTCGGGAGCGCAGCGAGATGATCTCGTGCCGCTGGCGGATCGGGTTGACGATCGCCCGTCCGTTGACGATGACCTGTTTGGGCCGCGTCTCCGGCGCGTCGGACTTCGAGGACTTGCCGGTGACCACCAGGGCCTCGTCCGCACGGGCGACCTTCGTCCAGGCGCGCATGATGATCAGCCCGACGATCCCGGCGAGCACGACCGCCACGACCAGGATGATCAGGATCGCGATCGCGCCGCCTGTTGTCAGTAAATCCACGTGTTCTGCCCTCCATGAGGTGCGGTGCTGTGACTGCCGTCCTGAGCGGCCGGTCCCCCACCGAGCTCGCGGCGCGAGCCCGGTGGGTCAGGGAGTCGGCGCATGACGGTGTGGACGGTCACCGAGACGAGCGCCGCCGTGGGCCGATCGCCGCAGGACCTATGCGCCGATGGTACGTGTCATGGCTGATTGATATCGACAGGGCTCTCGGGCGTGCTGGGAACTGCCGCCGATCCGGCCGGCTCGGCGCTCCCGGCCGCCGGCTCGGCGCCGCGCACGAACGAAGCCCCGGGCCGATCCGCTGGGGATCGATCCGGGGCTTCTGCCGTTCGTGCGCGAGACGGGACTTGAACCCGTACCCTCTAATACGAGGACTAGCACCTCAAGCTAGCGCGTCTACCTATTCCGCCACCCGCGCAGGTGCCGTGCACCGCCGACGCCGTCGGCGGCACCAGAAAACTCTAGCACGGCCCGGCCGCCGCCCACCAATCGGCGCCTCGAGTCACCACGACCTCCTCGACTCCCCGGCACCCCTCGGCGCATCCGGCACACCGCCGCGCCCGTCCCGCCGACCGGCTCAGGGCACCCGGGCTGTCCACTCCTCGGTGCCGAACTTCTCCTCCACCAGCCGCCGGGCCCGGTCCATCTCATGCTCGCGGATCTCGGCGACCTCTGCGCCGTGGCGCCGGGCGAAGACCTCCACGAACGTGTCCAGGATGTCCTCGCGGGCCATGCCCGTCTGGCTGCGCAGCGGGTCCACGCGCTTCACCGCCGAGCGGATCCCCTTGTCGGAGATCTTCTCGCGCCCTATCCGCAGCACCTGCATCATCCGCTCGGCGTCCATGTCGTAGCTCATCGTCACGTGGTGCACCATCGCGCCGCCGGCCAGCCGCTTCTGCGCCGCGCCGCCGATCTTGCCCTGCGGGGAGACGACGTCGTTGAGCGGCTGATACTCCGCCTCCACGCCGACCTCGCGCAGCGCCTCCATCATCCAGGAGTCGAGGAAGGGGTAGGAATCGGCGAAGCTCATCCCGTCGACCAGCGACGTCGGCAGCGACAGCGAATAGGTCACGCAGTTGCCCGGCTCCATGAACATCGCCCCGCCGCCGGAGATGCGCCGGACGACGGTGGTGTCCTGGGCGGCGGCGGCCTCGGCGTCGACCTCGTTGGCCAGCGACTGGAAGGAGCCGATCACCACGGCCCGCTCGTTCCAGTCCCAGAGCCGCATCAGCGGCGGCCGGTTCCCCGCGGCGACTTCTTCGGTGAGCACCTGGTCGAGGGCCGCGTGCAGCGCGATGGGCAGCTTCTGCGCCGGCAGCACCTCCCAGCGGTGATCCTGCCAGCGGGTGGCGTGGCCCAGCGCCCGGCGCACGGCGATGCCCACCGCCTCGGGGTCGAAGCCGAACAGCTCGGCCTCGGCGCGCAGCCCGGAGCGGACGGCCTCGGCGATCGTCGCCCGGGAGGCGTCGGTCGGCAGCCCCACCAGCGCGTGGTTGATGTCGGCCAGAGCCTCGTCCGGCTCCAGGAAGAAATCACCGTTGACCGAGGCGTCGCCGATGACGCCCCGGTCCGGGTCGACGGTCACATCGACCACGACCAGCTTGCCGCCGGGAACCTTGTACTCGCCGTGGGGGACGTCCTCGTCTCGGTGGGCGCGCTCGACAGCACTCATGGCCCCCATCCTACGCTCGGCGCCGCCGCCGGCGCGCACGACGAAGGGGGCCTCGACCGCAGTCGAGACCCCCTTCGTGCGACGGACCGTCGTCGGTCAGCAGCTCACTGGCCGCCGCCGAAGCCCTTGAAGCGCTTGTTGAACTTGTCCACGCGGCCGGCGGAGTCCATGATCCGCTGCTTGCCGGTGTAGAACGGGTGCGACGCGGCGGAGATCTCGACGTCGATCACCGGGTAGGTGTTGCCGTCCTCCCACTCCATGGTCTTCTCGGAGGTGGCGGTGGAGCGGGTCAGGACCTTCTCGCCGGAGGCCAGGTCGTTGAAGATGACCGGCGCGTAGGCGGGGTGGATGTCAGACTGCATAGGTTCACGTGTCCTTCGTGTCTGCCGCTGGTTTTTGCCAGAAGCGCGTGGATCGTCTCAGTCCATGGTGGACCAACATGACATGTTAACCCAGACCGGGTCGCCGGCCCAACTCCCAGCAGGCCACCGCCGCGGCCGAGGCTCCGGGCCGCAGGTCGACGCCGTCCAGCCGGATCACCGGATCCGGCACGGCCTCCGCCGCCGACGTCGCGGGCAGGTCGCTCATCCGACCACCAGATCGCGGACCATGACGCCCAGCGCCACCAGCCCCAGCACGACGATCACCCCGCGCAGCACCCCGGGACTGAGCCGCCGTCCCACCCAGGCGCCGGCGAATCCGCCGATCGTCGAGCCCACGGCGACGATGAGCACCACCGGCCAGGCGATGCGGTCGAAGGCCAGCAGCAGGTAGCTCGCCGCCGCCGTCAGGTTCACGGTGAGCACCAGCGCGTTCTTCACCGCGTTGGCGTGCTGCATGGTGCCGGCGAGGAAGACTCCGAGGATGCCGACCAGCAGCACGCCCTGGGCGGCGACGAAGTAGCCGCCGTAGACGCCGGCGCCGAAGACCAGCGCCGTCAGCGCGGCCGAGGGGCGCGGGTCGGGGTCGACCGGCCGGCCGGCCGGCTGCTCGTCCCGGGCCCGGGCGGCACGGGAGGCTACCCATCTCTTCAGCCGCGGCTGGCCGAGGACGAAGCCCAGCGCGACGACGATGAGCAGCGGAGCGACGGTCTCGAAGACCTGCTCCGGCAGCGTGAGCAGCAGCAGCGCCCCGATGACGCCGCCGACCAGCGAGGCCGGCACCAGGCGCAGCAGCGTGGTGCGCACCTGGGCGATCTCGCGGCGATAGCCCAGCGTGCCGGTGACGTTGCCGGCGATGAGCCCCATCGCGTTGGAGATCGTCGCAGTCACCGGAGGGAAGCCGACGGCGACCAGCACCGGGAAGGTCACCAACGTGCCGGAGCCGACGACGACGTTGATCGCCCCGGCCCAGATCGCCGCCAGGGCGATGATCAGGATCTGGTCGAGGCCGAGCCCCAGCAGCTCCATCAGGAGGCGGCGAAGGCCGAGAACCGTCCGTCGCGGCGGTGCAGCTCGAGCGGCATGTCGAAGGTCTCGGAGAGCGTCTCCGCGGTCAGCGTCTCGTCGATCGGCCCGGAGGCGACGGTCCGGCCGTCGCGCAGCATCAGCACATGGGTGAAGCCCGGCGGGATCTCCTCGAGGTGGTGGGTGACCAGCACCGTCGCCGGAGCGTCCTCGGCGCCGATCAGTCGCGAGGTGCGCTGGACCAGCCACTCGCGGCCGGCCAGGTCCAGGCCGGCGCCGGGCTCGTCGAGGAGCAGCAGCTCGGGGTCGGTCATCAGCGCCCGAGCGATCTGCACCCGTTTGCGCTCGCCCTCGCTGAGGCTGCTGAACGGGCGGTCGAAGGCCGTGCTCACGCCCCAGGCGTCGAGCAGCTCGAAGGCCCGGCGCTCGTCGAGGCGCTCGTACTCCTCGCGCCAGCGGCCGGTGACGCCGTAGGCGGCGGTGACCACGGCGTTGAGCGCGGTCTCGCGCTCCGGCAGCGAGCCCGCCACCGCGTTGGAGCACAGGCCGATGCGCGGACGCAGCTCGAAGACGTCGACGGCGCCGAGGGTCTCGTCGAGGATCTGCACCGCGCCGCTGGTCGGGTGCAGGCGGGCGGCGGCGACCTGCAGCAGCGTGGTCTTGCCGGCGCCGTTGGGGCCCAGCACCACCCACCGCTCGTCCTCGCCGACCGTCCAGGACACGTCGTCGAGCAGATGCGTGCGGCCGCGGCGGACGCTGACGTCTTGGAGATCGAGGACTGGACTCATGCGCCCCACACTATCGAAACCGTGCCGGGCGCACGGCGGCCGCGTCATGGCGACGCTATTCTGGAGCCATCATGACTGAGTCCACGCCCGCCGCCTCCTCCCCCTCCTCGTCGGCGGCCTCCGCCGACCGCCCCGCCGACGCTCCCGCCGACCTGCCTGCCGGCACAGTGGCGATGCTCGCCGCCGAGACGCTGCCCGCTCCGCTGCTGCGCGCCCTCACCGCGGAGATGCGCCGCCGCGGCGCCGTCCACGCGGTGGAGGTCCACGACGTCCCGGTCCGCGCGGTCGGCGCGGCCGAGCCGACGACGGTGCGCGCGGCCCGCTGGTCGACGACGCTGACCGACTCCGACGACGGCCACGGCCACCAGCTGCTGGTCTCGCTGCTCGAGGACGCCGCCGCGCAGCTCGACGCGCCGCAGGAGGCGACCGTCACCGTGCTTCCGGCGGCGCTCCGCCCCGCGGATCCGGGGATGCTGATCATGGATGTCGACTCCACGCTCATCGACCAGGAGGTCATCGAGCTGCTGGCCGCCCACGCCGGCCGCGAGGCAGAGGTCGCGGAGGTCACCGAGCGGGCGATGCGCGGCGAGCTGGACTTCGCCGCCTCGCTGCACGAACGGGTCGCGGCCCTGACTGGACTGCCGACCTCGGTGATCGCCTCCACCGTCGAGGCGGTCTCCCCCACCTGCGGAGCCGCGGAGCTCATCGCCGCCTGCAGCCGCCGCGGCTGGCCCGTCCACGCGGTCTCGGGCGGCTTCCTGCAGGTGCTCGAGCCGCTGGCGGCACGGCTGGGGCTGAGCGAGGTCGGCGCCAACGACCTAGCCGTGGCCGAGGACGCACTCACCGGAGCGGTCGCCGGACCGGTCGTCGACCGGGCGGCGAAGGCCGCCCGGATGCACGAGTGGGCGGCGGCCGCGGGCCTCCCGTCCTCCTCGGTGGTCGCGATCGGCGACGGCGCCAACGACCTGGACATGGTCACCGCCGCCGGCGTCGGCGTCGCCTTCTGCCCGAAGCCGGCGCTGGCCGACCAGGCGGACCTGGTGATCCGCCATCGATCGCTGGACCTGGTCCGGCTGGCGCTCGGGATGGGCTGAGCCGGCGCCGGAACCTCCGCCGTCGTCGGACGTCATCCTCCGCACGGTCCGGTCCTCCCGATCTGCTCATCTGAGCACTGCTGACCCGCGGCGCCGGCCGGGCGGGTCCCGCATTCCGGGCCGTCACCCAGCACCCTCCCCTGGCGCGCGACGGCGGCGAGGAGGAGGATGGGGACCGAGGGTCCGACGCCCGCCGGAGGCTCCGACCTCAGAGGGATCATGCGCTCTCGTGAGCGTTCGACGATCCCCACATGATGCGAGACACAGAGGCTGTGCGGCGGTACTCTGGACGGGCGCGGCACGACGATGTGCGGCCTCTCTTCGTCATCCGTAGACACCTTGGAGGAACTTCAGTGACCGATACAGCCGTGAACGACTCCGCCGTCTTCACCGATCTCGATCGGCGGGCCGTGGACACGCTGCGCGTGCTCTCCGCCGACGCGGTGGAGAACAGCCCCGGCGCCGGCCACCCGGGCACGGCCATGTCGCTGGCCCCGGCCGCTTATCTGCTCTTCCAGCGCGCCATGAAGCACGACCCCGAGGACCCGGAGTGGATCGGCCGCGACCGCTTCATCCTCTCGGCCGGGCACAGCTCGCTGACGCTGTACCTGCAGCTCTACTTCTCCGGCTACGGCCTGCAGCTCGACGACGTCGCGGCGCTGCGCACCTGGGGCTCGCTGACCCCGGGCCACCCGGAGTACGGCCACACCGACGGCGTGGAGATGACCACCGGCCCGCTGGGCCAGGGCCTGGCCTCCTCCGTCGGCTTCGCCTACGGCCAGCGCCGCATGCGCGGCCTGCTGGACCCCGAGGCCCCGGCCGGCGAGTCCCCGTTCGACCACAGCGTCTTCGTCATCGCCTCCGACGGCGACCTCGAGGAGGGCGTGACCTCCGAGGCCTCCTCGCTGGCCGGCCACCAGGAGCTCGGCAACCTCGTGGTGATCTGGGACGACAACCGGATCTCCATCGAGGACGACACCGAGATCGCCTTCACCGAGGACGTCGAGGCCCGCTACGCCGCCTACGGATGGCACGTGCAGCGCGTCGACTGGACGAAGACCGGCGACTACGTCGAGGACATCGCCGAGCTCGACCGCGCTATCGCCGAGGCCAAGGCCGCCACCGACAAGCCCTCGCTGATCGCGCTGCGCACGATCATCGGCTGGCCCGCGCCGACCAAGCAGAACACCGGCGCGATCCACGGCGCCAAGCTCGGCGGCGAGGAGGTCCAGAGCGTCAAGACGGTCCTGGGCTTCGACCCGGAGCAGAACTTCGTCGTCGAGGACGAGGTCCTCGCCCACGCCCGTCAGGTCGCCGACCGCGGCGCGGCGGCGCGCCGCGAGTGGGACACCGCCTACCAGGCCTGGCGCGAGGCCAACCCGGAGAACGCGCAGCTGCTCGACCGGCTGCAGGCCGGCGAGCTGCCGGAGGACTGGGAGCAGGCGCTGCCGGAGTTCCCGGCCGGCGACGCGCTGGCCACCCGTGCCGCCTCGGGCAAGGTCCTCAACGCCATCGGCGAGGTGCTGCCGGAGCTGTGGGGAGGCTCGGCCGACCTCGCCGGCTCCAACAACACGCTGATCACCGAGTCGCCGTCGTTCGTCCCGGAGAGCCGCTCGACCTCGAAGTTCGCCGGCAACCCCTATGGACGGAACCTGCACTTCGGCGTCCGCGAGCACGCCGCGGCGGCGATCACCAACGGCATCTCGCTGTCGACGCCGCTGCGCACCTACGCCGGCACCTTCCTGATCTTCAGCGACTACCAGCGTCCGGCCGTCCGGCTGGCGGCGCTGATGGGCGCGGGCTCGATCTTCGTCTGGACCCACGACTCCATCGGCCTCGGCGAGGACGGCCCGACCCACCAGCCGGTCGAGCAGCTCTCCAGCCTGCGGGCCATCCCCGGCCTGGACGTCGTCCGGCCCGGTGACCCGAACGAGGTCGCCGTCGCCTGGCGCGAGGTCCTCAAGCGCGCGGACCGGCCGGCAGGCCTGGCGCTGACCCGCCAGGGCATCCCGACCTTCGAGCGCGGCGCCGGCGAGGCCACCGCCGAGGCCTTCGGCTCGGTGGAGGGCGCCGCGAAGGGCGCCTACGTGCTGGCCGAGGCCGTCCGCGACGGCGCCGTGGTCACTCCGGACGTGCTGCTGATCGGCACCGGCTCCGAGGTCCACCTGGCCGTGGAGGCCCGCGAGCAGCTGGCCTCGACGGGCGTCGCCGCCCGCGTGATCTCCATGCCCTCGCAGGAGTGGTTCGCCGAGCAGACCGCGGAGTACCGCGAGCAGGTGCTGCCGGCTGCGGTGAAGGCCCGCGTCTCGGTCGAGGCCGCCCACCCGCAGGGCTGGCGCGAGATCGTCGGCGACGCCGGTCGGATCGTCGGTCTGGACCACTTCGGCGCCTCCGCCGACTACAAGACGCTCTACCGCGAGTTCGGCATCACCACGGAGGCCGTCGCCGCGGCCGCCGAGGAGTCCATCGCCGCCGCGTCGAGCTGAGCCGCGTCGCCCTGATCCGCCTCCGGATCGTCCGTGCCCCGGCCCCGCGCCGGGGCACGGAGGGCATCGGGAACAGCCCGCCGACTGCACAGCGTTCATACCGGGGAGACGTCCGCTGACGCCGCCCCGCCGACAGGAGACATTCCATGACTGCGAATCCTGAGACCACCACTGCGAACCCGAACACCCAGGCCCTCTCCGACCTCGGGGTCTCGATCTGGCTGGACGACCTCTCCCGCGAGCGGCTCAACGCGGGCGAGCTGCCCACGCTCATCGCCGGGCGGAACGTGGTCGGCGTGACCACCAACCCGACCATCTTCGAGAACGCCCTGAAGAACGGCGAGGCCTACGAGCAGCAGCTCGCCGAGCTGGCCTCCGCCGGCGCCGACGCCGAGAAGGCCGTCTACGAGATCACCACCGACGACGTCCGCCAGGCCTGCGACGTCTTCGCCGACGTGCACTCGGCCACCGACGGCGTCGACGGCCGGGTCTCCATCGAGGTCGACCCGCGTCTGGCCCGCGACACCGAGGGCACCATCGCCCAGGCGCGGCAGCTGTACGAGGCCGTCGGCCGCGAGAACGTGATGATCAAGATCCCGGCCACCGTCGAGGGCCTCGAGGCCATCTCGACCGTGCTGGCCGACGGCATCAGCGTCAACGTCACGCTGGTCTTCTCGCTGGAGCGCTACCGCGCGGTGATCAACGCCTTCATGCTGGGGCTGGAGAAGGCGCTGGAGAACGGCCACGACATCTCCCGCATCCATTCGGTGGCCTCGTTCTTCGTCTCCCGCGTGGACGCCGAGGTCGACAAGCGGCTGGAGCTCGCCGCCGAGGAGGGCAAGCAGGACGCCGCGTCGCTGCGCAGCCAGGCCGCCATCGCCAACGCGCGGCTGGCCCACCAGATCGCCGGGGAGTCCTTCGGCTCCGAGCGCTGGCAGGCCCTCGCCGACCGCGGCGGCCACCCGCAGCGCCTGCTGCTGGCCTCCACCGGCACCAAGGACCCGAACCTCTCGGACACGCTCTACGTGACTGAGCTGGCCGGCGCCGGGGTCGTCAACACCATGCCGGAGAAGACGCTGGAGGCGCTGGCCGACCACGGCACCGTCGACGGCGACACCCTCTCCGACACGTACGTGGAGGCCAACCGCGTCCTCGACGGCATCTCCGCGATGGGCATCTCCTACCGCGACGTCGTCGACACGCTCGAGGCCGAGGGCGTCGAGAAGTTCGAGAAGTCCTGGGAGGGGCTGCTCGACACCATCACCGAGGGCCTGCGGCGCAACAGCTGAGACCCTGCTGAGGAGGTCCTGCCGGTGCGCCGCGGACGCGCACCGGCAGGACCTCTCAGGAAAGCGCATTCCATCCCACTGTCCCGGGGCCGGCCGGCCCCGGATCGACCCGGCCTGCGCGGAGCCGCGGGACCGGACCTGCATCGGACACCGCCCTCCCCCACCCCGCCGCCTGCGGCGGACCCGCCCCGGACGACCGGTCCGTCCCCGCACCGACCGGCCCCGCTTCGAAAGGATGCACACCATGAGTTCGCTCTCCCTGTCCCTGCGCGGCGCCGCGCGGGAGGCCGTCGATGCCGAGGTCCCCGGCCTCGTCGACCACGAGTTCGCCTCCCGTCTGGTCGCGAAGGACCACACCCTGTGGGGCCGCGCCGCGGAGGACGAGGCCGCGAAGCGTCTCGGCTGGGTCGCGCTCTTCGACGACTCCCGCGCGCTGCTGCCGCGGCT
This sequence comes from Nesterenkonia halophila, assembly GCF_009467795.1. Lineage (GTDB taxonomy): Bacteria > Actinomycetota > Actinomycetes > Actinomycetales > Micrococcaceae > Nesterenkonia > Nesterenkonia halobia. The sequence goes on from NZ_WIAX01000012.1 coordinate 146,131, forward strand.
CGAGCAGCTCCGCGCCGAGCTCGCCGATGAGGGGGTGACCCGGGTCGTGCTGGCCGGCATGGGCGGCTCCTCGCTCGCCCCGGAGGTCATCTGCGCCACCGAGGGCGTGGAGCTGACCGTGCTGGATTCCACCGACCCGCAGCACGTCGCCGCAGTGGTCGCCGAGGACATCGAGTCCACGGTGCTGGTCGTCTCCTCGAAGTCCGGCTCCACAGTGGAGACCGACTCGCAGCGGCGCATCGTCCAGCGGGCGATGACCGCCGCCGGCGTCGATCCGCTGCGCCGGACCGTCGTCGTCACCGACCCCGGGTCCCCGCTGGCCGAGCAGTCTGCGGCCCAGGGCGTGCGTGCCGTCTTCGAGGCCGACGCGACGGTGGGCGGACGCTACTCGGCGCTCACCGCCTTCGGCCTGGTCCCCTCGGGGCTCGCCGGCGCCGACGTCGCACAGCTGCTCGACGACGCCGAGGAGGCCGCGGGCGTGCTGGCCGCCGACGACGCCACCAACCAGGGGCTGCAGCTCGGCGCCGCCGTCGGCGGCACCCGGCCGCTGCGCGACAAGGTGGTCCTCGTCGACGCCGGCTCCCCGCTGGTCGGCCTGGGGGCCTGGATCGAGCAGCTGCTCGCCGAGTCCACCGGCAAGGAGGGCACCGGCCTGCTGCCGGTCCTCGTCGCCGACGGCGAGCCCGAGCTGGCCCGCGACGCCGACGACGTGCTCGTCGTCCAGATCGTCGACCCCGACGCCGAGGACGGCACCTCCGTCGACGGCGACCTCGGCGACACCGTGGCCTCGCCGCACGTCGTGCGCACCGGGGGCAGCCTGGGCGCCCAGTTCGTGCTCTGGGAGGTCGCCACGGCGGTGGCGGGCTCGCTGCTGGGCATCAATCCCTTCGACCAGCCGGACGTGGAATCCGCCAAGGCCGCCGCGCGCGGCCTGCTGGACTCGCCGGCGCCGCAGGCCGGCCACGCCGTCGTCGACGGCGCCGTGGAGATCCGCGTCTCCGGCGACGCCGCGCAGGCCGCCGCGGCGACCACCGTCTCCGGTGTGCTCGAGGCGCTGGTCGGGGAGATCCCGGAGGCCGGCTACCTGGCCGTGATGGCCTATCTGGACCGCACCTCGGAGACCGCGCTGGAGGAGATCCGCCCGGAGCTGGCCCAGCGCGCCGGCCGCCCGGTGACCTTCGGCTGGGGCCCGCGCTTCCTGCACTCCACCGGCCAGTTCCACAAGGGCGGCCCGCATGTGGGAACCTTCCTGCAGATCACCACCACCGCCGCCGAGGACGTGGAGGTCCCCGACCGCCCGTTCACGCTGCAGCAGCTCATCGCCGCCCAGGCGGCGGGCGACGCCCAGGTGCTCGCCGACCACGGCATGCCCGTGGTTCAGCTGCATCTGACCGACCGCGCCGCCGGCCTGCAGCAGATCCTCGACGTCGTCCACTCGCCGTCCTGACCAGGAGATCCCGATGACCACCACGCTTCGGCCCGACGGCCGGGAGCCCGCCGCCCGCCCCGGGACCTCGAGCTCCGGCGGCAACAACCCGCTGCGCGACGTCCGCGACCGACGCCTGAGCCGCATCGCCGGCCCCAGCGCGATGGTGATGTTCGGCGTCACCGGAGACCTGGCCCGGAAGAAGCTGCTGCCGGCGCTCTATGACCTCGCCAACCGCGGCCTGCTGCCGCCGAGCTTCTCGCTGGTCGGCTTCGGCCGTCGCGACTGGAGCCACGAGCAGTTCGCCGCCGAGGTCCGCGGCCACGTCGAAGCCTCGGCGCGCACCGCCTTCGACGAGACCGTCTGGGAGCAGCTCGCCGCCGGCCTGCGCTTCGTTCCCTCGGAGGGCTTCGACGACGACGACGCCTACCGGCGGCTCGACGAGACCCTCGAGGAGCTGCGCGTCGCGCGCGGGACGCAGGGCAACCACGCGTTCTACCTGTCGATCCCGCCGAACTCCTTCGAGGCCGTCTGCCAGAAGCTCTCCTCGCACGGTCTGGCCTCCCGCGACGACGTCGTCGACGCCGGCGCGGCGGCCGGCGCCGGCCGCCGCGCCGAGGCGCCGTGGAGCCGCGTGGTCATCGAGAAGCCCTTCGGACACGACCTGGCCTCGGCCCGGGAGCTGAACCGCGTCGTCGAGCAGGTCTTCCGCCCCGACTCGGTCTTCCGCATCGACCATTACCTGGGCAAGGAGACGGTGCAGAACCTGCTGGCGCTGCGCTTCGCCAACCAGCTCTTCGAGCCGCTGTGGAACGCCCAGCACGTCGACCACGTGCAGATCACCATGGCCGAGGACATCGGCATCGGCGGCCGCGCCAGCTACTACGACGGCGTCGGCGCGGCCCGCGACGTGATCCAGAACCACCTGCTGCAGCTGCTGGCGCTGACGGCGATGGAGGAGCCGATCTCCTTCGACGCCGACGACCTGCGCACGGAGAAGGAGAAGGTCCTCGCCGCCGTCCAGATCCCGGAGGACCTCGACGCCGCCTCGGCCCGGGGGCAGTACACCTCCGGCTGGCAGGGCGGCGAGCAGGTCGTCGGGTTCCTCGACGAGGAGGGCTTCAACCCCGCGTCGAAGACGGAGACCTTCGCGGCGCTGAAGCTGGACATCAACACCCGCCGCTGGTCGGGGGTGCCCTTCTACCTCCGGGCCGGCAAGCGCCTCGGCCGGCGGGTCACCGAGATCGCCGTGGTCTTCAAGCGGGCTCCCAACCTGCTCTTCCGCGACCACGACGACTCCGAGTTCGGGCAGAACGCGGTGGTCATCCGCATCCAGCCCGACGAGGGCGCCACGATCCGCTTCGCCTCCAAAGTGCCCGGCACACAGATGGAGGTCCGCGATGTGACGATGGACTTCGGCTACGGCCATGCGTTCACCGAGGACAGCCCCGAGGCCTACGAGCGGCTCATCCTGGACGTGCTGCTCGGCGAGCCGCCGCTGTTCCCCCGGCACCAGGAGGTCGAGCTCTCCTGGAAGATCCTCGACCCGTTCGAGGATCACTGGGCGTCCCTGGATGCTCAGCCCGAGCCCTACTCCCCCGGCAGCTGGGGCCCCGATTCGGCCCATGAGCTGCTGGCCCGCGACGGACGCACCTGGCGCCGGCCGTAGGCGCAGACCCTAGGAGACAGCCGTGATCGTAGACATCCCCGACACCACCACCTCCAAGGTCGCCAAGCAGCTGAACCAGCTGCGCGAGGCCGGAGGCGTCGTCGCCCTCACTCGTGTGCTGACGCTGGTGATCCTCACCTCAGAGGACAACGCCGAGCCGGCCATCGAGGCGGCCAATCTGGCCTCCCGCGAGCATCCCTGCCGCATCATCGTGCTGGCCACCGGCGACGCCTCGCAGCCGACCCATCTGGACGCGCAGATCCGCGTCGGCGGCGACGCCGGCGCCTCCGAGGTCATCGTGCTGCGCGGCTCCGGCGAGCTCGCCGAGCACAGCGAGGCCATGGTCTCGGCGCTGCTGCTGCCGGACGCGCCGATCGTCGCCTGGTGGGCCGACGACATCCCGCCGAAGGTCAGCGAGACCTCCATCGGCCGGCTGGCCCACCGGCGCATCACCGACACGGCGAAGGACCCGCGCCCGCTCCAGGCGCTGCGCACGCTCGCCGCGAGCTACACCGACGGCGACTCGGACCTCGCCTGGACGCGGCTCACCGGCTGGCGCGTGCAGCTGGCCAGCATCCTGGACACGCTCGATCCCGCCTCGGTCACCGAGGTCACCGTCGAGACCGCCCCGGAGCTGCCCAGCGCGGCGCTGCTGGCCTCCTGGCTGCAACGCTCCCTGCGGGTGCCGGTGACCCTGCACCGCGACGATGTCGGACGCTTCCAGGCGCTCTCCGCAGTGCGGCTGCACACCGCCGACGGCGACGTCGTCCTCTCCCGGCCGCAGGGCGACATCGCCGACCTGCACCTGCCCGAGGTGCCGGTGCAGCGGGTGCCGCTGCCGCTGCGCACGCTGGAGGACTGCCTGGCCGAGGAGCTCCGCCGGCTCGACGCCGACGAGGTCTTCGGCGAGGTGCTCACCCGGGGTCTGGCCCACACCGACCTGGGAGACTGCCTCGAGCAGTCTCCGCCGTCCGCCGGCTGACCCGTCCGGTCGGCCCCGCCGACCTTCGCCGATCCCGAACAGGAGCGACTGCATGACGATCGAGGGCCACACCGACCTGCCCGCGCCCCGGACCGAGATCTTCGCCGACAAGGACGCGCTCTGCGCGTCCGTGGCCGAGCGGCTGGTCGTGCTGCTGCGCAGCACTGTCGCGGCCGACGGCGTCGCGCATGTCGCGCTGACCGGCGGCGGCGCCGGCATCGGCACGCTCGCGGCGGTCTCCGAGCTGCTGCGCGGCGACGCCTCCGCCGCCCCCGACTGGCGGGCGGTCCACATCTGGTGGGGCGACGAGCGGCTGCTGCCGGCCGACGACGCCGAGCGCAATGCCCAGCAGGCGCGCGAAGCGCTGCTGGACGAGCTGCTCCACGACCACGGGCTGCCGGAGGCGAACATCCACCCGATGGCCGCGACCGAGCAGACCGAATCCCCGGACGAGGGCGCCGAGCGCTACGCCGCCGAGCTGGCCTCCCACGCCGCCGCCGGCGCGGAGCTGCCGAGCTTCGCCGTCGTGCTGCTCGGCGTCGGGCCCGACGGCCACGTGGCCAGCCTCTTCCCCGGGCGGGAGGCGCTGGCGGCGACCGGACGGAGCACCGTCGGCGAGCACGACTCCCCCAAGCCGCCGCCGGCGCGGATCTCGCTGACCTTCGACGCGATCCACTCCGCCCGCCGGGTGTGGACCGTCGTCGCCGGCGCCGACAAGGCCGAGGCCGTCGGCCGCGCCTTCGAGAGCGCGACGCCGGTCGAGGAGATCCCCGCGAAGAACGCCCGCGGCGCCGAGGAGACGGTCTGGCACGTCGACGCGGCGGCCGCCGCACACCTCTGACTCCCACGGCCGGGGCGCCGCCCGGACATGACGAGGGCCCTCCTGCTCCAGGCGGAGCGGGAGGGCCCTCGTCGTGTCCGGGCGACGGTCTCGAGGCCGGCGCCGGCCGATCAGCGGTTCAGGCGTCGGCGGTCACGCCGATGAGCAGCCCCAGAGTGAGGATGATCACTCCCCAGAGCACGCCCAGGGTGATCGTCAGCCGATTCAGGTTGCGCTCGGCGACGCCGGAGGCTCCCAGCGAGGACGTCACGCCGCCGCCGAACATGTCGGACATGCCCCCGCCGCGTCCCTTGTGCAGCAGGATCAGCATGATCAGCAGCACGCTGATGACGGCCAGGGAGACCTGGAGTGCGATGGTCAGGAGAGACACGGCGACCTTTCGTCGACGGCGGGCAGGTCAACAGATACCAGGATAATCCTAGTCGGTCACCAGATGCTTCTCGAACGTGGCGATCTTGGCGAACTCCTCGGCGTCCAGGCTCGCCCCGCCGACCAGCGCGCCGTCGACGTCGGCCCCGGTCAGGATCGAGGCGACGTTCTTCGACTTCACCGAGCCGCCGTAGAGCAGCCGGACGCCGTCGGCGAACTCGGCCGAGTACGTCGCCGCCAGGTGCTTGCGGATCGCCTCGGCCATCTCCTGGGCGTCCTCCGGGCCGGCGACCTCGCCGGTGCCGATGGCCCAGACGGGCTCGTAGGCGACGACCAGCTCGCCCAGCTCCTCGGCGGAGAGGCCCTCCAGGGCGCCGTCCACCTGCGCCAGCGTGTGGGCGACGTGCTCGCCGGCCGTGCGGACGTCGAGGCCCTCCCCGACGCAGAGCACCGGGGCCAGCCCGTGGCGCAGCGCCGCGCGGATCTTGCTGTTGACCGTCGCATCGGTCTCGCCGTGGATCTCGCGCCGCTCGGAGTGGCCGATCAGCACCTGCGAGCAGCCCAGCTTGTCCAGGAACTGCCCGGAGATGTCACCGGTGAAGGCGCCGGAGTCCTGGTCGGAGAGGTCCTGGGCGCCGTACTCCACGGCGAGCTTGTCCCCGGCGACCAGCGTCTGGACGCCGCGCAGATCGGTGAACGGCGGGAAGACCGAGACCTGGACCCGCTCGTAGTCGTGACCGGCGTCGTCGAGCGTCCACGCCAGCTTCTGGACCAGGGCGATCGCCTGCATGTGGTCCATGCTCATCTTCCAGTTGCCCGCGATCAGCGGGCGGCGGACGAACTGTCCGTCCTTCTGTGCAGTCATGGGGTCTGCCGTTCCTTCCGTGGGGTTCCGTCAGCCGTCCAGGGCGTCGACGCCCGGCAGCTCCTTGCCTTCCAGGTACTCGAGCGAGGCGCCGCCGCCGGTGGAGATGTGGCCGAAGGCGGCCTCGTCGAAGCCGAGTCCGCGCACTGCGGCCGCGGAGTCGCCGCCGCCGACGACGGTGAAGCCCTCGGTCTCGGTCAGCGCCTGCGCCACCGTCGCGGTGCCGGCGGCGAAGGCCTCCATCTCGAAGACGCCCATCGGGCCGTTCCAGAAGACGGTGTTCGACGCCGCGATCTCGGCGGCGAAGGCCGCGGCCGAGGCCGGGCCGATGTCCAGCCCGAGGGCGCCCTCGCCCTGGGCGCCGGACTCCAGCGCGTCGACGGCCAGCACCTCATGCTCGGCGTCGGGGGCGAAGGCCGCGGCCATCACGATGTCAGTGGGCAGCACGATCCGGCAGTCCAGGCGCTCGGCCGCGGAGAGGAAGCCCCGCACCGTCTCCAGCTGGCCGTCCTCGACCATCGAGGAGCCGATGCCGTAGCCCTGGGCCTTGAGGAAGGTGAAGACCATGCCGCCGCCGATCAGCAGCGTGTCCGCCCGGCTCATCAGGTTCTCGATGACCGCCAGCTTGTCCGAGACCTTGGACCCGCCGAGGACCACGGTGTAGGGCCGCTGCGGCTCCTCGGTCAGCCGCTTGAGCACCACGAGCTCGTCGCGGACCAGATCGCCCTGGTAGCTGGGCAGCTCGGCGGTGATGTCGACGACGGAGGCGTGCCGGCGATGCACCGCGCCGAAGGCGTCGCCGACGTAGGCGCCGTCCTCGCCGACCAGCCCGGCGAGCTCACCGGCCAGGGCGGCACGCTCGGCGTCGTCCTTCGAGGTCTCGCGCGGGTCGAAGCGCACGTTCTCCAGCACCAGGATCTCGCCGTCGGCGAGGTCCGCGGCCTGGCTGCGGGCGCTCTCGCCGACCAGGTCGTGGGCCCGGCGCACCGGCGACTCGGTCAGCTCGGCCATCCGGTCGGCGACCGGCCCGAGGGAGAACTGCGGGTCCACCTGACCCTTCGGGCGGCCGAGATGGGCGGCGACGACGACGCGGGCGCCGGCGGCGGCGAGCTTCTCCAGGACCGGCAGCGAGGCGCGGATGCGGCCGTCGTCGGTGACGGTGCTCCCGTCCAGCGGCACGTTGAGGTCCGACCGGACCAGCACGCGGCGGCCAGAGACGCCGTCGGCCAGCAGGGCATCGAGTGTGTTGGTGGAGGCAGTCATGGGGATCAGAGTACCAATCGTCGCTGGGGGTTCGTCCGTGGTCGCATGCGCGAGGCCCCGCCCCGTCCGCGCCGGCGGCGCAGTCGGGACGGGGCCTCGTCGCCGGCTCAGAGTCGGCTCAGAGCTGGGCGCCGATGTACGAGGTCATCGCCACCAGGCGCGAGCTGTAGCCGTGCTCGTTGTCGTACCAGGAGACGACCTTGACCTGGTTGCCGATGACCTTGGTCAGCGGCGCGTCGTAGATCGAGGCGTGCGGGTCGCCGACGATGTCCGAGGAGACGATCGGGTCCTCGTTGTAGGAGAGCACGCCGGCCAGCTCGCCCTCGGCGGCCTTCTGGAAGGCGGCGTTGACCTGCTCGGCGGTCACGCCGTCCTTCTCCACAGTGACCGTCAGGTCCGTGGCCGATCCGGTGATGACCGGCACGCGGATGGCGTAGCCGTCCAGCTTGCCGTCGACGGCGGGCAGAACCTCGCCGATGGCCGCGGCCGCGCCGGTGGAGGTCGGCACCAGGTTGTTCGCGGCCGCACGGGCGCGGCGAGCGTCCTTGTGCGGGGCGTCGTGCAGGCGCTGGTCGCCGGTGTAGGCGTGGACCGTGGTCATCAGGCCCTCGACGATGCCGAACTCGTCGTCCAGGACCTTCGCCAGCGGCGCGAGGCAGTTGGTGGTGCAGGACGCGTTGGAGACCACCGTGTGGTTCGCCGCGTCGAAGGTGTCCTCGTTGATGCCCATGATCAGCGTGGCGTCGACGCCCTTGGCCGGCGCGGAGACGACGACCTTCTTGGCGCCGGCGTCGACGTGCTTGCCGGCGGCCTCCTTGGTGGCGAACAGGCCGGTGCACTCCAGCACGATGTCGACGTCGAGCTCGCCCCACGGCAGGTCGGACGGGTCCTTCTCGGAGAGCAGCTTCACCCTGCGCTCCCCGGCGACCAGGGTGTCGCCGTCCAGCGAGACGTCCTTCGGGTACCGACCCATCACCGAGTCGTACTTGGTGAGGTTCACCAGGTCCGCCGGGCTGGTCAGGTCGTTGATGGCCACCAGCTCCAGGTCGTCGTAGCCCTGGGTCTCCAGCACGCGCAGCACGTTGCGGCCGATGCGTCCAAAACCGTTGATCGCGATCTTCGTCGCCATGGGTTCCCTTCCTTGACTTCTCCGTCCGCCGGCCCGGCGGACCGGTCGGATGATCCTGCGCACCGTGGCCGCAGACCCCCGGAAAGCACAAAGGGGACCAGCAGCCCGACGCAGGTCGTGGCCGCTGACCCCCAACAACTTCCTTGTTCTCAGGATGTCTGCAGAACGCAGTGTTCGATTATCAGCTCATATTCTCGCACATCTCGTCGCGCGATGCCCGGTGGGACGGCCGCGGGCTGCCCGGAATCTCACACCGGAGAGCACCGGCGGACGGACCGGAGGGGAGACTCCCGCCCGGCGCGAGCCGAGGACGCCGGATCCGGGGATCCGACGCCCTCGCGGCAGGCGCGGCGTCGCCGTGCGCCGCCGGACCGGAGCGTCGACGCGCCCACGGTGCGGCGCGGACGCTCCGGCCCCGTGCGGCTCACCGCTCCGTCAACGGGTCGATCACGGCGTGACCAGCTGCGAGGCGCCCGAGCGGGCGGCCTCGAAGCGACGGGCCACGTCCTCCCAGTTGGCGATGTTCCAGAAGGCCTTGACGTAGTCCGGCTTCACGTTCAGGTAGTCCAGGTAGAAGGCGTGCTCCCACATGTCCAGCATCAGCAGCGGGGTGGTCGCCACCGGGACGCCGTTCTGCTGGTCGTAGAACTGCTCGACGACCAGGTTGCCGCCGATCGGCTCGTAGGCCAGGATCGCCCAGCCCGAGCCCTGGATGGTCAGCGCGGCCTGGGTGAACAGCTGCTGGAACTGTTCGAAGGAGCCGAAGTGCTCGTCGATCGCGGCGGCCAGCTCGCCCTCCGGACGGTCCGGCCCCTCCGGGGACAGGTTCTTCCAGAAGATCGAGTGATTCGTGTGGCCGCCCAGGTTGAACTGGAGGTCCTTCAGCAGCTTCGGCACCGTGCCGTACTCGCCCTTCTCGCGAGCCTCGGCCAGCTGCTCCAGCGCAGTGTTGGCGCCCTTGACGTAGGTGGCGTGGTGCTTGGAGTGGTGGAGCTCCATGATCCGCGCGGAGATGTGGGGCTCCAGCGCGGAGTAGTCGTAGTCGAGCTCAGGAAGGGTGTACTCAGCCAAAATATCCTCCTAGTGACGGTGGTCCTCGAGGCCGGCTCGAGCGGACGTCTCCGACCTCGACCGGCTTCATCCTATGCCCGCCCGGGGACCCGGGTGAAGGTCTGCGGCGGAGATGTCCGGCAGTGTTCACCCTGGGATGAAAACATGACGCGCCCCCGAGGAAGTATGACGTCGCCCCAGGTCACCAGGCCGGCCGGGACCGCGCCTCAGCCGTCGAGCATGTCGGAGGTGACGTTCGAGTCCGTCCCCGGGATGTCCAGCTCGGAGGCGCGCTTGTCCGCCATGGCCAGCAGCCGGCGGATCCGCCCGGCGATGGCGTCCTTGGTCATCGGCGGCTCGGCCATCCGCCCGAGCTCGTCCAGCGAGGCCTGCTTGTGCGCCAGGCGCAGCCGGCCCGCGTAGCGCAGATGCTCGGGCACGTCGTCGGCGAGGATCTCCAGCGCGCGCTCCACGCGGGCGCCGGCGGCCACTGCGGCCTGGGCCGAGCGCCGCAGATTGGCATCGTCGAAGTTGGCTAGCCGGTTCGCCGTCGCCCGGACCTCCTTGCGCATCCGGCGCTCCTCCCACACCAGCAGCGCCTGGTGGGCGCCCATGCGGGTGAGCAGCTGGGCGATGGAGTCGCCGTCGCGGATCACCACCCGGTCGACGCTGCGCACTTCGCGGGCCTTGGCGGTGATCCCCAGCCGACGCGCCGAACCCACCAGCGCCAGCGCGGCCTCCGGCCCCGGGCAGGTGACCTCCAGCGAGGAGGAGCGACCTGGCTCGGTGAGCGAGCCGTGGGCCAGGAAGGCCCCGCGCCAGACGGCGACGGCGTCGGCCACCGACCCGTTGACGATCGCCGAGGGCAGACCGCGCACCGGTCGGCCGCGCACGTCGAGCAGACCGGTCTGCCGGGCCAGGGCCTCCCCTTCGCGGACGACGCGGACCACGTAGCGGCTGCCCTTCTTCAGCCCGTTGCCGGAGACGACGATGAGCTCGCTCTCATGGCCGTAGACCTCGGAGATCGTCGCGCGCAGCCGACGCGCGGACGCGGCGTGGTCGAGCTCGGCCTCGATGACGATGCGACCCGAGATGATGTGCAGCCCGCCGGCGAAGCGCAGCATGGCCGAGACTTCGGCCTTGCGCTCCGAGGTCGTGGAGACCTCCTGTCGGGAGAGCTCGTCCTTGACCGATTCGGTCAGCGCCATGTGTCCGTCCTCCGGGTTCCTGGGTCGCGTCGGGGTCCTGGGGCGAGGCAATGGTAGTGGATGCTCCTGAGCACCGCCCGATCAGGGACCCTGGGATCGTGCGGAGCGCGGTCGGCGACGCACGGCGGGCGCCGCTGGTCCGGCGGCGCCGACGCCGCGTCAGCGCGAGAAGACGTCGTCGAAGGCGATCGCCAGGCGCAGCGGGTCGTGGACCTCACGGTCCTCCTCGCGCCGCACGTGGTGGTAGTGCACGACGGCGCCCAGCGCCGCGGCGGCCTGCTCGAAGGCCGGCCGCTCGGGCTCCTCCATCGAGCTCGGATCGGCGATGACCGCGTCGATGCGCAGCCCCGGAGCATGCTGGACCAGCACCTCCAGATGGTCCGCAGGAGTCAGCCCGGCGGTCTCCTCGTCCTCGCCCGAGAGATTCATCACCACGCAGCGCCGCGCCTCGGTGCCGTGGATGGCCGCGCGCAGATCCGCCAGCAGCAGATGCGGCAGCACCGAGGTGTACCAGGAGCCGGGGCCGAAGACGATCCAGTCGCTGAGCTCGATCGCCGAGACCGCCTCGGCGCAGGCCTCGGCCTCGGCCGGATGCAGCTGCACCTCGGTGAGCCGCCCCAGGCGGCCGGCGCGGGCCAGCTCGACCTGGGACTCGACCCGCTCGGTCGTCCCGTCGCGGCGGACCTGCCCGGACATCGTCAGCGGCTGCCGCGACATCGGCAGCACCTGCCCGCGCGCGCCGAGCAGCGCGCCGGCCCAGCGGAGTCCGTCCACCGGATCGCCGAGCAGCTCCCAGAGCGAGACGATCAGCAGATTCCCCATGGCATGGTCGTCGAGGCTTCCGACGACGCCGTCGCGGGAGCTGAAGCGGTGCTGCATGACCTGCGCCCAGGTCCTCCCCCAGTCGGTGTCGTCGCACAGCGCGGTCAGCGCCATCCGCAGGTCCCCCGGGGGCAGCACGTCCATGTCGTGCCGGATGCGGCCGGAGGAGCCGCCGTCGTCGGCGACGGTGACCACGGCGGTGAGGTGTTCGGCGGCGATGATGCGCAGCGCCGCCAGCGTGGCGGAGAGTCCATGCCCGCCGCCCATCGCCGCCACGCGGAAGGTCCCGCGGCGCGGGGTCATGTTCGCCGGGGATCCGGCGGCCTCGGGCGGCCGCGGGACCGGCCCGGTGGGCGCATGCGTCATGCTCACTCCCGTCCGAGGTCGCGGTGGCTGGTGTTGACCGTGACGTGGGGCAGCTGATCCAGCCGGCGGGCGAGCTCCTCGGCGATCGCCACCGAGCGGTGCTTGCCGCCGGTGCAGCCCACCGCCAGCGTCGCGTAGTGCTTGTTCTCCCGGCGATAGCCCTCGAGCACCGGGTACAGCGCCTCCAGATAGCGGTCGACGAACTCGCCGGCGCCCTCGTCGACGAGCACGAAGTCGCGCACTGCGGCGTCCTGGCCGGTGAGCGCCCGCAGCTCCGGCACCCAGTGCGGATTGGGCACGAAGCGCACGTCGGCGATGAAGTTCGCATCGGAGGGCACCCCGTATTTGAAGCCGAAGCTCATCACGTTCAGCCGCAGCTGGGTCGGACCGTCGGCGGAGAAGATCTCGGTGACCGCGCGGGCCAGACCGTGCACGTTGAGGTCGGTGGTGTCGACCACCACCTCCGCGCTCGCCTTGACCTCCTGGAGCAGGTCGCGCTCGGCGACGATGCCGTCGAGGACGCGTCCGGAGCCCTGCAGCGGATGCGGGCGCCGCCCCTGCTCGAAGCGGCGCACCAACAGATCGTCCGAGGCGTCGAGGAAGAGCAGCCGATAGGTCATGCCGGCGGCCTTGACCTGCTCCAGCGCGGAGAGCATGTCGCTGAAGAGATTGCGCGAGCGGACGTCGAGCACCACCGCCAGCTTCTCCACCGACCCCGGGTTCCGCGAGACGAGATCCATCATCGTAGTGATCAGCTCCGGCGGGAGCCCCTCGACGACGTACCATCCCAGGTCCTCCAGCGCATGGGCGGCCGTCGTGCGCCCGGCCCCGGACATGCCGGTGACGATCAGCAGCTCGCTCTCCGGGGGCTTGACCGGGGTCAGTGCATCGCGCATACCAGCAGACTACGTGGCCGCCCGGCCGCGGACAATCGCCGTCCCGCGCCCCGCGGGCGCGGGGGGCGCCAGCCGGCACCACCGTCGCCGTCCCAGGTCAGCGATCCTGACGAGCCTCGTCCATCGGTGGGTCCGGCTGCTCGTCGGCGCCCTCGGCGTCCCCGGCGTCCCCGGGGGCGACGTCGTCGCCCGGCGCCGCGGAGGACTCGGCGAGATGGTCGCGGATCCGGGCGGCCAGCTGCGGCCCGATGCCCGGGACCTGGACGATCTGCTCGGCCTCGGCCTGCTTCAGCCGGTCGACCGAGCCGAAGTGCGTGACCACTGCCGCGCGCCGCGACGGCCCGAGCCCCTCGACCTCGTCGAGCACCGAGGCGGTCATCTGCTTGGCGCGCTTGGAGCGGTGGCCGGCGATGGCGAAGCGATGCGCCTCGTCACGGATCCGCTGCAGCATGTAGAGCGCCTCGGAGCTGCGCGGCAGCACCAGCGGGAAGTCGTCGTCGGCCAGCCAGACCTCCTCGAGGCGCTTGGCCAGCCCGACCACGGGCATGTCGGTCAGCCCCAGCTCGTCCAGCGCGGCGCGCGCGGCGGCCACCTGCGGCTGGCCGCCGTCGACGACGACGAGGCTGGGCGGGTAGGCGAAGCGCGCGGACTCGCGATCCACTGTGGTGTCCTCCGCCGGCGCCGCTCCCCCCGCGGCGTCGTCGGCGTCGGGGTCGGCGCTGTCCGGACTCGACGCGCTCGCTGCGCTCTCGGGCTCTTCCTCGACCGCGTCCGACGCCGCCTGCTCGGCCTGCTCGGCCCGCTCCCGAGTGACGCGCTCCTCCTCGAGGTGGCGTGCGAAACGGCGGGTGATGACGTCGTGCATCGCGCTGGTGTCGTCCCGGGCGGCCTCGCCGCGGATGGAGAAGCGGCGGTAGTCCTTCTTGCTCGGCACGCCGTCCTCGAGCACGACCATCGAGGCCGAGACGTTGGTGCCCGAGGTGTGCGAGATGTCGTAGCACTCGATGCGCAGCAGCGGCTCCGGGGCCCCGAGGACCTCCTGCAGCTCGCGCAGCGCCTGCGACCGGCTGGTCAGGTCCCCGGCCCGCCGCGACTTGTGCAGCCGCAGCGCCTGGTCGGCGTTCTCCCGGACCGTGCCCAGCAGCGAGGCCTTGTCCCCGCGCTGCGGGACCTTCACCGTCACGCGGGCGCCGCGCTGCTGGGACAGCCACTGCGTCAGCCCTTCACGATCGGCGGGCAGCTCCGGCACCAGCACCTCCCTCGGGATGCGCTCGGCGTCGGCCATCGAGCCGTAGACCTGGAGCAGCAGCTGCTCGACCAGCGAGGCCGGATCGGTCTCCTCGACCTTCTCGACCACCCAGCCGCGCTGGCCGCGGATCCGCCCCTGGCGGATGTGGAAGACCTGGAAGGCGGCCTCCAGCTCATCCTCGGCGAAGGCGAAGACGTCGGCCTCGGTGTCCTCGCCGAGCACCACGGCGTTCCGCTCGAAGACCCGGCGCAGCGCCTCGAGGTCGTCGCGATGGCGCGCGGCGTCCTCGTAGCGCAGCTCGGCGACGGCCTCCTTCATCTGCGCCTCGATCCGCCGCATATGCGGCCCCGGCCGGCCGGCCATCACCTCGCAGAACTCCTCGGCGAGCGTCCGGTGGTCCTCTTCGCTGATCCGCCCGACGCAGGGCGCCGAGCACTTGTCGATGTAGCCCAGCAGGCACGGCCGGCCCGAGGCCTGCGCCCGGCGGAAGACCCCGGGCGAGCAGCTGCGCACCGGGAAGACCCGCAGCATGGTGTCGACGGTCTCGCGGATCGCCTTGGCCGGATGGAAGGGGCCGAAATACTTCACCCCGGGCTTCCTGTCCCCACGCATGACCTGCACGCGCGGGTATCTCTCGTTCATCGTCACCGCGAGGTAGGGATAGGACTTGTCGTCGCGGTACATGATGTTGAACCGCGGCGTGTGCTGCTTGATCCAGGTGTACTCCAGCTGGATGGCCTCCAGCTCGGAGCCGACCACAGTCCACTCGACCGAGACGGCGCTGTGCACCATCGCATGGGTCTTCGCCGGCAGCGCGGCGGGATTGGCGAAGTAGGTGTTCAGCCGCGACCGCAGGTTCTTGGCCTTGCCGACGTAGACGACCCGCCCGTGCGGATCGATGAAGCGGTAGACGCCCGGCGAGGTCGGGATCTCCCCGGCCGCCGGACGGTAGGAGGCCGGATCAGCCATCTCGGCGCGGCTCCGAGCGGTGCGTCGCGTCGCCCGCGGCCTCCTCCTCCGGCTCGGGCGGCGGCGCGTTGTAGCTGTCCACGCGCTCCTGGCCGGTCAGCGCGGCGATGGCGGCCATGACCTCCTCCGTGGCCTCGCGGCGCACCGGCAGCCCGTGGCGCGGGCCCAGGTGGTCGAAGTGCAGCGGCTCGCCCACGGCCAGCGAGAACTTCGCCGGGCGCACCCGGTTGGAGTCCGGCGCCTGCAGCGCCTCGGTCCCCTGCAGGCCCACCGGCACCACCGGCAGCCCGGTGGCCAGCGCCAGCCACCCGACGCCGTTCTTCCCCCGGTAGAGCCGGCCGTCGCGGCTGCGCGTGCCCTCCGGATAGATGCCCACGCCGTGACCGGCGGCGGCGATGTCGCCGAGCTGGTGGAGCGCCTCGACCGAGGCCGATTTGCGCTGCCGCTCGACGGGCACGGAGCCCACCGACTCGAAGAACATCTTCATCGCCCGCCCCTTCAGGCCGGGCTGGGTGAAGTACTCCGCCTTCGCGAAGAAGCTCACCGGGCGCGGGAAGATCGCCTGGATGAGCACCGAGTCGAGGAAGGACAGGTGGTTGCTGGCGACGACGAAGCCGCCCTCCTCCGGCACGCGGTCCAGACCGGTGATGGTCGGACGGCAGGTGAGCTTCAGGACGGCGGCGAAGGACCGGCGGATCGCATCGTGGGTGACCACGCGCTGCTCGTCGGGCGCGGACGGGTCTGTGCTCACGGACGGGTCCTTCACGTCGTCGGGTCCACTGGGCGTCGCCGCCGGCTCGCGGCCGCGAGGCCGCCCGCGCAGAGTGGTCGAGGCCACTCGTCGGGCGCCGGCGCGGATCAGTCTAGCCCAGAGACGTCGTCACAGCAGGTCGGCGAGGAACGCGCCGGTGTGCGACCCCGTCGTCGGCGATGCGGCGGCGAGCTGCTCCGGGGTGCCCTCCGCGACGACCCGCCCGCCGCCGGTGCCGCCTTCGGGCCCCAGATCGATGAGCCAGTCCGCCGACTTGATGACGTCGAGGTTGTGCTCGATGGTGATCACCGTGTTGCCCTTCTCCACCAGCGACTGCAGCACGCCGAGCAGCCGCCGGATGTCCTCGAAGTGCAGTCCGGTGGTCGGCTCGTCGAGCACGTAGATGCTCCGCCCGCGCGAACGCTTCTGCAGCTCGGCGGCGAGCTTGACGCGCTGCGCCTCGCCTCCGGAGAGCGTCGTCGCCGCCTGGCCGAGCCGCACGTAGCCCAGTCCGACGTCGACCAGCGTGGTCAGGTGCCGGGCGATCGGCGCGAAGGCGGAGAAGAACTCGGCGGCCTCCTCGATCGGCATGTCGAGGACCTCGGCGATGTTCTTGCCCTTGTAGCGGACCTCGAGCGTCTCGCGGTTGTAGCGGGCGCCGTGGCAGACCTCGCAGGGCACGAAGACGTCGGGCAGGAAGTTCATCTCGATCTTCAGCGTCCCGTCGCCGGCGCAGGCCTCGCAGCGGCCGCCCTTGATGTTGAAGGAGAAGCGACCGGGCTGGTAGCCGCGCGTCTTGGACTCCGGAGCCTGCGCGAAGAGCTTGCGGATGTGGTCGAAGACGCCGGTGTAGGTCGCCGGGTTCGACCGCGGCGTGCGGCCGATCGGGCTCTGGTCGACGTGGATGATCTTGTCCAGATGCTCGACGCCGTCGATGCGCCGGTGGCGGCCGGGCACCTGGCGGGCGCCGTTGAGCTTGTTGGCCAGCGCCTTGTAGAGGATCTCGTTGATCAGCGTGGACTTGCCGGAGCCGGAGACGCCGGTGACCGACAGGAAGATCCCCAGCGGCACGTCGACGGAGACGTCGACGAGGTTGTTCTCGTGGGCCTCCACCACCCGCAGCATCCGCTCGGGGTCCACCGGCCGGCGCACCTCGGGCACGGGGATGACCCGGCGTCCGGCCAGGTAGTCGCCGGTGATCGACTGCTCGTTGGCGCGCAGGCCCTCCACCGAGCCGGAGTGCACGATGGCCCCGCCGCGCTCTCCCGCCCCGGGGCCGATGTCGACCACCCAGTCGGCCTCGGCGATGGTGTCCTCGTCGTGCTCGACGACGATCAGCGTGTTGCCGAGGTCGCGCAGCCGCGTCAATGTGCGTATCAGTCGGTTGTTGTCCCGCTGGTGCAGGCCGATCGAGGGCTCGTCGAGGACGTAGAGCACGCCCACCAGGCCGGAGCCGATCTGCGTGGCCAGCCGGATGCGCTGGGCCTCGCCGCCGGAGAGCGTCCCGGCGCCGCGTTCGAGGTTCAGATAGCCCAGACCGACGTCGAGCAGGAACGTCAGTCGGGCGAGGATCTCCTTGAGCACCTGCTCGGCGATCATCGCATCGCGGGCGGAGAGCTCCAGAGTCTGGAAGAAGGACAGCACCTCGTCCATCGGCAGCCGGGCGACGTCGGCGATCGACGAGCCCTGGACCAGCACCGCCAGCGAGGCGGGGTTGAGCCGCTTCCCGTCGCACTCCGGGCAGGGCACCTGACGCATGTACTGCTCATAGTGCTCGCGAGCGGTGTCCGACTCGGTCTCCTCGTGCTTGCGATGGATATAGGCGATGACGCCCTCGAAGCCGGTCGAATACCGTCGCTCGCGGCCGAAGCGGTTCCGATACTGGACCACCACCTTGTGATTGCGGCCGTGCAGCAGCGCCCGGCGGACCGTCTTCGACAGCTCCCCCCACGGCGTGTCCAGCGAGAAGTCCAGCTCGTCGGCCAGCCCCTGCACGATGCGCAGGTGGTACTGCCCGCTGGCGCGCCCGCGGTTCCAGGGGGCGATGGCCCCCTCGTTCAGCGACAGCGTGTCGTCCGGGATGACCAGCTCCTCGTCGACCTCCAGCTTCGACCCGATCCCGGAGCAGGCCTGACACGCGCCGAACGGTGAGTTGAAGGAGAACGACCGCGGCTCGATCTCGTCGATCGGCAGCGGGTGCTCGTTGGGGCAGGCGAGGTTCTCCGAGAAGGTCCGGAGCTTGGGCCCGACGAGCTCCTCGGGCACCCGGTCGGGGTTCTCCGGCGTGCCGTCCTCGGCGAGATCGACCATGTCGACGACGACCCGGCCCTCCGCCAGGCGCAGCGCGGTCTCGATGGAGTCGGTCAGCCGCTGCCCCATGCCCTCGCGGATGACCAGCCGGTCGACGACGACGTCGATGCGGTGGGTGTACTGCTTCTCCAGCGTGGGCGGATCATTGAGCTGGACGAGCTCGCCGTCCACGACGGCGCGGGCGAAGCCCTGCCCGGCGAGGTCGCGGAAGAGGTCCTTGAACTCCCCCTTGCGCGCCCGCACCACCGGCGCGAGGACCTGGAAACGGGTGCGCTCGGGCAGCCCGAGGATCTGGTCGACGATCTGCTGCGGCGTCTGGCGCTCGATCCGCTCGCCGCACTCCGGACAGTGCGGCACTCCGATGCGGGCCCAGAGCAGACGGAGGTAGTCGTGGATCTCGGTCACCGTGCCGACGGTCGAGCGGGGGTTGCGCGAGGTCGACTTCTGGTCGATCGACACCGCCGGCGACAGCCCTTCGATGAAGTCGACGTCCGGCTTGTCCACCCGGCCCAGGAACATGCGGGCATAGGCGGAGAGGGATTCGACGTAGCGGCGCTGCCCCTCGGCGAAGATGGTGTCGAAGGCCAACGAGGACTTCCCCGAGCCGGAGAGTCCGGTGAAGACGATGAAGGCGTTGCGCGGCAGCTCGATGCCGACATCCTGGAGGTTGTGCTCCCGGGCGCCCTGCACGACGATACGGTCGGCCTCCGCGCGGCCGGCACCGTCGACGGCGGCCTGCTCTGGGGCTCCGCGGCCGCGGAGCTCGTCGACGGACTCGATCACTGCGGCCTCATTCTCGGCAACTCGCTCAGACACGATGCCCAGTGTAAGCCCCCACCCCGACTCGAACAAGTGTTCGAACAGCGTGCGTCTCCGCATGCTCCCGGCACGCCGCCGCGGGCGCCGATGCGATCATGGAGACATGATCCGACCGCTCTCCCCCGCCCCCGCCGCCGTGCTCTTCGACCTCGACGGCACGCTGGTGGACTCCGCCCCGGGGATCACCTCGGGCATCGCCGCCGCGCTGGCGGCCCACGACGTCGCTGTCCCCGACCAGCCGGCCCTGGACGCGATGGTCGGCCCTCCGCTGGCCTCCAGCCTGCTCTCCGTCCCCGGCGTCGACGAGACGAATCTGGCCGCCGTCATCGACCACTACCGCCGCGACTACAGCGCGCGCGGCCTGGGGGACGCCGCCGTCTTCGCCGGCCTCGACGAGCTGCTCGACGAGCTGCGCGCCGCCGGCACCGCCCTGGCGGTGGCGACGTCGAAGCCGCAGACGCTGGCCGAGCGGCTGATCGCCCGGCAAGGGCTGCGCGAGCGGCTCGACGTCGTCGTCGGCTCGGACCCGGACGAGACCCGCCCGCATCCGGGCAAGACCGCGATCGTCGGCGAGGCGCTGCAGGCCCTGGGACTGGGCCCGGGAGCGCCGCGGACCACGATGGTCGGCGACCGGATCTTCGACGTCGAGGGCGCCCGCGGCAACGACCTGCCCTGCCTCGGCGTGCGCTGGGGCAGCGCGCCCGACGGCGAGCTGGAGGAGGCCGGCGCCGCGCGGATCGTCGACGACGTCGCCGGACTGCGCGAGGCGCTGCGCCGGATCGGCGCGGGCCCGGAGACGACCGAGACCACCGAGGCCGCCCGGGCCGCCGAGGCCGCCGAGGCCGGCCGGCGTCATGGCATCTGACCGACAGCAGACCATAGACTGTCGCGCATGGCCTCCGACAGCACATTGATCCACGACCTCCCGGCGATCACGGTCCGCCGTCTCGCCGTGTCCGAGATGAGCAACAACGTGTATCTGCTCACCGCGAAGAAGTCCGGGACCCAGGTGCTGATCGATGCGGCCGCCGACGCCGAGGCCGTCCGCGGCATGCTCGCCGCCTCCGCCGAGGACACGCCCTGCGCCCCGCAGCTGCGGGCGGTGCTGACCACGCATCGGCACTGGGACCACATCCGCGCGCTGCCCGCGATCGCCGCGGACCCCGACGTCGAGACCGCCGCCGGAGCGGTGGACGCCGCGGCGATCGAGGAGGCCGAGGACGTGCGGATCGACCGCCGCCTCGAACACGGACAGCTGGTCCAGTACGACGGCATCGGCCTCGACGTCATCGCCCTGCGCGGCCACACCCCCGGATCGGTCGCCTTCGTCTACCCCGTCGAGGACGGCCCGACGCACGTCTTCACCGGCGACTCGCTCTTCCCCGGAGGCGTCGGGAAGACCCAGTCCGCAGAGGACTTCGGCTCGCTGCTCGACGACGTCGTCGAGCGGCTCTTCGGCGTCTTCGACGACGACACGATCATCCACCCCGGCCACGGTGCGCCCACCACCATCGGCGCCGAGCGTCCGCACCTGGCCGAATGGCAGGAGCGCGGCTGGTGAGCGCCCGGCCGTCGCTGAGCCAGCACCTGCCCGCCGTCGGGTCCGCGAGCGCCGACGAGCTCGTCGCCGCCTTCCAGGAGTGGACCGCCGCCCAGGGCATCACCCTCTATCCCGCCCAGGAGGACGCCGTCCTCGAGCTGGCCTCGGGCGGCCACGTCATCATGGCCACGCCCACCGGCTCGGGCAAGTCGCTGGTGGCCGCGGCCGCGCACTTCCTCGCCCTGGCCCGCGGCGAGCGCAGCGTCTACACCGCGCCGATCAAGGCGCTGGTCTCGGAGAAGTTCTTCGAGCTGGTGGAAGTCTTCGGCCCCGAGAACGTCGGCATGGTCACCGGAGACTCCGCGGTGAACGCCCATGCGCCGATCATCTGCTGCACGGCCGAGATCCTGGCGAACGAGGCGCTGCGCGACGGCGCCGAGGCCGAGGTGGGGCCGGTCATCATGGACGAGTTCCACTTCTACGCCGAGCCGCAGCGCGGCTGGGCGTGGCAGGTGCCGCTGATCGAGCTGCCGCAGGCGCAGTTCCTGCTGATGTCGGCGACGCTGGGCGACACCTCCGGCTTCGAGCGCCGCATCTCCGCGCGCACCGGCCGCGACGTCGTCACCGTCGCCTCCGCCCACCGTCCGGTGCCGCTGAGCTTCGAGTACTCGACGACGCCGCTGCAGCAGAAGCTGGAGGAGCTCGTCGCCGACGCGAAGGCGCCGGTCTACGTGGTGCATTTCTCCCAGCGCGAGGCCGCCGAGCGGGCCGCCGGGCTGGCCTCGCTGAACGTCGCCTCGACCGAGACCCGCGAGCGGATCAAGGAGCGGCTGAAGACCTTCCGCTTCGCCAAGGGCTACGGCACTGTGCTCAACCGGCTGCTGCGCAGCGGCATCGGCGTCCACCATGCCGGGATGCTGCCGAAGTACCGGAGGCTGGTCGAGCAGCTGGCCCAGGAAGGGCTGCTGAAGGTCATCTGCGGCACCGACACGCTCGGCGTCGGCATCAACGTGCCGATCCGCACTGTGCTGCTGAGCGCGCTGAGCAAGTACGACGGAGCCCGGACGCGGCAGCTCAAGGCCCGCGAGTTCCACCAGATCGCCGGCCGGGCCGGCCGGGCGGGCTACGACGACGAGGGCACCGTGGTCGTGCAGGCTCCCGCCCACGTCATCGAGAACGAGCAGGCGCTGGCCAAGGCGCGCGCCAAGCACGGCGACGACCAGAAGAAGGTCGACCAGGCGGTGCGCTCGGCCGGGAAGAAGAAGCCGCCCGAGGGCTTCGTCTCCTGGAGCGAGAAGAGCTTCGACCGACTGGTCGCCGCGCAGCCGGAGCCGATGGTCTCGCGGATGCGCATCAGCTATGCGATGGTGCTGCAGATGCTGCAGCGCCCGCAGGATCCGATCCTCGGGCTGCGCCGGCTGATCCTGGCCTCCGACGAGACGCCGGCGCGGAAGGCCATCCTGCAGCGCCGGGCGCTGGAGATCCTCCGCGAACTGCTCGTCGCCGGAGTGCTGGAGCGCCTCGACGAGCCTGACGAGGACGGCCGGACGGTGGACCTGACGCTGGCGCTGCAGGACGACTTCGCGCTCAACCAGCCGCTGGCGCCCTTCGCCGTCGCCGCCCTGGAGCTGCTGGACCCGGAGTCGGAGTCCTATGCGCTGGACGTGATCAGCGTCATCGAGTCCATCCTGGAGACGCCGTACCAGGTCACCGGGGCGCAGGTGAAGAAGCTGAAGTCGGAGAAGCTCGCCGAGCTCAAGGCCGACGGCGTCGAGTACGTCGAGCGGATGCGGATCCTCGACGAGATGTCCCATCCCCAGCCGCTGAAGGAGCTGCTCACCCAGCAGTTCGAGGTCTACCGGAGCTCCGCGCCGTGGGCCGGCGACCACGAGCTCACGCCGAAGGCGGTGGTGCGCGACATGGTGGAGCGCGCCTTCAGCTTCACCGACATGGTCAACCACTACCAGCTCGCCCGGTCGGAGGGCGTGCTGCTGCGCTACCTGACCGACGCCTATAAGGCGCTGCGCCGGACCGTGCCGCAGGACAAGGTCACCGAGCCGCTCCAGGACCTCGTCGAGTGGCTCGGGGAGCTCATCCGCCAGACCGACAACTCGCTGCTCGAGGAGTGGGAGAAGCTCGCCGGCGGCGAGGACGCCACCGCCGCGGACCTCGACCTCTCCCCCGACGTGGCGGAGGAGCCCGACCGGGTCACCGCCAATCCGCGGGCCTTCAAGGTCATGGTGCGCAACGCGATGTTCCTGCGCGCCCAGCTCTTCGCCGACGAGAAGGAGCAGGACCTCGAGGAGCTCGACGGCGAGACCGGCGGCTGGACCGCCGACCGCTGGGCCGAGGCCATGGACGCCTTCTTCGGCGTCTACGACGACGTCTTCGTCGACGCCCATGCCCGCGGCCCGGGGCTGATCCGCATCGACGAGTCGCCCGACGGGCATCCCGGCCGCTGGCGGGCGGTGCAGGTGCTCGACGACGCCGAGGGGAACCACGACTGGGGCATCCACGCCTGGATCGACCTGGCGGCCTCCGACGCGGCCGGCGCGCCGGAGGTGCTCGTCGACCACGTCGGCGAGCTGCATCAGGCTCCGTCCTGACGCCTCGCCGCCGGAGCCGCGGCGTGCCGCCCAGCCGACCACCAGCCGCCCAGGAGGAGACGATGGCACCGCATCCCGCCCGCGACGCCGCGCCGACGGCCGTGCCGCTCGGCGAGCCGCCGGTCCGCACGCTGCGCGACGGCACCCGGCTGGTCGACCGGCGCTTCCGCGTGCCGCTGGACCATGCCGAGCCGCAGGGCGAGCAGCTGGAGGTCTTCGCCCGCGAATTCGTCTCCGCCGAGGCCGTGGCCCGCGGCGAGGAGCACGTCGCGGCGATGCCGTGGCTGCTCTTCCTGCAGGGCGGGCCGGGCGGCAAGGGCTCGCGTCCGGCACGCTTGAACGGCTGGATGCAGGAGGCCGCCGGGCGCTTCCGGATCCTGATGCTCGATCAGCGCGGCACCGGCCGGTCGACGCCGCTAACCCGCCGAAGCCTCGCCGACCGCGGCGACGCCGCCGCACAGGCGCGGCATCTGCGCCGCTTCCGCGCCGACTCCATCGTCGCCGACGCCGAGCGCATCCGCCGGGCCCTGGGAGTGGCGAGCTGGAGCGTGCTGGGCCAGAGCTTCGGCGGGTTCTGCACGCTGAGCTATCTCTCCTTCCACCCCGAGGGGCTGGACCGCGCGCTGCTCACCGGCGGACTGGCTCCGCTCACCGGCCACGCCGACCGCGTCTACCGCGCCACCTATGCGCGGATGCGGGCACGGAACGCCGAGCACTTCGTCCGCTTCCCGGAGGACCGTGAGCGGCTCGACGCGGTGATCGACCACCTGCGCGCCCACGACGTGCGGCTGCCCGACGGCTCGGCGCTGACCGTGCCGCGGCTGCAGATGCTGGGCATGCGGCTCGGCGGCGAGACCCGCGCCGACTCGCTGCACTACCTTCTCGAGGAGGCCTTCGAGGATGCGGCGCGGACCCGGCTGGCCGACGGCTTCCTCGCCGAGGTCGGCGCCGAGATCTCGCTGGCCGACCGGCCGCTCTACGGGCTGATCCACGAGTCGATCTACGGGCAGCCGGCCGCGCGCACCGAGGGTCGCGGCGACACCGCCTGGGCCGCCGAGCGCGTGCTGGCCGAGCACCCCGACTTCTCGCCGGAGGCGAGCTCCCCGCTGCTGCTCGGCGAGATGTTCTTCCGCGACCATGTCGCCGGCGACCCGGTGCTCGCGCCGCTGCTCGAGACCGCCGAGGCGGTCGCCGCGGTCGACGACTGGACGCCGCTCTACGATCTCGACCAGCTGGCGCGCAACGAGGTGCCCGCCGCCGCGGCCGTCTACACCGACGACGTCTACGTCGACCGGGACCTCTCGCGGGAGACCGCCGCCCGGGTGCAGAACCTGCAGGTGTGGGAGACCGACGCCTTCCACCACGACGGGCTCGGCGACGACGGCCCCCGCGTGCTGCGCGAGCTGCTGCGCCGCGCCGACGCCGCGGGCTGAGGTCCGACGGCGACGGCCCCGCCGTCGGACCTCGGCCGTTCAGCCGCGCGCGGGGCCGCCGAGGTCCTCGGGCCGCAGCTCGCGGTGCTCGACGCCGTGGGCGTCGTCCAGCACCGCCAGATACCGCTCTCGGTGCTCGATCAGCGCGTCCTTGTGCTTCTCGGGCACCTTCTCGTAGCGCGCCCGCCACCGGTCGACGGACTCGCGGGCGGCGTCGAGCTCCTGCTGCGTCCCGCCGGACTCCACCAGGGCCAGGTACGTCCGCGAGGACTGCTCGGCGTTCTGGATGACGCGCAGCGCCCGGCCCTTCGGCGCCAGCAGCGAGGCGACCACGGTGATGACCAGCACCGCCAGGATCACCAGCAGGGACAGTCCGGTGGGCACCTCGGCGACGTGGACGCTCTCGCCGTCGTTGATGAAGGGCAGCTTGTTCTCGTGCAGGGCGTGGAGCATCAGCTTCACGCCGATGAAGCCCAGGATGATCGCCAGGCCGTAGGAGAGGTAGATCAGCCGGTCCAGCAGGCCGTCGATGAGGAAGTAGAGCTGGCGCAGCCCCATCAGCGAGAAGGCCGTGGCGGTGAACACGATGTAGGGCTCCTGGGTGAGCCCGTAGATCGCGGGGATCGAGTCCAGCGCGAAGAGGATGTCGGTGCCGCCGATGGCCACCATCACCAGCAGCATCGGCGTCATCATCCGCTTGCCGTCGACACGGGTGAACAGCCGGTCGCCGTCGTAGTGGTCGGTGGTGGGGATGACCTTCTTGGCCAGCCGGATGAAGATGTTGTCGGCCTCGTCGGCCTCGTCGCCGGTGAGCTCCTTCTTCAGCAGCTGGCCGGCGGTGAGCAGCAGGATGATGCCGAAGAGGTAGAAGACGTCGCTCCAGACGCTGATGATCCCGGCGCCGGCGAGGATGAAGGCGGTGCGGGCGATCAGCGCGAAGACGATGCCGAAGAGCAGGACCTTCTGCTGGTCCTCGCGGGGAACGTGGAAGCTGGCCATGATGACCAGGAAGACGAAGAGGTTGTCCACCGAGAGCGCCTTCTCGGTGACATAGCCGGCGTAGTACTCGGTGGCTCCGGCATAGTCGCCGACGACGAGGAAGACCAGTCCGAAGAGCAGGGCCAGGGCGATGTAGATCGCCGACCAGACGGCGGCCTCGCGGATCGAGGGCGCGTGGGCCTTGCGGACGTGGGCGAAGAAGTCGAAGAGCAGCAAGCCGATGATGACGGCGAGGGTGATGCCCCAGATGAGCGGGGTGTATTCCATGGACGGAGTCCTTTCACGAGGTCGCTCGCGGACACGGGCAGGCCTCGTGAGTCTCTCCGCCCGGTGCCGGCGGCCCGTCCCGGAGCAGGCCCCGGCGGGCGGTCGGCGCAGGCCGCCGTCCCCGGCGGGCCGCCTTCGGCCCGCGTGCTGACGTGGACGGCGCGGCAGGATACTCCCTCACGCGCAGGCCCATCATAACGGCTCGGCCGCCCGCCAGCACCATCGCACCCGGGGCGGCGCGTCAGGCCTGGCCGGCCTCGCGCATCTGCCGCAGCTCCTTCTTCAGGTCGCCGATCTCGTCGCGCAGCCGGGCGGCCAGCTCGAAGTTCAGGTCCTCGGCGGCCTGGTGCATCTGCTGGGTCATCTGCTCGATGAGGTCGGCGGTGTCCTTCGCCGGCGTGGTCGACGCCGCGGAGCGGCCGGATCCCGACGCGCCCTCGCCGGTCGCGGCCTCTGTGCCGGAGCCGCCCGAGGCGCCGTCGCCGGTGCCCTCCAGCGAGGTCAGTCCGCGGTGACCCTTGCCGTATTCGAAGCCGACGGCGAGGCCGCCCATGCCCTGCAGCAGGTCGGCGGTGTCCGCGTCCTCGCGGGCGAGCTGGTCGGTGATGTCGGCGATCTTCTTCTGCAGCGGAGCCGGGTCGATCCCGTGCTCGGTGTTGTAGGCGATCTGGATCTGCCGGCGCCGCTCGGTCTCGTCGATCGCCCGGCGCATCGAGTCGGTGACCCGGTCGGCGTACATGTGCACCTGGCCGGAGACGTGGCGCGCGGCGCGGCCGATCGTCTGGATCAGCGAGGTGGCCGAGCGGAGGAAGCCCTCCTTGTCGGCGTCCAGGATGGAGACCAGCGAAACCTCCGGCAGGTCGAGGCCCTCGCGCAGCAGATTGATGCCGACGACGACGTCATGGGTGCCGCGGCGCAGCTCGCGGAGCACCTCGACGCGCTTGAGCGTGTCGACGTCGGAGTGCAGGTACTCGACCTTCACCCCGTGGTCGAGCAGATATTCGGTGAGCTCCTCGGCCATGCGCTTGGTCAGCGTGGTCACCAGCACGCGCTCGTCCTGCTGCTCGCGGCGGCGGATCTCGGCGAGCAGATCGTCGATCTGGCCCTGCGTGGGCTTGACGACCACCTCCGGGTCGACCAGCCCGGTGGGCCGGATGACCTGCTCGACGTACCCGTCGGAGAGCCCGAGCTCGTAGTTTCCCGGGGTGGCGGACATGTAGACGGTCTGGCCGATCCGCTCGAGGAACTCGTCCCACTTCAACGGCCGGTTGTCCATCGCCGAGGGCAGCCGGAAGCCGTGCTCGACCAGCGTGCGCTTCCGCGACATGTCGCCCTCGTACATCCCGCCGATCTGCGGGATCGTCACATGCGACTCGTCGACGACCAGCAGGAAGTCGTCCGGGAAGTAGTCCAGCAGGCAGTGCGGCGCCGAGCCGGCGTCGCGGCCGTCGATGTGCCGCGAGTAGTTCTCGATGCCATTGCAGAAGCCCATCTGCTGCATCATCTCGAGGTCGTAGGTGGTGCGCATGCGCAGCCGCTGGGCCTCGAGCAGCTTGTCCTGCGACTCCAGCTCGGCCAGCCGCTCGCGCAGCTCGTCCTCGATGGCGGTGATCGCCCGCGCCATCCGCTCGTCGCCGGCGACGTAGTGGCTGGCCGGGAAGATGTACATCTCGTCCTCGTCGCGGACCACGGTGCCGGTCAGCGGATGCAGCGTCTGGATGCTCTCGATCTCGTCGCCGAAGAACTCCACGCGCACTGCGAGCTCCTCGTACATCGGGATGATCTCCACCGTGTCGCCGCGCACCCGGAAGGTGCCGCGGTGGAAGTCCTGATCGTTGCGCGTGTACTGCATTCCCACGAAGCGGCGGAGGAGCTCGTCGCGGTCGAGGGCGTCGCCGACCTGCAGCGGCACCATCTGCTCGATGTACTCCTCCGGCGTGCCCAGGCCGTAGATGCAGGACACGGTGGCGACCACGACGACGTCGCGGCGGGTGAGCAGCGCGTTGGTCGCCGAGTGCCGCAGCCGTTCGACCTCGTCGTTGACCGAGGAGTCCTTCTCGATGAAGGTGTCCGTCTGCGGGACGTATGCCTCCGGCTGGTAGTAGTCGTAGTAGGAGACGAAGTACTCGACGGCATTGTGCGGCAGCAGCTCGCGGAACTCGTTGGCCAGCTGCGCGGCGAGCGTCTTGTTCTGCACCAGGATCAGCGTCGGCCGCTGTACCTGCTCGACCAGCCAGGCCGCCGTCGCCGACTTGCCGGTGCCCGTCGCCCCCATCAGCACGACGTCCTTCTCGCCGCCGTCGATCCGCTCGGCGAGCTCGGCGATGGCCTTCGGCTGGTCGCCGCTGGGCTCGTAGGAGCTGACGACGTCGAACGGGGCGACAGTGCGGTTGATCTTCGGCGCCAGACTCATCGTTCGCTCGCTCCCCGTCTCCTCGTGTCGCTCCGAGCCGGGCCCCGGCTCGCTCTCCGCCCACCCTATCGCCCGTCTGCCCGGGAGATGAGTCCGCGGGACGTGCGGCGATGATGCCGCATTCCCACACGTGCCGCGGAGCCGTCGCCTGCGGCGGGGTCAGCGGCCGAGGCGCCGGCGCAGCGCCTCCATCAGCTCGTCGACCTGCGCCTCGAGCGCCGCGCGCGTGGAGTCGTTGTCCAGCACGACGTCGGCGGCCGCGGCGCGCTCGGCGTCGCTCGCCTGGGCGGCGAGCCGGGCGCGGGCGTCGGCGGCGTCGACGCCGCGGTCCTCGACGAGGCGCCGCACGCGTTCCTCCTCCGGCGCCCGGACCACCACGACGACGTCGAAGCGGTCCTGCTGGCCGGTCTCGACGAGCAGCGGGATGTCCTCGACGACGACGCTCCCCGGCGCGGCCGCCTGCAGCCGACGACGGGACTCGGCGCGCACCCGCGGGTGCACGATGCCGTTGAGCCGCTCGCGGGCCGCCTCGTCGGCGAAGACGATCCGTCCCAGCGCCGGACGGTCCAGGGCGCCGTCGGCGTCGAGGACCTCCTCGCCGAAGGCCGAGACGACCTCGCCCAGCCCCTCGGTGCCGGGCTCGAGCACCTCGCGGGCGATGCGGTCGGCGTCGATGATCTGTGCGCCGCCGTCGGCCATCCGCGCCGAGACGGTGGACTTGCCGGAGGCGATCCCCCCGGTCAGCCCGACTTGGACGATCGCGTCGGCGGCGCGCCGCCGGGACTCGTCATGCGCCTCGGACGAGACCCGGCTCCTCGCGGCGGCGCTCAGCGTCGACGCTCCTCATCGTCCGCGCCGCCGGTGCTCGGCGCGCTCTGGTCGCCGTCGGCGCCGCCGGCCGCGCGCTCGGCGGCGACCTGATCCACCGTCGGCAGGTCGCCGGTGCGGATCCGGTACTCCTCGACGATCTCCGGCTGCTCGACGTGCTCGACCTCGGGAGCGTTCTCCGGCTGGGTGCCCTCCTGATAGTCGGGGGCCACGACCGCCTCGGTGAGCGAGTCGTCGAACTCGTCCATCCGCCGCTCGTACTCCTCCGGCGGCAGCGTCTTCAGCCAGCGGCGCGTGCGCAGGTAGCCGATCTCGCCGGCGTCCTCGCGCATCGCTCGCGAGAGGTTGAACATCATCAGGTAGCCCAGCAGGAAGAACGGCAGCCCCAGCACGATGGCCACGCTCTGCAGCGCGTTGAGCCCGCCGTCGCCCGTGGCGGTCAGCAGGATCGCGGCGATCAGCCCGATGGCCACAGCCCAGAAGCCCTTCTGGTGCCCGGGGACCTGGCCCTCGAAGCCCGAGGACATGTCGTTGAGCACCAGGGCCGCGGAGTCCATGGACGTGACGAAGAAGATCGCCACCAGCATGATCGCGATCGCCGAGGTCAGCGTCGCCAGCGGGAACTGGTCCAAGAAGGCGAAGAGCGCTCCGGGGATGTCCCCCTCCCCGACCACGCGTTCGACGAGTCCGCCGTCGCCGTTCATCTGGATGTCGAAGACGCCGGTGCCCCAGATGCCGAACCAGACGATCGTGAAGAGCGTGGGCAGGCCCAGCACTCCGGCGACGAACTGGCGGACGCTGCGGCCGCGCGAGATGCGGGCGATGAAGATGCCGACGAACGGCGACCAGGTGATCGTCCAGGCCCAGTAGAAGATCGTCCAGCCGTTCTGCCATCCGGTGTCGGCCAGCGTGTCGTTCCAGAAGGCCAGCTCGGGCAGCATCGAGGCGTAGACGCCGGTCCACTCGATCATGCCCCTCAGCAGGTGGACCGTCGGCCCGGAGATGAGGATGAAGGCCAGCAGCAGGATCGCGACCCAGATGTTGAAGTTCGACAGCCGCTTCACGCCCTTCTCCAGGCCGAGCAGCGTGGAGGCCAGCGCGACCAGCGTGACGGCGGCGATGATCATGATCTGCGAGAGCGCCGACTCCGAGATGCCCATCACGCTGGCCAGCCCGGCGTTGATCTGCAGCGTGCCCAGGCCGATGGAGACCGCGACGCCGAAGACCGTGCCGACGATGGCGAGGATGTCGATGGCCCGGCCCCAGTTGCCGTGGATCTTCTCCCCCAGCAGCGGCTGGAAGATCGAGGACACCCGCGGCGGCAGGTTGCGCTTATAGATGAAGTAGGCGAAGGCCAGTCCCGGCAGCGCGAAGATCGTCCAGGTGTGCAGCCCGAAGTGGTAGAGCGTGAAGCCCATCGCCTCGCGCGCGGCCTCGGCGGTGCCGCCGACGATCGTCGTCGGATCCACCGTCTCGCCGGCGGAGCGCATCTCCTCGGCCTCGTCGGCCGATATCCCGCGCGGCGGGTTCGCGAAGTGGTTCACCGGCTCGGCGACCGCCCAGAACATCAGGATGGTGCCGATGCCGGCGGCGAAGAGCATGCCGAACCAGGAGATGTCGCTGTGCTCCGGGGTCTCGTCGTCCTGGCCCAGTCGCATGCGGCCGAAGCGGCCCAGGGCGATGTAGATCAGGAACAGCAGGAAGATCGTGACCCCGGAGATGTAGAACCAGCCGAGGTTGTCGTAGATCCACGTCGACATGGTGCCGAACAGGTCACCGATGCGGGTGGGGATGATCAGCGTGACCACCACGAAGGCCAGGATGAGACCGGCCGAGACGAAGAAGACCGCGGGGCTGGTGCGCAGCCTCAGCAGGTCGTGGAATCTCTCGAGCATGTCGTCGCCTTTCCAGGGAGGATGCATTCCGGCCGAGTCGGGTCCGGGCGCCGTCGGCGACGGCCCGCAGACCCGGCGGGGCCCGACTGATACCCCAACGGTAGGCAATTATCGGTCGGAGAGCACGCGACACACGGCTCGCGACTGTGACCGGCGCCATCATCGATCCTCCAGGTCGTGGCTCCTCGAGGCACCCGGCGGACCCCGCGGCGCGCCGTCGGAGACGGTCCGGGCAACCCGTCCCGGACGACGCGATCGCCTAGACTGGAGGGTGATGACCCCTCCGCCGCCGTCCTCCTCCGCGACGCCCGACCCCGCCTCCTGCACTGCGCTGCGCCCCGGAGTCGAAATCGTCGCCGAGATCGAGCGGCGGAAGTCCCGCTTCCTGGCCGTGCTGCGCCGGACCGCGTCGGCCGAGGAGGCCCAGGAGCTCGTCGATGCGCTGCGCCGTGAGCACCACGCGGCCCGGCACCACTGCAGCGCCTGGCTGATCGGCCCCGAACGGCACGTGCAGCGGGCGAACGACGACGGCGAGCCCTCCGGCACCGCCGGCGCCCCGATGCTCGAGGTCCTCGCCCAGTCGACGATGCCCTCGGGCCGCGCCGATCTGACCGACGTCGCCGCCGTGGTGGTGCGCTGGTTCGGCGGCACGCTGCTCGGCGCCGGAGGCCTGGTCCGCGCCTACTCCGACGCCGTGGGCGAGGCCCTGCAGCAGGCGGCGGCGACGGGCGGGACGGTGCAGCGCCGGCGGATGCGGCAGTTCCGGCTCGACGCGCCGATCGCCGACGTCGGCCGCTGGGAGCACGAGCTGCGCGGCGCCGGCGCCGCCGTCCGCGAGACCGAGTACGGCGTCGGCCCTTCCGGCGCCCGGATGCATCTGGCCGTGCCCGACGACGACGGGCCGGTGACGGCGCTGCAGGGACGGATCGCCACGCTCTCCGCGGGAGCCGGCGAGCTGCGTGCCGCCGGTGTGGACTGGGTCGACGTCGAGCACCGCAGCGACGACGGCGCGGGCGAGGTCCCGGCATGAGCCGCGCGCTGGAGCCCGGCCGCACGCCCGAGGTGGTCCCGTCCCGGCTGACTGCGGCGCCGCAGGACGGCGGCGCCCTCGACCGGGCGCGGCTGCGCCGGCGTCCCGACGACGGAGAGCAGGCCTACGACGCGGCCGACCTGCTGCTGCTCGACACCGCGGCCGCCTGGTGGGCGGCCGGACATCCCACCGACGGAGTCGTCGTCCTCGACGACCGCTGGGGTGCGCTCACTCTGCCGCTGGTCGCCGCCGGACACACGGTGCGCACGGCCCAGGACGCCCGCGGCGGCGAGCTGGCGCTGGCCGAGAACGCCGCGGCGCTGGATCTCCCGGCTCCGGCGCCCCGCCCGGTCGACGCCGACACAGTGGCCGGTGCCCGCACAGTGCTGATGCCGCTGCCCCGCTCGCTCGATGCGCTGGCCGACTGGGCCCACCTGGCGGCCGAGCACGCCGCCGAGGACGTCGTGCTGCTGGCCGGCGGGCGCGACAAACACATGACCCGGTCGATGAACGAGGTGCTGGAGCAGCACTTCGCCGACGTGGTCCCCGGCCGAGGTCGGTCGAAGTCGCGGGTGCTCACCGCCCGGTCGCCGCGGCGGGGACTCGCGGCGCCGGGGCCGCGGCGCGCGGTCCACGCCGTGGCTCCGGTCGACGAGCTCACGCTGTGCAGCACGGGCACCACCTACGGCGGCACCAGCGTCGACCCCGGCACCCGACGGCTGCTGGCCGCCGTGGACGGCCACGCGGCGTTCGAGGCGGAGCTGGCCGCGGCCGATCGCCTCGTCGACCTGGGATGCGGCAACGGGACGGTGGCCGCCTGGGCGGCGCGCCGCCGGCCGCAGGTGCAGGTGCTGGCCGTCGACGACTCCGCCTCGGCGACGGCCTCGACGACGCTCACCGCCGAGGCCAACGCCGTCGCGGACCGCGTGGAGGTCCGCCGCGCCGACGAGCTGGAGGACGTCGCCGCCGACGGCGGCGAGCGGCTGATCCTGCTGAATCCGCCCTTCCATCGGGGCAACGCCGTCGATCCGACAGCGGCCCACCGGCTGATCGCCTCCGCCGGCCGCGCCCTGGCGCCGGGCGGGACGCTCTACTGCGTGTGGAACTCGCATCTGCAGCACCGCGCGGCGCTGCGGCGCTTCGTGGGCCCGACCCGCCAGCTCGCCCGGGACCGGAAGTTCACCGTGACGGTCAGCGAGAAGCCCGCCGGCTGATCCGGCCCCGGACCGCACAGGACCGCACGGGGCCGCGCGGGCTCGTCCCCGCGACGCGGTCGGCGGACCGAGTCCGCACCCGCAGACGACGAAGGGGCCCGCCCCACCGATCGGTGGAGCGGGCCCCTTCGTGGTGCCTCAGGCGCTCTGGGCGCTCAGGCGGATGCTCAGCCCTGGCCGGTGAGCTTCTCGCGCAGGGCGGCGAGAGCCTCGTCGGAAGCCAGCGTGCCGGCGTCCTCCGGAGCCTCGGAGGAGTAGTTCGACGGAGCCGGCTCGCGCTTGGCGGCGCCGGAGTTCGACGAGCTGGAGCTCGAGCTCGAGCTGCCTCCGCCGCCGACCGTCTGCTGCGCGACGACCTCGGCGTCGGCCTCGAGGGCCTTGCGGACCTGCTCCTTGTGGGCCTCCCAGCGCTCCTGAGCGGCGGCGTACTGGGCCTCCCAGGCAGCGCGCTGCTCCTCGAAGCCCTCCATCCACTCGTTGGTCTCCGGGTCGAAGCCCTCGGGGTACTTGTAGTTCCCCTCCTCGTCGTACTCGGCGTCCATGCCGTACATGGCCGGGTCGAACTCGGTGCCGTCCGGGTCGACGCCCTCGTTCGCCTGCTTCAGCGAGAGGCTGATGCGGCGACGCTCGAGGTCGATGTCGATGACCTTGACGAAGAGCTCCTCGCCCACCGAGACGACCTGCTCGGCGAGGTCCACGTGACGGACCGCCAGCTCGGAGATGTGCACCAGGCCCTCGATGCCGTCCTCGACGCGGACGAACGCGCCGAAGGGCACCAGCTTGGTGACCTTGCCGGGGACGACCTGGCCCAGCGCGTGCGTCCGGGCGAAGGCCTGCCACGGGTCCTCCTGGGTGGCCTTCAGCGACAGCGAGACCCGCTCGCGGTCCATGTCGACCTCGAGCACCTCGACGGTGACCTCCTTGCCGACCTCGACGACCTCGTTCGGGTGGTCGATGTGCTTCCAGGACAGCTCGGAGACGTGCACCAGGCCGTCGACGCCGCCCAGGTCCACGAAGGCGCCGAAGTTGACGATCGAGGAGACGGTGCCGGTGCGGACCTGGCCGCGCTCCAGCTTGTTGAGGAAGGAGGAGCGCACCTCGGACTGGGTCTGCTCCAGCCAGGCGCGGCGGGACAGCACCACGTTGTTGCGGTTCTTGTCCAGCTCGATGATCTTGGCCTCGATCTCCTGGCCGATGTAGGGCGCCAGGTCGCGCACGCGGCGCATCTCCACCAGCGAGGCCGGCAGGAAGCCGCGCAGCCCGATGTCGAGGATGAGGCCGCCCTTGACGACCTCGATGACCGTGCCGGACACGACGCCGTCCTCGTCCTTGATGCGCTCGATGTCGCCCCAGGCGCGCTCGTACTGCGCGCGCTTCTTGGAGAGGATCAGGCGGCCTTCCTTGTCCTCCTTGGTGAGGACCAGAGCCTCCACCTGGTCACCGACCGCGACGACCTCGTCCGGGTCGACATCGTGCTTGATGGACAGCTCGCGGGACGGGATGACGCCTTCGGTCTTGTACCCGATGTCGAGGAGGACCTCGTCACGGTCGACCTTGACGATGACGCCTTCGACGAGATCGCCGTCGTTGAAGTACTTCATCGTGGCGTCGACGGCGGCGAGGAACTCTTCCGAGGTGCCGATGTCGTTGACGGCGACCTGCGGGGTGGTTGCGGTGGTGGTCATGTAGTAGGGGCTCCGATGAGGGATCGTTGGCTTATTGGTCAGCGCACGGTTCTCCATGCACTGAGCGACGGACAATTGACAATGACAAGGTGCTGGATCACATGCGATGATGCACGCAGTCGAGCAGAAACTGTGCCAGACGTCAGCTATCGACTCTGTGCGCAGAACGCGCCCGGCCAGTCTATACGCGCTCACCAATCGGATTCAACCGCGCGGGCGCGTCGCGGCCCGGGTCAGACGCGCGCGGCGGCTCAGAAATGTGTGGCGCAGAACGGCCGGGTCGGCAGATCGACGATCGCCGAGAGCTCGCGCAGCGCGTCCTCGGCGTCGCCCGCTCCCCCGCTCGCCGCGGCGCCGTCGGCGACGCTCAGCCGACCCGCCCGCTGCATGGTGACCACCGCGGCGTCCCCGAGGTACAGCGAGCCCAGGGTCTCCACGTCCGTGGACAGCACGGGACCGACCGGACACCGGTCCGCCTGCTGCTCGGTCACCGGATCGACCACAGGCTCGACGACCGCGACGCCCCCGGAGACGTCGACGCGATAGACGCCGTCGGCGATGCCCTGCGGATCGCTCAGCCGCAGCGTGAACGCGCCGTCGCCGCCCCACTCGCGAGCCTGCAGGCAGCGGACGACGTCGAGGAGGCGCACCCAGAGGACGTCGCGGACCTCGCGGACCTGCACACTGCGCGGATTCACCGCCGCGGCATGCAGCACGTCCTCGACCGAGGCGCCGCCCAGCTCGGCGCGGGCGACCAGGTCCCGCTGCGCCAGATGCCGCCAGAGCTCCAGATGGCTCGTCGCATCGGCGGCCACCAGATCGGCGATCTCCAGCGTGCTCGGCTCGGTCTCCCAGCCGGCGTGCCGGAAGGTCACGTAGCCGCCGATCGACCCGTCGTCGCGCACATGCACCGCCGCCCGCAGACGCCGGTCCCAGGAGGTCACGTCGCGCGGCGACCAGCGGGCGGTGGCCCGACGACGGTAGCCCGTCGGCCGGTCCACCGATCCGCGGACCCGGCGATGGAACTGCGCGAAGACCTCGTCGACGACCTCGTCCATGGCCGTCGGATCGGCGCCGATCACCTGCCCGCTCGGCTCCCCGCGCAGCTGCAGCCCGGTGCCGGCGCTGTGCGCCAGGTCCACGCGCAGCACGGCCTCCCGCGCGGCCACGCCGAAGCCGTAGCGTCCGTAGATCCCGCCCTCGGAGGCGGTCAGCGCGGCCAGCGGCATCCCGTCGTCGACGGCGCGGGCCAGCGAGGACGTCATCAGATGCGCGAGGATCCCGCGCCGGCGGAATCCGGGATCGACCGTCACTCCGGTGATCAGCCGGGCGTCCAGCAGCGGGCCGTCGGCGCCTCGGCCACCGGCGTCGAGCGTCTCGTCGAACTCCACGAAGGTCGCCGCCGGATGATCGGCGCCGAACCCGACTCGACGACGGGCGGTCGCGCCGGCCTCCTCGCTCGCCGGATCGAGGTGGACCCCGACCAGCCGCTGCGCATCGGCGATGAAGGTCTCCGTGTGCCGCGAGACCTCCTCATCCGACAGCCACGGCTCGTAGAAGCCCTGCAACGTGGTGCGCAGGTGCGCCGCAGTGCGCGCGTCGGCGGCGCCCTCGGCGTCGAGCGCCGGGGCGAAGGTCTCCGCACGCAGCCCCTCGGGCAGCGGAGAGACCTGCGGACGGCGGGGCGGTGTCAGGGAGCTCACGCCTGACAGGCTATGTCAGTGCGCGGCCTCGTGCCAGGAGGAGCCGACGCCGACGTTCACATCCAGCGGCACGCTCAGGTCCGCGGCGGCGGCCATCTTCTCCACCACCAGCGAGCGCACCTGCTCCTCCTCGCCGGGAGCGACGTCGAGGATGAGCTCGTCATGGACCTGCAGCAGCATCGTCGAGGCCAGCCGCTGCTCGCGCAGCGCGGCGTCGACGTCGAGCATCGCCTGCTTGATGATGTCGGCCGCCGACCCCTGGATCGGGGCGTTGAGCGCTGCCCGCTCGGCCATCTGGCGCAGCTGCCGGCTCTCGCTGGTCAGGTCCGGCAGGTACCGCCGCCGGCCGTAGATAGTGGAGGTGAAGCCGTCCTTCCTGGCCTGCTCGACGACCTCGCGCAGGTAGTCGCGGACGGCGCCGAAGCGCTCGAAGTACTCGTTCATCAGGTCCCGGGCCTCGTCGACGCCGATGCCCAGCTGCTTGGACAGTCCGAAGCTGGAGAGGCCGTAGACCAGGCCGTAGCTCATCGCCTTGACCTTCGAGCGCATCTCGCCGGTGACCTCGTCGGTGCCCACGCCGAAGACGCGGGCGCCGACGAA
This sequence comes from Nesterenkonia halophila, assembly GCF_009467795.1. Classification (GTDB taxonomy): domain Bacteria; phylum Actinomycetota; class Actinomycetes; order Actinomycetales; family Micrococcaceae; genus Nesterenkonia; species Nesterenkonia halobia. The sequence goes on from NZ_WIAX01000012.1 coordinate 183,328, forward strand.
GCTGTGCAGGTCCTCGCCCTCGCGGAAGGCGCGGATGAGTTCCTCGTCTCCGGAGAGATGCGCCATGATGCGCATCTCGATCTGCGAGTAGTCGGCGGTCAGCAGCGACTCGCACCCCTCGCCGACGACGAAGGCGTCGCGGATGCGGCGACCCTCGGCGGTGCGCACCGGGATGTTCTGCAGGTTCGGATGCAGCGAGGACAGCCGGCCGGTGGCCGCGACCGTCTGCGCGTAGGTGGTGTGGATCCGGCCGTCGTCGCCGATCGACTCGACCAGCCCGGTCACCGTCTGCCGCAGCTTCGTCGCGTCGCGATGGGCCATCAGATGGACCAGGAAGTCGTTCTGCGTCTTGGCCAGCAGGTCCTGCAGCGACTCGACGTCGGTGGAGTACCCGGTCTTGGTCTTGCGGGTTTTGGGCAGCTCGAGCTCCTCGAAGAGCACCGTCTGCAGCTGCTTCGGCGAGCCGAGGTTCACCTCGTGGCCGATCGCGGCGTAGGCGGCCTGGGCGGCGTCCTCGACCTGGTCGGCGAACTCCTGGTCGAGGGCCTCGAGACGCTCGGCGCTGACCGCGATGCCGGCCAGCTCCATCTGAAGCAGCACCTCGGCCAGCGGGATCTCCAGGTCGCGGACCAGGTGGTCGGCCCGCCGCTCGACGAGCTGCTCGGTCAGCACCGGGCTCAGCCGGTGCAGCAGCAGCACCTGCAGCGCCGCGGCGTCGAGGTCGCCGGCGGTGACCCCCGGCAGCACGTCCTGGGAGGAGAACAGCGTGCCCTCCCCGCCCAGCGGGTCCTCGGTCGAGGTGCCCTCGGCGGGTTCCTCCCCCGCGGCGGGCTCGTCGGCGCCGAGCCAGTCGGCCGGGTCCGCCGAGGTGCGCAGGTGCTGGGTCACCAGGTCGCCGACGTCGAAGTTCCGCCGGTCGGGCTGGATGAGGTAGGCCGAGAGCAGCGTGTCGTCGACGGCCCCGCGCAGTCGCAGACCGCGGGCGGCGAGCCGACGTCCGGCATCCTTGAGGTCGTGGACGCGCTTGGGCGCCTGCGGATCGGCCAGCCAGTCCGCCAGCGCCTGCTCGACGGGCGGCTCGGCGTCGGTCAGCGAGACGGCGAGCGCCTCGGTCGGTTCCTCCGCCGCCTCGCCCTCCGCGGCGGCGTCGTCCGGCGGCGGCAGCAGCACGACGGCGAGCGCCTCGGCGGTGCGGGCGGCCTCGTCGCGCTTGGCCTTGGTGGAGAGGCTCTCGCCGCTGCGGTCCAGGCAGAGCGCGACGCCGACCGGTCCGGCGGCCTCGCGCAGCGATTCGACGTCGGCGGCCGCGTCGAGGGTACGGACCCGCGGCAGCCGCTGGGTCGGCGCGGGACGGGAGGCGGCCTCGGGGAAGCGCTCGGCGAGGGTGTCGAAGAGCCGGTCGCGGATCTGGTCGAACTGCAGCGCGTCGAAGAGCGGCTCGACCGCCTCTCGGTCGGGCGGGCCGAGGACGGCATCCTCCAGGTCCACCGGCAGCTCGACGTCGCACAGCAGCCGATTGAGCTCCAGGTTGCGCTCGACGTCGTCCAGGGCCGCGCGCAGGTTCTCGCCGCGCTTGCCGCTGATCTGGTCGGCGTGGTCGATGATGCCGCGCGCCGAGCCGTACTGGCCCAGCCACTTGGCGGCGACGCCGGGGCCGACGAGCGGCACGCCGGGCAGGTTGTCGGCGCTCTCCCCGACCAGTGCGGCGAGGTCCCGGTACTGCTCCGGCGGCACCTTGTACTTCTCCTCGACGCCGGCCGGGTCGAGCCGCACGCTCTTGCTCACTCCGGAGGTCGGGTAGTCCAGATGGGTGCGCTCGGTGACCAGCTGCAGGGCGTCGCGGTCGCCCGAGACGATCAGCGTGCGCCAGCCCGCCTCCTCGGCGCGGGTGGCCAGCGTGGCGACGATGTCGTCGGCCTCATAGCCCTCGACGGTGATCGCCGGGATGCGCATCGCTTCGGCGACCTGCTTGATCAGCCCGATCTGGCCGCTGAACTCCTCCGGCGTCTTCGCCCGGCCGGCCTTGTACTCCTCGTAGGCCTCGTGCCGGAAGGTCGGGGTGTCGAGGTCGAAGGCCAGCGCGACATGCGTGGGCTTCTCCTCGCGGATCAGCTTCAGCAGCATGTTCGTGAAGCCGTGCACGGCGTTGGTGTGCTGGCCGGTGTCGGTGACGAAGCTCTCCGGCGGCAGCGCGTAGAACGCGCGGAAGGCCATCGAGTGTCCGTCGACGACGAGCAGCTTGCGGTCGGTCTCCAGGGTCTGGCCGCCGGAGGCGGTTTCACGTGTCGGGCTCACAGTGCAACTCTAGTGGGCATGGATGGAGATTTCATCGCGGCCCGGACGGCTCCGGCCGCGGACGACGCCCCGGCCCCCGAGTCCGCTCCCGCGCCGGCCCCCGCCCCCACTCCGCTGCCCGAGGAGGACGAGCGGCTGGCGCTGATGCGCGCGGCCGGAGTCCCGGAGGAGCTCTTCGCGCATATGGGGCCGCACGGCGTCTCCCCGCTGGCGCGGACCATGGGTCTGCGCTTCGTGGAGATGAGTCCCGAGCGGATGGTGGCGACGCTGCCGGTGGCCGGCAACGAGCAGAACATGGGGCTGCTGCACGGCGGGGCCCATATGGTGCTGGCCGAGACGCTCGGCTCGATCGCGGCGATCCTGCATGTGCGGCTGGACCTGCAGCAACAGAACGCCGTGGTCGGCACCGAGCTCAACGCCACGCACCACCGGGCCGCGACGGCGGGGATGGTGACCGCCACCTGCACGCCGATCTCGCGGGGCCGGACGCTGACCTCCCACGAGATCGTGATGCGCGACGAGCGCGGCCGCCGGCTGTCCACCGCGCGGATGACGAACATGATCCTGGCGCCGCGCGACTGACGCGCCGGCAACGGGCGGGCGGCCCGCGGGCGACGGGCGGATGGACGGCGCGGAGCCGCCGCCTGCCGAGGCTCTGGACGGAGACTGCACGGCGACTGGGCGCGGCACATGGTGACCCCGCACACTGCGTGCCATACTCTGCCGCATGATCGAGACCGCAGATTCCTCCGTCCAACTCGTGGCGGTGATCCTGTACTTCGCGTGCATGCTCGCGATCGGGTACTACGCCTATCGCCGGACGAGCAGCTACGACGACTACATGCTCGCCGGCCGCCGGCTGCGCCCGTCGACCGCCGCCCTCTCGGCGGGAGCCTCCGACATGTCCGGCTGGCTGATGATGGGCCTGCCCGGCGCCATCTACGCCTCCGGACTCGTGGAGGCCTGGATCGCCATCGGGCTGACCGTCGGCGCCTGGCTGAACTGGAAGTTCGTCGCGCCGCGCCTGCGGGCCTACACCGAGGTCTCGCAGAACTCCATCACCATCCCCAGCTTCCTGGAGTCCCGGCTGAAGACCGACAATCATGCCGTGCGGATCATCGCAGGGCTGATCATCCTGGCCTTCTTCATCTTCTACGTCTCCTCCGGCCTGGTGGCCGGCGGCCAGTTCTTCACCGTGGCCTTCGGCCTGGAGTACGTGCCGGGGATGCTCATCGTCGCGGGTGTGACGGTGGTGTACACGCTGGCCGGCGGCTTCCTCGGCGCCTCGCTGACCGACGTCGTGCAGGGCACGATGATGTTCATCGGCCTGCTGCTGGTGCCCATCATCGCGCTGGCGACGATGGGCGGATGGGGCGACGTGACCTCCGGCGTCGACGCCGCCGACGCGGCCTCCGGCGGCGACGTCGACCGGATGAGCTTCCTGGTCGGCGCCTCGTTCTGGGGCGTGGTCTCGGCCGTGGCCTGGGGCCTGGGCTACTTCGGCCAGCCGCACATCATCGTGCGCTTCATGGCCATGCGCTCCGTGGCCGACGCCCCCGCCGCCCGGCGCATCGGCATCGGCTGGATGGCGCTGGCCGGCTTCGGCGCGGTGATGACCGGACTGATCGGCGTGGCCTACTTCCAGAGCGAAGGCTCCGCGCTGGACAACCCCGAGCACGTCTTCCTGGTGCTCGCCCAGGCGATGTTCCATCCGTTCATCGCCGCGCTGCTGCTGGCCGCCGTGCTGGCCGCGGTGATGTCGACGATCTCCTCCCAGCTGGTGGTCTCCTCCTCAGCGCTGGTCGAGGACATCTACCTGAGCTTCGGGCGGAACTCCACCCGCCGCCAGCAGCTGATGCTCGGCCGCGCGGCCGTGCTGACCGTCTCCGTGGTCGCCGCCCTGCTGGCGCTGGACACCGAGTCGACGATCCTGGACCTCGTCGGCTTCGCCTGGGCCGGATTCGGCGCCGCCTTCGGCCCGGTGGTGCTGCTCAGCCTCTACTGGCGGAAGCTGACCATGCCAGGCGTGCTGGCCGGCATGGTCGTCGGCGCGGTGACTGTGGGCGTCTGGGGCTCGACCGACACCCTCTCCGGCGTGGTCTACGAGATCATCCCCGGCTTCGCCCTGGCGCTGCTGGCCGCCGTCGTCGTCTCGCTGGCGACCTACCGCCGGAACGCGCAGGTCGAGGAGGAGTTCGACGCGATGCTGGCCCAGACGAGCGGGACGAAGACGCCGGCCTGATCCTGGCTCGCGCCGAGAACGACTCGGACCCGCCCCGCACGACGAGGCCCTCCTTCCGGAGCTCCGGAAGGAGGGCCTCGTCGTGTCAGGACGTCGCCGGCTTCATGCTCCGGCGGCGTCGGCCGCGGCGGTCCCAGCGCCGCAGGAACCCCAGGATCGCCTCCTCCAGGGCCTCGGCGTGCGCCTCGGCGGTGTAGCGCTCCTCGACGACGGCCCGGCCGGCCGCCCCCATCCGCCGCATGGCCGGCGGGTCGGCGAGCATCTCGGCCAGCACCTCCTGCAGGGAGGCCGGATCCCCGGAGCGGTACAGCCGGCCGGTCTCGCCGTCGACGACGGCCTCGATCTCCGGACTCGAGTCGGGGTGGGCGTCCTCGGCCACCACCGGCACGCCGAAGCCCAGCGCCTGGGTGACGTTCAGCCCCGCCCCGCCGATGCAGACGGCGGCGTCGGCGGCGGCGTAGAGCGCGCGGAGCCGGTCGACGTCGTAGACCGCCCCCAGGAAATCGGCCTCCAGGCCGGCGTCGGCGAAGCGCCGTTCGAGCCGAGGCCGCTCGACGCCGTCGCCGACGACGATCACCCGCGGCCGCACGGCGTCCTCCGGCAGCTGTTCCAGCGCCTCGACGAGGGTGTCCAGCCGGTGCCGAGTGGTCAGCCGCGAGCTGTAGATCAGCGTCGGCCGTTCGTCGCCCGTCGGATCCCGACGGCCCTCCTCCGCACGGCTCGCGCCGGTGCTCCTCGGGACGTCGGCGTCGGTCGCCTCGAGCTGGTCGGCCGAGTAGATGCTGTTGTACACCACGGCGATCTTCTCGGCGTCCACGCCGTAGGCGGTCCCCAGCTCACGGGCACGGTCCCCGTAGACCAGCAGCCCGTCGGAGAGCGCGTAGAAGGCCAGGCGCAGCCGCCGCTTCACCCCGGACTCCGGACGCTTCCAGCCGTGGCCCCAGAGCAGCACCCGGGCCCCGCGCGCCCGGGCGGCGAGCAGCGCGGCCCAGGCGGAGAGGGTGTAGATGCGGCCGGCCAGCACGTAGACGTCGTGGCGGCCGGAGAGCACCGCGCCGACCTGGCCCTTCTCCCACCAGAGCTCGCCGCAGGAGACGAAGTCCATCGGCGTGACCTCGGCCAGCACCGATGCGTCGGCGGACTCGATGCGGTCGGCCGAGGCCCCCTCGGAGTTGCGGAAGCGGCCGACGAGGTCGAATTCCAGGCGCCGGCTCTCCAGCAGTCGTCGCAGCAGCGGGCCCCGATAGTGGCTGACCGTCGGCTGGACCACGAAGTGCACGCGTGGTCGGTCGGCGGAGCGGGATGCAGCGGGCATGCGGACCTCGGGGCTTCAACGGCGACGGACGGACTGGCCGGAACCGGTCCCGACCCTCTTCGCCATCGTATCGACCCGCCGCGCGGCCCGGACGCCGAACCCCGACGCGCCGGAGGCGGGAGGGGCACGGACGACGACGGGCCCTCTGCGCAGATCTGCACAGAGGGCCCGTCGTCGAGGATGTCCTGCGACATCTCAGGAGAGGGGATGACGGGAATCGAACCCGCGTCGTCGGTTTGGAAGACCGAAGCTTTACCATTAAGCTACATCCCCGATCGGCCGCGGCGTCGCGGCGACACCTCAGATTAGCAAGACCCCGGCGCCGCCGCCAAACCTCGCACGCATCCCCTGCCACCGGCGAGCCCGCCGGACCTGCGACGCCGCCCCGGGCGGCCTCCACGCCCGCGCGATCTGCACCGACCTCGCCGGGAAGGCGGCATGCCGGAAGACGTCGCGCACTCCGGCGGCGATAGGCTCTCAGGGTGAGCATTCCCCCGCCATCCGAGCACGCCGAGCAGCCCGGGCAGCCCGCCCCGGCCGAGACCTGGGCCTCCGCGCTGCAGGAGACCGCCCGCACCCACCGCCGCGCCGCTTCGTGGATGGCCGAGCAGACGCATGACCCCGGCGTCTGGCGGCGGCCGGCCGAGGCGCATCATCGTCGCGCGGCCACGCTCGAGAACCGCGGGGCCGCGACGGAGGAGCACCGGGGACCGTCGCTGCCGGCCGAGCTGCTCGCCGCGCCGCGGCCCGCACCGGGCGCGGCGACGCCGCCCCGACGCGCGGTCGAGCAGGCGTTGGAGGCCGCCGAGCAGCTCCCCGGCCCCGAAGCCGGGATCACCCGTCCGCGGCTGGGCCTGCGCCTCGGCATCATCTGCGACCGGTTCCTGCTGGACACCTTCACCGGCGCCGCCGAGCTGTTGCCCATCACCCCGCAGAACTGGCAGGAGCGCCTCGGCGAGGTGGACGTGCTGCTGGTCGCGGCGACCTGGCGCGGCCACGACGGCGCCAGCTGGGACGTCACCGGCGAGGGGGCGCGCGCCCGCCGGACGCTGCTGGTCGAGACTCTCATCCCCGCCTTCCGCGCGGCCGGAGTGCCGACGGTCTACTACGGCAAGGAGGATCCGCCGGACTATCGGCGCTTCCTCGACGTCGCCCGCGCCTGCGAGCACGTCCTCACCACTGCCGCCGAAGTCGTCCCGCAGTACCGCGCCGACTGCCCGGGCGCGCGCAGCATCGAGGTGCTGCCCTTCGGGGTGAACCCGCTGCTGCACTCGCCGCTGGGCGGCCGCCCCGCCGGCTCGGAGCTGATCCCCTTCGCCGGATCCTGGATGGGCCGGAAGTATCCGAGCCGGGCCGAGCAGGGCCGATGGATCCTCGACGGCGTGCTGGCCGCGGACCGGCCGCTGGCGCTGATCGACCGGCACTACGACGCCGAGGACCCCTCGCCGAACCAGCTGATGCCGTTCGAGTACTGGCCGCACCGCGCCCCGTCGATGGACCACGAACAGCTGATGGGCCTGCAGCGCACCGTGGACATCGCGATCAACTTCAACTCGGTGCAGGACTCGCAGACGATGTTCGCCAATCGGGCGCTGGAGCTGCAGGCCTCCGGAACGATGGTGCTCTCCACCTACAGCCAGGGGCTGAACTCGCACCACCCGCAGGTGCACATCGCCAACTCCGCCGAGGACGTGGCCGCGACGCTGCGACACCTGACGTCCTCGGCCGCCGGACACGAGGATCTCCGGCGGATCCAGGGCGACGGCATCCGCCGCGTCTTCCTCGACCATCACGTCGTCGACCTCCTCGCCCGGGTGGCCGCGATCGCCGGAGTCAGCATCGACATGCCGGGGGAGCGTGTGCTGGCCGTGAGCGAGGAGCCGACCGAGACGCTGCGGGCGGACCTGCGCATCCAGTCGGCGGGATCCGTCGACCTCGTGCGCTGGGAGGATCTGCCGGCCCGCGCGGACGACTATGACATCCTGCTCCCGGTCAGCCCCGACCGACGCTACGAGCCCGACTACGTCGCCGACCACCTGGCGGGCCTGCGATTCCAGTCCGCCCCGATGACGGTGAAGCTGGAGAACCGGGCCGACGGAGGCCTCGACGCCGCGACCGACGCCGCCTCGCTGACCCATCGACGAGCAGGGGCCGACACCGCGTGGGAGCTGACCGCGCTGCACCGCCCCCAGGAGACGCTGGGCGGCCCTGCTCTGGGATCGGCGGAGCGGACCGCGGCGGCCGCCCGCGGGCTGCGCAGCCTCGCCCTCGACTCCTTCCAGCACCGTCGCGCAGAGTCGACGGTCACCGTCTGCGCCGCGGGGTCGGATGCCGACGAGACGCCGGAGCACGCCGACGCGGAGGAGCCGCTGCAGGACGCCGCCGCCCGGACCCGCGCCGTCGCCGCCGCCGAGGGGCTGGACCTGTCGGTGATCGTGCCGATCTTCGACAACGGGCACCACCTGCGGCACAAGGCCTTCGCCTCGCTGCGCCGTTCCCCCGGGTTCTCCCGGATGCACGTGCTGCTGGTCGACGACGGCTCCACCGACGGCGTCACGCCGGCGATCGTCGCGGACCTCGCCCGCACGCACGCCAACGTCACCGCCTACCACCACGCGCCCGGCGGCTCGGGATCGGCGTCGCGCCCGCGGAACACCGGACTGGCCCTGGCGGCGACCGAGTACACCACCTATCTGGATCCCGACGACGAGCAGCTCGGAGACTCCTACTCTCGGATGGCCGATCGGCTGGCCGCCGCCGAGGAGGCGAACTTCGCGCTGGCCACCCAGATCACCTGGACCGACCGGTGGCTGCACCTGGATGTGCATTCCTGGCTGCGCGAGGGCGCAGCCCTGCGCGACGGCCTGCGCCGTCCCTCGCGCGACAGCCTGCGGGAGACCCGATTCCGCCCGGCCAGCATCGAGTCCATGGTCTTCCGCACCGTCTGGCTGCAGTCGCTGGGACTCGAGCAGCCGGTCGGCGCCACGGGCCAGGACACCTTCTTCTTCCAGCAGCTGCTCTTCCGCGCCGAGGCGTACCTGGAGGTCGAGGAGCCCGCCTACGTCTACTACGGCGCCGTGGAGACCTCCATCGTCAATGCGATCTCGCCGGGCTACTTCCGCAAATACCTGCTGCTGGAGACGGCCCGGGCGGCCTGGCTGCGCGAGGTCGGGCTGATGCAGGACTATCTGGACACGCGCTTCGAGTCCTTCTTCGTCGGCTGGTATCTGGACAAGCTCGACCGGGTGCCGGCCGCGCAGCGGGCCGAGGCCGCCGGGGTGCTCGACGAGCTGGCCCGCTGCTATGTCGAGGATCCGCGGGCGCACCCGTGGACGACGGCGGCGGCCCGGCGCTTCTTCGACCTGCCCGTCCGCCCTCGCGTCGGGATGCTGCGCCCGGCCGCGCTGCGGCCGGTCCTCGGGCGGCTCAGCCGCCGCGGTCGGGGCGAGGCGACGCTGGCGCTCGAGAGGTTCCGCGGGACTCCGGCCGGCCGGCGCCTCGGGACGGTCTATCGACGCACGCTGAAGCCGGCGCCGTCGGCCGAGCGCGGCGAGCTGCTCGCCGCCCTGCGCGAGGAGACCGACGCGGCCGAGGCCGCGAGCTCTCCGGTGCGCGCGGCGGCCGAGGCCGAGGACGCGCTGGAGGCGCTGCGCACCCGGCTGCTCGCCGCGGAGTGACCGAACGGGACGGCGAGCGCGCGGAGCCCTCGGGGCCGCCCCGGGAACGACCTCGGGGCAGTCCTGGGACAGCCCGGGGACGGTCCCGGCTCAGTCCCGGGCGTACTCGCCGCGGGCGCGGCCGGCGAGCCATTGCAGCATGCCCAGTCCCTCGCGCGTCCAGAGTCGGTCCTGATAGCTCGCCCGTCGTCCGCGCACTCGGACTGCCCCGCGTCGCAGCACGCCGGCGCCGAGGCGCGCGGCTCCCTCGGCGGCGATGCTCGCGCTGCTCCGCCGGGCCTTGCGCGCCTTCAGCGCCCGCACATGGCCGGAGCGCAGCCCGCGCCGGCGCAGCCACTGTCGCGTGGTGCGCTCGAGCGGCACCTCCTCGGAGACGCGCGCCGCGGCGCACCACCACGACGTCGCTCCGGCGGCCTGGAGCCGGCCGAAGAGCTCGGAGTCCTCGCCGCCGGTGGCGTTGAAGGCCTCGTCGAAGCGGAACGCCGGCGAGCGGGTGAACCACTCGGCCCGCACCAGCACGTTGTTCGTCGCCGGCCGCAGAGTCCACGGCCCGGTGGCGAAGTCCGTGCGTCGGATCGCGCCGTCCTCGACGGCCTGCGCGGAGGCCTCAGGCGGAAAGATCGATTCCACCGGCCCGGAGACGGTGGCCGCCCCCGAGCTGCGGGCCGTGCTGATCAGCGCGTCCAGCCACCCGGGCGCCACGCGCTCGTCGTCGTCGACGAAGACCACCGCGTCGGCGTCGTCGGGCACCGCGTCCAGCGCGGCGTTGCGCGCGACGGCGAGCCCCGGGCGGGGCTGGTGGACGGCGATCGCCTCCGGCGCCAGCTCGGCGACGGTCTCGGCCGCTCCCGCCGCGGGGTCGTTGTCGACGACGACGAGCGGAGGCAGCACGTCCTCGCCGAGCTCCTGGGGAGCCGCGGCGCGCAGCGAGGTCAGCAGCTCGGCGAGCAGCTCGTTCCGCCGGTAGGTGCACACGCAGACCCAGACGCGATCGGCGCGCACCGGGCCGGGCTCGGCGGTCGCGCGCGGATCGAGGGCCTGCTCCCCGTCGCGCCGCCCGGCACGCCCCTGGTGTGCGGCGCGCGCGGAGCCGGCCGGGCCGCGGCGGTCGACGACGTCGGCCAGCAACCCGGCGTAGTCCTGGGCCAGCCGCGGCAGATCCGCATGCTCACGCACCCAGCGGCGCCCGGAGTCGCTGATCGGAGTGGACTCCGGGTCCCGGGCCAGGGCCACCAGCGCCTCGGCCAGCCCGTCGGGGCCCTGGTCGACGAGGGTGACGTTCTCGGCCGCGGCGAGGATCTCGGCGGCCTCGCCGACGACGGCGGCGGTGATGTGCTTGCCGGTGCCCATCAGCTCGAAGGTCTTGGACGGCACCGTCCAGGCGAAGGACTCCCAGTCGGTGCGCAGGCTGATCAGCACGGTGTCGGCCCACCGGTGGTGCTGCCAGAGCTCCTCGCCGTGGACGGGATCGTGGAACTCGATCGCCGCACAGTCCGCCGCACGGGCGACCAGGCGCGGCTTCTGCGTGCCGGAGCCGACCATGCGCAGCCGCACGGCGACCTCGCCGGCGGCATGCAGCGCGGCCGCCGCGTCGATGACCGCATCCAACGCCTGGCTCTCGCCGTGGTTGCCGAGATAGGCGACCCGCAGCTCCCCGGCGGTGCGCTCCCGATGCTCCAGCTGCGGGACCTCGTCGAGCGCGACGCCGTTGCTGATCGTGGTCACCCGCTCCACGCCGCGGGCGGCCAGCCGGCGGGCGAATCCGCGGGTCACCGTCACCACGAGCTCGGCGCGGCGCTGGACTGCGGCGACGACCGTCTCCATCATCCGGCCGGCCGGTCCGGCCCGCACGCCGGCCTCGCGGGCCAGCTCGGGCCAGGCGTCGCGCATGTCGACCACCAGCGGCGCACGGCGCAGGCGCGCGGCCAGCCAGCCCGAGCAGATCACCGGCAGCGCCGGCACAGTGGCGACGACGACGTCGGGACGCTCGACGAGCAGCGCCCGCGGGACCATCAGCCCCGCGGCGACCGCGTCGGCGGCGAACCGCCCGGCGCGGCTGTCCCGGAGCAGCGGGCGCAGCACCCGGTGCACCTGCTCACCGGCCGGGCCGCTCCCGCTGCGCACGCCGGCGGCGCCGGAGCCGCGCTCGGCGGCCGGCGTGCTGCGGGCATCGGCGGCCGGGGTGACGACGTCGACGCTCCAGCCCTCGGCCCGCAGTCCGGCGACCAGGCGCTGCCAGCGCCGCTGCGGGGGCGTGTGCTCCGGCCAGTAGGAATGGGTGAGCAGCAGCGCGCGTCGGCCGTCTCCCCGGCGACGGTCCTCGACCGGGCTCACCGGGGAGTCTCCTCGACGTCGTCCTCCGTCGCGGGAGAAGTCTCGGGAACGGTCTCAGGGTCGGCCTCAGGATCGGTCTCGGGAGCCTCGAAGGGATTCGTCCCGTCCTCGGCGAGATCGTCCACGAAGTCGTCCATGGACGCCTCGTCCAGCGACCGGCGGAGCGCCTCCATCGCCGCCTCGTCGCGGGTGATCACCTGCGCGCCGCCGGAGGTCGTCATCGGCTCGCCGGCGGGGATGGTGAACATCTCGATGTCGTCGGAGCGCAGGCTGCGCAGCTGGACCGCGTAGCCGGCCACCGTCTCGGCGTCCAGCCCTTCGTCGAGCCACAGGTAGGGGACCATGCTCTCGACGATGTCCGAGACGCGGCCGGGGTTGGTCAGCGTGTCGGCGCTGAGGAAACGGTCGATGATCGCCTTGACCACGCGCCGCTGGTTCTCCACACGGGTGAAGTCGCCGTCGGAGAAGGTCTTCCGTTCGCGGACGTAGCGCAGCGCGTTCGATCCCTCCAGCCGGATGGTGCCCTCGGGGTAGAAGTCCGGGTTGTGCTGGCCCGAGGAGAACGCCTGTGGGTTGTCCACGTAGACCCCGTCCAGCGCCACGGTGAGATCCTTGAAGCCCTCGAAGTCGATGATCGCGGCATGGTCGATATGCGTGTCGAGCAGCTCCTCGACCGTGTCGACCACCAGCGGGTAGCCGCCGGAGTTGATGGCGGTGTTGATGCGGTTGGGGCCCTCGCCGGGGATGTCGACCCACAGATCCCGGATGATCGACATGACGTAGACCGTCGAGCGGTCGGCCGGGATGTGGACGAACATCATCGTGTCCGAGCGCTGCCCGTCCTCGCCCTTGACCTCGGCGAGATCCTGCCCCTCGCCGCGGGTGTCGGAGCCGAGCAGCAGCAGGTTGATGACGTCGTCGTCGGTGCGCGCGGCGGAGTCGTCGTCCAGGTTCATCTCCAGGACGTTGCGGTTCTCCTCGAAGCTGCTCCGCAGGTCGTGCAGGTAGATGCCGACGACCGCGACGGCGACGACCACCAGCGTGGCCACTGCGGCCAGCGACCAGGCCAGGATCCGCCGGCCGCGGCGAGGCTTCTCCCCTCGGTCGGACGGGGCGGGGGCCCCCGGAGAGACGGAGCGCACGCGCTGCGGCCGGTGACCACGGCGGGCGCCGTCATGCTCTCGGTCGGCCATGGGTCCTCCCCTCGGATGCGACGGCCGCCTGGGTCGTCGGAGTGGTCGCAGTCTGGGCGCGGCGCGCGGATCCGTCCCCTCCGGAGCGGACGGCACGACGGGTGCCGCCTCCCGGACCCGCGCGACCGTCCGCGGCGGGCACGGGCGACCCGTCCCATGCTAGACGAGGCGGTCGGCTCTGCGATGCAGGAGCGTCGAGGCGCGGAGTCGACGTGAGCGAGGCCATGGTCGGCGTCACCATCGTCCGGAGCGCGGCCGGGGCTGGCAGCGCGGACACCAGTGCGAGGACCGCCCCATGAAGGGCGTGCGGCGCAGCGGCGTCGCGCAGCGGCGGCAGGGTTCTCCCGTGCGGCCGTAGGCGTCGAGCCCGCGGGAGAAGTAGCCGGATTCCCCGTTGACGTTGACATAGAGCGCGTCGAAGCTGGTGCCTCCGGCCTCCAGCGCGGCCTCCATGACCTCGCGGACCGCGCCCAGCACCCGCGCCGCCTCGGCGCGGGTGACGGTCTCGGTGCGTCGGGCGAAGTGCAGCCGGGCCCGCCAGAGCGCCTCGTCGGCGTAGATGTTGCCGATGCCCGAGCGCAGCGTCTGGTCCAGCAGGGCCCGTTTCAGCCCGCTGCGCCGGCGACGCAGCGCGCGGAAGAACGGTTCGACGGCGGCGCCGGCCGGCTCCAGCGGATCTGGGCCGATGTGGGCGATGCTCGCCGGCACTGTGCCGGACGGGTGGTCGGCGGGCACGAGCGGGCGGATCTGCAGACCGCCGAAGATGCGCTGGTCGACGAAGCGCAGCTGCCGGCCGGATCCGGTCGCCGGCTCGCCGTCGCCGGCCGCGGCGTCCCCCGGCACGTCCCCCAGGTCCACGACGACCTTCAGATGCTTCTCCGCCGGGGCGTCGTCGGGCTGGACCAGCACCTGGCCGCTCATGCCCAGGTGGATCACCAGCGCCTCGTCGCGCGCGGATCCGTCCGGCCTCGTCGTCGGGGACCCGGCCGCGGACAGCGGGATCCAGAGGTATTTGCCGCGGCGGCGCGCGGCGTCGAGCGTCCGGCCGGCGACTCGGGCGGCGAAGTCCTCGACGCCGTCGTCGTGCCGGCGCAGACTGCGCACGTCGTGGACGACGGGCCGGGCGGCGCGGCGACCGACGGCCCAGCGTTCGACGCCGCGGCGGACGACTTCGACCTCGGGGAGCTCGGGCATCAGGCCCCGCGTCAGCGGCCGAGCACGGCGTCGAAGGCGCCGCGGTCGGCCTCGCCGGCGGTCAGCGTCGCCGCGGTGAGTCGGGCGGCCTCGCGCTCGGCCTCCTTCTTGGACTTGCCTGTGCCGGAGGAGTAGGCGACGCCGCCGATGGTCAGCGTGGCGGTGAACGTCTTGTCGTGGTCGGGCCCGGAGTCCTCCATCACGTAGCGGATGTCGCCGAGCTCCCGGTCGGCGGCGATCTCCTGGATGGTCGTCTTCCAGTCCTTGCCCGCGCTCATCGCCTGGTCGTCGTCCAGCAGCGGAAGCACCAGACGCAGCACCAGCCGGCGGCCCGTCTCGAAGGAGGTCGAGAGATAAGCCGCGCCGATCAGCGCCTCCATCGTGTCGGCGAGGATCGAGTCCTTGTCCTGTCCGCCGGTGCGCAGCTCGCCGGTGCCCAGGCTGATGTGCGGACCGACGCCGTGGTCGCGGGCGACGCGCGCCAGCGCCCGGGTGCTGACCAGCGCCGAGCGCAGCTTGGCCAGGTCTCCCTCGGAGAGCTCGGGATAGCTGCGGAACAGGTGGTCGGTCACCGCGTAGCCGAGCACGGAGTCGCCCAGGAACTCCAGGCGCTCGTTGGTGGGGATGCCGTCGTTCTCATAGGAGTACGACCGATGCGTCAGGGCAAGACGAAGAGTCTCGGGGTCGATGTGCACCCCGAGACTCTCCACCAATGCCTCATGGTCCCCCGGCGTCGTCGCGCCGGCGGATGCCGATGATGTCACGTCACGCGCTCCCAACAGGTCAGGAGATCACGCGTCGGCGACCTTGCGCCCCTTGTACTCGTAGAACAGCGGGGAGCCGGCCGAGTCGGTGACCAGCTTGGCCTGGTGCGGCTGGCTGTAGACGACACGACCGTTCTCCACCGACTTCACCAGCGAGGGCGCCTGGGCCTTCCACTGCGAACGGCGGCTACGGGTGTTGGAACGGGACTTCTTCCGCTTCGGAACAGCCACGGTGTCTCTCTTCTTTCGTCGTTGTCGGACAGGTCAGCAGGGACGCGCCGCGTCCCCGGCTCTGGAGTCTTCAGCTGCGCTCCCCGGAGGCGTCCTCCGGGTCGTTCAGCCCGTCGGCGAGGTCCGCCAGGGCGGCCCAGCGGGGGTCGATCTGCTCGTGAGCATGCTCCGGATCGTCCTCCATGCGGAAGCCGCACTGGGAGCACAGGCCGGGGCAGTCCTCGCGACAGACCGGCTGGAACGGCAGCGTCGAGACCATCAGGTCCCGCAGCACCGGTTCCAGGTCGATGGTGAGGTCCTCGCCGATGAGACGCTCATCCTCGTCCTCGGCCTCGCCGTCGACCTCCCGTCCCGGGTGGGTGAACAGCTGCATGAGGTCCACCGTCGCGGAGTAGCCGATCGCGTCGAGGCACCGGCTGCACTGACCGGTGACCTCCGCCGAGGCGGTGCCGGTCAACAGCACGCCCTCGTGCACCGACTCCAGGCGCAGGTCCAGGTGCAGCGCTCCGCCTTCGCGGAAGCCGACGAGGACCGCCGAGAAGTCGGCGGGGGTCGCCACCGTCCTGTCCAGATGCTCCTGCGTGCCGGGCTTGCCCCCGAGCTCGCGGACATCGACGGACAGTCCGGCGTCCTGCTCTGCGCTCACGGGGCACTCTCCCTGGGTGGACGGCGATCCGGGCATACGTCATGACCGACGTTCCATGCTAGACCATGGTCGCACACCGGAGCGAATCCCCGCGTTCCGGCGCGTCACGACGCCTCCGGACGCGCCCGGACGCAGCCGAGCGTGGTCCGCGCAGCGCTCAGAGGTCGGCGGCGAAGTCCTTCAGCCAGCTGCGCAGGTCAGTGCCCAGATCCTCGCGATCGACGGCGAGGGTCACCACCGCCTTGATGTAGCTGAGCTTGTCTCCGGTGTCGTAGCGGCGCCCGCGGAAGACCACCGCGTGCACGCCGCCGCCCTGCTCTGCCGGCTTGGCGGCCATCTCCTGCAGCGCATCGGTCAGCTGGATCTCGTCGCCGCGACCGGGCGGCGTCTGCTCGAGCTGCTCGAAGATCGCCGGGTGCAGCACGTAGCGGCCGATGACCGCGAGATTCGACGGGGCCTCGTCGGCCGCCGGCTTCTCCACCAGCCCGGAGACCGGCACGACGCCGTCGCCGGCCGCGTCGCCGCCGGACTCGGCGGGAGTGACCACGCCGTAGGCGCTGATGTCCTCGCGGGGGACCACCATGACCGCGATGACCGACCCGCCCAGACGCTCCTGGGTCTCCAGCATGGTGGTCAGCAGCTCGTCGCGGGCGTCGATGAGGTCGTCGCCGAGCAGCACGGCGAAGGGCTCGTTGCCGACGTGGCGTTTGGCGCAGAGCACCGCGTGGCCGAGGCCCTTGGCCTCGCCCTGGCGGATGTAGTGCAGATCGCCCAGGCCGGTCGCCCGGCGCACCAGGTCCAGCTTCTTCTGATCTCCCTTGGCCTCCAGGACGGCCTCGAGGTCCGGCACCCGGTCGAAGTGGTTCTCCAGGGCGCGCTTGCTCCGGCCGGTGACCATCAGGATGTCGTCGAGCCCGGCCTGGGAGGCCTCGTCGACGACGTACTGGATGGCCGGCTCGTCGACGACCGGAAGCATCTCCTTCGGCATCGCCTTGGTCGCCGGGAGGAAGCGAGTCCCCAGTCCGGCGGCGGGGATGACGGCCTTGCGGATCTGGCTCATGGGACGCATCGACCTCTCTCGGTTGGGCTGCTCCGACCCGCAGCTCCCGGGGCGGGGACGCAGACGGGCCGCAGGACGGGATCCGGTGCCTGCGAATCTAGCACGGAGTCAGGAACCGCCGTCGGCTCCACGCCGCTCGGCCAGCCGCCGCTCGACGGCCCACGGGACGAACTCGGCGACGTCGCCGCCGAGGGCGTGGACCTCCTTGATCAGCGTCGAGGAGAGGTGCGTGTAACGGCCGTCGGCGGCCAGGTAGATGGTCTCCAGACCGGTCAGATGACGATTCATCGTCGCCATCGGCGTCTCGTAGGCGAGGTCCTTCGCATCGCGGATGCCCTTGACCACGGCGTTGGCCCCGTGCTGCCGGCAGAACTCGGCGAGCAGACCCTCGCCCAGCGGCTCGACGACGACGCCGCGGACCGCGGAGAAGGTCTCGCGGGCCATCTCCATGCGCTCCTCGACCCCGAACATCGGGGACTTGTGCATGTTCGGCGAGACGGCGACGATCACCTCGTCGAAGAGATTCGCCGCTCGGGCCACGATCTCCGCGTGGCCGTTGTGCATGGGGTCGAAGGATCCGGGACACACTGCAGACTGCATGGACAGGACACTAGTCGACGCGGCCGACGACGGCCACGCCGCCGGACGTCGCCGGCCCGGACGACCGCGTCCGCCCCGCCCTCTGCGCCGCCGGGGCCGCCGTGTCTACGATGGGGAGCATGCTGTCGCACGCCGATGATCCCGTCGCACCCCGTTCCGCCGACCGCCCGACCGAGGGCGGAGTCGACGGCGCGCCCGACCTCTCCCCCGCCGAGACGCCCGCCGAGCGCGCCGCCCGCCGCCCGCTGGATCACCGCCCGCTCTGGGCTCGGGCCGCCGTCGGCGCGAACACCTATGACGGCGCGACCGGCACCGTGACCCCGACGATCTACGAGCGCACCACGGCCGCGGCGATGCGCCATGAGGCGGTCAACCTCGGACAGGGCTTCCCGGACCGGGAGGGGCCGGACTGGCTGCTCGACCTGGCCGCCCGCGCCGTCGCCGATCCGCAGGTCGGCCCGCCCAACCAGTACGCGCCGGGTCCGGGACTGCCGGCCCTGCGGCAGGCCGTCGCCGCCGACGTCGATCGCCGCGCCGGCGTCGCCCTGGATCCGGAGCAGCAGGTGCTGATCACCACCGGGGCCACTGAGGCGATCACCGCCGCGATCCTGGCCTTCGCCCGCCCCGGCGGCGAGGTGCTGACCTTCGAGCCGCACTATGACTCCTACGGCGCCTGCGCGGCGCTGGCCGGCGCCGAGCTGGTGGGCGTGCCGCTGCGCGGCCCGGACTTCCGGCCCGACGTCGACGCGCTGGAGGCCGCAGTCACCGAGCGGACGACGATGATCCTGCTCAACACTCCGCACAATCCGACCGGCACCGTCTTCAGCGCCGAGGAGATGCGGCGGATCGTCGATCTGGCCGTCCGCCACGACCTGCGCATCATGTGCGACGAGGTCTACGAGCGGCTGGTCTTCGACGACGCCGCGCATCCGCACCGCACGGTCCTCTCGATCCCCGGCGCCGAGCAGGTCGCCGTCGCCGTGGGCTCGGCGGGCAAGTCCTTCTCGGTGACGGGCTGGAAGGTCGGCTGGATCACCGGCTCGGCGACGCTGGTCAACCAGGTCCGCGGGGTCAAGCAGTTCCTGAGCTTCTCCTCCGGCCCGGCCTACCAGCACGCCGTCGCCGAAGGGCTGGCGGACGACCGCGGCTTCTTCGCCGAGAACGTCGCCGAGCTGACCGCAGGCCGCGATCTGCTGCACCGCGGGCTGACCTCGGCCGGCCTGCGCGCCCACCACACCGAGGCGGGCTACTTCGTCGTCGCCGACATCTCACCGCTCACCGATCTCTCCGGCGAGGCCTTCTGCCGGCTGCTCGCCGAGGAGGTCGGCGTCGCGGCGATCCCGGTCTCGACGCTGACCATCCGGCACGCCGCCTCCGCCGAGGACGAGCTGCAGAAGCTGGTGCGCTTCGCCTTCTGCAAACGCCACGAGACGATCATCGAGGGCATGCGCCGCCTGGCCGAGCGGCTGCCCGCCGCGCTGGAGCGGTCCTGATGGCCCGGCTGCCGGCGAGCATGCGGCTGAGCGCCTCCGGAACGGTCACCGAGCTGCGCTGCGACGAGCTCACCGACGCCGGCGTGGTGCTGAGCATCGACGGGGCCGAGCAGTCCCACGTCGAGGTCGCGGACCCGGGCTTCCTGCTGCACGACTACACCGTCCGAAAATCCGCCGTGCTGCGCACCGCCGCGCGCGACCTGGTGCGCGCCGACGCCCGCGGACAGGTCCTGCACCTCGGGGCCGGCGCGCTGACGCTGCCGCGCTGGCTGGGGCATCACGCCCCGGGCCTGGAGCAGACGGTGGTCGACGTCGAGCCCGAGCTGGTCGACTTCGTGCTCACCCACCTGCCGATGGAGCCGGCGCCGCGCAGCGTCGTCGCCGATGCCGCGACAGTGTTCGCCGACGACGGCGCGCTGGCCGGCGAGCGCTTCGACCTGGTGCTGGTGGACCTCTTCAACTCCTCCGAGGCCCCGGAGGCGCTGACCTCGACGGCCTTCCACCGCACCACGCTGGGCGCGACGGCCGAGGGCGGGCTGCTGCTGATGAATCTGGGCGACGAGCCGCCGATGGACTTCGCCGCCGAACAGGTCCGCCGCGTCGCTGAGGCGCTGGGCCCGCTCGGCGCGGCCGCCGACGGGCTGTGGGACCGGCTGCTGCTGACCGCCCCGGCCGACGTCGTCGCCGGCGAGGCCGAGGGCAATCTGGTGCTGGCCGTCTCCCCGCAGGCGCCGTTCGCCGAGGCCACCGTCAATGCCGTCTGGGCCTCCGGGCCGCATCCCGGCGAGACGCTGACCGGAGCCGCGCTGCGCGACTGGGCCGGCTAGCAGCGCGAGCGCGGCACGGCAGCCGATCCGGCGCCCCGCGCCGCCGCACGCCGCTCGACGGCCCGGCACACGACGGAGGGGTCCGCGGCGCTGAGCAGCCAGCGGCGCCGGTCGGTGACCACATGGACGGTGGGGCCGCCGACGAGCAGTCCGGTCGTCCCGCCGGGGAGGAACCGGCATCCGAGGCCCTCGACGAGTCCGGTCGCCGGCCCCTCCTCAGCGCGGCGGATCTGCGACCAGGCGGCGGTCATCCGGAAGACGCCCAGGCAGCGGGCGTGCAGGCCGGCTGCATCGGCGGTGATCGTCGTCCGGAGGCGCAGCATCATCCCGGCCAGGACCAGCATCAGCGCGGCGGTCGCGGCGCCGAACACCACGCCCGCGCCGACGAGCAGGGTGGTCCCCAGCGAGAAGGCGCCGGCGCCGAGGAGCAGCCCCGCCAGCGGCAGGGCGACGCCCCGCGGGGCCCGCGCGATGGACAGGACCGTCGGTGTGTCTCCCCCGTTCATGGGGTCAGCCTAATGCCCGTACCGACTGGGTT
This sequence comes from Nesterenkonia halophila, assembly GCF_009467795.1. Classification (GTDB taxonomy): domain Bacteria; phylum Actinomycetota; class Actinomycetes; order Actinomycetales; family Micrococcaceae; genus Nesterenkonia; species Nesterenkonia halobia. The sequence continues at coordinate 203,737 of NZ_WIAX01000012.1, forward strand.
CCACCCCCTGACGACAGGACCTTGAGACGGGACGACCACCGTCCCGCGACGGCTCACTCCGGCTCGAGGAACCAGATGTGCGTCGAGCCGTAGGCCCGGTCGGCGAAGCGCTCCAGCCCCTCCGGCCAGGCCGGCTCGCCGCCGCGCTCGTCCCGCTCGACGACGATCGTCGCCGCCGGATGCAGCTGCGGCAGCGCTGCGGCGAGGATCTCGGCCAGCTGCGCGTCGGTCCAGTCGTAGGGCGGGTCGAGGAAGAGCAGCTCGATGGGCTCGGCCTCGCGCAGTCCGCGCTGCTGCAGATGACGCAGCGCCGCCGTGCGGTGGACGGTGACCCCGCCGTCGGCGATCGCGGCGTTGCGCCGCAGCGTCGCCGCCGCCGGCTCGGCGACGTCGACCAGCTCGACGGCGCGCGCGCCGCGGCTGCGCGCCTCCAGCCCCAGCGCTCCGGAGCCGGCGAAGAGGTCCACCACGACGGCGTCGACCAGCGCGTCGTAGCCCTCGAGGCGGCTGAAGAGCGACTCCTTGACCCGGTCGCTGGTGGGACGCGTCGCGTCGGTGGGCACCGACGTCAGACGGCGGCCCTTGTGCGTGCCGGCGATGATGCGTGCCATGGAGAGCTCCTGTCTCGGGTCGGGGCGGATGCGGGGGGGGGGAGGCGGCGGGAGCGGCGGCCGGCTCGCGGGGGGGGCGGGGGCGCTCGGGCCTCAGCCGCGCTCGATATACGCGTCGGCGCCGTCGTGGGCGGCCATCCAGGCGTCGACGGAGGCGCGCAGCCCCGGATGGGCCCGCCAGTCCGGATCGGCGGCGGTGATCCGGCGCAGCTGCTCGGCGGCGGAGGTGATGAGCTCCTCGTCGCGGACGATGCGCAGCAGCTTCAGCGTCGAGCGGCGCCCGGCCTGCGAGGCGCCGAGGACGTCGCCCTCGCGGCGACGCTGCAGGTCCAGCCGGGCCAGGGTCATCCCGTCGGAGTGCTCGGCGACCTCGTCGAGCCGCCGCCCCGAAGGGTGGTCGTCGGGCAGCCGGGTGACCAGCAGACAGAGCCCCGGGGCCGCGCCGCGGCCGACGCGGCCGCGCAGCTGATGCAGCGTGGAGATGCCGAAGGCGTCGGCGTCGAGGATCGTCATCACAGTGGCGTTGGGCACGTCCACGCCGACTTCGATGACGGTGGTGGAGAGCAGCACGTCGACCTCGCCGCGTTCGAAGGCGGTCATCGCCTCCTCCTTCTCCTCGCCGCTCATCCGCCCGTGCAGCACGGCGCGGCGCAGCGGGCCGATCAGCGGATGCTCGGCGAGCGTCTGCTCCAGCAGCTCCACCGAGGCGTCCTGCTCGATCTCCACACCGGACTCCGGATCCTCGCGCTGGTCGGACTCGGTGATCTTCGGACACACCACATACGCCTGATGCCCGGCCGCGACCTCCTCGGCGAGGCGCTCCCACACCCGGCCGATCACCCGGGGGCCGCGCCGCATCCTCGCCACATGCGTCTCCACCGGACGTCGCCCGGCGGGCAGGCCCTCCAGCACGGTGAGCTCGAGGTCGCCGAAGGTGGTCATCGCCACCGACCGCGGGATCGGCGTCGCAGACATCACCAGCATGTGCGGCGTGGCCGCCTCCCGGGTCCTCAGCGCGTCGCGCTGCTCGACGCCGAAGCGGTGCTGCTCGTCGACCACCACCAGCCCCAGGTCGGCGAAGCTCACCGTCTCGGAGAGCAGCGCATGGGTGCCGACGACGATCCCGGCGGCGCCGGAGGCGATGTCCAGCAGGGCCTGCTTCCGCCGCGCGGTGCTCATCGAGCCGGTCAGCAGCGTCACCTGCGCCTCGGTCCCGGCCGCCGGGCGCTGCCAGGCCGAGAGCAGGTCGGAGCCGGCCAGCGGGCCCAGCATCGCCCGCAGGGAGCGTTCGTGCTGGGCGGCCAGCACCTCGGTCGGCGCGATGAGCGCGGCCTGGCCGCCGGCGTCGACGACCTGCAGCATCGCCCGCAGCGCGACCAGCGTCTTGCCGGATCCGACCTCGCCCTGCAGCAGCCGGTTCATCGGCTGCTTCCCGGCGAGGTCGCCGGCGAGGAGCTCGCCGCAGCTGCGCTGGCCCTCCGTCAGGGCGAAGGGCAGCTGTGCGTCGAAGGCGGCGAGCAGCCCGTCGGCAGGCCGCGGACGCGGGATGCCGACGCCGGTGCCCACCCGCGCCCGACGCCGGGCGAGCAGCGCATGCAGGAAGAACGCCTCCTGGAAGCGCAGCCTGGCCAGCCCGCGCTCGGGGTCCTCCATGGTCTCCGGCCGATGGATGAGCCGCAGCGCCGTGACCAGGTCGCACAGCCCTTCGGCGGCGGCGACCTCGGCGGGCACCGGATCGGGCCACGCGTCGACGGCGGCGAGGTCGAGCACCAGCCGCACGCAGCGCAGGATCTCCCAGCTGGAGATCCGCGCCGTGGCCGGGTAGATCGGCAGCGGCGCGCGTCCGGCGGCGAGGATCAGCGCCGCCGCGCCGTCGTCGTCCTCCTCGGGCGCGCCGCCGTCGGCGAGCTCGAGCACGGAGTACTCGGGGTTGTTCAGCGTCAGCCGGCCGCCGTAGCTGCCGACCTTGCCGTGGAACATCGCCTTGGCCCCGCGCCGCAGCTCGCGGAAGGCGCGGAAGCCCTGGAAGAAGGCCATCTGCAGCCGGCCGCCCTCGTCGTCCTCGACGACGACCTCCACCAGGACTCCGCGGCGGCGCTGCATGGAGCGCTTGGAGACGCTGACGACGCGCGCGATGAAGCTGGCGTGCTCGTCCTCGCGCAGCTCCGTCAGCGAGGAGAGCCGCCCGTACTCCACCCAGCGGCGCGGATGGTGCTCGAGCAGTTCGCCGGCGGTGCTCAGCCCCAGCTCGCGGCGCAGCGTCTCGGCCGCGGCGGCGCCCAGCAGCGTCTCCAGCGGCGCATGCGGGCCGGACTGCTCGGACTGCTCGGACGGCCCGGACGGTCCGGTCGCGCCGGCGGCGGTCGAGGAGTCAGTGCTCGCCTCCATCTTCGGTGCTCACCCCCTCGGTCCCGGTGCTCAATGCGGTCACGTCCAGCGTCTCCACGGAGCCGGCGGCGCGCAGCGCCTCCTCGACCTCGCGGGCGTCGGCGGTGTGCACGTGGATGCGCCACCGGTGCGTGCCCGAGGCGTCGGGCTCGACGTCGATGGGCGTGATGATGACCGCTTCGCCGAGCTCGTCCAGCCGGTGGCGCAGCGAGGCCGCCCCCAGCGGGTCCAGCCGGGAGGTGCACATGATCTCCACGCCGGCGGCCGAGGTCGCGGTCGGCTCCGCGGCCGTCGCCGGCCCGTCCGTCCTCGGCCGCCGGCCGTCCATGCCGAGCAGACCGTCGATGATCTCGTCCCGCACGGCGGTGCCGGTGACGGCGGCGCGCAGCGCCTCGACCACCAGCAGCAGTCCGGCCGCGCCGGCGTCGACGACCCGCTCGCGGCGCAGCGCCTCGAGCTGCTCGACGGTGGACTCCACCGCCGTGCGGGCGACGTCGACGAGCGCGTCGGCGGCGCCCTGCACGGCGGCGCGGCTGTCCGGCTCCTCGGCCTCGGCCGCGAGCCGGCGGGCCCGTGCGGCCAGCGCGTCCACCACGGACAGCATCGTGCCGGACACCGGTTCGGAGAGCGCGGACCAGGCCCGCAGCCCGCCGCGCTCCAGCGCATCGGCCAGACCGGCCGCGCTGAGCCGCGGGACGGTGTGCAGCGGCTCGGCGAAGCCGGAGATCAGCACGGCCAGCAGCGTGCCGGAGTTGCCGTGCGCCTCGGACATCGCCCGGGCGCCAGCGGCGGCGAGCAGCGCGCCCAGGTCCTCCCGGTCCTGCTGCTCGGCGGCCTCCTCCTCGACGGCCCGACGGCAGGCGCGCATCGTCGCCAGCATGTTCGTGCCGGTGTCGGAGTCCGGGATCGGGAACACGTTGAGCCCGTCCAGCCGTTCGCGCGCGGCCTCCAGCGACTCCTCGGAGAGGAGGAGCCAGCGATGCATGGCGGCGGGTCCTCGGACCTTCCCCTTCACAGCTCCCCCTTCCGGTCAGGTGCGCGGCGTGCGTGATCGGCGGTGCTCAGAGGTCGTTCTCCTCGACGTACTCCTCGAGCGTGTCGTCGGCCAGCGCCTCGGAGATCTCCGTCATCGCCTGCTCGTCCTGCCGCCAGATCCACTGCCCGTCGGCGGAGCGATCGTCGGGTCCGGTCGGCAGGGTGAACATCGTGATGTCGTCGGCCGCGCCGCGGATCTCCCAGCCGAGCGAGGCGACCGTCGAGGCGTCGAGGGACTCGTCGACGGTGAGGTACGGGGTGAAGGTCTCGACCATGTCGCGCACGCGGCCGGGGTTGGCGAGGTTGCCGGCCTGCAGCGATTCGTCGACCACCGCCTGGATGAACGACTGCTGATTGCGCGCCCGCTGCAGGTCCCCGTCGGAGAAGGTCTTGCGCTCGCGGACGAAGGCCAGCGCCTCCTCGGCGTCCATGTGCTGGGTGCCGGGGTGGAAGGTATGTCCGCCCGTGGTGGTGAACGTCTCGGGATGCGTGGACTCGACGTCGACGCCGCCGAGGGACTCGACCAGGCCGATGAAGCCCTGCATGTCCACTGAGGCGACATGGTCGACGCGCACGTCGAAGAGACCCTCGATGGTCTGGACGGTCAGCGAGACGCCGCCGAGCGCCATCGGGGCGTTGATCTTGGCCTCGCCGTGGTCGCCGGGCACGTCGACCCACAGGTCGCGCGGGATCGACATCACCTGCACGCCGCTGCGGTCCGAGGGCACATGGACCAGCATCATCGTGTCCGAGCGGCTGCCCGGGAACTGTCCGGTGCTCTGCGCGAGGTCGGTGCCGGCGCGGTCGTCGGAGCCGAGCAGCAGGATGGTGATCGACTCGTCGTCGGCCTCCTTCTCCGGCCGGTCCGACTCCTCGGGGAAGGATCCGCCGGTCCCGGCGTCCCCGCCCTCCTCCTGCGCCTGCTGCTCGAAGGTCTGGACGTTCTCCTCATAGCTGCTGCTCAGCGAGTCCAGGTAGTACCAGGTCGTCGCGAGACCGCCCACCACCAGCACCAGCAGGCTGACCAGCACCACCGCGGTGATCCGACGGCGGCGCCTGCCGCGCGGCGCGGCAGGGGTCACAGGGGCCTCGGACATGGATCCTCCTCGGAGACGGCGGCCCCGGGGAGGGTCCGCGGGGTCGCACGGTGCGACGCCGGAGCTTGCGGACGCGATCGTCCGGGCGATGCTGATCAGCGGCGTCGACGGGTCGACAGACTGCACCCAGGATAGGACACGCGCGCAGTCTCGGCGGAAACCGGCCCGTCTCCTCGTCCCGACGCGGAGCAGGGAACGTCCGATATCCTGGCCGCATGCTCTCCGCGCCCTCCGAGCCGTCGACCCCGCGCTCCGCGTCCCGCCCGTCCGCCCGGCGGAGTCACCTCGATGCTCCCGGAGGATCCCGCGGGGTCCGGAGCGGCCGCGCCGCGGGCCGGGTCCGCGGACGACTGACCGCCCTCGCCGCGCTCGGCGCGGCGGGCCTGGCGCTGACCGCCTGCGGGAGCATCGCCGACGTCGAGGCCGCGCCGCATGCCGCCGACCCGGACTGCGCCCCGGTCATGATCGCCCTGCCGGACAGCATCGGCGAGGCCGATCAGCGGGAGACCAACGCCCAGGCCACCGCCGCCTTCGGCGACCCGAGTCAGGCGGTGGTCCGGTGCGGCGTGGAGCCGCCGGGGCCGAGCAGCGAGCACTGCGTCAGCGCCGACGGCGTCGACTGGCTGGCCGTCGAGGAGGACGGCGCCACCTGGCGGCTGATCAGCTATGGGCGCGAACCCGCCGTGGAGGTGCTCATCGACACCGAGGAGATCTCCTCCTCCTCGGTGATGCTGGCGATGGCCCGTCCGACGAAGCGCATCGAGGCCGACGACCGCTGCCCGTCGGTGGAGCAGTCGCTCGAGGACGTCGAAGGCTCGGGCGGCGCCGCCGACTGACCACCTCCGTCGGCGGCCCCGTCCGCCGACGGACATCCCCGGCCCTCAGCGCAGCCCGGGTTTCAGCTCAGTCCGACTGTCAGCGCAGCCCGACGGGCCGCTGCCGGGCCAGGGTGATCAGCTCGGTGATCAGCTCGCGGTAGTCCAGCCCGGTGGCCCGCCACATCTGCGGGTACATGCTGATCGGCGTGAATCCGGGCATCGTGTTGATCTCGTTGACGGTCACCGAGCCGTCCTCGGCGCAGAAGAAGTCCACCCGGGACAGGCCCTCGCCGTCCACGGCCTCGAAGGCGACGACCGCCTGGCGGCGCACTTCGGCGGAGACCTCCTCGGGCAGGTCGGCCGGGCAGCTCAGGTCCGCGGCCGCGGCGTCGGTGTACTTGGCGGTGAAGTCGTAGAACTGGTGGGACTCGCCGCCGTCGTGGACGACGATCTCCCCCGGCAGCGACGCCCGCGGAGCGGCGCCGTCGCGGCCGTCGAGCACTCCGCACTCGATCTCCCGCCCGTCGATGCCCTCCTCGACGATGACCTTCGGGTCGTGCTTCTGCGCGCCGGCGATCGCCGGATCCAGCTGCTCCCAGTCCTCGACCCGGGTGATGCCCATCGAGGAGCCGGCCCGGGCCGGCTTGACGAAGACCGGCAGACGCAGCCCGCGGAGGCGTTCCCGGGCCGCGTCGGGGTCGGCGGCCCACTGCCGGGCGGTGACGGTCTCGTAGGGGCCGACCCGCAGGCCGGCCGCGGTGAAGGCCACCTTCATGAAGTGCTTGTCCATGCCCACCGCCGAGGCCAGCACCCCGGCGCCGACGTAGGGCACCCCGACCGTCTCCAGCAGCCCCTGCAGCATGCCGTCCTCGCCGAAGGGACCGTGCAGCAGCGGCAGGACCACGTCCACCGTCCCGAGGGACTCGGCGGAGCCGTCGGCGCCGATCTCGAGCAGCTCGGCGCCGCGCTCGGCGGAACCCGACGGACCGGAATGCAGCTGCACGGTGGCGTCGGTCGGCACGACCCGCGGCAGGTCCTCGCCCGGCACGAACGCGTGGGTCCGCGGGTCGATCACCGGACGGGTCCACTGGCCGGCGGCGGTCACCCCCACCGGCACGACGTCGAACTGCTCGCCGTCGACGGCGTCGAGCACGCCGGCGGCAGTCACGCAGCTCACGGCATGCTCGGAGGACTGGCCGCCGTAGAGCACCAGCACGCGCGGGCGCCGGACCTCGGGGCCGACAGCGCCGACGGCGCCGGAGGCGGCGGCCGGGTCGGGGAGGGAGTGGTGGGACGGAGCGTCGGACACGTCGGTCACTTTCCTTCGGCTTTGAGGTCGCGTGCCAGCAGCAGCGGGGCGATGCGGTCGACGCTCAGCGTGCCGTCGAGCACGGCGACGACCGCCTCGGAGATGGGCATCTCCACCCCGTGGCGGCGGGCCAGATCCACCACGGCGGATCCGGACTTCATGCCCTCGGCGGTCTGGGTGAGCTCGGCGACCACCTCGTCGGCGGTCAGCCCGTCGCCGAGCAGCCGCCCGGCGGTGCGATTGCGCGAGAGCGGCGAGGCGCAGGTGGCCACCAGATCACCGAGGCCGGCGAGCCCGGAGAACGTCTCCAGCGTCCCGCCGAGGGCGTGGGCGAGCCGCGTGGTCTCGGCGAGGCCGCGGGTGATGACCGAGGCCTTGGAGTTGTCCCCCAGCCCCTGCCCGTCGCAGATGCCGACCGCCAGGGCGATGACGTTCTTCACGATGCCGGCCAGCTCCACGCCGACGACGTCGGAGTTCGTGTACGGCCGGAAGTAGCCGGTGTTGCTCAGCCCGGCGATGCGCTCGGCGACGGCGTGGTCGGCGCAGGCCACCACCGAGGCCGTCGGCTCCTCGCGGGCGATCTCCATGGCCAGATTCGGCCCGGAGATCACCGCGATCCGCTCGGCCGGCAGCGCCAGCTGCTCGGCGATGACCTCCGACATGCGCAGGTCGGTGCCGCGCTCCAGGCCCTTGATCAGCGAGACCACGACGGTCTCGGCGCCCAGCCGGCCGCGGACCTCCTCCAGCTGCGTGCGCAGCGACTGGGCCGGCAGCGCCAGCACGACGACGTCGGCGCCGGCGACGGCCTCGCCGACGTCGGCGGTGGCGGTGATCGCCTCCGGCAGCCCGATCTCGCCGAGGTACGTGGTGTTCGTGTGCTGCTCGGCGATCTCGGCCGCGACCTCGGGGCGACGGGCCCAGAGCACGATCTCGGGCTCTTCGCCGCGGCCGGCGGCGGCGTCGGCGAGGACCTTGGCGAAGGTGCTCCCCCAGCTGCCGGCCCCGAGCACTGCGATCCGGTGCGCGCCGGCGCCGGAGGAGGTCCGGGCGGCGTCGACGGGTGCCGTCATGAGTTCTGCTCTCCGCTCTGCCGGGTGTCGTTCTCCGTGGGCGTCCCGAGGTCGGATCGGGCTCCGTCCTGCTCTCGCACCTCGTGCTGCTCCTGCGCCGCGTCCGGTCCGGGGCCCGCGGAGGCGGCCCCTCCCCCGGGCTGCCGCAGGTGCTGGTCGCGCGGGACGCGGCAGCGCAGCGCCCGGTCCCAGATGAGCTCCGGGGCGGGCTCGCCGCGCAGCTCGGCTACGCCGTCGCTGAGCGCCTGTTCGATGCGCATCGTGGCCTCGGCCAGGCTTCGGCGGGTCACCCGTCCGTCACGCAGGTCCTGCAGCTCGACCGGGTGCCCCACGGAGAGCCGGTACCGGGCGCGCGGCAGCACGTGCGGCACCTTGCCGTAGGGGGCCAGGAAGTCCTGCACGCCCCAGTGGGCGATCGGCACCACCGGCGCGCCGGTGGTCAGCGCCAGCCGGGCCGCGCCGGTCCGCGCCCGCATCGGCCAAAGCTCCGGATCGCGGGTCAGCGTCCCCTCCGGGTAGATGATGATCGCCCCGCCCTCGTCGATCACCTCGCGGGCGACCTCCAGGGACTTCTGCGCCTCGCGCCGGTCACGGATCACCGGGATCTGCTTCAGCCCGCGCAGCGCCGCGCCGACGACGGGCAGCCGGAACAGCGAGTCCTTGGCCAGGAAATGCGGCGTGCTGCCGCCGGAGTAGACCGCATGGGCCACCGCCAGCGGGTCCACTTCGGTGACATGGTTGGCCACCACGATGAACCCGCCCTCGGGCAGGCGGTCCATGTGCTCCCAACGCTTGCCCATCAGCAGGTTCAGCGCCGGACGCACGACGGCGGCCGCGGCGCGGAAGCCCGGCGGGATGGGCCGGGCGCACGTCGCGGCGGGCCCGGCGGAGGAGGTGTCGTCAGCTGCGGTCACGTCGCCAGCCTACCGACTCAGCGCTCGGTGAGCTCGACGTCCGCGCCCAGGGCGTGGAGCTTGTCCATGAAATGCTCGTAGCCGCGGTCGATGATCTCGATGCCGGTCACCCGGGAGGTCCCCGAGGCCGCCAGCGCGGCGATCAGGTGGGAGAAGCCGCCACGGAGGTCCGGCACGTCGATGTCGGCGCCCTGCAGCTCCGCAGGGCCGGAGATCACCGCCGAGTGCAGGAAGTTCCGCTGGCCGAAGCGGCAGGGGTTCGACCCCAGGCACTCCCGGTGCAGCTGGATCGAGGCCCCCATGCGGCGCAGCGGCTCGGTGAAGCCGAAGCGGTTCTCGTAGACGGTCTCGTGGACGATGGAGACTCCGTGGGCCTGGGTCAGCGCGACGACCATCGGCTGCTGCCAGTCGGTCATGAAGCCGGGGTGCACGTCGGTCTCCAGCACCAGCGGCTCCAGCTGGCCGCCGGCGTGCCAGAAGCGGATGCCGCCGTCGTCGACCTCGAACTCGCCGCCGATCTTGCGGTAGGTGTTCAGGAACGCCGAGAGATCCCGCTGAGCCGCCCCCTGGACATAGATGTCGCCGCGGGTGACCAGCGCCGCAGAGGCCCAGGAGGCCGACTCGATGCGGTCCGGGATCGCCCGGTGCTTATAGCCGCCGAGCCGCTCGACGCCCTCGATGCGGATCGTGCGGTCGGTGTTGACGGTGATGATCGCGCCCATCTGCTGCAGGATGGCGATCAGATCGTGGATCTCGGGCTCGACCGCGGCGTTCTTCAGCTCGGTGATGCCGTCGGCCAGCACGGCGGTCAGCAGCACCTGCTCCGTGGTGCCCACCGACGGGTAGGGCAGCTCGAGCTTCGCGCCTTTGAGCCCCTTCGGGGCGGTGATGTGGATGCCGGTGGCCTGCTTGTCCACCACGGCGCCGAAGGTGCGCAGCACCTCCAGGTGGTAGTCGATCGGCCGGTCCCCGATCCGGCAGCCGCCGAGGTCGGGGATGAAGGCCTCGCCGTTGCGGTGCATGAGCGGACCGCAGAACAGGATCGGGATGCGCGAGTCGCCGGCGTGGGCGTCGATCTCCGAATGCTCGGCGGTGCGCATCTGGCTCGGATCGAGCGTCAGGTCGCCGGTGTCGACGTCGGCCTCGACCTTAACCCCGTGGATCGTCAGCAGGTTGGTGACGATCTCGACGTCCTTGATCTCCGGGACGTTGCGCAGCTGCGACGGCGAGCTGCCCAGCAGCGAGGCGACCATCGCCTTGGGGACGAGGTTCTTCGCCCCGCGGACCCGGACGCTGCCCTGGAGGGGCTTTCCACCCTGGATGGTGAGCAGTTTGGTCATGGTGACTCGACGGTCCCTTCGTGGTGCGCAGGTTTACAGCCCTGCCACTGTACCCAACGCGGCGCCGCCGCCCGCGCACCTCGCAGTGCGTCCCGGCAACGATTCGATGACAGCACGAGCTCAGGTGCGGGCCGGCAGCGTGGTGGGCTTGAACGCCGCGCGGGACGCCTCATAGTCGACGATGTCCTGCTCGGCGGTCAGCGTGAGAGAAATGTCATCGTGCCCCTCCATCAGCCGCCACCGGGTGTAGTCGTCGATGGCGAAGGGAGCTTCGACAGCGCCGCAGCGGACCATGCGGCTCTCCAGATCGACCTCGACCTCGGCGCCGGGGACGGTCTCCAGCTCCTTCCAGAGCCGCTCGACCTCGGCCTGCTCGACCTCGGCGGTGAGCAGACCCTGTTTCCCGGAGTTGCCGCGGAAGATGTCGGCGAAGCGCGAGGCGACGACCACGCGGAAGCCGTAGTCCTTCAGCGCCCAGACGGCGTGCTCGCGGGAGGAGCCGGTGCCGAAGTCGGGCCCGGCCACCAGCACCGAGCCGGCCGAGTAGGCCGGCTGGTTCAGCACGAACTCCGGGTCCCGGCGCCAGGCGGAGAACAGCGCGTCCTCGAAGCCGGTGCGGGTGATCCGTTTCAGGTAGACGGCGGGGATGATCTGGTCGGTGTCGACGTTGGAGGCGCGCAGCGGCACGCCCACTCCGGTGTGGCGGATGATCGGTTCCATGGCGGGATCTCCTGTATGTCCTGGTACGTGGCGTCGGGCTCTGCGACGGAGCGGGTCAGGCCGGGTGCGCGGCCAGCACGTCGGAGGGGGCGGAGAGCGTGCCGCGGATCGCCGTGGCGGCCGCGACCACCGGCGAGACCAGGTGGGTGCGTCCCCCCTTGCCCTGCCGGCCCTCGAAGTTCCGGTTCGACGTCGAGGCGCAGCGCTCGCCCTCGGCGAGCTGGTCGGGGTTCATCCCCAGGCACATCGAGCAGCCGGCGAAGCGCCACTCCGCGCCGAAGTCCTTGAACACCTGGTCCAGGCCCTCGGCCTCGGCCTGCAGGCGGACCTTCTGCGAGCCCGGCACCACGATCATCCGCACCTCCGGATCCTTCTCCCGGCCGCGGATCAGCCCCGCGGCCGCGCGCAGGTCCTCCATCCGGGAGTTGGTGCAGGAGCCGAGGAAGACCGTGTCCACCCGGATGTCGCGCATCGGGGTGCCCGGCTCGAGGTCCATGTAGCGCAGCGCCCGCTCCGCGGAGTCGCGATCGCCCGGATCGGCGAAGTCCTGCGGCCACGGCACCGACTCGCCCAGGCCGACGCCCTGCCCGGGGTTGGTCCCCCAGGTGACATGCGGCTCGAGCGCGTCGGCGTCGATGACGACCTCGGTGTCGAACTCCGCGCCCTCGTCGGTGCGCAGCGAGCGCCAGTACTCCACCGCGGCGTCCCAGTCCGCACCCTGCGGCGCGTGCGGACGGTCCTTCACGTAGTCGAAGGTCGTCTCGTCCGGGGCGATCATGCCGGCGCGGGCGCCGGCCTCGATGGACATGTTGCAGATGGTCATCCGCGCGTCCATCGAGAGCTGCTCGATCGCGCTGCCGCGGTACTCCAGCACATAGCCCTGCCCCCCGCCGGTGCCGATCTTCGCGATGACCGCCAGGATGATGTCCTTGGAGCTCACTCCGGGCTTCAGCGTGCCCTCGACGGTGATCGCCATCGTCTTGAACGGGTTCAGCGGCAGCGTCTGGGTCGCCAGCACATGCTCGACCTCGGAGGTGCCGATGCCCAGGGCCAGAGCCCCGAAGGCGCCGTGGGTGGAGGTGTGCGAGTCGCCGCAGACCACTGTCATGCCCGGCTGGGTCAGTCCCAGCTGCGGGCCGACGACGTGGACGATGCCCTGGTCGTCGTCGCCCAGCGAGTGCAGCCGCACGCCGAATTCCTCGGCATTGTCGCGCAGCGTGTCGACCTGCTTGCGTGAGACGGGGTCGGCGATCGGCTTGTCGATCTCCAACGTGGGCGTGTTGTGGTCCTCGGTGGCGATGGTCAGGTCCGGACGCCGCACCGGCCGCCCGGCCAGGCGCAGCCCTTCGAACGCCTGCGGAGAGGTGACCTCGTGGACCAGGTGCAGGTCGATGTAGAGCAGGTCCGGCGAGCGCTGCCCGTCCTTCTCGACGCCGGGCGCGACGACGTGGTCGCGCCAGACCTTCTCGGCGAGGGTGAGCGGCCTGCTCATGGGAGCCTCCGTGGGGGTCGTCCTGCTGCGGTCCATATACCACTACAGAAGCACCTCCGCCAGTCGGACCTCCATACCGTGACGTCAGGTCTCACTATCTGAGACCTCGGCCGCGAGGCGTCGTATCATGGAGCCATGTCCAGTCCTCGCGCCCCGAAGAACCAGCGGCCGGAGCTCCCGGCCCGGGACGTCGCCCCCGACGCCGAGCCCCCGACCGGCGTCGCGTCCCCGCTGTCCGTCGACCCGGAGCCGCCGCGGCCGCTGCACTCCCCCTCCGGCATCGGCGTCGTCGACAAATCGGTGATGATCCTCGACGCGCTGGAGGCCGGCCCGGCCTCGCTCGCCCAGCTGGTGGAGTCCACCGGCCTGGCCCGGCCGACCGTCCATCGACTGGCCAGCGCGCTCATCCACCACCGCTTCCTCTCCCGCGACGTGCGGGGCCGCTACGTCATCGGCTCGCGGATGGCCGAGCTGGCCTCCGCCGCCGGCGACGACCGGCTGATCTCGGCGGCCGGGCCCATCCTGCTGCGGCTGCGCGACGCCACCGGGGAGAGCTCGCAGCTGTATCGCCGCCAGGGCGACGCCCGCATCTGTGTGGCCTCGGCCGAGCGGCCCATCGGTCTGCGCGACTCCATCCCGGTGGGCACCCAGCTGTCCATGAAGGCCGGGTCCGCCGCCCAGGTGCTGCTGGCCTGGGAGGACCATGAGCGGCTCGTCGAGGGGCTGCAGGGCGCCCGCTTCACCCCGACGGTGCTGGCGGGGGTCCGCCGGCGCGGCTGGGGCGAGTCGCTGGGCGAGCGCGAACCCGGCGTGGCCTCGGTCTCGGCCCCCGTGCGCGGCCCCTCCGGCCGGGTGATCGCGGCCGTGTCCATCTCCGGACCCATCGAGCGGCTGACCCGCCAGCCGGGCCGTCAGCACGCCGAGGTGGTCGTCCAGGCCGCCCATCAGCTCACCGAGCTGGTGCGGCGCAATCCGGAGGCCGCCGAACATGGTCTGGGCGAGGATGCCGGACGCGCCTGACGCGCCGGTCGCCTGTCGAGTCTCGCCGCGGTCCGGGTGCGTCCTATGATGGGGCGCGTGATCAAGAACATCAGTGTCATCGGAACCGGTTACCTGGGCGCCACGCATGCCGCATGCATGGCCGAGCTCGGCTTCGACGTCCTCGGCGTCGACGTCGACCCGGAGAAGATCGAGGCCCTCTCCCGCGGCGACCTGCCCTTCCACGAGCCCGGGCTGCCCGAGCTGATCCGCAAGCATGTGGACTCCGGACGGCTGCGCTTCACCACCGACATGGAAGGCGCCGGCTCCTGGGCCGACGTGCATTTCATCGCCGTCGGCACTCCGCAGGTCGCCGGCGGCACCGCCGCGGACCTGACCGCCGTCGACGCCGCGACCGCCGCGCTGGCCCGCTCGATCACCAAGGACGCCCTGGTGGTCGGCAAGTCGACGGTGCCGGTGGGCACCGCGCGCCGGCTGCAGCGGCTGGTGGCCGAGGAGTCCTCGGACGACGTCGAGGTCTCGCTGGCCTGGAACCCGGAGTTCCTCCGCGAGGGCTTCGCCGTCCAGGACACGCTGCGCCCGGATCGCCTGGTGATCGGCACCGACGCCGCGGACGACGAGCAGGTGCTGCGCGAGGTCTACGCAGATGCCCTGACCCAGGAGACTCCGTGGATCAGCACTGACTTCGAGACCGCCGAGCTGGTCAAAGTCGCCGCCAACGCCTTCCTGGCGACGAAGATCTCCTTCATCAACGCCTTCTCCGAGGTCACCGAGGCCGTCGGCGGCGACATCCGGACGCTGGCCGATGCGATCGGCCACGACACCCGCATCGGGCGGAAGTTCCTCAATGCCGGCGTCGGATTCGGCGGCGGCTGCCTGCCCAAGGACATCCGCGCGCTGCAGACCCGGGTCTCGGAGCTGGGCCTGGACCACTCGATGACCTTCCTCAACGAGGTCGACCAGATCAACCTGCGCCGGCGCGAGCGGGCGGTGACCCTCGCCGAGCAGATGCTCGGCGGCCTGCCCGGCACGCGGATCGCCGTGCTGGGCGTGACCTTCAAGCCGCTCTCCGACGACGTGCGCGACTCCCCCGGGCTGGACGTGGCCAACCGGCTCTACACCGCCGGCGCCGACGTCCTCGTCTATGACCCGGAGGGCAACGAGAACGCCGCGAAGCGCTTCCCGCGGCTGGGCTACGTGGACTCGCTGCGCGAGGCCGCCGCGGACGCCGATCTGGTGGTGCTGACCACCGAGTGGAACGAGTTCAAGGCGCTGACCCCCGACGACCTCGACGAGGTCGTGGCCGTCCGGCGGCTGCTCGACGCGCGCAACGTGCTCTCCGCCGACCAGTGGCAGGCCGCCGGCTGGCAGTTCGCCCAGCTCGGCCGCTACTACGACGGCGCCCCCGAGTGAGGCGCCCCCGCATGGGGCGCCCCGCACGATGATCCGCCGATGAGTCTGCGCTGACCGTCGGCGTCAGCCGCTCAGCGAGTCCCATCCCGACGACCCCTCGGAGCCCCCGGCGTCCACGCCGGGGGCTCCGTCGTGCGCACGCACGGTGCCGAGCCGGCGGAATCCCTCGGGCAGCTCGGCGGCGGCGCCGAACGTCGCCAGCAGGGCGTAGTCCTCGCCTCCGGAGAGCACCCAGGCCCGCGGATCCGGGCGGGCCCCCGGCGAGCGGCGGCGCAGCGTCTCCGCGACGCGACGCAGGGACTCGACCTCCTCCTCGAGCGCGGCCTGGTCGAACTCGAGGGCGACGTCGGAGGCCGCCGCGAGACGCCGCGCATCGCGCAGCAGCCCGTCGGAGACGTCCAGCCCCGCCGTGGCGCCGGCACGCACCGCCGCGGCCCCCGAGGTCAGGTCCGGGCTCGGGGCGGTCTGGGCCGCCGCACAGGCGGCCAGCAGGCCCTCCTGCGGGCTCTGCCCCCGCATCGGCCGGGCGTCGGGGGCGACGACCCCGCCCTCGATCAGCGCCAGACCCGCCGCCGCACGACCCAGCGGCCCGCTGATCGCCAGGACGTCGCCGGGACGCGCACCGTCGCGGCGCAGCGGCCGGGCGGCGGCCGACGGCTCCGGACGCCAGGGCTCGCCGACGGCGGTGATGGTCACCGCCAGCCCGGGCCCGGAGCCCAGGTCTCCGCCGGCGACGACGCAGCGACCCGCGCCCGGGGCGCGGCAGGCCGCCGTCAGCCCGTCGGCGAGGGCGGTCACCGCCGCCAGCGGCAGGTCGGCCGGCAGCGTGCAGCTGACCAGCAGGGCCAGCGGCTCGGCCCCCATGGCGTTGAGGTCGGAGAGGTTCTGCGCGGCGGCCTTCTGCCCGACGGCGCGGCCCGCCGCGACGGAGTCGGACCACCAGGACAGCCGGAAGTCCTGACCCTCGGCCATGGTGTCGGTGCTCAGCACCGCCTCCGCGGAGGCCAGGCGCAGCACTGCGGCGTCGTCTCCGGGGGGCAGGGCCAGGCCGGCGGCACGTGGCTCCTCGGCGTTGTGCGCGTCGATC
The DNA here is from genome assembly GCF_009467795.1 of Nesterenkonia halophila. Lineage (GTDB taxonomy): Bacteria > Actinomycetota > Actinomycetes > Actinomycetales > Micrococcaceae > Nesterenkonia > Nesterenkonia halobia. The sequence continues at coordinate 220,030 of NZ_WIAX01000012.1, forward strand.
ACCGCTCGCACGGCGGCCAGGACGCGGTCCTCGCCGACATCGCCCACGGTGATGCCGGCGGGCTCCTCCGTCCCGGCGTGGGGCTCGGCGCCGCGTCCGACGTCGGGCTCGGGACGGGTGCGGATCTCTCGCGGTTCTGCCATGCGTGCCATCCTGCCACGTCGGTTCTGAGGGTCGGTCCTGCCGGGCCGCGGCGGCACGCCTCGCGGAGACGCCCGGGCGTCGTCGCAGGCCGACATGACGAAGGCCCCCGATCCGCGCGGGATCGGGGGCCTTCAGCGGTGACCCCAGCGGGATTCGAACCCGCGTTACCGGCGTGAGAGGCCGGCGTACTAGGCCGCTATACGATGGGGCCGTATGTGATTGTCGCCCTCGTCAGAAGGCTTTTCCATCCTAGCAGAACCCTCAGAGAGAATCCTGTTCGAAGCACGTGCCGTCGGTCACCGGACGGCCGGCGCCCGACGATCCGAACGCCTGCTCATAGCGGCGGCCCTCGCACTGTGATCAGCACGAGGGCCGCCTGAGCGGTGACCCCAGCGGGATTCGAACCCGCGTTACCGGCGTGAGAGGCCGGCGTACTAGGCCGCTATACGATGGGGCCCTCTCCATATGTCGGGCCCCCGTCTCCGAGGGCCCTCGATCCCCGAGGGGATCTCGCTGGGCTACTAGGACTCGAACCTAGAACGACGGTACCAGAAACCGCTGTGTTGCCGATTACACCATAGCCCATCGGCCGCTGCTCCTCGCCCGGTCATCCGCTCGTCTCCGACCGGTGTTCCGAACGCCTCGCAACGGACAACTACTCTACACGACCCTCTGCTCGATGTACAAAATCGAGCGCGGCCCTCAGCGACTTGACCTTCGTCACACCCTCGATCTCGGCATGCCGGCCGGCCCGGTCGACCAGCACCGGGAGCATCCCGGCGTCGCGCGCGCCGATGCCGTCGGCGGCCGGATCGTCGCCGATATAGGCGCACTGCTCCGGGGCGAGGCCGAGCCGGCGGGCGCCCTCGTGGAAGATGGCCGGATCAGGCTTGACCACGCCGACGGCGTCGATGCCGACGACGTCGGCGATCCGCTCCAGGCCCGCCGTGCGCAGCTTCTCGGTCTGGTAGGCGGCGACGTTGTTGGTCACCGCGCCGACGGCGAATCCGGCCGCCTCCAGGGCGTCGAGGCTGGGATGCACATCGTCGAAGGGGCCCCAGCGGCGCCGCATCGCCTGCTCATAGGGCTCGCCCCAGAGCTCGGCCAGGGCCTCTGCCGGCGCGCCGCGGTCCGGGAGCGGGACCCCGAGCGCGGCGCAGGCATCGCGCATCCGGGCCACCCGCTGCTCGACGAAGGACAGCTCCCCGGCCAGATAGGCGTGGTACCGCCGCCGAGCGTCCTGCGCGAAGAGCTCGGCGGCGCGCCGTCGAGCCTCGAGATCGAGCGCGGCCGGGAGCTGGGCGGCCAGCTCGACGACGGTCGCACGCATGGCCGTTCCCAGGTCGACCAGCGTGTCGTCGACGTCGAAGAGCACCCCCGCGACCGTCCGCGGCGCCCGGCCGGAGCCGGACGAGCCGCCGACGGGCTCCGCGGCGTCCGGCTCCTCGGCCGCGGCCATCAGCCCTCCTGCCGGGCGACCAGCTCGCGACGGAAGCGAGCCAGACGGGCCAGCGAGGAGGCCCGGCCGAGCAGCTCCATCGACTCGAAGAGCGGCGGGGAGACCTTGCGCCCGGAGACGGCCGAGCGCACCGCGCCGAAGGCCTTGCGCGGCTTGAACCCCAGCCCGTCCACCAGGGCATCGCGCAGTGCGGCCTCGATGCGCTCAGTGGTCCACGCGGCGTCGTCGAGCTCCTCCAGAGCGGCGACGGCGGCGTCGACGGTGGCCGGCGCCTCCTCGCCGAGTCCGCTGAAGGCCTTGGCCTCGATCTCCAGCTGTTCGTCGTCGACGAACAGGAAGGCCATCATGTCCGCCCCCTCGGCGAGCAGCGCGATGCGCTCCTGCACCAGCGGGGCGGCGCCGTCGAGGATCCTCGCCTGGCGTGCCGTGAGCTCCTCGCCGACCAGCTCCTGGGCCCGCAGATGCGGCACCAGCCGGTCGCGGAAGTCCTGCGGGTCCAGCCGGCGGATGTGGGTGCCGTTGATCGCCTCGGCCTTCTTGGTGTCGAAGCGCGCCGGATTGCCCAGCACGTCGGCGACGTCGAAGTGCTCGACGAGCTGGTCGACGGTGAAGACGTCCTCGTCGGAGGAGAGCGACCAGCCCAGCAGCGCCAGGTAGTTCAGCAGGCCCTCACGGATGAAGCCCCGGTCACGATGGTGGAAGACGTTCGACTCCGGGTCGCGCTTGGAGAGCTTCTTGTTCCCCTCCCCCATCACGTAGGGCAGATGTGCGAAGGCCGGCATGTGGTCGGCGACGCCGATCGCGTGCAGTGCCCGGTAGAGGGCGATCTGCCGCGGCGTCGAGGAGAGCAGGTCCTCGCCGCGCAGCACGTGGGTGATGCCCATCAGGGCGTCGTCCAGCGGGTTGACCAGGGTGTAGAGCGGCCTGCCGTCGGCGCGGGCGACGACGAAGTCCGGCGTGGAGCCGGCGGCGAAGGTGATCTCGCCGCGCACCAGGTCGGTGAAGGTGAGGTCCTCGTCGGGCATCCGCAGCCGCAGCACCGGCTGCCGGCCCTCGGCGCGGAAGGCCGCCTTCTCCTCCTCGGTCAGGTGCCGGTCGTGGTTGTCATAGCCCAGCTTCGGGTCCCGGCCGGCCGCGCGGTGGCGCTCCTCGACCTCCTCCGGCGTGGAGAACGCCTCGTAGACGTGGCCGGAGGCCGTCAGCCGCTCGAGCATGTCGGCGTAGATCTCGCCGCGCTCGGACTGGCGGTACGGACCGTGCTCGCCGCCGACTTCGACACCCTCGTCCCAGTCCAGGCCCAGCCAGCGCAGCGCCTCGAGGAGCTGCTCGTAGGACTCCTCGGAGTCGCGGGCGGCGTCGGTGTCCTCGATGCGGAACACCAGCGAACCGCCGGTGTGGCGGGCGTAGGCCCAGTTGAACAGCGCGGTGCGGATCAGCCCGACGTGCGGCGATCCCGTCGGCGACGGGCAGAAGCGCACGCGCACGGGGGCGGACGGGTCGACGGCGGGGATCGCGGGGCCGGAGGCGGCGGGGGTGCTCATAGCGGTGTGGGGGCTCCTGATCGGTGCGGGATGAGGGAGGGCGCGGCGCAGGCGGGCACGACGGCGCACGGCCGCCCGCGCCGCCGAGGTCAGCGCCGGAAGTGGTTGACCAGCGTGCCGAGGCCCTCGACCTCGGCCTCGAAGCGGTCGCCGTCGGAGACGGCGCCCACGCCGGCCGGCGTGCCGGTGAGGATGACGTCGCCGGGCAGCAGGGTGAAGGCCTGCGAGACCTGGGAGATGAGCTCGGGCACGCCGAAGATCATCTCGGAGGTCCGGCCCTGCTGGACGACGTCGCCGTTGAGCCGGCCGGTGATCTCCAGGTCCTCGACGTCCAGCTCCGTCTCCACCCAGGGACCGAGCGGCGTCGATCCGTCGAAGCCCTTGGCGCGGGCCCACTGGCCGTCGGTGCGCTGGGCGTCGCGGGCGGTGATGTCGTTGGCGACGGTGTAGCCGAAGATCACCTCGTCGACGCGCTCGCGCGGCACGTCCTTGCAGATCCGGCCGATGACGACGGCCAGCTCGGCCTCATAGCTGACCTCCTCGGAGAAGGAGGGCAGGGTGATCGGCTCGTTCGGCCCGGACACGGCGGTGTTGGGCACCAGGAACAGCAGCGGCGAGACCGGCGGCTCGCCGCCCATCTCGGCGATGTGGTCGGCGTAGTTGCGGCCGACGCCGACGACCTTGCTGCGGGGGATGATCGGGGCGACGAGCCGGACGTCGTCGACGGCATGCGAGGTCCCGGTCTGCTGGACGGATCCGTAGAACGGATCGCCGGTCAGCTCGGTGATGGTCTCCTCGCCGGGATCGCCGGTGACGATGCCGTAGGCGGGCTCGGCTTCAGTGACGAAACGTGCAATGCGCATGCCCGCCAGTCTACTCGTCGCGCCCCGAGCGCGCCGCCGGGCCGACGGCCCGCCTGCTCAGGCCAGCCGGTGCATCCAGCCGTGGCGGTCCGCGACCGCGCCGGTCTGGATGCCCAGCAGCTCCTCGCGGATGCTCGCGGTGACCTCCCCGGTGCCCGGGGAGGCGATGGTCGTCTCGCCGTCGACGAGCTCGCCGATCGGGGTGATCACCGCCGCAGTGCCGCAGGCGAAGGCTTCGACGATCGTGCCGTCCTCGATCCCGCGGGCCCACTCGTCGAGCGTGACCCGCCGCTCCTCGACCGTCAGACCGCGGTCCTGGGCCAGCTGGATCACCGAGTCGCGGGTCACACCCTCGAGGATCGTGCCGGTCAGCTGCGGAGTGATCAGCCGGCCGTCGGAGGTGACCAGGAAGACGTTCATGCCGCCGAGCTCCTCGACGGCGTTCTCGTGCAGCGGGTCCAGGAAGAGCACCTGGTCGCAGCCGTGCTCGGCGGCCTGGGCCTGCGCCGCCAGCGAGCCGGCGTAGTTGCCGCCGGTCTTCGCCGCGCCGGTGCCGCCGGGCCCCGACCGGGTGAAGTCCCGAGAGACCCAGATGCGCACCGGCTTCAGCTCGCCGCCGAAGTAGTTGCCCGCCGGCGAGGCGATGACCCGGTAGGAGACCTCGCGCGCCGGGCGGACGCCGAGGAAGGCCTCGGTGGCGATCATGAACGGACGCAGATACAGCGCCGCGCCCTCGCCCTCGGGCACCCAGGAGGAGTCCACGGCGAGCAGCTGCTCGAGCGACTCGACGAAGGCCTCCTCGTCGAGCTGCGGCAGGGCCATGCGCGCCGCCGAGCGGTTCATCCGCGCCGCATTGGCCCGCGGGCGGAAGGTGTACACGCCGCCGTCGGCGTGCCGATAGGCCTTCATGCCCTCGAAGACCTCCTGGGCGTAGTGCAGCACCGAGGCGGCCGGGTCCAGCGCGATCGGGCCGTAGGCCTCCACGCGGGCGTCGTGCCAGGAGCCGCCGTCGCCGTCGTCGGTCCAGTCGATGATCACCGTGTGGTCGCTGAAGTGCACGCCGAAGCCCGGATCGGCCAGGATCTCGCGGCGCCGATCCTGCGCGACGGGGTGCGGGTTCTCGATGACGTCGAACTGCATTCAGGACTGCCTTCCACTCGGCCGGTGCTTCAGGCCCACACTCTACCGCCGCTCCGGCGCGTGCTCGACCGGTCAGCCGGCGAGCACGCGCCGGAGCAGCGCCTCGCCGCGGGCGGCGGTGCTCAGCGCCGCCGAGGCCTGGGGATCGCGAGCCCAGTCGGCGATCTGCGCGTCGACGGCGGCCTGGATGCGGGCGGCCGGACCGGCGTGGCCGAGGTGCTGCAGCATCAGCGCCGCCGAGAGCACCGTCGCAGTGGGGTCGGCGATCTGCTCGCCGGCGATGTCCGGCGCCGACCCGTGGACCGGCTCGAACATCGAAGGGGCGGTGCCCTCGGCGTTGATCGAGCCGGAGGCGGCCAGTCCGATGCCGCCGCTGATGGCGCCGGCGAGGTCGGTGAGGATGTCGCCGAAGAGGTTGTCGGTGACGATCACGTCGAAGCGCGCCGGGTCCTGGACCATGTGGATGGTCGCGGCGTCGACGTGCATGTACTCCCAGCTCACGTCCGGGTGCTCGACGGCGGCCTCTTCCACGGCCCGGCGCCAGAGGTCGCCGGCCCGGGTGAGCACGTTGTGCTTGTGCACCAGGGTCAGCTTCCGCCGGCGGGAGGCCGCCCGGGCGAAGGCGTCGGCGACGACGCGCCGGACCCCGTGGGCGGTGTTCAGCGAGACCTCGGTGGCGATCTCCTGGGCGGTGCCGCGACGGATGGTGCCGCCGTTGCCCACGTAGGGGCCCTCGGTGCCCTCGCGGACGACGACGAAGTCGATCTGCGGGCCCGACTCCTCGCCGACGCCGCGCAGCGGCGAGGTCACCCCCGGGTAGGAGCGCGAGGGGCGCAGGTTGATCGCATGGTCCAGGCTGAAGCGCAGCTTCAGCAGCAGCTCCCGCTCGATCAGCCCCGAGGGGACGCGGTCGTCCTGGGGGTCAGCGCCGACGGCGCCGAAGAGGATCGCATCATGGCCGCGGAGCTTCTCGAGCGTGTCGTCCTCGAGCGTCTCGCCGGTCTCCAGCCAATGGGCGGCGCCCAGCGGGTACTCGGTGCAGCGCAGCCCGACGCCCGCGGAGTCCAGCACCGCCTCCAGCACACGCCGTGCTTCGGCGATGACCTCAGGTCCGATCCCGTCTCCGGGGATGACGGCAATGTCCAGGGTCGTCTGCGCAGAGGTGTCAGCCATGCCGCCCAGAGTAGGGCCCCGGCGCCGCGACGGCGAGAGGACGACGACGGCTCTCACCATCTGAGACCGGCGCGGCCCCACCGCCGGGACGCGCCGTCAGGCCCCCTCGCACGACGGCCCGGCGCCGCCGGGCGCCTCAGTCCTCGTGCCGGGGGAAGATCGGCTGCGGCTTCTCCAGCGGCGTCCCCGGCCGCAGCTGCTCGCCGAAGGCGGCGAAGCTCCGCGGCCCCTCCCCCGAGGCGGTGGTGCGGCCGGCATCGCCGGCCGCCGCGACACCGAGGGCGTCGAGCAGCCGGGTCGCCGACTCCGGCATCACCGGCTGAGCCAGCAGCGCGACGCGCCGGACGAGCTCGGCGGTCACGTAGAGCACTGTGGCCATCCGCTCCGGATCCGAGGCCTTCAGCTTCCAGGGCTGCTCGTCGGCGAAGTAGGCGTTGGCCTCGCCGAGCACGAACCAGGTCCGCTCCAGAGCCCGGTGGAAGTCCTGGACCTCGTAGGCCGCGCGGTTGATGTCCAGCAGCTCCTCGGCCTGGGCGAGGATCGCCCGGTCAGCCTCGGTGAGCTCGCCCGGCTCGGGCACGGCGCCGGCGCAGTTCTTCACGATCATCGACAGCGACCGCTGGGCCAGATTGCCCAGGTTGTTCGCCAGGTCCGCATTCTTCCGCCCGACGACGGCCTCGTGGGAGTACGAGCCGTCCTGGCCGAAGGGGAACTCGCGCAGCAGGAAGAAGCGCACCGCATCCAGGCCGTACTCCGCGACCCACTCGCGCGGGGCGACGACGTTGCCGACCGACTTCGACATCTTCTCGCCGGCGTTGTGCAGGAAGCCGTGGATCATCACGCGCTGCGGCAGCGGCAGCCCCGCGCTCATCAGGAAGGCCGGCCAGAAGATGCAGTGGAAGCGGGAGATGTCCTTGCCGATGATGTGCAGGTCGGCCGGCCAGTAGGCCTGGTAGTCCGCCGACTCGACGTCCGGGAAGCCGGCTCCGGTCAGATAGTTCGTCAGCGCGTCGACCCACACGTACATCACGTGGTTCTGCGTCGTCTCCGCCGCGGTGAGGTCGGCGGGCACCGGCACGCCCCAGTCGAAGGTGGTCCGCGAGATGGAGAGGTCCTCCAGACCGGACTCGACGAAGCGGATGACCTCGTTGAAGCGGCTGGCCGGCGCGGCGAACTCCGGATGGTCCCGGTAGAGCGCGAGCAGCTTCTCCTGATAGGCGGAGAGCCGGAAGAAGTAGCTCTCCTCCTCTGTCCAGGTGACCTCGGTGCCGGTCTCGGAGGCCCGGCGGACGCCGTCGTCGCCGACCTCGGTCTCGTCCTCGGCGAAGTAGCGCTCGTCGCGCACCGAGTACCAGCCGGCGTAGTCGGCCAGGTAGATGTCGCCGTTGTCCACCATGCGCCGCCAGATGGCCTGGGAGGCCTCGTAGTGGTCGGAGTCGGTGGTGCGGATGAACCGGTCGTAGGAGACGTCGAGGACCTCGTCGTCGACGTCGCGGATGGCCTGCGCATTGCGCGCGGCCAGCTCCAGCGGGGTGATGCCCTCGGCCTCCGCCGTCTGCTGGACCTTCTGGCCGTGCTCGTCGGTGCCGGTCAGGAACCGCACGTCGTAGCCGTCCAGCCGCTTGAACCGGGCCATCACGTCGGCGGAGATGTACTCGTAGGCATGGCCGATGTGCGGCTCACCGTTGGGATAGGTGATCGCCGTGGTCAGGTAGTAGGGGGAACGCTGCACAGAAGTCACATCGAGAATCTACCGCACCGGCGTCGACCGCGCCGAGCCGGTGACGTCGCCGCGACCGCCGCCACCGGCGCCGACGCCGCTCCCGACACCGCCCCAGACACGACGACGCCGGCCGCCGGTCCCTGCAGGGACCGGCGGCCGGCGTCGTGCGGCGGAGGCGAGTCGGACCGGCTCAGTCCGGTTCAGCCCGGCTCAGCCACGCTCCTCGAGGTCGACCTCGGCGGCCAGGGCGGCGCCGACCTCGTCGGCGATCTCGTCCAGCACCCCGGTCGGCAGCGCGGCGTCGACGGCCAGCACCGCCAGCGCGCGCTCCTCCTTGGTGCTCTGCGAGACCTGCATGCCGCCGATGTTCAGCCCGTGCTGGCCGAGGATCCGTCCCAGCGCGCCGACGACGCCGGGGCGGTCGGCGTACTCGAAGATCACCAGGTGCTCGGTCAGCGGGATCTCCAGGTCGTAGCCGTTGATCCCGATGATCTTCTCGACCTGCTTCGGCCCGGTGAGCGTGCCGCGGACCTCGAACTGCGCCCCGGAGGATGTCGCCCCGCGCACAGTGAGCGCGTTGCGATAGTCCCCGACGTCGGGCGTGGTCGTCAGCCGGGTGGTGATCCCGCGCTGCTCGGCGAGCACCGGCGCATTGACATAGGAGACCTGCTCGGAGACGACGTCGGTGAACAGGCCCTTCAGCGCGGCCAGCTGCAGGGCATCGACGTTGAGCTCGGCGATCTCGCCGGCGGCCTCGGTCTCCACATCGGTGAAGGCGTCGGAGCCGACGGCGGTGAGCACCCGGCCGAGCTTCTCGATCAGCGGGATGCCGGGGCGGACGAGCTCGTCGATCGCCCCGCCGGCGACATTGACCGCGTCCGGCACCAGCTCGCCGGCCAGGGCCAGGCGGACGGACTTCGCCACCGAGACGCCGGCCTTCTCCTGGGCCTCGGCGGTGGAGGCGCCCAGATGGGGGGTCACCACGACGTTCTCCCGGGAGAAGAACGGCAGGTGGGTGGACGGCTCGGAGGCGTAGACGTCGATCGCCGCCCCGCCGATGCTGCCGGCCTGCAGGGCCTGCTCCAGCGCGTCCTCGTCGACCAGGCCGCCGCGGGCGACGTTGACGACGTAGGCCGAGTCCTTCATCCGCTCGAAGGCCGCCGCGCCCAGCATGCCCAGCGTCTCCGGGGTCTTGGGCATATGGATCGTGACCACGTCGGCCCGCTCGTAGAGCTCCTCGAGGCTGAGCAGCTGCGCGCCGAGCTGATGCGCGCGGGCGGAGGTCACGTAGGGGTCGTAGGCGACGATCTCCATGCCGAAGGCCTTCATCCGCTCGGCGACCAGCCCGCCGATGCGGCCCAGGCCGATGACGCCGAGGACCTTGTCCTGCAGCTCCAGGCCGGCGTACTTCGAGCGCTTCCACTCCCCCGCCTTCAGCGCCGCCGTCGCCGGCGGGATGTTCCGCGCCAGTCCCAGGATGTGGGCGCAGGTCAGCTCGGCGGCGGAGACGATGTTCGACGTCGGCGCGTTGACCACCATCACGCCGGCCTCCGTGGCGGCGCTGATGTCGACGTTGTCCAGACCGACGCCGGCGCGGGCGACGACCTTCAGCCGGGGCGCCTGGGCGAGGACCTCGGCGTCGACGGTGGTGGCCGAGCGGACCATGAGGGCGTGGGCGTCGGCGAGATCGGCGGCGAGCCGGTCACGGTCGGTGCCGTCCGACTGGCGGATCTCGAAGTCGGGCCCGAGGGCCTCGACAGTGGCGGGCGAGAGTTCCTCGGCGAGGACGACGACGGGGCGGTTGCTGCTCACAGTGTCCTTCTTCTCGGTGGTGGTTGGATCGAGTCCGATCGACGGTGCGGACCTCAGCGGTGCGGGGCCGGGCCGCGGACGACCCGACCCCGCTCACTCTACTGCCTCCTGCCTGCTGCCCGACGACGGGTCAGCGGGAGGCGGTGCCCTCGGTGTAGTCGTCGTCCTCCGGGATCCAGGAGAACAGCTTGCGCAGCTGCCGCCCGGTGGACTCGATCGGGTGCGACTCGTTCTTCCGCCGCAGCTCGGCGAACTCCGGCGCGCCGGCGCGCTGGTCGTCCATGAACCGCTGGGCGAAGCTGCCGTCCTGGATCTCGCCCAGCACCGTCTTCATGTTCTCCTTGACCTCCGGGGAGATCACCCGGGGGCCGGAGACGTAGTCGCCGAACTCCGCGGTGTCGGAGATGGACCAGCGCTGCTTGGTCAGGCCGCCCTCGACCATCAGGTCGACGATGAGCTTCAGCTCGTGGAGGACCTCGAAGTAGGCGATCTCCGGCTGGTAGCCGGCCTCGGTCAGCGTCTCGAAGCCGTACTGGACCAGCTGCGAGGCGCCGCCGCAGAGCACCGCCTGCTCGCCGAAGAGGTCCGACTCGGTCTCCTCGGTGAAGGTGGTCTCGATGACGCCGGCACGGGTGCCGCCGATGCCCTTGGCGTAGGCCAGGGCGACGTCCTTGGCCTTCCCAGAGGGATTCTGCTCGACGGCGATCAGCGCCGGCACGCCGCGGCCGGCCTCATACTCGCGGCGCACCACGTGGCCCGGCCCCTTGGGGGCGACCATGGCGACGTCGACGTCGGCGGCCGGCTGGATGTAGTCGTAGCGGATGTTGAAGCCGTGGGAGAACAGCAGCACGTCGCCGGCCGACAGGTGCGGGGCGATCTCGGCGGCGTAGACGTCGGCCTGGTGCTGGTCCGGGACCAGCATCATCACGACGTCGGCCTCCGCGGCCGCCTCGGCCACCGTGGTCACGGTCAGGCCCTGCTCCTCGGCCTTGGCCTTCGAGGAGGAGCCCTCCTTGAGGCCGACGCGGACGTCGACGCCGGAGTCGCGCAGCGACAGCGAGTGGGCGTGGCCCTGGGAGCCGTAGCCGATCACCGCCACCTTCCGGTCGGACAGCACGGCGAGGTCGGCGTCGTCGTCGTAGTACAGGTCAGTCACTTCGAGGTCTCCTTGCGGGTCGGATATGGAGGGATCGTGCGGGTGGGACGGGCGGGGACGGGCCGGATCCGGCGGCGGATGCCCGCGGGCTCCGGCCTCCCCGTCACGGCTTCAGCGCCCGGTCGGTCATGGATCTCGCGCCCCGGCTGATCGCGAGCGTCCCGGACCGGACGATCTCGCGGATGCCGTAGGGCTCGAGCACGTCCAGCAGGGCGTTGAGCTTGTCGGGAGCCCCGGTGGCCTCGACGGTGAGCGAGTCGACCGAGACGTCGACGATCTTGGCGCGGAACAGGTCCACCGCCTGGGTCACCTGCAGCCGGGTCGGCGAGTCGGCCCTGACCTTGATCAGCAGGTGGTCGCGCTGCACCGAGGTCTCCGGCGCCAGCTCGATGATCTTGATGACGTTGATGAGCTTGTTCAGCTGCTTGGTGATCTGCTCCAGCAGCACCTCGTCGGCGCGGACGACCACGGTGATCCGGGAGAGACCGGCGATCTCCGAGGGCCCGACGGCCAGCGAGTCGATGTTGAAGGCCCGTCGGGAGAACAGCCCGGAGACCTTGGAGAGCACTCCGGGCACGTCCTCGACGAGCACGGACAGGGTGCGGCGTTCGGCCGTCTCGGCGCTCATGGTCACTCCTCCTCGTCCCAGTCCGGGGTCAGGTCGCGGGCGACCTGGATGTCGCTGTTGGAGACCCCCGCCGGCACCATCGGCCAGACCATGGAGTCGCGGCTGACCCGGAAGTCGACGACGACGGGCCGGTCGGTGATCGCCATGGCCTCGGCGATCGTCGCGTCCAGGTCCTCCTCGCGCTCGCAGCGCAGCCCCGCGCAGCCGTAGGCCTCGGCGAGCTTCACGAAGTCCGGGATCGGCACGACCTGGTCGCCGTGGCGGTCCATCGCCGTGTTCAGGTCGGTGTTGGAGTAGCGCGACTCGTAGAACAGCGTCTGCCACTGCCGCACCATGCCCAGCGAGGAGTTGTTGATCACCGCCACCTTGATCGGGATGCCGTTGATCGCGCAGGTGGCCAGCTCCTGGTTGGTCATCTGGAAGCAGCCGTCGCCGTCGATCGCCCAGACCACACGGTCCGGCTGGCCGACCTGCGCCCCCATCGCGGCGGGCACCGAGTAGCCCATGGTCCCCAGTCCGCCGGAGTTCAGCCACTGCCGGGGCCGCTCGAAGCCGATGAACTGCGAGGCCCACATCTGGTGCTGGCCGACGCCGGCGACGTAGACCGCCTCCGGGCCGGCGGCCTCGCCGATGCGCCGGATGACCTGCTGCGGGGCGGTCATGCCGTCCTCGGGCTCGGTCCAGCCCAGCGGGTAGGTGGTGCGCATCCGGTCCAGCTGGCGCCACCAGCTCTCCAGCTCCGGACGGCCCTCACGCTCGAAGACGTCGGTCACCGCCGTGGTCAGCTCGGGGACGATCTCCTTCAGCGAGCCGACGATCGGCACGTCCGCCAGCCGATTCTTCGAGATCTCGGCCGGGTCGACGTCGGCGTGGATGACCTTCGCGTCCGGGGCGAAGGAGTCCAGCGCCCCGGTGACGCGGTCGTCGAAGCGGGCGCCGAGGGTGATCAGCAGATCCGCCCGCTGCAGCGCGGCGACGGCGGCCACTGTGCCGTGCATGCCCGGCATCCCCAGGTTCTGCTCGTGCGAGTCGGGGAAGGCGCCGCGGGCCATCAGCGTCGTCGCCACCGGAGCGCCGGCGGCCTCGGCCAGGGCGCGGAACTCCTCGGAAGCCTCGGCCTTGACGACTCCGCCGCCGAGGTAGAAGACCGGACGGCGCGCCTGCTGGATGAGCTTGGCGGCCTCGCGGACCTGTTTGGCGTGCCCGCGGGTGACCGGCCGATAGCCGGTCAGTCCGATCTCGGGCGGCCAGGAGAACGTGGTCTTCGCGGCCTGGGCCGACTTGGTGATGTCCACCAGCACCGGGCCCGGGCGCCCCGAGGAGGCCAGGTGGAAGGCCTCGGCCATCACCTGCGGGATGGTCTCGGCGTCGGTGACCAGGAAGGAATGCTTGGTGATCGGCGCGGAGATCCCGACGATGTCGGCCTCCTGGAAGGCATCGGTGCCGATCACTGCGGCGTTGACCTGGCCGGTGATCGCGACCATCGGCACCGAGTCCATATGCGCGTCGGCCAGCGCGGTGACCAGGTTCGTCGCACCGGGTCCGGAGGTGGCCAGGCAGACGCCGACCTCCCCGGTCACCATGGCGTAGCCCTGCGCGGCGTGGCCGGCGCCCTGTTCGTGGCGGACCAGCACGTGATTGATCGTCGACGAGTCCATGAGCGGGTCGTAGGTCGGCAGGATCGCGCCGCCCGGGAGGCCGAACACATCGGTCACTCCGAGCGCCTCGAGGCTGCGGATGATGGACTCCGAGCCGGTCACCTCCACCGGCTCCACGGACAGGCCGGGGCCGTAGAGGCGATGATCGGCGGTCGTGGTGTGGCTAGGCCGGCTCCGCTCGGGGCTCGACGCCGGCGGAGCCGCTGGGCTCGTCGCAGCTGTTCTGCTCATCTGTGTGTTCCTGTATCCGGTCGGCAGGGGCTGCGCCCCCGGATGGATGCTGGCAAGTGACCCCGGAGATGAGAAGACCCCGGCGAGGAAGCGTCCCTGCGGGGGCTCTCTGCCGGGGTTTGAGCGTCATGCGTCAGCTCGAGTGCGACCGTCCGCCTGCTCGTCGACGAGCAGGATTCGGGCCGCCCTGAGGAACGTGGATCGTCACGCTTCCCCCGGCGGGAGGACGGGAGCTACTCGTAGCATCTGGCGCATGCCCCCAATGCTTCCCCGACGAGAGGGGCGAGTCAACAGGCGACTCACCCGTCTCACCATCTGGACTGCCCGTCGGGCCGCCCCGCGAGCGCGGCGCCTCCGGGCGCCGCGCCCCGACCGGAGGGCCGGGCGCGGACGGCGCGGAGGATCAGCCGCAGTAGGCTCCTTCGGCCGCCGAGCGGACCAGCTTGGCGTACTTGCCCAGCACCCCGGTGGTCGTCGTCGGGTCCAGCGGCTCCCATCCCTCGGCCCGGCGCGAGAGGTCCTGCGCGTCGACCAGCAGGTCGATGGTGCGCGAGGCGATGTCCACCCGGATCCGGTCGCCGTCGGCGATATGGGCGATGGGGCCGCCGTCGACCGCCTCCGGCGCGATGTGGCCGATGCACAGCCCGGTGGTGCCGCCGGAGAACCGGCCGTCGGTGATCAGCAGCACGTCCTTGCCCAGGCCCGCGCCCTTGATCGCGCCGGTGATCGCCAGCATCTCGCGCATGCCGGGCCCGCCCTTGGGCCCCTCGTAGCGGATGACGACGACGTCGCCGGCGGTGATGCTGCCGGCGGACAGCGCATCCAGCGCGGCCTGCTCGCGCTCGAAGACCCGCGCAGTGCCTTCGAAGACCTCGGCGTCGAAGCCCGCCGACTTCACGACCGCACCCTCCGGCGCGAGCGAGCCGCGCAGCACCGCGATGCCGCCGTTGTGGTGCATCGGGTCCTGCAGCGACCGGATGATCGAGCCGTCGAGGTCCGGCGGATCGATCTCGGCCAGGTTCTCGGCGACGGTGCGGCCGGTGACGGTCAGTGCGTCGCCGTGCAGCAGTCCGGCGTCGAGCAGCGCCCGCATGACCACCGGCACGCCGCCGACGCGGTCGACGTCGGCCATCACGTACTGGCCGAAGGGCTTGAGGTCGCCCAGGTGCGGGATCCGGTCGCCGATCCGGTTGAAGTCCTCCAGCGCGAGGTCGACCCCGGCCTCACGGGCGATGGCCAGCAGGTGCAGCACCGCGTTGGTGGATCCGCCGAAGGCCATCGTGACCGCGATGGCGTTCTCGAAGGCCTGCTTGGTGAGGATGTCGCGGGTGGTGATCCCCCGCCGGAGCAGCTCGACGACGGCCTCGCCGGCGCGGTGGGCGAAGACGTCGCGGCGCCGGTCCGCCGATGGCGGAGCGGCCGAGCCGGGCAGCGAGAGCCCGAGGGCCTCGCCGATGGCGGCCATCGTGTTGGCGGTGTACATGCCGCCGCAGGCCCCCTCGCCGGGGCAGATGGCGCGCTCGATGACCCCGAGGTCCTCCTCGCTGATGGTCCCGCGGGCGCAGGCCCCGACACCCTCGAAGGCGTCGATGAGGGTGACCTCCTTCTCGCTGCCGTCGGAGAACCGCGCGGTGCCCGGCATGATGGAGCCGGCGTAGAGGAAGACGCTGGAGAGGTCCAGGCGCGCCGCGGCCATCATCATCCCGGGCAGCGACTTGTCGCAGCCGGCCAGCAGGATGGAGCCGTCCAGTCGCTCGGCCTCCATGACCGTCTCCACGGAGTCGGCGATGACCTCGCGGGAGACCAGCGAGTAGTGCATCCCCTCATGCCCCATGGAGATCCCGTCGGAGACCGAGATCGTGCCGAACTCCAGCGGGTAGCCACCGCCGGCGTGCACACCCTCCTTGGAGGCGCGGGCCAGCCGGTCCAGCGAGAGGTTGCACGGAGTGATCTCGTTCCACGAGCTCGCGATGCCGATCTGCGCCTTGCCGAAGTCCTGGTCGCCCATCCCGACCGCACGGAGCATGCCGCGGGACGGCGCGCTGGTGTAGCCGTCGGTGACCTGCCAGCTGCGCGGCTTCTCCGGGACGCTCGGACCGGTGACCGGCGTCGGCGGGGTGTGGGGCGCCTCCTCGGCGGCGCCCCGTGCGGGGTCCTCTGGGGTGCTGTGTGCCATGGTGCGATTCTATGCCCTGGTCGGCGCGGAACGACGACAGCCCCGCCGCCGTCTCAGCATGCAGGACGCTCCGGAGAGCGTCGCAGCACAGTGCTGCGGGACGACGACGGGGCTGTTCCTCCCCTCGACGGCGGCGGCCCGCTCCGAGGGGCGACCTCGAGCGACCTGAGGCCCCGCCGCATCCGACGCGCCGCACCACCAGCGCCCCGGCATCCGTCGGCCGGGTGGACCGGCCACGACTCCCTCACACTGTGAGGTGAGTCGCTTTAACGTGACATTACCGGGTCGAGGGATCGATCACAAGAGCGGCGGCCGAGAGATGACATGGTCCGGTGCTGCGACGTCCCGGACGGCGGCCGAGCGGGACGCCGCGCCGCCGGGCCCGTATCCGGGCATCCCGCTACAGTGGACGCCATGGCCCGAGCCGACTCCCGCACCGATCCGCCGCGCGGCCGGCAGGCCGATCCGCACGATGCGGACCGGCGACCTGCCGTGGTCGGCGCCGTCGTCGATGCGCAGACGCGCTGCGCGCACTATGCCGGCGCGCTGGACGTGGTGGCGATCCGCTTCCGCTGCTGCGACCGGTGGTACCCCTGCCTGCACTGCCACGACGCGGCCGAGGAGCACGCGCCCGTCCCCTGGCCCCGCGCCGAGCACGACGCGGCGGCGCTGCTCTGCGGCGTCTGCGGTGCGCGGCTGACGATCCGCGCCTATCTCGCGGCCGACGCCGTGCGGCCGGCCTGCCCGGCCTGCGGTGCGGCCTTCAATCCCGGGTGCCGGAAGCACCACCCGGCGTACTTCGAGAGCTGAGCCGCTCCCCCGCCCGCGGAGGGCGGAGTGACGGAGGACTCAGTCCATCTGGTCGACGACGGTCTCGGCGACCTCGCGCATGCTCAGCCGGCGGTCCATCGAGGTCTTCTGGATCCAGCGGAAGGCCTCCGGCTCGCTGAGCCCCATCTTGGTGGTCAGCAGCGACTTCGCCCGGTCGACCAGCTTGCGGGTCTCGAACTTGTCGTTGAGCGAGGCGACCTCCTGCTCCAGGGCACGGATCTCGTCGAAGCGCGCGACGGCGACCTCGATGGCCGGGATGAGGTCGTTCTCGGTGAAGGGCTTGACCACGTAGGCCATCGCCCCGGCCTCGCGGGCGCTCTCGACGAGATCCCGCTGGGAGAAGGCGGTGAGCATGACCACCGGAGCGATCTGCTCCTCGGCGATCGTCGTCGCGGCGGTGATGCCGTCCATCACCGGCATCTTCACGTCCATGACCACCAGCTCCGGATCGTGCTCGCGGGCCAGCTCGACGGCCTGCTCGCCGTCGTCGGCCTGCGCGACGACCTCGTACCCCGCTCCGTCGAGGATCTCGACGATGTCCAGACGGATGAGCGTCTCATCCTCGGCGACGAGCACGCGGCGCTTGCCGGCCCCGCCGTCGGACGCTGCGTCGGATGCGGCCTCGGCTGATGCGGAGTTCTGCTCTTCGGTCACCGTTCTCCTTCGGATGGGGCTCATCTGCTGGTGCGAGGCCGCCCATGCCGCCGATCCCGGCGGCGCGGCCGAATTGTCCACCCCAGCGTATCGCCCGGTATGCTGATCAGGCACCTCGAGTCCGCCGGCCACGCCGGCACGCCTGTCGACGACGTCGCCGCCTCCGGCGGCCCCTGGCGCCCGGACTCGAGCGGCCACCAGCCCGAATGGCGGAATCGGTAGACGCGCCGCACTCAAAATGCGGTACCACTGGTGTGCGGGTTCGAGTCCCGCTTCGGGCACCTGGGTGATGTCGCGGGACATCGTGGACCGAGGTCCCGGCACGCGCTCGGCATGCGGCCGCCGTGCTGCCTGTCCGCCCCACCGTGCTGGAGGCACACCTGGTGTGTCGGGAATCGGCCCCGGACGCCGTCTGCGTGACGCATCTCGTGTGCGACGGCTCGGCCGCGTCGTGCCGACGGACACCGGGAGGCGCCCTGCACGGAGAGAGTGTCACGACGAGGTCCGCCGCTCCCCCACCTCGCGACTCACCGCCTCCACGACGTCCATCCAGTCGCGCCGATCGCGATGCTCGCCCCGGAGGTACCACCCGGGGCGATGGTGTTCGCAGTCCTCCACCCAGAGGCACAATCGACTGAGGATCTCGCTCACATGATCCTCGTCGATGTACCCGCAGTAGGCCCACGCCTCGAGGATCGGCACGAGCTCGCTCGGGCGCAGCATCTCGTCCTCCGACGGCGTGCAATCGAGCCGCGCCGCGAGCTCCCGCCGCTCCGTCTGATAATCCGCCATGGCGACCCCCTCGTCACCCGCGCCCCTCACCCCATGCGCGGCGATCCGGACACATGAGTCCGGGGACGTCGACCATATCGACTGCGCCCGGCCGGGCACCAGGGTCTCCCGGCCGGCCGGGGCGGCGGAGGAGGCCCGACGATGAAGTGGCCTGACGACGAGGTCCGCTCTAGACTCGAGCACCGTGCCCTCCGCCGCAGCCCGACTCACCCCCGGACCGCGCCGTGCCGCGCGGCGACGAGCCGCCCACCTCCTCTCGGAGGCGCTCAGCCCCTTCATCCTGGTGACGCTCGTGCTGGTCTGGGTGGCGCTGCTCACCGACCCCCGCTGGTGGTGGGCCGCCCTGTTCTCGGCCGTCTTCTTCGCGGGAATTCCCTGGCTGGCATCGCGCGCGATGGTCCGCCGCGGGCTGGCCACCGATCCGTTCATCCGGCACCGACGCCAACGGCACCTGTTCTACGGGATCGCGCTGGCGTCGATGCTGCTCGGCGCCGCATCCCTGCTGCTGGTGCCCACCAGCGAGGCCGTGCGCTGGTCCGGCGTCCTCGGCGTCGGGACTCAGCTGACGGCGTTGATCATCAATACCAGGCTCAAGATCAGCATCCATGCGCTGACCGCCGCTCTGGCCGCCGTCATCGTGCCCGCCGGCCTCGACCATCCGGTCTGGTGGGTCGTCGGCATGCTGGTCTGGGCGGCCGCGTCCTGGTCGCGCCTGGAGCTGCGACGCCATACGGGCCTCGACATCGTTCTCGGCTCACTGCTCGGCGCCTCAGTGGGTGCAGCCCTGCTGGCCATCCTCGGCGGACTGCCCACGATGGGCTGACGCGCGGGGTCCGCGACGGCGCACGCCGTGACCGGCCGCCCCGGACACGACGACGCCCCCGCGACCCGGCGAGGTCGCGAGGGCGGGGCGTCGTCCCGGCGTCCCGGGCAGGATCAGCCGCTCAGAGCGGGCTGGAGGCGCTCTTCGCCGGCCACGGACCGACCGGCTCCTTGTTCGGCGGCGCGATGTCGCCGCGCTGCAGAGTCGCCAGATCCGCGCTGTCGGGGATGTCGCCGATGCGGTGGACCTTGACCATGTTGGTGGTGCCGGCCTGACCGGGAGGCGAGCCGGCGGCGATGACCACCAGGTCATCGGGCTTCGCGATGCCCTCCTCCAGCAGGAGCTTGTCCACCTGGGCGGTCATCTTGTCGGTGTGCGAGGCGAATTCTACCCAGCGGGGCTGCACGCCCCAGGACAGGCACAGGATGTTGTGCGTGTGCTCGACGTGGGTGAAGGCGAAGATCGGCTGGACCGGGCGGAGCCGGGAGAGCCGCCGCGCCGAGTCGCCCGACCGGGTGAAGGTGGCCAGGTAGTCGATGTCCAGCTGCTCGGCCATCTCGGCGGCCGCGCGGGTGATCGCCCCGCCCCGGGTCCGCGGCAGCGTGCCCAGCGGAGGGATGCGGCTCAGCCCCTTGCGCTCGGTGGCGGCGATGATGCTGGACATCGTCTCCACTGTGCGCACCGGGTACTGTCCGACCGAGGTCTCGCCGGAGAGCATGACCGCGTCGGCGCCGTCGAGCACCGCGTTGGCGCAGTCGGAGGCCTCCGCGCGGGTCGGCCGCGGGTTGTCGACCATCGACTCCAGCACCTGAGTGGCCACGATGACCGGCTTCGCCCAACGGCGGGCCAGCTCGATGGCCCGCTTCTGCACCAGCGGGACCTCCTCCAGCGGGAGCTCCACGCCCAGATCGCCGCGGGCGACCATGATCGCGTCGAAGGCGTCGACGACGTCCTGCAGCGCGTCGACCGCCTGGGGCTTCTCCACCTTGGCGATGACGGGCACCCGGCGGCCCTCCTCGTCCATGATGCGGTGGACCGCCTCGACGTCGGAGGCGTCGCGGACGAAGGACAGCGCGATCATGTCGAAGCCGGTGCGCAGCGCCCAGCGCAGGTCGTCCTCGTCCTTGTCGCTCAGCGCGGGGACGGAGACGGCGACGCCGGGCAGGTTGATGCCCTTGTTGTCCGACACCGGGCCGGCCACGGTCACCTCGGTGACCACCTCGGTCTCGGTCACCTCGACGGCGCGCAGCGAGACCTTGCCGTCGTCGATGAGCAGCGTGTCACCGGGCTCGACGTCGCCGGGCAGGCCCTTGAACGTGGTCGAGCAGCGCTCCTTGGTGCCCTCGACGTCCTCGGTGGTGATCGTGAAGCGGTCGCCGACGGCGAGCTCGTGGCCGCCCTCGACGAAGCGGCCCAGACGGATCTTCGGACCCTGCAGGTCGGCGAAGAGCGCGACGGCGCGGCGCAGGTCCTTCGAGACCTCGCGGACGGTGTTGTAGGTCTGCTCGTGGACGCTGTAGTCCCCGTGGCTCATGTTCACCCGGGCCACGTCCACGCCGGCCTCGACGAGCCGACGCGTGGTCTCATATCCCTCGGTGGCCGGCCCGAAGGTCGCGACGATCTTGGCGTGTCTCATGCCTCACCCTTAGTCGTTGGCGGTCATTGCTCTGCTCGATGCCTGGCACGACACTGGGCCAGCGGAAGCATGCGTCGCTGACGTCGCTGACGTCCGACGCGTCACGCTCCGAGCCTATCTCACTCGGCCCCGGCCGGGGACAGGCCCGGCGCTCAGGCCGAGAGCGAGATCCCGTGGTCGGAGGGCTTGACCGGCGCCGGCAGGCGGGACTCGCCCTCGAGGTAGGAGTCCACCTCCTTGGCGACGGCGCGCCCCTCGGCGATCGCCCAGACCACCAGCGAGGCCCCGCGGCCGGCGTCGCCGACCGAGAAGACGCCGTCGACGTCGGTCATGTAGTCCTCGCCGCGGCCCAGCGCGCCGCGCCGGTCGAAGCCGGTGCCCAGCTGCTCGGACAGCGTGTCCTGCTCCGGACCGGTGAAGCCCAGCGCCAGCAGCACCAGGTCGGCGGGGATCTCGTGCTCGGTCCCCTCCTTCGGCGTGCGCGAGCCGTCCTCGTTGTACTGGGTCTCGGCGATCTTCAGCGCCCGCACCCCTCCGTCCTCGTCGCCGAGGAACTCCACCGTCGAGGCCAGGTAGCGCCGCTCGCCGCCCTCCTCGTCGGCCGAGGTGACCTCGAAGACCTTCGGATCCACCGGCCACGGCTGGTTCTCCGGGCGCTCCTGCGGCGGCTGGGTGCCGATGGCCAGGGTGGTGACCGAGGCCGCACCGTGCCGGTGGGCGGTGCCGATGCAGTCGGCGCCGGTGTCGCCGCCGCCGAGCACGATCACATGCTTGCCCTCTGCGTGGATCTGGTCCTCGACGTCGTCGCCGTGGGTGGCCCGGTTCGACTGGACCAGGTACTCCATGGCGAAGTGCACCCCGTCCAGGCCGCGGCCCGGGATCGGCAGATCGCGCGGGACCATGGCCCCGGTCGCGACCACGACGGCGTCGTAGCTCTCGCGCAGCGCGTCCCAGGAGATGTCCTCGCCGATCGCCGTCGACGGGTAGAAGCGGGTGCCTTCGGCCTCCATCTGCTCGATGCGGAAGTCGACGTGCTGCTTCTCCATCTTGAAGTCCGGGATGCCGTAGCGCAGCAGTCCGCCGAGCCGGTCGTCGCGCTCGTAGACGGCGACCGTGTGCCCGGCGCGGGTGAGCTGCTGGGCCGCGGCCATCCCGGCCGGGCCGGAGCCGACGACGGCGACGGTCTTGCCGGTCAGACGCTGCGGGATCACCGGCTCCACCCAGCCCTGCTCGATCGCCTCGTCGGCGATGGAGACCTCGGACTGTTTGATGGTGACCGCGGGCTGATTGATCCCCAGCACGCAGGAGGTCTCGCAGGGTGCCGGGCAGACGCGGCCGGTGAACTCCGGAAAGTTGTTGGTCATGTGCAGCCGGGCGGAGGCCTCCTCCATCTGGTCCCGATGGACGAGGTCGTTCCATTCCGGGATCAGGTTCCCCAGCGGGCAGCCGGTGTGGCAGAACGGGATGCCGCAGTCCATGCAGCGGCCGGCCTGGGTCTGGACCGTGTCCTTCTCCTGGCGCTCGTAGACCTCGTGGAAGTCCATGATGCGCACGGGCACGGGGCGCGAGGGCCGGTCCCGGCGCTCGCGGTGCTTCAGGAATCCGCGGGGATCAGCCACGGGTCACCTCCAGAATCTTCTGCCACGTCTCGTCCCCGTCGGGGTCGAGGCCCTCGTCGAGCGCCTCGGAGCGAGTCCGCAGCACGGCGTCGTAGTTGCGCGGCATCACCTTGGTGATCCGCGAGAAGGTCGTCTCGACCTCGTCGAGCAGCTGGCGGGCCAGCTCGGAGCCGGTCTCCTCGAGGTGGCGGCGCAGCAGGTCCAGGATGATCTGCCGGTCCTCCTCGTCCGGCTCCTCGAGCATCAGGTCGTCCTGGGCCCGGGCCTGCGCGTTCATCAGCTTCGGGTCGAAGTCCAGCACGTAGGCGGTGCCGCCGGACATGCCCGCTCCGAAGTTGCGTCCCGTCGGCCCGAGGATCAGCGCCTGGCCGCCGGTCATGTACTCGCAGCCGTGGTCGCCGATGCCCTCGACGACGGCGGTCGCCCCGGAGTTGCGCACCAGGAAGCGTTCGCCGACCTGTCCGCGCAGCAGGATCTCGCCGGAAGTCGCGCCGTAGCCGATCACGTTGCCGGCGATGACGTTGTCCTCGGCCCGCAGCGGCGCCTCCGCGTCCGGGTGGACCACCAGGCGTCCGCCCGAGAGGCCCTTGCCGACGTAGTCGTTGGCGTCGCCGGAGAGCCGCAGCGTCACGCCGTGCGGCAGGAAGGCTCCCAGCGACTGCCCGGCCTCGCCGTGCAGGTCCACCTCGACGGTGTCGGGATCCAGCGTCGTCAGGCCCCGCGCCTTGGTGATCTCGTGGCCGAGCATCGTGCCCACTGAACGGTCGGTGTTGATCACCTTCCGCTCCAGTCTCACGTGCAGGCCCTGCCGGATCGCCGGCTGGGCCTGCTCGATGAGCGCGACGTCGAAGTGCTTCTCCAGCTCGTGGTCCTGCCCGCCGGTGCGGCGGAGCATCGCCTCCGTGGCGGGATCCTGCGCATCGTAGCCGCCGAGCACCGAGTCCAGGTTCAGCCCGTCGGTCTTCCAATGGCGCTTGGCCCGGTCGAAGTCCAGCGACTCGATGTGCCCGACGGCCTCGTCGAGGCTGCGGAAGCCGAGCTCGGCCAGGTGTTCGCGGACCTCCTGGGCGACGAACTCGAAGAAGTTCACCACGTGGTCGGCCTGGCCGGTGTAGCGCGCACGCAGCTCGGGATTCTGCGTCGCCACGCCGACCGGGCAGGTGTCCAGGTGGCAGACGCGCATCATCACGCAGCCGGAGACGACCAGCGGAGCCGTCGCGAAGCCGTACTCCTCCGCGCCCAGCAGCGCGGCGATGACCACGTCGCGGCCGGTCTTCATCTGTCCGTCGACCTGCACGGTGACCCGCTCGCGCAGCCCGTTGAGCATCAGGGTCTGCTGCGCCTCGGCCAGTCCGAGCTCCCAGGGGGCCCCGGCGTGCTTCAGCGAGTTCAGTGGCGAGGCGCCGGTGCCGCCGTCGTGCCCGGAGATGAGCACGACGTCGGCCTTGGCCTTGGTCACTCCGGCGGCCACTGTGCCCACGCCGTTGAGCGCGACCAGCTTCACGTGGACCCGCGCGCCGGTGTTGGCGCGCTTGAGGTCGTAGATCAGCTGGGCGAGGTCCTCGATGGAGTAGATGTCGTGGTGCGGCGGCGGGGAGACCAGCGAGACGCCGGGCGTGGAGTGCCGCGTCTCGGCCACCCACGGGTAGACCTTCTTGCCCATCAGCTGGCCGCCCTCGCCGGGCTTGGCGCCCTGGGCCATCTTGATCTGCAGGTCGTCGGCGTGCGTGAGGTACTGGCTGGTCACGCCGAAGCGGCCCGAGGCGACCTGCTTGATCGCCGAGCGCCGCTCCGGGTCGGCCAGACGCGCGGGGTGCTCGCCGCCCTCGCCGGTGTTCGACCGGCCCTTCAGCCGGTTCATCGCGATCGCCAGCGTCTCGTGGGCCTCCTGCGAGATCGAGCCGTAGCTCATCGCGCCGGTGTTGAACCGCTTGACGATCTCGCTGACCGGCTCGACTTCGGAGATCGGGATCGACGGCCGCGTGCCCTTGAGCTTGATGAGCCCGCGCAGGGTCATCAGCGACGCGGACTGGTCGTCGATCTGCCGGGTGTACTGCTTGAAGATGTCATAGCGGCGCCGCGCAGTGGAGTGCTGCAGCTTGAACACCGTCTGCGGGTTGAACAGATGCGGCGGCCCCTCCCGGCGCCACTGGTATTCGCCCCCGACCTCCAGCTCGTCGCCGCGCCCGAGGTCGTTGCCGTCGGACGGGTACGCGTGGGCGTGCCGGGCCATCGTCTCGGCGGAGAGGACCTCCAGCCCCGCGCCGCCCATCGGCGAGTGGGTGCCGGAGAAGTACTGGTCGACGACATGCTGGGCCAGTCCGACGGCCTCGAAGGTCTGCGCGCCGCAGTACGAGGCCACTGTCGAGATGCCCATCTTGGACATGATCTTCAGCACGCCCTTGCCCAGCGCGGTGAGCAGGTTGTGCACCGCCCGGCCCTCGTCGACGCCGGTGATCTCGCCGCGACGGACCATGTCCTCGGCAGACTCCATGGCCAGGTAGGGGTTCACCGCGGCGGCGCCGTAGCCGACCAGGCAGGCGACGTGGTGGACCTCGCGGACGTCGCCGGCCTCGACGATCAGCGAGGCGCGGGTGCGGTTCGCCGACTTCAGCAGGTGGTGGTGGATCGCCGAGAGCAGCAGCATCGACGGGATCGGGGCCCACTGCGCGTTGGAGTCTCGGTCGGAGATGACGATGTAGCTCACCCCGCGGTTGACCGCCGCCGAGACGTTCTCGCAGAGGTCACGGATGCGCTGGCGGAAGTCCTCCTCGGTGCTGCCGACCCGGTAGAGTCCGCGCACCTTCATCGCGATCTTCCGGCCGTCGTCGTCGCGGATGTTGGCGATCTTGGCCAGCTGATCGTTGTCGATGACCGGGAAGTCCAGGGCGAGCTGCTTGGTCCTCACCTGCCCGGTGCCCAGCAGGTTGCCGTTGGGGCCGATGTGGTGGCCCAGCGAGGTGACCAGCTCCTCGCGGATGGCGTCCAGCGGCGGATTGGTGACCTGGGCGAAGCTCTGCACGAAGTAGTCGAAGAGCAGCCGCGGACGGTCGGCCAGCACCGCGATCGGCGTGTCGGTGCCCATCGCGCCCAGCGGCTCGGCGCCGTTCGACGCCATCGGGCCGACCAGGATCTTCAGCTCCTCATGCGTGTAGCCGAAGGTCTGCTGGCGGCGGCGCACCGAGTCGGAGGGGTGGCGGACGTGCAGCCGCTCGGGCAGGTCCTGCAGCTCGATCAGGTTCTGGTCCACCCATTCCTGCCACGGCGCGGCGGAGGCGAACTCCGACTTGACCTCCTCGTCCTCGATGATCCGCCCCTCGGCGGTGTCGAGCAGGAACATCATCCCCGGGGCCACGCGGCCCTTGCGCACGATCGAGGAGGGGTCGAGGTCGACGACGCCGACCTCCGAGGACATGACGACCAAACCGTCGTCGGTGACCCAGTACCGCGCCGGGCGCAGCCCGTTGCGGTCCAGCACCGCGCCGACCTGGACGCCGTCGGTGAAGGCCACCGCCGCCGGACCGTCCCAGGCCTCCATGAGCATGGAATGGTAGCGGTAGAAGGCCCGCAGCGCCGGGTCCATGGTGTCGTGGTTCTCCCAGGCCTCCGGGACCATCATGCGCATCGCCTGCGAGAGCGGCCGGCCGGAGAGCATCAGCAGTTCGGCGGCCTCGTCGAAGGAGGCGGAGTCGGAGGCGCCCGGCGTGCAGATCGGGAACAGCTGCTCCGGGTCCTCCCCCAGGAGCTCGGAGGACATCACCGACTGCCGGGCCCGCATCCAGTTGCGGTTTCCCTTGACGGTGTTGATCTCGCCGTTGTGGGCGATGTTGCGCAGCGGCTGGGCCAGCGGCCAGGAGGGGAAGGTGTTCGTCGAGAACCGCGAGTGGACGATGCCCAGCGTGGTCTTGAACCGCGGATCGGACAGATCCGGGTAGAAGGGCTCGAGCTGCGCCGTGGTCAGCATGCCCTTATAGGTGATCGTCTTCGAGGACAGCGACGGGAAGTAGGCCCCCAGGCGGTTCTGGCTGCGTTTGCGCAGCCGCCAGGCCCGCTGGTCCAGCGACCCCTCGACGTCGGCGGACTCGTCGAGCGCCAGGAAGAGCTGGGCGAAGACCGGCATGGCGTCGCGGGCCAGCTCGCCGATCATCGAGTCGTCGATCGGCAGCTCGCGCCAGCCGAGCACGCCGAGCCCCTGCTCGCCGGCGAGCTCCTCGATGCCGACGACCATCTGCTCGCGCTCCTCGGCGGACTGCGGGAGGAAAGCGATGCCGACGGCGTAGTCCCCGGCGGCCGGCAGGTCGAACTCCACCACGGCGCGCAGGAACTCGTCGGGGACCTGCGTGAGCAGGCCCGCGCCGTCACCGGTGCCGACGTCGCTGCCGACGGCGCCGCGGTGCTCGAGGTTGCGCAGCGCGCGCAGCGCGTGGTCGACGATGTCGTGGCCGGGCTCCCCGCGCAGGGTGGCCACTGCGGCCATGCCGCAGTTCTCGTGCTCGTTGTCGGGAGAGTAGAGTCCCGTCTGCTCGGGGCGGGTCGAGAACCGGCTGAACGGGCTCACCACCTGCTCCGTGCTCGACTGCTCCTCGGCAGTCGCGGGGACGTGCATCTCCGAAAGTCCTCGAGTGGACATGACGGTGTTCCTTCCTCCGCATGCGGACGATTCATGGGAGGGGACATCATCGGCCCCTGTCACAGCTGGAGGGCGGCGCCGCCGTGCTGGCGGTCGGCTCGACCCGCGGATCGCCCGGGCGCCCTCGTCTCGCGTCTCATGCAGTCTCGGGCCCGGAGAGGCCCGCCGGGTCCGCCGTGCAGGCGGCCGGCCGGTCCCCGGACAGGCTGTCGGTGCGTCCTGAGGCGCCGGTGCTCCGGCTCCGCGGCCCGGATACGACGTCGCACTCCGACGCCGCACCCGGGACGACACGCAGTCCCGGGCGCCGAGCCCGGCCCGCGGCGACGCCTCGGCGCCGGATGTGGGGCGCCGGTCACGCCCGGCATCGGTGGTGCGAGTGTCCGGGCACGACGGTGTCGCCTGGGTCTCAGGTGATCAGATTCATCTTCTGGGTCCCACGCCGCAGAAGCAAATCACATCTCATGATGTGGACCGCTCAGCGGCGCTCATCAGCGGCTTCGGAGGGATCCTCTCCTGCACTCCCGGCGGTCTCGTCGGACGCTCCGTCCTCCTGGGCCGCGGCGCCCCCTTCAAGTGTCCCAGCATCTGGACCGACCGAGGTCTCATCATCCGGACTCTGGTCCGCGACGGTGCTCTCCTCGGCGTCCTGGTCGGCGTCCTCCGCGGAATCCTGGTCGGGATCCGCGGGGGCGTCCTCGTCGACATCGGGGTCGATGTCCTGGGCGCTTCCCACGGTACGGGTCCCGTGGCCGGCGCGGTAGACCTCGAGCTCCTCGGCGACGGCCTCGGCGGTGCGCGGGCGACGCAGGAAGAGCACCACGAGCATGACCGCCGCCAGCACGAAGGTGAACAGCGCGGCCCACATGTTCAGCCGCCACTCCTGCCCGAAGAGGCTGATCCACTGGGTCGACTTGTCCAGCTCGTCGATGCGCAGGCTCTCGATCCAGAAGCGGCCCAGCGTGTAGTAGGCCACGTAGGTCCAGGTGACCAGCCCCTGCTTGAAGCGGAACTTCTTGTGCAGCAGCACCAGCAGCACGACGCCGGCGAAGCTCCAGAGACTCTCGTAGAGGAAGGTCGGGTGGAAGAGCGTGGACTCGGAGAGGTGCTGGACCTGCGGAACGCGGTGCTCGGCGTCGACCTCGAGGCCCCACGGCAGGCTGGTCGGCGCGCCGTAGAGCTCCTGGTTGAACCAGTTGCCCCAGCGGCCGATCGCCTGTCCGAGCAGCACGCCGGGGACGATCGCGTCGGCGAATCCGGCGAATTTGATGCCGTAGCGTCGGCAGGCGATCCAGATGCCGACGGCGCCCAGGACGATGGCGCCCCAGATGCCCAGCCCGCCGAGCCAGACCTGCGGGATGAGCGTCAGATCGCCGCTGCCGTCGAAGTTCGGGCCGAAGTAGGCGTCCGGCGAGGAGAACACGTGATAGAGCCGGCCGCCGACGATGCCCAGCAGCACCGCCCACAGCGTGGCGTCCATGACGTTGTCGACCGATCCCCCGCGCGACTTCCACAGCCGGGAGCTGAGCAGGATGGCGGCGATGATGCCCACCACGATGCACAGGGCGTAGTAGTTCAGGGTCAACGGGCCGAACAGGTCGAGACCGCTGGAGGGCGGAGCCGGGAATCCGGCACGCAGGTCCCCGGCAGGGGCGGCCGCCGCAACAGTGGGAGTCATGGGCAGAAGGTCCTCTCGGATCTGTGCACGGTCAGGCGCGCCGTCGACCCGTCCGCTCCCCGCGGGGAGTGCACCGGGGTCGACGGCGCGACGTCGGGGGCGAGTCTACGTCCTGAGTCTGGACATGCGGCGCATGTCGTCCGGCACGCGGCCCGGCGGATGCCGCGTCGTGGCGGATCAGGCGCGGCCGGAGAGCTCGGCGGCCTTCGCCGCGACCGCCTCGACGCCGCCGTCGCGCAGGGCGGCGACCAGGGCGGTGCCGACGATGACGCCGTCGGCGTAGCCGCCGATCTCCTCCACATGGGACCGGGTGGAGACGCCGAGTCCGACGCAGACGCGCCCGGCGCCGGCGGAGTGGGCGGCGGACACCACGCGTTCCGCGGCGTCGGAGACCTCGGTGCGCGCCCCGGTGACGCCCATCAGCGACACGCCGTAGACGAAGCCGCGCGAGGCCTCGGCGATCCGTCGCATCCGCTCCGGCGTCGACGTCGGCGCCGCCAGGAAGACCCGGTCGAGGTCATGGGCCTCGGCGGCGGCGATCCAGGCCCCGGCCTCGTCGGGCGTGAGGTCCGGGGTGATCGCTCCGGCCCCGCCGGCCTCGGCCAGTCGGCGGGCGAAGACCTCCGGGCCCATCCGGTCGATGAGGTTCCAGTAGGTCATCACCAGCACGGCCGCGTCGGTGGCCGCCGTGACGGCGGCGACGATCTCGAAGACCTCGTCCATGCGGAACCCGCGGGCGAGCACCTCCGTGGTGGCCTGCTGGATGACCGGGCCGTCCATCACCGGGTCCGAATACGGGATGCCGATCTCGAGGACGTCGGCGCCGTTCTCCGCCAGCGCGATCGCCGCGGCGATGGAGGTCTCCTTGTCCGGGTAGCCGGCCGGGAGGTAGCCGATGAACGCCGAGCGTCCCTCGGCGCGGGCGGCCTCGACGGCGTCTGCGGTGATGCTCATGCCTGGACTCCTGTCTCGTCGCCCTGCTCGTCCTCGTCCTGCTCGTCCTCGTCCTGCTGCTCCTGCTGCTCCTGCTGCTCCTGCTGCTCCGCGTCGAGCAGGTCGAACCATTCGGCCGCAGTGCCGACGTCCTTGTCCCCGCGGCCGGAGAGGCTGACGACGATGATCTTCTCGGCGGCGGCCGCGGGATCCTCCGCCGTCCAGGCGGCCGAGAGCCGGGCCGCGCCGGCCAGCGCATGGGCCGACTCGATCGCCGGGATGATGCCCTCGGTGCGGCACAGCGTCTCGAAGGCGGTCATGCACTCGGCGTCGGTGACCGGCTCGTAGATCGCCCGGCCGCTGTCGGCCAGATGCGCATGCTCCGGACCCACCGAGGGGTAGTCGAGCCCGGCCGAGATGGAGTGCGAGTCCAGCGTCTGGCCGTCCTCGTCCTGCATCAGGTAGGAGCGCGCGCCGTGCAGCACGCCCGAGCGGCCCAGCGTGATCGCCGCGGCGTGCCGGCCGGTCTCCACGCCGTCGCCGCCGGCCTCGTAGCCGTGCAGGGCGACCTCGGCGTCGTCGAGGAAGGCGTGGAAGAGGCCCATCGCGTTGGAGCCGCCGCCCACGCAGGCGGCCACCGCGTCGGGCAGCCGGCCCTCCTGCGCGAGCATCTGCTCGCGGGCCTCCTCGCCGATGACCTGGTGGAACCAGCGGACCATGGAGGGGAACGGGTGCGGACCGGTCACCGTGCCGAGCAGGTAGTGGGTGTTCTCCACCGTCGCGACCCAGTCGCGCAGGGCTTCGTTGATCGCGTCCTTCAGCGTCTTCGCTCCGTGCTCGACGGCGACCACCTCGGCGCCGAGCAGCCGCATCCGGGCGACGTTCAGCGCCTGCCGGCGGGTGTCCTCGGCGCCCATGTAGATCATGCACTCCATGCCCATCAGCGCCGCCGCGGTCGCCGTGGCCACGCCGTGCTGGCCGGCGCCGGTCTCGGCGATCAGCCGGGTCTTGCCCATCCGGCGGGCCAGCAGAGCCTGCCCCAGGACGTTGTTGATCTTGTGGCTGCCGGTGTGGTTCAGGTCCTCCCGCTTGAGCAGGATGCGCGCCGCGCCCTGCTCGGCGGCGAAGCGCGGGACCTCGGCCAGCAGCGAGGGCCGTCCGGTGTAGTCGCGGCAGAGGCGCTGGTACTCGGCGACGAACTCCTCGTCCTCACGGGCTTCGCCGAAGGTCTGCTCGACCTCGTCGAGGGCGGCGATCAGCGACTCGGGCATCCATCGACCGCCGTAGGGACCGTAGTAGGGGCCCTCGGCGTCCCGGTGGGAGGAGCCGGCGGCTGCGGAGTCGGTCATGGGTGTCTCCTTCTCGACGAGAGGTGGTCGGCGTCCGGTGCGGTCGCCGCGGGCGTCGCGCGGCCCGCCGACGGAACGTGACGGAGGTCAGGCCCGCGAGGCGGCGCGCAAGCGGCCCAGCGCGGCGCCCGGGTCGCCGTCGCGGACCAGCGCCTCGCCGACGAGGACCGCATCGGCTCCGTCACGGGCGTAGTCGGCGACCACGCCGGGACCGTCGACGCCGGACTCGGCGACCCGCACGACGTCGGCGGGCAGCTGCCCGGCCAGCGTGGCGTAGTGGGCGACGTCCACGTCCAGCGTCTTCAGATTCCGCACGTTGATGCCGACGATCCGGGCGCCGACGACGGCGGCGCGCTCGATCTCCTCGGCGGTGTGCGCCTCGACCAGCGCCTCCATGCCCAGTTCGCGGGTCAGGGCGAGGTAGTCGCGCAGCCGGGCGTCGTCCAGGGCGGCGACGATCAGCAGCACCATGTCCGCCCCGTGGGCGCGGGCCTCGTGGAACTGGTACTCGTCGACCATGAAGTCCTTGCGCAGCACCGGCACGTCCACGGCGGCGCGCACTGCGTCGAGGTCGGCCAGCGAGCCGCCGAAGCGGCGCGGCTCGGTGAGCACGCTCACCGCCGAGGCCCCGCCGGCGGCGTAGGCCGCGGCCAGCTCGGCCGGATCGGGGATCTCGGCCAGGGCGCCCTTCGACGGCGAGGAGCGCTTGACCTCGGCGAGGATCCGCACCCCGGCGGCGTCGTCGCGGCCGCCCGCCAGCGCCGCCCGCGCGTCGCGGGCCGGAGCCTCCTGCTGGACCCGGCGGGCCCGAGCGGCGATCTCCTCCCGCGGCACCGCGGCACGACGCGTCGCGAGGTCCTCGCGGACCCCGGCGATGATCTGATCGAGCACAGTGCCGGAGGTGCCGTCGGCGGCGACGCCGGAGCTGCTCGCAGACTGCTGCATGGTCACCTCAGCGTCCGGAGCGGGCGGGGTCGCGCTGCAGCACCGAGGAGCTGTCGATCTCCACGCCGTGGCCGGCCCTCTTCAGCAGCACGCCGAGGACGATCGCCAGCGGCACGAAGGCGGCGGCGACCCAGGCCAGCACCCACAGCTCGAGGATGAAGCCGATGCCGCCGATCACCGAGCCGATGATCAGCGTGATGCTCAGCGTCCAGGCCGCCGGAGTGGAGCCGTGGCCGATGTGGTCGTCATGGATGAAGGAGTCATCCGGCTGCTCGACGGCCTGCTCGACGGCGCGGGGAGTGGTGGCCTCGGCCGGCCGCTGCGCGGTGGTGGTGGTCATCGCTGTCCTCTCTGCTGCGCGGCGCGCCGGCGCCGCGGACTGCCGTTGAAGTCTCCGTCGTCCATTCTGCCACGCCCGCAGGGTCCCGCGGGCGCGGGCGTCACGGCCCGGACCGGGCGGCCGCCGGGGGGGGGCGTGCCCCCTCGCTCAGCGCCGATCCGTCGGGTCGTCTCCCCGGGACAGTCCGTCCCACAGGTCGAAGGGATCGTCCTCCGCATGCTCCGCGTCCTCGCCGTCGTCGTCGCCGGACGGCGCGGCGTCCTCGAGGCCCGCGACCGATCCCGCGGTCGGCCCTTCGGCCGATGCCCCGGCCGGGTCCGCGGCATCCGGCTCCGCCGAGGGGGACTCCGCGGCGGTCTCGTACCGGCGGGTCTCCGGCCAGCCGCGGGACCCCAGCAGCAGCGCCGCCGGACCGAGCAGCAGCGCCGCACCGGCGGCGGCCAGCCAGATGGCCGGCCGCAGCGCATACTCGGCGGCGGCCTCCGTGGTGCCGGTGACGTCGCCGAGCTGCGTCTGCGCCGCCCCGGCGGGGTCGGCGACGACGGATCCCACCATGACCAGGGTGA
The DNA here is from genome assembly GCF_009467795.1 of Nesterenkonia halophila. Taxonomy (GTDB): domain Bacteria; phylum Actinomycetota; class Actinomycetes; order Actinomycetales; family Micrococcaceae; genus Nesterenkonia; species Nesterenkonia halobia. The sequence continues at coordinate 252,527 of NZ_WIAX01000012.1, forward strand.
CCGCCGCGGCCGCCAGCAGCAGAACGGCGATGATCAGCCGACCGAGGCGGCGGGCGATGCTCACCGCCGCGCCGCCGGCGAGCGCGACCAGTCCCATGGCGGTGACCGTCTGCGCGGCGTCGGATCCGGCGACGTCGACCGAGGAGGACACGCTGGTCGGCCCCAGGCCCGTCGCGGTGACCCATGGCTGGGAGGTGGCGACCAGGATCAGGGCTCCGGAGAGCAGCGCGCCCAGCGCCACCGCGCGCCGGCCCGGACGGCGGCCGGACCTCGCGCTCGTCGTCCCGCTCATCGGGGCTCCTGCCCGTCTCCGGCGACGTCGTGCAGCCGGTCGGCGGCCAGCACCGCGCGCAGCGGGGCGGCGGCCTTGTTCACCGTCTCCTGCCGCTCGGCGTCGTCGTCGGAGTCGGCGACGATCCCGCCGCCGGCCTGGACATGGGCGACGCCGTCCTTCAGCAGCGCGGACCGGATGGCGATCGCCGCATCCATCCGGCCTGAGAAGTCGAAGTAGCCGACGACGCCGCCGTAGACCCCGCGCCGGGTCGGCTCCCAGGCGTCGAGCAGCTGCAGCGCCCGCGGCTTCGGGGCTCCGGAGAGCGTGCCGGCCGGGAAGGTCGCGGCCAGCACGTCCAGCGGGGCCACGCCCTCGGCCACCCGGCCCTGCACATGCGAGGTCAGGTGCATCACATGGCTGAAGTGCTCCACCCCCATGAACTGGGTGACCTCGACCGAGCCCGGCTCGCAGACTTTGGCGAGGTCGTTGCGCGAGAGGTCCACCAGCATCAGGTGCTCGGCGCGCTCCTTCTCGTCGGCCAGCAGGTCCGCGGCCAGCTCCTGGTCGGCCCGCGGGGTCTCGCCGCGCGGTCGGGTGCCGGCGATCGGATGGGTGACCACTGTGCCCTCCTCGAGGGTGACCAGAGCCTCCGGCGAGGCGCCGACGACCTGATACGGCTCGCCGTCGGGGGTCTCGTGGTGCAGCAGGTACATGTACGGGCTCGGGTTGAGCAGCCGCAGCATGCGGTAGACGGCCAGCGGGTCGACGGCGGTGTCGACGTCGAAGCGGCGCGAGACCACGATCTGGAAGACCTCGCCGTCGACGATGGCCTGCTTGGCCTTCGTCAGCGTGTCCAGGTACTCGCGCTCGTCCCAGGCGTGGCGCACCCGCTCGTCGAGGTCGCGCTCGACCTGCGCGGACCAGCCGGCCTCGGCGCTGCTCACCCCGGAGAGCGCGGGGTCGCCGGCCGGTGTGGACAGCTCGGCGCGCATCCGGTCCAGCCGGGCGACGGCGTCCTGGTGGGCCGCCTGCACTCCGGTGTCGCGGCCGTCCTGGTTGATCGCGTTGGCCACCAGCGTGACGGTGCCGTCGCGGTTGTCGTGGACGACCAGATCACTGACCAGGTGCATCGCCATCTCCGGGACCTGCAGGTCGTCGGCGGGCGGATGCGGCAGCCGCTCCCAGTGCCGGACCACGTCCCAGCCGATGTAGCCGACCATCCCGGAGGTCAGATGGGGCAGCTGCGCGGTGCGAGCCCGGCCGTCGTCGCCGGCGAGGAACTCCAGCGTCGCGCGCAGCACCTCGGCGGTGGTGCCCTCGCGCGGGGTGCCCGCAGGCGGCTCGCCGATCCAGTGCGCGGCGCCGTCGCGCTCGGAGAGCGTCGCGCGCGAGGAGACGCCGATGAACGAATGCCGCGACCAGGCCGCCCCGGGGGCGGCGGACTCCATGAGGAAGGTCCCCGGCCGCCCGTCGGCCAGCGTGCGGTAGATGCTCAGCGGCGTGTGTCCGTCGGCGAGCAGCCGCATGGTCACCGGGATCACCCGGTGCCGGGCGGCCAGCTCGGCGAATTCCTCCGGCGTCGGCGAGACGACGCCCAGCTCAGGAGTCGCCATCGGTGCGGCCCTCCTCTCCCGGGCGAGCCGCCTCGGCGGTCTCGAGCGCGTCGAGGTCCACGGCGCGGTCGGTGAAGCAGCTGGTCGTGCCGGTGTGGCAGGCCGGGCCGGTCTGCTCGACGCGCAGCAGCACCGTGTCGCCGTCGCAGTCCAGCGCGACGGACACGACCTGCTGGGTGTGCCCCGAGCTCGCCCCCTTGCGCCAGAGCTCGCCCCGCGAGCGGGACCAGTACGTGCCCCGGCGGGTGGCCAGCGTCGTCGCCAGCGCGGCGTCGTTCATCCAGGCCATCATCAGCACCTCTCCGGTGGCGGCGTCCTGGGTGATCGCCGGCACCAGTCCGTCGGCGTCGAAGCGGACGCGGTCGCGGACGGCGGCGGGCAGCGGGGTCGAGCTCATCGGGATCTCCTGGGCGGATGGACGGGACGGAGGCGGGCGGGATCCGCCGTCGGCGGCGGGTCAGCGCACCGGATGGCCGGCGGCGGCCACGGCCTCCTTGACCCGGGCGAGCATGTCGTCGGGGCCGAAGTGGAACAGTGAGGCGGCCAGCACCGCGTCGGCGCCGGCCTCGACGGCCTCCGGGAAGTCCTCGGGCTTCCCGGCGCCGCCGGAGGCGATCAGCGGCACCCGGGTGGCCGACCGGACGGTGCGGATCATCTCGACGTCGAACCCGTCGCGGGTGCCGTCGGCGTCGATGGAGTTCAGCAGGATCTCGCCGACGCCGCGCCCGGCGGCCTCGCGGCACCAGGCGACGGCGTCGAGGCCGGTGCCGCGCCGGCCGCCGTGGGTGGTGACCTCGAAGCCGGAGGCGATCGCCGGGTCCTCCGTGCGCCGGGCGTCCAGCGAGAGCACCAGCACCTGGGAGCCGAAGCGGGCGGCGATCTCGTCGATGACCTCCGGACGGTCCACCGCCGCCGTGTTGATCGAGGCCTTGTCCGCTCCGCAGCGCAGCAGCCGGGCGACGTCCTCGGCGCTGCGCACGCCCCCGCCGACGGTCAGCGGGATGAAGACCTCCTCGGCGGTGCGGGTGACCACGTCGTAGGTCGTGCTGCGGTCCGAGGAGGATGCGGTGACGTCCAGGAATGTCAGCTCGTCGGCGCCGGCGGCGTCATAGCGCCGGGCCAGCTCCACCGGGTCGCCGGCGTCGCGCAGCTCGGCGAAGTTCACCCCCTTCACCACCCGCCCGGCGTCCACGTCGAGGCAGGGGATGATCCGGACCGCCAATGACATGCTGTGCTCCTCCTGTGCTCGATCAGACCGGGGACGGGGCGGGGTGCTGGGCGACGGCCCAGCTCAGACGCGGCAGGCGTGGATGGAGGAGACCAGGATCGCCCGGGCCCCGAGCTCGTATAGCTCGTCCATCAGCTGGTTCGTGCGTCCGCTGGGCACCATCGAGCGCACGGCCACCCAGTCCTCGTCGGCCAGCGGGGAGACCGTCGGCGACTCCAGCCCCGGAGTGATCGCCGCGGCCTGGTCGAGCAGCTCGCGGCGGATGTCATAGTCCATCATCACGTAGCGCCGGGCCACCAGCACGCCCTGGATCCGCCGGATGAGCCGGTCGATGCCGACGGGACGCTCGCCGTGGCGGGAGATCAGGATGGCCTCCGAGCGCATGATCGGCTCGCCGAACATCTCCATGCCGGCGGCCTTGAGCGTGTTGCCGGTCTCGACGACGTCGGCGATGGCGTCGGCGACGTCGAGCCGGACCGCGGTCTCCACGGCGCCGTCGAGGTGGACGACTTCGACGTCCTCGATGCCCTGGGAGGTGAACCAGTGGTCGAGCAGCCCGTCATAGCTGGTGGCCACCCGCTTGCCGGCGAGCTCCTCGGCGGAGCTGAAGCTGCCCTGCGGGGCCGCCAGGCGGAAGGTGGACTGGCCGAAGCCCAGCCCCAGGATCTCCTCGGCGCCGTGGTCGACGCGCGCGTCCTGGAAGAGGTCGCGGCCGGTGATCCCGATGTCCAGGGTCCCGGAGCCGACGTAGACGGCGATGTCGCGCGGACGGAGGTAGAAGAATTCGACGCCGTTCTCCTCGTCGACCATCACGAGGTCGCGCTTGTCACGGCGCTGGACGTATCCGGCTTCGGAGAGCATGGCCATGGCGGCCTCGGAGAGCGCGCCCTTGTTCGGTACGGCAACACGCAGCATGGATCAGGTGGTCCCTCGGGTCAGTATGCGGATCAGGAGCGGTTCGGGGGGGGCAGCGGCGAGAGGCGCCGGCTCAGAGATGGCGGTAGACGTCCTCGGGGCTGATCCCGCGGGCGAGCATCATCACCTGCAGGTGATACAGCAGCTGGGACATCTCCTCGGCGGCGGCCTCGTCGGACTCGTGCTCGGCGGCCATCCAGACTTCGGCGGCCTCCTCGACGATCTTCTTGCCGATGCTATGGACGCCGGCGTCGAGGGCGGCGACGGTGCCGGATCCCTCGGGTCGGGAGGCGGCCTTCTCGGCGAGTTCGGCATACAGCTGGTCGAAGGTCTTCACCGTCCCAGGGTATGCCGTCGGCGCCGGTCGCGGCGATTCGCCGCCCCGCGACGACGTCACAGACGCCACGACGCCGTCGCGGGCGGGACTCAGTCGAGGGCGTCGAGCACCGCTCGGGTCGCCACGGCGGCATGCGCGGCCTCGAAGCCCTTGTCCTCGGTGGAGCCCTCCAGCCCGGCGCGGTCGAGGGCCTGCTGGTCGTCGTCGACGGTGAGCACGCCGAAGCCCATCGGCGTCGCCGTGCGCAGCGAGGCCTCGGTGAGCCCGTCGGTGGCCGCCCGGCAGACGTAGTCGAAGTGCGGGGTTCCGCCGCGGACGACCACGCCCAGGGCGACGACGGCGTCGTGCGTCTCGGCGGCGCGGGCGGCCAGCAGCGGCAGCTCGAAGCTGCCCGGGGCGCGGAGCAGCGTGACGTCGTCGACGCCGATCTGCTCCAGGAAGCGGTGCGCGCCGCCGATCAGGCCGTCCATCACGCGGGTGTGCCAGCGGGAGGCCACCACGGCCACGCGCAGGCCGCGTCCGGCCCGGGCGCGCAGCTGCTGCAGCTCGTCGGCGTCGATCACGGGGGTTCCGGTGCTGCTCATCGTTCTCCTTGCTCGTTCAGCGGTCGGGTCTGTTCGGCCGGCTCGCCGCGGCCGTCGGCGTCGGGGACCTCCGTCGGCGTCTCGCCGAGCCCCAGGCGGTCGCCGAGGTGGTCCATGAGGTGATGCATGCGGTCGCGCTTGGTGCGCAGGTAGCGGCGGTTCTCGTCGTGGACCTCGCCCTCGGAGGGCACCTGCTCGACGTCGAGGCCGGCCTCCTGCAGCGCGGCGACCTTCTCCGGGTTGTTCGTCAGCAGCCGCACCCGCGTCAGCCCGCAGCTGTGCAGGATGGCCGCCGCGCCGGTGTAGTCGCGCAGCTCGGCGGCCAGCCCGAGCATCTCGTTGGCCTCGACGGTGTCGGCGCCCTCCTCCTGGAGCTGATAGGCGCGCAGCTTGTTGGCCAGCCCGATCCCGCGCCCCTCGTGGCCGCGCAGGTAGAGCAGGTGCCCGCCGTCGCGCTGGATGGACTCCAGCGCCGAGGCCAGCTGCGTGCCGCAGTCGCAGCGGTGCGAGCCCAGCACGTCGCCGGTGATGCACTCGGAGTGCAGCCGGATCAGCGGGGCCGCGCCGGCGGCGTCGACTCCGTCCCCGCCCTCGGCCGGCGCCTGCGAACGGGCGGAGATGAGCAGGTGCTCGTGGCCGGTGTCGTGCTCGGCCCAGACCTGGGCGGCGAAGATCCCGTGGTCGGTGGGCAGGGTGACCACCGGCCCCGGGGTGACCAGGGCGCGGGCCTGCTCGGAGGGGCTGTCCCAGGACGCCCGGGCGGCGTCGCGCACGGCCGTCGGATCCACGGCGCCGCCGCGGTAGTCGACCAGGTCGGCGATCGAGATCAGCGCCAGCCCGTGGGCGTCGGCGAACTCGCGCAGCGCCGGCACGCGCATCATGCGGCCGTCGTCGTGGACGAGCTCGGCGATCGCCCCGACCTGCGAGGTCCCGGCCAGCCGGCAGAGGTCGACGGCGGCCTCGGTGTGCCCGGACCGGCCGAGCACGCCGTCGGCGTGGGCGACGAGCGGGAAGACGTGGCCGGGGCGGGTCAGGGCGGCGGCGTCGGCGCCGCTGTCGGCCAGCACCTGCAGCGTCCGCGCCCGGTCGGCGGCGCTGATCCCGGTGGTCACCCCCGCGGCGGCGTCGACGCTGACGGTGTAGGCGGTGCCCTTGGGGTCCTCGTTCTCGGCCACCATCGCCGGCAGGTCCAGGTGGGCGGCGCGCTCGGCGCTCATCGGCGCGCAGACCACCCCGGAGCTGTGCCGGACGGTGAAGGCCATCAGCTCCTCGTCGGCGAGGGCCGCCGGCAGGATCAGGTCTCCCTCGTTCTCGCGGTCGGCGTCGTCGACGACGACGACCGGCCGCCCCTGGGCGAGCTGGTTCAGCGCGACCTCCACCGGGTCCAGCACCGGCTCCGGCGTCGTCGGCGCCGCGACGGCGGGCACCGCCGCGGCAGGGTCCTCCGCGGCGAGCTCGGCGGCGGCGAGATCGCCGGAGAAGCGCAGCATGCGGCGGGCGTATTTGGCCAGCACATCGACTTCGAGGTTCAGCGCGTCGCCGATCTCGCGGCGACCCAGCGTGGTCTCGGCCAGCGTGGTCGGGATCAGCCCGACCTCGAACCAGGCCGGCGCCTCTTCGGGGTCCGAGACCGCGGTGACGGTCAGCGAGACGCCGTCGACGGCGATCGAGCCCTTCTCCGCCAGATAGGGGGCGAGCTCCGCGGGCACGGCGACGCGGTGCCGTCCGTCGTGGACGTCGCGGGCGAGCAGCTCGCCGAGCCCGTCCACATGGCCCTGGACCACGTGGCCGTCCAGCCGGGCCCCGGAGGGCACGCAGCGCTCCAGGTTCACCCGATCCCCGACGGCTCGGCGTCCCAGCGTGGTGCGCCGCAGCGTCTCCTGGATCAGGTCGACGGCGAGGTGCTCGCCGTCGATCGAGGTGGCGCTGACGCACACGCCGTCGACGGCGATCGAGCCGCCCAGCGGCAGGTCGTCGACATGGCCCGGGGCGGCGACGGTGAGCCGCTCGACCCCGCGGGCGGGATCGGGGCGGCGTTCCACGACGGTGCCGAGTCCGGTGATGATTCCGGTGAACATCTCTCAGCTGCTCCTGTTCGCAAGGGTGGATGACGACGGGGGTTCGGGGGTGAGGTGGACGCAGACGTCGTCCTCCATCAGCGTCACCGGCCCGTCCTCGGCGGAGTCGGGTCGGAAGCGCGGCGCCTCGGACAGCGTCGAGACGCCGATGGCTCCGACGCTGCTGGGGCCCTGCCCGAGCAGCACCGGCGCGTGGTAGGCGAAGATCTCGTCGACCAGATCGGCGGCGAAGAAGGCCGAGAGCACCCGGGATCCGCCCTCGACGAGCACATGGCGCACGGGACGGCCCTCATGCTGGACGGCGGCCAGGCGGCGCAGCGCCTCGAGCGGATCGTGGGTGGGCACCTGCAGCCACCCCTCCCCCTCGGGCCGTCCGCCGCGCAGCCGCGCGTCCTCCGGCACCGGGCGGCGCCCCATGACCACCCGCAGCGGCTGCGCCGCCAGCGGCTCGCCGGAGGCGTCGCGGGCGGTGAGTCGGGGGTCGTCTACGGCGACGGTGCTGCTGCCGACGAGGATCGCGTCGATGCGCGCGCGGATCCGGTGGGTGTGGCTCCGCGAGGCGGCTGAGGTGATCCACTGGCTGGTGCCGTCGGCGGCGGCGATGCGCCCGTCCAGACTCTGCGCCAGGTGCACGGTGACGAAGGGGCGCCCCTGCTGCTGGGCGAGCGTCCACCGGTGGTTCAGCCGACGGCATGCCGCGGCGAGCACTCCGGAGACGACCTCCACGCCGGCCGCGGCGAGCTCGTCCGCTCCTCCGCCGGCGTCGGCGGTCGGATCGGCGGCGCCGTGGACGACTCGCGGGATGCCGGCGGCCAGGATCGCCTCCACGCACGGCGGCTGGCGGCCGTGGTGCCGGCAGGGCTCGAGGGTGCAGTAGAGCGTCGTGGTGCGCAGATCGACGTCGGGCCGCTCCGCGGCGGCCCGGGAGAGCGCGTCGCGCTCGGCGTGCCGGTGCCCGGCGCCGCGGTGGTGGCCGACGGCGACCACTGCGCCGGAGTCGTCGACGAGCACGGCCCCGACCAGTGGGTTCACCCCGCGCACGCCACGCTCGGCGGCCTGCAGCGCGGCGGCCATGTGCTTCTCGTGCTCAGTCATCGCCGTCATCGCCGCCCTCTCCGCGCGCGGCCCGGCGACGACGTCGTCGGGCGCGGAGGGCCCGGGAAGCGCGGAACATGCATGGGCGTCGTGTCCTCCCCCGGTCCGGCGGATCTCGTGGATGCCAGGAGCTCCGGGGTGACGGCGCCTGCGCGACGGAGGGCGGCGCCGGTCCGCGGAGAGACCCGGGACGCGTCCGACCCCCAGCGTGCTTCTCCCCTCCAGACTGTGACTGTCGGCACCGGAATTCCACCGGTTCAACCGTGGACGTCGGGGACGACCGCGGGTCGCGGGCTGTGACCGCCGGTTCGGACTTCCACCGATCCCGGAGCACGTGGTGTGTCGAGGTCCAGTCTGCCACAGGCATGAGAAAGGCCCGGAATCCTCTCGGATTCCGGGCCTTTCGGTGATACTCCAGAGCGGATGACGAGATTCGAACTCGCGACCCTCACCATGGCAAGGTGATGCTCTAGCCAGCTGAGCTACATCCGCATGGATGATCAGTATAGACCATCCAGTGCGCGATACTGGGTTCGAACCAGTGACCTCTTCCGTGTCAAGGAAGCGCGCTACCGCTGCGCCAATCGCGCCTGTTCAGTTGTCGGCCGGCTGCGGACAGCTCGACCGTCGTGCGAGGTGGGGACGGGAATCGAACCCGCGTTGACGGCTTTGCAGGCCGCTGCCTCGCCACTCGGCCACCCCACCGTACCCGATCAGCTCCTCGCTCGCATCCCGGAGGATCCTGCGAGGCCTGCTCGACGTCCAGCGGCCGGGCCGGAGCCCGCACGCCGTCTGCAGTGCCCCTCCGACGCCGGACGAATCCGGGCGGCGAAGAGCGAACCGCAGCATGCGACGGCCTCGGAAGACCGATTCCGCCGCATGGCATGCAGCTCGTCGAGCGGATGACGAGATTCGAACTCGCGACCCTCACCATGGCAAGGTGATGCTCTAGCCAGCTGAGCTACATCCGCCTGTCATCTGCGTCGGTTCCGCGGGAACCCCTCGTCAGGCGACCCTGACAGTGTCTCACACTCTCACGGCCTCCGTCCCGGAGCGGGGCGGCCCGTCGTCACCTCTGCGTTCCGACGACATGAAACTCTAGTGGAGCCCCGCCCGTCGCGTCCAATCGAGAGTGCGTGACCCCCGTCACATACCGGTGCGACCTCCCTCCATCCCCGCCACGGCGGGCGAGGCCGCCTTCGCCCGGACGAGCGTGGCAGACTGGTCGGCGACATGACACAGCCCAGCCTCGCCCACGCCACCGACTTCGGCCGGATGTACTCGCGTTCGACGACCTCGACCCCGGAGGTCCCCTCGATCACCACGGTGATCGGCCAGGAGCACAAGGACCTCACCGGCTGGGCGGGTCATATGGCCGCCACCGAGCTCATCGCCGACGACCGGCTCCCCGAGGCCGTGGGCTCGACGACGAAGCTGCGCTCGCTGGCGCGCCGGGCCTCCTCGGCCGCGGCGCGCTTCCGCGACGACGCCGCCGCACGGGGCGACCGCGTCCACCACTACGCCGAGCAGGTCGCCCGGCGGGCGCTGGACGCCGAGCACGAGGCCGAGGCCGCCCGCGAGGTGCTGCGCGCCCACGACGAACTGGCCTTCGCCGACCAGTTCGACCACTGGTGGCGGACCTTCGCGGTGAAGCCGCTGGCCGCGGAGGTCACCGTCTGGAACCACACGCTGGGCTATGCCGGGACGCTGGACCTCGTCGCCGAGATCGGCGGCCGGACCTGCATCATCGACTTCAAGACCAAGGGCCTGACGCGGAAGGGCCGCGCCAAGCCGCTCAGCGAGTCCGTGGTGATGCAGCTGGTCGCCGGCATGCAGGCCGAGGAGATGCTCGTCGACGCCGACGACGGCGGCTGGACGCCGTGGCCGCACGGCGACGGTTCGCCGGTGCTGCTCGGCGTGGCCCTCTCCGCCCGCGAGGTGGTCCCCGTCCAGGCCAACCCTGAGGTGCTGAAGTCCCACTGGCACAAGTTCTGGGCGCTGCGCCAGGTCTGGGAGCATATGCGCCGCGCCAGCGAGGCCGGCCCCGCGCTGCAGCCGATCGGGCCGCCGCCGGCGCCTGTGCCGGAGGTCGTGCCCGAGACTGCGCCGAAGGCTGCACCGGATACTGCACCGGAGACTGCGGCAGAGTCGGCGGCGTCGACGGCGTAGCGCCTCCGCCGCCCGCCCCGCTCCCCTCCCCCATGCACCACGCATGACCTCCGCACGCCCTCGCACAGTAGGATCGACACTATGGCTGTTCTCCCCCTCCGCATGATCGGCGACCCGGTGCTCCGCACGCCGGCCCGCGAGGTCGGCGTCGTCGATGACTCGGCGCGCCGGCTGATCGAGGACATGCTCACCACGATGGACGCCGTCGGCGGGATCGGCCTCGCCGCCCCGCAGGTCGGCGTGGGACTGCGGATCTTCACCTATGACGTCGCCGGATCGCGCGGCGCCGTCGTCGACCCGGCGGTGGAGACCGACGGCGAGCCGGAGTTCACCCCGCAGGACGCCGCGGCCGGCCCGGCCGAGGGGACGAACCTCCTCCGCGAGGGCTGCCTGTCCGTCGCCGACGTCCACGGGCCGGTGGGACGCCCGCAGCGCGCCCGGCTGACCGGGCTGGCCCCCGACGGCGGGCGCGTCGACGTCGAGGCCTCGGGACTGCTCGCCGTCTGCTTCCAGCACGAGGTCGACCATCTCGACGGCCGGCTCTTCGTGGATCGACTGGTCGGCGAGGAGAAGCGCGCCGCGCTGCGCACGCTGCGGCGAACCCCGCAGGACGCCGGCTCCTCCCCCGACGCGCGCCGCGCCCCGAGCGCGGGAGGGAGCTTCTTCGCCGCAGGCCGCTGACGTCCGCGGGTCCGCGGCAGGGCGCCGGGCGGGGCCCGAGGGTCAGCACCGTCCCAGCGTCCCGCCCGACCAGCACAGCACCGATCTCCTGGGAAGGACCTTCGTGCAGCACTACACCGAGACGTCGCTCGCCGCGGCGGGACGCCGCACCGACTCCGCCGCGGCGGCCGCCGGCGGCGTCCTCTTCGCCGGCACCCCGCAGATCGCCGCGGACTGCCTGTCGGGCCTGCTCGCCGCCGGCGTCGACGTCGTCGCCGTGCTGACCCGGCCGGACGCCCCGGTGGGGCGCCGGCGACGGATGACGCCCTCGCCGGTGGCGCGCCTCGCCGAGGAGGCCGGGATCCCAGTGATCCGCGCCTCCCGCGTGGACGAGGAGGTCACCGCCGCGATCCGCGACACCGGCGCCCGGCTCGGGATCGCCGTCGCCTACGGCGCGCTGCTGCCCCAGCACGCCCTCGACGCCCCGGAGCGCGGCTGGGTGAACCTGCACTACTCGCGACTGCCGGCCCATCGCGGGGCCTCCCCCGTCCAGCACGCCGTGCTGGACGGCGACGTCGAGACCGCCGCGACGGTCTTCCAGATCGCGACGGGCATGGACACCGGCCCGATCCACGGCGTCTGCCCGCTGCCGATCAGCGAGGAGATCTCCGCCGGGGAGCTGCTCGACGAGCTCACCGCCGTCGGCACCCGTCTGCTCATCGCCCTGCTCCCCGACCTGCTGGCCGGCCGCTCGGTCCCCGAGCCGCAGGCCGGCGAGGCGACCCATGCCCCGAAGCTCACCCGCGAGGACGCCTTCATCGATCCCCGGCGCCCGGCCGCCGAGCTGGTCCGCCGGATCAACGCGACCACTCCCGAGCCGGGCCCCTGGACGCTGCTGGGCGAGGCGCGGCTCAAGCTCGGCACGGCCCGCCCCTATGAGGCCGAGGCTCCTGACGACATCGACGACGCTCCTGTCGGCACTGTCCTGCCGGCGCCCGAGGACCGACCCGGCGCGGGGTCGGTCCTGACGCTGCGCGCCGGCGACGGACGACTCGTCGTGCTGCGCGGCGTCCAGCCGGCGGGCAAGCAGATGATGGATCCGGCGTCCTGGCACCGCGGCCTGCGCGAGATTCCCGTCCTGGGCGCGGCGCCCCGGGCGGACGACGCCGGACCGGGTGCCGGAGCCTCGCACGAGCGGGGCGGACTCCCGTCGGGCCCCGACGATCCCCCTCCGGCCGACGGCCGGCCGCAGACCTCCCGGGAGGAGCAGCGATGACCCCGCAGCAGCACCGAGGCCCGGGAGACGGCTCCTCGGGCCGTCCCGAGCGTCGAGCACGCCAGGACCGCCAGGACCGGCGGAGCAGCTCGGCGGACTCGACTCCGCGCGACGCCGGCGGCCGCCAGCGCTCCCGCGCGTCCAGCTCGACGCCGCGCCGCCGCAGCCGCAGCGCGCCGTCGGAGCGCACTCGTGCGGCCGATCCCGCCCGGCGCACCGCCTTCCGGGTGCTGCGAGCGGTCTCGGCCGACGACGCCTACGCCAACCTGGTGCTGCCCGCCGAGATCCGGCGGGCGAAGCTCGGTCGCCGCGACGCCGGCTTCGCCACCGAGCTGACCTACGGCGCGCTGCGCGGGCAGGGCACCTATGATGCGATCCTGGCCGCCTGCGTGGACCGTCCGCTGGACTCCCTCGATGCGCCGGTGCTCGACGCGCTGCGCCTGGGCGCCCACCAGCTGCTCGGCATGCGGGTCGACGACCACGCCGCCGTCGGCGAGACGGTCGGACTGGTCCGCGGCGAGATCGGAGCCGGCCCCTCCGGGCTGGTCAACGCCGTGCTGCGCCGCGTCGGGGCGAAGTCCCGCGCCGACTGGATCGCCGAGGTCGCCTCCGCCCGCGGCACCTCCGCCGGCGACGACGAGGCGCTGGCCCTGGAGCATGCCCATCCCTCCTGGGTGGTGCGGGCGCTGCGCCAGGGGCTGCGCCTGCACGGCCGCGGCGGGCCCGGCGAGCTGGAGGAGCTGCTGGCCGCCGACAACGCCGCCCCCGAGGTCCACCTGGTCGGCCTGCCCGAGCTGGGCGAGCGCCACCTACCGGCGGCCCTGGAGGTCGGCGGCGAGGAGAGCCCGCTGCTCGAAGACGCCGTCGTCTTCCGCGGCGGGGACGTGGGCCGGCTGCCCGGCGTGCGCGAGGGCGTCGTCCGCGTCCAGGACATCGGCTCGCAGTGGATCGCCCGCGCGCTGACGGCGGCCTTCACCCCGGAGACCGTCGACCCCGACGTCGCCGGGGAGCGCTGGCTGGACCTCTGCGCCGGGCCGGGCGGCAAGGCCGCCCTGCTCGCCGCCCTGGCCGCGCAGCAGGAGGCCTGGCTGCTCGCCAACGAGCCCGCCGACCACCGTGCCGAGCTGGTCCGTCAGGCCCTCGACGCTGTGGACTCCGAGGCCTGGGACCTGCGCACCGGCGACGGGCGCACCGTCGGCGACGACGACCTCGGAGCATTCGACCGGATCCTGCTCGACGCCCCGTGCACCGGACTCGGCGCGCTGCGTCGGCGCCCCGAGGCGCGCTGGCGCCGCAGCCCCTCCGACCTCGCCGAGCTGACGGTGCTGCAGTCCGAGCTGCTCGACGCCGCCGTCGACGTCCTCGCCCCGGGCGGGCTGCTGGCGTATGTGACCTGCTCGCCGCACGCCGCCGAGACGGTGGTGCAGGTCGACGACGTGCTGCGCCGCCATCCGGAGCTGCAGCTGCTCGACGCGCATGACCCGATGGCGATGGTCGCGCTGCCCGAGGGCGCCCGGCTGGCCGCCGCGTCGCCGGCGCCGTCGACGACGCCGGACGGATCGGAGACCGGCGCCGCCGTCGCCGACCGGTCCCGCATGGTCCAGCTCTGGCCGCACGTCACCGGCACCGACGCGATGTTCTTCGCCCTGCTGCACCGGCCGGCCTGAGCGCGGCGCGCGACGCAGCCCACCGACCCGATCGACCAGGAGGATCGACCCGTGACCCCCTCGCCCCGCACGCCCTGCATCCACCCGAGCATCCTCAGCGCGGACTTCGCGAACCTAGAGCGGGAGCTCTCCCGGATCAGCACCGCCGACGCCGTGCACGTCGACGTCATGGACAACCACTTCGTGCCCAACCTCACGCTGGGCCTGCCGGTGGTCGAGTCGCTGCGCGCGGCGACGGATCTGCCGCTGGACATCCACCTGATGATCGAAGATGCCGACGTCTGGGCGCCGCGCTACGCCGAGCTGGGCTGCGAGTCGGTGACCTTCCACGCCGAGGCCGCGCAGGCGCCGATCCGGCTGGCCCGCGAGCTGCGCGCCCGGCACAGCAGCGCGGCGATGGCGTTGAAGCCGGCCACCGGGATCGAGTCCTACCTGGACATGCTCGGCGAGCTGGACATGCTGCTGCTGATGACCGTCGAGCCCGGATTCGGCGGGCAGTCCTTCCTGGACCTGGTGCTGCCGAAGATCCGCCGGGCGCGGAAGGCGGTCGACGACCTGGGCGGGGAGATCGCGGTGCAGATCGACGGCGGGGTGAATGCCGAGACGATCCTGCGTGCCGCCGACGCGGGCGCGGACACCTTCGTGGCCGGCTCGGCGGTCTACGCGGCCGAGGACCCGGACGCGGCGATCGCGGGTCTGCGCGGACTGCTGGAGCACTGAGCCGCAGGGGGCGCGGACGAAGACCGGCGGTGCTCCCGACCTTCCCCTGTCGAGAGCACCGCCGGAGTCTGCGATGCGGCCGCCGCGCGGGCGACCACGAGGCCGAGTTTAGCGGAACCCGAAGCGCGGCTGCACCACGGTGACGCCGTCGGCGGTCCCGCCGGGCATCTCCTCCTCGCGGCGCAGCTCGTCGATGGCCTCCTGGAAGTCGTCGAGGCCGCCGAAGCCCCGGTAGACGGAGGCGAAGCGCATATAGGCGACCACGTCGAGAGTGCGCAGCGGACGCAGGATGGCCAGGCCGACGTCGTTCGCGTCGACTTCGGCGTTGCCCGATGCGCGCACCGCCTCCTCGACCTCCTGGGCCAGCACGGCGAGGTCGTCGCTGGAGACCGGCCGTCCCTGGCAGGCCTTGCGCACGCCGTTGATGACTTTGGAGCGGTCGAAGGGCTCGGCGGCTCCGGAGCGCTTGATCACGTTCAACGACGTGGTCTCCATCGTGGTGAAGCGCTTCGAGCACTGCGGGCACTGCCGCCGGCGCCGGATGCCGGAGCCGTCGTCGAGCATGCGCGAATCGACCACGCGGGACGCGTCGTGGCGACAGTACGGACAGTACATCGCGGCGCTCTCCTCTCCTGCGGTCCGCTCGCGGCCCGTCGGACGCTGATCCGGCGCACATCACCGGACGGCATGAGTCTACGCACTAGATGTGGTGGCCATCAAGTCCGCATACACAAGATGTTGTGGGGGCGGCGGGCCGACAGGCAGATCAGGACTCGAGGCAGCTCGGCCCCAGCAGCACTTTCAGATCCCCGTAGAGCGACGGCGACGGCGTGACCTGGTAGTCGGGCCCCAGCCGCATCACCTCGATGGTCGCCCCGGAGAGCAGCCGCACGTGGACGTCGTTGGAGCCGCGGTGCCGGCGCAGGATCTCGCCGAGCTGGGTGACGACCTTCTCGCTGGCCCGCTGGCTGGGCACCGAGAGCACCACCGGCCCGGTGCTCGTCTCGTCGTCGAGCTCGGGGACGATCATCTCCTGGGCCGACATCGACACCGAGCCGTCGTCGCGCCGCTGGATGCGGCCCTTGATGGCCACCACCAGATCCTCGGCGAGGACCATCGACACCGGCTGGTAGGCCTTGCCGAAGAACATCACCTCGACGGTGCCGCCGACGTCCTCGACCTCCACCCGCGCATAGGGGTTGCCCGAGGACTTCGCGATGCGGCGCTGCAGCGAGGTGATCATCCCGGCGATCGTCACCGTCGCCCCGTCGGGCGGGCCGTCCTCGCCGAGCAGCGAGGTGATCGAGCGGTCGGCGTGCTGGGCCAGCACCCGCTCCAGCCCCTGCAGCGGGTGGTCGGAGACGTAGAGGCCGAGCATGTCGCGCTCGAAGGCCAGCCGGTCCTTCTTGTCCCACTCGGGCACATCGGGCACGGCCACGGCGTCGAAGTCGTCCAGACCGTCCTCGCCGCCGGACATCGCCCCGAAGATGTCGGTCTCGTACTGCAGGGCGTCCTTCTTCTGCTTCACCGCCTGCTCGACGGCCTGCTCGTGGACCGAGACCAGCGCCCGGCGGGTGTAGCCGAGGTCGTCGAAGGAGCCGGCCTTGATCATCGACTCCACGGCGCGCTTGCCGCACACATGCGGCGGCACCTTCTTCAGGAAGTCGGAGAAGGACTCGAAGGCCCCCTTCTCCTGCCGCGCCTCGACCAGCCCGGCGACGACGTTGGAGCCGACGTTGCGCACAGCACCCATGCCGAAGCGGATCATGTCGTCGCCGACCGGGGTGAAGTTCTGCGTGGACTCGTTGACGCTCGGCGGGGTGACGGTGATGGCCATGTGGCGGCACTCGTTGAGGTAGAGCGCGAGCTTGTCGCGGTTCTCCCCCACCGACGTCAGCAGGGCGGCCATGTACTCGGCCGGGTAGTTCGCCTTCAAGTAGGCGGTCCAGTACGCGACCAGCCCGTAGGCGGCCGAGTGGGCCTTGTTGAAGGCGTACTCGGAGAAGGGCAGCAGGATGTCCCAGAGCGCCTGGATGGCCTCCTCGGAGAAGCCGTTGTCGAGCATGCCCTGGTGGAAGCCGACGTACTGCTTGTCCAGCTCCTCCTTCTTCTTCTTGCCCATCGCGCGGCGCAGGATGTCCGCCTGGCCCAGCGTGTAGCCGGCCACCCGCTGGGCGATCGCCATGACCTGCTCCTGGTAGACGATCAGCCCGTAGGTGGTGTCGAGGATGTCCTTCAGAGGCTCCTCGAGCTCCGCGTGGATCGGAGTGACCTCCTGCTGGCCGTTCTTCCGCAGCGCGTAGTTGATGTGCGAGTTCGCGCCCATCGGACCGGGGCGGTACAGCGCGATGGTCGCGGAGATGTCCTCGAAGTTGTCCGGGCGCATCTGGCGCAGCAGCTGGCGCATCGGCCCGCCGTCGAGCTGGAAGACGCCGAGCGTGTCCCCCTTGGCCAGCAGGTCGTAGGAGGGCTGGTCCTCCAGATGCAGCGTCTCCAGGTCCAGCTCGACGCCCTGGTTCTGCCGGACGTTCTCCAGCGCGTCGGAGATGATCGTCAGGTTCCGCAGCCCCAGGAAGTCCATCTTGATCAGGCCCAGGGTCTCGCAGGTCGGATAGTCGAACTGCGTGATGATCGCGCCGTCCTGCTCGCGCTTCATCAGCGGGATGATGTCCAGCAGCGGATCCGAGGACATGATGACGCCGGCGGCGTGCACGCCCCATTGACGCTTCAGCCCCTCGATGCCGGTGGCGAGGTCGAAGATCTCCTTCAGCCGCGGATCGGCCTCCAGCGTCTCGCGCATGTCGACCGCCTCGGCGTAGCGCGACGACTGTTCGTCGAAGATCTCGGCCAGCGGCGTCGGCTTGCCCTGCGCGTCCGGCGGCATGGCCTTGGTGAGCCGCTCGCCGGTGGAGAAGGGCTCGCCCATCACCCGGGCGGAGTCCTTCAGCGCCTGTTTGGACTTGATCGTGCCGTAGGTGACGATCATCGCCACCCGCTCGTCGCCGTACTTGTTGACGACGTACTGGATGACCTCGGCGCGCCGCCGGTCGTCGAAGTCGACGTCGAAGTCGGGCATCGAGACGCGGTCGGGGTTGAGGAAGCGCTCGAAGAACAGCCCGTGCTGCAGCGGGTTGAGGTCGGTGATGCGCATGGCGAAGGCGACCATCGAGCCGGCGCCGGAGCCGCGACCGGGGCCGACGCGGATGCCGTTCTCCTTGGCCCAGGTGATGAAGTCGGCGACGACCAGGAAGTAGCCCGGGAAGCCCATCTGGGTGATGATGCCGATCTCGTACTTCGCCTGGTCGCGCACGTCGTCGGGCACGCCGCCCGGGAAGCGGTAGGCCAGCCCGCGCTCGACCTCCTTGATGAACCAGGACTCCTCGGTCTCGCCCTCGGGCACCGGGAAGTTCGGCATGTAGGAGGCCGACTCGTCGAACTCCACGTGGCAGCGCTCGGCGATCGCCAGTGTGTTGTCGCAGGCCTCCGGGAAGTCGCGGAAGAGCTCGCGCATCTCCGCCGGGGACTTCAGATAGAACTCCTCGGCGTCGAACTTGAAGCGGTTCGGGTCGTCGAGGGTGGAGTTGGACTGCACGCACAGCAGCGCGCCGTGGGCATTGTGGTCGTGCTTATGCGTGTAGTGCAGGTCGTTGGTGGCGACCAGCGGCAGGTTGAGCTCCTTGGCCAGCTTCAGCAGGTCGCTCTTGACCCGGCGCTCGATGTCCAGACCGTGGTCCATCAGTTCGCAGAAGAAGCTCTCCTTGCCGAAGATGTCCTGGAACTCTCCGGCGGCCTTCTTCGCCTCCTGATACTGGCCCAGGTGCAGCCGCGTCTGGATCTCGCCGGAGGGGCAGCCGGTGGTGGCGATGATCCCGTCGGCGTAGTTCTGGAGCAGCTCGCGGTCCATGCGCGGCTTGTAGAAGAAGCCCTCGATGGAGGCCAGCGAGCCCATCCGGAAGAGGTTGTGCATCCCGGCGGTGTTCTCCGCCCACATGGTCATGTGGGTGTAGGCGCCGCCGCCGGCGACGTCCTTCTCCCCCTTGATGCCCTCGCCCCACTTCACGCGCCGGCGGTCCGAGCGATGGGTGCCCGGGCTGAGGTAGGCCTCCAGCCCCACGATGGGCTTCACCTGGTGCTTCTGGGCGGTCTTCCAGAAGTCGTAGGCGCCGAAGAGGAACCCGTGGTCGGTGGTGGCCACCGAGGACATCCCGAGCCGGCGCGTCTCCTCGAAGAGCTCGCCGATCTTCGCCGCTCCGTCGAGCATCGAGTACTCGGTGTGATTGTGCAGGTGGACGAAGTCTGCAGTCGAGGCCATGGTCACCCATTCTCCAGGATCGACAGCGCGGTGGCCAGATCGTCGGGGCGCACGGAGGTGAAGGTCACCGGCTCGCCGGTGCGCGGATGGGTCAGCCCGAGCTCGGCGGCGTGCAGCCACTGGCGGGTCAGTCCCAGCTCGGCGGCCAGCCCCGGATCGGCGCCGTAGGTCAGGTCTCCGGCGCAGGGGTGGCCGAGGGCGGAGAAGTGCACGCGGATCTGATGGGTGCGGCCGGTCTCCAGCTGCACCTGCATCAGGCTCGCCCGGCCGTAGGCCTCCAGCAGCGTGTAGTGGGTGCGCGAGGCGCGGCCGTCCTCGACGACGGCGAAGCGCCACTCATGGCCGGGATGGCGGCCGATGGGCGCGTCGATGGTCCCGTCGACCGGGTCCGGGAGTCCCTGGACCAGGGCCTGGTAGATCTTCGTGGGCGTGCGCCGCCGGAAGGCGTCCTTGAGCACGCTGTAGGCCTGCTCGTTCTTCGCCACCACCATCACCCCGGAGGTGCCGACGTCGAGCCGGTGGACGATGCCGCGGCGCTCCTGGGATCCGGAGGTCGAGATCGGCACGCCGGCGGCGAGCAGCCCGCCGATCACCGTCGGGCCGGTCCAGCCGGGCGACGGGTGGGCGGCGACGCCGACGGGCTTGTCGACGACGACGAGGTCCTCGTCCTGATGCAGGATGCGCAGATTCTCCACGGGTTCGACTCTCACCTCGAGCGGATCGTCGGCCGCCGGCGGGTCGATGTCGAGCTCCGTCCCGGCGGCCAGCTTCTCGGACTTCTTCACCGCTCGTCCGGCCGCCCGGCCGGCGGCATGGACGACGGCGCCGGCGGCCAGATGCTCGGCGGCCTCGGTGCGGGACATCCCGCAGCAGGAGGAGATCACCTGGTCGGCGCGCCGCCCGTCGAGCGCCTCGGGGACCGTCAGACGCTCGGGATCGGGGCTCGGCGTCCCGGGGTCCGGCTCCGTTTCATGCTGCGGCTCGGGATTCTGCGGCTCGGGGTTCGTGGGACTCAGTCCTCCTCGTCGTCGCGGGTGCGACGGCCGTCCATCTCCAGTCCGAAGACCAGCATCGCGCAGATGCCGATCATCGAGCAGACGATGAACGAGTCGGCGATGTTGAAGATCGCGAAGTGCGGCACAGCGATGAAGTCGACGACCTCGCCCTCGCCGAAGGAGGGCGGACGGAACAGTCGGTCGGTCAGATTGCCGGCGATGCCCCCGGCGAGGCCGCCCAGCCCGAGCGTCCAGAGCCAGGAGCCGCCGAGCCGGCGGGAGTTGACGACGACCACGGTCAGCACGACCACCATGATCAGGGTGAACAGCCAGGTGTGGTCGGTGCCCAGCGAGAACGCCGCTCCCGGGTTGAGATGGAATCGCCAGGAGAGCACCGGGTCGAGCACCGCGATCTCCTCGCCGAGGCTCAGCGTGGAGACGACCCACCATTTGGTCAGCTGGTCCAGCCCCCAGGCGACGACGGCGACCGACGCCGCGACCAGGAGCGCCGTGCGGCGTGCGGGGCTCGGCGACGGGCGCGTCTGACTCACAGGCGTCCTGCTCTCCTCTGCTGTTCTGCGCCGTCCCACGGCGCGGGACGTCCCATGGACGTCCGGGATGACACGACGGCGCCCGGGAGATCGGTCCTCCCGGACGCCGTCTCGGCGGCTCAGATCTCGGCGGCGCCGGCTTCCTTCTCGATGGAGCCGCGGCTGGTGAGCTGCTCCAGCTGCCCTTCGATATAGTTCTTGATCCGGGTGCGGTAGTCGCGCTCGAAGCTCGTGAGCTCGCTGACCTTGGTCTCGAGGTCGGTCTTCTTGCGCTCCAGCGCCGAGAGCGTGCGCGAGGAGGTCATCTCGGCCTCCTCGATCATGTTCTCCGCCCGCGTCTCGGCCTCGGTGACGATCTCCGTGCGCTTCCGCTCGCCTTCGGCGATGTGCTCGGCCCGGGTCTTCTCACCCTCGGAGACATACTCGTCGCGGGTCTTCTCACCCTCGGCAATGTGCTCGGCCCGGGTCTTCTCACCCTCGGCGATGTACTGCGCCCGGGTCTCCTCGCCCTCGCTGACGTACTGGTCGTGCAGCTTCTGGGCCATGGCCAGCACGCCGGCGGCGGTGCTCGCGACTTCCCCGGCCGCGGCGTCGTCCGAGCTCGCGGCGCCCGGCCCGCTCGGCGATCCCTCGGCCGGCTGCGCGGCGGCCTCGCGGCGGGTCTGGGCCGGGCGGTGGCCCGGCTCGTACTCCGGATAGGCCGTCACGCCGGAGCCCGACGGCACGGCGCCGTCGTCGGCCGGATCCTCGGTCGCGACCGAGTCGAAGGTTCCGGTGACCTCGGCGTCGGTGCCCGCGTAGCCGGAGAGCCCGGCGTCCTCGAGGTCGTCGGGCTCGAGGTCGGCGGGATTCTCCTCCAGCTGCTCCTCGAGCGTCGAGACCTGGGCCTTGAGGTCCTCGTTCTCCTGGACCAGCCGTCGCCACTCGACGACGACCTCGTCGAGGAAGTCGTCGACCTCGTCTTTGTCGTAGCCGGGGCGGAACTTGGTCTCCGGAAACTCCTTGTTCAGGAGTTCATCGGGAGTCAGAGCCATGCGGTGTCACCTCATCGAGAAGCTGTCGGCGAGACGGAGCCGGGGGCGGGCCGCCTCCGAAGATCGTCCAGTGGTCACCGGATACGATACCCCGGTGGCGCCGACCACGACGACCGGAACCGGGACCTCAGCCTTCACGAACAGGTCACACCCTCGTCGGTGGGGCGCGGGCCGCGCCGACGGCTCCCCTCGACGGCGCGCCGAGCCGGTCAGCCGATCGCCTGGACGATGACCTTGGCGATGACCACGACGAGGAAGACGATGATGAAGCCCATGTCCAATGAGATCCCGCCGAGGTTCAGCGGCGGCACCTTGGACTGCACCCAGCGGATGGGCGGGTCGGTGAGCGTGTAGACGCCCATCGCCAGCGCCAGCGCCGCTCCCTTCGGGCGCCACTGGCGAGCGTACTGCTGGGTGATGTCGAAGATGATCCGGACCACCAGGGCCAGCTGGTACACGGTCAGCAGCAGGTAGATCGGGGCGGCGATGAGATCCACGGCGGGACGGGTTCCTCCGGAGGGTGCGGTCGGATCGGACGAGCCGGCGCGACGACGTCGCGCGGCGGCGGATCAGCTCTGATTGAAGAACTGGGCCGAGGAGTCCGGCTCCACGGCGCCGCGCTCGTCCGCGACGACTTCGACGTTCTTCGGGGTCAGCAGGAAGACCTTGTTCGTCACACGCTCGATCGATCCGCCCAGGCCGAAGACCAGCCCCGCGGAGAAGTCGACGAGACGCTTCGCCTCGGCCTCCCCCATCTCGGTGACGTTCATGATCACCGGGACCTCGTCGCGGAAGGACTCACCGATGACCTTAGCATCGTTGTAGGAGCGCGGGTGGACTGTGGTGATACGGCGCATGGAGGAACTCTCGTCGCGGGAGGAGGGGGCACGCTTGATCGGGGTCACCGGCGCCCGGTACTCCGGGTCGACGGCCAGCGACGAGCTGTTGTGCTCGCCGGCGGACGCGGGGCCGCGCGCCGAGGACTGCCCCGCGGCCCCCAGCTCGACGACCTCCGAGCCGTCGCCGGAGGAGCCCGCACGGACCCCGGAGGTCGCCGGGGGCTCCGCCGTCGGCCGGGCGGCGCTCCGGTCGCCGGCGAGGCGCGGCGACTCCGCCGCCGGCCGGGAGGAGCTCGCGGCGGCGTCCCGGCTCGCGGCCGGGGCTCCGGCGCCCTGCTGCGCGCCGAAGTCCTCGTCGTACTCCTCGCCGTCGGCCAGACCGAGGTAGATCATGGTCTTCTTGAATGCTCCGGCCATGAAGTCTCTCCTGAGGGAAGAACTGAACCTGCGCTGAGGTTCGGGGGCGTGTCTGGGATCTGTCTCGGACCATGTCACGGTTCCGGACGATGTCTCTGCGCGGACCCGAGACTACCGGCCCGTTCCGCGCTTCCCGAGGACATCGCGTCCGACGCGCAGGTGTGTCGCGCCCGCGGCGACGGCGGCCTCCAGATCGGTGCTCATCCCTGCCGAGATCATCTGCGCCTCCGGATGGTCCTCGCGCAGCCGCCGCGAGATCTCGGCCAGCCGGGCGAACGCCGCGGCGGGCTCCTCGTCCAGCGGGGCCACGGCCATCAGCCCGCCGAGGCGCAGCCCTTCGGAGACGGCCAATCGGTCGGCGAGGCCGGCCACCGCCTCCGGAGCCGCGCCGCCGCGGGAGTCGGCGGGGATCTCACGGCGCAGGTCCACCTGGACCAGGCAGTCGAGCGGCTGACGCCGGTCGCCGGCGGCGCGGGCCAGAGCCGTCAGCAGCGAGCCGCGGTCGAGCGAGTGCACCGCTGCGGCGTAGCCGGCCGCGGAGCGCGCCTTGTTCGACTGCAGCTGCCCGACGAAGTGCCAGCGCATCGACGAGCCGTCGGCCGCCGCCTCCTGCGGGTCCCGGCCGGCGCGCCGGGCGAGCTCCTGCTCCACGGCGGCGGCCTTGGCCGCGGCCTCCTGGTGCTTGTTCTCCCCCACCTCGCGCACGCCCAGGTCGTGCAGCCGCACGACGTCCTCGGCGGGGAAGGTCTTCGTGACCACGATCAGCGCGGGGAGGTCGATCCGGCCGCAGGCGGCGGCCGCCGCGGCGATCCGCTCCCGGACTGCGAGCAGCCCGGCGGCGATCTCCCGGGTCCGCTGATCGGCGTCCTCGTCGCGGGCGCGGCGCAGGCGGGCGTCGTCGAACGGGGTGGTGTCCATCCGCCCCACTCTATCGCGGGGCGCCCGCGTCACCGCCGCGGGCCCCGCCGCCGCTCCGCGGGTCCTCGCCCTCCGGACGCCAGACGACGCCGACGAAGCGACCGCGGCCCGGCTCCCGCCGATGGGAGAAGAGCGTGCGATCCTCGATCGTGCAGCCGGACACCTCGGCCGTCGAGACGTCGCGGCCGGCCAGCACCGCCTGCGCCTCGGCCCGCAGATCCAGACCGGACGTGCCCGCCCGAGTGCGCGAGGCGAGCGCCGGCCGCCCGACCGTCAGCTCGGCGTGCATGGCCTCGGGGACCTCGTAGCAGCGGCCGCAGGCGCCGGGGCCGATCCAGGCGCGCAGCTGCTCGGCGCCGTGGTCGCGCATCCGCTCCACCGTCCGCTCCAGCACGCCGGCGAGCAGCCCCGGGCGGCCCGCGTGGGCGGCGCCGGTGACCGCGCCGCCGTCGCCCCGCGCGCCGACCAGCAGCACCGGCAGACAGTCGGCGACCATGATCGCCAGCGGATGGGAGCCGTGCGGCGAGACCCACGCGTCGCCCACAGGCGCCGTCGCGTCCGCAGTCTCCGACCCGTCGGCGTCGCGGACCTCTGCGGAGTGGATCTGCTCGAGGAAGCGCAGCCGGCCGGCGGCGACGCCGAGGCGGCGTTCCAGCGCATGACGCCGGGCGAGCACCTCACGACGCGCCGGGCCGTCGTCGTCCTGCGCCGCGGCATCCCCCACGTGCAGCGCCAGGTTCCCCGCCGCCGCCGACGTGAAGGCGACGCGGACGCCGGCCCCGGCAGCACCATGCCACCAGAAGCCGGCGTCGGCGCCGCCCCTCGGACGCGCGGTCATGCGGTCCGCGTCCGTCGCAGCCCCTCGGCCGCGGCCCGGAGCTCTCCGATCACTTGAGGAAGTCCGGCACGTCCAGGTCGTCGTTGCGCCCGCCGGAGTAGTCGGACTCGACGATGTCGGGGATGTCCTGCTGCTCCTGCCGGACCTGCCGCTGCTGCGGCGCGGTGTCCTGCTCCTCGGCCGAACCGGCCGCCGGGGCCGCCTCGCCGGACTGCTGGATCGGCACAGTGCCCGGCACCTGCTGCGGGGCGGCGGACTGGACCGGGACCGTGCCCGGCACGCTCTGCTGCGCGCCCGACCGCTGGCCGGCCTGGTGGCCGCCGGCCTGCTGGCGCGGCGGCTGCTGGGGCCGCGCCGACGGCGAGCCCTGGCCCGCCCCCGAGCCGGGCAGCTGCTGTCCGGCGTTCTGCGCCATCGGCTGCGACGCCGTGTCGACCTGGTCGAACCCGGCGGCGATCACCGTGACGCGGGCCTCGTCTCCCAGCGCGTCGTCGATGACCGCGCCGAAGATGATGTTGGCCTCCGGGTGGGCGACCTCCTGCACCAGCCGGGCGGCCTCGTTGATCTCGAAGAGGCCGAGGTCCGAGCCGCCCTGGATGGACAGCAGCACGCCGTGGGCGCCGTCGATCGAAGCCTCGAGCAGCGGCGAGGCGATGGCCAGCTCGGCGGCCTTGACGGCCCGGTCCTCGCCGTTCGCCGACCCGATGCCCATCAGCGCCGAGCCGGCACCCTGCATCACCGACTTCACGTCGGCGAAGTCCAGGTTGATCAGGCCCGGCGTGGTGATCAGGTCGGTGATGCCCTGGACACCGGAGAGCAGCACCTGGTCGGCCGAGCGGAACGCGTCGAGCACGGAGACGTTCTTGTCCGAGATGGACAGCAGCCGGTCGTTGGGGATGACGATGAGAGTGTCGACCTCGTCGCGCAGCGCCTCGATGCCGTCCTCGGCGGAGGTCGCGCGGCGGCGGCCCTCGAAGGTGAAGGGACGGGTCACCACGCCGATGGTCAGCGCGCCGAGCGACCGGGCGATCCGCGCCACCACGGGCGCGCCGCCGGTTCCGGTGCCACCGCCCTCGCCGGCCGTGACGAAGACCATGTCCGCGCCGCGGATGACCTCCTCGATCTCCTCGGCGTGGTCCTCGGCGGCCTCCCGGCCGACTTGGGGGTTGGCGCCGGCGCCGAGCCCGCGGGTCAGTTCACGGCCGACGTCGAGCTTGACGTCGGCGTCGCTCATCAGGAGGGCCTGAGCATCGGTGTTGATGGCGATGAACTCCACGCCACGCAGACCGACCTCGATCATGCGGTTGACGGCGTTCACGCCGCCGCCACCGATGCCGACGACCTTGATCACGGCCAGGTAGTTGTTCGGTGTTGCCACGTTGTGTGTCCCTTGCTCGTCTCTCACGTCGAAAAGTACGGAGGCTCCCGCCGTCGGGCGACCGCGGCGCGACTCCTCACTGCCAATCGGCGGAGCCTCCGCCCCCTCTGCGGGGACGGCTGCTCCAGCTGACCCGTCGTCGGCATCCGGCCGGGCCGGGATGGTTCGCGGTCACACCGGACCGACCCGGGATGCTCTCCGACGTCGCAGCGGCTCGCCCTCCACGACGGGAGCCTCCGTACTGCATGACATTCTTGTGGTGGTCACAGACCCTCGGCAACGTTGAAGTTGCACTTGAACCTTAGGTCTCCCGCGAAGGTTCGACCTGGGTCGAAGGTTCCTCGTCTCCGACCAGGATACCGGCGCGGAAGGACCGCGGCCTCCAGCCGGCGGGGCGAGTCCCCGGCCGATCGCGCTCCCGGCGGGCTCCGGGCCGGCTGCGTGCCGGTTCCGGGCGGATTCCGGAGTGCCCTCGCGAGGGCTCCCGGGGCGGTGGAGCGACCACGGGGCGGCCCACGGCACGCTCATCGGGTCACCGGGGCCTCGGGGTCGGAGATGTCGATCGTGTCGACCTCGGTGAACTCCTCGGCGTCGGACTCCAGCAGCGCGGCCAGCACGGCGGCCTTCTGCGCTCCGCGGTCCTCGCCGCCCCAGAGGACGGTGCGCCCGTCGTCCAGCCGCAGCCGCACCGAGTCGACCGAATCGGCGGTGGCCGACTGCATGCTCTTCCGCGCCGCACTCGGCAGCTCGCCCAGGACCCCGACGATGGTCTCGAAGACCGCCCGGTGATCGAGTGCGGCGTCGCTGGCGATCTCCGGAGTCGCGTAGGCGTCCTCCGCCGGTGCCTCGTCCTCCGGCCAGCTGCGGATGACCTCGCCCTCGGCGGTGAAATACTCCACCTGTCCGTCGCGATGGACCCGGGCCACCGGCGGGTGCTCGGTGACCTCGACCCGGAGGGTGTCGGGCAGCTCGCCCTGGACGACGACGTCGGCGACCACCGGCTCCTCGTCCAGCAGCTCCGCCACCCGGCCGTCGCCGACCTGGGGCATCGGCCGCCCCAGGGCCGGCTCCAGCAGCTCCTCGGCCTTCGAGTCGGTGAGCAGGTCGTTGCCCTCGACCTGCACCTGCCGCACCGTCAGCAGCGGCGAGAAGACCAGCACCAGCACGACCACGAGCAGCACCGCCAGCCCGGCGAGGACCAGCAGCGCCCCGCGCCGTCGACGCCGTCGAAGGACGACGACCTCCGGCTCCGGGAAGGCCAGCAGGTCGGCGGCCGCCTCAGGGCGCTGCTCGGGCTCCTCCTCGGCCTCCCCGCCGGCGTTCCCTCCGGTGCTGCCTCCGGGGTGCTCCGCGGAATGCTCGGCGAGGTGCTCGGCGTCGTCGCCCGCCTCCGGGCCCCTCCGCGCCGCGCGGGAGCGCCTCTCCCCCGTCGCCGCTCCGGAGCCGGCACGAAGACCGGCGACGAGCGGGACGTCACGGGTCAGCGGTACCACCGTGTCGGCGGCGTCGGAGGGCGCGGCCTCCGCAGCGCCGGCCTCCTCGACCGGCGCAGCGGCGGGCCCCTCGATGTCGCGGTCGGGCGCGGGATCGGGCGCCTCCGCGGCGCTCCGGCCCTCGCGCGGCGGGCCGGTGCTGCGCGGCCTGCGCGGCGGTCGCGGACTCATCGGCTGCGACGCTCCAGCGCTTCGACCAGGTCCGCGCCCAGGGCGGTCACGTCGCCTGCGCCCAGCGTCAGCACCAGGTCCCCGGCGGCGGCCGCGGCGACCGTAGCCGCGACGGCGTCCTCGCGGGAGCGGACCCCGCCCGACGGCGGCGTCGGCCGGGCGAAGAGCGGCTCGGCGATCAGCTCCGAGGTCACCCCGGCGATCGGCTCCTCGCGGGCCGGGTAGACCTCCAGCAGCGCGACGGTGTCGGCGGCGGCCAGCGCCTCGGCGAACTCGGCGGCGAAGAGCTGGGTGCGGCTGTACAGATGCGGCTGGAAGACCACGTGGACCGCGTGCTGCTCCCCCGCCGCGGCGCGCGCGGCGGCGAGCACTGCGGCCACCTCGGTCGGATGGTGGGCGTAGTCGTCGTAGACGGCCACCCCGTCGACCTCGCCGCGGAAGTCGAAGCGCCGCGAGGCGCCCTGGAAGTGGCCCAGCGCCTCCGCGGCCCCGGCCAGCGACACCCCGGCACGCAGACCGGCGGCGGCGGCGGCCGCGGCGTTGAGGGCGTTGTGCCGACCGGGAACCGTCAGCCGCAGCAGCGCCTCCTCGTCGTCTCCGGGCTCCTCGCCGGGGCGCTCCGGATCCGCGGCCGGAGGCCCGCTGAGCAGCACCTGCTGGCCGAGCGTCCCGGCGGGGGCGTCGCGGTGCTCGTGCAGCCGCAGCCGAGCGTCGGCGGAGAACCCGTAGGTCAGCACCTCGACGTCGCGGGCGGCGAGCTCGGCGGCGACGTCCTCGAGCAGCGCCACAGCTCCCGGGTCGTCCAGGCAGAGCACGAGCAGACCGCCGTCGGCGATGCGCCGGGTGAACTCCACGAAGATCCGGTGGACGGCCTCGGCCGTGCCGTGGTGGTCCAGATGGTCGGCCTCGACATTGGTGATCACCGCCGTCTCGGGGCGGTAGTTCAGCAGCGAGCCGTCGGACTCGTCGGCCTCGGCGACGAACCACTCCCCCTCCCCGGCGGCGGCGTTGACCCCGAGACCGGCGACGGTCGCCCCGACGGCGAAGCTCGGCGACAGGCCCGCGCGCTCCAGCAGGACGGTGGCCATCGAGGAGGTCGTGGTCTTGCCGTGCGTGCCGGCCACGGCGATGCCGCGGCGACCGGCCATCACCGCCGCCAGCCCCTGCGAGCGGTGCAGGATCGGCAGCCCGCGGCGGCGCGCCTCGTCGTGCTCGGGATTGCCCTCGGCGGCGATCGAGGAGGCGATGACGGTGCTGATCGGCGCCCCGGCCTCCTCCTCCACCGAGTCGAGGTTCTCGGCGCGGTAGCCCACCCGGACGGGCACCCCGGCGGCGCGGAACTCGTCGAGGACCGGCAGGTCCTTGCCGTCGGTGCCCGAGATCGGCACGTCGTCGGCCTGCAGCAGCCGCGCGACGCCCGAGACGCCGACGCCGGCGAGCCCCAGCAGGTGCACCCGGCCCAGGTCCTCCGCGCGCTGCGGCGCGGCGGCGGCTTCAGTCATGGCAGCGTCCTCTCTCGCGGGGCTCCGCGCACGGAGCCGCTCTCACCGGGCCTCGTCGGCCGGCAGTCGGTCCTCGGGCACGCCGGCGGCGGTCAGCGCCGCGGCGGCCACCCGCTCGTCGGCGTCGGCGATGCCGCGCTCGGCGGCGTGGTCCCGCATGGTCAGCAGCATCTGCGGGTCCTCGAGCAGCGGGACCACATTGCGCCGGATCCAGGCGCGGGTGAAGTGCTCGTCCTTGACCAGCAGCGCGCCGCCGGCGTCGACGAGCTCGCGGGCGTTGAGCTCCTGCTCGCCGTTGCCCACCGGCAGCGGCACGAAGACTGCCGGCAGCGTCACCGCCGCGACCTCGCAGACGGTGGCGGCGCCGGAGCGGGCGATGATCAGGTCCGCGGCCGCATAGGCCAGCTCCATGCCGTCCAGGTACTCGCGCTGGTGGTATCCGGGGCGGCTCAGCGGCGCCTCGGCGTCGCCCACGCCGTCGCTCGAGCCGGCGTCGGCGGCGGTGACGACCTTGTCCCGTCCGGTGAGGTGCAGCACCTGGGCGCCGCCGACCAGGAGATCGTCCACCGCCGAGGCCACGGCGCTGTTCAGCGAGAGCGCCCCGGAGGAGCCGCCGGTGACGACCAGCGTGGTCCGGTCGGGGTCCAGGCCCAGCCGCTCGCGGGCGGAGGCCCGCTCGGCCTCGCGGTCGAGCTGCGAGATCTCCCGGGACATCGGCATGCCCACCCAGGCGGCCCGCTTCAACGGCGTGCCTTCGAAGGCGGTGCCGACATGGGCGGCGAAGCGGGCGCCGAGCCGGTTCGCCAGGCCGGGCCGGGCGTTGGCCTCGTGGACGACGACCGGCACGCCCAGCCGGCGCGCGGCCAGATAGACCGGAGTGCAGACATAGCCGCCGACGCCGACGACCACGTCGGCCTCGCGACGGCGCAGGATCTCGGCGGCCGCGGCCACCGCACGCCGCAGCCGCGCGGGCACGCTGAGCAGGTCCCGGGAGGGCCGGCGCGGCATGGGCACCTTCTCCACCGTGTCCAGCGCATAGCCGGCCTCCGGCACCAGGCGCGTCTCCAGGCCGACCTCGGTGCCGATCATGCTCACCTGCGCCTGCGGCATCAGGCGCTCGACGGCGCGGGCGATCGCGATCATCGGGCTGACGTGCCCGGCGGTGCCGCCGCCGGCGAGCACCACCGAGACGCCCGGGGTCTCCTCCGGGGCACCGTGCGGCGTCGGCGAGGCCGATCCCTGGCTGCTCATGCTGTGGGGTCCTGCTTCCTGGTCGTCGGGTCCGTGGTGATGCGCGGAGTCAAGCTCGTCCTCCCCCTGCTCGCGCCGCGCCGCGTTCCGGGGGCGGGATCCACTGTAGAGTCTCGGGGGCCGGAACGGGCGTCCGGGCCGTCGGCCGCGCCGCCGCGCCCCGGATCGGCGGCGGGGGCCGTCTCCTCCAGGCGCACTTCGCGGCGCTGCTCACGGGCGAAGTTCAGCACCACGCCGACGGCCAGCAGCGTCGCCGTCAGCGCCGAGCCGCCGTAGGAGATGAACGGCAGGGGGATGCCGATGACCGGCAGCAGCCCGGTGACCATCGCCAGGTTGATGACGGTCTGGCCGATGATCCAGGCCATGATCCCGACGGTGGTGATCCGCACGAAGGGCGAGCGGGACCGCGACGCGACGCGGAACATCCCCAGCACGAGCATCGTGAAGAGCGCCAGCACCGTCAGCGCGCCGAGCAGGCCCAGCTCCTCGCCGAGGATGGTGAAGATGAAGTCGTTCTCCGCCTCCGGCAGATAGTTCCACTTCTGCCGGGACTGGCCGAGGCCGACGCCCCACCAGCCGCCGGAGGCCAGTGCGTAGATGCCGTGCATCGGCTGGAAGCAGGGGTCCCGGACGCCCTCGCAGGCGCCCTCCATGCCCAGCCACACCTGCACGCGCTGCATGCGGGTGACGCTGACCAGCGTCAGCCCCACCGCCGCGCTGATGCCCAGTGCCCCGGAGATGACGAACCAGCGCATCCGGGTGCCCGCGGTGAACAGCACTGCGGCGATGAGCGCGCCGAAGACCAGCGCCGTGCCGAGGTCCTTGCCGGCCATGACCAGCGCAAGCACCAAGAGGCCGCCCGGCAGCACCACCGGCACCAGCGCGTGCTGGACGTGCCGGACGAGATCACCCTTGCGGGCCAGCACCGAGCCGGACCAGACCGCCATCGCCAACTTGGCCAGCTCGGCCGGCTGACCGGTGATCGGCCCCAGCCGCAGCCAGTTGCGGTTGCCGTTGACGCCGTAGCCCAGCGGGGTGAGCACCAGGGCCAGCAGCACCAGGGCGAGCAGCAGCGCCGGCCAGGCCAGTCGGTCGAGCCAGCGGCGCGGGGCCAGCATGGCCGCGAACAGGCCCACGAGGCCGACCCCGGCCCAGATCGCCTGGCGGAGGAAGAGGCCGTAGGCCCCGCCGGAGCTGCCGAGCGTCTCCACCGCCGAGGAGGAGAGCACCATGATCAGTCCGACGGCGGTCAGCGCCAGGGACGACCCCAGCAGCATCCAGAAGGTGCTGTGCGTGTTGCCGACCTCCACGAAGCGCCAGAAGCCGAGGACCCGCTCGCGCCGGCGCCGACGGCGCTGCTCCCGCCAGGCGGGCCCCGACGTCGCGGGCCGGTCCCCGGCG
This sequence comes from Nesterenkonia halophila, assembly GCF_009467795.1. Taxonomy (GTDB): domain Bacteria; phylum Actinomycetota; class Actinomycetes; order Actinomycetales; family Micrococcaceae; genus Nesterenkonia; species Nesterenkonia halobia. Next base: position 284,243 of record NZ_WIAX01000012.1, read on the forward strand.
TCCCCGGCGGCCTCGCCGCCGGCGGTGGTCTCCACGGCGTCCTCCGCGTCCGCGACCGGTCGGAGGCTGCGCCGCCGGTCGGCGGCGATCTCCTCGGTGACGCCCTCCGCGCCCTCCTCGCCCTCTTCGCCCGGCTCCCGGGCCGCGGCGTCGGCGGCGTCAGCGGCGTTCGGAGAGGCGACGTCGCCGATCGTGGCGTCGGGATCCGCGCGGGTCCAGGAGTCGCCGTGCACCTCCTCCGGGCCCTCCGCGCGCGGGCGCGACGAGGACGGCACGCGAGGTCGCCGTCGGTCCATTCCGTCCTCCTGCTCGAGCATCTCCGGCTCCGCCTCCGGGCGGAGTCCGCGGCGGGCCGTCTCCGGGCCCCGGGCGGCGCCCGGGCGCCGCATCACCGGCGTCGGGTCCGAGGTCGTCACGCCTCGGGCGTGGTGCCCGGGTCCGTCGTCTCGGCGTCCGCGGGCCGCCGATGGCCCAGCCGGTCCATCAGCTCCGCCACGGCCTCGATGAACGCCTCGCCGCGGGTCGCATAGGACGTGAACTGGTCCATCGAGGCGGCGGCGGGGGCCATCAGGACCGTCTGCCCCGGTTCGGCGACGCGGGAGGCCTCCTCGACGGCGGCCCGCATGGCCTCCCGGCCGTCGACGTCGGCGAGACGACACTCCAGCGGGGCCGTCGAGCGGTCCGGCCGCCCGTCGTCGTCATCATCTCGCACGCCTCCGCCGACCACCGAGACGCCCGGCGCGTGTCGTCGAAGGCTGGATCTCAGCTGGGAGGAGTCGGTGCCCAGCAGCACCACGTGACGCAGCCGGGGCGCGGCGGCGACGACGAGCTCGTCGTAGTCGACCCCCTTGGGCAGGCCGCCGGCGATCCAGACGACGTCGGTGAAGCTGGTCAGCGAGGCCTTCGCGGCGTGCGGGTTGGTCGCCTTGGTGTCGTTGACCCAGAACACGTCGCCGGACTGGGCGACCGGCTGGATGCGGTGCTCGCCGGGCTCGTGGGTGCGGATGCCCGCCTGCACCGCCTCCGGCGCGACGCCGGCCGCACGGGCCAGCGCCGCGGCGGCCAGCGCGTCGGCCACCAGATGCTGCGGAGCCGCAGGCCCGAAGTCGGAGAGCAGCCCGAGCTCCAGGGCCCGGCTCCGGCGTGCGACCAGATACGCACGGTCGACCAGGACGTCGTCGACGACTCCGACCATCGACGGGCCCGGCGCATCGGTGGTGAAGCCGATCGCCCGGCAGCCCTCCTGCACCTCGGCCTCGAGGACCATCCGCTCGGTGAGCGGAGAGTCGGCGTTGTAGACGCAGGCGACCCGGGTGTTCTCGAAGATGCGAGCCTTGTCCGCGCAGTAGGCGGCGAAGCTGCCGTGCCAGTCGACGTGGTCCTCGGCGACGTTCAGCACCGCCGAGGCGACCGGGTCGAGCAGCTCGGTGTAGTGCAGCTGGAAGCTGGAGAGCTCCACGGCCAGCGCGTCGTAGCCTTCCGGGTCGCGGATCGCGTCGAGCACCGGCATGCCCACGTTGCCGCAGGCCACCGCCCGGAGGTCGGCGGCGACGAGCATCGACTCCAGCAGCCGCACTGTGGTGGTCTTGCCGTTGGTGCCGGTGAGCACCAGCCAGTCGGGATCCTTCGCCCCGGGCCGCGGACCCAGCCGCCAGGCCAGCTCGACCTCCGACCAGACCGGCACGCCGTGCGCGGCGGCCTGGACGATCAGCGTCGAGTCGGGGCGCCAGCCCGGCGAGGTGACCAGCACGTCGGGGGCCGCGCCGTCGACCAGCGGCAGCGTCTCGGCGTGCTCGGCGCCCAGCCGGACGTCGTCCACGCCGACCAGTCCGAGCGTCTCGGCGCTGCGCCGCTGCCGCTCCCCGGTCCCGGAGTCGACGACGACCACGCGCGCGCCCAGCTCGGCGAGCGTGTCGGCGGCGGCGAAGCCGGAGAGCCCGAGGCCGGCCACGGCCACGGTGAGCTCGCTCCACGGCGCGTCCCAGCCGCGCAGCGACGGCAGCACCTGCGGCTCGCGCTCGGGCTCGGTGCGGGCGACGTCGAGGCGGCCCGCGTACTCCGCACCGGCGTCGCCGTCGTCGGAGGTGACGAGCCCCTCGTCGTTCATGCTGTCGTTCGCGCCGTCCTGCGGGTCCCGCGGGCCCTGCGCGGAGTCGGACCGGTCCGTCACTGGAAGACCACCCATTCGCCGTAGAAGAATGCGAGCCCCAGGCCGACGGCGACGGCGCCGATGATCCAGAAGCGCACCACCACGGTGACCTCGTCCCAGCCCTTGAGCTCGAAATGATGCTGCAGCGGCGCCATCAGGAAGATGCGCCGGCCGCCGGAGATCTTGAAGAAGCCGACCTGGACGATGACCGACAGCGAGATCAGCACGAAGAGCCCGCCGAGGATCACGAAGAGCAGCTCCGTGCTGGTCAGGATCGCGAGGGCCGCCAGCGCGCCGCCGAGGGCCAGCGAGCCGGTGTCGCCCATGAAGATCTTCGCCGGCGAGGTGTTCCACCACAGGAAGCCGATGAGCGAGCCGGTGATGATCCCGGCGAGCATCGCCAGGTCCAGCGGGTCCCGGACGCTGTAGCAGACCCCCTCGACGGCGCCGGAGCCGCCGCAGAGCTGGTTGTACTGCCAGATCGAGATGATCGTGTAGGCGGCGGTGACCATCGCCGTCGCCGCCGCGGCCAGGCCGTCGAGTCCGTCGGTGAGGTTCACCCCGTTCGTCGTCGCCGTGGTGATCAGGTTCGCCCAGAGGACGAACAGGATCCCGCCGATCACCGGCCCGGCGAAGGCCAGGTCCAGCGGCGTGTCACGGACGAAGGAGATCGCCGTCGACCCGGGGGTGCGCCCGTGCGCGTCGGGGAAGTTCAGCGCCAGCACGGCGAAGAGCACGCCGACGACGCCCTGGCCGAGGATCTTCGCCCAGGGGGTCAGCCCCAGCGACTGCTTCCGGCTGATCTTGCTGAAGTCGTCCGCGAAGCCCACTGCGCCCATGCCGACGGTCAGCAGCAGCAGCAACAGCCCCGAGACCGAAGGGCCGGCGGCGTCGCGGGTGAGCGTCAGCAGCAGATGGGTGGCGAAGTACGCCACGACCACCGCCAGCAGGATCACCGCCCCGCCCATGGTGGGGGTGCCGCGCTTGACATGGTGCGAGGTCGGTCCGTCGTCCCGGATGAACTGTCCATAGCCGCGCCTGACCAGCAGACGGATGAACAGCGGCGTGCCGAGAAGCGTCAGCACCAGCCCCAGCACGGAGCCGATCACTACTCCTACCACGTGGTACCTGCCTTCCCGCTGCCGTCGAGGGCGTCGCCGTCCCGGCCGGCGACGCGATCTCCGAGCAGTCTAAGTCCTGCGCCGTGGGACGATTTGAACAACACGACGTCGCCGGTGCGCAGCTCGTCGGCGAGCAGCTCCTCGGCCTCGTCGGCGGTGGCCGCCCAGCGAACCTCCGCGCCCCAGCTCCCCTCCGCGATCGCGGAGCGGTAGAGCGGATAGGCCTCCTCGCCGACGACCAGCACCCGGGAGATGTCCAGCCGGACCACCGTCTCCCCCAGCTGGGCGTGTCGGGCGATGGATTCGTCGCCGAGCTCGAGCATCGCGCCGAGCACCGCGACCGAGCGGCGGCCGGCCGAGCGGGAGATCATCGCCAGCGTCCGCAGCGCTTCGCGCATCGACTCCGGACTGGCGTTGTAGGCGTCATTGAGGATGGTCACCCCGTCGGCCCGCTCCGCGCGCTCCATGCGCCAGCGGCTGGAGGCCCCGCGGCCGTCCAGGCGCTCGCCGATCGCCGCCGGGCCCACTCCGGCGACGGCCGCCGCGGCCGCCGCGGCGAGCAGATTGGTCACATGGTGGGCGCCGATGAGTCCGCTGGTCAGCTCGACGGTGCGCGGCTCGTCGGGATCGACCAGCTCCGCGCCGAAGGCGAGGGTGAGCTGCGGGCGGCCGTCGTCGTCGAGCATGACCTGCTGGGCCGCGACCGCACGCGGGGCGACGTCCATCGAGTCGGCGGTGATCCAGGCGACCGGCGCGCGGGCGGCGTCGGCCATCGCGCGGACCTGGGGATCGTCGTCGTTGAGGATCACCGTGCCCTCGGCGCCGACGGCCTCGACCAGCTCCTGCTTCACCGCCGCGATCTTCTCCGCCCCGCCGAACTTGCCGGCGTGGGCGGAGCCGACCATCAGCACCACGCCGACGTCGGGCTCGACGATGGCGGCGAGGTCCCGGATGTTGCCGGGCGCGTCGGCGCCCATCTCGACGACCAGGAAGCGAGTCTCGAGCGCGGCGGTGAACACCGTCAGCGGCACGCCGACCTCGCTGTTGTAGGAGCCCTGCGGCGCCACAGTGGGCCCCTCGGCCTCGAGGATGCCGCGCAGCAGATCCTTGGTGGTGGTCTTGCCGGCCGAGCCGGTGATGCCGATGACGGTCGTGGGCGAATGCGCGCGGATGCGGCGGACCACCTCGGCGGCGAGCCGCGCCATCGCGGCGACGACGTCGTCGACGATCACCGCCGGATGCGGCGTCCCGTCCTCGGCGGCGGTCTCGCGCTCGGCGAGCACCAGCACCGCGCCGGCGGCCAGCGCCTCGGCGATGAACAGGTGCCCGTCCGTGGTCTCGCCGGGCTTGGCGATGAACAGCGCCCCCGGGGCCATCGCCCGGGAGTCGGTGTCGGCGGCCGCGACGGTCGCCGCATGCGGGTCGACGACGCCGACGAGGCGCCCGTCGACGGCCTCGGCGACCTCGGCGGCGGAGAGCTCGATCATGTCTGCTCGGCTCCGATCTGTGTCATGTCGACAGTGGTGTCCTTCAGCGGCAGCGGCGTGAAGCCGCCCCGGCGCAGCGCCCGGTGCAGCTCGATCCGGTCGTCGATGGGCCGGTGCTCGCCCGCGTAGTCCTGGTGGACCTCGTGGCCGCGGCCGGCGATGATCACCGTGTCCTCGCCCGAGGCGACGGCGACGGCGCGCTCGATCGCCGCGGCGCGCGGCACGATCTCCTCCAGCTCGGTGGTCAGCGTGCCGGACTCGATCGCCTCGCGGGCGCCGGAGAGCACCGCCGCACGGATCTCTCCGGGGTCCTCGCCGTGCGGATCGTCGTCGCTGACGATGACGTGGTCGGCCATCCGCACCGCGATCGCCCCCATCGTCGGCCGCTTGCCGCGGTCCCGGTCGCCGGCGGCGCCGATGACCAGCACGATCCGGCCGTCGGGCTTGGCCGAGGCCGCGGCCTCGAGCGTGCGGATCATCGCATCCGGATTGTGGGCGAAGTCCACCAGTGCGGCCGGCTCGTCGGCCAGCACCTGCATGCGGCCCGGGACGCTCACGCTGAACGGATCCTCCTCCTCCAGCGCGGCGACGACCTCCTCGCGGGAGAACTCCCCGTCCGGGGCCTCGAGGACCATCACCGCGGCCAGGGCGGCGTTGGAGACGTTGAAGCCGCCGGGCAGGCCGGTGCGGGTGCGGATCCGCTCGCCGCTGCGCAGGTGGTGCAGCGTGAAGGCCTGGCCGAGCCCGTCCGGGGCGACGTCGAGGACCTCCCAGTCCACCTCGGTCGGCTGGCCGGCGGTGGCCAGCGTGACCACGCGGCCGGTGGCCGCGGTCGCCATCCGGTGCCCCCACGGGTCGTCCACGGTTATCACCGAGGTCCGTGTGCGCCGTCGGGTGAACAGCTCCGCCTTGGCGGCGAAGTAGTCCTCCATGGTGCCGTGCATGTCCAGGTGGTCCTGGGTGAGGTTGGTGAAGCCGGCGACGTCGTAGTGCAGCCCCGCGACCCGGTCGTAGCTGATCGCGTGCGAGGAGACCTCCATCGCCGCCGCGCCGACTGAGCGTTCGCGGAACAGCGCCATCAGGCTGTGCAGCTGCACCGCCTCCGGCGTGGTCAACTGCGAGGGGATGCGGTCGCCGGCGGCGCTGATCTCGATGGTCCCGATCAGTCCGGTGCCCCGCTGACGGCGGGCCATGAGCGTGTCCAGCAGCGCGCGCAGGAAGTAGGTGGTGGTGGTCTTGCCGTTGGTGCCGGTCACGCCGAACAGCGCAGGCCCCGAGGTCGTCGAGTTGCCGTAGATGCGGGCGGCGGCCGGACCGGCGGCCTGCCGGACGCGCCGGACTTCGATGACCGGGATGCGATACCCCACCTCGGAGCGCACGGTGTCCACTCCGGCGTGGTCGGTCAGCACCGCGGCGGCGCCGGCGTCGCGCGCGGCCCGGATGAAGTCGGCCCCGTGGGCGCGGGCGCCGCGGACGGCGACGAAGAGGTCACCGGGTCCGACGGCCTGCGGGTTCATCGCCGCCCCGGTCACCCGCACCCCCGTCCAGAGCCGGCCGGCCGGGCTGAGCAGCGGGTCGTGGCCGGCGGCGTGCAGCTCCTCGACCAGCTCGCCGACGGTGGCGCCGGCCACCTGGCGGGGGCGGAAGACGCTGTCCTGCTCGGCGACGGACAGCCGGGCGTCAGTGCGGGGCATGAGGTCTCTCGTTCCGTGGTCGTCGGGGCGGAGGATCGCGGCGGGCGGGCATCCCGGGCGCGACGGCGCGTGCCCGGGCGGGCAGGACTGCTCAGACGCGCCGGACGGCGGGAGCCGCCCGGGCAGGCTGTACGGCCCGATCGATATGCCGTTGTATCACGGACCGGCCGGACGGCGGTCGGACGCGCCGCCCGTGGCCCTCCGACGTCATCGACGTCACCATGGTCTGTCCTGCTCCTCGCCGACGAACGCGTCGTAGGACTCGCTCTCCTCGCCGGTCGGCGCGACGTTGCGGGTGCTGAGCACCTGCGCCATCACGTCGTGGAAGGTGTCGGTGACCGTCCAGTCCTTCCAGTCGCCCTGCGGCCGGTGCACGGTGACCGAGACCAGATACTGCGGGTCGTCCAGCGGCGCGACGCCGACGAAGGAGGTGGTCAGGCCGTCGAATCCGCCCGCCTCGCCGGCGGCCTGCCCGGTGCCGGACTTGCCGCCCACGCGATATCCGGCCACTTCTGCTCCGCCGCCGGTGCCGTGGTCGACGACGCCCTCCATGAGCTTGAGCATCTCCTGCGAGGTCTCCGACGAGAAGACCCGCTCGGACTCGCCGGCGTCGTAGGGCTGCTCCTCGCCGTCGGGGCCGATGGTCTCCGAGATCAGCCGCGGCGGCACATGCACGCCGTCGTTGGCGATCGTCTGGAACTGGTTGAGGTTGTGCAGCACCGTCGAGGTGTACCCCTGGCCGAACTGGGTCGTGAACGGCTGCCGGGAGTCCCATTCCTCCGGAGACCGCAGCAACGAGGTCGCACTGGTCGGCATCCCGACGTCGAGCTCGCCGCCGAGTCCGACCTCGCGCATCCAGTCGTAGCGCGTCTGCTCCGACATCTGGTTTCCGATCATCACAGTGCCGGTGTTGTAGGAGCGGGCGAAGATGCCCGCCGCTGTCATGTCGTAGGTGGAGTGGTTCATCGAGTCGTGGATGACCTGGCCGTCGAATTCCTTCTCGTGCGGGACGGTGTAGGAGTCCGTCGGCGAGACCACTCCTTCCTCCAGCGCGGCGGCGAAGGTGATGGCCTTGCCGGTGGAGCCCGGCTCGAAGTCCTGGGTCAGCGCCAGCGGGCGGCGGAAGAGCTCGTCGGTGGCGCCGGGGTTCGACGGGTCGACCGTCTGCGAGTCGGCCATCGCCAGGATCTCGCCGGTCTCGACGTCCATGACGGTGACGTTGCCCCACTCGGCGTCGTACTGGTGGGTCTTCTGCGCGATCGCCTCCTGGGCGAACCACTGCAGGTCCTGGTCGACGGTCAGCTGCACGTCGCTGCCGTCGACCGCCGGGATCTCCTCCAGCGTGGCGGTGGGGATCCTCACCCCGTCGGCGCCGACTTCGAAGACCCGCTCGCCGTCCTCGCCGGAGAGCACCTCCTCCTGGGAGAGCTCGAGGCCGTCGAGCGGCTCCCCGTCGGAGCCCACGTAGCCCAGGATCGAGCCGGCCACCGAGCCGGAGGGATAGGTCCGCTGGGCGACCTGCTCGGCGTTCAGCCCGGGGATGCCCAGATCCATCGCCCGGCGGCGCTGCTCGGGGGTCACCGAGCGCGCCACCACCGAGTAGCGCTCGTCGCCGGTCATCCTCTCCCGCAGGGTCTCGACGTCGGCGTCGAGGATCTCGGCCAGCTGACCGACGGCTTCGTCCACGGACTTCGTGGTGACCAGCCCGGTGGCCTCGTCCCGCACCCGGTAGTCGTCGACGAGCGTCTGGTCGACGGCGAGGTCGTAGCGCTGCACGTTGGTCGCCAGCACGTCGCCGTCGGCGTCCAGGATGTCGCCGCGCTCGGCGGGGACGGACTGGCTGCGCAGCCGCTCGGAGACGGCGGCCTGCGCCTGTCCCGAGGGGTCGAGCCCCTGGACCTGGAAGAGGCGCAGCCCGAGGACGGCCACCACCGCCAGACAGACGCACAGCACGATGCGCAGCCGCCACGAGACCATCGCCTCGTGCCGCCGCCGCCGGGTCGTTCCGCCCGTGGTGCTCGTCATCGTTCGTCCTCCTGCGCCGGCGTGGCCCGCCGGCTGTGCTCAGCCCCTCACGCCGTCGGGCGCACCCTGCGGCGCACCCTGGTGTGCGACGTCCCCGCTCAGTCCAGCGACGGCGCCGGGACGGTGCCGCCGTCGAGCCGATCGGCGGAGACCTGCCGGTCATCCTCGCCCGCGGCGCCGCTCTCCGGCGGAGCCGTCGAGGAGCGGGCCAGCGCGTCCAGCGCCGCGGCCCCCAGCGGTCCGGAGGGGGCCGCGGCGGCCTCCTCGGAGACGTCCATCGGTGCCGTGCCCTCCTGCCCGGGCACCGTCGGAGCCGCCACGAAGCTCGAGGGGCGGTCGCCCGAGTCCGCGGCCTCGGCCGATCCGACCACGGCGCCGGACTGCAGATCGAAGGCTCCCGAGCGGGCGGGCATGACCATGCCCAGCGAGACGGCGCTGTCGGAGAGCACCTGCGGGGATTCCAGGTGCTGGACCTGCTGGGCCAGCGCCTCGTTCTGCTGGACCAGCTGCTGGCGCTGCTCGCTGAGCTCGACGACCCGATACTGGGTCGTCGAGATGTGCACGTTGATGGCGAGCACGGCGATGAGCGCGGTGACCATCAGCCCGATGATCCCGCCGACCAGCCCGCGGTGGCGACGACGCAGGCGCGGCAACGCCTGCAGGGCCGGTCGCGTCGCGCGCAGCGGGGAGCGCTGAGCGTCGCCCGGGGTCTCCGGAGCGACACCGGAGAATCCCTCCGGCTCCGGGGCGGCCTGTGTGCTCATGTCGTGCTCCTCACAGCTCTGATCTTCTCAGCGGACCGCAGTTTCGCGGAGGCGGCGCGCGGGTTGGCGGCCCTTTCGGCGTCGTCGGGGGTCTCGGCGCCGCGCGTGACCGCACGGAAGGTGGGCTTGTGCTCCTCGAGCTCGACGGGCAGGCCCACCGGCGCCGAGGAGGTGGTGCGGGCGGAGATCGCCCGTTTGACGATCCGGTCCTCCAACGAGTGGTAGCTCAGCACCACCAGCCGGCCGCCGTCGGCCAGCGCGTCCATCGCCCGCGGCACCGCGTCGGCGAGGACGTCGAGCTCCCGATTGACGGCGATGCGCAGCGCCTGGAAGGTCCGTTTGGCCGGGTGTCCGCCGGTGCGCTTGGCGGCCGCCGGCACTGCGGCGTCGACGACGGCGGCGAGGTCGGCGGTGGTGGCGAAGGGGCGGTCGGCGCGGCGAGCGACGAGGGAGCGGGCGATCCGGCCGGCGAACTTCTCCTCGCCCCACTCGCGCAGGATGGTGCGCAGCTCGGCCTCGGAGACCCGGGCCAGCAGCTCGGCGGCGGTCTCGTCCTGGGAGTCCTCGCCGCCGTCCATGCGCATGTCCAGCGGGGCGTCGTAGGAGTAGGCGAAGCCGCGCTCGGCCTCGTCGAGCTGCAGCGAGGAGACGCCGAGGTCGAAGAGGACGCCCGCGAGCCCGCGGCCGGCCGGGAGATTCTCGGCGGCGACCTCGTCCACCCGGTCGTAGACCGTGCGGACGCCGCGAAGCCGGTCGCCGTAGGCGCTGAGACGCTCCCCGGCCAGCTGCAGGGCCTGCGGATCGCGGTCGAGCCCCAGCACGACGACGTCGTCCTCGACGGCGAGCAGCGCCTCCGCGTGGCCGCCCATGCCCAGCGTGGCGTCGACGACCACGGGGGTCTCGCCGGCGGCGCGGGCGGCGTCGAGGCCGGGCCGGAGCAGCTCGAGGCACCGGTCGCGCATGACCGGGACGTGCCGCTCGGACGCCGCGCGCTCGCTCATCGTGCCTCCGTCATCGGGTCGGGGCCCTGCGACCGGTTCCCCCTCCGCTCCGGGGCCGCCTGACACCGGGGAAGGGATGTCAGGATGCGCCCGTCGCGGCGGGAGGACCCGCCCCAGGGACCGGGGGCCGTCCTCGCCGCCCTAGAAGAGTCCGGGGATGGCTTCCTCGTCGGTGGACGAGAACTCCGTCTCCTTCTCCTCCAGGTAGGCGTTCCAGGCCGCGGTGTCCCAGATCTCGGCGCGGTCTCCCGCGCCGATCACCGTGACCTCGCGGTCGAGGCCCGCGTACTCCCGCAGGGTGCCCGGGATGGTGATCCGGCCCTGCTTGTCCGGCACCTCGTCCGAGGCGCCGGAGAGGAACACGCGGATGTAGTCACGTGCCTGGCGTGAGGTCAGCGGGGCCTGGCGCATCTGCCGGTGGACGTTCTCGAACTCCTCGGCGGAGAACACGTAGATGCACCGCTCCTGTCCGCGCGTGAGGACCAGCCCGTCGGCCAGCTCCTCGCGGTACTTCGCGGGAAGGATGAGACGTCCCTTGTCGTCCATCCGAGGTGAGTAGGTGCCGAGAAACACAGCTCCCACCGCCTCACATGGTCGTGTCGGACCGCCTCCATAGACCCTGTTGCCCTCTGACGCCCCCACTTTACCCCACTTCGCCCCACTTTCAACCATGATTTGCCACAGATCCGCCGGAACACTCCGCAGCGGCCTGCGGAACAGCCTGCTGACATGGGGATTCTGCAGTGGAGGACCGTGGAGCGCCGTGGGGAGGACAGTGGAGGGAACTCGGCGGCACGGCAGGGCGCCGCATTGCCGGACCGGTGCCGCGCCGACGGCGGCTGGGGCGCGCCGGTGCCCTGTCGTGCCGCGCCAGGACACGGATCGCGGGGGCCGCGGCGCGCCGGCGTCCCCGTCCCTTGCGCCGCTCGGAAGCCCCCGGAGGCCGAGGCCGGATCAGGCGGAGTGGAGGGACGGGGAGGAAGGACGCATGCCCCCCCCGGACACGACGAAAGCCCCCGCAGTCGCTGCAGATCAGCGACCGCGAGGGCCTGCGGAGAGGTCTCGGGAGTCGGCGGAGCGGTCCGGAGCGCCGCCGGTCACTCCTGGCGCCGGCGCTCCTCCCAGCGCTCCTCGAGTCCGCTCATGAAGCTGCCGGAGGGGCTCGGCGCCGCCCCGCGCGGTCCGCCGCCTCCGCCGCCCCCGCCGGAGCCGCCGTCGCCGCCCGAGGAGGAGCCGCGGCCGGAGGAGGTGCCGCCGGTGGTGGCGAAGTACACGCCGCCGCCCATGATCAGGAAGCCGCCGACGCCCACCGGGATCCACTGGTTGTAGATGCCGAGGATCAGCACGACGAGGCCGACCACGGCCACGAGCAGGCCCAGCACCAGCCGACGCACGTCGACCGTGCCGGTGGGCGCGTCCTGCATGGACGTCGCGAAACCGGGGTCCTCGGTCTGAAGCTGCTCCTCCAGCTCCTTCAGCATGCGCTGTTCTCTCTCTGAGAGTGCCATCGTGGGCTCCTTGCAGTTGCCGGCCGATCTCCCGGGCGCCCTCGGCGCCGTGCCAAGCAGTCATTCCGCCTGGGTGCTCATTCTACCGCCTGATCGGCGCGCTCACCTAGCCGTGGTCGCGCTCCTCTCCGGGCTCCGTGCCGGGCTCCGTTCCGGCACCGTCGGGAACCTCGCCCCTGCGCGACGTCGGGCGGCGGAGCAGCGAGGCCGGCGCCACTCCGCCCGGGTAGCGGGCGGCGACGGCGTCCAGCGCCTCCTCGGCGTCGATCCAGTTGGTCTCGGTCCGGTCGAAGCTCAGCTGCAGACCGGCGTCGCCGCCGCTGAGCGCCTCGGCGCGCAGCCCGATCAGCCGCACCGGCTGGGCCAGCGCGCCGAGCCCGTCCAGCAGGCCCGCCGCCTGCCGGTGGAGCACCAGCGCCGACTGCGTGCTGTGACGCAGCGTGACGCTGCGGGTCAGCGTCTCGAAGTCCCGATAGCGCAGCTTGAGGCCGACCCGGCCGGCGGCATGCCCGCCGGCGCGCAGCCGGGAGGCGACCCGGTGGCTGAGCCGGAGCAGCTCGGCCAGCAGCTCCTGGCGGGAGTCGACGTCCTCGGCGAAGGTCTCCTCGGCACCGAGGCTCTTCTCCTCGCGGGAGGTCTGCACGCCGCGGTCGTCCTCGCCGCGGGCGAGGGCATGCAGCTGGTCGCCGATCGCGCCGAAGCGGGCGTGCAGCATCTCCGCCGGCGTCTCGGCGAGCTGCTCGACAGTGGTGATGCCGAGGCGCTCCAGCGCCTCCGCGGTCTTCGCCCCCACGCCCCAGAGCGCCCGCACCGGCAGGCTGTGCAGGAACGCGAGCCGACGGCGCGGCGGGACCAGCAGCAGGCCGTCGGGCTTGGCCCGGGTCGAGGCGATCTTCGCGATGAACTTCCGGTCGGCGATGCCCACGCTGCACGGCAGGCCGAAGCGCGCCCGGGTCTCGGCCCGGAGGTGCCGGCCGATCTCCTCGGGGTCGCCGAGCCGGCGCCGTGCGCCGGTGATGTCCAGGAATGCCTCGTCGACGCTGAGCTGCTCGACGGCGTCGGTCACCTCGCCGAAGAACGCCATGATCGACGCCGAGATCTCGCGATAGCGTCCCTGGTGCGGCGGCAGCACCAGCGCCTCCGGACTGAGTCGCCGAGCCCGGGCCAGCGGCATGGCCGAGCGGACGCCGTCGGCGCGCGCCTCGTAGGAGGCCGAGAGCACCACTGAGCGGCCGCTCTCCTGGGCGACGATCAGCTTGCGCCCGCGCAGCTCCGGACGCTCGAGCAGCTCGACCTCGACGAAGTAGGCGTCCATGTCGACATGAGCGATCACCCGTCCCGGCTCCCCGCCGCCCGACGGCGCCCCTGTGCTGCCTGCCATGGGGGCCACGATACCGGCCGGCGGGGACACGGCCGACGGCGCCCTCGACTAGGCTGGGTGCGGCCGTCGACGCACAGGAGGAGCAGCATGACCAGCCCCGATCCCGGGACCCCCGCGGCGCGGACCGGGCCCCCGGACGGCGCCGCATCCGCCGATGCGGCCCAGCGCCGCCAGATCGCCCGGGTCTCGGAGGCCTGCGCGACGTTCCTGGCCGCCCGCGCCGAGGAGGTCGACGACGTCTCCCCCGCCGGCGCCCCGCTGGTCGAGGCGCTGACCGAGCTCACCCGCGGCGGGAAGAAGATGCGCGCCGTGCTGGCCTGGATCGGCTGGCGGGCCGCCGGCGGCTCCCCCGACGCCGTGGCGCCGGTGCGGCTCGGCGCCGCGCTGGAGCTCTTCCAGGCGGCGGCGCTGATCCACGACGACGTCATCGATCGCTCCGACACCCGGCGCGGGGCGCCCAGCGCGCACCGCCGGTTCGAGCAGCTGCACCGCGGCGCCGCCCATCGCGGCGAGGCCGGGCACTTCGGCGTCAGCGCCGCCGTCCTCGCCGGCGACCTGGCCCTCTCCTGGGCCGGCCAGGCCTTCGGCGAGGCGCAGGACGCCGCCGCGGCCGAGCGGACCGGCGCGGAGGCCGACGACGCCGGGCGCGAGGCCCGGCTGCGGTTCCACCGGATGCACACCGAGGTCATCGCCGGTCAGTACCTGGACGTCCTCGACGAGGTCCGCGCCCCCGCCGCCTCCGCGAGCGAGGCCCTCGACCGGGCCCGCCGGGTGCTGCGCCACAAATCGGCCCGCTACTCGACCGAGCATCCGCTGGTCCTCGGCGCGGCCCTGGCCGGAGCACCCGCCGCACTGCGCGAGTCGCTGGCCGCGGCCGCGCTGCCGACCGGCGAGGCCTTCCAGCTGCGCGACGACCTGCTCGGCGTCTTCGGCGACCCGGAGACCACCGGGAAACCGGTGGGCGACGACCTGCGCGAGGGCAAGCGCACCGAGCTCATCGCCCACGGGCTCTTCGGCGCCTCCGAACAGCAGGCGCGCGAGCTGGAGGCGATGCTCGGCGAGCCCCGGCTGACGGCCGCCGAGGTCGAGCGCGCCCGCGAGATCCTCCTCGGCGCCGGCGCGGTGGAGGCGGTGGAGGCCTCGATCGCCGAGCTGGTCGCCGCCGCCCGGACAGGCACCGAGCAGCTGCCCTCGCTCGGCGCGGCCGACGACGTCGTCGCCGACCTCCAGGCGGTCGCCGACCGGCTCGTCCGGCGCAGCCGCTGACCACGAGGGGCGCCTGCGGCTCACGTCCGGACAGGTTCGCTACCCTGGTCGGCGTGAGCACCGAACACTCCGACCCCTGGATCGGGGCGACCATCGACGGCCGCTACGCCGTCCGCGACCGCGTGGCGCGCGGCGGCATGTCCACGGTCTACCTGGCCCATGACACCCGCCTGGAGCGCGACGTCGCGCTGAAGGTGCTCTTCCCGCATATGGCCGAGGACCGCAAAGTCGTCGACCGCTTCGAGCAGGAGGCGCGCAACGCCGCGCTGATCTCGCACGACAACGTCGTGCGGATCCTCGACCAGGGGCAGACGCGCGAGACCGCCTATCTGGTCATGGAGCATGTGCCCGGCGCGACGCTGCGCACCCTGCTCAAGCGCGGACCGATGACGCCGCGGCTGGCGCTGACCTACGCCGAGGCCGTCCTGCAGGGTCTGGCCGCCGCCCACCGGGCCGGGCTGGTCCACCGCGACATCAAGCCGGAGAACGTGCTGGTCTCGCGCGACGGACGCATCAAGCTCGCCGACTTCGGCCTCGCCCGCGCGGCGACGCACCATTCGGGGACCAGCACGCTGATGGGCACCGTCGCCTACATCTCCCCGGAGCTGCTCTCCGGCGAGGGCGCCGACGAGCGTGCCGACATCTATGCCGTCGGCATCCTGCTCTACGAGATGCTCACCGGCGTCCAGCCCTACGTCGGCGAGTCCCCGGTGCGCGTGGCCTTCCAACACGTCAATTCGGTGGTGCCGCCGCCCTCGGAGACGGTGCCGGGGCTGGCCGCCGCCCTCGACGAGCTGGTCCGCGCCGCGACGCGTCCACGCGCGGCGGACCGTCCGGCCGACGCCGACGCGCTGCTGGAGCTGATGCACCGTCTCGCCGCCGACCTCGACGACGACCAGCTCGACAGCGCGCCCTCCCCCGCGCCGGCCGTCCCCGCGGCCGGCGGAGCCGCGGGCGCCGGAGGCGCCGGCACGCCGCAGGAAGCCGGCAGCCCCGATCCGGACGGGGCGGAGGAGACCGTCGCCGAAGGCCCCGCCGACGCCGCCGCGACGGCGACGCGTCGCGCGCCCGCCGGTGCCGCGGCAGACCTCGACGCGACCACAGTGCTGGGCACCGGCGAGGACTTCCCCACCACGCAGGACGCCGCGGCCTGGGACGACGACGTCGCCGCCGCGCTGCAGACCGCCCGGTCCGGCGCCGACGACGACGCCGAGGAGGACCGGCAGACTGTCGCCGAGGTCCCCACCGACGCCTTCCGGGCCGATCCCGACGCGCTCGCCGCCGCCTCGACGCCCGCGGAGGCCGCCGAGAGCGAGGCGCAGCCCACGGAGGCCCTCGCGGTCTCCCGGCCGGCGGCCGCTCCGGAGCGGCATCACGACGAGCCGTTCGCCGCCGCCGTCTCCCCCGATGCGGCGCGGGGACCGCACCGTCCCGGCCAGGGAGCGCCGGAGCCCGCCCAGGACACCGGCGAGTTCTCCGCGCAGGGCGCCTCGCCGCGCCGCGGACCGCGGCGTCGCTCCGGAGCCGGCCCGCTGGGTCCGTGGGGCGACCGCGTCGCGGAGCGGCTCCGCCGTCGCGACCCGCACGCCGTCGAGCGCCGGGAGCGGCAGCGTCCGACGGTCGCGCTGGCGCGGCCCACGGCCACGCGCCGCTGGCTCATGGTGGCGCTGCTGCTCATCGGCACGGCGCTGCTGATCCTGCTCGCCTGGCACCTCGGGCTCAGCCCGGGGATCGTGCCGAGTCTGGGCGACGAGGCCGGCCCGCCGTCGAGTCCGGCCGCCGTCGCCGGCACGACAGACGCCTCCGCGGCGAGCCTCGTCGGGAGGCTCGCCGCGGAGGCGTCGGGAGTCGTCGGAGCCTGACGGGGCCCGGGATCCTCAGCGGCGGCTGAGCGCCTCGGCCACCAGGAAGGCCATCTCCAGCGACTGCTTGTGGTTCAGCCGCGGGTCGACCAGCGACTCGTAGCGGCCGTCGAAGGCGGACTCGTCGATGACGTCCGAGCCGCCCAGGCACTCGGCGACGTCGTCGCCGGTCATCTCCACATGCAGCCCGCCCGGGTAGGTGCCCAGCGCCCGATGGACCTCGAAGAAGCCGCGGACCTCGTCCATGATGTCGTCGAAGCGCCGGGTCTTGTAGCCGTTCTTCGCAGTGATGGTGTTGCCGTGCATGGGGTCGGTGACCCAGACGACCTGGGCGCCGGAGTCGCGGACTGCTTCGACCAGCGGCGGCAGCTTCTCGCGGATGTTGGCCGCGCCCATGCGCGTGATGAAGGTCAGTCGGCCCGGTTCGCGGTGCGGGTCCAGCTTCTCGATCAGCGCCAGCGCCTCCTCCGGCGTGGTCTTCGGCCCCAGCTTCACGCCGATGGGGTTGTGCACCCGGGAGAGGTAGTCGATGTGGGCGCCGTCGAGGTCCCGCGTCCGTTCGCCGGCCCAGAGGAAGTGCCCCGAGGTGATGTACGGCTCGCCGGTGCGCGAGTCGATGCGGGTCAGCGCACGCTCGTAGTCGAGCAGCAGCGCCTCGTGGGCGGCGTAGAACTCCGTGCGCTTCAGCCCCTCGAACTCCACGCCGCAGGCTTCCATGAAGCGCACGGCCCGGTCGATCTCGCCGGCGATCTGCTCGTATCGCGCGTGGGCGGGGTTCTCCATGAAGCCCTTGTTCCACTGCTGGACCGCCCGCAGGTCGGCGAAACCGCCCTCGGTGAAGGCGCGGACCAGGTTCAGCGTGGACGCCGAGGTGTTGTAGGCCTTTACCATGCGGCGCGGGTCCGGCTCGCGGGACTCCCGGGTGAAGTCGAAGCCGTTGACGATCTCGCCGCGGAAGCTGGGCAGGGTGACGTCGTCGCGGGTCTCCTCGTCCGAGGAGCGCGGCTTGGCGAACTGGCCGGCCATCCGACCCATCTTCACCACCGGCAGCGAGGCGCCGTAGGTCAGCACCGCGGCCATCTGCAGCAGCGTCTTGACCCGGGCGCTGATCTTGTCGGCGGTGGCGCCGTCGAAGCTCTCGGCGCAGTCGCCGCCCTGCAGCAGGAAGGCCTCCCCCTGGGCCACGCGGGCCAGCCGGCGCTTGAGGTTGTCCACCTCGCCGGCGAAGACCAGCGGCGGATTCGCCGAGAGCTCCGCCACCGAGGCCTCGAACTCCGGGTGGGAGTGCCAGGTGGGCTGCTGGCTCAGCGGCAGGCGGCGCCACTCGTCGAGCCCGGGATAATCCGCGGCACCGGTGTGCAGGATCTCTCCGGGCGCGGTCAACGGGGTCTCGGCGGGGTTCTCAGGCGTTGCAGTCACGGCACCAGACTACGGGGCGGCGCCGAGGCTGACCAATGGTGCCGCAGGACCGTCCGGCATCTGGACGGCGTGCCGTAGGCTCAGCCGGCCGATCCCTCCGGGGCGGGCCCTGCGTCGCGGTTCTGCTTCGCCTCGGCGTAGAGCGCCTCGACCTCCTCGGCGCAGTCCTCCATGACCACCGGCCGGCGCAGCTTCATCGACGGTGTCAGGTGCCCCGTCTCGACGGTGAAGTCCTGCCCCAGCACCCGGAAGGCCCGGATCGACTCGGCCTTCGAGACGCCCTCGTTGGCCCGGTCCACCGCGTCCTGGGCGGCCTGCCGGACTGTGTCGAGGCCGGCGGCCTCGGCCGCCGGGATCTGCGGATCCAGGCCGTGGCGCTCCAGGAATCCGGGCAGGGCCTCCTCGTCCAGCGTGAGCAGCGCGGCGACGAAGGGGCGGGCGTCGCCGACCACCACGGCCTGGCTGATCAGCGCGTCGGAGCGCAGCGCATCCTCCAGCGGCGCCGGCGAGACGTTCTTGCCGCCGGCGGTCACCAGGATCTCCTTCTTCCGCCCGGTGATCACCAGGCAGCCGTGCTCGTCCAGATGCCCCAGATCGCCGGTGCGGAACCAGCCGTCGTCGGTGAAGGCCTCGGCGTCCAGGTCCGGCCGGCCGTGGTAGCCGTGGAAGACGCAGACGCCCCGCCCGAGGACCTCGCCGTCGTCGGCGATCCGCACCCCACAGCCGGGCAGCGGCGGGCCGACGGTGCCGATGCGCAGGTCGTCGGGAACGTTGACCGTCAGCGGGGCGGTGGTCTCGGTGAGGCCGTAGCCCTCCAGGATGGAGAGCCCGATGCCGTGGAAGAAATGCCCCAGCCGCTCGCCCAGCGGGCTGCCGCCGGAGACCGCGTGGGTGACGCGGCCGCCCATGCGGCGGCGCAGCTTGGAGTAGACCAGCGCGGAGAACAGCCGGTGCTTGACGGTGAGGGCCAGCGGGACGCGGCCGGCCTGCCGCGCCCGCGACCAGTCGACCGCAGTCTGGGCGGCCTTCTCGAAGATCTCCCCCTTGCCCTCGTCCTGGGCCTTGGTCAGGGCACCGTTGTAGATCTTCTCGAAGAGCCGGGGCACCGCCAGCAGGAACGTCGGGCGGAAGGTCCCCAGGTCCTCGACCAACTGCTTGATGTCGGCGGTGTGGCCGACCGTCGCGCCCGAGGCGACCGCCAGCACGGAGATGAACCGCGCGAAGACGTGCGCCAGCGGGATGAACATCACCGTCGACTTCTCCGGGTTGATCACGTCGCCGAGCCGATGCATGGCCTCCAGCGAGAGCTCGGCGAAGTTGCCGTGGCTGAGCACGCAGCCCTTCGGCCGACCAGTCGTCCCGGAGGTGTAGATCACCGTGGCGGTGTCGGCCAGCCCGGCCCGCGAGCGCCGCTCCTCCACGACGTCGGCGGTGACACTCTGCCCGTCGGCGCGCAGCGCCTCCAGGTGCCCGGCGTCGATGCTCAGCACCTCACGCACCCCGGCGAGCTTCTCCTGCTCGACGGCACGGTCGACGACGCCGGCGTGGGTCTCGCCCTCGACGAGCACCAGCGAGACGGCGGCGTCCTGGACGATCCAGGCCACCTGGGCCGGCGAGGAGGTCTCGTAGATCGGGACGGTCACCGCCCCGGCGTACCAGATGGCGAAGTCCAACAGCGTCCACTCGTAGCGGGTCGACGACATGATCGCCACCGAGTCGCCGGGCTCCACACCGCGGGCGATGAGCCCGGCGGCCAGGGCGGCGACGTCGTCGCGGAACGCGCGCGCCGAGATCTCGGTCCATTCACCCGGAGTCACCTGCCGGGCGAAGAGGCTGTTGTCGGGGTCGCGGGCGACCTGGCGCTCCAGCAGATCCGTGATGTTCAGGTCTGCGGGTGCGGCGGTCCGGGACGGGACGACGTGTTCCTTCACAGCGCGACTCCTCTGTCGGATGCTCGGTCGGACGACCCGCGGGCGAGGCGGGCCCCTGTGCTCTGCCTCACATGGTCTACTCCACAGTAATGTCCCCCGGTCATGCTGTCCACGCGGGCCGTCGACTCAGACCTGGGCGCCGTCCCCGGATCCGCCGCCGCGGCTGCGCGGCATCTGCAGGAAGAGCACCACCAGGCCGAGCACGGCGACGGCGATCAGCGCCGGGGCCAGCCAGGACGGCGCGGCCCCGGGGACCCACGCGGTGATCAGCACTCCGACGATCCCGCCGAGGGCCATCAGCGCGCCGAGCACGACGCCGGGACGGGCGCCGGCCAGCGGATTCTTCGGATTCGGCGGGGTGAAGTCGTCGGCCTCGTCGAGGCTCCAGTCGCGCGGCCCTCGGCCGCCGACGGGGCGGGATCCCCCGTGTCGGTCGAACACGGCACTGGGCTCGTCATCTCGGTGCGGGCTCATCGGTCCTCCGCCTCTGCTGTCTCGTCGTTCCGCGGGACGCGCCGGTCGGCGGCCCCGGTGAGGAAGCCGCGGACCTCCGCGGCCACCCGTTCGGCGTCATGGTCGAGGGTGGCCACGTGCCGGGACCGGCGGAGCACGACCTCTCGCAGGCTCGCGCCGGTCAGCCTCTCCCCCAGACTAGCCGCCGCCGCGCGCGGAAGGACACCGTCCTGCGCCGAGCGGAGCAGCAGCACCGGCGCCTCGACGGCCCCCAGCTCGGCGCGGACCTCGGCGGCGAGCCGGTCCAGCTCCGCGACGCCGCGCACCGGCGTGCGCGGATACGCCTCCTCCCGGACGCCGACGCGGGCGATGTCGCCGGCGATGGACCCGACGCTGGGCAGCAGCCGCCACAGCAGGCGGGCCGCGAGCCCCTGGCCGGGGCGCAGCCGCAGGGCGGGGTTGATCACCGCGGCCGCGCTGACGGGCCGACGGGCGGCGACCTGCAGCGCCAGCGTCCCGCCCATCGAGAGGCCCGCCACGCCGACGGTGCGGCAGCGCCGGGCGAGCCCGTCCCAGGCGGACAGCGCGGCGTCGGTCAGCGCCGCCCGCGGCGTGCCGGCCAGGTCGCGCCATGCCGTGCCGTGCCCGGGCAGCAGCGGAGTCTCGACGAGGAAGCCGGCCTGCTCCAGCGCCTCCGCCACCGGGGCCATGGTCGACGGCGCCGAGGTGAAGCCGTGGAGCAGCAGCACGCCGTCGGGCCGGGCGGGGTCCTGCTGCGGAGTCGCGCGCCGTGCCTCGCGGCGCGGCGCGTCGGGCAGTGCGGCGTCCTCCCTCATGCGGTCCAGACTACGGGGCGGGCCGCTGGGAGGCGGGACCGCCGCCGTCCCGCGAGCCACCCCTGCCGCCTCGGGCCGCCAGACCGTAGAGTGGTGCTCGTCCGGCCCCTCGTCGGCCGGGCACCGGCCGCCCGACTCTCCGTCCAGCTCTCCGCCCGGCCCTCGGGTCCGGCCCCTCCCCGGGCCGTGGCGCCCGCCGCCGCGTCCGCCGATCTGCTCGCCGATCTGCCCGCCGAAGGAAGGATCCGCCCGCCCGTGTTCTACTACGTCGCCAAAACCTTCGCCGTGGGGCCGCTGGCCAGGACCCTGTTCCGCCCGTGGGTCAAAGGCCTCGACCACATCCCGGAGGACGGGCCGGCGATCCTGGCCTCGAACCATCTGTCCTTCTCCGACTCGATCTTCCTGCCCGTCATCGTGCCGCGGCCGGTGCGCTTCCTGGCGAAGAAGGACTACTTCGTCGGCTCCGGGCCGAGCGGCTGGCTGACCCGGAAGTTCTTCGACATCACCGGACAGATCCCGATGGACCGCTCCGGGGGCCGCGCCAGCCAGGACTCGCTGAACGCCGGTGAGCGGGCGCTGCACGAGGGCGCCCTGCTGGGCATCTACCCGGAGGGCACGCGCAGTCCGGACGGCCGGCTGCACCGGGGCAAGCTCGGCGTCGCGCGGATGGCGCTGAAGACCCGCGTCCCGGTGATCCCGGTGGCGATGATCGGCACCGACAAGGTCCAGCCGATCGGCCGGAAGGTCCCCACCCCGGGGCGTCGCGTGGGCGTCATCATCGGCGAGCCGATGACCTTCGATGCGCACTACGACCACGTCGACGATCGCTTCGCCCAGCGGGCGGTCGCCGACGAGATCATGTACCAGATCATGCGCCTGTCGGGGCAGGAGTATGTGGACGCCTACGCCGCCGACGTCAAGCGACGCCTGGAGGCCGGGGGCGCCGCCGGCTGAGTCGACGCCGCCCCCGGTCCCGTCGGGACAGGACCGGTCAGAGGCCGGCCTGGTCGAGGATGCCGCGGCACGCGGAGAAGGCCTCGTCCTGCTCCCAGGACTCGGCACCCTCGGTGTGCTCGACCAGCGTGCGCTGCAGCGTGCAGTAGGAGGACTTGCGCTCGTAGTCGCCCTCCATGATCAGCGCGTCGCCCTCGCCGGGGAATGTGCCCGGGACCCAGCTGTGCTCGTCGAGAGTGCCCCACACGGTGAAGGAGGTGCAGCCCTCCACCGCCAGGCAGGCGTCCAGGACCTGCGCGTAGCGCTCGGCGGCGCCGGCGCGGTCCTCGGGGCTCATCTGCCCGTCCTCGCCGATGGTGCCGCGGACGTCGATCTCGGTGACGGCGGTCTTCAGGCCCAGGGCGTCGAAGCGCTCCATGTTGGCCTGCAGCGAGTCGTCGAAGCCGTACTGCATGCTCAGGTGCGACTGCGCGCCGAAGCCGCCGACCGGGACGCCGCGCTCGAGCTGCGCGGCGGCCAGCTCGTAGTAGGCGTCGGTCTTCGCGTTGATCCCCTCGGCGTTGTAGTCGTTGTAGAACAGCGTGGCCCCGGGGTCCTCCTCATGGGCCCAGCGGAAGACGTCGTCGAGGACCTCCGGGCCGAGCTCGCGCAGCCAGATGTTCTCCTCGGTGCGCAGCTGGCCGTCGCCGGTGAAGATCTCGTTGGCCACGTCCCACTGGTCGATGCAGCCGGCGTAGCGGCTGACCACAGTGCGCACGTGGTCCTCCAGGATGGCGTGCAGCTCCTCGGCGCTGTAGTCGCCGTCCTCGAGCCAGTCGGGGTTCTGCGAGTGCCAGAACAGCGCGTGGCCGCGGACGTCGATGGCGTTCTGCTGCGCCCAGGCGACCACGGCGTCGGCCTGCTCGAAGTCGTACTCGCCCTCGGCGGGACGCAGCGACTCCCACTTCAGGTAGTTCTCCGGCGTCACCGAGCTGAAGTCGGCGGCCAGCACGTCGCGGTACTCGGCGTCGTCCGGGAAGGGGTCCGGGTAGTCGGCGTCGGCATGGTGGCCGCCGCCGGCGGCGATGGTGCCGATGACCATGCCCTCGGGAGCCACGGCGGCCAGGCTGTCGCGCGCCGGCTCGGACGCGCCCTCCGCGGAGCCGAAGCGGCAGGCCTCGCCGCCGGCGGCGTGGTCCGGGCGGCCGGGCGTGCCGGCGTGGTCGGGCCGGCCGGGCGTGCCGGCGTGCTCCGGGGCGTTCGCGGAGCGCTGCTCGGCGCCGACGCCGTGCGGGCCCTGGCCGCCCGGATCGGCGCCGGCGGCGCCGCCCATCGTCAGGGTCAGGGCCGAGGCGCAGAGCGCCGCCGCGGCGGCCCGTCGGAAGATGGCCGATGGCATGGGAACCTCCTGAATCGAATGATCCGATCAGACAGAACCGGCGGACTCACCACGGCGTGACGTGCCGCACGTTTTGTCTTTCGATGAGACTATTCAAGGCCCACTGGGGTGTCAACGCTCACAGGAGGCGCTCCCCCGCCAGAAGATCCGGAACGGGACGGCGGGAGGGAGCGGCGGAGGGGCGGCGTCATCACGGCCGATCGACAGGCCGGGCGCACGACAGAAGCCCCGGGCCGATCCGCTGGGGATCGATCCGGGGCTTCTGCGACTCGTGCGCGAGGGGGGACTTGAACCCCCACGCCCGTGAAGGCACTGGCACCTGAAGCCAGCGCGTCTACCTATTCCGCCACTCGCGCGAGCGTCGCTCCGACGAACTGCTCGGAACCCGACTCACGGCCTTCCGGCCGCTCGCCGTTCCGGCCTCTCCGCCGAACAACGGAATCCATCTTATACACGAGAGGAGGCGCATGCATAATCGAGAGTCCGTGACGCCGACCACACCCTCACTGCAGCATCGTCTTGTCGTCGAGCACCGCACCCTTGAGCCTCGAGAACTCCGCCAGCAGATCCTCCGG
>NZ_WIAX01000013.1 GCF_009467795.1 Nesterenkonia halophila
TCCAGTCGCCATGCCCGGCCCAGCACCCCAGAGCGACCCTTCCGGCGTCTGCCCTGTGCCCTGAGCACGGGATGAAACTCTAGCACCGCCTCAGAACGAATGTAAACTTCGCATGAACAGCGCCTCGATCCCCGCCATGCCGGGGATCCGCTGCTTCCGGACCGTGCATCCGCCGCAGACGCTGCGATGTATCCGTGGTCACATTCCGCGGGGCCCGGGCTCCGCCGCTCGTCCCGCGGGACGTCCCTCCCGCTGGCACGTCCTCTCCCCTGCGGGGAGGACGCGGCGGTCGAGGATCAGGACTCGGTCTGGATGAGCATGGACGGGCGGAAGACCCACCGTCCGCCCCACCGGGCGAACAGGTCGAAGGCCTCGGAGAGCATCCCCGCGCGGAAGAAGACCGAGTCCACTCCCGCGGCGTCCGCATCGCTGCTCCGATAGCCGGCGAGCACGGCTCGCGAGGCGTCGTCGTACCAGCGGGCGTAGTTCACCGAGGCGTCGGGGGCCTCCTCGACCCGCTCCATCACGGCATCGGCGAGGGAGATCAGCACCGACACCACGTCGCGCAGCGGCAACGCATGCTCGACCATGCCGCCCTGCTCGGAGACGATCCACCGAGTGCCCCCGGCCTCCTCCACCCCGCGCAGCCTGGTCATGTCCAGGTCGCCGTGGATGTGCTGCAGCATCTGGGGCTCGTCGGCCTCGCGCAGCTCCATCTCCAGGGTGTCCACGACCTCGCCGATCTCGGCCTGTTCCTCCTCGTCGAAGCGCTCGGAGACGTCGCGCCACTGCTCGGCCAGCGTCCGCCGGGCGTCCTGGGTCATGGTCGACAGCTGCCGAGCAGTCTGCGGATGCGCCCCGAGCGCACCGGCGAGGTCGGCATGGAACGTGCCCAGTCCGCGGCCGAGGGCTCGGGCGGTCTCGACGAGGGGCGTCTCCTCGCGCAGCGCAGTCCGTGCCGCGTCGCGCGCCTGTTCTCCGAGACATCCCCGTCCGCGGAGCACGGCGAGGTCGCCGCCGGCCCACCGATCGTCCGAGGTGCGCCAGGCGCCGCCGACGAGTCCCAGCACCGGTGCGACGGACCGCGAGCGGGCCTGGGTCAGCGTCAGCGCGGTCTCGAGCGCCGTGCTCCGCGCCTCATCGGGGCGCCGCAGCACATCGACGACGACGGCGTCCTCGTCGTCGACGCCGTGCCCGGCATCGGCGGTGACCACAGTGCGAGCGACGTCCTCGCGCTCGCCGGCCATCGGACTGCGACGCAGACGTCCGGTGAAGGGGGTGTGCTCGGCGAAGTCCGCGAAGGCCCGGCCGTGCGCCCGACCATCGCGGGTGCCGCGGCGACGTCGGGCCATCTCCAGCCAGGCGGCGAGGAAGGCCTGGTCGCGGGCGCCGTCGTAGAGCCAGCGCTCTCCGTCGTCGGTGCGCAGCGTGCCGATGAAGGCGTCCTTGCCGGCGAGCGCCGACGGCCGGGTGCGCAGCGCGACCGGCACCGAGACCAGGTCCCGGACGCCGTCGTGCTCGACCTCGAGGAGGTGGACCTCCAGCACCAGTCCCGCGTCCGGCTCGCCCTCGGGAGTCGGGAGCCGCTGCCCGCCGACGCGGCGCAGGCTCCGTCGACCAGTGCGCGCCGGGAACCACTCCCGGCCGGCCAGCCAGGTCTCGACCACGTCGAGGAAGCCGGGGAACTGCTCACCGCGCACCGGCGCCATCGTCGTCTCCTTCACCGGGAACCCTCCTTCGCCGTCGGCGGGGCGTCCTGCTCCCCCCGCCGTCCCGTGCCGACCGCGGGCCGACTGCATGAGCCGGCCGCTCCGGGCCATCTGCTCCGACGCTACCCCAGGAGCGCACGGAACTGTCGGCGATCCGCGGGCAGTGTCCGCACCGGTCGGCCTGGCAGGTCCGGCCGGCTCGATCCCGCTCGGGTCAGCTCTGGCCGCCGGCGCGCAGCCGGGCGACCTCGTAGAGGCTGATGCCCACCGCCATCGACGCGTTCAGCGACTCGGTGGACGAGGCGATCGGGATCGAGACGATCTGATCGCAGGTCTCGTGCACCAGCCGCGACAGTCCGCGCCCTTCGGAGCCGACGACGACGATCAGCGGTTCGTCGGCGAGCGGCAGGCCGGTCAGCTCGGCGTCTCCGTCGCCGTCCAGCCCGACGACGAAGTAGCCCTCCTGCTGGGCGGCACGCAGCGCATGGGTGAGGTTCTTCGCCCGGGCGACGGGGATCCGGGCGGCAGCACCGGCCGAGGTCTTCCAGGTGGTGGCGGTGATCCCGGCCGACCGTCGCTCCGGGACGATGACGCCGTCGGCGTCGAAGGCCGCCGCCGCGCGCAGGATCGCGCCGAGGTTTCGTGGGTCGGTGATGGAGTCGCAGGCGACCAGCAGCGGCTGGTGGGCGAGGTGGCCCTTCCGGACGCGCTCGAGCTGCTCGTCGATCAGCTCGCCCGCCTCGGCGTAGTCATAAGGCTCGAGCACCAGGGCCACACCCTGGTGGACGGCGTCCCCGGAGGCGCGGTCCAGCTGACGGCGACCGACCTCGCGGATGTGCACCGACTGTTCGGCGGCCAGCTGCAGCGCCTCGCGGACGCGGCCGTCGGACTCGATGTCGGTGGCGACATGCAGCTCCTTGGCCGGCACCGCCTCGGTCAGCGCCTCGAGGACGGCGTTGCGGCCGGCGACGACGTCGTCGGTCCCCTGACCGGATCCGCGGGTCCGCGGCTGCCGCGCCTGCTGCTTGGCCCGCGAGCGCTCGGCGAGCTGCTTCTGCCGATGCGCCTTGTGATAGACGCGGTCCTCGGCCTTCGGGGTCGGACCCTTGCCCTCGAGCTTGCGCCGGCCCTGGCCGCCGCTGCCCACGACGGGGCCCTTCTTCTCCTTCTTCCGCACGGCGGCGGACTTCGGACGGGAATCTTTAGCCACGTCGGGCCTCCTTCGGCAGCGACCAGCGGCTGCCCTCGCGAGAGTCTTCGATCATCACGCCCGCCGCGGCGAGCCGGTCTCGGATCGCGTCGGCGCGGGCGAAGTCCTTCTCGGCCTTGGCCTCGGCCCGCTCGGCGAGCAGCCCGTCGACCAGCGCGGCCAGCGCGGCGTGCTCGGCCGAGACGGCGCCGGAGCCGGCCTCCGGCACGTCGTCCAGCCCCAGCACGGAGACCATGGTGCGCACGGCCGCGGCTCGGGCGGCGGCGACGTCGGCAGCCCCCTCGTCCAGGGCGGTGTTGCCCGCCCGGACGGTCTCGTGCAGCGCCGCCAGCGCGGCCGGGACGTTGAGGTCGTCGTCCATCGCGGCCGCGAACTCCGCGGGCACCTGCTGCGCGGCCGCGGCGACGGCGTCCTCGCCGAGCGTCTCTACGGCGCGGGCGGCGAAGGTCTCGATGCGCTCGACGGCGGCCTCGGCCTCCTGCAGCGCTCCGGGCCGGTAGTCCAGCGGCGAGCGGTACTGGGCCTGGCCCAGGAAGTAGCGCACCGCCGTCGGACGCGCGGCGGCGAGCATCTCGTCCGGCGAGATCGTGTTGCCCACCGACTTCGACATCTTCTCGCCCTCGTAGGTGACCATGCCGTTGTGCAGCCAGTGCCGGGCGAAGCCGTCGCCGGCGGCCGAGGACTGGGCCAGCTCGTTCTCATGGTGCGGGAAGCGCAGATCCAGGCCGCCGCCGTGGATGTCGAAGGTCGAGCCCAGATACTTGGTGGACATCGCCGAGCACTCCAGGTGCCAGCCGGGCCGGCCGCGGCCCCAGGGCGAGTCCCAGGCGGCGGTCTCCGGCTCGCCCTCCTTGTGCCCCTTCCACAGCGCGAAGTCCCGCGAGTCCCGCTTGCCGCGCGGATCGGCGTCGGGGGCGTCCTGCATGTCCTCGAGCGCCTGCCGGGTCAGCTCGCCGTAGGCCGGCCAGGAGCGGACGTCGAAGTAGACGTCGCCGGAGCCGTCCTCGGCCGGGTAGGCGTGTCCGGCTTCGATGAGCCGCTCGATGAGCGCGAACATCTCGGTCATATGCCCGGTCGCGCGCGGCTCGTAGGTCGGCCGCCGCACGCCCAGGGCGTCGTAGGCGGCGTGGAAGGCCTGCTCGAAGCGGTGGGCCAGGGCGAACCACGGCTCGCCGGCCGGATCGGCGCCGTCGTCGCCGCCGGCGAAGTCCGCGGCGAAGGAGGCCGCCGCCTTCTCCAGGATCTTGTCGTCGATGTCGGTCACGTTCCGCACCGAGGTCACTGCGAAGCCGATGTGCTCGAGCCAGCGGACCAGGAGGTCGAAGGCCACCGCCGAGCGGACGTGCCCCACGTGCGGACGCCCCTGGACGGTCGCGCCGCAGTAGTAGAGCGAGACCCGTCCGGGCTCCAGCGGGACGAAGTCGCGGACGGTCGCCGTCTTGGTGTCGTAGAGTCGCAGTGCCACGGGGCCCAGCCTATCGGACCGGTTCCGGGCGACGGCGCGGGTCAGGCCGCTCCGTCCGCGCTGGCCGCGCCGTCCGCGACGAGCACGGCCGTCGCCGTGGCCAGCACGCCCTCGACCCGGCCGGTGAAGCCGAGCCCGTCCGAGGTCGTCGCGCTGACGGACACCGGCGCGCCGGCGGCCTCGGTCAGCGCGTGCTGCGCCTCGGCCCGGCGCGGGCCGAACTTCGGACGGGCGCCGACCAGCTGCACGGAGACGCTGCCGATGCGGAAGCCGGCCTCCCCGGCCAGCCGCACCGCCTCGGCCAGCAGCGCGACGCCGGAGGCGCCCGCGAGCTCCGGCCGGGACGTGCCGATGGTGTCGGCGCCGAAGTGCACACCCATGTCGCCGATCCCGGCCGCGGAGAAGATCGCGTCGCAGGCGGCGTGGGCGACGACGTCGCCGTCGGAATGGCCCGACAGTCCCCGCTCCCCCGGCCAGTGCAGACCGGCCAGCATCAGCTCGCGGCCCTCGTCGGGGCCGGCGAAGGCGTGGACGTCGTGGCCGACGCCGACGCGGGGCACGATCACCGAGGGCGCGGGCGACGGGGCGGGCGACAGCTCGGGGGCGGCCGGCTCCGGGTCCTCCGCGCCGCCGCCGTCCTCTGCGCCGCCGAGCAGCGCCTCGGCCGTCAGCAGGTCGGTCGGAGCGGTGATCTTCAGCGAACGCGCGTCGCCGGGCACCAGCCCGACGTCGACGCCCAGGTCCTCGGCGATCATCGCCTCGTCGGTGAGCCGCTCCGCCTGCTCGTCGGGCAGCTCGCCGATGTGGGAGAACGCGCGCCGGAGCAGCGGCAGGGTGAAGCCCTGCGGAGTCTGCACCGCGCGCAGCCCGCCGCGCGGCGGGGTGTCGGAGACCCGCTCCACGGAGGGGGCGGATCCCGCGTCCGGCGCGGCGACAGTCTTGATGGTGTCGGCCACCGCCACTGCGGGCACGACGGCCTGCCAGCCGGCGGTCAGCGCGTCGAGCACGCGGATGTGGACCGCCGCCGGAGTCAGCGGACGCGCGGCGTCGTGGACCAGGATCGCGGTGTCCTCCTCGGCCCAGCCGTGGGCCGCGGCATGCTCGGCGACCGCGTCGACTCCGCGGCGCACCGAGGCCGGCCGGCTGCCGGCGCCGGGGACCTGCACGACGTCGACGCCGAGCGCGGCGGCCAGCTCCGTGCCGCAGGCGCCGAGCCGGCGGCGAGCCTCCGGCTCCTCGGGCAGCACCAGCACGACCAGCTCATAGCCGATCTCCGGGGAGACGCCGTCCAGCGCCCGGGCCAGCATGGTCCGCCCGGCCACCGGAACCAGCGCCTTGGGCATGCCGCGGCCGAGCCGGGTGCCGCTGCCGGCGGCCACACAGACGAGCGCCCGGCGCTGTGCAGCGTCCGGGCGCGTCGTCGTGCGGGGCTCCTCGCCGGAGCCGGTCCGTTCCGTCGGCATCGTCGAGCCGGCGGTCACTCGCCGGCGGTCGTGGCCGACTCGCCGCGGACCGGAGCCTCGTCGAGGATCTCGTCGAGCAGCTTCTCCGCCCGCGCCTCGTCGAGGTCCTTGGCCAGCGCCAGCTCGGAGACCAGGATCTGGCGAGCCTTGGCGAGCATCCGCTTCTCGCCCGCGGACAGGCCGCGGTCGTTCTCCCGGCGCCACAGGTCGCGCACGACCTCGGCGACCTTGTTGACGTCGCCGGAGGCCAGCTTCTCCAGGTTCGCCTTGTACCGGCGCGACCAGTTGGCCGGCTCCTCGGTGAACTCCGCCCGGAGGACGTCGTAGACGTGCTCCAGGCCCTCGGTGCCGACCACGTCGCGGACGCCGACGAGGTCCACGTTCTCCGCCGGCACCTCGATGGTCAGATCACCCTGCGACACCCGCAGCTTGAGGTACATCTTCTCCTCGCCGCGGATGGTGCGCATCTTCACTTCTTCGATGGTCGCCGCCCCGTGGTGCGGGTACACGACTGTCTCGCCGACCTCAAAAACCATGTATATGTTCCCCTTTCCCGCAGACGAGTTTATCACGGATCACAGCCGCACCAGCGTGTCGGAGCTCGCACCACGGGTTCCAGCGCATAGGGTTCGCCGCCGCCCCACCTTCGACGCCATGTAGAATTCGAGACGCCGCACGACGCCGACCGGCGACGATGTCGTATCCTGGACCTGTCCAGGTGCGCTCCAGGTGCGTCGGCGCCACGACCTGCGCCGCACCGTCCGTGTCGCATCCCATCCCGTGAGGAGACCCCGACGTGAAGCACGCCCCCTCTCCGGCTCGCCGCACGGCCGCGGCGACTCTGGCCGCCGCCGCCCTGCTCGGCGCCACCGGCTGCAGCGCGATCAACTACCAGGCCACCACGCACCAGTACTCGGCCTCCAACGGCATCGTCGAGAACGTCGGGGCGGCCGACTTCCGCCACATCATGCTGATCACCTCCGGCGAGGGTGAGCCGGCGCGGCTGATCGGCACCGTCTCCAACTCCGGCGGCGAGCCGCTCGACGCCGGCATCGAGGTCGCCGGACAGACCTTCAGCGTCGAGGTGCCGGCCGGCGGCGCGGTCACGCTGGAGGAGGACGAGGAGTTCATCGTCGACGAGGCTCCGGCCGCCCCGGGCGCCGTCGTCGAGGCCACGCTCACCGCCGACGGCGAGTCCGCCGAATCCGAGGCGACGATCTTCGACGGCCTCTACGAGCAGTACCGCGACCTGGTCCCCGGCGGCTGGGACGAGTCCACCACCGAGCACCTGGAGCACGGCGAGGACACCTACGGCGCCGGCGCCGCCCACCACGGCGAGGGCGGCGGCCACTGACCCTCGTCCATCGAGATACGCCCGCCGAGACACGCAGGGCCCGGACCGCCATGGTCCGGGCCCTGCGTGTCTCCGCCGACGGTCGGGGCCTGGACGACCGCGCTCAGCCGCGTCCGGTCGCCTCGGCCAGCAGCCGGCGCATCCGCCGCGGGTCGATGCGCCAGAAGTCGCGCACCGCGCCGTCGATGCGCAGCACCGGAACCTCCTCGGCATGCCGGGCCGCGAGCTCCTCGTCGGCGCTGATGTCGACCTCACGGACGGTCAGGGCGAACTCGGCGCAGACCTCGCCGGCGACGGCGAGCGCCTCCTCGCAGAGATGGCAGCCGGGCCGAGTCAGCACCTCGACCAGCGGGCCGGCGTCGGGATCGGGCATGGTGTCGTCCTCCGGGGTCGGGATGAGGGATCGGGGTGCGGCGCCGGTCAGTCGAACCAGGGGTCGAGCCCGTGGCGCGGGAAGATCTCCCGCCGGGTGAGCATCACCGCGCGGTCGACGGCGTCGCCCGGATCGTGGCCGTGCGTCCAGGAGCGCCAGCCGAGGTGGACTCCGTCGTCCATCCGCTCCGGAGCCTCCACGCCGCAGCGGGCGCGCACCTGCTCGCGCCAGGCCTCCGGCGTCGGCGCGCCCAGCGGGATCGGACATCCGGCGACGACGGCGGTCAGCTGCGTCCAGCTGCGCGGCACGACCGCGGCGACGGCGTACCCGCCGCCTCCGGTGGCGATCCATCGCCCGCCGCAGTGCTGCTCGACCAGATGCGCGACGTCCATGGCCGCCTGCCGCTGGGCGTCGACGCTCAGCCGCAGGTCGGTCAGCGGGTCCGCGGCATGCGAGTCGCAGCCGTGCTGGGAGACGATCACCGCCGGTTCGAAGGCCTCGACCAGCTGCGGGACCACGCCGTGGAAGGCGCGCAGCCACCCGGCGTCGCCGGTGCCCGCCGGCAGCGCGACGTTCACCGTCGTGCCCGCGGCGTCGCCGGTCCCGCTGTCCTGCGGGAAGCCGGTGCCGGGGAAGAGGCTGAGCCCGGACTCGTGCAGCGAGATGGTCATCACCCGCGGCTCGTCGACGAAGATCGACTCGGTGCCGTCGCCGTGGTGGGCGTCGAGGTCCAGATAGAGCACCCGCGGCACGCCGCGGTCGAGGAGCCGGCGCACCGCCGCGGCGGCGTCGTTGTAGACGCAGAACCCCGCAGCCCGCGAGCGGGCGGCGTGGTGCATCCCGCCGGCGACGTTCACCGCGCGGGACACGACCCCGGAGAGCACCGCGTCGGCGCAGTCCAGACTGCCCTGGACGATCCGTGCCGAGGCGGTGTGGATGGCGTCGAAGACCGGATTGTCCTCCGTGCCCAGACCGTGCGCCGCGGAGGGCGTGCCCTGGGCGCCGGCGGCTCGGACGGCCTCGATGTAGTCGGCCGAGTGGACGGTCAGCAGGTCCTCGTCGGCGGCGACCCCCGGAGCCAGCACGCTGATCCGCGGATCGTCGAGGATGCCCATCTCCCGGCAGAGGTCCACGGTGAGCTCGAGGCGCACCGGGTCCATCGGATGCCAGGGGGCGTGCCGATACTCGAGCAGGTCCGGGTGCCAGACCACCGCCGTGGACTCGGCGGCGCGGAAGGAGCGGCAGGTCACATCGCGAGCCTACGACACCGGCGACGCCGAGCACGAGCCGAGCACGCCGGACGCTGCGGTCGGTGCCGCCGACGCGCCGCGCTCACATGTGGTCGGCGAACTGCTCCAGCTTCCGCACGTCGCCGGAGACGATGATCGTGTCGCCGGGCGAGACCAGCGTCTCCGGCTGGGCGTAGACGAATTCGCGGCCCGGGGACTTCACGCCGACGACGTTGACGCCGT
This sequence comes from Nesterenkonia halophila, assembly GCF_009467795.1. Taxonomy (GTDB): domain Bacteria; phylum Actinomycetota; class Actinomycetes; order Actinomycetales; family Micrococcaceae; genus Nesterenkonia; species Nesterenkonia halobia. Next base: position 9,047 of record NZ_WIAX01000013.1, read on the forward strand.
GGCGGCTGCGCGGTTGGCACTGGTCGATCGTCTTGCCCTGCAGGTCCCGCGGCGGATGCATCTTCACGATCGCGAAGTCGTCGTCGAACTTGATGAAGTCCATCATCTGCCCGGAGACCAGATGGGCGGCGCGCACGCCGGCGTCGTGCTCGGGGTAGATGACGTGGTGGCAGCCGATCCGCTTGAGGATCTTGCCGTGGGCGGGGTTGATGGCCTTCGCCCAGACGTGGTCCACGCCGAGATCGACGAGGTTGACCGCGATGAGCACCGAGGACTCGATGGAGGTGCCCACTCCGACCACGGCGGCGTCGAACTCCTCGGCGCCGATCTGGCGCAGCGCCTCGATGTCGGTGGCGTCGGCCTCGATCACGTGGGTGAGCGCGTCGGCGTGCTTCTGCACCAGGCCGCGGTTGCGCTCGACCGCGAGCACCTCGCGGCCCTGCGCGACGAGCTGGTAGCCCAGGGCCACGCCGAAGCGCCCCAGTCCGACGATGAGGATGGGACGGTTGCGCTGCTGGCGGCGATCACCCAAGGATCGGCCTCCCCTCTGGATAGCGGTATCGCGTGCTGCGCTGACGCACGGTCAGCGCCGCGGCGAAGGTAATGATGCCCACACGGCCGGCGAACATCAAGCCGGACAGGATGTACAGCCCCGCCGGCGGCAGCTCGGCGGTGAGCCCGCTGGTGAGTCCCACGGTCGCGAAGGCCGAGATCGACTCGTAGAGCGGACGCTCCATGTCCTGGCCGGTGATCGTCATCAGCGTCAACGTGGAGACCAGCACCAGCGTCGCGCCCATGGCCACGACCGAGACCGCCACACGGACCGCCGAGGCGGGGATGGTGCGCTCGTGGGCGGTGGACTCGGTGTCGCCGCGGGCCTCGGCCAGGAAGGCCAGCCAGATCACCGCGATGGTGGTGACCTTGATCCCGCCGGCGGTCGAGGCCGAGCCGCCGCCGGCGAACATCAGCGCGTCGGAGATCAGCTTGGTCTGCGGATTCTCCAGATTCGACTCCACCACGGAGAAGCCGCCCGAGCGCATGTTCACCGAGGCGAAGAGCGCGTTCTGCAGCTTCTCCAGGAAGCCCATCTCTCCGATGGTCTGGGCGTTGTTCCACTCCATGACCGCGTAGAGCCCCGCGCCGGCGACCATCAGCAGCACGGTGACCTCCAGGGTCAGCCGAGTGTGCAGGTTCCAGCGGCTGTAGCGCAGCCGGGTGCGCCACAGCGCGAAGAGCACCGGGAAGCCCAGACTGCCGAGGAAGACCCCGATCATGATCGCCCAGATGCTCAGCGGGTCATGGTCCAGGCCGGCCAGCCCCTCGGAGTGGATCACGAAGCCGGCGTTGTTGAAGGCCGAGATCGCATAGAAGAGCCCGTGCCAGATCCCGCTGAGGACGTCGCCCTCCAGGTGGATCAGCCGCGGCACCAGCACCAGGGCCAGCACCGCCTCGATGATCAGCGAGATGGCGACGACGATCTTGATCAGGCTGGTGACCTCGCCGAGCTGGTCGGTCTTCCAGCCCTCCTGGGCGATCTTCTTGGTCTTCAGCCCCAGGCTGCGGGTCACGCTGGCGGCCAGCAGCGAGGCGACGGTCAGGATGCCCAGGCCGCCGACCTGGATGGCCACGATGATCACGATCTCGCCGGCCAGCGACCAGTGGTCGGCGGTGTTCACCGGCGTCAGCCCGGTCACCGACACCGCCGAGGTGGCCACGAACAGCGCCTCGTGCAGCTCCGCCGGCCGGCCCGACTCGGTGGCCCACGGCATCATCAGCAGCGAGCTGAACAGGGCGGTGACGACGGCGAAGATCACCAGCGCCGCACGCGCCGGCGAGCTGCCGGCCATGCGGGCGATCCAGCGCCTGAACTGCGACCACGACCCTCGAACAGTCGCGACCCCGGGATCTGTCGTCATGGCGCTCAGCTTAGACCTCGTCGCGCAGCTGGGTGGTCATCTCCCGCGCACGCGACGCGCTGGCGGCCACCGCCGCGCGCACTGCGGCCGGGACCTCGTGCGCCTCGAGGGCGTCGACGGCCCGCTCCGTGGTGCCGTTCGGCGAGCACACGGCCTTCCGCAGCGCCGCGGCGTCGGCGGTGCCGGCCGCGCGGTGCTCCACCAGCATGGTCCCGGCGCCCCGAACCGTGGCGGCGGCCAGATCGGCGGCCAGCTCGGGATCCAGCCCCAGCTCCACGCCGCCGGCGGCCATGTGCTCGGCCAGCAGGAAGGCATAGGCCGGCCCCGACCCCGAGACGCCGGTCAGCGCGTCGATCTGCGCCTCGTCGACGACGTGGACCGCTCCGCAGGCCGACAGCAGGGACTGCACGGACTCCACCTGCTCGGCGGTGGCGTGGGTGCCGGCGGCCAGCCCGACGACGCCCTGCCCGACCGACAGCGGCGTGTTCGGCATCGACCGGATCACCGGCTGTCCGTCGCGCAGCGCGGACTCGAGCATGGCGACGTCGACGGCGGCGGCCACCGAGACCACCACAGTCTGCGGCGCCAGCGACTCGGCGATCTCCTCGGCCAGCGTGACGATGCCGTGGGGCTTGACGCCCAGCAGCACGACGTCGGCGCCGTCGACGGCGCGGCGGTTCGCCTCCGCGTCCGACTCCTCGGCGAGCACCTCGACGCCCAGCTCCTCGGCGCGTGCGGCGGCCGAGGCGGACGAGCGGGTGGTGGCCACGACGTCCTCGCGGGACACCGGGCCGGCCAGCAGGCCGGACAGGATGGCCGCGTTCATCGAGCCGAGTCCGAGCATGGCGATGCGCATCAGAGGTCCTCTCCTCATCGGGCGGTGTCGGGGCGGCGCCGACGGATGGGCTCAGCCGGTCGTCGCCCGCCGCCCCAGGTGTCTGCGGGCGAACTCCAGCGATTCTGCCAGCATCCGCTCCCGCTCGCCCACTCCGCGGGCGGTGCGGGTGGCCACCTCCACGGCGACGACGCCGTCGAAGCCGCCGTCGCCGAAGTCCTCGGCGGCGATGAGCTCCAGCGTCTCGGCCACGGGCTGCTCGCCGCGGCCCGGCACCAGGTGATCGTCCTTGAAGCCGTTGGACCAGCCGTCGGTGAGATGCACGTGCCGCAGCCGCGAGCCCAGCGCCCGGCAGGCGGCCGCCGAATCCGACTCGGCGGTGGCCGCATGGGAGAAGTCCCAGGTCACGTGCGGATACGGCTGGGCGACAGGGTCCCAGTGCGGCAGGTACATCGTCGCCTCGCGGGTCCCGGCGCGCCAGGGGTACATGTTCTCCACCGCGAAGCGCACTCCGGTGGAGGCCTCCAGCTCGGCGATGCCCTCGGCGAAGCGCTCGGCATAGCCGGTCTGCCAGCGGAACGGCGGATGGGCGACGACGGTGTCGCAGCCGACGTCGACGGCCAGCCGGGCGCTGCGGCGCAGCTTCTCCCAGGCCGAGCCCCAGACCTGCTGGGTGAGCAGCAGCGTGGGCGCATGGACTGCCGTCAGCGGCAGCTCGAAGCGGCGGACCAGCTCGTTCAGCACCTGCGGCGACTGCGTCTCCGCCCGGTGGGTGACCATGACCTCCATGCCGTCGTAGCCGAGGTCCGCGGCGATCGCGAAGCCTTCGGCGACGCCCAGCGGATAGACCGACGACGTCGACAGCGCCACCGGGATCGGCCGGCGGGGGCCTCCCGACGTCATGGCGGAGGGGTGCTCAGCCGCGGGCATGCTCGACCGCCGCTCGTGCCGAGGCGAGGCCGGACCCCCGCGGAGTGATCAGATCGCGCCGCAGGTCCACGTGCCCGACGCCGGGCGCATGCGGGATCTCCACCGCATGGTCCAGGATCAGCGAGTCCAGACGGCGCAGGATCAGCCCCTCGCGCAGCGCCCAGGGACAGATCTGCAGCTCCTCGATCTCGAAGGCGCGCATCGCCGCCTCGGCGGCCACTGCACCGGCGAAGACCTGCCGCGAGCGCATCTCCGAGACGCCCGGCAGCTGCTCCCGCTGCGCGGCGGTCATCGGTCCGAGCTTCTTCACCAGAGCCTTGAGGTCCTTGTGGGACAGCGTGCGGCGCACGTACGGACCGGACGCCGAGGGCGCGGCGCCGGTCATCCGCGCCAGCGAGCGGAAGGTCTTCGAGGTGGCCAGCACCTCGGTGTTCGCGTCCAGCGTCGGGAACTCGCGGCGGGCGGCGCCGATCTCCTCGCGGACGTAGGCCTTCAGCTCTTTGATCTGCGCCTTGCTGGGCGGATCGTCGGGCAGCAGGTCGCGGGTCAGCCGCCCGGCGCCCAGCGGCACCGACAGCGCCGTGGACGGCAGCTCGTCCTGGCCGTAGGCCATCTCGAAGGAGCCGCCGCCGATGTCCAGGTTCAGGATGTGTCCGGCGCTCCAGCCCCGCCAGCGGCGGGCGGCGAAGAAGGTCGTCGCCGACTCCTGGGCGCCGCTGAGCTCCATGAGCTCGACTTCGGTCTTCTCGGCCACCCGGGCGAGGACCTCCTCGCCGTTGGCGGCCTCGCGGAGTGCCGAGGTGCAGAAGGAGAGCAGGTCCTGGGCCCGGTGCCGGGCGGCGAAGCGTGCGGCCTCGTCGATGAATCCGAGCAGCTCGTCCTGCCCCTCACGGGTGATCGCGCCGTCGTCGTCGAGATGGCGGACCAGCGACAACGGCCGCTTGTGCGAGGCGAACGGCTCGGGCTTCGCCCCGATGTGGGCGTCCACGAGCAGCAGGTGCACAGTGTTCGACCCCACGTCCAGCACGCCCAGTCTCATCCGATGATGGCTCCTATGCTCCGCTCGAGGTCGTGGTGCGGGACCCCGAGGACTTCGTCGTCGATTTCTTCGCCGGGGACTTCTTCGCCGCGGTCGAGGACTTCGAGCCCGAGGCCGTCGACCCGGAGGACTTCCCTCCGCCCTTCGGGGCCGGAGCCTTCTTCGGCGCCGAGGTCTTCTTCGGAGCTGGGGCCTTCGCGCGCTTCTCGGCCAGCAGCTCGAAGGCGCGCTCCTTGGTCAGCGACTCCACCGAGGTGCCGCGCGGCACGGTGACGTTGATGTCGCCGTCGGTGACGTAGGGGCCGAAGCGACCGTCCTTGACCACCACCGGCTTCTCGCTGGTGGGATCGGCGCCGAACTCGGCCAGCGGCGCGGCCGCCGCCCGGCGTCCGCGCTGCTTCGGCTGGGCGTAGATCGCCCGGGCCTCCTCCTCGGTGATGGTGAAGAGCTGCTCCTCCGACTCCAGCGACCGCGAATCGGTGCCCATCTTCAGATAGGGCCCGTAGCGTCCGTTCTGCGCGGTGATCTCCTCGCCGTCGACGCCGGTGCCGACCACCCGCGGCAGCGAGAGCAGCTTCAGCGCCTCGTCGACGGTGACCGTCTCCAGGCTCATCGACTGCAGCAGCGAGCCGGTCCGCGGCTTCGGCTGCTTCGGCTTCTTCTTCGGCTTCGGGTTGCCGTTCTTGTAGTACTCGGTCGGCTGGGCGTCGAGGTGGGCCTGGACCTCCTCCTCGGTCATCTCCTCGATCACCTCGGTGACATAGGGCCCGAAGCGACCGTCCTTGGCCACGATCTCCCGGCCGGTCTCCGGGTCGGTGCCCAGCACGCGGCCGGAGAGCTGCGCCTGGGCGAAGAGCTCCTCGGCCTTCTCGGAGGTCAGCTCGTCCGGGGCGAGGTCCTCGGGCAGATTCGCGCGCAGCGGATCCGAGCCCTCCCCGCCCTCGGGGTTCGGACGCTCCAGGTAGGGGCCGTAGCGGCCCACGCGCAGCGTCACGCCCTCGACGATCTCCATCGAGTTGATCGCCCGCGCGTCGATCTCGCCGAGGGTGTCGACGACGTCGCGCAGCCCCTGGGCGCCGTCGTCGGCGCCGAAGTAGAAGGCCTGCAGCCAGGCCTCGCGCTCGACCTCGCCGCGGGCGATCCGGTCGAGGTCCTCCTCCATCCGGGCGGTGAAGTCGTAGTCGACGTAGCGGCCGAAGTGCTCCTCCAGCAGCCGGATCACCGAGAACGCCGTCCAGGAGGGCACCAGCGCCGAGCCGCGCTTGGTCACGTACCCGCGGTCGACGATCGTCGAGATCGTGGGCGCATAGGTCGAGGGACGGCCGATCTCGCGCTTCTCCAGCTCGGCGACGATCGAGGCCTCGGTGTAGCGCGCCGGCGGCGTGGTCTCGTGGCCCTTGGCCTCGACGTCCTCGCCGGTGAGCGCGTCGCCCTGCTCGAGCTTCGGCAGCCGCTTGGAGTCCTCGCGCCCCTTCTTCGCGCTCTCGTCGCCCTCGCCGGAGGTCTCGGCGACCTCCTCGTAGGCGGAGAGGAAGCCCGGGAAGGTGATCACCGTGCCGGAGGCGCCGAAGGTCGCCCGGCGTCCGTCGCTCGCCTCGCCGGTCAGCCGCACCGAGGCGGTGAAGCCCTTCGCGTCGGCCATCTGCGAGGCGATCGTCCGCTTCCAGATCAGTTCGTAGAGGCGGAACTCCTCCTGGGAGAGCTCCCCGGCGACCTGGCCCGGGGTGCGGAAGTGGTCGCCGGCCGGGCGGATGGCCTCGTGGGCCTCCTGGGCCGACTCGTTCTTCGTCGCGTAGAAGCGCGGGCTCTCCGGGATCGACTCCGGGCCGTAGAGCTCGGTCGCCTGCCCGCGGGCGGCGGTGATCGCCTCAGTGGACAGCGTCACCGAGTCAGTGCGCATATAGGTGATGTAGCCGTTCTCGTAGAGCCGCTGGGCGACCTGCATGGTCACCCGCGAGGAGAAGCGCAGCCGGCGCGAGGCCTCCTGCTGCAGCGTCGAGGTGGTGAACGCCGGCGACGGGCGGCGGCTGTAGGGCTTCTCCTCCAGCGAGTCGACGGCGAAGCGCGCCTGCGTCAGCCCGGAGGCGAGCGACTCGGCGGACTCGCGGTCCAGGACGGTGACCTCGGAGGCCTTCCGGGTGGACTTCAGCTGTCCGCGGTCGTCGAAGTCGGAGCCGGAGGCGATCCGCGCACCGTCGACGGCGGTGAGCTTGGCGGTGAAGGACTCGGCGGCGTCGGTGGTGAAGGTCCCCGACAGGTCCCAGTAGGAGGCCGGCACGAAGGCCATGCGCTCCCGCTCGCGCTCGACGACCAGGCGGGTGGCCACCGACTGCACGCGGCCGGCCGAGAGGCCCCGGCCGATCTTGCGCCAGAGCACCGGCGAGATCTCGTAGCCGTAGAGCCGGTCGAGGATGCGGCGGGTCTCCTGCGCGTCGACCAGGTCCTGGTCGATCTGCCGGACGTTGTCCAGCGCGCGGGTGATGCCCTCGCGGGTGATCTCGGTGAAGGTCATCCGGTAGACCGGCACCTTCGGCTCGAGCACCTCCAGCAGATGCCAGGCGATGGCCTCGCCCTCGCGGTCGGCGTCCGTGGCGAGATAGAGCTCGCGGGCCTCTTTGAGCGCCCGCTTGAGCTCGGTGACCTTCTTCTTCTTGGAGTCCGAGACCACGTAGTAGGGCTCGAAGCCCTCCTCCGGGTTGACCGCGAACTTGCCGAAGGGGCCCTTCTTCATCTCGGCGGGCAGATCGGAGGGCTGCGGGAGGTCACGGATGTGCCCGGCCGAGGCGTCGACCATGAAGTCGTCGCCCAGGTACTTCGCGATCGATCTGCTCTTCGCCGGCGACTCGACGATCACGAGTTTCTTGCCTGCGGAAGCCTTGGCGGGCACTGCTCTCCTCGACGTCGGGTGCGGTCGGTCCCGGGGCCGGAACAGGGCGGAGGGTCGGTGCGACGTCCCCCGCGACAGGCCCGTTGCCGGAGCCGGGTGCTCAATATATCAGCCGGCCGCGGCGACGACGCGCGGACCGCGGTCTCCCCGCCTCAGGCCGCCCGGCCGTCCGCGGAGGAGGACCCTCCGGACTCCTCGCTCAGGCCGTGGTCCTCCAGCGCGGAGACGAAGTAGTGCAGGCGGCGGTCCCCGTCGTCGCCGGCGCCGCCCCGCTCGGAGGTCGTCTCATACTCCTCCATCAGCTCGTGCAGCCGGCGCATGAACTCCTCGGCCTTCTCCGGAGCCAGGGAGAGCACTCCGGAGGAGAAGATCGGGTAGAGCGTCGCCGGGCGCTCGACGTGCTGCTCGCGGCGGTTGATCTCCTCGGAGATGCGCTTCTGCAGCGACTGGATCTGCACGTTGGCGTAGGCGTGCTTGGCATGGGCCGAGGAGCCGAAGCCGGAGAGCCGCAGCATCATCGCCGCCGCCTGCCAGTATCGGCTGCGGCCGTCGCCGTCGTGCTCCGCCCGTCGGATGAATCCGTACTTCTCCAGCGCGCGGAGGTGATAGCTCATCGACGACGGCGAGACGCGGCAGACGGCGGCCAGCTCCGTCGCGTTGTAGATCCGATGGGTGCCGAAGAGCTCGTCGAGCGCGGCCAGCCGCGCCTCGTGGGCGAGCGCCCGGATCGCCTGGACGTCGTCGATGACGACTTCCCGGGGCAGCTCGCCGATGGGCCGGCCCGCCGGCTCGTCGACGGCCGGGCGCGCCTCGGCGGGGCCGGCCGGGGTCTCCGGCGCCTCATCTGCAGCGGCTCGAGGTGACATGCCCGGCAGTCTAGACGAGCCGGATGACGCCCACATCACACTCGCGCCCGCGTCTCAGTCTGCGGTCCGTCCGCCCCCTCCGGCCCGGACGCTGCGTCACTCCGCCGGCACCAGGAACCCGTCGACGACGAGCTCGAGGACCTCCTCGCGCAGCGCGGTCGTCAGCTCCTCGACGTCGACGACGCCGTCGTCGAGCAGCGCGCCGACGGCGGTGATCAGCTGGTCGGCGGAGAACTCGCCGTCGGCCGCGCCCAGCACTCCGGCCGCGCCGGAGGAGACCGGGCGCACTCGCCGCAGCCCTGCGCCCTGGCGGGCGAGGATGACCTCCGGATCGCTCGCGCCGAAGCGCTGGTGGCGCTCGTCGGTGACATCGGTGGCGGCGACCAGGCGCTCGCCCAGCACGGCCTCGGGGTCGCGGCGGACCCTGTCGGCGCGTTCGGCCGTGGCCCCGATCGTCGGGCCCAGCGGCTGCTCGACGGGATGGACGAGCTCCTCGACGCGGCGCCAGGGCTCGCCGTGTTCCTCGACCGGGCGGCGGCGCAGCCAGATCATCCCGAAGCCGACCTCGGCGACGCCGCGGAGCCGGAAGTCGCGGAGATAGGCGGCGTAGCGGCGCCGGTAGTCGACGACGTCGCGCTCCTCGGCGGCGTCGCGCAGCCACGTCTCGGCATAGCGGGGGCCGTCCTGGCGGTCGCGCTGGAGGAACCAGGCGTCCACCGGGGCGGGCTCCCCGCCGGCGGCGTCGAGCGCGGCGAGCCACTGCCGGGGCCGGGTCGACCAGCCGGCGGCAGGCTCGGCGTCGTCGTCCTCCGCGGAGCCGGCGGCGGGGATCTCCCAGTTGCCCAGCAGCTGGGCGGTGCCGCCCTCGGCCAGGGCCTCGGGCAGCGCGGCGACCAGCTCGGCCATCAGCTCGTCGCCCACGCGGCCGCCGTCGCGGTAGGTGTAGCGCTCGGCGCCGCCGTCGCCGGTCTCCCCGGCCTCTCCGACCTCCGCCGCGGCGGCCTCCTCCGCCGTCCGCGGGGTGATCACGAAGGGCGGGTTGGAGACGATCAGGTCGAAGCGACGCCCGGCGACCGGCTCGAGCAGGCTGCCGGCGAGCAGCTCCACCCGGTCCTCCAGCCGCCGGGCGTCCAGGCCGAGCGCCTCGGCGTTGAGGATCAGGTTGAAACGGGCGAAGGCCAGCGCCCGCTCGCTGAGGTCGGTGCCGACGACGTGCTCGGCATGGTCGAGCAGGTGGAACAGCTGGATGCCGCAGCCGGTGCCCAGATCCAGCGCCGACTCCACGCCGCGCCGATGCGTGCTCCCGGCCAGCGTCAGGCTCGCCTGCCCGATGCCCAGCACGTGCTCGGGCGGCAGGGCGCCCTCGACCTGGTGGGCGCCGAGGTCGCTGGTCACCCAGAGATCCGCCGCCGATCCGCCCTGCCGGGCGGCGGCCACCTGATAGGGGCGCAGGTCGACGGCGGGCAGGACGGGCCCGTCGTCGTCCCCGGCGGCGCCGCCGAGCAGCACCAGGCCGAGCCGCCGCAGACCGTCCGGGCCGATCCGCGGGAAGGCCGCGGCCAACTGGCCGACGGAGACGTCGAGGTCGAGCAGCCAGAGGGCGGCCATCACGGCCGATGCCGGCGGGTGCTCGTCGTGCAGCAGCTGCTGCACGCGCAGCTGGCCGGGCACGATCTGATCGCGGTCCAGCGCGGCGACGGACTCCTCGCCGAGCAGCGCCGCCAGTGCGTCGTTGGTGAACTCGGCGGCGGCCAGGTCGGCGCGGAGCGCCTCCACCAGCGCGACGTCGTCGCTCGTCGGGGCCGTCACGGCGGCGGCCTGCTCCCGGGTCAGTCGGCTCATCGGCGGCGCTCCTTCTCCAGCACTCCGGTGTTCGGGTCGTCGGGGTCCGCGGCCACGCGTTCGGCGCAGGCCGGACAGCGCGTCGTCGCCGGCACCTCGACGTGGTCGTCGCAGTAGAGCCGCAGCGTCGAGCAGCCGCGGTCCAGGCAGTTCAGGTAGCGGCTGGTCGGGGCCGCGCAGAGGCAGCACGCGCCCAGCGTGACGGCATCCTCGGAGAAGCGCATGCTCATCCGTCCGTCGAAGACGTGCAGCTCGCCCTGCCAGTAGCCGGCGTCGCCGTAGGTCTCGCCGTAGCGGACGATGCCGCCGGCGATCTGATAGACCTCGGAGAACCCGCGCCGGCGCATCAGCGCCGAGAGCACCTCGCAGCGGATCCCGCCGGTGCAGTAGGTGACCACCGGCTGATCCTTCAGGTGGTCGTACCGTCCGGAGTCCAGCTCCGCGAGGAAGTCGCGGGTGGTCTCGGTGTCGGGGACGACCGCATCCTTGAACCGACCGATCTGCGCCTCCATGGCGTTGCGGCCGTCGAAGAAGGTCACCTCGGTCCCCTCGGCGCGCCGGGTCTCGACCAGCTCATGGACCTGCTCCGGAGTCAGGTGCTCGCCGCCGCCGACGACGCCGTGCTCGTCGACCTCGAGCTCCTCGGCCGCGCCGAAGGCCACCAGCTCGTCGCGGACCTTCACCGACAGTCGCGGGAAGTCCTCGGCCCCGCCGTCGGACCACTTGAACTCCAGGTCCGCGAAGGGCCCGTAGGCCCGGGTCCGCTTGGCGTACTGCTTCACCGCGTCGACGTCGCCGCCGACGGTGCCGTTGATCCCGTGCGGCGAGACGATGATGCGTCCGCGCAGCCCCAGCTCGCGGCAGAGGGCGTGCTGCCAGAGCTTCACCGCCTCCGGATCGGCGAGCGGGGTGAAGGTGTAGTACAGGACGATGCGCGAGATGCTCACGACCGACGAGGATACCGCCGACGGCGGCGGCTGCGGACTCGTCGCGGCTCGCGAGGTCTCACGGCGACTCCGACGGGCTGTGGAGGAACTTTCCCGACATCGGCTGATCCCCGGAACGACGCCGATCAGGTGCTCGCACGAGGAAACCGGACGACGTGGCCCCTCCCACAGGAGGCGGTTTTCTTCATATAGTCGAGTCATGACTGCTGAGCTGAACGACGCCCTCGTCCGCATCTGGGTGACCGGATGGGCGCGGACCCATGACTACGACGTCGACCATGACGGCAATGTCCATTCGGCCCTGCGCTCCGGCGACTCGGACGAGTGGGAGTACGTCGTCCACGCCGCCGAGGAGGCCGATGTGCAGGCCGCCGTCGACGCCGTGGTCGACACGCCCGGGCGCCTGCTGACCGTCATCGCCGAGCCGGGCGCCGAAGCCCTGAGCTCGCAGGCGATGGACGGCCTGGAGCAGATCTCCGACGAGGAGAAGCTGATGGTCGTCGACATGTCCACCCAGGACGTCGAGGACCCGATCACTCCGGAGGGCTACACCACCCAGCGCGAGGACAAGGACGGCTGGACGCTGTTCACCGTGCAGGACGGCGAGACCGTCGCCGCCCGCGGCCGGGTCGCGCTGGTGGAGAGCGTCGCAGTGCTCGACCGCATCTACACCAATCCCGACTACCGCCGGCGGGGCCTGGGGACCTTCGTCACCCGGGCGCTGATCGCGATCGCGCTGGAGGACGACGTCGACGACGGCCTGCTGGTCGCCAATGTGGACGGCCAGGAGCTCTACGAGTACCTCGGATGGACGCTGGTCGGCGACGTGCACGTCTACACCGCCACCGGCACCGGGCGCACCCGTCCCTCACACTCGCAGTTCGACAACCTCAGCGAGTGATCCCGGGACTGCGATGACCGGCGCCGCGGACGCCGGAGACGACCCCCTCGACCTGCTGCGGCGGGCCGGACTCTCCACCCGGGTGGACGAGTCCGGCCCGCTGCGGCATGTCCGCACCCTGCCGGCGCGCACGGCGCGCACCGCCGCGTGGCCGGAGTGGGTGCCCGAGGACCTGCGCGCCGGCTACCGGCAGGTGGGCGTCTCCGCGCTGTACACGCATCAGGTCCGCGCCGCCGAGGCGCTGCACGCCGGAGACGACGTCATCCTGGCCACCGGCACCGCCTCCGGGAAGTCGCTGGGCACCCAGCTGGCCGGGCTCTCGGCGATCTGCCGCGGCGGAGCCACGATGCTCTACCTCTCCCCCACCAAGGCGCTGGCCGGCGATCAGCTGGAGGCGCTGAGCGAGCTCGCCGAGGCCACCGGCCCCACCGGCGACGACGGCGGGATCCGCCCGGCGGCCTACGACGGCGACACCGCCGTGGAGGAGCGCGCCTGGATCCGTCAGCACGCCAATGTCGTGCTGACGAATCCGGACATGCTCAACGTCGGCATCCTGCCGAACCACCGCGGGTGGGCGCGGTTCTTCGCCCGGCTGCGCTGCGTGATCATCGACGAGGCGCACAGCTGCCGCGGGATCTTCGGCTCGCACGTCGCGCTGCTGCTGCGCCGGCTGCGGCGCGTGGCCGCCCACTACGGGGCGCATCCGGTCTTCGCCGGCGCCTCGGCGACCAGCGGCGATCCGGCGGCCTCCTTCGCCCGGCTGATCGGCCGCCCCGCGGCGGCGGGCGACGCCGCCGGCGCGGAGGGCGCCGACGGCGCCGCCGATGGGACCGAAGCGGCCGGCGAGTCCGGCGTCGTCGCGGTGACCGAGGACGGCTCGCCGCACGGGCCGGTGGACGCCTACCTCTGGGAGTCGAGCGTGGCCGAGCAGACCGGCGGCGCCGGCGTCGCCGGCGCGCCGGCCCGGCGGAGCCTGACGGTGGAGGCCGCCGACATGCTGACCGACATGGTCGTCACCGGGCGGCGCACGCTGGCCTTCATCGCGTCCCGGCGCGGCGCGGAGACGATCGCGCGGATCACCGGCGAGAACCTCGCCGACGTCGACCGCGCGCTGACCGAGCGCGTCTCGGCCTACCGCTCGGGCTACCTCACCGAGGAGCGGCGCGCGCTCGAGGAGGCGCTGCGCACCGGACGGCTGCTCGGCGTCGCCTCCACCCCGGCGCTGGAGCTGGGCATCGACATCTCCGGGCTCGACGTGGTGATCATCGCCGGCTGGCCCGGCACCCGGGCGTCGTTCTTCCAGCAGCTCGGCCGCGCCGGACGCGACGGCCAGCGCGGGGCGGCGTTCTTCATCGCCGGCGACGACCCGCTGGACGCCTACCTGCTCGACCACCCGGAGGCCATCTTCGACGCCGCCGTCGAGGACTCGGTCATCGACCCGGAGAATCCGCACGTGGCCGCACCGCATCTGCTGGCCGCCGCCCAGGAGCTGCCGCTGGTCCCGGCCGACGCCGTAGAGACCGGCGAGGCGGGAGCCGAGGCCGGCGCCGCGCACGGAGCGCCCGACCGACCTGCCGACCCGGCCCCCTTCGCCGGGCTGCGCTGGCTGGTGGACGCGCTGACCGAGCAGGGGCATCTGCGCCGTCGCCCGCGCGGCTGGTTCTTCGCCCACGAGGCCTCGGCGGCCGGCTGGGTGAAGCTGCGTTCCGACGGCGGCGGGCCGTACACGATCATCGACGCCGAGGACGGCACGATCATCGGCGACATCGGCGCCGGTCAGGTCCAGCCGCAGGCTCATCCCGGCGCGGTCTACGTGCACCAGGGACGGACCTACGTGGTCGAGGATCTCGACCAGGACGCCGCGCTGGTGCTGGTGACTCCGGCGTCGCCGCCGTTCTACACCCAGGCCCGCGAGACGACCTCCATCGAGGTGCTGGGCACCGACACCTCGGTCGACTGGGGGCGGTTCGCGCTGCATTCCGGCGCCGTGGAGGTCACCTCCGCCGTCGTGGGATTCCAGCGCAAGGCGCTGGGCAGTTCGGAGGTGCTCTCCGACGAGCCGCTGGAGCTGCCGCCCTCGACGCTGCGCACCCAGGCGGTGTGGATCACCGCCCCGGAGACCGCCCTGGCCGCGGCCGGAGTGACCCCCGAGCACATCCCCGGGGCGCTGCATGCCGCCGAGCACGCGATGATCGGGCTGCTGCCGCTGATCGCCTCCTGCGATCGCTGGGACATCGGCGGCGTCTCCACCGCGCTGCACGCCGACACCGAGCAGCCGACGATCTTCGTCTACGACGGCCACCCGGGCGGGGCGGGCTTCGCCGAGCGCGGCCACGCCGCCGCCGTGGAGTGGATCCGGGCGACGGCGGCGACGATCCGCGGCTGCGGCTGCGAGGCCGGCTGCCCCTCCTGCGTGCAGTCGCCGAAATGCGGCAACAAGAACTCGCCGCTGGAGAAGACAGCGGCGCTGCATCTGCTGGAGGCCCTGCTGGCCGCGAGCGGCTGATACGCGTCGAGCGGGGGATCCGCTACCGCTATCCGGCCTGAATCGCGCCATAGCTGCAGAGAATCCCCCGCTCGATGAGGGAGATGAGGGACGGGCGAGGCCTCGGCCTCAGAAGGCGGCCTGCACCTCGCCGTCCACCCAGGTCTCCTCGATGTAGCTGCGCACCTCGTCGGAGTGGAGCAGCTCGTCGAGCTTCTGGACGTTCTCGTCCTCCTCGTCGCCGGCGCGGACGGTCAGAAAGTTCGCATAGGGGCTGTCCTGGCCGTCCTCGACGATCAGCCCGTCCTCGGCCGGAGTCAGACCAGACTCCATGGCGTAGTTGCCGTTGATGACCGAGGCGTCGACGTCGTCGAGGGTGCGGGCCAGCGAGGCGGCCTCGGCCTCGACGAATTCGAAGTTCTTCGGGTTCTCGGCGACGTCGTTGACGCCCGCGTCGGCCGGGTCCACGTCCTCGTCGAGGGTGATGGCACCGGCTTCCTGCAGCAGCGCCAGACCGCGGCCCTGGTTGGAGGGGTCGTTGTTGATGCCGATCTGCGCGCCTTCGGGCAGGTCCTCGACGCTGTCCACCGAGTTCGAGTACAGCGCGAAGGGCTCGATGTGGACACCGGAGAAGTGCTCGAAGTCGTAGTCGTTGGCCTCGATCTCGGCCTCGTAGTAGGGCTCGTGCTGGAAGTAGTTGGCGTCGACGTCGCCGGCCTCCAGCGCCTGGTTCTGCTCGGCGTAGCCGGAGAACTCCTTGACTTCGATGTCCAGGCCGGCGTCGGCGGCGAGCTCCTCGTCGACGAACTGCAGGATCTGGCCCTGCGGCACCGGGTTGGCGGCCACAGTCAGGGTGACGGTGCCGTCGTCGTTCTCGGTGCCGATGGACTGCTCCTCCTCCGGCATCAGGCCGCAGCCGGTCAGCGCGAGGGCGGAGGCCGCGACGACGGCCGAGAGGCTCAGCGAGCGACGTGCAGTGCAGATGTGCATAGTTCTGCCTTTCGTGGTCAGGGTTCTCATCGGGCGAGCGGTCCTGACGCCGCCGACGGCGGCGTCAGGCGCGGCGGTCAGCGGTGGTCGATGGTGCGGGAGACTCGATCGCCGGTCCACTGCAGGATCGCGACGATGATCACCAGCAGCACGACACAGGCGAGCATGGTGTCGCCCTGGTATCGCTGGTAGCCGTAGTTGTAGGCCAGCGCGCCGAGGCCTCCGCCGCCGACGGCTCCAGCCATGGCGGTGTAGCTGATCAGCGCGACGAGCGTGACGGTGAAGCCGCCGACGATGCCGGGCAGCGCCTCGCGGACCTGCACCTGGCGCATGATGTGGCGGCTGGAGGCGCCCATCATCTTCACCGCCTCGACCTTGCCGGCGTCGACCTCGCGCAGCGCGTTCTCCACCAGTCGGGCGAAGAACGGGATGGCGCCGACCGACAGCGGGACGACGGCGGCCTGCCAGCCCAGCGCCGTGCCGACCATGAACCGGGTGAACGGGATCAGCGAGATCATCAGCACGATGAACGGGATGGAGCGGCCGATGTCGACCAGGATGCTGACCACCCGGTACGTCGCCGATCGCGGAGCCAGCCCTCTGGGGCCGAGGTTGTGCAGCGCGATGCCCAGCGGCAGGCCGAGCAGCGCGACGATGAGGCCGGTGGCCGCGGTCATGAAGATCGTCTCCAGGATCGCGGCGGGCAGCTGGTTGGCGAAGACCTCGTTCTCGAGGAAGAGGCCGTCCTGGGCGGCGATGATCACTGGTTCTCCTCCTCGGCGTCGGCGGCCTGGTGCTCGTCGGCGAAGGCGCGGACCTGCGCGGCGGTGGTGACCTCGGCATGCACGCCCTGCTCGACGAGCACCCGACGGATCCCCTCGGCGGTGGCCGCGTCGTCGGGCCGCAGGTGCAGCCGACCGATCTGCGCACCCTGGATGGTCTCCACTGTGCCGGCCTCGACCGGAGCCTCGACGCCGTGCTCGGCCAGCAGCGAGAACAGCCGGCCGACGTCGGCCAGCCGGCTTCCGGCGGTGACCAGCACCTCGACGAGAGTCTCTCCGGGCTCCATCGCCGAGATCGGCGGCAGCGCGATGAGTTCCTTGGACAGCGGCGTGGAGGTGTCGCTGATGACGTCCAGCAGCCGGCCGGTGCGCTCGATGCTCCCCTCGGTCAGCAGCGAGACGGCGTCACAGGCCTCGCGGACCACCCCCATCTCATGGGTGATGATCACCACGGTGATGCCGAGGCGGTCGCGCAGCTCGCGGATCAGCTCGAGGATCTGCCGGGTCGTCGCCGCGTCCAGCGCCGAGGTCGGCTCGTCGCAGAGCAGCACGCGCGGCTCGGCGGCCAGCGCACGGGCGATCCCCACCCGCTGCTTCTGTCCGCCGGAGAGCTGGGCGGGGTAGCTCTCGGCGCGATCGGCGAGGCCGACCAGCTCGAGCAGCTCGTCGACCCGACGCTTCCGCGCGGCCGCCGGCACGCCGGCGATCTCCAGCGGGTGGGCGATGTTCTTCGCCGCAGTCCGCGAGTCCAGCAGGTTCACGTGCTGGAAGACCATCCCGATGCTGCGCCGGGCGGTCATCAGCTCCGCACCGCGGACGCGGCCGAGGTCGACGCCGTCGATGGTGATGCTGCCGGACGTGGCTGAGTCCAGCCCGGTCAGGCAGCGGATGAGGGTCGACTTCCCGGCCCCGGAGCGGCCGACGATCCCATGGATCTCGCCGTCGGGGATGGTCAGGTCGACTCCGTCGAGCGCGGTGACCCCGCCGGGGAACACCTTGCGCACCTGTGTCAGTTCGATCATTCGGACTCCAGAGTCGTGGCGGACGCGCTCGCCCGGTGGGGCGCCGCGCCCTGGCGACGCAGCGTCGAGGGCAGGTGCAGGTCGGTGCACCGCCGACGCCGAGCCGCGGCTGGGCATTGCTGGGCATGAAGCGCTGGGCGCAGGAGCGACGTCGACGGCCGCGGACGAGGTGCCGGGACGGCGGGGCGATCGCGAGGGGTGGGCGGCCGCCCGCCGGGGCGCCGTCGTCCGAACGGGTGCGGCCGCCCGTCGGAGGGGAATGAGGAAGGGCGACGCGGGGGTCCGCGTCCGACTCATCGATCCTTTCGTCGCTGCTCTTGCCCGTCCCATCCAGCACCGAGATCGCCCGAGAGCAGGGCGAGGAGCTCGGCGAGGACGAGCCACTTCGTGATCCTGGACCACCCGTGAACATGGGGTTGGCGAGTGACCATCGGAGGATCGGTGGAGGCGCGCGGCCTCCTGGTCACTGCTCGTGAAGCATCGTTCATCCTAGCCGAGGGGCACGTTCACCGCCACGTCACCCTCGTCACGCCGTCGCCGGGCGTCATACGCCGAGGCCATCGGCGTCAGTCGCACGCCGGGTCCGCACGCCGAGCCTCCGCCGGGCTCAGGCGAGCTCAGGCGAGCTCAGGCGAGCTCAGGCGAGCTCAGGGGCGATCTCGATCAGCCCGCGTCCGCGGATCCGCCGCTCCTCCAGCGCGCGGTAGGCCTCGCCGACCTCGTCGAAGCTGAACCGGTCGGTGATCAGCCGCTCCAGGTCGATCCCGCCCTGCTCGACCATCCGCAGCACCTCCGGCATGGTCTCGTGGGCCTGGCCGCCGAAAGTGCCCAGGATCTGGATCTTGCGGCGCACCACCTTGGTGATGTCGACGTCGAGGGTCTGGCCGATCGGGGCGACGCCGGCGAGCACCGCCCGGCCGCCGTCGTCGGCCAGGTCCACGGCCAGCTTCGCGGTGGCCGCCGAGCCCAGCGCCTCGATGACGACGTCGGCGCCGTGGCCCAGCAGGCCGTGGAGGCTCTCGACCGGATCGGCACGGGTGGAGTTGATCGTCTCGGTCGCGCCGAGCTCCTCGGCGAGGGCGAGCTTGTCGTCGTCGACGTCGATCGCGACGACCCGCTCGGCGCCGGCCGCCCGCGCCAGGTGGATCATGCTCAGTCCCACGCCGCCGGCGGCGATGACCGCCACGGACTCGCCGCGCCGGACCTTCGCGACAGTGCTGATCGCCCCGCAGGCGGTGAAGAGGCTGCAGCCCAGCACGGCGGCGTCGGTCAGCGGCACCCCCTCGGGGACCTCGAAGACCGCGCGCTTGGGCACCACCGCCTGCCGCGCGTGGCCGCCCATCGAGTACATCGCCACCGGCTCGCCGCCGGGACGGCTGAGCCGCGACGTGCCGTCATAGAGCGTGCCGGACAGTCGATTCATGGTGAAGAAGACCTCGCAGAGGTCGTCGCGGCCGCGCTCGCAGTGCCGGCAGCGGCCGCAGGGCATGATGAAGCTGCAGACCACCCGGTCCCCGGGTTCGACATGGTCGACGCCGGGGCCGACGGCGCGGACGACGCCGGAGACCTCGTGGCCGAGCACCGCCGGATGCGGGAACGCGATCTCCTCCTTGAGCAGGTGCAGATCGGTGTGGCACACCCCGCAGGCGACGATGTCGAGGAGCACCTCCTCGGCCTGCGGCTCCTGCAGGTGCAGCTGCTCGCGCCGCAGCTCCCGGCCCGGCCCGGCGTAGACATGAGCCTCGGTGGTGCGGGGTTCCTCGATCTCCGTCATGGGCTGCTCCTGCCGCGCGTGGACTCCGACCATGCGGGGCATCGCCGCCCCGCGAGGTGCTGTCCATCACTGCATATCACTGCCGACCGCTCCGGGGAAGGACGGAGCTCCGAGCCTGGACCGGACCCGGCACTCCTGCACAGCCTCCGATTCCTGCACAGGCGGCAGTGCGCCGCCGAGGACACGCCGGTTCCTCCCCATCGGAGACCCTCCGGCTTCTCGCGGCGCCGGGCGAGGAGAAGGATCACACCCAGCGCCGCGGGGATCCGCCGCCGGCGCGGACCGATCACCACCACTCGCCGCCGCCCGGCCTCGGCCCCTCCGGAGCGACACGGAGCCCGGCCGCCCGGCGGGAAAGGAGCAGGACCATGACCACCGCCATCACCGCCGCCCGACCCGAGGAGGCCCGAGCATCTGTCCAGGACAGCGCCTCGGCCGCCGCAGGCGCCGCCGCCCCGGCCCCCGGCCGCGCGTCGCCGTCGGCCGCCAGCGGTGCACCCGCCCCCGGATCCGCCGGCCCCGCTGAGGCCGACCGCCGGATGCGCCGCACCGACGAGGCCCGTCGTCGGGCCGAGCTCTGGGCCGAGGAGGACGGCCTCGCCACCGCCGAGTACGGCATCGTGATGCTCGCCGCCGTGGGCTTCGCCGGTCTGCTCGTGGCCGTGCTGTCCTCCGGCGAGGTCCAGGAGATGCTGCACGGCATCGTCGAGCAGGCGCTGAGCCGCTGAACACTGTGGACTCAGGTCAGCGCGCCACGATGGGAGTCGCGACAGGCCCTGGGGCCGCGCCTCGGGCGGGATCGTCGGCCAGTTCGCGGGCCGGCGACCCCGCTCGGCGGGCGCTCGACGCACCCGACGCAGCCAAAGTGCCCGGCCGTCGACGGCGCCCTCGGACGGCCGGCGAGCGCGGCGCGGTCACCGGCGAGTTCGCCGCCGCGCTGCCCGCGGCCGTGCTGGTGCTGATGCTGCTGATCAGCCTCGCGATGCACGGCGCCGCGCAGGTCTCGCTCGAGGACGGCGTTCGAGCGGCGGCCCGCGAGACCGCCCGGGGCGCGGACGAGGCGACGGCGATCGAGACCGCCCGGCGGGTCGCCGACGAGGAGCTCGAGGTCTCGATCACCCGCGACGGCGACTATGCCCGCGTCAGGGCCGTCCGGCCCGTGCGGATCCTCGGACTGGTGGAGGTCGCGCTGGAGCAGACCGCCGAGGCCGAGCTGCCGGTGGAGCATCTGCCGCCTGCGGAGGTGCCGGCGGGTCCGGAGCCGGCGACGAGCGGAGACGGGTCGTGACGCGGACGGCCGGGCGGAGGACCGGCGCCGCGAGGACGACCGTCGCAGGCGGCGACCGGGGATCCGGAACAGTGCTGGTGCTGGCCGGCGCCCTCGTGCTGCTGATGCTGCTGGCGACGGTGGTCCTGCTCGGCGCCGCCGCGACCGGCGGAGCGCGGGCCGCCCGGGCGGCCGATCTGGCGGCGCTGGCCGGCGCCGACGTCGCCCGCGGGCTGGCGCCGGGAGACCCCTGCACCGTCGCTGAACAGGTCGCTCGGCGCAATGGTGCCGAGCTCACCGCATGCCGTGTCATCGGCGCGGACGGCACGGAAGTCCTCGTCGTCGTCCGCCGCGCCGTGGGCGGCGCCGCCGGCGAGACGCTCGAGGCGACGGGCACCTCGCGCGCCGGACCGCCGCGGTGATGCTCAGCCGCCGACCATCCCGGGCACACCCTCGAGGGCGCGCGCGTAGATCCGATCGCGTGCCGTGCGCGTGCCCGGGATCAGGCCGTTGAGCTCGAGGCTCACCAGACCATGGACCAGCCCCCAGATGCTCAGCGCCTGCGTCTCGACCTCGTCCGCATCGGACGTGACGAGACACCGCGCCACCGCCTCGCGCAGCATCGCGAAGGTCGGAGCGTCCACGGGCCGGCCGCGCCCTTCATCGGGGGCCGTCGCGCCGAACATCACCTGGTAGAAGCGCGGGCTGTCGAGGGCGAACGCGCGATAGGCGACGCCGAGGCCGCGCAGGTCCTGCCACGGCGAGCCCGACGTCGGGACGGCCGAGAGGTGCTCGCCGAACCGCTCGAAGCCCTCGGCGACGACGGCGGAGACCAGCTCCTCGCGGCCGCCGAAGAGCGAATAGATCGCCGCAGTGGACGTCTCCGCCGCCGCGGCGACGGTGCGCAGCGACACCGCAGGCGCCCCCTGGTCGGCGATCATCCGGGAGGTCTCCTCCAGCAGCCGCCGCCGGACGGTCTCGTCATGGATGCGCGGTCGAGCCATGGCGGCAGTCTAATCCTTGACAGCAGTTTCCACACACTGTTCTATAACAGTGTCATGATTCATAGCGCCCTCGGCTCCGGTCGGAGACCCGCGCTCCGCCGCCCGAGGAGCACCCAGGGGGACAGGATGCTCGACCTCTCCGAACCCGCCCGCGTCACCGCCGGGATCGCCGTCCTCGCGGCGATCACTGTGACCACGGGCGGACATTTCCTGACCCGCGTCGTCACCGGCCGGGTGCCGACCACCGACTTCCAGACCGCCTTCTTCCGCGCCGGCCACGCCCACGCGGGCGTGCTGATCACCCTCGGGCTGGTCTGCCTGCTGCTCACCGAAGCCACTGGGCTCACCGGCGGGTGGCAGTGGCTGGCACGCACCGGCGTGCTCGTCGCCGCGATCGTCATGCCCGCCGGCTTCTTCTTCTCGGCGATGGGCACCGGCCGCACCGCCCCGAGCCGGTGGGTCGTGCTGCTCTGGACCGGGGCGGTGTTCCTCGCCGCCGGCCTGGCCGCGCTCGGCGTCGGGCTGCTGATCAGCTGAGCAGCCCCGGCGCACGCACTGCTGACCGTCGCGGAGCCCACCGTCTAGTCTCGACTCCATGAGCCTCGACACCACGATCCCGCTCTACGACGACTCGCGGCTGAGCCGCGTGCTCTGCGTCGCCGCCCACCCCGACGACCTCGAGTACGGCACCTCGGCGGCGGTCGCCCGCTGGACGGCCCGCGGGCTCCACGTCTCCTACCTGCTGCTCACCTCCGGCGAGGCGGGCATGCGCAGCCGGGACCCGGAGGAGGTCGGCCCGCTGCGCGCCGCCGAGCAGCGGCGCGCCTGCGCGCTGGTCGGCGTCGACGACCTGCTCATCCTGGACCTGCCCGACGGCACGCTGCAGGCCGATGTGGAGACCCGTCGACGCATCGCCCGTCGCATCCGCGAAGTCCGTCCCGAACTGGTGGTCACCCAGCCCTGGGACCTGCACGTCCCCTGGGGCCTGAACCACGCCGACCACCGGGCCGCCGGGATCGCGACCGTCGACGCCGTCCGCGATGCGGACAACCCCTGGGTCTTCCGCGACTTGATGGAGCAGGAGCACCTGGAGCCGTGGGCGGTGTCGGAGCTGATGGTCATCGGCGCCGATCCCGCCACGCATCTCATAGACGTCGGCGGCGCGCCGCTGGAGCAGGGCATCGCCTCCCTCGAGGCGCATGAGGAGTACCTCGCCGAACTCGGCGACGCCGGGGACGTGCGGGGCATGCTCGAGTCCGCGATGGCCGAGGCAGCCGCAGCGTCCGACGTCGCCGGCCCGACCCATGCGCTCGGCGCGACGGTCCACCGAATGGCGTGAATCCCGGCCGGGGCCGCGAGACCGCCGCCAGCGACCATGCGCCCCGACTCAGGCAGGCCGCTGAGACGCCGTCCGCGCCTCGAAGTGCTCGCCCCAGGCGTCCATGGCCGTCACGACCGGGTGCAGACTGCGGCCCAGCTCGGTCAGCGAGTACTCCACCTTCGGCGGCACCTGCTCGTAGACGGTCCGGGCGACGACGCCGTCCTCCTCCAGCTCGCGCAGCTGGCGTGTGAGGGTCTTGCGATTGGCCCGCGGCACCAGCCGACCGAGCTCGCCGAACCGACGCGGCCCGTCGAAGAGATGCTTGACCACGGTGAGCTTCCACGCGCCGCCGAGCACCGACACCGCCACCTCCACCGGGCACACCTGACGCGCCCGCTGCACGGGAAGTCGCATCCTCGCCTCCTTCTCCGCTCGCCGGCGGGACCCCGTAACCCGCAGGGACATTATTGTCCGTACTGTACACTGACTCCCTGTCTGCTGACACTGGTGGCATGGACACCGACCACATCACGGCATCGCCGGCGGGGCGCGCCGAGCCGGCGGCCGATCCGGCAGAGGCTCCGCGGACTGTGCTCTGGGTGAGCGCGCATCCCGAGCCCGACTCGCTGACCGGAAGTCTGCGCCGGCACGGCATGGAGGTGCTGCGCCGCCGCGGCCACACCGTCCTGGAATCCGACCTCCACGCGATGGCCTGGGACCCGGTGGTCCGAGCCGAGACGCTGGACACCCGTCCGGCGCCCCGGCCAGTGCAGATCACTCGGCAGGGACGGTCTGCTCAGCTGGCCGGCACCCAGCCGCCGGACGTGGCCGCCGAGCAGCAGAAGCTGCGTGGCGCCGACGCGCTCGTCGTGCAGTTCCCGCTCTGGTGGTACGGGATGCCGGCGATCCTGAAGGGCTGGTTCGACCGGGTCTTCGTCTCCGGCTTCGCCTTCGGCACGGACCCGGACACCGGTCGCCGGCTGCGCTTCGAGCAGGGCCCCTTCCGCGGCACCCGCGCGCTGGCGGCGATCACGCTCGGCGACCGAGCCGCATCGATCGGACCTCGGGGCAAGAGCGGCGAGCTGGAGGAGCTGCTCTTCGGCCTGCTCCACGGCACGTTCGCCTACACCGGGATGGACGCGCTGAGACCGTGGGCGCTGCCCAGCGCCGACTTCACCGACGAGGACAGCTGGCCGGAGGCCGCCGGATCCCTCGCCCGGCGGCTGGAAGGGCTCTTCGCCGAGGAGCCGCTCCCCTACCGCGAACAGTTCACCGGGGACTACACCGAGGAGTGGGCGCTGCGCGAGGAGATCCGCCCCGGCCAGACCGGACTGTCAGTGCATCTGCACCGCTGACGCGCCGCCGGCGGTCCGGCATGCTGGAGTCATGCGGATGTTCGCCAGCCTCGTGCCGCCCCGTCCGGCGCTCGACGACCTGGAGACGGCCCTGGCCGCGCTGCCTCCGACCGAGGAGGAGACGCCGGCCCTGCGCTGGGTGCCCGCGCACCAGCGCCACATCACGCTGGCCTTCCACGGAGACGTCCCGGACCAGGAGACCGAGCGGATCCGCACCGAGCTGGCGACGCTCGCCTCCCTGACGCCTCCGCCGATTCTGCGGCTCGCCGGCGCCGGGATGTTCTCCGACCGGGTGCTCTGGGCCGGTGTGCAGGCTCGAGGTCCCGGGGGCGCGTCGTCTTCCGGACCGGCCGAGACGACCCGCGACCCGCTGGTGGAGCTGATGATCGCCTGCCGCGACGCCGTCTCCGAGGACGGCCGACGGCGGCGCCCGGGGGTCGGTGCTCCGGGGGCGGCGGACGCGGCCGCCTCGCCGGCATCGACCTCGTCCGTGCCGACGGAGGACGCCTGGGACTCGGACTCGCCGGCCGAGGACCCTGTGCCGCATCTGACTCTGGCCCGCTCGTCGCGGGGCGGAGTCGGCGTCGAGCAGCTCCGACGCCGCGCAGCGGAGCTCGCCGACTATACCGGCCCCGAGTGGCGGGCCGGCGCGCTGCTGCTGATGCGCTCCCAGCTCGGCGCCGGCCCTCGCGGCACGGCGCACCACACGGTGGTCGCCGAGCTGCCGCTGGCCGGCTGACCCGCCATCCGTGCCGCCGTCGCGGCGGGATCACCCGCCCAGCGCGCCGTCGACCACCTGCGGCAGCAGGCCGAGGACGACGGGCATCACGCCGAGGAGGATGAAGGCCGGCAGGAAGCAGATCCCCAGCGGCAGCACCATGCGCACGCCCAGTCGGGCCACCTGCCGTTCTGCCGCGTGCCGGCGCGCGGACCGCAGCCGGACCGCGCCGATCTGCAGCAGTTCGGTGCTGGGAGCCCCGGTGCCGTGGGCGAAGGCCAGCTGCTCGCCGAGGTCGCACAGCGGCCGGAGGCGTGAGTCCGTCTCCTCGCGACGGCCGGGGAGACGGGACAGCAATGCGCCGAGCCCGCCGCCGACGTGCCCTCGGCGCAGTTCGGCCCAGGCCTCGTCCCAGCCGGCACCGGCGGCCAGCGCTCGGTGCACGGCGCTCAGCGGCTCCGCGCCGGGCACCGTCCGGGCGAGGCGGTCCAGCGACGCCTCGATCCCGGAACCGGCCGCGAGCAGCGCGGAGACCAGATCCACCAGCAGCGCCGCATCAGGCGCCTCCCCGGGGACGGCGCCAGGGGCGTGACCGGAGGCGACGTCGGCGGTGACGCCCGACATCGAGGAGGAGGCATCCCGCGCCGAGGCCGGGCGGAGCCGTCGCCTGCGCCCGGCGAGGCCCCGGTCTGCGCCGCGTCGTCGCGCGACCCGCTCGACGGCATGGCCTCCGGCAGGACGCGCCGGAAGGACCAGCAGCCCGGCCGCCAGCCCGACCAGCAGTCCGCCGAGCATCGCAGCCGATGCAGCAGGGCGGAGGGCGGCGAGCATCGCCGGCGACTCGAAGAGCACGTCACCCATGCGGCATCGCCGCCCGCATCATTCCCCGGCCCCACCACCATCCGGCGGCCAGCAGCGCCGTGCCGAGCACCAGACAGCCAGATCCGACGCCGCCATCGAACAGCAGTGAGAAGGCGTCGGCGCCCATGACCTGCCCCAGTCCGACGCCGGCGAGCGGCAGCAGCACCAGGATCAGCTGGGTGGTCTGCGGCCCGGCGACCGCTGTGCGGATCGAGGCATGCAGCTCGGCGTCCTCCTCGGCCGCGGCGGCCAGCCGACGGGCGAGCTCGGCCAGCGGAGCTCCGGTCTCTTCGGACAGGGCGACCGCCCCGCGCAGCCGGTCCAGGACCTCGCCCAACGCCCGTGCCCCGTCCGGGGACAGCCCGAGGGCCGCGGCCTGGTCCCGTGTTCTGCGACCGGCGCGGCGCAGCCCGACCGCGGCCCCGTCGCCTGCGGCCTCGGCGCGAGCGACGTCGGCACAGACCGCCGCCAGCGGATGCGACTCCCCGAGCCGTCCCCAGTGGTCGCGGAGGTCGCCCCAGGCCTGGCCGGGCGAGCGCCCGGACTGCAGCAGCGCGGCCAGCTGACGCAGCAGCTCGGCGACGTCGCGGCGCAGGGTCTCGCCGGAGGACCGCCGGCCCTGCCGCCGTCCGAGCCGCGAGCGCACGCGCCGCGCGATCCCCGACCGGGCACGGCTCGACGCACCCGAGATCCCCGCCGAGGCACGGTGACGGGCCGCCGGCGGCGTCGGAATCAGCATCACCACGGCGACGAGCGCGCAGCCTCCGCCGAGCAACAGCATCGCGCCGCGGCCGACGCCGGGGAGCTCATCCATCCGTCTCCGCCTTCCGCTCTCCGCACCACCGGACGGCGTCCTGCCCATCGCGCGTGTCAGATTCGTCGGGCTCGTCGCCGACCAGCTTCTGCCACCCCGGTCCGCGACGCAGAACCTCCCCGTCCTGACGCAGCACCGGGGTCATGCCCAGCTTCCCGTCGGCCCAGACGACCTGCGAGGCCGCCGCGGGCCGTCGGTGCGGACCGCGCCGCTCCACGTGGATGACCAGATCCAGAGCAGCCGCGGCCTGCATCGCCACCGTCTGCGGCGGCATCTCCGCCAGCGCCCCCATGGCCTCCAACCGCGCCGGCACCGCCTCCGGCGAATTCGCGTGGACCGTGCCGCCGGCGCCGCGATGGCCGGTGTTCATCGCCGCCAGGAAGTCGCGCAGCTCGGCGCCGCGGCACTCGCCGACGATCAGCCGGTCCGGGCGCATGCGCAGCGTCTGACGGACCAGCTGGCCCATCTCCACCGCTCCGGCTCCTTCGGCGTTTCCCCGCCGGGTCTGCAGATGCACGACATGCGGGTGCTCGGGGTGCAGCTCGGCGGAGTCCTCGACGATCACCAGACGCTCATCCGCCGGGCATTCGGCCAGCATCGCCGCCAGCAGCGCGGTCTTCCCCGCCCCGGTGCCGCCGGAGATCAGGCAGTTCAACCGTCTGCGGACCACCGCGCGGATCAGTCGCAGCCAGTCCTCGCGGTGGGACCAGTCCGCCGCGAGGTCCTCCATCCGGGCGACGGCGCCGCGGGCCACGCGCACCGAGAGCATCGTGCCTTCCACGGCCACCGGTGGGATGACGGCATGGATGCGGCAGTCGCCGAGGCGCCCGTCGGCGCAGGGGCGTCCTTCGTCCAGTCGCCCTCCCGAGAGGGCGATGAGCCGCCGGGCCAGCGAGCGCGCCTGCTCCTCGCCCTCCAGCGCGGCCGCCCGACGCCGGAGCCCATCGGCTCCGTCGGTCCAGATGCGCGCCCTGCCGTCTACCAGCACGTCGGTGACGCCGGGCTCGTCGACGTACCGCTGCAGCGGCCCCAGACCGACCAGCTCGTCGCGGAGTCGACCGACGAGCCGTCGAGTGGTGGCCGCACCCAGCGCCAGCCCTGCACGGCGCACCTGCTCGGCGATGCGCGCGGCGGTGATCGGCTCGTCCCCCGCCGCCAGCGCCTCACGCAGCTCGCGCAGAGTCTCGGCGTCGGGCAGATCCTCCGTGAGGAGCCGCTGCGCGGCGCGGTCCTCCGGTCCGACGGCGCGTTCACTCATCGCCCACCGCCGCGGCCCGCAGTCCGGTTCCGAGGTCGCCCGGCTCTGCCGCGCCGACAGACTCCAGCAGCGCCGCGGCGAAGGCCTCGCCGCGGCGCGTCCGGAGCAGCTCATAGGCCTCCGCGAGATCGTCGGCCCGCCGCAGCCACTTCTGCTCGGGCAGGTCGGCGGCGACAGGCGGCCCGAGAGCCGCCAGATCCTCCCGGCACCAGCCCGGGCGGGCGGCCCCGGAGGACACCACCGCCCAGGGGATCTGCGGCCGGGCGGCGAGCATCTCGGCGGCCCCGCGCATTCCGCGCGCCGAGGCCGAGCTGACCAACAGGCCGGCGTCCCAGGCGGCGTCGCCGCGCGAGGCCTCGGCGGCGCGCCCCGGATCGCCGGGAGTCCCGAGGGCGCATCCGCGGCCGGCGTCGACGACGACCAGGTCGAACCCCCGGCGCCCGGCGGCGAGCACACGGTCGATCAGACCGGACGACGGCTCCTGCGTCGGCGCGCCGGTGAGCACATGGACCCCCTCCACTTCGGGCAGCGCCGAGGCGAGATGCCCCGGGGCGAGCGCACCTTCTGTGGCCGCGATCCCCGTCCAGTCCAGCAGGGCCTCGGCGTCGGCCTCTGCGGAGAGCAGGTCGCGCAGTCCGGAGCCGGGCGTCGGATCCGCGTCGACGAGCAGAGCCCGCTCGTCGCGAGCCGCCGCCTCGGCGGAGGCCAGGAATGCGACAGTGCTGGCGCCCACGCCGCCGTGGGAACCGGCCACCAGCACCGTCCGGCCCGGAAGCCGGTCCGTCGCCCGGGCGGCCAGATGCTCGCCGAGCCAGCTCTCGGCCGCGGGCAGCGGCACCGGAACCGCCGCGGGCCTCCCGGCGGCGGCCTGCCAATGCGCCGCATCTCCGCGACCGACCAGCAGCAGCCCGTCGGCCGCGGCTCCGGCGGTGGCGGCCGACTCCGGCGAGCACAGGGCCGCAGCCCAGCGTCCCCCGGGACCGACGGCGCGCTGCCAGCCCTCGGGCCAGGTCTCCCGCGCATCCGTGCGCGCGCCCACGACGGCGGCGGTCAGCGTGATCTCGTCGCGCAGCGCCTCGTCAGAGGTGACCAGCAGGATCGCCGGTTCGGCGGGCTCGGCGGATTCCTCGGGGTCTGCGCGCGGCCCGCGGCGACGAAGCAGCGCGGCCCCCGCGGCGTCCTGCGCGGCGCCGGCCCTCGGGCGGCTCCTCCGCTGCGCTATGTCCTCGATGCGTGGTCCCATGGCTCCACCGTGGCCGCGCCGAGCCGAGCGGGGAAGCGCGTCGCCGCCCGGTGTGGAGGACTCGGCGCGTCGCCGTCGCCCTGCGGCCACCTGTGCAGGAACAGAAGGCTGTGCAGGGGCTGGAGCCTGTGCAGGACTCCCACCCGGACAGCGCCCGCAGCCCGCTCTCGAGACGCTGACGGCACAGTCGAGCACCGACGGCGATCGGCCGAAAGGCTCAGCCGATGATCTGGAAGTCCTGCGGGTCCACCGTCCTCCGGGTGTCCCAGGGACGTTCCCAGCCGAGCCGCGCCAGCATCCGGTCGACCAGGATCGCGGTGAACCCCCAGATGAGCGTGCCGTCGACGACGAACGCCGGTCCGCGGAACGTCGTGCCCCGGCGGTGCAGCAGCGAAGTGCTACGGTTCGCGGGATCCACCAGGGCCGAGAGCGGCACGCGGATCACCCGATCGACTTCACCCGCCTCCGGCGTCATCGGCCCCGGGTCCGCGGTCGTCGCCAGCACCGGGATGACCATGAAGCCGCTGACCGGCACCGGTGCCGGCGGCAGAGGGCCCAGCACCTCGATCCCGGCGGGATCCAGTCCGACCTCCTCGCCGGCCTCGCGCAGCGCCGCGGCGACGGGGCCGGAGTCCTCGGGCTCCAGCGCCCCGCCGGGAAGCGCCACCTGGCCGGGGTGCGCCGAGAGCCCGGCGGCCCGCTGGGTGACCAGCAGATACGGCTCCTCGTCCGGGACCTCCGGCAGGCAGAACAGCATGAGCACCGCCGCGTCGCGTCCCTCGCCGGGACGCATCGCCGGCCGCGCCGGGACCTCGACGGCGGGCTCCTGCTGCCACCATCCGCCGACTTCGGCCGCCCGGGGGTGCCGGCACCGGTAGTCGGCGGCGTCGGCGACCACTGCGCGCAGCGCCGCGACGGCGTCGTCGCGTCTCGGCGTCGCGCCCCGTCCCACAGGCGCGGCGTCCGATCCCGAGGTGGGCGTCGCATCAGGCACTGAGCGGATACCCCGCCTCGCGCAGCTGCCGACGCGTCCAGCCGGCGCGCATCTTCTCCAGCAGATCCTCCCGGCCGGGGGCGAGCTCGTACTTCAGCAGCCCCCGCGCGGCCTCCGGCTCCTCCTCGCCGGCGCCGAAGGACGGGCACCAGCGGGCGATCGGGCAGGCGCCGCAGGCCGGGCGCTTGGCGTGGCAGACCCGTCGCCCGTGGAAGATCAGCCGGTGCGAGAGCATCGTCCAGTCCTTCGGTTCGAAGAGAGCGCCGACGTCGCGCTCGACCTTCACCGGGTCCTGTTCCTCGGTGAAGCCCAGCCGCCGGGCCAGCCGCCCGAAGTGGGTGTCCACTGTCAGCCCGGGGCGGCCGAAGGCGTTGCCCAGCACCACGAAGGCAGTCTTGCGTCCGACGCCGGGCAGCTCCACCAGGGCGTCGAGGTCGCCCGGGACCTCGCCGTCGTGCGTCTCGACCAGCGCCCCGGCCAGACCCAGCAGCGAGCGGGTCTTGGACTGGTAGAAGCCGGTGGGCCGGATGAGCTCGGCCAGCTCACGCTCGTCGGCGACGGCCAGCGCGTGCGCGTCGGGGTACCGGCGGAAGAGCTCCGGAGTCACCGCGTTGACCCGGACATCGGTGGTCTGGGCGGACAGCACTGTGGCCACGAGCAGCTCGAAGGGATTCTCGAAGTCCAGCTCGGCCACCGCATAGGGATAGACCTCGGCCAGGGTCCGGTTGATCTTCCGTGCCCGGCGCGTGGTGGCCAGGGGCGTCTCCTCGCGCATCATCGCCGCCAGTCTACGACGCGCCGAGGACGCGCCCGCCGATGCCGCCGGGGATCGGCGGGCCGCCGTCGGGGCGGACGCCGACGCCGTCGGGCAGACCGCCGGCGGCCGCGGAGAGTCCGTTCACCGGAGCCGTTCGACGAAACCTCAGGTCAGCGCCCCAATGTGACACCCCTCACGCGCCGCCCACCTCGCCTCCTCGCGCCTCGGAGGAGTATTGTGAGCGGCGACACAGAAGGTGCCGCCGGGTCCCGCCGACGAGGCGGACCCGGACGATCTCGCGCACTGCGCGACCGCCGACGCGGACCCACGTCCGCGCTTCGTCGGCGGTCGAGACCCGCAGTGCCCGTGTGACGATCCGAGGAGGACAGCGCATGACCCCGACGCCCCCGGCCGACAATCAGCTCGACACGCTCCAGCACGAGACTCGTGTCTTCCCGCCGAGCTCCGAGTTCGCCGCGGACGCAGTGGCCACCACCGAGCGATACGAGGCCGCCTCGGCCGACCGGCTGGCCTACTGGGCCTCCCAGGCGCGCGACGTGCTGAGCTGGGACGCCGACTTCACCCAGACGCTGGACTGGTCCGAGGCGCCGTTCGCGAAGTGGTTCGTCGGCGGCGAGCTCAACGCCGCCTACAACGCCGCCGACCGGCACGTCGAGGCCGGGAACGGCGACCGGGTCGCCATCCACTTCGAGGGCGAGCCCGGCGACGAGCGCGCGATCACCTATCGTGAGCTCGCCGAGGAGGTCGCACGGGCCGCCAACGCCTTCGAATCGCTGGGCGTGACCTCGGGCGACCGCGTGGCCGTCTACATGCCGATGATCCCCGAGACGATCGTGACGATGCTGGCCTGCGCGCGCATCGGCGCCATCCACTCGGTGGTCTTCGGCGGCTTCTCCTCCGACGCGCTGCGCTCGCGCATCGACGACGCTGAGGCCAAGCTGGTCGTCACCGCCGACGGCTCCTACCGGCGCGGCAAGCCGTCGCCGCTGAAGCCGCAGGTCGACGAGGCTCTCGCCGCTCCCGGCCACACTGTGGAGAACGTCGTGGTCGTGCGCCGCAACGGCGAGGACGTGCCCGTCGGCGAGATCGACACGTGGTGGCACGACCTGGTGCCGCAGCAGTCGGCGACCCACGAGTACGTCGCCCACGACGCCGAGCACCCGCTCTTCATCCTCTACACCTCCGGCACCACGGGGAAGCCCAAGGGCATCCTGCACACCACCGGCGGCTACCTGACCCAGACCGCGGTCACCCACCGGGACACCTTCGACCTGAAGCCGGAGCAGGACGTCTACTGGTGCTCGGCCGACGTCGGCTGGGTCACCGGCCATTCCTACATCGTCTACGGCCCGCTGGTGAACGGCGCGACGCAGGTGGTCTACGAGGGCACCCCGGACACCCCGCACAAGGGTCGGCTCTGGGAGATCGTCCAGAAGTACGGGGTCACGCAGCTCTACACCGCCCCGACACTGATCCGGACCTGCATGAAGTGGGGTCGGGAGATCCCGGACCAGTACGATCTCTCCAGCCTGCGCGTGCTGGGCACCGTCGGCGAGGCCATCAACCCCGAGGCCTGGATGTGGTACCGCGAGGTCATCGGCGCCAACAACGGCCCCGGCAACCCGCCGAAGGAGCACCCGGCGCCGATCGCCGACACCTGGTGGCAGACCGAGACCGGCGCGCACATGATCGCCCCGCTGCCGGGCGTGACTGCGACCAAGCCGGGCTCGGCGCAGGCCGCAGTGCCCGGCATCGACATCGGCGTCGTCGACGAGATGGGCGAGCCGCTCGGCCGCGGCGAGGCCGGACTGCTGGTCGTCCGCGAGCCTTGGCCGGCGATGCTGCGCGGCATCTGGAAGGACCCGGAGCGCTACAAGGACACCTACTGGTCCCGGTTCGGCGACGTGTACTTCGCCGGCGACGGCGCCCGCACCGACGAGGACGGCGACATCTGGCTGATGGGCCGCGTCGACGACGTCATGAACGTCTCCGGCCACCGGCTCTCCACCACGGAGATCGAGTCCGCGCTGGTCTCCCACGAGGCGGTGGCCGAGGCCGCCGTCGTCGGCGCCGAGGACGCGACCACCGGCCAGGCCGTGGTCAGCTTCGTCATCCTGAACAGCGACCACGAGGGCGACGACGCGGCGAAGACCGAGCAGCTGCTCCGCGCCCACGTCGGCGAGCAGATCGGGCCGATCGCCAAGCCGCGCAACGTGCTGGTGGTCCCCGAGCTGCCCAAGACCCGCTCGGGCAAGATCATGCGCCGACTGCTGAAGAACGTGGCCGAGGGCAAGGACGCCGGCGACACCTCGACGCTGGCCGACCCCTCAGTGATGGAGAAGATCTCCGACGACATGCGGGCCGCGCAGAGCTGACGCCGGGGTCGGTCCCGACGTCCCCGACCCGCACGTCGACGGGCCCCGGACCCCTCCACTCCAGGAGGGGTCCGGGGCCCGTCGTCGTTCGGGGCCCGGGACGCACAGTCACCGCCCGGCCTCACACGCCGGCCAGCTCCAGCCGACGGCGCGGGCTCAGCAGCGCCGTCGCATCGACGGAGGTGCCGAGCAGCTGCGGGGCCCATCCGTCGCCGCCGTGCAGATGCGCGGCGACAGTGTGCTCCGCGGCCTCCTCCGGACTCAGCTGCGGCCGATCCGCGGAGACGAAACCGCCGGGACCGTGGTTGTGATGCTCGGCGAAGCGCGCCTCCTCCCACGGGAAGCCGCTCATGTCCGTCCACGGCGACGCCGTGATGTGCGCGCCGAGCTGGGAGTCGCGGACCAGCACCTGGGCGATCGCGTCCGGATCCCCTCCGGGGTGCCACGGCCGCCCCAGATGCACTGTCCGCCGTGCGGCCTCGGAGGTGAATCGACACCCGTCGAAGAGCAGCCCGTGGGCGATGGACCGATCCACGCTGCTGGCGGTCACATACCCGTTGTTCGCCTCTCCGCGGTTCCGCGAGACGATCTCGCAGCCGTCGAAGACGGCGGTGCCACGGCCGAAGATGAAGTCGACGTCGCCCTCCACCCGGGCCTCGGCGAAGTACTGCCGGGCGACGACGCCGACGCCCGGGGAGTTCACATACAGCGTGTCCTGGTCGCCCAGGCAGCGCACGTTCCGCAGCACCGTGAAATCCCCGGCCAGCCGCAGCGCGACCGCCTGACGCCCGGAGATCTCCGGGTGGGCCTCCTCGTCGAAGTCGTTGGCGAAGGTGAGGTTCTCCGCCTCGAACCACGGCGCGTCGACCCGGGTCGAAGTGCTTCCGGTGGTGCCGTACGTGCCCTCACCGTCGGGCAGCGGCGTGCCGTTGGCGTTGTCGTAGACCAGCACCGTGTCCTCGGGGCGCTCCCCGAGCCCGATGAAGCTGATCCGCGCCTTCTCCGCCGGCACGCGCACCACCTGTCGATGCTCGCCGTCCCGGATGCCGATCAGCGTGCGCATCAGCCCGCCGGCCGGCACGGCGTCGACGGCGTCCTGCACTGTCGGGTGGTCGCCGTCGGCGCCGACGGTGAGCACCCGGACCTCCTCGACCGGCCGCTCGGCCGGCCAGCTGGTCGCGGCCAGCGGGTCGATCGAGCGGTTCCGCGCGGCGAACTGCCCGCCGGGCGCGATGCCCTGTTCGACCAGCGCGTCGGCGACCAGTCGGGCGACGGCGAGCGCCCCGGCGGCCTGGAAGTGCGTGTCGTCCTCCCGGCCGTCGGGGTACTGCGGATGAACGCCCGGTGCCACGTGCAGGAAGAGATCCCGCGTGCCCTCCGGCCCCTCCTGCTGCCACAGCGCCCGCGAGGAGGCCGTGAGGTCGACCAGCGGAACGTCGGCGTCCGCGGCGAGCTCGCGCATCGCCCGCGGATACTCGCCGTGCGAGTCGCCCGCCTGCCCGAAGGCGTCGAAGCGGCGGCGCTCGACAGGGGTGACCAGCACCGGCCTCGCCCCGACGGACCGGGCGCCGTCGATGTACCGGCGCAGATACTCCGGGAAGGTGGTGTCGGGGTCGGTGCCGCGGTCGGGGTCCTCGATCTTCTCGTCATTGTGCCCGAAGGAGATCAGCAGCACGTCCCCCTCGCCCACCAGTTGCAGCACAGTGTCGAGCTTGCCGGCGTCGTAGAAGCTCTTCGACGAGGCGCCCGACCAGGCGTAGTCGAAGACGCTCGCCCCGGATCCGGTCAGCAGCGGCAGCGCCTGGCCCCATCCGGTGCGGGGACGCAGCTCATGCTCGTAGACCGAGGCGGTGGAGTCGCCGACGACGGCGATCACCGGGGCGCGCCGCCCGTCGGGGCCCGCCTCCCCGACCGCGGCGGCGGCCGGAGAGGCGGCGGCGACGACGGTCGCCGAGGCCGCGGAGAGCCCGACAGTGCGCAGCAGCGTGCGGCGGCTGAGCTGATCCGCGCTCATCGACCCTCCCCGTCGCCGTCGGCGGTGTAGATCGGGCCGACGCTGCCGGACAGCAGCGCCGGCACCGCCTGCGGGGCATCGACACGGCCGCGCAGCTGCGGGGTCCAGGAGGTGTCCTCGTCCAGCTGCTGGTCCTCGGCGACGGCGGTGTTGTGGGCGTCCAGCAGGTCGACCGGCTCGCCGTCGACCAGGTTGTCCGCGCCGGAGTAGACTTCGCCGCGCCAGTTCTTGATCACCTCGTCGGCGCCGCCGTCCGCGCCGCGGAACTCGATGGCGTTGGCCTCAGCGTGCAGATGCGACTCGTTGCCGACGCCGAAGAGGTAGCTGTAGTCCACCGGGCTGTCATCGGAGGTGACGAAGTGGTTGTTGTAGACGTCCACCTGTCCCCAGCGCACTCGCGGGGCGCGCTGGCCGACGTCGGTGAAGCGGTTGTGATGGATGGTGACCTTCAGCTTGCCCGGGTCGCCGCGGTCCGCCGAGTCGGTGGATCCGATGAGCATCAGCTTGTCGTGGTCCTCGAAGCGGTTGTAGGACATCGTCACCAGGTTCGAACCGTTGGTGACGTCCACTGCGCCGTCGTGCACCTGGTAGGTGCGGCCGAAGTGCTCGGGCAGCTCGTCGTCGAAGGTCGGCGCGTCGGTGAAGGTGTTGTGGTCGAGCCAGACGTGCTCGGCGCCGTTGATGATCTGCAGCATGTCGTACTCGCTGTTCCAGTTCCCCGCGTCGCCGTCGGTCGGATCCCAGGAGGGGAAGCAGTCCTTCGAGTCGCTGATGGTGAGATTGCGCAGGATCACGTTCTCCTCGCCGTCGATGCGCAGCGCCGCGCCGGTGATCTCGGCCTCCGGACTCGCGCCGACGATCGTGGTGTTCGACGGGATGTCCCAGCGGATGTGCTCCGCCTGGTTCTGCTCGGCGACCTCCCGGGCCTCCTCCAGCGCGCCGGAGGGCTCCTCCTCCCAGCCCCACGTCTCCGGGTCGTAGGCCTCCAGATACTCCTCCAGCGAGTAGCCGGTGCCGGCGGCATAGTCGGAGCAGGTGAGCTGACCGCCGTCGTCGGTGGCCGCGTCGACGACCCCGTGGACCCGGATGATCGAAGGCTCGTCGTCGGAGCTCTCCAGGGCATCCACCAGCTCGGCGCGGGAGGAGACGTCATGGACGTGCTCCTGGCTCGCCGCGGATCCGCCGGTCGTCCCGTCCCCCGCCGAGGCCCAGCCGTCGCCCTCGGCGAGGACCTGGCGCTCCAGCGGCGTCCGGGCCGTCTGGGCCTGCGGCGCCGCCGGTCCGGCGTGCGTCGGCGGACCGGCGACGGCGGCCGACCCTCCGCTGATCAGGAGTGCGGCAGCGGCCGCGGTGGCCGCCGACGTGGTGAGGATGCTGCGATGCATGATCGTCCTTCCTGCCTCGGTGCGGACGGCCCGGGCTCCGGCGGGCGTCGTCGCCCCTCGGAGGCCGGATCTGTGCTCCAGCTCACACCGGGCCGCTGGAAGGAAGCTCATCGCAGGTCAGGGGCCCGGGACAAGGGTGATGCCGCATCGGCACAGCGCGAGAGCCTCGGGGACTTCGTCTCCGACCGACCTCGGGCCGGCTCCTGGCCGACTCCCGACCGACTCCCGACCGACTTCCGGCCGGCGGCTAGAGTGGGAGACGGCCGGCGCCCGACCGGCCGAGGACGCCGCCCGACACCTGCGAGGAGCCCCGATGCCCGCCGAGACCGGCCGCCTGCTGATCATCAACGGCCCGAACCTGAATCTGCTGGGCACCCGGGAGCCGGAGGTCTACGGCACCGCGACGCTCGCCGACGTCGAGGAGATCTGCCGCACCGCCGCGACCGCGCACGGCCTCGCCGTCGAGGTGGTCCAGTCGAACCACGAGGGCGAGCTGGTCGACGCAATCCAGAGCGTCCGCGGCTCCGCCGAGCGCCCCGGCGCCGACGGGATCGTGATCAACCCGGCCGCCTACACCCACACCTCAGTGGCGCTGCGGGACGCGCTCGGCGCCGTCGCCCGGCCCACCGTGGAGGTGCACATCTCCAACGTGCACGCCCGCGAGGAGTTCCGCCGCCACTCGTACATCTCCCCGGTGGTGGACGCGGTGATCGCCGGCGCGGGGCTCACCGGGTACCGACTCGCCGTCGACCTGCTCGCCGAGCGACTGCAGGGCTGATCGCCTGCAGGACTGACTGACCCGTCGCCCCGGCCCGCGAGCCGGGGACACGAGCCGAGGCCCGCCGTCAGTCCTCCACGCACTGCCCGGTGGAGACCGTCTCGGTGTACTGGCCGGGCTCGGTGAGCACCTCGCCGGCCTGCCCGGCGGTCAGTGCGAAGCCGACGGCGTCGCCCTCCAGCGCGCGGGCGAAGACCACGCCGACGACGTCGCCGTCGGCGTCCAGCAGCGGCCCGCCGGAGTTGCCCTGCCGCACCTCGGCGTTGAGCTGATAGACCTCCAGCGAGCTCGACGGGCCGCCGTAGATCCCCTCGATGGCCGAGACGTCCCGGGCCTGGACGACTGCCGAGCCGGACTGGAACGGACCGCCGGCGGGGTAGCCCATGATGTAGCCGGATTCGCCGACCTCCATCGGATCGTCGAACTCCAGCGGCTCGGCCTGCAGCTCGTCGACGGCCAGCACCGCCAGGTCCTGCCGCGGGTCGAAGTGCACCACCCGACCGGTGACCACCTGCCCGTCGGGCAGCTCGACGCTCGGCGAGCCGACGCCGGCGACGACGTGAGCGTTGGTCACCACCCGCGTCGGAGAGACGACGAATCCGGATCCGCTCTGGCTCTGCCCGCACTGCTCGGCGACGCCGACGACCCGAGCCACCGAGCCGGCGGCCTCCTCCGCGCCGTCGCTGAGCTCGACGGCGTCGGGGGCCTCGTCGCGCTGCGGCACCAGCGGCTGGGCGATCTGCGGGATCTCGGACTCGAGCACCAGCGTGCGCACCTGGGCGAACCACATCTCTGCGGCGTCCGGCACCGCGCCGTCGATCGCCTGCAGCACGTGCGACTGCCGCATGTGCTGGTTGACCTGCGGGAAGCCCATCGCCCCGACGGAGAAGGACAGGGCGGCGATCACCAGTCCGGCCACGACGAGGTTCAGCACCCCGCCGATGAGCGCGCCGAGGGTGCGCACCGTCGGCGAGCGGGTCAGACGCTGCAGCTCGGCCCCGGCCGTGGTGCCCAGGGCATGGCCGGCGACGACGAGCACGAGGGCGGCGCCGAGCACGGCGACCACCCGCCAGATGGGGTCGGAGACCCACCCGGAGACGATGGGGATGGCGAAGAACGCCGCCGTCGCGCCCACCAGGAAGCCGGCCAGCCCTCCGATGGTGATCCAGATCCCCTTGCGCAGCCCGGAGACGAATACCGAGAGCAGCACGAGGGCCAGGATCAGGTCGAGCAGCAGGGGTCCCATGGGGTCAAAGCTCTCCTCGGCCCGCGGGGCGGCGGGCGGACGACGGTGGGGCGGACGACGGGCTCCGCGTCGCGCGGGCGCATGACCCCAGGACGAGGCCTCGAATTCCGAGACGATTCGACGCGGAGGGCGGCAACATGCGAAGGTGTTCGGCCGGTCGGACGATCGAAGTCCAGGTTCTCACACCCGTCTGCTCCGCGCGGGTCGTTTCCCGGGGGTGGGCTGACCTGGTAACTTCAATACCAGCGAGACCGCATGCATCTCGGAGAGGAAGAACGGAAGCCCCATGGATCTTGAAGTACTGCGTCGCGCACCACTCTTCGCGACCGTCGACGACGACGTCTTCGCCGCTCTGACCGCCGAGCTCTCCGAGGTCGATCTCTCCCGCGGCAGCTCCGTCTTCCACGAGGGGGACCAGGGAGACCAGCTCTATTTCATCGTCTCCGGCAAGATCAAGCTCGGCCGCACCACGCCGGACGGGCGGGAGAACCTGCTCGCCGTGCTCGGCCCGGGAGAGGTCTTCGGCGAGATGGCGCTGTTCAACCCGGCGCCGCGCACCGCCACCGCCACAGCGGTCTCGGAGACCCGACTGGCCGGCCTGAGGCATGAGAGCCTGCGCGAGGTCATCACCTCCACCCCGGAGGTCTCGGTGCAGCTGCTGCAGGCACTGGCGAAGCGCCTGACCCGGACCAACGAGTCCCTGGCGGACCTGGTCTTCTCCGACGTCCCCGGCCGCGTGGCCAAGGCCCTGCTGGACCTGGCCGACCGCTTCGGCCGTCCGGCGCCGGACGGCGTGCTGGTAGCCCACGAGCTCACCCAGGAGGAGCTGGCCCAGCTGGTCGGCGCCTCCCGCGAGACCGTCAACAAGGCGCTGGCCGAGTTCGTCCAGCGCGGCTGGCTGCGCCTCGAGGCCCGCGCCGTGGTGATCCTCGACATCCAGCGCATCCGCCAGCGCTCCCGCTGAGCGCCCCGCCGACGCCTCGGCGGACGACGAAGGCCCCGCCGCACCTCGATCGGTCGCGGCGGGGCCTTCGTCGTGCGCGCCCGGGTCGTCAGGCGACGTGCGCGATGACGTCGACCTCGACAGGCGTGTCCATGGGCAGCACGGCCACGCCGACGGCGCTCCGCGCGTGCCGACCGACGTCGTCGAACGCCTGCCCGAAGAGCTCGGAGGCCCCGTTGAGCACCGCGGGCTGGCCGGTGAAGCTCGGGGCGGAGGCGACGAAGCCGCCGACCTTCGCGATCCGGGTGATCCGGTCCAGATCGCCGACGGCATGCTTCAGCGCCGCCAGGCAGTTCAGCGCGCACTGCCGCGCCAGCTCGGTCGCCTGCTCGGCGGTCACCTCGGCGCCGACCTTGCCGCGGTGCGGCAGTTCGCCGTCGACCAGCGGCAGCTGGCCGGCGGTGTAGACGACGCCGTCGGCGACGACCGCCGGCTGATAGGCCGCCACCGGCGGCACGACCTCGGGGACGGTCAGGCCGATCTCGGCGAGCCGCGCCTCCACCCGGGAGGTGCCGCCGATCGTGGTGTCTTCGCTCATCGCACTCCTCATGCTCGGCTGGTCCAGCTGGCCCAGCGGGTTCTCAGCGGGTTCTCCGCAGGTCCTGGTCGGTTCCTGCGCCGGCCCCGCCGTTGTCAGTCAGCCTTCGGACGCTTCAGATAGGCGACAGGGGCGTTGCCGTCAGGCCCGGGCAGCACGGTCACGAGCTCCCAACCCTCGTCGCCCCACTGGTCGAGGATCCCCTTGGTGTTGTGGATGATGAGCGGAATGGTGGAGTACTCCCACCGTGTCTGAGATGCAGTCATGCCCTCAGCCTAGCCGCGCACACCCAGCAGACGTCCAGTGAAGCGCGCGCCTGCGACGGTTACCATGGTCGTCATGGCTTCCTCCAAGTCCCCGTTGTTCGACACGGCCACCACGCTCGGCAAGATCATGTCCTTCCTGGGTGTGAGCGGGCTGTGCGGCGTGCTGGCCGCCGGACTCATCTTCCCCCTCGCGGCCACCGGCGGCGCTGCCGCCGCAGCGGGCAAGGACCTCCTGGACACACTGCCGGCGCAGATGGACGAGGAGCCGCTCTCCGTGCCCTCGCACATCTATGCCGCCGACGGCGAGACGAAGCTGGCGACCTTCTACGCCGAGGACCGCGACCCCGTGGAGTTCGACGAGATCTCCCAGCACATGAAGGACGCCATCGTCGCCATCGAGGACGAGAGGTTCTACGAGCACGACGGCGTGGACCCCCGCGGCCTGGCCCGCGCGGTGGTCAACAACCTGACCACCGAAACCCAGCAGGGCGCCTCGACGCTGACCCAGCAGTACGTGAACAACGTGCTCATCAACGCCCAGAACCTGCGCGGCGAGCGCACCACGATCTCGGGCACCAAGACCTACGCGGACAAGCTCCGCGAGATGAAGCTGGCCGTCGCCGCCGAGGAGGAGATGACGAAGGAGGAGATCCTCCAGGGATACCTGAACATCGTGCCCTTCGGCGGACGCGTCTACGGCGTCGAGGCCGCCGCCCAGCACTACTGGGGCGTCTCGGCCAGCGAACTCTCGCTGTCCCAGGCGGCCACGCTGGCCGGCATGGTGCAGTCCCCCAACGGCTACGACCCCGCGGACAACCCCGACGCCGCCAAGGAGCGGCGCGACGTCGTGCTGGGCGTGATGCACGACGACGGCGTGATCAGCGACAAGCTCCACCGCCAGGCGGTCCAGCAGGACCTGGACGCCACACACAACAACCGCCCCGACGGCTGCGTCGCCGCCGATGGAGCGGGCTATTTCTGCGACTACGTCCGGCGCGTCGTCCTGGCCGACGACACCTTCGGCCCGGACCGCGATGCGCGCGAGCGGCTGCTGAATCGCGGCGGCCTGCGCATCACCACCACGCTGGACCCGGATCTGCAGAAGGAGGCGGATTCGACCTTCGATGACAGCGTCCCGACCGAGGACTACGCCGAGGACGACATCACCCAGCAGGTCGGCGCGAGCCTGGTGACCGTGGAACCCGGCACCGGCAATATCAAAGCCATGGCCCAGAACTCCGAGTACAGCGCCGAGGACGACCCGGCGAGCAACGTGATCAACTGGAACACCGACTTCGCGTACGGCGGCAGCGGCGGCTTCCAGGGCGGCTCCTCGCTGAAGCCCTACGTCGCCGCGGCCTGGGTCGAACAGGGCAACTCGATGATGGACCGGGTGGACGCGAGCAAGGACCACTATGAGCGCGGCAGCACCTGGGAGGCCAGCTGCCTGCCCGGGGGCTCCTTCAAGCTCGATGACACGAACGGCTGGTCCATCGCCAATGCCATCGACGCCTATCGCGAGATGACCTTCGACTTCGGGCTGTACTGGTCGCTGAACACCGCCACCGTCGCCGCGGCCAAGGAGATGGACATGTGCGCCATCACGGATGTGACGAATCGCCTGAACATCCACACTGCGCGCGGCAGCGAACAGATGAACCCGAAGGAGCCTGCCTTCATCCTCGGCGGTGCGGAGATCGCTCCGCTCACCCAGGCGGCGGCCTATGCGACCTTCGCCAACGGCGGCGAGTACTGCCGGCCGCGGGCGATCACCGAGGTCACCGATGCCGAGGGCAACGAATACGAGGTGCCGGAGGCGAACTGCGAGCAGGTGATCGACGAGAAAGTCGTCAACGAGGTCAACGTGACCCTCGGACACATCGCCGAGGACAAGGAGAACGACGGCGAGCTCGACTTCCCGGCCATCGGCAAGACGGGCACGAACAACAACGAGTCCTCGACCTGGTTCATCGGGTCCACCTCGGGGCTGACCACGGCGAGCTGGGTCGGCACGCCGGAGGGCCAGTACTCGATGGGCAGCGAGCTCGCGCAGGAAGATCGCGGGGGCATCGAGATCAACGGCGAGACCCACGAGCACGTCTACGGCTCGACGATCGCAGCTCCGCAGTGGCAGCAGTACATGGGCGCCGTCGCCGACGAGTACGAGACCGAGAAGTTCCCCGAGCCGAAGGACTCGCCGTGGGAGGACCCGGGGTCGACCGCGCGCTACCAGGGCGTGACCGCCGACGGCGACGGCACTGAGCCCGGCGGCTCCTCCGACGACGACTCCAGCGACGACTCCAGCGACGACTCGGAC
Organism: Nesterenkonia halophila; assembly: GCF_009467795.1. GTDB lineage: Bacteria > Actinomycetota > Actinomycetes > Actinomycetales > Micrococcaceae > Nesterenkonia > Nesterenkonia halobia. The sequence goes on from NZ_WIAX01000013.1 coordinate 51,798, forward strand.
AGCTCGGGCGATTCGGGCGGGTCGGGCGACGACTCGGGGGACTCGGGGAACGGCGGAGACTCCGACGACTCGGACGACTCGGACGACTGATCCCCGCCGGTCCCGACCGGCCCCTCGCGCGTCGGCCGCCGTCGGCGGCCGACGCGCCCGACCGAGATCACGGAGCCTCGCCGTGCCCGACTGCAGCACTCTCCCGCGGATCCCCCGCCCCCTGGCCCTGGCCGCCGCCGGAACGGCCGCCGCCGGGCTGGGGACGCTGGCCTACGCCGGCACGATCGGTCTGACCCGCTTCACCGTCCGGCACGAGCAGCCCGCCGTGCTGCCGCCCCGGGCGCGGCCGCTGCGGATCCTGCACATCTCGGACATCCACTACGTCCCCGGCCAGCGAAGGAAGTTCACCTGGCTGCAGTCGCTCGCAGAGCTGCAGCCGGATCTGGTGGTCAACACCGGGGACAACCTCTCGCACCGCGAGGCCGTGCCCGAGCTGCTGGAGGCGCTGGGCCCGCTGCTCCGCGTCCCGGGCGTCTTCGTCACCGGGTCCAACGACTACCACGGACCGCGGCTGAAGAACCCGCTGGGCTATCTCGTCGGCCCCTCGGCGCCGCCTGCCGAGCCGGAGCACCTGCCCGCCGACCAGCTGATCGCCGGCTTCACCGGCTCCGGCTGGATCGATCTGCGCAATCGGGCCCAGGAGGCCGTCGTCGCCGGCCGGGCGGTGCACCTCTCGGGCGTCGACGATCCGCACATCGGCCTGGACCGCTTCGCCGGCTGGCCGCGGGGCACCGCGCGGGACGACGTGCTGCGCCTGGGCATCGCCCACGCTCCGGTGGGCTCGACGCTGACCGCCTTCGCCGACACCGGCGCGGACCTGATCCTGGCCGGCCACACCCACGGCGGACAGGTCTGTCTGCCCGGCCGCCGCGCCCTGGTGACCAACTGCGATCTCCCCCGGTCGCAGGCCGGCGGGCTGTCCGCCGTGCGCTCCTCGACCGGCCGCGAGGTCGCGCTGCACGTCTCCGCCGGCATCGGCACCTCGCGGACCGCCCCGCTGCGGTTCAACTGCCCTCCGGAGGCGACGGTCCTGGACCTGCTGCCGCGCGCCTGACCCCGGCGCTCCGGTCGTTCAGCACGGACACCACCCCTGCCGCGACGGCGCACGATGCCTCACGGACATCTCTGAGGAGACGCTCGGACATGTGCCCAGCCCTTCCCTCCGAGTGATCGGTCAACTAGGCTGTGTGCTCTCATGCCACGAGATTCGCAGCTCTCGGACGCCGAGTCCTCCACCCGCCGCCGCACCCTCGTCCAGGCTCTGCGGCGACTCGACCCGTATCTCCACGGCATCCGTCTCCGCTGGACCCTGGGCCTGCTGTCCGCCGTGGGAGCCGGCATCGTGGCGCTGATCATCCCCCAGGTGATCCAGGAGCTGGTCAACTCGGTGCTCGCCGAGGGGGCGGACTCCGGCGCCGTCTGGGGCGCGGCGGGGCTGATCCTGGGGTTGGGCCTGCTCGAGGCCGCGCTGTTCTTCCTGCGGCGCATCTTCGTCATCCCGCCGTCCTCGGACGCCGAGACCTCGATGCGCACCACGCTCTTCGACAGGCTGCAGCATCTGCCCGCCAGCTTCCACACGGCCTGGGGCGCCGGCCAGCTGCAGTCCCGGGCCATCGCCGATCTGAACCTGCTGCGCCGCTGGTTCGCCTTCGGCTCGATCATGTTCATCTCCTCGCTGGTCAGCATGGTGATCGGACTGATCCTGATGATGTCGCTCTCGCCGCTGCTCGCCGTGATCTTCCTGGTCGCCGCCGTGCCGATCACCATCTACGGCCCGCACTTCCGGCGCCGCTTCGTCGGCTACTCCCGGCGCGCCCAGGACCAGGCCGGCGACGTCGCCACGCAGGTCGAGGAGTCGGTCCACGGCATCCGCGTGCTCAAGGCCTTCGGCCGCGGGCACCACGCGCTGAAGAGCTTCGCGACCGAGGCGGAGAAGCTGCGCGGCACCGAGGTCCGCAAGGCCCGGACCCAGGCCGAGTTCAACATGGTCATGGTCGTGCTGCCTGAGACGGTGCTGGGACTCTGCCTGTTCATCGGCCTCTGGCAGGTCGCGAACGAGGAGACCACCGGCGTCAGCGTCGGTGCGCTGGCGGCCTTCTTCGCCACCGCCGCAGTGCTCAAGGGCCCGGTGGAGGGCGTCGGGATGCTGCTGGGCATGACCTTCACCGCCAAGACTGCCATCGACCGGCACGCCGACGTGATGGACACCGAGAACACCATCGCCTCGCCCGATGCGCCGGACACCGCCGAGGAGCAGGGGCTGCTCGAGTTCGACGCCGTGCACTTCCGCCACCCCGACGCGGACCCGGCCGAGCGCGATCTGCTCGACGGGGTCTCGCTGCGGCTGGAGCCGGGCGAGACGATGGCCCTGGTCTCGCAGACCGGCGGCGGGACCTCGACGCTGATGAGCCTGGTCCCGCGGCTGCACGACGTCACCTCCGGCGCAGTGCGCGTCGACGGCGTCGACGTCCGCGACTACGAGCTGGCCGATCTGCGCTCCCGGCTCGCCGTCGCCTTCGAGGACCCCACGCTGTTCTCGGCGACGGTGCGCGCCAACGTGCTGCTGGGCACCGCGCATGCGCGCGACGCCGACGACCCCCAGCATCCCGCGCGGGCGGAGACGCCGACCGCCGACGAGCTGGAGGAGCTCATGCGGCGGGCGCTGACCACCGCCGACGCCGACTTCGTCGACGACCTGCCCCATGGGGTCGACACCCCCATCGGCGAGGAGGGGCTCAGCCTCTCCGGCGGCCAGCGCCAGCGCCTGGCCCTGGCCCGGGCGATCGCCGCCTCGCCGTCGATCCTGCTGCTCGACGACCCGCTCTCCGCGCTGGACGTGCGCACCGAGGAGCGGGTGACCGCGCGGCTGCGCGAGGTGCTCGACGGCACGACCACGCTGATCGTCGCCCACCGCCCCTCGACCGTCGCGCTGGCCGACCGGGTCGCGCTGCTGCGCGAGGGACGCATCACCGCAGTCGGCACCCACTCCGAGCTGCTGGCGTCCAGCCCCGGCTACCGCCGCGTGATGAGCACGACGCCGGAGCCGGAGGAGCCGGAGGGGCTGAAGGACGACGGCGACGGTGGCACGACCCGCGAGGCCGAGGACGCCTGCGACTGCCCGGAGCCCGGATCGCGGCAGGAGGTGCCCCAGCATGGCTGAGCAGACCGACGCCCGGCACGCCGACCCAGGCACGGACCGGCCCGATGACCGGCCCGCGGCCCCGCGGGACGGCCGCGCCCTCGAGGTCCCGGACTTCGACGCCGACCCGGTCGCCGCGACCATCGGCACACCGATCTCCGACGAGCTGCGCGCCGGCCGGTTCTCCCCCTCGGACCCCGCCTACGACCACCTGCGCGGCACCGCCGGCGAGGAGCAGGTGCAGATGGACGCCGACGAGCGGAGGTTCATCCGCCGCCGCTCGCTGAAGCTGCTCGCGCACCTGTCGAAGGGTGTGCGGGCGAAGCTGCTGCTGACGGTGGCCTGCGTGCTCATCGCCCAGGCCGCCCAGGCCTCGACGCCGATGATCATCGCCTGGGCCATCGACTGGGGCCTGCCGCGGATGACCGAGGGCGAGATGATCGGCATGTGGCTGCCCGGCTCGGCCTATGTCGTCGCCGCGCTCACCGCAGGGCTGCTCATCATGGCCTACACCCGGATGACCGCGTCGGTCTCCCAGCAGATGCTGTTCACGCTGCGCGGCGAGGTCTTCCGCCAGACCCAGCAGCTGAGCCTGGACTTCCACGAGGAGTACACCTCCGGCAAGGTGATCTCCCGGCAGACCTCGGATCTGGAGTCGCTGCGCGAGCTGCTCGACGGCGGCATCAACTCGCTGGTGCAGGGCGTCATGTTCATGACCTTCACCGCGATCTCCATCTGGATCATGGACTGGCGCTCGGGCCTGCTGCTGCTCGCCGTCGCCGTGCCGATCGGTTTCCTGGGCCGCTGGTACCAGCTGCGCTCGGAGGTCGCCTACCGCCAGACCCGCATCTCCTCGGCACGGATGATCGTGCACTTCGTGGAGACGATGACCGGCATCCGTGCCGTGCAGGCCTTCCGCCGCGAGACCGCCCGCTCCCGGCAGTACCGCCGGCTGGCCGGCGCCTACCGCGACGACATGGTCCACTCGCTGGGGCTCTTCGGCATCCTGCAGCCCACGCTGATGGCGCTGGGCAACCTGACGGTGACCGCCGTGCTGGTCTGGGGCGGGTTCCGCGTGCTCTCCGGAGACCTCGATGTGGGCATCCTGGTGGCGCTGCTGCTGGCCACCAAGCGCGTCTTCCAGCCGCTGGACATGATCGCGATGTTCTACAACTCGCTGCAGTCGGCGACGGCGGCGCTGGAGAAGGTCTCCGGACTGCTCGAGGAGCAGCCGACGATCGAGGAGACCGAGGAGCCGGAGCATCTGGACTCCTGCGCCGGCGAGGTGCGCTTCGCCGACGCGGCCTTCCGCTACACCGAGGACGGCCCCACAGTGCTCGGCCCGCTGGACCTGCACATCCCGGCCGGCCAGACCGTCGCCGTCGTCGGCACCACCGGCGCGGGCAAGTCGACGCTGGTGAAGCTGCTGGCGCGCTTCTACGACGTCTCCTCCGGATCGCTCACGCTCGACGACGTCGACCTGCGCGAGCTCGCGCTGGACGACCACCACCGGCATGTGGCGATGGTGACCCAGGAGGCCTTCCTGTTCTCGGGCAGCATCCGCGACAACATCGCCCTGGGCCGGCCCGACGCCGACGAGGAGGAGATCGTCGACGCCGCCTGGACGGTGGGCGCCCACGAATTCATCGCCTCGCTGCCCGAGGGCTATGACACCGACGTCTCCAGCCGCGGCGGGCGGCTGTCCGCCGGCCAGCGGCAGCTGATCTCCTTCGCCCGGGCCTTCCTGGCCGATCCGGCGGTGCTGATCCTCGACGAGGCGACCTCCTCGCTGGACCTGCCCAGCGAGCAGCTGGTCCAGCAGGGGCTGCAGAAGCTCCTCGGACACCGCACCGCGCTGATCATCGCCCACCGGCTGTCGACGGTGACGATCGCCGACCGGGTGCTCGTCGTCGACCACGGGCAGATCGTCGAGGACGGCTCCCCCGACGAGCTCATCGCCGCCGGCGGCTACTTCTCCCGGCTGCATGCCGCCTGGGAGACCTCGATGACCAGCTGATCGCGTCCAGCCGCCGCCCGCCCCGGCGACTCAGCGCATCAGCGGCAGCACCGCCGAGAGGTCGGCGCGCACTCCGGAGGCGGCGACGTCGCCGGCCTCGAGCGCCTCCTCCCAGGCGCGACCGCCGGCGGCCAGCTGCAGCCAGACCTGCGGGCTGAGCTCGACCACGTTCGGCGGCGTGCCCCGGGTGTGAGTCGGGCCCTCGACGCACTGGGTCACGCCCAGCGGCGGCACCCGAACCTCCACGGAGTTCCCGGGCGCGACTTCGGCGAGCTCCTCGAGCAGATAGCGCACCGCATCGGCCAGCGTGCGACGGTCCAGCGCTGCCGGGTCCTCGGCCTCGCGCCAGGCGCGCACGGCCGCGCGGCCGCGGGCGGCGGTGATGCGGCGTCGGGCCATGCTCAGCGCCTCCCCGCCTCGATCCCGGCCGTCACAGCCGCTCCAGCACCGGAGACGCCAGCCGGATGCTGCCGACCTGCTCGCCGTCGACGCCGCCGACGATGGGCTTGTTGATCTTCGTCAGCACCCGGGCCAGATCGTCGAGGTCGATGACCCCGCGGGCGGCCAGCAGGCTCAGCGCCACGAGGTTGTTCGCTCGCTGGCTGCCGTCGAGGGTCTTGACCGCAACGGCGGTGCCGTCGGGCGCGCCGACGAGCAGCACGCCCTCGGCGCCCAGCTTGGCCAGCAGTCCCAGCTCCTCCATGACCACGGTGTTGGCCTCGCCGCGGCCGTGCACCGCCCAGGGGAAGTCGAGCATCGCCTGGTTGACGGTGAAGGCGTGGACCTCGGCGTCACGGCGGGAGGTGGCCGAGGCGATCGCGGAGAAGCCGCGGGCCAGCCCGGTCAGCGACACCGTCGGCGCCGGCGCGCCGCAGCCGTCGACGCCGACCACGCCGGGGGTCTCCCGGCAGTACTCGGCGATGACCTCCATGACCGCCTGCTGCATCGGGTGCTCGGGGCGGGTGTAGGTGGCCAGCCGCCAGCCCTGGGTGCGGGCGGCGGCCAGGAAGGCGGCGTGCTTGCCCGAGCAGTTGAACGCCAGCCGCGTCTTCGGCCGGCCGTTCTCGAGGTGGTCGATGAAGTCCTGCTCGCGGGCGGGCCAGGCGGTCGGGCACTTCATGTCCGACTCGTCCAGCGACTCGGCGCGCAGCATCGAGGCCACCAGCTCCTGGTGGCGCTTGGAGCCGTGATGCGAGCCGCAGGCGACGGCGACGGCCTCGCCGGAGATCAGCGCGCCGCTGCGCAGCGCGGCGATCGCCTGGAAGGGCTTGAGCGTCGAGCGCGGGAAGATCGGCCGCGACGGCGCGCCGAGGGACTCGACGACGGAGCCGTCGGGATCGACCATCACCGCCGAGCCGATGTGCCGGGACTCCACCGTGCCGGCGCGGGTCGCCCAGGCCAGCTCGGCGGACTCCTCGACGGCGGCGGTGTGCGCCGCGGTCGAGGACGAGGACTGCTTCGCGGAGTTCGTCGCGCTCATGCCTCCTAGTCTATGCACCTGCACGCTCGCTGTCCGGGGGTTCATGGGCGGGCCGCGCGCGGAGGGATTCGCGTACGCTGGATCACTGTGAAGATCCTCGTCGTCGGCCCCGGAGGCCGTGAACACGCCATCGTCCGCGCGCTGCTGCGCGATGAGTCCGTCGCCGCCGTCGAAGCCGCGCCCGGCAACGCCGGGATCGCGGCCGACGTCGTCTGCCACGCCCTCGACGCCTCCGACGGCGACGCCGTCGCCGGCCTGGCGGTCGACGGCGGCTTCGACCTGGTCGTCGTCGGCCCGGAGGCTCCGCTGGCCGCCGGAGTCGCCGACGTCGTCCGCGCCGCCGGGGTGCCGGTCTTCGGCCCCTCCGGCGCCGCCGCGCAGCTGGAGGCGTCCAAGGCCTTCGCCAAGGACGTCATGCATGCCGCCGGGGTGCCCACCGCCGGCTCGGTGCACGCCTATGACGTGGAGACCGCCGCCGCGGCCTTGGACCGTTTCGGCGCCCCGCATGTGGTCAAGGACGACGGGCTGGCCTCCGGCAAGGGCGTGGTGGTCACCGAGGACCGCGCCGTCGCGCTGGCCCACGCCGAGACCTGCTTCGCCGCCGGCGGCAGCGTGGTCATCGAAGAGTTCCTCGACGGTCCCGAGGTCTCGCTCTTCGTGCTCTGCGACGGCGAGGACCTCGTCCCGCTCTCCCCCGCGCAGGACTTCAAGCGCATCCGCGACGGCGGCGAGGGCCCGAACACCGGCGGAATGGGCGCCTACACCCCGCTGGACTGGCTGACCGACCGCACCGAGGTCGGCCCCGACGGCGTCTCCCGCGACGTCACCGAGACGGTGGTCGAGCGCGTGGCGAAGCCGACGCTGGCCGAGATGGCCGCCCGCGGCACGCCCTTCGTCGGGGTTCTCTACTGCGGGCTGGCGGTCACCTCCCGCGGCGTGCGCGTGGTCGAGTTCAACGCCCGCTTCGGCGATCCGGAGACCCAGGCGGTGCTCGAACGCCTCGAGACCCCGCTGGGTCAGCTGCTGCTGGACTGCGCCACCGGCTCGCTGGGCGCCGACCGCGAGCTGAGCTGGCGCGAGGGCTACGCCGTCGACGTCGTCCTGGCGGCCGAGAACTACCCCGACAGCCCGCGGAAGGGCGACGTCATCACCGGGCTCGACGCCGCGGCCGCCCGCGAGGGCACGTCCGTGCTGCATGCCGGCACCGCGACCGACGACGACGGCGCAGTCGTCACTGCCGGCGGGCGGGTGCTGGCCGTGGTCGGCACCGGCGAGACGCTGCAGCAGGCCGTCGACCGGGCCTACGCCGGCGTCGGCGAGATCTCCTGGACCGGCGCGCAGCACCGGAGCGACATCGCCGCCGAGGCGCTGGCCGGACGGGTGCAGGTGCCCGGCGCCGCCGGAGACGGCGATGACGCCGCCGCCTCGGGCCGCGCCGACGACGGCGCGCCGTCGTCGATCCCCGGCTGGGTCCACGTCTCCTCCGGCAAGGTCCGCGAGCTGCACCGGCCGGCGGCGGGCTCGGCCTGGGACGGCGAGGACGTGCTGCTGGTGGTCGCCTCCGACCGGATCAGCGCCTACGACCACGTGCTCTCCACTCCGATCCCGGACAAGGGCCGGGTGCTCACCCAGCTGAGCCTGTGGTGGTTCGCCCAGCTCGAGGCCGCCGGCGTCCCCTCGCATGTGGTCTCCACCGAGGTGCCCACCGAGGTCGCCGGCCGGGCGATGATCTGCCGCGCACTGGACATGGTCGAGGCCGAGTGCATCGTCCGCGGACACCTGACCGGCTCCGGGCTCGCCGAGTACCGGCAGTCCGGCACGGTCACGTCCATCGCGCTGCCCGACGGGCTCGTCGACGGCTCGCAGCTGCCCGAGCCGATCTTCACCCCGTCGTCGAAGGCCGAGCAGGGCGGCCACGACGAGAACATCAGCTTCGCCACGCTGGTCGAGCAGGTCGGCGCCGAGCAGGCCCAGCAGCTGCGCGAGGCGACGCTGCGGGTCTACACGCTGGCCGCCGAGACCTGCCGGGCGGCCGGGATCATCCTCGCCGACACCAAGCTGGAGTTCGGCCACGACCCGCGCACCGGCGAGCTGGTCCTCGGCGACGAGGTCCTCACCCCGGACTCCTCGCGGTTCTGGCCGGCCGAGGAGTGGGAGCCGGGCCGCGCCCAACCTTCCTTCGACAAACAGTACGTCCGCGACTGGCTGACCTCGCCGGCCTCGGGCTGGGAGCGCGGCTCCGCCGTCGCCCCGCCGCCGCTGCCGGCCGACGTCGTCGTCGCGACCCGCGAGCGCTACCTCGACGCGTATCGCCGGCTGACCGGCTGCGAACTGGACGACTGAAACACTCCTGGTCAGCACGATCTCCGACCGTCAGCAGGGCTCATACTGCACCTCCGGCAGAGTTCATAATGCACCTTGAGCATGATTCGAGCGGAGCATCCGGCCGAGGCCGCGTGACTCCCGGACCGCCTCTGTCGATCATTTCGCAGGGTCGCGAGATGTCGCCGGTCCATTGCCCCACGACCTCTCACAGCCCTGCGAAAGGTCCTCACGACGCCGCCAGGTTCCGTCGCGGCGCGGCGATGCGCCGCCGCGCCGTCCGCCTGACGGACGGCTGCCTCCCCGATTCATCGCGCCCTCCCCGAGCCCAGTAGACTGAAGCCATGTCCTCCCGCGAGCAGCATCGGCAGGTGACGGTGCGCCATGCCCCGCGCCTGGTCCCCTTCCTGGTCGTCGGCGCAGCCGTCGGCGTGGTCGCCGCCGTCGTGCTGGCGATCGTCAACGGCCCGACCGAGGGCTACTCCACGCTGAGCTCGGCCGGCTTCCTCGCCGTCGTCCTCGGCCTGCCGGGGCTGGCCCTCGGCGCCGTCGCCTGGCTGATCGCCGAGCGCCGCACCCGCGGGCGCGGCCGCACCTACGACGCGGTGCCGCGGGAGTCCGGATCCGGCGCCGCCCCCACTGAGAGGAACTCCGCCCATGGCCAGCGCTGACGGCCGCCTGAACTTCAATCTGCTGGACGAGGACGCCGCTCCCCAGGACGAATGCGGCGTCTTCGGCGTCTGGGCCCCCGGCGAGGAGGTCGCCAAGCTCGCCTACTACGGGCTCTACGCGCTGCAGCACCGCGGCCAGGAGTCCGCCGGCATCGCCGCCTCCGACGGCGAGTCGATCCGGGTCTACAAGGACATCGGGCTGGTCTCGCAGGTCTTCGACGAGTCGACGCTGACCGCGCTGCGCGGGCACATCGCCGTCGGGCACTGCCGCTACTCCACCACCGGCTCCAATCAGTGGTCGAACGCCCAGCCGACCCTCGGCGACACCCCGCACGGCACCGTCGCGCTGGGCCACAACGGCAATCTGACCAATTCCGGGGATCTCTACGACCGGCTGGTCGAGCGCAACGGCGGCGAGGCTCCGGCCTTCGGCGAGCTGGCCCAGGGCAACACCACTGACACCGCCCTGGTCACCGCGCTGCTGAAGGACCAGCCCGGCGAGGACCTCGAGGCCCAGGCGATGCAGCTGCTGCCGACGCTGCAGGGCGCCTTCTGCTTCGTGTTCATGACCGAGAACACCCTCTACGCCGCCCGCGACGCCCAGGGCGTGCGCCCGCTGGTGCTCGGCCGGCTGGACCGCGGCTGGGTGGTCGCCTCCGAGCAGTCGGCGCTGGCGACGGTCGGCGCCTCGGTGATCCGCGAGATCGAGCCGGGCGAGTTCATCGCCATCGACGCCGACGGCGTGCGCAGCCAGCACTTCGCCGCCTCGGACCCGGCGCGCTGCGTCTTCGAGTACGTCTACCTGGCACGGCCCGACGCGCTGATCAACGGCCGCTCGGTCTACGAGTCGCGCGTGGAGATGGGCCGTCAGCTGGCCCGCGAGGACAGCCACGACGCCGACATCGTCATCCCGGTGCCTGAGTCCGGCACGCCGGCGGCGGTGGGCTACTCCGAGGAGTCCGGGCTGCCCTTCGCCCAGGGCTTCATCAAGAACTCCTACGTCGGCCGGACCTTCATCCAGCCCTCGCAGACGCTGCGCCAGCTGGGCATCCGGCTGAAGCTCAACGTCCAGGACCACGTGGTCCGCGACAAACGGGTGGTCGTCGTCGACGACTCCATCGTCCGCGGCAACACCCAGCGGGCCATCGTGCGGATGCTCAGGGAGGCCGGCGCCGCCGAGGTGCACGTGAAGATCTCCTCGCCGCCGATCAAGTGGCCCTGCTTCTACGGCATCGACTTCGCCACCCGGGCGGAGCTGATCGCCACCGGCGCGACGATGGACGAGATCCGCCAGGCGGTCTCCGCCGACTCGCTGGCCTACATCTCGGAGGAGGGGATGATCGCCGCGACCGAGCAGCCGCCCTCGACGCTGTGCACCGCCTGCTTCTCGGGCCAGTATCCGATCCCGCTGCCGCCCGAGTCCCGGCGCGGCAAGCTGCTGCTGGAGGATCCGGCCGTCGGCGGCTCCGCGACGTCCGAGGCCGCCGGATCCTCGGGATCGGGCTGCGAGCCAGGCCCGGACGCCGAGTTCGACGTCGCCGACGAGATCCCCACGGAGGCCCCCCGATGACCGGACAGCCCGAGCAGGCCGGACGGCCCGAGCCGATCACCTATGCGTCGGCCGGCGTCGACGTCGAGGCCGGAGACCGCGCCGTCGAGCTGATGAAGTCGGCGGTGCAGGCCACCCACTCCTCGGCCGTCATGGGCGGGGTGGGCGGCTTCGCCGGACTCTACGACGCCTCGGCGCTGACCCGGCTGCCGAAGCCGCTGATGGCCACCTCCACCGACGGAGTGGGCACCAAGGTCGCCATCGCCCAGGCGATGGACCGCCACGACACCATCGGCCACGACCTCGTCGGCATGGTCGTCGACGACATCGTGGTGATGGGCGCCGAGCCGCTGTTCATGACCGACTACATCGCCTGCGGCTCGGTGGATCCCGACCGGATCGCCGCGATCGTGCGCGGCATCGCCGAAGCCTGCTCGCTGACCGGCACCTCGCTGATCGGCGGGGAGACCGCCGAGCACCCGGGGCTGCTGGCCGCCGACGAGTACGACGTCGCCGGGGCGGCCACCGGCGTCGTCGACGCCTCCGCAGTGCTGGGCCCGCAGCGGGTCCGCTCCGGCGACGTGGTGATCGGCATGGCCTCCTCCGGCGTGCATTCCAACGGCTACTCGCTGGTGCGCCGCGTGCTGGAGTCGGCCGGCTGGGGCTACGAGCGCCATGTCACGGAGTTCGGCCGCAGCATCGGCGAGGAGCTGCTAGAGCCGACGCGGCTCTACACCCGCTCCTGCCTGGACCTGGTGCGCGCGCTCAACGGCGACCCGGCCGAGTCCCCGACCGCCGACGACGCCCCGGTGCGCGGCTTCAGCCATGTCACCGGCGGCGGGCTCGCCGCGAACCTGGCCCGCGTGCTGCCCGAGGGCCTGATGGCCACCGTCGACCGCTCCACCTGGTCCTGGCCGGCGATCTTCCGGGTGATCGCCGAGCTGGGCGCCGTCCCGCAGGCGGATCTGGAGCGCACGCTGAACCTCGGCGTCGGGATGGTCGCCGTCGTCGACGCCGAGCACGCCGAGTCCGCGCTGGACACGCTCGCGGCCGCCGGCGAGGCCGCCTGGGTGATGGGCGAGGTCTCCGCGCACGACCCGCAGGACGCGCGGGTGGCCGAGGCGGGCGAGGATTTCGTCCAGGGGGCGAAGGGCGTCGACGGCGGTGGCGTGCTGCTCACCGGCTCCTACCCGTCCTGAACGTCGGCCCGACAGGTCGCCCCCCCCCCCCGAGGGGGGCTTTCCTGGCGTCGACGACCGAGACGCCCGGGCCGCGGACGACGGATACAGTGGCCCCATGGACAGACCCCAGGAACCGGCTCCCGGCTCTCCGGGGTCCCAGCGTGCGCTGGCCGCGGCGAACCGCCGCCGCGTCGAGGACGTCCTGCGGCGGCAGGGCAGCATCTCGCAGGCCGACGTCGCCCGGTCCACAGGGCTGGCACCGGCCACAGTCTCCAACATCGTCCGCGCCCTGCGCGCCGAGGAGATCGTCGAGCGGGCGCCGGCGGAGCACGGGCGCCGGCCTCTCATCCGCCTGGCGCCCTCGGACGCCGCCGTCGCCGGACTCGACTTCGGGCACCGCCACCTCTCGGCGGCCCTGGCCGATCCGTCCGGGACAGTGCTCGCCGCGCGCCGCACCGCGCTGGCCGCGGCGACCACGGCCGAGCGCTCGCTGGCCCTCGCCGGCGACCTGCTCGAGGGCCTGCTCGGCGAGTCCCGGCGCGACCACGGCTCCCTGCGCGCCGTCGGCCTGGGCCTCCCCGCACCGGTGAGCCAGCCCAGTGGGCGCATGGATTCCCAGGCGATCCTCCCCGGATGGGCCGACGTCGACGTCGTCGACCAGGCCCGCCGGCAGCTCGACGTCCCGGTGGTCGTGGACAACGACGCCAACCTCGCGGCCCTGGCCGAGCACCGGTGGGGCGCCGGCCAGGACGTCGAAGACCTGGCCTACATCAAGCTCTCCGAGGGCGTCGGCGGCGGACTGCTCATCGATGGCCGACCCTTCCGGGGCCGGGGCGGCACCGCCGGCGAGCTGGGGCACACCACCGTCGAGGAGAACGGCCGCGTCTGCCGCTGCGGCAACCGCGGGTGCCTGGAGACGCTGGCCTCCGCACGGGCACTGGTCGAGCTCCTCGAACCGCGCCTGGGGCCCGAGACGACCATCGCCGACATCGTCGCCGCCGCCGCGGAGGGCGAGCACTCCTGCCTGCGCGTGCTGACCGACACCGGGCACCACGCCGGTCGTGCGCTCGCCGATCTGTGCAACATCGTCAACCCGCAGCGGATCATCGTCGGCGGCGAGCTGGCCCAGGCCGGCGAGCTCCTGCTGGCCCCGATGCGCGAGGCCGTCCGTCGCCACGCCGTGCCGAGCGCCACGCACGCCCTGGACATCCGCCCGGCGGCCCTGGGCGATCGGTCGGCGGCGCTGGGGGCCGTGGCCCTCGCGCTCGAGCGCATCGCAGCGGAGGCGACCGACTCTGCAGCGCATTCCTGACGTTCAACCTATGAATGAATAGACCACGTCTATCGATACATTCGTTCACTCTGTAGACGTCACACACCCCCTCCCCTAGGGTGACTCGCATCACGTACATTGCAGGGCACCCCGACCTCGCCGTCGCCTCGGCGACAAAGTCGGGGCGAGCTCCCCCGCGACGGAGAGGCGAGGCCATGACGGACACCGACCAGAGACCGGAATCCTTCCACACCGGGCAGGCGCTGCTGCTCGCCTCGGTGGCCGCACTCGGCGGCTTCCTCTTCGGATTCGACACCGCCGTCATCAACGGCACCGTCACCGCCGTGCGCGACGGCTTCGGGCTCAGCGCCGGACTCATCGGCTTCGTCGTCTCCTCCGCCCTGCTGGGCTGCATGGTCGGCGCCTTCCTCGCCGGCAAGCTCGCCGATCGCATCGGCCGCGTGCGGGTCATGCTCATCGCCGCCGCTCTGTTCCTCATCAGCGCTGTGGGCTGCACACTGGCCGTCGGCCCCTGGGATCTCATCGCGTGGCGCGTGATCGGAGGGCTCGGCGTGGGGACCGCCTCGGTGATCGCGCCGGCCTACATCGCCGAGATCTCGCCGGCGCAGATCCGCGGCCGACTGGGCTCGATGCAGCAGCTGGCCATCGTCACCGGAATCTTCGTCGCCCTGCTCTCCAACGCCTGGCTCGCCTCGGTCTCCGGCGGTGCGGGCGACGCGCTGTGGCTGGGTCTGGAAACCTGGCGCTGGATGTTCTTCACCGAGGTCGTCCCCGCCCTGGCCTACGGCATGCTGGCGCTGACCATCCCCGAGTCGCCGCGTTTCCTGGTCAAGAAGGGCGCGACGTCGAAGGCCAGGGAGGTCCTCGGCCGCATCCTGGAGACCGGCGTCGACGAGCGCATCGCCGAGATCCGCCGCACCCTGGGCAGCGAGGCCCGCACCCGGCTGAAGGACCTCCGCGGCCCGGCGCTGGGCCTGCTGCCCATCGTCTGGGTCGGCATCCTGCTGTCCACGTTCCAGCAGTTCGTCGGCATCAACGTGATCTTCTACTACTCCTCGGCGCTGTGGCAGGCCGTGGGCTTCACCGAGTCCGACGCGCTGACCCAGACGGTCATCACCGGCCTGACGAACATCGTGGTCACCATCATCGCCATCGCGCTGGTGGACAAGATCGGCCGGCGGCGGCTGCTGATGATCGGATCCTCCGGCATGACGGTCTCGCTGGCGGTGCTGGCCTGGATCTTCGCCAATGCGCCGCTGGTCGAGGCCGCCGACGGCACCATCACCCCCGAGCTCACCGACGCCGGCGGCGTCGTGGCGCTGCTCGCCGCGAATCTCTTCGTGGTCTTCTTCGGCATGTCGTGGGGCCCGGCGGTCTGGGTGCTTCTCGGAGAGATGTTCAACAACCGCATCCGCGCCACGGCGCTGGGCGTCGCCGCGGCGGTCCAGTGGCTGGCGAACTTCGCCATCTCCACCTCCTTCCCGGCCCTGGCGGATCTCAGCCTCGGCGTGGCCTACGGCTTCTACACGATCTGCGCAGCCCTGTCGCTGCTCTTCGTGATCCGCTGGGTGCCCGAGACCAAGGGCAAGCAGCTCGAGCAGATGGACTGACCCGCCGGCGGAGCCGCGCCCGTGGAGGTCACGTTCAGGTCACAGAGAGCATCGACGACTAGGCTCTCTTCTCGTGACGCCTCAGACTCCGCCAGCGGACGCTCCGCCCGTGACGGTCGCGCCGCTCTCCGACGACGCCCACGCCGAGTTCCTCGCCGCCCACCCGACGGCCTCCTTCCTGCAGAATCCCCGCTGGCCGGAGGTGAAGAGCGGCTGGCGCGGCGAGTCCCTCGGGGTCTTCGCCGACGACCGCCTCGTCGCCGCCACCCTGGTGCTGCACCGGCCGCTGCCGGTGCCCTCGGCCGTGCCGCTGGTCGGCGGCCGGACGCTGGCCTACCTGGCCGAGGGGCCGGTGTTCGACCCGGCCGACGTCGACCTGTCCTCGATGCTCACCGCGCTCACCGAGCGGCTGCGCCGCGACGGCGCCTTCCTGGTCCGCATGGGCCTGCCCGGGGTGCGCCGCCGCTGGTCCGCCGGCGACGTCCGCAGGGCGCTGGCCGCCGGCGATCATCGGATGCTGACCGAGCTCGAGCCGCTCGCCGTCGACGACGACGCCGAAGCCCTCCGCGACGAGCTCGCCGCGCTGGGCTGGCGCGCGCCCGGAGAGTCGGAGGAGTTCGAGGCCGGCCAGCCGCAGTTCCAGGCCCGCATCCCGCTGGTCGACGACAACGGCGCCGGCCTCGACGTCGAGGCGGTGCTGGCGCGGATGGACCAGACCTCGCGCCGGCAGACTCGCAAGTCCACCCGCTCGGAGCTGACCATCAGCGTCGGCGGCGAGGAGGATCTGCCCAGCTGGCAGGAGCTCTACGAGGAGACCGCCGCGCGCGACGGCTTCACCGGCCGGCCGCTGAGCTATTTCCAGCGCATGCACCGCGCGCTCAACGCCGCGGACGACACCGAGTGCACGCTGTACTTCGCCCATCTGGACGAGACCCTGCTGGCCGCGGCGATCTTCGTCCGGCAGGGTCGCTTCGCCTGGTACGTCTACGGCGCCTCGGCGGCGCAGGAGCGCAAGCGCTACGCCCCGCGGGCGCTGCAGCTGCGCCAGATCGAGGACGCGCTGGCCGCCGGGTGCCGCTGGTACGACCTGGGCGGGCTGAGCCCTTCATTGGATCCGGAGCACGAGCTGGCGGGCCTGACCCGGTTCAAGACCACGATGGGCGCCGACGTCGTGCAGACCCAGGGCGAGTGGGACTTCGAGATCAGCCCGCTGCTGGCCAAGGCCTTCCGGCTCTACATGGCCCGCCGCTGAGCGGGCGGGCGACTCCGAGGCTCAGCGGCCGGAGGTCGTCACCCTCGCCCCTCCTCGCGACCCCTCAGGTCTCGACGGATCCCGACCAGTGGTCGGGCTTGCCGAGCGCGAGAGGTGTGCTCACGCCGGAGGGTGCTGACGCACCTCGCGCAGGCTCTTCAGCAGCACGGCCGCGTGGTACGCCCGCTTCCGCAGATCGGGGTCCGGCCGGTAGCGGAACGGGCTGTGCACTGCACCGGCCCGGGCGGCGGCGTCCACGCGGGCGCGCTGGCCGGCGTCGGCGAAGCGGCGCGCCAGCGACAGCGGCACTGTGGTGTGCAGCGCGTCGGGGCGCGTGGTCTCCGGCAGCTCGCGCGGCAGCTCGACGCCGGCGCCGGTCAGCGCCTCGGCCAGGTGCTGCTGGACGACCAGCTCGGCCGGGTTCACCCCGCCGGCGGTGAGGTAGAAGTGATTGCGCCCCAGCCGCGGATTCATCTCGAAGAACTGCGGACTGCCGTCGCGCGGGTCGATCTTCACGTCGAACATCGCGAAGCCGTGCCAGTCGACCTCATGCAGGAACGTCTCGGCATGTTCGTCGATGCGCGGATCGGCCGACGTGAGGATGGCTCGGGAGTTGCCCTCCAGCCCCGGCGCATGGTCCTCCAGCAGCACCTCGCCGACGGCGCGCAGCCGGATCCCCCCGGCGCCGTCGCGAAAGTAGGAGCCCACCCGCATCTGCGAGTCGGGACCGGGGATGAGCTCCTGCAGCAGGAAGACGTCGTCGAAGCCGGCGCCGGCCGCGGCGTCGAGCAGCCGGCCGAGCTCGGCGGCGTCCTCGACGCGGTGCACCTTCCGCCGACCGGCGAAGGTGGTCTGCGCCCAGGCCCAGCTGTCGGCGGCCTTGAGGATCAGCGGGAAGTCGGCGCCCAGCTCCTCGAGCGTCGCGGCGACGATCTGTTCAGTGCGCGCCGGGTCGTGCTCGACCATCGACAGTCGCGTCTCGCGCGGGTGCGGGATGCCCAGCCGGCGACAGATCGCGGCGAAGGACTCCTTGTCGGCGACCTGCTCGACCGTCGCACGGTCCGGGAAGGGGATGACGTACCAGCGTTCGAGCTCCTCGCGGTGACGCAGCACCGCCTGGACGACGTGGTCGTAGGTCGCCAGCAGCACCAGCGGCCGCGGGTTCGCCCCGGAGTCGGTCAGCCGCTCGGCGACGTCGATCAGCGCGGTGATCGTGGTCTGCTCGTCGGTCATCACGCCGGCCGGGAAGGCGTCGAGGATGCGCGAATGCTTCAGGTTCCGGTTCAGCCGGGTGGGGACCACCGCCGAGACCACGCCGAAGGCCTCGTGGAATTCGCGGGCCCAGGAGTATGCCCCGACGTCTCCGCCGGTGATCACGGGGACGAAGGGCTGCTCGGCGGGGATCTGCATGCCAGGAAGACTATCAACACCCGGCCCGTGCGCTCCGGCAGCGGCACCGTCGTCGCCCCGAGTGTGACCTCGCCCACCCCTCTAGCAAACTTAACCATACGTCCGGTATAGTTTGTGGCATGACGATGACCTCCCCCCTCCCGCTGGCGCGCCGGACCGCCATGCCCCGGTGGCGCCGCTGGAGCGTGCTGGGGATCGTCTCCGCCGCCCTGGCGCTCATCACGCTGGACAACTCCATCCTCTACACCGCGCTGCCGGTGCTCACCGAGCAGCTCGGCGCGACGTCGGGCCAGTCGCTGTGGATCATCAACGCCTACCCGCTGGTGATCGCCGGTCTGCTGCCCGGCGCCGGGGGTCTGGGCGACCGGATCGGGCATAAGCGGCTCTTCCAGTACGGCCTCGGTCTCTTCGCACTGGCCTCGCTGACCGCCGCGTTCTCCCCGACCCCGGAGTTGCTCATCGGCGCCCGGGGACTGTTGGCCGTCGGCGCGGCGGCGATGCTGCCGGCCACGCTGGCGCTGATCCGCGTGACCTTCTCCGACGAGCGCGAGCGCACGCTGGCCGTCTCGATCTGGGCCGGGGTCTCAGTCGCCGGCCTGGCCGCCGGCCCCGTGGTCGGCGGCCTGCTGCTCGAGCACTTCTGGTGGGGCTCGGTCTTCCTGGTCAACGTGCCCGTCGCCGTCGCCGCCTCCGCGGCGATCGTCGCGCTCGGCCCGGCCAACGTCACCGATCCCTCGCGCCGCTGGGACGGGGTCTCCTCGGCGCAGGCGCTGCTCGGCCTGGGCGGAGCGGTGCTGGCCATCAAATCCCTGGCGACGACGCCGCCGCACTGGACCACCGCCGGCGCGGCCGCCGTCGTCGTCGCCGCCGTCGCGCTGACCGCCTTCGTCCGGCGGCAGCGCCGGCTGGCCGACCCGCTGATCGACTTCTCCATCTTCGCCAACCGCGCCTTCAGCGCCGGAGTGGTCTCCGCAGGGGCCAGCATCTTCGCGATCATGGGGCTGCAGTTCGCCGTCACCCAGCGCTACCAGCTGGTGGAGGGCTTCACCCCGCTGCAGGCCGGGCTCGTGGTCGCCGTGCTCTCGCTGGGGGCGCTTCCGGTCGCGCTCGCCGGCGGGGCGGTGCTGCACCGGCTCGGCCTGCTGGTGCTCATCGGCGGCGGCCTGAGTGTGGCCGCGCTCGGCGCCGGGAGCCTCGTCGTCGCCGCCGTCGCCGACCGGCTGGACCTGCTGCTCGCCGGGCTGCTGGTCCTCGGCCTCGGCCTCGGCGCGGCGATCTCAGTGGCCTCGACGGCGATCATCGGCAACGTGCCGCGGCATCGAGCCGGGATGGCGGCCTCCCTCGAGGAGGTCTCCTACGAGTTCGGCGGACTGGTCGCCGTCGCCGTGCTGGGCAGTCTGTTGAACGCCGTCTACCTGCATGCCCTGGAAGGGCCCGACGGCGCCGACGGGGTCGCCGCGCCGAGCCCCGCGGCGGCGCTGAGCTCCTCCGATCCGGCGCTCGCCGCGGCCGCCGCCGAGGCGATGGACTCCGCCTTCCTCGCAGTGGTCGTCGCCGTCGCCGTCGCCATGGTCCTCGGCGCGGCGGCCACGGGCTGGCTGCTCCGCCGCCATCTGCCGGGCACCGCCTCGCAGGCGCATCCCGGCGACCACTGAGCCCGGGAGGCGAGGACGTGTTCGGCGACCGGGCGCCGCGCGACATACCCTGGAATGCAGCCTGCACCGCGGGCACCGCACCCGCCCGAGACCCCTGAGGTGACCGACCATCCGACAGTCCAAGCGCACCGAGATCCTCGAGGCGGCCACCCGCATCGTCCAGCGCGACGGCGTGACCGCCCTGACCTTCGAGTCCGCGGCCGTCGAGTCCGGGCTGACCAAGGGCGGGCTGCTCTACCACTTCCCCAGCCGCGAGGATCTGCTGCTGGCGCTGCACGAGCATGTGGCCGGACAGTGGGAGGCCTGCATGGAGCGCGAGGCGGGGGCGCCGCACGACCAGCTCCCCGCCGCCCGGCGGCTGGAGGCCTACATCCGCGCCTCGCAGAACCCGGACCGTGCCGAGCTGCTGCTCATGCTGGAGTCCGCGCAGGACTCGGACGCGCAGGCCGCCTGGGACCAGGTCCACGAGCGGTGGTCGCCGCCGGCCCCCAGCGGCGAGGCGGCGGACTCCGGGGAGGCGGACTCCGGGACGCAGCGCACCGGCGTGGCCGTCGCTCCCGAGCTGCTGCCCTTCCTCGCGCGGCTGGCCGCCGACGGGCTGTGGTTCTACGAGGCGCTGACCCCGGGCACGTTCGACGCCGGGCAGCGGGCGCGGATCGTCGAGGCCATCGTGCAGCTGGGCGCCGCGGACGAGACGCCCTGATCCGCTCGGCGTGACTGCCGGCGCGCCCGCTCAGCACAGCGCGGCGTCGAGCTCCTCCAACGCCGGAGTGATGCGCGTGCGCCAGCGGAACGGCGCCTTGGCGTCGGCGCGCGAAGGGCCGCCGTTGATGACGCCGATGGGCCGGCCGGAGCGATGCATCTGCAGCGCGACGCGGAAGCCGCTCATCACCGCCATCGAGGAGCCGACCACCAGCAGCGCGCGGGCGTCAGCGACCATCGCGTCGACGGCGACCTTGCGCTCGGCGGGCACACTCTCGCCGAAGTAGACGACGTCGGGCTTCAGATGCGTCGAGCCGCAGACCAGGCAGCCGACCATGTGGAAGCGGGCGACCCAGGATTCGTCCAGCTCGACGTCGCCGTCAGGGTTGACGTTCTCCGCGGCGACGGCCGCGGCCTCGGCGAAGCCGGGGTTGGCCTCCTCCAGCCGGCGGTCCAGGCCCGCCCGGTGCTCGCGGTTGTCGCAGGTCAGGCACAGCACCGTGTCCAGGTCCCCGTGCAGCGGGACGACCGGGTCCGCGCCGGCGGCGGCATGCAGCCCGTCGACGTTCTGGGTGATCAGCCCGCCGAGGTGCCCGCGTCGCTGCCATTCGGCCAGCAGACGGTGCGCGGCGTTCGGGGCCGCGGCGCTCATATGCCGCCAGCCGACGAAGCTGCGGGCCCAGTAGCGACGGCGCGCGGCGTCGTCGTGCCGGAACTCCTGGTACGTCATCGGCCGGTGCCGACGCAGCGAGCCGTTCGGGCCGCGATAGTCGGGGATGCCGGAGTCGGTGGAGACCCCGGCGCCGGTCACGCACAGCACCTCGCCGCCGCGCAGCAGCTCGAGGATCCCGTCCCGCGCGACGGCCGGGTCCTGCGGCTCGGCGGTCTCGTCGACGACGCGGGCGATGGAGCGCAGCGCGGCCCGGTGGGCATCGGCCACGGGGGCCGGGAACGACTCCGACGTCAGCTCCTCCACGCGGCATGACCTCCCGGCACGACAGAGAACGACCCGACGGTCATCGTCGGGTCGAACGGACAGGATGCGCGTCGCACCCTCGGCGGCGGCGCCGACGGCGGCTCGCGGTGAGCGCTCCGCTCAGCGGCCGTAGCGTTCGGAGAGCTCGTCGACGTCGTACGGATCGTCCTCGGAGGAGGTGGTGTCCTCGACAGGAAGATCGCCCCGCTTCTGCGCCAGCTCCCTCTCGAGAGCGGACAGATCAGTGTTCGGGGTGTAGTACTTGATCTCCCGCGCCTGCTTGGTTGCTTTCGCCTTCTGACGGCCGCGCCCCATGAGCGAGACCCCCTCTGTCGTCTCTGGTCCTCGCGATGTCGGGCAGGAATCACCGCGGGAGTAACTCTACGATCTCCTGATTCGTGCTTCCCAGGTTAACATGTCTGCGGAACGTCCGTCGCCGAGCGGGACGCGACGGCGCGGCCGCGCGCGCCCGTGGCATGCGGAACCGCACAGCACTGACCCCCGCCGTCGCAGTCGAGGGACTGCGACCGCCGGCCACGCGGGGCGGCCCCGATGCGAGCGATGTCACTCCGCTCGTCCCACCGACGACGGCGACCGCGCGGCCCGCGGGACCGGACCGCCCCGTGGGCCGGTCGCGTCGGCCGCGATCGACGGGCAGGACACGGCGGCGCCGCAGACAGGCCACGGACAGGTGGGACGATGGACGATGGCCCACCCCTGCGCCCCTTGGAGGACCCGATGAGCACATCTGCCGACGCCGCACCCGAGCTGCCCGAGCTGCGCTGGTCCTCCGCGCCGCTGGAGGATCTGGGGACCCTCGTGGTGGTCCACTCCCCCGACGACGAGGCGATCCGCGCCGCCGGGCTGGCCCGCCCGCAGGGTGCCGAGCCCGACGTCGCGGCCATCGGGCGGCTGCTCGAGCAGCAGATGGACACGTTCGAGCGCCTGGACCCGGCCACCGCCGACCGCGAGATGAATCCGCTGCCCACGGATCGCGGCGCCGTCGCGGAGGCGGTGGCCGCCTACGCCGCCGGCGACCTGGCCGCCTTCGACGCCCTCGCCGTCGCCCAGCCGGGGCCGAAGTTCCGCCAGCGGGTCTGGGCGGCGCTGCGCGAGGTGCCGGCCGGCGAGACCGTCTCCTACGGGGAGCTCGCCGTCATGGCCGGGCGCCCGCAGGCGCACCGGGCGGCGGCGAGCGCCTGCGCGCACAACCAGGTGGGCTTCGCGGTGCCCTGCCACCGGGTGATCCTCGCCGACGGGTCCATCGGCGGCTACGGCTTCGGCGGCGTGGGGATCAAGCGCGCGCTGCTCGCCCGGGAGGGCGTGCACCTGTAGCGACCGCCCTTCCCCATGCATCGAGCGGCGGGCCCGCGCGGAGCCCGGGCAGGCGTCAGGCTCCGGCCGAGGCCTCCAGTGGCTCCTCCTGCTTCCGCACAGTCAGCCCGTGCATCGCCGCGGAGTCCGCCGAGAGCTCGTCGCGGTCGACGAGCACCGTGTCGCCGTCCTGGACGTCGCCGGAGAGCAGCAGCCGGGCCAGCTGGTCGCCGATCTCGCGCTGGACCAGCCGGCGCATCGGCCGGGCACCGTAGGCCGGGTCGTAGCCGGCGACGGCGAGCCACTCGCGGGCGTCGTCGCTGACCTCCAGGGTGAGTCGACGCGAGGAGAGCCGCTGCGCCAGCGACTCGACCTGCAGGTCGACGATGCTGCCCAGCTGCTCCATGGACAGCACGTCGAACATGACGATGTCGTCCAGCCGGTTGAGGAACTCCGGCTTGAAGGAGCGGTTGACCACATCCATGACCTGGCTGCGCCGCTGCTCCTCCTCGAGCTGCTGGTCCACCAGGAACTGGCTGCCCAGATTGGAGGTCAGGATCAGCACCGTGTTGCGGAAGTCCACCGTGCGGCCCTGGCCGTCGGTCAGCCGGCCGTCGTCGAGGACCTGCAGCAGGATGTCGAAGACCTCGGAGTGGGCCTTCTCCACCTCGTCGAGCAGGATCACCGAATAGGGACGACGCCGGACCGCCTCGGTGAGCTGGCCGCCCTCGTCGAAGCCGACGTAGCCGGGAGGCGCACCCACCAGCCGGGCGACCGAATGCTTCTCCGAATACTCGGACATGTCCAGCCGGATCATCGAGCGCTCGTCGTCGAAGAGGAACTCCGCCAGCGCCTTGGCCAGCTCCGTCTTGCCCACGCCGGTGGGGCCGAGGAACAGGAAGGAGCCGGTGGGCCGGTCCGGATCGGCGACGCCGGTGCGCGCCCGACGGACGGCGTCGGCGACTGTGGTGACAGCCGCCTCCTGGCCGATCAGCCGCGACCCGATGAGCTGCTCCATCTCGAGCAGCTTCTCCGTCTCGCCCTGCAGCATCCTCCCGGCCGGGATGCCGGTCCAGGCGGCGATGACCTCGGCGATGCCGTCGGCGTCGACCTCGTCGGCGACCATCTTCTCGCCGTGCTCCGGGGTGGTGGACTCCTCCGCCTCGGCGGCGGCGAGCTGCTCCTCGAGCTGCGGGATCTCGCCGTAGAGCAGCCGCGAGGCCTCGGCGAGGTCGCCCTCGCGCTGGGCCCGCTCGGCGTGGCTGCGCAGCTCGTCGAGCTGGACGCGCAGCTCGCCGGCCCGGTTGAGCTCCCCCTTCTCGGCCTCCCAGCGGGCGGTGAGCTCGGCCAGCTCCTCCTTCTTGTCGGCCAGCTCGCCGCGCAGCGTCTCCAGCCGCTCGGCGGAGCCGGCGTCGGTCTCGGCGGCCAGGGCCATCTCCTCCATGGTCATCCGGTCGACGGTGCGGCGCAGCTCGTCGATCTCCACCGGGGCGGAGTCGATCTCCATGCGCAGCCGCGAGGCGGCCTCGTCGACCAGGTCGATGGCCTTGTCCGGCAGCTGGCGGCCGGAGATGTAGCGGTCGGAGAGCGTGGCGGCGGCGACCAGCGCGGAATCGGCCACGGCGACCTTGTGGTGGGCCTCGTAGCGCTCCTTGAGACCGCGCAGGATGCCGATGGTGTCGGGCACCGACGGCTCGCCGACCAGCACCTGCTGGAAGCGGCGCTCGAGCGCGGCGTCGGATTCGATGTTCTCGCGGTACTCGTCCAGCGTGGTCGCGCCGATCAGCCGCAGTTCGCCGCGGGCCAGCATGGGTTTGAGCATGTTGCCCGCGTCCATCGAGCCCTCGGAGGCTCCGGCGCCGACGACCGTGTGCAGCTCGTCGATGAAGGTGATGATCTCGCCGTCGGCGTTCTTGATCTCCTCCAGCACCGCCTGCATGCGCTCCTCGAACTCGCCGCGGTACTTCGCCCCGGCGATCATCGCGCTGAGGTCCAGCGCGATCAGCGTCTTGTCGCGCAGCGACTCGGGGACGTCGCCGGCCACGATGCGCTGGGCCAGCCCTTCGACGACGGCGGTCTTGCCGACGCCGGGCTCGCCGATGAGCACCGGGTTGTTCTTGGTCCGACGGGAGAGCACCTGGACGACGCGGCGGATCTCGGCGTCGCGGCCGATGACCGGGTCGAGCTGCCCCGAGCGGGCGATCTCGGTGAGGTCGGTGCCGTACTTCTCCAGCGACTGGAAGGTGCCCTCGGGGTCCGGGCTGGTGACCTTGCGGTCGCCGCGCAGCCTCGGCAGCTCGGCCTTCAGCGCCTCGGACGTCGCCCCCGCCTCGGCCAGCGCGCGACCGGCCGGGCCGGCGTCGGCGGCGACGCCGATGAGCAGGTGCTCGGTGGAGACATAGTCGTCGCCCATCTGCTGGGCCTCGGCCTGGGCCGCCTTCACCACCGAGAGCCCGGCCTGGGAGAACTGCGGCGAGGAGACGGCGTCGCCGGAGGTCGAGGGCAGCTGCTGGATGGCCGCCGAGGCGCGGGTGGAGATCGCGTCGGGGTCGACGCCGGCGGCCTTGAGCAGGGCGACGGCGACCGACTCGCGCTGGTCCATCAGCGCCTTGAGGATGTGCGCGGGCTCGACCTGGGGGTTGCCCGCAGTGTTGGCGTTCATCGCGGCGGCCGAGACGGCCTCCTGCGATTTGGTGGTGAGCTTGACGTCCATGGAGGAAGCCCCTTCCAGTCGATGTCGACGGCCGCTCCTCGAGGAGGTTCGACGATCCTCTGAGCTGCGTCGCGGAAACTTGAGTCAATGATACTCAACTTTGTCGGCTCACGGCATATTCCCCACACGTCGCCCGCCCCGCGATCGACGGGCTCAGGGCATATCATGGGAGCGGCCGACCGCCCGGGGCCACAGCACCGGGCCGTCCGGCGCACGGCGAGACCGCCGGTCCCGCCGCTCGACTCGAGGAGGACCCCTGGAGCACACCGCCGCATCCCCCTCTTCCGCCGCGAGGCGCGTCCTGCTGGCCGGCTGCGGGGACGTCGGAGCGACCCTGGGCGCACGGCTCGCCGCGGCCGGAACCGACGTCGTCGGCCTCCGACGCGGGGGCGACAGACCGGGGTTCCCGTTCCCGATCCGGGCCGCCGACCTGACCGAGGACACCGCCGCGACTCTTCCCCAGGCCGATCAGGTGGTCGTGGCCCTGTCGCCGGACGGTCACGACGCGGCCGCCTATGAACACACCTTCCGCGGAGGCCTCGCCGGACTTGCCCGCCGCCTCCCGACCCCGCCCCGCCGAGTCGTCTTCATCTCCTCGACCGGGGTGCTGGGCGCTCACGACGGCGACCGCGTGGACGAGGCGACGCAGCCCGCACCTGACCGGGGCAGCGCGGCCGCCCTGCTGTCTGCGGAACAGGACGCGCGCGAGCTCTTCGACAGCGAGGTCGTGGTGGTGCGCCCGGCCGGCATCTACGGCCCCGGCCGCTCGCGCACCATCGATCGCGTGGCCCGGGGAACGCCGATGGACCATCGACGCATGACCAACCGCATCCACCGGGATGACCTGGTGACGATCCTCGCGGCACTGCTGGAGCGCTCAGCCCCTCCGCCCCTGCTGCATGCCGTGGACGCCGAGCCGGCGACGCTGGGCGCCGTCGCGTCCTTCATCGCCGAACGCCTGGGCGTGGACCTGCCGGCGGACTCCGGAGACGGCCGCGCGAGCGGAAAGACCATCGACGGTCGCCGCCTCCAGACTTTCCTGCAGGGGTCCCGCCTGCGCTTCCCCACGTTCCGCGAGGGGTACGCGGAGCTGATCGGTCGGCACGGCCCGACGCGCTGACCCGGCGCTCGCCGCCGCATCCCTCGACCATCGGCGACGGTCAGCCGGGATCGAGCGCGTCGGGCGCGGCATCCCGGCCGAGGCCGCCGTCGCCGGGTCCGAGGCCGAAGCGCACCGGCTGCTGGGACAGCAGCATCGTCGAGACCACCCGGTCGTAGGAGGTGACCACCAGCTCCTCGATCAGTTCCTCGGTGATGCCCTCGCCGGCCCCGACGGAGATCCAGTGCCGCTTGTTCATGTGGTATCCGGGCCGGATCGAGGCGAACTCCTCGCGCAGCGCCTCGGACTCGTCCGGCGTGACTTTCAGCGTGATCAGCGGCTCGCCGGTCGCCTCGGTGGTCATCAGGAAGATCTTGTCGCGGACCTTGTGGACGTCGTGCTCCGGCCCGAACGGATGAGTGCAGCTGCTCCAGGGCAGCTGCCGCGCGGCCGCACCGGCCACGTCCTGGATGCGCAGTCCGTCGAGGATCTCGGCCATCTCTCCAGAGTAGGCGCCGGGCGTCCGCACGGACAGCCCCCGGCGGCCCGTCCGCCGCGGATGCTCGGCATCTCCGGAGGAGTCCGGGGAACCCGGGGCGCCCGCTCTGCACTCCGGGACACCGGGGCGTCGCTCAGAGCTCCCGCAGGGCTGATGTGACATAGTGCGACTCACCAGGACTGCCCCGCCCAGCCTGTCGGTGATCGGAGCCCCTCTCCGATCAGGACTGTCACCCCACGACCCGTCTTCAGGCACGCTCGAGAGGCCCCATGCACCTCCCCTCCCGCAGCACGACCGTCGGCCTGACGGCCATGGCACTGATGCTGACCTCGTGCTCCGCGCCCGACCCGCGCTCCTCCGAGGCTCCCGCGCAGAGCGGCACGGCCTCCCCGTCCGAGACCTCCGGAGCCGGCACCGCCGCTCCCTCGGGCAGCCCGTCGTCGGAGAGCAGCGCCTCGGCGTCGGAGACGACGGAGACCCCCACGACGACGCCGGGCTCCCCGCAGCTCGATGAGATGGCGGTGGCGGCGGCGCATCCCGAGGCCGTCGACGCCGGCATGGAGATCCTGCAGGACGGCGGCAGCGCCGTCGACGCCGCCGTGGCCGCGGCCTTCGCGGTGGCAGTCGTGGAGCCCTATGCTTCCGGGATCGGCGGCGGCGGCTCGACGATCCTGGCCGGCCACGGAGACGACCCCGTCAGCTATGACTACCGCGAAGTGGTGGCCGAGGACGGAGAGATCCCGGAGTCCGGCACCGGCGTCCCCGGCTTTGTCGCCGGCCTGGCCCGCATCCATGACGAGCACGGCGATATGGCCTGGCAGGACGTCCTCGACCCGGCCGTGGAACTGGCCGACGAGGGCTTCCCGGTCTCGGACTTCCTGGCGCTGCGCCTCCGCTCCGACGCCGGGCCCGCCTCGATCGAGGGACTCGACCATTTCCACGACTCCTCGGGCGACCCGCTGGCCGCCGGAGATCGCCTCGTGCAGGAGGACCTCGCCGAGACGATGAGGACGCTGGCCCAGGACGGCCCGGGGTCGTTCTACTCCGGCGACTTGGCCGAGGAGCTGACCTCGGTGGACGGACTGGACGCCGAGACGCTGACCGCCTATGCCCCGACGCGGACGGATCCGGTCGGCGGCCCCGTCGGCGAGCACACTCTGCTCTCGGCCGCTCCCCCGCTGCCCGGCGCGGCCCTGATCCAGCAGATGCAGATCGCCGAATCGCTGGGCATCGCCGATCACGCGCCGGACAGCGCCGGCCACGTGGACCGGCTCACCCGGGCGTGGACCACCGCCGACGAGTCGGTGGATCAGCTGTTCGGCGACCCCGACGTCGTCGACGTCCCGACGGACCGACTCACCGATCCCGAGCGGAACGCCGCGCTCGCCGAAGAGATGGATCCGGCCGGCATGACGTCCTCGACCACGCAGAAGGACCCCTCCTCGACCATCATGGCGGGGAACACCACCCATCTGACCGTCGTGGACGAGGACGGTGCCGCCGTCTCGATGACCAACACGCTGACGAGCTTCTGGGGCGGCGGCGAGTCGGAGTACGTGGACGGCTACTTCCTGAACAATCAGCTCTCCCGATTCGCCACGCAGGACTCCGAGGCCAACCAGCCCGCGGCCGGCCGCCAGTCGGTGAGCTGGTCGGCGCCCAGCATGGTCCTCGACGACGACGGACGTCCGGTGCTCGGCCTCGGCAGCCCGGGCGGGCATCAGATCCCCAACATCCTGACCAGCGTGCTGGCGTCCTGGGGGCTGCGGGGAACGTCGCTCCAGGAGGCGGTGGACGCGCCCCGACACCACCTCGAGGAGGGCGTGCTGGCCGTCGAGGAGGAGCCTTCCGACGCGTTGGAGGCGCTGATCTCCGAGCGGAACTGGGACCTGCGGGTCACCGAACGGGAGGAGGCGATATTCGGCTCCGTGCAGGCGCTGGAGATCGACCACGAGACCGGCCGGATCTCCGGGGCGGAGGACTCTCGGCGGGAAGGCGGCTTCGCCGTCGCCGACGTCGGCTCCGCGACGGGGACAGGATGAGGGCCATGGCCGTCGCTCGCCATCCCGCCGGCCCTGCCGAGCCCGCCGACGACGGCGGCCGACGCTCCCGCCGCCGCTCGGACCGCACCGGCAGCCCGGCCCGCTCCGCCCGGCCCGCATCCCGCCCGCGCGCCGGCGGACGACTGCACGGCCTCGACGTCGCGCGCTCACTGGCGATCATCGGGATGGTCGCCGTCAACGTGGGACCGCGCGGAGCCGAGGGCCTCCTCGGCACCCTCCACGACCTCCCGCTGGGGCGCGCCTCGCTGCTGTTCATGCTCCTCGCCGGCATCGGCATGTCGCTGATGACCCGGACCGTGCGGCGACCACGCCGCGCCCCGCTGCCGTGGGCGACGATCCTGTGGCGGGCCGCGCTGCTGCTCGTCGGCGGACTGGCCCTGCAGCTGGCCGCCCACGAGGCCAGCGTCATCCTGCCGGTCTACGGCATCCTGTTCCTCGCCAGCCTGCCGCTGCTGCGCGCCCCCGCCTGGCTGCTCGGCACTCTGGCCGCCGCCCTGCTCGCTCTGGGGCCGGTCCTCTGGCTGGCGCTGCGGAGCGGCACCGACGCGTTCGCCGTCGCGGAGCCGACGCTGCTGGATCCTCCGGACGAGATCCTGCGAGGGATCCTCGTCACGGGGTCCTATCCCCTGGTGGTGTGGGCTGCGCCCTTCGTCGCGGGCCTGCTGCTCGGACGCCTGGACCTGCGCAGCCCGACCCTCCAGCGACAGCTGGTCCTGTGGGGCGCGGTGACGGCGGTGGCCGCGTACTCCCTCTCCCGGCTCCTGGTCCTGCTCCTCGGGGAGCCGGACCGCAGCGTGGGACTGCACCGGCTGATCTCGGCGACGGCGCACTCCCAGATGCCGCTCTGGCTGATCTCCAGCACCGGGGCCGCGCTCTTCGTGCTGGGCCTGTGCCTGATGGGCGAGTCGCTCGCCGCCCGGCGCCTCTCGGCGCTCGCCGCGGCCGGACGCCTCTCGCTGACCCTCTACGTCGGCCATCTGGTCGCCCTGGCGCTGGTCGTCCGTCCGGGGCCCGATTCGCTGGCCGGCGGCATCCTGACCACCGTCGTGATCTGCCTGGCCTCGGTGGTCTTCGCCTGGCTCTGGACCAGGCGCTTCTCCGCCGGGCCGCTGGAACGACTGCTGCGCCTGCCCCGCCGGGGCGCCCGTCGAGCGGCGAGCTGAACAGCCCCGCACCCCGGGGGATGACTCGGCGGAACGTGTGGGAATGCGTCGGCGTTCCCACACGTTCCGCCGAGTCATCCCCGCCGCAGCCCGTCCCGTAGTCTGGTGACCGGTCACCCCCGCCGACGTCCCTCCCAGAGGTCTCCGCCATGGCATCCGAGTCGTCCCCGCCCGCCGGCCCGTCGAGCCCCGCGACGCCTCGCCGTCGCCCGACGATCCGCGAGGTCGCCCGGCGCGCCGGCGTCTCCCACCAGACCGTCTCCCGCCATCTGAAGGGGGACACGACGGTGAACGAGCAGCTCGCCGCGACGATCCAGGACGCGATCGAGGCCCTGGACTACCGGCCGAACCTCGTCGCGCGGGCGATGCGCAACCACCGCACCGGCCGCCTGGCGGTGCTGCTGCCACCGGGCAGCGCGATCAGCTCGCTGGAGATCCTCTCCGGAGCCAAGGAGATCGCCGACGCCGGCGAGTACGTCCTGGAGGTCGTCACCGTCAGCGGCTCGGCCGAGATGCGCGACCGGCGCGCCCTGGAGCTGCGCGACTCGCGGCTCTTCGAGGGCGTGCTGGCGCTGACCTCGCTGAGCGACCTGCCCCAGCCCGACGACGGGCGGGTTCCGCTGGTGACCATGCCCCTCTACGACGAGGCGATGCGCGGCATCGGGGCGCTGGCCTCGGCCGGCCCCGAGCACGAGATCATCTCCCGGCTGGCCGAGTTGGGCCACCGCCGCTTCCTGCACCTGGCGGGGAACTATGCCCACGCCGGTGCGATGCGACGCCGCGACATGTACCTGCAGACCATCGAGGAGCTCGGCCTGGAGTCCGCCGGCGTGGTCGACTGCGGCTGGGACGGCGACGCGGCGCGCCGGGCCGTGGCCGACCTCCCCGCCGACAGCGGGATCACCGCGATCATCGCCGCCAACGACATCCTCGCCACCGCGGCGGTCAGCGGGGCGGTCCGTCGCGGCTGGAACGTCCCGGAGGAGCTGAGCATCACCGGCTGGGACGACACTCGCGTCGCGGCGGTGACCACCCCGTCGATGACCACGGTCGCGGTCCACCACGCGGAGCTCGGCCGGCGGCTGATGCGCCACCTGCTCGACGTCGTCGCCTCGCGGCGCCGCGGCGCCGACGACGCCTCGGATCCGGCACCGTCGCCGCTGGAGGACGACTGGCGGCTGGCCGAGGTCATCTGGCGCGAGTCCACAGGACCGGCGCCGCAGACTCCGCCCGCACGATGAGCTCCGGAGACCCGGGCGCGGCGCCGGCGCACCCGGGCCTCTTCCTGGACATCGCCTCTCAGCTTCCAGTTCATCGGCTGGTCGTCACCTGTCAACACCAGATCCCTAGAGTGCTCGGACGGCAGCAACACCCCTATCGATGAGGAGAAACATGTCGCACTCGCACTCCCGCCTCCGGCGCGGCGCCGGCCTGGCCGCCGTCGTCACCGTCGGTCTCGCCGGGCTGACCGCCTGCGCGCCGTCCGACGGCTCCACCGACGACACGGGCGAGGCCTCAGCACCGAAGAACGTGATCTACATGATCGGCGACGGGATGGGATACAACCACCTCTCGGCGACGAACCTCTACGAGAGCGGCCAGACCCGCTACCAGCTCGACGGCGAGGCCGACCCGGAGACGCTCGAGGAGCAGCCCGGCGACGCGGTCCAGACCTATGAGGAGTGGGACCACTACGCGCTGAGCACCTTCCCCGCCGGCGGCGAGTACGACCCCGAGGCCGCCTGGTCCAGCCACGACTGGGTGCAGTCGGGCGCCACAGACTCCGCCGCCGCCGGCACGGCGATGGCCACCGGGGAGAAGACCGAGAACGGCGTGCTGGGCCTGGACGCGGACGGCGAGAGCGCGGAGAACCTCTCCGAGCGCGCCGTCGCCACCGGCCGCTCGGCCGGCGTGGTCAGCTCCGTGCCCTTCAGCCACGCCACCCCGGCCGCCTGGGCGGCCCACGACGAGTCGCGGGAGAACTACCACGCCATCGCCTCGGAGATGATCGACTCCGACCTGGACGTCATCTTCGGCGCCGGCCACCCGCACTACGACGACGACAGCCAGCAGGTCGACGACGCCGACTACTCCTACATCTCCGAGGAGGACTACCAGCGGCTCAGCGAGGGCGAGACTGACTTCACCTTCACCGACGAGGACGCCGACTTCAGCGCCTACGCCGACGGCGAGGACGTTCCCGAGCGCGCCTTCGGCCTGGCCCAGGCGGCGTCGACGCTGCAGCAGGCCCGCTCCGCCGAGGGCGATCAGCCCTATGCGGCTGAGGCGAACGACGTCGTCGACCTGACGACGATGTCCGAGGCCGCGCTGAACGTCCTCGGACAGAACGAGGAGGGCTTCCACCTGATGGTCGAGGGCGGCGCCATCGACTGGGCCGGCCACGCCAACGAGTCCGCCCGCGACATCGAGGAGACGCAGAGCTTCAACAACGCCGTGGACGCCGTCGTCGACTGGGTCGAGGCCGAATCCTCCTGGGAGGAGACGATGGTCGTCGTCACCGCCGACCACGAGACCGGCTACCTGGCCGGCTCGGAGGACGACCCCGGCTTCAGCCCGATGACCGGCGAGGCCGACGAGATGCCGGACTCCGCCTGGTACTCCGAGGACCACACCAACCAGGTGGTGCCCTTCTTCGTCCGCGGCGCCGGGGCCGAGACCTTCGGCGACGAGGTCGTCGGCACCGATCCGGTGCGCGGCGACTATCTGGACAACACCGTCGTCGCCGACGTGCTGATGGACGACCTCTGGGCCACGGAGGACTGATCCGCCCGCCGGCCTGACTCGGGATGCGGCGCCTGCCCCCGTGTGCACGGGGTCAGGCGCCGCGTCGTCTCAGAGGGCGCGGAATCGCAGCCGCAGCGTCCGCGCCTGGGGCCGCAGCATCGCCGTCGGCCACACGTCCGGCCCGCAGGCCCGCGAGCCCAGCCCGTGCTGGGCCGCATCCAGGACGAGATGCGTCGCCGACGACGCCGGCAGCTCGTGCGGGTGGTCGGCGGCGGCGATCTCGTCGGCGGTGTGCCGTGCCAGGGTGAAACCGGGCCGCCGCCCGGCGGCGTCGGGCTCGGCGACGATCTGCAGCCACTGCGCCCCGCCGCGGCGCAGCACCAGCTCGCGCAGCCCGGGACGGTGCCCGGACTCCTGCGGGCGGGCGTAGTCGACGGTCAGCTCCTCGATCCCGGCGGAGAACCGCCCGAGGCGCACTGAGCGCATCGTGTCCGGATAGGCGTCGTGCGGGCCGAGGCCGAACCACTCGGCGCCGTCGACGTCGCCGGGCAGCTGCAGGTGCACCCCCAGCCGCGGCCAGACGTCGTCCCAGCCGGCCTCCGGCACCAGAGTCACCTCGCAGACGGCCTCGACGACGCCGTCGGCCGCCCGCTCGGCGGTCCAGGTCTCGGCGACGTCGAGTCCGGTGCGGGCCTGCGCCGCCGAGACCCGCCGCCGGACGGTGCGCCGCATCGCGTCGGCCTCGACGGAGACCACCCGGCGCGTCAGCCGGTCGAGTCCGGCCGCCCGCCAGCGGTCGGCCGAGGACTCGGCCGGCTGCTGCGCGGCGACGACGTCGCGCGGGTCTCCCCAGCCGTCGTTGGGCGTGGCGTCGCCCTCGTCGTTGTCCGTCGGAGCACGCCAGAGCTCCGCCTGCGGACCGGCGACGGCGACGCCGGCCAGTGCGGTCAGCGCCGGTCCGGCGAAGGCCGCCGGCGCCTCGGCCAGCGCGGCGGCGCGCGGCGCCGTCGTCGCGCGCGTCGTGCGCCGAGCCGTCGTCGAGGACGCCGGCAGCTCCCACTGCCCCCGGGCGACGACGTGACCGGCCGGCGCCCAGGCGGCGCCGTCGCGCAGCACCGCCTCCAGCGTCAGGCGCTGCTCGCCGCCCTCGGCCGGCAGCCCGGCCAACTCGCCGGGCTCGAACAGCTCGTGGCGCCCCGTGCCGCCAGCAGGGATCGGCTGTCCGTCTCGATCATCGGCGAGGTCCGAGGCCACGCTCATTCGGACATCCCCGTCGACCTCCACCACCGCCCGGATCAGCAGGTCCGCCGTGTCGGCGACGAATCGTCGGCTCGTGATCTCGGCTTCTCCGGAATGCCGGCCCGGCTCCAGCAGCAGCGGCTGCTCGACGGCGGCGAACTCGGCCAGCCCGGGGGTGGGGGTGTCGTCGGAGAGCACCATGCCGTCCATGACGAAGTTCCCGTCGTGGACGACCTCGCCGAAGTCGCCGCCATAGCCGAAGTACTCGACGCCGTCGGCGGAGAGCGTGCGCAGCCCGTGGTCGCGCCACTCCCAGATGAAGCCGCCGTGCAGGCTCCGGTGCGCGTCGGCCAGTTGTCGGTACTGGTCCAGCGCGCCGGGCCCGTTGCCCATCGCGTGGGCGTACTCGCACATCAGGAACGGCTTGGCCCGCTGCCGCGTCCCGGCGGCGAGGTCGCAGCCCAGCAGCGGGGTGAGATCCTGCGGGTCGGCGATCGCCTCCAGCTCCCTCAGGTGCGGGTACATCCGGGAGTACACGTCGGTGTAGTCGCCGGTGTAGTCCCCCT
Source organism: Nesterenkonia halophila (assembly GCF_009467795.1). GTDB lineage: Bacteria > Actinomycetota > Actinomycetes > Actinomycetales > Micrococcaceae > Nesterenkonia > Nesterenkonia halobia. The sequence continues at coordinate 86,508 of NZ_WIAX01000013.1, forward strand.
CGTAGTGCACGGGTCGACTCGGGTCGCGGCGGCGGACCCACTCCGCCGAGGCCGCGAGGTTCTGCCCGGTCCCGGCCTCGTTGCCCAGCGACCAGAGCACGATCGAGGGGTGGTTCTTGTCCCGTTCGACGGCGCGGCGGATCCGGTCCAGATACGCCGCGCGCCAGCGGGCGTCGTCGCTGGGATTGCCGGTCCAGTCGGCGGTGTGGAACCCGTGGGTCTCCAGGTCGCCCTCGAGCATGACCCAGAGGCCGAGCTCGTCGGCGAGGTCCAGCAGCCGCGGATGCGGCGGATAGTGGCTGGTGCGGATCGCGTTGACATTGTGCCGCTTCATCCGGGCCAGGTCCTCGCGGGCGTGGGACTCGTCGAAGACGCGCCCGCGGTCGGGGTGGGTCTCGTGCCGGTTCATCCCGGAGAAGGTGATCTGCCGGCCGTTGACCAGCAGCCGGTCGCCGTCGATCGTCACGCGGCGGAATCCGATCCGCAGGGTCAGCGTCTCGGCCGCGGAGCTCACCGTCGCCTCATGGAGCACCGGCTGCTCGGCCGACCAGGGTGTCACCGCGCCGACGTCGAGGCCGGCCGTCGCGTCGTCGCGGAGCTGATCGGCCGACTCCCAGGTCCGGTCGACGCCGAGGGCGGGGATCCGCAGCCGCACCGGGAAGGCCTCGTCCGCCGCGTCGACCTCCGGATGCAGGATCCCGACGCCGGTCTGCGGGTCGTAGTCGGCATGCAGCCAGACGTCGTCGAGACCGCCGGCCGGCCGGTGCAGCAGCGCGACCTCGCGGAAGATCCCGGGCAGCCACCACTGGTCCTGATCCTCCAGATAGCTGGCCGCCGAGTACTGCACCACGCGCACCGCCAGCGTGTTCTGCCCGGCGACGACGGCGTCGGTGACGTCGAACTCGTGGGCCAGCCGCGAGCCGCTCGCCGCCCCGACCCGGCGGCCGTTGACCCAGACGGTCAGGAAGGACTCGACGCCGTCGAAGCGCAGCAGCACCCGCCCGGACGCCAGCCAGTCCGCGGGGACCTCCATGCGGCGCCGGTGGTCGCCGGTCGGGTTCTCGTCGGGCACGTGCGGCGGATCGAGCGGGAAGGGGTACTGCACGTTCGTGTAGATCGGCCTCCCCCAGCTCGGGTCGGCGGCGCCGGCCGGTCCGGAGAGCCCGTCGGGGCCGTGCAGCACCCAGTGGCTGGGCACCGGCAGCTCGTCCCAGTCGACGTCGTCGTAGTCGGCGGCCACGAAGGCCTCCGGCTCCTCCTCACCGAGCACTCCGGGATCGCCGGGCGTGCCGGGGACCGCCGGCGAGAACCGGAAGCGCCAGGTGCCGGAGAGGTCCCGGCGCGCGGCGTCGGTCTGCTCGACCAGCCAGGAGCGCGGGGCGACCAGCGCACCGTCGGCCGGGTCGAAGGAGGTATGGCTCAGAGTCACTTCACAGCACCTTCCGTCAGGCCGCCGCGCCAGAAGCGCTGCAGCACGATCATCGCGAGGGCCAGCGGGATGACCGAGAGCAGCACCCCGCCGGTGGTCAGTTCGTAGAACTCGGGCAGCCGGTCGGTCTGGCTGCGCCAGGTGTTCAGCCCCAGGGTGATGGGGAAGAGCTGGTCGTCGGTGAGCATCACCAGCGGCAGGAAGTAGTTGTTCCAGATGCTGACCAGCTGGAAGAGGAACACGGTGACCAGCGCCGGGACCATGAGCCGCAGACCGAGCACGTGGAAGATCCGGATCTCGCCGACGCCGTCGAGCCGGGCGGCCTCCACCAGCGAGCGGTCCACTGTCGCGTCGGCGTAGATCCGGCAGAGGAACAGTCCGAAGGGCGAGACGAGCGAGGGGATCAGCACGCTCCAGTAGGTGTTGACCAGCCCGAGCTGGCTGAACAGCAGGAACAGCGGCAGCGCCGTGGCCGTGCCGGGCACCAGCACGCCGCCGAGCACCAGCCCGAAGATCAGGTTCCGTCCGCGGAAGACATAGGTGGAGAGCGCGTAGCCGGCCGCCGCGGCCAGATAGGTCGCGATCAGCGAGCCGACGCCGGCGTAGAGCACCGAATTGGCCAGCCAGCGCAGGAAGATCCCGGAGTCGTGGGCGAGCACCTGGGCGATGTTGTCGAACAGCGCGAAGTTCCCGGCGAAGAGGAACCCGTGGGTGCCGAAGAGGTCGTCGGTGGTCTTCGAGGCCGCGACCACGATCCAGTAGACCGGGGCCAGGAAGTAGAGCGCGACGACGACGAGCACCCCGGTGACCAGGATGGTCCGACCCCGGCGGCGCAGCGCGGCCGCGCCGGCTCCGGGCGAGGCGGGTCCGTCGGGCCGGCCGGCGGCGGGATCGACGTCGGGAGCGGAGTCGCGCCGGTCGTCCTGTACTGCATCGGCGGCGGTGCTCATCATGACCTCCTGTTCGTCAGGCGCAGGAAGCTGAACGACAGCACGAAGGCGACCAGCGCGATCAGCACCGCCTGGGCGGCGGCGACGGTGTAGTCGTTGTAGGCGAAGGCCGTCGTGTAGGCCGAGAGGTTCGGGGTGTACTGCGAATCGATGGCCGGGGCCACCTGGGCGAGCAGCTGCGGCTCGGCGAAGAGCTGCAGCGTGCCGATGATCGAGAAGACCGTGGTCAGCATCAGCGCCGGACGGATCAGCGGCAGTTGGATCGCCGTCGCGATGCGCGCCGGCCCGGCCCCGTCGACCCGGGCGGCCTCGTAGAGCTCGGCCGGGATGGCCTTCAGCTGCGCGATGATGATCAGCATGTTGTAGCCCGTGTAGGTCCAGGTGACGATGTTCGCGATGGACCACAGCACCGTCCCCGAGCCGAGGAAGTCGACCTCGACGCCGGTCACCGAATGGACGACGTCGACGATCGGACTCAGCCCCGGCACGTAGAGGAAGGACCAGAGGATCGTCGCCAGCACCCCGGGGATGCCGTAGGGCATGAAGTACGCCGCGCGGAAGAAGCCCGGCCAGCGGGCCGCGGCGGATTCGAGCAGCAGCGCCAGGACCGTGGCCAGGGCGATCATCACCGGCACCTGGACGACCCCGAAGAGGAGCATGCGTCCGATGGAGGCGAGGAAGCTGCCGTCCTCCAGCGCCAGTCGGTAATTCTCGAACCAGGCGAACGTGCTGGTCACTCCCTCCTCGCCGAAGAGCCCTCGCCGCTCGACGCGGGTGAAGCTCTGCCCGACCGCCATCAGGATCGGCAGCACGAAGGAGATCAGGAACACCAGCAGGAACGGGGTCACCAGCAGCCAGGGGGCGACGGCGGTGGCCGCCGGCCGACGACGCCGTCCGGGACCTCGCGCCGGGCTCCCCGCAGGACGCGGCGTGCCGCTCGTCGTGGTGGAACTCGTCGTCGTGCTCATCGCGCGGCCCTCCGGATCGTCAGCCCTTTCTCGCGGAAGACCTCCATGGTGTCCGCCTCCGCCTGGACGACGGCGTCGACCAGGGAGGTGCCGCCGGCCTTTCCGCGGAAGGCGTCGGCCAGCACATTGAAGGTCTGCTGGGTGGTCGGCCACCACTGCCAGTCCGGGTTCTGCTGTTCGGCGGCCGGGGCGAAGATCTCGGTGTTGTAGGCCTGGCCTCCGAAGAATTCGCTGCCCCCCTGCCGCGGCGCCCCGATGTGCCCGGGATTCGCCGACCAGCCGATGCCGCTGTGCTCGATCAGCCCGTCGATGCCCGCCGCGCTGGAGTTCAGCCACACGGCGAACTCCATGGCCTCACGCGGGTGGGCACTGTTCGCCAGCACGGCCGTGGTGGATCCGCCCAGCTGGGCCGAGCCGTAGCCGGAGGGCCACTGCGGCAGCGGAGCCACCCGCCACTTCCCCTCGGCGTCGCTGACGCCCTCCAGCAGGGCGTCGCCCCAGGAGGCGCTCATCAGCGTGGCGATCCGGCCCTCGGCCGCCGCGGCGAACCAGCCGGGCGAGAAGGGCTGCAGCTGGGTGGAGACGATGCCGTCGTCGATGGCCGCGTCGAAGAACCGGGCCACCTCCAGCGTGGACTCGCCGGCCATGTCGATGACCCAGCCCTCGTCCTCCGCGCTCAGCCAGACCGCGCCGGCCTGCATGGCGTGCGCGGCGAAGACCGAGGTGTCGGCCAGCGGGAAGGTGCCCATGAATCGTCCGGCGTCGCGGACCTCCGCGCCGATCTCGGCCCACTGCCGCCAGGTCTCCGGCGGAGCGGCGCCGACCTCCTCGAGGAGGTCGGGACGGTGATAGAGCGCCGTGGGCCCGGAGTCCTGCGGGACGCCGTAGACTCCTCCGGCGAAGCTGACCTGCCCCCAGAGCGTGGGATCGAAGCGGTCGGCGTAGTCGTCGATGCCGTATCGGCCGAGGTCGACCACCCCGTCGACCAGCATGAATTCGGGGATGCTCCGCATCTCGACCTGCGCAAGGTCCGGACCGGAGCCGGCGGCGAGCGCGCTGTAGAGCTTCTGGTAGCCGCCGTCGTTGCCGCCGGGGATCCAGGAGATCTCGACCTGGATGCGGGGGTTCTCGGCATTCCACACGTCGGCGACGGCCTGCAGCTCCTTCAACCAGGCCCAGTAGGTCAGCGTCACCGTCTCGTCGGGACCGGCCGGCGGAACCGTCGGTTCGGTGTTCACCGACGAGGTGCCCGGCACCGTGCAGCCGGCGAGCGCGGCCGCTCCGGCGCCGAGTCCAAGGCCCAGGCCGCCGCGGAGCAGGCTGCGGCGAGTCACCGGCGGTCGAGGGCGGGCCGTCATGGATGCGCTCCTCGCGGCGAGCCGATCGCTGCACTGGTCATCGACGCTCCTCCCGCCTGGCCAGGGCCTCATCACCCGGCTACTCCCACAAAAACGAACAGGTGCGATCAACTATCAACGAGAGTCCTCATCGTGTCAAGAGTCACACCCGTGTTCGGCGCGATCTGACGTGGCCCCGACGCATGGCCGCCCCAGCGTTGCCCTCCGGCCGCCGGCGCGCCAGACTGACAGGATGCGCATCGCTCTGCTGCAGGCCGCCGCCGTCCCGCTCGACGTCGACCACGACCTGGCCGTGATCGACGCGGCCGCGGCCGACGCCGCCGCCCGCGGCGCCGAGCTGCTGCTCACCCCGGAGCTCTTCCCCGTCGGCTATGCCCCAGCGCGGATCCGCGCCGAGCTGACCGACACGACGATCGAGGACGCCGCCGTCCGCCTGGCGGCGATCGCCCGGCGCCACGGCATCGCCCTGGTGCACAGCCTCCCCTCGCCCGCCGACCCGCACCGCGGCATCACCGCGACGCTGGTCGACGCCGCGGGGACGGTCCGCGGCGTGCACACCAAGACGCACCTCTTCGGCCCGGCCGAGCAGGAGGCCTTCCGCCCCGGCGAGGCGCGGCCGCCGCTGGTCGAGCTCGGCGGCCTGACCCTGGGACTGCTGATCTGCTACGAAGTCGAGTTCCCCGAGACGGTGCGCGATCTGGCCGTCCGCGGCGCCGACGTCGTGCTGGTCCCGACGGCTCTGGCGGGCTGCCCGACGGTGGCGCGCACCCTGGTGCCGGCGCGGGCCGTCGAGAACGGGATCACCGTCGCCTACGCCAATCACTGCGGCCTCGAGGACGGGCTGGTCTTCGACGGCGAGAGCGTCGTCGCCGGCCCCGACGGCGCCCCGGCGCCGCGCCTCGAGGCCGGCCCCGAACCCGCGTCGTCGTCGGCAGAGGTCGCCCCGGCCCGCGCCGGCGGCGATCCGGAGCTGCTCGTCGCCGAGGTCGGTCCCGCCCGCGGACACCTGACCCCGCACCAGGACCCGGACGGCCCCTGGTACCTGCACGACCGCCGCCCCGCGCTCTACCGCCGCTGGGCGGAGGAGGACTGACCGTGCGGAATCAGCCTTCGGACTGATGGCGCCGGCGCGGTGCTCGGCCAGGATGGAGACCATGATCGAGCTGCTCTCCGCCGACACCCTGCTCGCCGCCCAGTCCTCGGGCCTGCCCGAGGACCACTGGATCGGTCAGCTGCAGCGCTGGACCGACTCGCTGCCCGGGGCCGTGCAGTGGCTGGGCATCATCCTCATCTCCGCGATCCCCTTCGTGGAGTCCTACTTCGGCGCCCCCATCGGGGTGATCGTCGGCCTGCATCCGGCGGTCGCAGTGGCGACGGCGACAGTGGGCAACATGCTCTCGCTGGTCGTCGTGGTGTATCTGGCCCACTGGGTGCGCACGGCGATCCTGCACCGCCGCGACCCCGACCGCACCGCGAACGATTCGTCGAAGCGCGAACGGGTGCAGAAGATCTTCGACCGTTTCGGCATCCCCGGGGTGAGCATCCTGGGGCCGCTGGCGCTGCCCAGCCAGATCACCGCCCCGCTGATGGTCTCCTTCGGCGCGAATCGGCATGCCGTGATGATCTGGATGCTGGTCTCGGTGGTCCTGTGGGGCACCGGATTCGCCCTGCTCGGCGTCGGCCTGCTGCGCCTGATCGCCTGATCGCCCAGCGCCGCCCGCCGGCGCCGCCCCGTCCGCGCGAGCGCCGTCAGCGCTGCTCGGCGTCGCGCGGATAGCGCCGCAGCTCGCGGCTGCCCTGGGTGAGCCCCTCCAGATCGGCCTCCGGGTCGAAGTTCGACCCGATCGCCCCGGCGACGGTGCCCATCGAGGCCGCCAGCCAGGCGATGTCGACGTAGTTCAACAGCGTCCCGTCCAGCCCTTCCTGGGTCTGGGCCATGTACGTCGGATCGATCAGCAGCAGCGAGATCACCAGGATCCCGGCGAAGAGCAGCAGGTAGAGCATGGCCACGCTCACCAGCAGGCTAAGCACTGTCGCCACGGTGTACATCACCGCCAGCCGGCGGCCGCCGGCCGATCCGGGGCCGTCCCAGAGGCGGTTGCGCAGCATCAGCCACAGCACGAGCCCGAGGATCGCCAGCCCGGTGATGACCGCCAGCCGCCAGCTGGGCAGGGCTTCGGCGATCCCCCAGATCGACCCGTAGAAGACGCCGAAGGCCCCGGTGGCGCTGGCGGCGGCGAAGACGCCGGAGAGCTTGGGCAGCGAGAGCATCGGCTCGTTGCTCACCGCGATGCCCAGCGTCATCCACACTCGGGCGGGCCAGGTGTACCGCGGGGTGATGTAGGCGGAGTCCCGCTCGTCGCCCTGCTCCAGGCGCCAGCCGACGCGCAGGTGCTCCACGGGTTCCAGAGAGTGCCGGCGCAGCGTGACCAGCGCGCGGTCGAGCTCGCGCCGCAGGCCGTGCATCACGCCCGCCGGACCCTGCACCGGCAGGGAGATGATCGCCAGCCGCTCGGAGAAGTGCAGCTCGGCGGACTTCGGCCCGCTGGCGCCGATCCGCGGCAGCTCGGTGATGACCACTGTCATCGACGCGCTCTCCTCGCGCGCCCACTCCTGGGCCACGTCGACGTCGAGGGTCCCGTCGGAGCGCAGCGGCAGCCGCGTCTGCCGGTGGGTGATCTCATGCTGCTCGCCCCACTGCCGCGGGCCGCGCCGCAGCAGGCGTCGGACCAGATAGGACGTGCGCCCCGGATCGGAGATGATGGTGACCCGCCCGCCGCGGGGCGAGCTCTCCTCCACCGCCTCCTCCGCGCGCTGCTCCACGGACCGCCCGGCGTCCTCCCGGGACGACGAGCCGTTCATCTCCGACTGCTCCTGCTCCACGGACACGCTCCTCCCTCTCCGCCGACCGCGAGGACCCCGCCGGGTGACGGTGCTGACGACGGCACCATCCTAGCCCCTGCCGGGAGCACATCCGAGGGCTCGGCGTCGCCCCGCCGTCGGCGGTGGAGCAGCGCGCACCGGAGCTCCCGCACCCGCCGCCGAACCGGCGACCCCCGAGTTTTCGCAGGATCACCGTGAAACAGCACGGTGATCCTGCGAAAACTCGGGGACCGCCGACGGGACACAGCCGGCGCCGACCCCGCCGGCGAGGTGTTCGGGCCGCACGCCGTCGGGCGGCGCCCGGTGCCGTCGGCCGCTCAGGACTCGGAGAGCATGTCCAGAACCAGCGGCTTGACCCGCGAGCCGTAGAGCTCGACGGCGCGCAGCATGTGCTCATGGGCCAGCGAGCCGTTGCCGTACTTCAGGCCGAAGCGCGAGATGCCCAGCAGCTTCTGCGAGCGCACGATCTTGCGCGCCACCGTCTCCGGCGAGCCGACGTAGAGCGACCCGTGCTCGACCTCCTCGGCGAACTGGTCGCGGCCCGGCCGGCCGCCGCCCCAGCCGCGCTCCCGGCCGAGCTGGGCCATCGTGTCGGCCCAGGACGGGTAGAAGATCTCCCGGGCCTCGTCGTCGGTGTCGGCGACGAATCCGTGGGAGTGCATCGCCACCCGACGGGCATCCGCGAAGCCGAACTCGCCCAGCGCGCGGTGATAGAGCTCGACCAGCGGCCGAAAGCGCTGCGGGGCGCCGCCGATGACCGCCAGCTCCAGGCCGAGTCCGTGCCGGGCCGCGCGGACCACCGAGGCCGGCGTGCCGCCGACGGCGACCCAGGCGGGCAGCCCCTGCTCATGGACGGTCGTCGGGTGGATCTGCTGATCCCTCAGCGCCGGGCGCATCGTCCCCTCCCAGGACACCGGACCCTCGGAGCGCAGCCGGGCGAAGAGGTCGAGCTTCTCCTCGAAGAGCTGCTCGTAGTCGGAGAGCTCGTAGCCGAAGAGCCCGTAGGACTCGATGAACGACCCGCGTCCGAGCGAGACCTCGGCGCGGCCGCCGGTGAGCCCGTCGAGGGTCGCGAAGCGCTGGTAGACCCGGACCGGGTCGTCGGAGGAGAGCACGGTGACCGCGGAGATGAGCTTGATGCGCTCGGTGGCCGCGCCGACGGCGGAGAGCACGACGTCGGGCGCGGAGATCGCGTAGTCCGGGCGATGATGCTCGCCGACGCCGAGGACGTCGACGCCGGTCTCGTCGGCCATGCGCGCCTCGGCGAGGACGTTGCGCAGGACCTCGGGCTGGGTCAGGGTCCGCGAGCCGTCGGCGGAGGCGGTGACGTCGCCGAAGGTGTGCAGGCCCAGTTCGAAGTGGTCGTGGTGGCGCTCTGTGCTGATGCTCATGACCGTCCCAACAGCCGCATCTCACCCTCCATTCCTTGAAATTTGAAATGCTACGACGGCACCCGCGGACCGATGCTCGACGTCGCTCCGCGGCTCCGTCGGCGGCGACTGATGCCGGCGGATGCGCCGCGAGCAGGTAGACTGGCCGAACCTGCGGACCCGCCCCGGGTCCCCTGCGTCGACTGGACGCCCCGCCCGACGCCGCCGGCATTCCGCCGGCCCGGGCTCGGATGCTTCTCACTCGGCGAGAAGAGAGCACCAGATTGTGCTCCCGCCACCGTGCCGGATCCGCGCGCCGCCCTGAGACGGCGAGCCGCGCGCCGGCCCTTCGAAAGGTCCCCCATCACGACTTCGCAGACCACCTTCGCCGCTCTGGGCGTGCCCGCACCGCTGGTGCAGGTCCTGGACGCGGCCGGCAAGACCTCCGCATTCCCCATCCAGCAGGACACCCTGCCCGACACGCTGGCCGGCCGGGACGTCCTCGGCCGCGGCAAGACCGGCTCGGGCAAGACGCTGGCCTTCTCCATCCCGCTGGCCGCCCGACTGGCCGCCTCGGGCGCCGGTCCGGCGAAGCCGCGCCGCCCGCGCGGCCTGGTGCTCGCGCCCACCCGGGAGCTGGCCACGCAGATCGCCGAGGCCCTGACCCCGCTGGCCGAGGCCTACGGCATGCGCACCACCACCATCTACGGCGGGGTGAACCAGAAACGGCAGACCGATGCGCTGGCCCGCGGCGTCGACGTCGTCGTCGCCTGCCCCGGCCGCTTGGAGGACCTGCTGGGCCAGGGCGAGCTGAGCCTGGGCGAGGTCGAGGTCACCGTGCTCGACGAGGCCGACCACATGGCCGACCTGGGCTTCCTGCCCGGCGTCACGCGGATCCTCGCGCAGACTCCGGACACCGGCCAGCGCCTGTTCTTCTCGGCGACGCTGGACAAGGAGGTCGACAAGCTCGTCCGCCGCTTCCTGCACGACGAGGTGCTGCACTCGGTCGACGACCCGACCTCGCACGTCTCGGCGATGACCCACCACGTCTTCGAGGTCTCCGCCGACGACAAGAAGCCGCTGGTCCAGACGCTGGCCTCCGGCCGCGGCAAGCGGCTGCTGTTCACCCGCACCAAGCACCAGGCCAAGCGCCTGGCGAAGCAGCTGACCACCCAGGGGATCCCGGCGGTGGACCTGCACGGCAACCTCTCGCAGAACCAGCGCGACCGCAGCCTGGCCGCCTTCGGCCAGGGCGATGTGCAGGTGCTGGTGGCCACCGACGTCGCCGCCCGCGGCGTGCACGTCGACGCGATCGAACTTGTGGTCCACGTGGACCCGCCGGCCGAGCACAAGGCGTATCTGCACCGCTCGGGCCGCACCGCCCGCGCCGGCAGCGCCGGCGACGTGGTCACCGTGATGCTGCCCGAGCAGCGCCGCGACACCGAGCAGCTGCTGCGCAAGGCCGCGATCGACACGACGCCGGTGACCGTCACCCCGAACTCGACCGCTGTGGCCGAGCTGGTGGGCGAGCAGGCTCCGCATGTGGAGCCCGCGCCCCGCGGCGGCTCCGGCGGCTCGCCGAAGGGCGGGCAGAACGGCTCGCGCGGCGGCTCCGGCGGCGGCTCGCGGAACGGCTCGCGCGGCTCCTCCGGCAAGGGCCGCGGACGCGGATCCGGCCAGGGGCAGAGCTCCGGGCAGTCCCGCGGCGGCCAGAACGCCGGGAATCCGGCCGGGCAGCCCGCCGGACAGAACGCCGGCCAGGGCTCCTCGCGCGGACGTCGCGGCGGACGCGGCCAGGGCGGCCAGAGCGGTCGTCGCGCCTCGGCCCCGGCGGGCTCCCCGACCCGCGGCTGAGCGCACCATGACGCGGCGCCGATCCGGCGCCCCGCCGTCGATCCATCGTCCCTGAGGATTCGCAGGATCATCGTGAGAGAGCGCGGTGATCCTGCGGGAACTCGGGGACACCACGAGGTTCGTGATCGGCGCGCGGCCGTCGAGCCGGCCGCACCTCAGGCCATGCGTGCCGCCGCACCTCAGGCCATGCGTGCCGCCGCACGACGCACTGCGTCGGTGAATCGGTCCAGCGCCGGGGTGCCGGTGGTCCAGCGCTGCCAGTGCAGATGCGCCGCCGTGGGGCCGATCTCCTCCACGAGCACCAGATCCGGATGCTCGCCCTCCATCACGCCGTCCGGCATCATCCCCTCAGGGATCATCCCCCAGCCCAGCCCGTGGGCGACGGCGGCGTTGTAGGCCTCCACCGAGGGGATCAGATGCGTCACCCGCGGGGAGACGCCGAGCCGCCGCAGCCCGCTGCGCTGCAGCGAGTCGCGGATGCTGTAGTCGACCTGCGGCACGCGCGCCCAGTCGACGGCGCCGTCGTCGCCGCGATGCCGGTCCAGCAGCTCCGCACTGGCCACCGGCCAGTAGCGCATGGTCCCCAGCGCGGTCGCCCGGCATCCGGAGACCGGCGTCGGCGTCTCGGTGACCGCCGCGGAGACCGTGCCGCCGCGCAGCAGCTCGTGGGTGTGCTCCTGATCCTCGGCATGCAGGTGCAGCTCGACGTCGTCCCAGGTCGCCGCCTCCTGCAGGACCCGCTGGAACCAGGTGTAGAGCGAGTCGGCGTTGACCGCGACCGACAACGTGACGATCTCGTCGCCGGCGCCGCGGAAACCCAGGCTGCGGCGGGCCTCGTCCTCCAGCAGCGTCATCTGCCGGGCGGTGCGCAGCAGCGCGGCCCCGGCCTCGGTGGGGCGCACCGGCACAGTGCGGGTGAGCAGCACCTGGCCGACCTCCTTCTCCAGCGCCTTGACCCGCTGGGAGAAGGCCGAGCCGGAGATCCCCAGCAGGGCGGAGGCGGCCTCGAAGGTGCCCTCGTCCACGGCGGTGACGAAGGCCCGCAGGTGGTCGGTGTTCATGCTCGCTCCCCTCCCTCGCACGGTCCCGGTCCGGCCCCTTCCCGGCTTCATCGTATCTGAAGCGATGCTTCGGACAGTGAAGAATCCTGCGCTGGTGCGGATTCTCGAAGCTGAGGAGGATGGAGTCCATGACGACCCTGCTGACCGGATTCTTCACCTGCCTGGCCCTGATCATGGCGATCGGCGCGCAGAGCGCCTGGCTGCTGCGCCAGGGCCTGCGCCGCGACCGCGTGGGCACGGCGGTGCTCGTCTGCCTGGTCGGCGATCTGATCCTCATCGGGCTGGGCACCCTCGGCGTGGGCACCGTCCTGGACCACACGCCGTGGCTGATGGAGATCGTCCGCTGGCTCGGGGTGACTTACCTGGTGTGGTTCGCCGTGCGCTCCTTCGCCTCGGCGCGCACCGCCGACCGGGGGCTCTCGGTCGAGGAGCCGGAGGCCCCCGACGACGACGGCGCACGCGACCAGCCGGCGAGCGACGGCGCGCGCGGCCGCGGCGATGACGGCACCGTCGTCGTCGGCGAGGACGGTCCGGACGCGACGCCGGGTCCGGTCACGACGCAGACCCGGACGGTGCGGCTGACCTCGACGTCATCCGACGACGCCGGGAAGACCCGAGCACGGGCGGTCTCCCCGATCCTCTCGGTGATCGCCGCCGGGCTGATGGTCAGTCTGCTGAACCCGCACGCCTGGGTGGACACCATGGTCGTCATCGGGTCGATGGCCACCAGCTTCGGCGCCGAGAAATGGATCTTCTCCGCCGGCGCAGTGCTGGGCTCGCTCTCCTGGTTCCTGCTGCTGGCCTACGGCGGCCGCGCGCTGGCCGGGGTTCTCGACCGGCCCCGCACCTGGCAGATCATCGACGTCGGCGTCGGCGTCACGATGCTGGTGGTCGCCGGGCTGCTGGCCTTCGGCGGCTGATCCGGGGGCCTGCCCCGGACGCACGGCCCTCAACCGTGCCGCTGCAGCGCCGCATGCGCGGCGTGCCAGCCGTTCATCCCGTGGGCCCCGCCGCCGGGCGGGGTCGAGGCCGAGCAGAGATACACCCCGTCGACGCCGGTGGAGTACGGCGCGCCGGCCGTCGGACGCGCCAGGAACTGCGCCGGCGTAGGCACGCCGCCGCTGATCGAGCCGCCGACCAGGTTCGCGTCCATCGACTCCAGGTCCTGCGGGGACCACACCTGCTCGGCCAGCACGCGCGCGCCGAAGCCCGGCGCCTGGGACTCGATCTCCGCGCGGATCGCCGCGGCCGCCCGCTCGACGCCGCGGCCGGAGAGCCCGTGCGGCACATGGGCATACGCCCAGGCCGCCGACTGCCCCTCCGGGGCGCGCGTCGCATCGGCCGCACTCGGCTGGGCGAGCAGCACGTAGGGGCGCGAGGCCAGCACGCCCTGGGAGGCGGCCGCCTCGGAGCCGGCGATCTGCGCGCCCGAACCGCCCAGATGCACCGTCGAGGCCCTCCCCATCTCCGGATGCCGCCAGGGGATCCCTCCGTCGAGCAGCAGGTCGATCTTCACGATGCCGGGGCCGTGCCTGAAGCGACGCAGCGCCCGACGACGTGCGGCAGGCAGCGTCAGGCCCTCCAGATCCAGCAGTTGCCGGGTGTCGAGGTCCAGCAGCACGACGTCGACCGGCTGACCGCTGCGCGCGCGCCCGGCCGAGTCGACGCCCTCGACGCGGCGCGGCCGGGGCCCGCCGCCTCCGATCGTCGTCGCCGTCGTCGGCACTGCTGAGGCGCCGGGCAGCGAGCCGGCGCTGACCTCGCTGACGCCGGTGACGCGCATATCGGTCTCCACGCGCCCGCCGTGCCCGGCCAGCTCGGCCAGGAGCGCGTCGACGATCGCCTGCGAACCGCCGCGGGCGACCGGCCAGCCGGTGCTGTGCGCCGCCGCGCCGAAGAGCACGCCGAAGGCCCCGGTCAGCGGCTGGTGGAACGGCGCCGTCGAGTGAGCGGCGAGCCCGGCGAAGAGTGCCTTCGCCCGTGCCGTGCGGAAGAGCCGCAGCACCGCCGACGCCGGCCAGGCGCCGCGGGCGCCCAACGAGGCCATCGCCGCCAGCCGGGCGGTGCCGTGCGGGTCGTCGTCGCGCAGCTGGGTGCAGATCTCCTCCAGCGTGGCGAACGGCGGACCGAAGGCCGAGTCCGCGATCGCCTCCCAGCGCCGCGCGGGTCCGTCCATCAGCAGCCGCCAGGCTCCGGCGTCCTCGCCGAGGGCAGCGGCGGTCTGCTCCAGCGAGTCGTGCAGCAGCGCCGGGGGCTCGTCGTCGAGCGCATGCGCGGCGGGGATCGGGGCATGGGCCCACTCGAGGCCGTGGGAGGTCAGGTCCAGGGCGGCGAAGGCCGGCGAGGCCGCGCCGATCGGGTGGACGCTGGCGCCGAGGTCACTGACGACGTCGTCGCCCAGCAGCCGCTGCGAGCGCATCGCCCCGCCCGGCACCGAGGCGGCCTCATGGACGGTGACCTCCCAGCCGGCGCGCGCGAGCACGCAGGCGGCGGTCAACCCGTTGGGTCCGGAGCCGACGACGGCGGCGCTGCGCTGGGTCATGCCCCGACTCTAGTCGGCGGCGGCGCCCAGGACGACGGGGCGGGGTCAGGCCGCCGACGCCGTCACCGCCGTCGAGCCACCATGGCACCGTGCGGCCGCGAGCCGGGATCATGGCGCGCATGACGCTCCTCCACGGCGAACCCGGCCTCGGCCAGCAGCTCCTCGAGCATCTCCGGCGACCAGTACCAGGCCGGAGTCACGGCATGCTCGAAACGCTCCCCGGCCTCGCCGCGGAAGAAGCCCAGCAGCAGGCTCCCGCCCGGGGCCAGCACCCGGGAGATCTCGGCCAGACCCGTCGGCAGCCGCTCGGGCGGCAGGTGGATCAGCGAGTACCAGGCCAGCACCGCACCGCGACTCGCGGTCGGCACCGGCAGCCCTTCGGCGTCGGCCTGGCGGAACTCCGGCACCTGCCATCGCGCCCGCGCCGACGCGATCATCTCGGCCGAGACGTCGACGCCGAGCACCTCGCGGCCGCCCTCGGCCAGCAGCGCCGTCCAGTGGCCGGGCCCGCAGCCGACGTCGAGCATCGGCCCGCGGATCGCGTCCCGCCAGCGGGTGATCAGTGTGCGGTCCTCGCCCGCCATCTGCTCCAGCGCGCCGAGACGGGCGATGTACTCGGCGGCGCGGGCGTCGTAGGCCGCCGATGTCGCGGTGATCGGCCCCGCCGCCGAGCCGGCCGCGCCGTCGTCCGCGCTCACCCCCGCCCCGCCGGCGAGGCCGCCGAGCCGCCGAAGAGCACCGGCACCGCCGGAGCGCCGGGGATCTCGGCGACCGCGGCGACGGTGCGGATGAACACGATCAGCCAGAAGAACAGCACCCCGGCGGCGATGAGCTCCAGCGAGGTGAGGTTGTAGTAGCCGATCGGCTTCCAGAGGGTGATCGCGAAGATCAGTCCGCCGGCGGCCAGCCAGCTCATCAGGTAGGTCGCCCGCGGGAAGCCGGGCAGCCAGTACGGCAGCCCGACCAGCAGCCCGATGAAGAAGACGCCGAAGCCGCTGGTGAAGGTCGAGTGCAGCTGGTCGTGGAAGTTGATCGGCACCAGCCCGACCCCGGCCAGCGAGATGCCCATGCCGATCATCGCGATGCGCACCACCCCGATCCGCGGGGTGTGGACATGGCGGCTGACGGTGATCCGCAGCCGTTCGCCGGCGCCGATGCGGCCGCGCAGCGCCCGATCGACCTCCTCGCGGCGACGCAGCCGCTCCTGGTGCCGCGAGCGGGTCCGCTCGGCCCAGATGCGCAGGTCGCGGGTGATGAAGGCAGTCAGCGTGGTGATGATGATCCCGGAGACCACCAGCGTGGTGTTGAAGGTCCAGAACGAGGTCATCCCGGCCTGTCCGGTGCCCAGCTCGGAGAACATCACCTGCCACCAGTAGGGATTCTCCGCATACAGCATCGAGACCAGCACTCCCGAGGCCATGAAGATGCCCAGCAGCGAGGAGACGGAGAATGCGGTGAGCCGCGCGCCGGAGTTGAAGCTGAAGTAGGCGGCGACGACGCCGACCACGCCCAGCAGCGCCGAGCCGGCCAGATAGTCCACGCGCAGGCCGACGAAGGCCTCCTGGAACACCCGGAAGATCCCCAACGCACCCATCACGGCGATGGAGGAGTGCACCACGAGCAGCGCGACGGCATCGATGAGCTGACGGACTTTCGGGCGCTGCCCCAGCCAGAGATTCGCCATGCGCGCGTTGAGCGAGTAGCCCAGCAGGAAGGCCGCCCCGGCGGCCACGCCGCCGACGATCGAGGCGTAGAACTGGATGGACTGCTCGCCGGCGAGCTCGGGATGCCGTCCGGGGAAGACCACGAGGCCGGCGAGCACGCCCAGCACCCCGCCCAGGATCGCGCTGAGCACCGCGCGGGACTCGATGAGCACCTGAAGCCGCGCCTGGGACTCCTGCTGGCGGGCCGTGGTGGTCGTCGGATGGGCCGCCTCCTCGGCCGCGGCGACGGCGGCCAGCCGGCGGGCCGACCCGTGGCTGGGCAGCCGGTCGGAGGGATCCGGCAGCGGATCGTGGGCGACGTCGCCGTCGACGCCGCCGGGCAGCAGGCCGACCCGCCGCATCCGTCCGCGGACTCCGCGTCGGGCGTCGTCCTGGGCCATCGCGCCTCCCTTCCTCGCCGCGCGCTCGAAGCACCTATTCTGCCAAGCGATTCTGTCAGCACGACGACGGCGCCGCCGAGACGCCGACGCCGGCTCCGCCGAGGACGAACGCCCCGGACCGGCCCGACACGCGCCGGCCTCCGCGCTTAGACTGACGTCCATGAGTCGGACCCCGCATCGCCTCGACCGCGGAGAGCACATCTTCTCCTGGTCCATCGACGTCGACGCCTCGGCCTCGGAGCTGTACGCGATCATCGCCTGCCCGCACCGCCACCACGAGCTGGACGGCTCGGGCACGGTGCGCTCCACCGCGATCGGCCCCCGCCAGCTGATCGACGGCGACCGATTCCGCGTGGACATGCGGATGAAGGGCATCCCCTATGCGCTGACGATGGTCACCACCGCCGCCGTCACGGACCGCCTGGTGGAGTGGCGCCACCCCGGCGGACATCGGTGGCGCTGGGAGCTGGAGCCCGTGTCGCAGGGCGTAACACGCATCACAGAGAGCTACGACTTCCGCGGCCAGCCCGCGCCGCTGCGCCGCCTGCTCGGCATGACCGGGTCGCATGCCGCCAACGACCAGGGAATCCGCCGGTCGTTGCAGAAGGTACATGATCGCTTCGACTCCTGAGGCGGAGACGGGCATGCGCAGTCCGACGCCCGCGGATCGCGCGATCGGCGGGCGTCATAGTCACCACCGTCGCGATGACGATCCATCTCACTCATGCCGTCAGGGCCGTGTCTCGTTACACTGAAGACACCTGTTGCACCAGACGTCTCCGCAGACCGTTCCCCCGCGGGGGCGTCGACACGACCCGTCAGGAGAGACTGCATGTTCCACGCAGAGATCAACCGGACCCTGACCGCAGCCGTCAATCTGATGAACACCGCCGAAGGCCTGCACAGCGCGAAGCCCAGCCCCGATGAGATCACCAGCATCGAGAGCCTGCGGAAGTTCGTCGCCGCCCAGGACGCCGAGCTGAAGTGGCCGTCCTCCGGCCTCGACCGCTCCCAGGTGGACGGCATCATCGAGCTGCGGGACACCCTGCGCGAGATCTGGTCCGCCGCCCCGATCACCGGCGGCCGGCCGGTCGAGCAGATCAACGAGCTGCTCGACGGGGTGAGCACCAAGCTGGTGCGCACCGACGAGACCTCCACGACGCCGGAGTATCGGGCCGCCCCGATCCCGGTGAGCAGCCAGCTGGTCGACGTCGTCACCGCCGCCGTCGGCGATGCGCTGAAGTTCCTGCTGGTCAACGATGAGACCAGCCGGATGCGCACCTGCCGCGGAGACGACTGCGACGCCGCCATCATCGATCTGACCCGCAACCGCTCGAAGCTGTTCTGCGACTTCGGCAACTGCGCCAACCGGGCCCACGTGCGCGCCTACCGCGCCCGGCAGGCCGCGCTGCGCGAGGCCGGCAAGCAGGCGCTGAAGGAGTCGGAGACCGGGGACAAGCTGGCCAAGCCCTCCGCCGCGGAGAAGGCCGCCGAGCTCGACGAGCCGACCTCGGAGTCCGGGGTCGCGGCGAAGCAGTTCCGCAGCGCCATGCGCGACGAGCTGATGGATCAGCGCGACACGAAGGGCGGCAAGAAGAAGAAAAAGAAGAAGAACAAGAAGTGATCGGCGCCCGGTGATCGGCGCCCGGTGATCGGCGCCCGGTGATCGCCGCCGCGTCATCGGCCGCGCAGCATGCGGGCGGGCCCTTCCACAGGGCCCGCCCGACTGCGTCTCCGGCAGGATCCCGGCCGGTCAGCGACCTCCGACGGTGTCAGACCCGGTCGGTGGCCTGTGTGGCGCCGGCCTCGCGCGCGCAGTGCGCGCAGCAGTACATCGCGCCCGAGACGGACTCGACGCCGTGGCCGAGGATCCGACACTCGCAGCGGCCGCAGCGGGGAGCCATGGCCTGGGCGGCGCATTCGAAGCTGTCGAAGACCCCGCGCGCCTCTCCCTGGGTGATGGTGAACGGCTTGTCGTACTCATTGCCGCAGATGTCGCAGGCCGCCATCAGCGATTCACCTCCGTGCCGAGGCGCTGCGCCAGCAGGCTCTTGGCCTGCTCCGCCCCCTTGGTGCTCTCGCGCTGGGCCTTCTCGAAGAGTTCGGCGAGCTCGGCGTCGCCGTCGCGCTCGGCGTCTGCCCGGTAGGTCTCGAGCCGGAGCACGTTGGAGAGGCACTGCTCGGCGAACCAGACGAGATTGTAGTTCTTGTCCTTCGTCCCGGTGACCTGGCCGCCGTCGACTGCATCAGTCATGGCCGCCTCCTTCCTCGACGCGCAGGATGCGCCGTCGATCCGTGGGGTGGTGTCACATCGGTCCATGACGCCCGAGGCGTCACTCAGGACGCTAACGCCCACTCACCGCGAGGCCAAGGGGCGGCGGGCCGGTCGAGGCCCCCTTCACGTCGCTCGACGGTCGACCCCAGAGTGGAGGCATGGCGACATATCGGACGACCAACCCGACCACAGGACGCACCGAGACCGAGTTCCCCACGCTCGACGACGGTCAGGTCGAGCACATCCTCAGCCGCTCGGACGCGGCGTACCGCACCTGGCGGACGACGCCCGCGCAGCAGCGTGCCGCGGCCCTGACCCGGGTCGCCGATGCCTACGAGGCCCGCGCCGAGGAGCTGGGACGACTCATCGCCACGGAGATGGGCAAGCCGCTCGACCAGGGGATCGGCGAAGCGCAGCTGGCCGGCTCGATCTACCGCTGGTACGCCACGCACGGACCGGACCTCCTGGAGTCCGAGCAGCTCGACCCCCAGGGCGCCCGGGAGTCCCTCGTGCAGACCGAGCCGATCGGGCCGCTCGTCGGCGTCATGCCGTGGAACTACCCCTACTACCAGGTGGCCCGCTTCGTCGCGCCCAACCTCATGGCCGGCAACACGATCGTGCTCAAGCATGCCGAGATCTGTGCGGCCTCCTCCGAAGTCATGGCCCGGATGCTGCACGACGCCGGAGTGCCCGAGGACGCCTACATCAACGTCTTCGCCGGCCACGAGCAGATCGCCTCCATGATCGCCGACCCGCGGGTGCGCGGCGTCTCGCTCACCGGCAGCGAACGGGCCGGATCGGCCGTCGCCGGCACCGCCGGGGAGCACCTGAAGAAGGCGGTGCTGGAGCTCGGCGGCTCGGATCCGCTGATCGTCCTGGACGACGTCGACGTCGAGCACGTCGCCGGCGTCGTGGCGAAGGCGCGGCTCTCGAACGCCGGCCAGGCCTGCAACTCGCCGAAGAGGATGTTCGTGCCCCGGGAGATGACCGAGGCCTTCCTGGAGACTGTGCTCGCGATCTTCGAGCAGGCGACGGTCGGCGATCCCCTGGACGAGGCCGTCGACGTGGGCCCCCTCTCCTCTGTGGAGGCGCGCGACGGCGTCGTCGAGCAGGTCGCCCGCGCCGTGGAGCAGGGCGCGACGCTGCACACCGGCGGCGAGGCGCTCTCCGGGGAGGGCGCCTTCATGCGCCCTGCCGTGCTGACCGGGGTCACGCGGGAGATGGATGCCTACTGGGAGGAGATCTTCGGGCCCGTCGCGGTGATCCACAGCGTCAGCTCCGTCGACGAGGCCGTGAAGCTGGCCGACGACGTCGACTTCGGGCTCAGCGGCTCCGTGTGGGGCCGGGATCTCGACCGCGCCCAGCAGGTCGCCGACCGGCTGGAGGTCGGCATGGCCTATGTGAACGAGCACGGCACCACGCTCCCCGGACTGCCCTTCGGCGGCGTGAAGCGGTCCGGCTTCGGCCGGGAGCTCGCCCGCTGGGGCATGGGCGAGTTCGTCAACGTCCGGCTGCGCCGCACGTCGGCGCTGTGATCCCGGAGCCGGCCGCGCCCCGAGCTGGTCAGTCCCGAGCCGGTCAGTCCCGGCGGTCGCCCTCGGCGTCGTCGGATGCGGCGTCGCCGTCCGCCGCGGCGTCGTCGGCGCGCCCGAACTCCGGCTCGCCCTCGGCCTCGCGGGCCTCCCGGGCCTTCTGCCGGGCGGCCTCGCGCCGACGTTCGGCGACCTGCTGGCGGTAGAGCTCCTCGGAGTCGCGGTTCACGCCCGATCCCTCGGCGAGTTCGTCGGGGTTCTCGCGCGCGGCGAGCTGCAGCATCGAGACGAGCAGCAGCGCGACGATGAAGGCCACGCCGAAGGCGATCAGCGCCAGGTCCACGCGCGGCTCGGCCTCGGTGCCGCCGGAGGCGGTGACCAGGGTGACGAGGGCGGCGACGACGCCCAGGGCCGCGGAGAAGATCAGCGGCGCCTTGACCGTCTCGATCAGCGAGCGACGCTCCTTGGAGTGGTCAGCCACGGGTCTCCTCGTTCCTGGTCGGATCGGTGGGCCCGGCATCATCCGCAGAGCCTGCAGGCGGGGTGCACCCGCCGGGCCGTCGTCCATTCTACGCCGCGTAGTAGAGCGGCGGCGAGCCGGGCTCAGTCGGCCGCGCGGCGGGCTTCATGGGTCATCGAGGCCCCGCTGATCATCAGCAGCACCGCCAGGATCACCAGCCCCATGCCGGCGATCCCGAGGATGCCGTGCACGTCCAGCCGCATGCCCGCCAGCAGCCCGACGCCGGTGGCCATCCCGACGCCGCCCTGGACCAGCAGATCCCGGGCGGGGACGAAGTCCGGCCGGCCGCGCAGGCCGGCGATCAGCTCGGCCAGCCCCATGCCGAGGAAGCCGGCGGCGGCGACGATCGCTCCCGCCGTCGCCGAGGGCACGAAGATCACGCCGACGCCAACCAGCACCCACAGCGCCGCGCCGGAGGCCAGCGGCCCGCGGACGGCGTCGGGGACCACGACGGTGTCCTTGGCGTAGTCCCAGATGGCGGTGCCCGCCAGCACGAAGTAGGCGGCCAGCGAGATCTTGAGCAGCAGCAGGGTCTCGCCCTGCCAGAAGATGGTCACCAGCGCGAGCAGCGCGGTGACGGCGGCGCGCAGCCAGACGGGGCGGGCCAGCTGCTCGGCGGTCGCGGCGGGGATTCTCTGCACAGGCACGCCGGCGATTCTACGCTTCCTCGCCCGCGGCGCTCACCGAGGACTCACGCGGCGTCGCCGCCGACCATCCAGGCCTCGCCGCGAGCGCGCACGCCCAGTGTCAGCGCCCGGGCGCCGATGAAGACCACGCCGTAGCCGACCCACAGCCACACCACGGAGGCGGTGCCGGTCAGCCCGGCAGAGCTGATCCAATACAGCGCCGGGGCGTAGAGGGCCAGGTTCACCAGCCCGGCCAGCGCCAGGTAGCGCACGTCGCCGGCGCCCATGAGCACACCGTCGAGCACGAAGACCAGCCCGGCGATCGGCTGCGCGGCGGCGACGACCAGCAGCGCGGCGCCGATGGCCGAGGCGACGGCCGCGTCGGGGGTGAACAGCGGGGCGCTCAGCGGGCCGACGACGGCGATCACCGCGCCGGTGACCACGCCGAAGCCGACGCCCCAGAGCACCATGGTCCGGGTCAGCCGCGCCGCAGTCTCCAGCCGGTGGGCGCCGAGCTCCTTGCCGATCAGCGCCTGGGCGGCGATGGCCAGCGCATCGAGGATGAAGGCCAGCGTGGAGAAGACGGTGAAGGTCACCTGGTGGGCGGCCAGCGTGTCCGGGCCCAGGTCGGTGGCCACCAGCACGGTCGCGACCATCGCCGCGCGCAGGCTCAGCGTGCGCAGCAGCATCCAGGACCCCACGGAGAAGGCCTTCCGCAGTCCCATCGGATCGGCGGTCAGCGGCACCGCGTGCTCGCGCAGCCGCGGGACCAGCAGCGTCAGGTAGACCAGCGCCATCCCCCACTGGGCGATGGAGGTGCCCAGCGCCGCACCGGCCACGCCGAGGCCGGCCGGGTGGACCAGGATCAGGTTCAGCAGGATGTTGGCCCCGAAGCCGCAGCCGGCGACGACCAGCGGGGTGGTGGTGTCCTGCAGCCCGCGCAACACCCCGGTGGCGGCGAAGACCAGCAGGATCGCCGGGATCCCGGGCAGCGACCAGAGCAGATAGGCCCAGGCCTGGTCGAGCATCGCGCCGTCGGCGCCCATCAGCTGCAGCAGCGCCTCGCCGGCGGCCAGCCCGGCGGCGACCAGCACGACGCCGATGATCACCGAGAGCCAGACACCGTCGCGGCCGGCGGCCAGCGCCCGGGACATCCGCCCGGCGCCGACGGAGCGGGCGACCTGCGGCGTCGTCGAATAGGCCAGGAAGATCATCAGCCCGGTGACCGTCTGCATCACGGTCAGGCCGAGTGCGGCCCCGGCGAGCTCCTCGACGCCGAGCCGGCCGATGATCGCGGTGTCGGCCAGCAGGAACAGCGGCTCGGCCACCAGGGCGCCCAGCGCCGGGACCGCCAGCGCGAGGATCCGGCGCGGCAGCGAGCGCCTGTCGGTCGCCGCGGGGACGTGCTCGGCCGGCCCGCTCTGCTCGGTCTGCTCGGTCTGCCCGCTCTGCTCCTGCGGTCCGGCGCGCTCGTCGTCGTGCCGCGGGCTCATCCCGCCAGCACCGGTCCCAGCACCGGCGACAGCACCGGCGCGACCGTCGCGCCGAGCAGGCCCAGCACTGCGACGCCGCCGTCGGGCATCGTGTCAGGCAGCTGCTCGGTGAACTCCTTCATCGGCCCCTGCAGCAGGTACTGCAGGCTGACCGCCATCGAGTTGTTGAAGGCATGCAGCAGCCACGAGTACAGCAGCGAGCGGCCCGAGAGGATGTAGCCCAGGGTGAAGACCAGGCCCATGGTCACGTAGGGCACCAGCGTCGCGATCGAGAGGTCGTCGGTCGGTCCGATCAGGGCGGGGATGAAGTGGATCATCGGGAAGACCGCCACGGAGATGCCTGCGCAGATCCAGATGTTCAGATGCCGGGAGAGCTTGCCGATGAGCAGGTGACGGAAGAAGAACTCCTCCACCAGCGGCCCCAGCAGGCCGAGGACCACTAGTGCGCCCAGATACGGCACGGCGCCGAGCATCTGCTCGATGGCCTGCTGGTTCGCCGAGACCTGCGGCTGGTCGCTGATCAGCGAGACCAGCGTGGCGTTGACGAGGATGATCGCCAGCCAGCTGACCGGCACCAGCAGCAGCTTCAGCCACCACAGCGGCGCGAAGGTGCGCACGGCGCGCATCATCGCCGGGCCGGCCAGCAGCAGCACCACCAGGGCCATGAGCACGTAGGCGCCGGCGTTGACGAGGAACTGCGAGAGGGCCATCTGGTCGGCGTCGCCGCTGGTCATCATCCGGCGGACCGGCGGCAGGAGAGTCGCGACGAGGCCGGCGCCGCCGACCATGAAGGTCGCCAGGTAGAGCACGACGGCGCCCAGGTCCCACCAGCTGAATCGGCCCGGCTCGGCGTCGCGCTGGCGATGGCGCGACGGCGCCGGGCGGGGCGGCTGCGGCGGCGTCCACCAGCCGGGCTGGCCGCCGGGCTGACCCTGCGGCGCGCCGGGCGGCGGGCCCTGCGGCGGTCCCTGCGGGTCCGGCTGCTCGGGAGCGCCGTAGGGGTGCGGTCCGGGCGGCGGAACGGGCGGACCGCTGCGGTAGGTCTCCCGCGGATCCCGCCCCTGCTGGTCATCGTTCGGGGTGCTCATATGGCGCTCAGCCTAATGAAGCCGCCCTCGGCGCGCATCACCCCTGAGGCGGAGTCGAGGTCGCCGGGCTCGGCCCGCACAGGGAGCCGGACCGGGCCGGCCTGGTCCGGAGGGATCAGACCGACTGCGCCACCGGGCTCGGCGCGAGCAGCGTGGCATTGCGCAGCTCGCGCAGCGAGCGGGCCTTCTGCGCCACGGCGTGGTCGGCGTCGGTGATCGGCTGCCAGGGGGTGATGTGCCGCGCCGAGCCGGCGCCGTCGGGGGCGACCATCACCGGCAGGCCGTAGGCGACCACCTCCGGGTCCTTCTCCCAGCGTGCGCCGGCGCGGACCCGGACCAGCACGTGCATCGACTTCGAACCGGTCAGCACCAGCCGGGCGTCGGCCTCGACCAGATCGCCGACGTGGATGGGCCGATAGAAGCGCACGCCGCCGGTGAGCACCGCGGCGACGTCGAAGCCCGAGTACCGCTCCGCGCAGATCTCGGCGGCCAGGTCGATCCACTTCATCACTGCGCCGCCGCGGATCTTGCCGTCCGGGTAGCGCTCGTCGGTCTCGGCCAGGAACCGCATGGTCAGGCCTTCGGAGGTGCCCATGTCCTCGGGCATCGAGCTGATGGTGTCCTCGACCTGGCGGCGGTAGATCATCCGCTGGGCGGCGTCGACCGAACGGCGGCGCTGCAGCTCGGTCTCCGCCTCGAAGGGCGTGATCCGCCGCGGCTCGCCGTCGTCGCCGACGGCCACGTAAATCATGAAGCATTCGGTGCAGACCTGCCAGCCGCGCTCGGGATGCTGGATGAGCACCCGCGTCTGGATGTGCACCGAGGTGCGGCCGGTGTGCACCACGCGGGCCTGGACGGTGGCCGGCATGTCGCGCGGGACCGGCGTGGTGAAGTGCATGTTCCCGACGTAGGAGGTCACGCAGTCCGCCCGCGCCCAGGAGGCCGCACAGGCGTAGGCGGTCTTGTCGATCCAGTCGACGACGGTGCCGCCGGCCACAGTGGACTCCTTGGAGGTGCCCTTGACCTCGCGGAAGGTGAGTTCGATCGTGCTGCGCCGCGCCATGTCCTAGACGCTAGCACCGATGCCCGCGCCGGAGGGACGACTCCGTGGCACGTGTGGGAATGGGGCCGCATTCCCACACGCGCCACAGAGTCATCACAGAGCGACGCGGAGACCTCCCGTCCCGGCGCGGGCAGGCATGATGGGTGGAGCCGTCGCCGATGTGGCGACCGCGCCCCGTGCTCCCTCCAGCAGACTCCCCGAGGACGTGACCCCGCGATGCAGACCCGATACGCCGTCGTCGGCGCCGGCCTGGCCGGCGCGTCCACCGCCCGCCGCCTGGCCGCCGACGGCGAGGAGGTCACGCTGATCGAGCGCGGACGCCCGGCCGATCCGCTGGGCAGCTCCCACGGCTCGGCCCGGATCCTGCGCTACGCCTACCCCGATCGGCTCTCCGTCGAGCTGATGGCCGCCGCCCGTCCCGGGTGGGAGGAGCTCGAGGCGCGCAGCGGGCGACGCCTGCTCACCCCGACCGGCGCGCTGGACCACGGCGCGGTCCGCGACCCGCGGCAGCTGGCCGGAGTGCTCGAGGCCGTCGGCGTCGACCACGAGCTGCTCTCCGCCCGGCAGGCGGCCGCCCGCTGGCCGATGCTCTCCTTTGACACCGAGGTGCTCTGGCACCCCGACGCCGCCGTGCTGGACGCAGAATCCACCGTGGAGGCGATGCTCGACCTCGCCGTCGACGACGGCGCGCAGCTGCTCACCGGCTGGGAGGTCGAGCTGGTCGAGCGCGCCGGCACCGGGTTCCGACTGACCTCGACCGACGGCGAGACGCTCGAGGCCGAGCGGGTGGTCGTCTGCGCCGGCGGCTGGCTGCCGGCGCTGCTGCGCCGCCTGCCGGTGCCCGCGGGGTTCCTGCCGGCGCTGCACGGGATCACCGTCCGCCAGGAGCAGGCATTCCACTTCCCGCACCGGCCCGAGCACCGGGAGCCGGACTCTGCCGAGGGGGCGCCCGGGGGACAGCCCGGGACGCAGACCCGCTGGCCGACGTTCATCCACCAGTCCGCGGAGATGACCACCTACGGGCTGCCCGGCGGCCGCGACGCCGGATTCGCCGGCCAGAAGGTCGCCGAGTACGACGGCGGCCCGGTGATCGACTCGGCGGCGGCGCAGGACGGCCGCGTGGATCCGGAGAACCGTCGGCGCGTCGTCGACTTCGTCCGACGCCGTCTGCCCGGCGCCGAGCCGGCGCCGTACGCCGAGACGACCTGCCTGTTCACCACCACTCCGGATGCGGCCTTCCTGATGGACTCCTGGGACGGGCTGACGGTGATCTCGCCGTGCTCCGGCCACGGGGCGAAGTTCGCCCCGCTGATCGGCGAGCTGGGGGCCGGACTGGCCGCCGGCGACGTCGCTCGGCACCGTCCGGTGCCCGCGGCCTTCCGCGCCGACCGGCGGATCGGCTGAGCCGGTCACCGGGAATCGCCCCCGCCGACGCCTGGTGACCGGGCATCAACCTGCTTAGGATGGGGAGGACGCGGAGCCGGCTCCCCGTCGGCACGGCCCGTCGCGGCCGCTGACCTGCGCCGGGAGGCCGCAGCACCGCCGCAGCAGGACCGTCCGGCGGCACCGCGCCGGACGGAGGCCGAACCCGGAGGGCTCCGACCGCTCCGACCGCTCTGACCGCCGCGCGCCGGCGACCCGCCGACGCCCGTCGTCGCGACGACGCATCCCATCCCGCACTCCACGAGGTATCGATGCATCCTTTCGAGAATCCGTTCCGCCACAGCGCCGAGGCTCGTCGGCACGCTCTGCGCCACTTCCGCGCCGTCATCTTCGACATGGACGGGGTGGTCACCGACACTGCGAGCGTGCACGCCGACGCCTGGAAGGAGCTCTTCGACGCCGCGCTGGAGGAGGTCGCCGGCGCCCCGCAGCCGGAGTTCACCCAGCAGGACTACCTGGACCACGTCGACGGACGGCCGCGCGAGGAGGGCGTGCGCGCGCTGTTGGCAGCCCGCGGCCTCGACGTCGCCGAGGGCACCGAGGACGACGGCCCCGACCAGCTGACGATCCGCGGGCTGGCGGCCCGCAAGCAGAGCTACTTCGAGAGCGTCATGGACCGCGACGGCGTCGGGGTCTTCGACACCACCGTCGACCTCGTCCGCCAGCTCGGCGAGGACGGCATCCCCACCGCCCTGGTGACTTCCTCGCGCAACGGCCGCACCGTGCTGCGCGCCGCCGGCCTGCTCGACGCGTTCACCGCGATCGTCGACGGCAGCGACGCCCTCGAGCTGGGCCTGCCCGGCAAGCCCGACCCGGCGATGTTCCGGCACGCCTCCACGCTGCTCGGCGTCGAGCCCGAGGACTCCATCGTCGTCGAGGACGCCGCCTCGGGCGTGCAGGCCGGCCACCGCGGCTCCTACGGCATGGTGGTCGGGCTGAACCGCGGCGACGACCCGCGGCGGCTCAAGGACGCCGGCGCCGACGTCGTCGTCGCCGATCTGTCGGTGATGAACCTGGCCACCCGCACCACCCGCCCCCACGACCCGGACTGGGTGCTGACCTACCACCATTTCGACCCCAAGGACGAGCCCACCCGGGAGGCGCTCTGCGCGCTGGCCAACGGCTACTGGGGCACGCGCGGCAACTACCCGGGCACTTCGGCCGACGCCACCCACTACCCCGGCACCTACATCGCCGGGGTCTTCAACCGGCTGCACACCGACCTGATGGGCAAGACGGTCGAGACCGAGCACATGGTCAACATCCCGGACTGGACCCATCTGGAGGTCACCCCGGAGGCCGGCTCGGCGCTGCTGCCGGGCTCGCCCGAGCTCGTCGACTACCGCCAGGAGCTGGACATGCGCCGCGGACTGCTCACCCGCACCGCCCGCTACCAGGATCTGCACGGCCGCCGGACCCGGGTGGTCACCCGTCAGTTCCAGTCGATGGCCGGGACCCAGCTGGCCGCCATGGAGATGACGATCGAGGCGGAGAACTGGTCGGGCAACATCAACGTGCGCTCGATGACCGACGGCCGCGTCGCCAACCGCAACGTCGCCGCGGACCGCGAGCTGGCCGGCAACCACCTGGAGCCGGTCGACTCCCGCGAGGTCGACGGCGAGACGGTGCTGCTGGAGACGATGACCAACCAGTCGCAGGTGCGCGTCGCCCTGGCCACCCGCACCTCGGTGACCTCCGACGTCGCCGTCCCGCCGATGCGCCGGCCGGTCTCCGAGGGCGACCTGGTCGCCGGCCATGACATCTCGCTGCAGCTCGACGCCGGCGCCCCGGTGACGCTGGAGAAGATCGCCTCCGTGGCCAATTCCCACGACCACGCGATCTCCACCGTCTGGCACGCCGCGGTCAAGCGGGTCCAGCGCGCGGACGCCTTCCGCACCATGCTGACCTTCCACGAGGAGATGTGGGGCGTGCTCTGGCGCCGCTTCGCCGCCTCCATCGGCTCGGAGCCCTCGCGGCAGCAGATGGCGTTGAACATGCACACCTTCCACGTGCTGCAGACCGCCTTCGGCGCCCGCCGCGAGCTCGACGCCGGCGTCGGCGCCCGCGGACTCCACGGCGAGGGCTACCGCGGGCATCTCTTCTGGGACGAGATGTTCATCTATCCGATGCTGACCCTGCGGCGCCCGGAGATCACCCGCGGGCTGCTGATGTACCGCTACCGGCGGCTCGCCGAGGCCCGCGCCATGGCCGCGTCGGAGGGCCACGCCGGGGCGATGTACCCCTGGCAGGCCGGCTCCGACGGCCGCGAGGAGACGCCCACCGAGCTGTGGAACCCGCGCAGCCAGATGTGGATGCCGGACAACTCGCACCGGCAGCGCCACGTCTCGCTCGCGATCGCCTACTCGGTGCTGCAGTACTTCGAGACCACGCAGGACTACACTTTCCTGGCCGACTACGGCGCGGAGATGCTGGTCGAGATCAGCCGCTTCTTCGTGTCGCTGACCAGCTACGACGACGAGGCCGACCGGTACGACATCGACGGCGTGATGGGGCCGGACGAGTACCACGACGGCTATCCGGAGACGCCGGGCTCGGGGGTGCGGGACAACGCCTACACCAACGTGCTGACCTCCTGGATGCTGCGCCACACCGCCCGTCTGGTCCGCGAGCTCGACGGCCGCGACGACCCGCTCTCGGAGTGGCTGGACATCTTCGAGGACGAGCTCGACAGCTGGGAGCACATCAGCCGCCGGCTGCGCGTGCCGTTCCACGCCGACGGGGTGATCAGCCAGTTCGCCGGCTACGAGGACCTGCTGGAGTTCGACTGGGAGGGCTATAAGGCCCGGTACGGCAACATCGGCCGGCTCGACCTGATCCTGCAGGCCGAGGGCGACGCGACCAACCGGTACAAGCTCTCCAAGCAGGCCGACGTGCTGATGCTCTGCTACCTGTTCTCCACGGACGAGCTGATCGAGGCCTTCGACCACATGGGCTACTCGGTCTCGGTGGAGGACGTCCGGGCGACGGTGCGCTACTACCTGGCCCGCTCCTCGCACGGCTCGACGCTGTCCCGGCTGGTGCACGGCTGGGTGGCGGCGAAGTTCGACCGCTCCAGCTCCTGGAACCTGTTCAAGGAGGCGCTGGAGGCCGACCTCTCCGACACCCAGGGCGGCACCACCCGGGAGGGCATCCACCTGGGCGCGATGGCCGGCACCGTGGACATGGTGCTGCGCTGCTACGCCGGAGTGGAGACCCGCGCCGACGCGCTCTGGCTCCATCCGCTGCTGCCCGACGAGCTGCCCGAGGTCACCTTCCGGATGCGGTACCGCAACCAGCCGATCGTCGTCCACGTCGACCACCGGGAGGTCACGCTGAACCTCTCCGGCGGCTCCGCCGAGCCGATCGACGTCAACGTCGAGGGCAAGCACAAGCTGCTGCACCCCGGCGAGATCTGGGTCGTGGAGCTGGAGCACTCCGCCCGCGCGCTGGCCGACTGAGTCGGCGAGCAGCATCGAGCGGCCGCTCATGACGACGCCTGACCCGGGATGCGACGGAGTCGACGCCGAGATCTCGTCACGAGAGGCCACTCGATGCGGCGCGCGAATCCAGGGTGCCGCATCCCGCGCCACGAGGGCGCGGATCGTCTCGATTTCCGATCCACTCGAGAATCGAGTGGAATGGACCTATGCATGACGTCCCGCGCCCTCACGCTCCGGAGCCGCCCGACACGAGCCGGGCCGGCCGCCCGGCGACCCTCGCCGCTCTGGAAGCCGTCCGGCTGCTCGACGACTCCCTGGACCGGACGCACCATCGGCTGAAGTCCGCGGTGGAGATGAACGCCTCCGACGTCAGCACGCTCCGGATGCTGGTGATCCGCGAGCGGCAGGGCACGCGGACCACGCCTCAGGACATCGCCGAGCATCTGCGGCTGAGCACGGCGACGGTGACGACGCTGCTGGACCGCCTCGCCGCGGCCGGCCACGTGCGGCGGACTCCGCATCCCGCCGACCGCCGGTCGCGGATCGTGGAGCTCACCGATCAGGCGCGGAGCACCTTCCTCCGGCACTTCGGCGGCGAGCTGCAGGCGATGCGCGAGGTCATCGAGGCCCGCGACGACGCGGACCTCGACGTCGTCACGGCCTTCCTCACCGACCTCGCCGCGGCCCTGGCGGATCCTCAGGACCAGACACAGCCCACGCGGGCCGCGCGGCCGACGCAGGCGACATGGCCGGAGGAGGACGCATGAGCACCCCGACGCACGACGCGCGCACCCGATGGGCCCGACGGCTGCTGCCGCTGCTGGTGGTGCTCGCCTGGCTGGCCTGGACCGGAGCCGGCGGCACGACGTTCGGCGCGCTCTCCGAGGTCACCAGCAACGACCAGGTGACCTTCCTGCCGGCCGAGGCAGAGTCCACCCGGGCGGCGGAGCTGCAGCAGCAGTTCGCCGACTCCGACGCAGTGCCGACGACAGTGGTCGCCGAGCGGGACTCCGGGGCCTCCGACGGTCTGGAGGCCTCGGCCCGCGCCGACGCCGACGACGCCGCCGAGGCGCTGCGCGCGACGCCGGGGGTCACCGAGGTGGCCGGCCCCGTCCCCTCCGAGGACGGCGCGGCCGTGCAGCTCACCGTGCTGCTGACGGAGCAGGCCGCCGACGAGGGCGCCGTCCAGGAGGTGCGCGCCGTCGCCGCCGAGCACTTCGACGCCTCCGCATGGACCGCGCATGTGACCGGCCCGGCGGCGCTCTCGGCCGACCTCTCCTCGGCGTTCGCCGGGATCGACGGCATGCTGCTGCTGGTCGCCGTCGTCGCAGTGTTCGTCATCCTCATCCTGGTGTACCGCTCGCCGCTGCTGCCGCTGCTGGTGCTGCTCTCCGCGATCGGCGCGCTGTGCGCGGCGGTGACAGTGGTGCACCAGATGGCCCTGCAGGGCTGGATCGAGCTGAACGGCCAGGTGCAGGGGATCCTGTCGATCCTCGTCATCGGCGCCGCCACCGACTATGCGCTGCTGCTGGTCGCCCGTCACCGGGAGGAGCTGCGGCACACCGCCGATCGCCATGCGGCGCTGCGCACCGCCCTGCGACGCTCGACGCCGCCGATCCTCGCCTCCGGCGGCACCGTCGCGCTGGCGCTGCTGTGCCTGCTCTTCTCCGATCTGAACTCCAACCGGGCCCTCGGTCCGGTGGCCGCCGCCGGCATCGTCTTCGCCATGGCCTCGGCCCTGACCTTCCTGCCGGCGCTGCTGTCCCTGACGGGCCGAGGCATCTTCTGGCCGCGCATCCCCCGCGCCTGCGACGCCGCGGCGGACCGCGCGGACGCGCACGCCCGGACGGGCCTGTGGGCCCGGACGGCCGGATGGGTGCGCGCCCGCCCGCGTCCGATCTGGGCCGTGGTGCTGCTGGTCCTGATCGTCGGCGCGGCCGGCGTGACGCAGCTGCGCGCCGACGGCGTGGAACAGTCCGAGGTGGTGCTGACCGAGACCGACACGAAGGCCGGGCAGGCCATGCTGGCCGACCATTTCGACGCCGGGACCGGGGCGCCGACGAGCGTCTTCGCACCCGCCGACGAGGCCGAGTCCGCACTGCAGACCGTCCGCGGCGTCGACGGCGTCGCCGCGGCGCAGCTCGTCGCCGAAGGCGGGGCGCCGGCGCAGGAGGCCGCGCAGGCCCGCGTGGTCGACGACCAGGTGCAGATCTCGGCCACGCTGGAGGATGCGACGGACTCCCCCGCCGCCGAGTCCACCGTCCAGCAGCTGCGCGACGAGCTCGACGCCGTCGACCAGGAGGCGCTGGTGGGCGGGACGACCGCCACGCAGCTGGACACCAATGCCACCGCCCAGCGCGACCTGATGGTGATCATCCCGGCGGTGCTGGTCTCCGTCGGGGCGATCCTGGTGCTGCTGCTGCGCTCGCTGGTGGCCCCGCTGCTGCTGGTGGCCGCGACCACGCTGTCCTTCCTGACCGCGCTGGGCGTCTCCGCGCTGGTGTTCAACCACGTCTTCGACTTCCCCGGCGCCGACCCCACCGTCCCGCTGTACGGCTTCATGTTCCTGGTGGCGCTGGGCGTGGACTACACAGTGTTCCTGATGACCCGCGCCCGCGAGGAGGCCCCGCATCGAGGGCCCCGTGAAGGCCTGCTCCACGCGCTGGTGGTCACCGGCGGGGTGATCACCTCGGCCGGCGTCGTGCTCGCGGCGACCTTCGCCGCGCTCGGGGTGCTGCCGCTGATGTTCATGGTGCAGTTGGCGTTCCTGGTGCCCCTCGGGGTGCTGCTGGACACCTTCGTCGTCCGCACGCTGCTGGTGCCCGCGCTCGGCGTCGATCTCGGCGGGCGCCTGTGGTGGCCCTCGCGGATCGGCCGGACGACGGGCGCAGAGCGCGTGTGAGGGAGCCTGCGTGAGGCCTGCCGGCATCGAGCGGCCGCTGATGACGACGTCTGAGCCGGGAGACGCCGGCGTCGACGCCGAGATCTCGTCACCAGAGGCCACTCGATGCGGCGTTCGAAACCGCGTGCCCGCCTCTCACCCCACGAGGGCGCGCAGCGTCACGTAGAGCACGGAAGGCCCCAGCAGGCAGCCCACCCCGGTGAAGAAGGTCGCGGTCATCGCGCCGTAGGGCACCAGCCGCTCGTCGGTGGCGGCGAGGCCGCCGGCGACGCCGGAGGTGGTGCCCATCAGCCCGCCGAAGGCCATCGCCGCCTTCGGGTTGTTCAGCCGGATCAGCGGGGCGATCATCGGGGTCGCGACCATCACCACCACGGACTTCACCAGCCCGGCGGCCACCGACAGCGCGATGACGTCCGATCCGGCGCCCACGGCGGTGCCGGTGACCGGCCCGACGATGTAGGTCGCCGCGCCGGCGCCGATGGTCGCCATCGACTCGGCGTCGGTGTAGCCGAAGGCCGCGGCGACGACGGCCCCGACGATGAACGAGACCACCACGCCCAGCAGGATCGACAGTACTCCGGTCGCCCCGCTGCGGCGGATGACGCTGAGGTCCACGCCGTAGGCGGTGGAGACGATGGCGAAGTCGCGCAGCATCGACCCGCCCAGGATGCCGAGCCCGCCGAAGATCGCCAGATCGGCCAGCCCGTCCTCGCCGCCGGTGGTCGCGCCGCCCCAGCCGGCGAGCGCCAGGCCGAGGATGATCGCGATGGCCGAGCCGTGCAGCCGGCCGCGGGTCAGGCTCCGCGACATCCAGCCGGAGACGAGCATCAGCACGCCGACGGCGGCGAAGGCGACCAGCAGATCGTTGTCCTCCAGCACTGAAACGATGGTGTCCATCTCAGGCCTCCTTCGTCCGGGCGGATCCGGCCAGGCGGGCGTCGTCGCCCGCCTCGCGCGGCGGCAGCGGGTCGTCCGGAGGACCGATCCGCGCGAGCACCGGGACCAGCGCCGCGGCCGCGACCAGGGCGGCGAGTCCGGCGACGATCGCCATCGGCCCGCCGGTCAGCGCCTCGGCGACGTTCTGCGTCGAGGCCATCGCGACGACGATCGGGATGTACATCGAGCTCCAGAACATCACCCCGCGCTCCGAGGACTCGGGGAACAGGCCTCGGCGTCTCAGCCGGTCGGTGACCAGCACCAGCAGGATCATCGCGAAGCCCACGCCGCCGACGTTGGCGTCGACTCCGACGGCGATGCCCAGTGCTTCGCCGATCAGCTCGCCGATCAGCAGGCACAGCGCCAACGCCGCCACTCCGTACACCACCATGGGTCATCTCCTGATTCGTCGTCGCGGGGCCTGCGGCCCCGTCGTGCAGTCGTTGCTCCGGCGGGGCACGCCTCAGACGCCGGCGCCGGTGAACAGCTCGGCGTAGCGGGTCCGCAGCTCGGCCTTCTGCACCTTCCCCATCACGTTGCGCGGCAGCGCCTCGACCACGCGGACCGCCCGCGGCTGTTTGAACCGCGCCAGCCGTCCCTCCAGGGCGCCGACCACGCTCGCCTCGCTCGGGCTCCCGTCCGCGGCGGGCACGACGACGGCGACGACGGTCTCGCCGAAGTCCGGATGCGGCACCCCGATCACCGCCGACTCGGCGACGTCCGGCTGGGCGTCGACCAGCTCCTCGATCTCCTTCGGATACACGTTGTAGCCGCCGGAGATGACCATGTCCTTGTCCCGGCCGACGATGGTCAGCGAGCCCTGCTCGTCGATGCGCCCCAGGTCGCCGGTGATGAAGAAGCCGTCCTCGCGGAACTCCGCGGCGGTCTTCTCCGGCATCCGCCAGTAGCCGGCGAAGACGTTGGGGCCGCGGACCTCGACGAGCCCGACCTCGCCGTCCGGCAGGGGCTCGCCGCTCTCCCGGTCCGTCACGCGGATCTCGACCCCGGGGAAGGGCACCCCGACAGTGCCGGGACGGCGGGCCCCGTCGTAGGGGTTGGTGGTGTTCATCCCGGTCTCGGTCATCCCGTAGCGCTCCAGGATGGCGTGGCCGGTGCGCTCGGAGAAGGCTTCGTGGTCGGCGGCGAGCAGCGGCGCCGAGCCGGAGACGAACAGCCGCATCGAGGCGCAGGCCTCGGCGGTGAACCGCTCGTCGGCGAGCAGCCGGGTGTAGAAGGTCGGCACCCCCATCAGCACTGTGGCCGCGGGAAGCCGTTCGAGGATCGCGTCGGCGTCGAAGCCGGGCAGCCAGTCCATGGCGGCCCCGGCGACCAGCGTCATGTTCGCCGCGACGAAGAGCCCGTGGATGTGGAAGATCGGCAGCGCGTGGATCAGCCGGTCCTCGGCGGTGAACTGCCAGGCCTCCAGCAGCGCGGCACAGTTGGAGGCGAGGTTGCCGTGGGTGAGCACCGCCCCCTTGGACCGGCCGGTGGTCCCGGAGGTGTAGAGGATCGCGGCGGGCTCGTCCTCGGCGACCTCGGCCGAGACCTCGCTGGTCTCCTCGCCGGCCAGCAGGCTGCCGCCGCCGGAGGCGTCGAGAGTCTCGACGACGAGGCCCGGCTCCCCCGCCCCTCCCGCGGTGCGCTCGGCGTGCTCCGCGGCGCGGTCCGGGGCGCAGACCAGCACCCGCGGCGCGGCGTCGTCGAGGAAGTAGTCCATCTCTGCACCGGTGTAGGCGGTGTTCAGCGGCAGATAGACCCCGCCGACGCGCAGCGTCGCCAGATACAGCGCCAGCGCCTCGGGAGACTTCGGCACCTGGGCGGCCACCCGGTCGCCACGCTCGACGCCGTCGGCCAGCAGCGTCGCGGCGACCCGGCGGACGGTGTGCTCGAAGGCGCCGTAGCTGATCGCGGCCCCGTCGGGCAGGTGGAACAGCGTATGCTCCGGGCGGCGGGCGACCTGGGCATCGAAGGAGCGGTGGATCGGGGTGACGGTCGCGGCCATGGCGGCGGGTCCTCTCGTGTCGTGGTCAGGGGTGCCGGCGTCGTCGGGGTCGGGGCGGCCGGCCTGCTCGAGCAGCGGGCCCTCGACGGCGACGGTCCGACGCCGGGCGAAGTCTTCATGGCGGCGCTCGAGGGCCGCCGGGTCGTAGCGGTAGGTGATCATCGCGCCGTAGGACTGCTCGAGCCCCGACGCCGAGTGGTCGGCCGGCCAGTGCAGCTGCCAGGCGGCCGCGCCGTTGCCCAGATGGAAGCGGGCGACCGGGTCGACCGGGCGGCCGTCGTCGCGACGCTCCTCGGTGATGTAGCGGGCCAGCACCGGCAGCAGCCGGTCGCGCAGCGCCGCAGTCTCCGCGGACTGCTCGGGCCCCTCCGGTCCTACAGACTCGCCTCCCTGGTCAGCGCCGTCATGCGCACCGGACGGGCCCGACGTCGCGACGGATCCGCCCAGGTCGATGGCCAGCCGCAGCAGCTCGGGATCCTCCCGGCGCTCCAGCCAGCGGCGGAATCCGGGGATCGGCGAGAGCGTGACGAAGTGCTCCAGATGGGGGAGCTGCTGACCGACCTCCTCGATGACCTGCTTGATCAGCAGGCTGCCGAAGGAGATCCCGGCCAGGCCGGCCATCGCGGTGTTGATCGAATACAGCGCCGCCGTGTCGGCCTTCGACGGGCTCAGCGCCGGCCCCGGCTCGAGCAGCGGCCCGACCTCCCGCGGGATGCCGCGGACCAGGGCGACCTCGACGAAGATCAGCGGCACCTCGCCGGTGGCGGGGTGGAAGAAGGCGAAGCAGCGCCGGTCCTTGGGCTGCAGCCGACGCCGCAGCTCCGTCCGGTCGGCCATCGGGTGGACCTTCTCGCTGCGCAGCAGATGCTGGTGGAGCTCGCGGGGCGAATCCCAGGTGATCTCCTCCATGCGCAGGAAGCCGCGGTTGAACCAGGAGACCAGCAGGTGGTGGAAGTCGTGATCCAGCGGCCGCAGCGCCGGATGCTCGCGCATCAGCCGCAGCAGATCCGCGCGCATCTCCACCAGCGCCGTCGTGGCGTGCGGGGCGTGGTTCAACCGGCGCAGCAGCTGCTGGCGGGGAGGTTCGACGGCGTCGAAGAGCTCCGGCAGCGCGTGGCGCCGCTCCTCGCCGTCGGCGGCCTCCCACTGCTGGTATGCGGTGCGCACCGCCGTCGGATCGACGTCGTAGTCCTCCAGGAGGTGGTGGAGGAACGTGCGCTTCGCCGCGTCGTCCAGCCGGCGGTACGCCGCCAGCGCCCGGGCGGCGACGGCGCGCCGGGAGGCCTCCCCGACCTCACCCATCAGCGCCTCGCAGGCGGCGAGCAGCTCCTCCAGCGGCTCCGGGTCCTCCGGGCGGGGATCCGCCGCGCCGCCGCGGCGCCGCCGCAGGATGCGGAAGAGGTCGGCCAGCAGCCAGCCGTCCTGTCGTGCCATCGTCCCTCCTCATGCGTCGCGACGGTCGGATCCGTCATGTCATGTACATCAGCTATCGTGATGTATATAACAACGCACTGTACCGCACCGCAGGTGATGCGCACCACACCCCGGAGCGGACGGAGCGGTCGACTACGCTGAGCCGCGGAGGTGGACATGGCACGGATCCCGGAGTCGCAGCGCGTCCGCGACGCGCTGGAGAACGCGATCGTCGACGGGCGGCACCGCCCCGGCGAGCGCCTGGACCCGACCCGGCTCGAGGAGGAGTTCGGCTGCTCGCGCACCCCGGTGCGCGAGGCGCTGCAGGCCCTGGAGCGTTCGGGACTCGTCCGGATCCGGCCCAAGCAGGGCACCTACGTCACCGAGCTGGGCCTCTCCGAGCTCGCCGAGCGCTTCGAGGTCATG
Source organism: Nesterenkonia halophila (assembly GCF_009467795.1). Classification (GTDB taxonomy): domain Bacteria; phylum Actinomycetota; class Actinomycetes; order Actinomycetales; family Micrococcaceae; genus Nesterenkonia; species Nesterenkonia halobia. The sequence continues at coordinate 124,186 of NZ_WIAX01000013.1, forward strand.
GCCGAGCTCGAGGGCATGGCCGCCCGCCTGGCCGCCCGCCGCATCGGGATCGCGGAGCTCGCCGCCCTCGACGAGGCGGTGGCCGAATGCGCCCGGCACGCCGAGGCCGGCGACGCCGACGGCTACTACTACGCCAACGCCCGCTTCCACGCCACGATCTACGACTCCTGCGGCAACGAGCACCTCCGCCAGCAGGTCCACCAGCTCAAGCGCACGTTGCAGCCCTACCGGCGGCTGCAGCTGCGCGTGCCGGACCGGATGCGCCGTTCGCTGGCCGAGCACCGCACCATCGCCGCCGCCGTGCGCGCCGGCGACGCCGGCACCGCCGAGGACGCCGCCCGCGAGCACGTGCTGGTCCAGGTCACCGAGTTCAGTCAGCTGGTGACCACCTGGCGCGCCGTGAGCTCGCCGGCCTCGGCGGAGTGACCGGCCGCGACCGCACCGCCGGCTCGGCGCGACCCCGGCCGCATCGAGCGGTCACGTGTGACGACATCTGTCCCGCGATACGGCGGAATCCAGGCGGAGATCCCGTCACACGTGACCACTCGACGCCCGCGGACCTGACACGCCCCGCAGGACCATCGAGCATGTCCCGCGAGCGCCCGGCCGGATAGAGTCGGGAGCGACCCGGCACCGACCCGGAAGGTGACCACGCATGGCGGACCCCCGCTCGCTGCGGCGCACGCTGGAATCCCTCGACGGCCGCGGCTATGCCTCCTACAAGCAGCTGCGCGGCCGGCATGACCTGGGCCCGGCGACGCTGGCCGTCGACCACGTCCAGGTCGACCCCTACGCGCCGCCGTCGCTGATGCGGCTGCTGGTCCCGCGCGAGACCGCCGACCTGCCCGCCGACCTGGTCGACACCGCCGCCGGGCGCACCGCCGTCGCCGACTTCCTGACCCGCCGGGCCGCCGAGGCCGCCCGCCGGCACGGCCCCGACGGTCGCGACGCCGGCGAGGTGAGCATCAATCGGCCCGGCCAGGAGGTGCTCGAACGCACCAGCGTGGTCATCGGCGAGACCCACGTCGAGGCCCGGCTGCATGTGGCGCTGCCGGCCGCCGGACGCCGCATCCGCGGCCGCGACGCCGCGACGCTGCTCACCGAGGTGCTGCCGCGCCTCGCCGAGGAGGCGCTGCACCACGACGCCCTCGACGCCGCGACGCTGCGTGCCCACGTGACCCTGCACCGCGACCAGCTGCATCTGCGCGGGCGGCTCGCCGAGGCCGGCCTGGTCGCCGTCGTCGGCGACGGGGCGATCCTGCCGCGCCGCTCCGGCGACTCGGACCTGCCCATGGACGCCGCCGACGCCGTGCCCTTCAGCTCCCCGGAGTCGCTGCGCGTGACCTTCGAGCTGCCCAGCGGGAGCACGGTGACCGGCATGGGCATCCCGGAGGGCGTGACGGTGATCGTCGGCGGCGGCTACCACGGCAAGTCCACGCTGCTGCGCGCCGTCGAGCGGGGCATCCATCCGCATATCGCCGGCGACGGCCGCGAATGGGTGCTCACCCGGGACGATGCGACCGCGATCCGCGCCGAGGACGGCCGCGCGGCGACCGGAGTGGACATCTCGCCGTTCATCGGCGATCTGCCCTCGGGCTCCGACACCCGCGACTTCTCCACGACCAACGCCAGCGGCTCGACCTCGCAGGCGGCCGGGCTGGCCGAGGCGGTGGAGGCCGGCGCGAAGACGCTGCTCATCGACGAGGACACCTCGGCGACGAACTTCATGATCCGCGACGAGCGCATGCGCGCGCTGATCCCCGCCGACCGCGAGCCGATCACTCCGTTCGTGGACCGCATCCGCCCGCTGCACGCCGAGCGCGGCGTCTCCACTGTGCTGGTCGCCGGCGGCTCCGGCGCCTTCTTCGACGTCGCCGACCAGGTCATCGCCCTGGACTCCTACCTCGCCCGGGACGCGACCGCCGAGGCCCGCGCGCTGGCCGAACACCCCGAGGGCCCGACGACGGCCGGCCCGGTGTTCGCCGGCGGGCGTCGCCGCGTGCCGCAGCCGTCCTCGCTGCGCTCGGGCCGCGGCAAACCGGCCAAGGCCCGTGGGCGCACCGCGATCCAGCAGGACCGCACGACAGTCGACCTCGCCGCGGTCTCGCAGCTGGTGGACCCGGCGCAGACCGCCGCGCTGGCCCATGCGCTGGACCGGCTGGACGAGATGGCCGACGGCCGCCGCGACGTCGTCGAGCTGATCGAGACGCTGTGCGCGCGGATCGACGCCGAAGGACTGGACACGCTGTCTCCGCACCGCGGGCACCCCGGCGCGATGGCGCGGCCGCGGCGCCAGGAGGTCCACGCGGCGCTGAACCGGCACCGCGGCCTGCGGCTGACCTGACCCGCCCCCGCGCGTCGACCCCGCCCCACGATTCCCCGAGATCCCAGATTCCAGACTCCAGGAGGAGAGATGAGCTTCACCTCGCACGACGGCCTCACCCTGCCCGACGTCGGCTTCGGCACCTATAAGCTCAACGGTCTCGCCGGCGCGCAGACCATGGCCGAGGCGCTCGACGGCGGGTACCGCCTGCTGGACTCGGCGTTCAACTACGAGAACGAGGGCGCAGTCGGCGAGGCCGTGCGGCGCTCGGACGTCGCCCGCGAGGAGGTCACCGTGACCTCCAAGCTGCCCGGCCGCCACCACGCGCACGCCAAGGCGGTGCCGGCGATCGAGGAGTCGGTGCTGCGCACCGGGCTGGACCACCTGGACCTGATCCTCATCCACTGGCCGAACCCCTCCCAGGACCTCTACGTCGAGGCCTGGCAGGCGCTCGTCGAGGCCCGGGAGCGCGGCCTGGTCCGGCACATCGGCGTCTCCAACTTCCTGCCCGAGCACATCGACCGGCTCATCGCCGAGACGGGTGTGACCCCGGCGGTGAACCAGATCGAGATGCACCCCTATTTCCCGCAGGCCGCGCAGCGCGCCTACGACGCCGAGCACGGCATCATCACCGAGGCGTGGAGCCCGCTGGGCCGGGCCAATGAGATGCTCACCGACCCGGTGCTGGTGCGCATCGCCGAGGCCCACGACGTCGGCGTCGGCGAGGTCATCCTCTCCTGGCACGTGGCGCTGGGCGCGCTGCCGCTGCCGAAGGCCTCCTCGGCCGAGCGGCGGCGGAAGAACCTCGAGGCGCCGCAGGTGGCGCTGAGCGACGCGGAGATCGCCGAGATCAGCGGGCTGGCCCGCCCCGACGGGCGGACGAACGACCAGGACCCGGCGGTCTACGAGGAGTTCTGAGGGCGTCCGACGTCCCGAACCCGACCGCTGGACGCCGTGCTGGCACCCGTGATTGTCTCGGAGAACGACGGGGCGGGCCCGCCCGAGGAGGGCCCGCCGGGACCGTCATGACGATCATCGAACCGAGGAGGTTCCGTCGATGCATCTGGCTCCGCTGAAGTCGCTGTCCGAGAAGACCGCACCGTACTCCACGATCTATCTCGAGGCCCGCTCGCCGGCCGAGGACGCCGACCACCAGGTCCGGCTCCGCTGGGACGACCTGCGCCGCCGGCTGGCGGACCAGGGCGCCCCCGAGGCCGCCCTGGACGCCATGCAGCAGGCCCTGCTGGGCGACGGCGAGGACCTCACCGAGGTCCAGACCGACGGCCGCGTGCTGGTCGCCGACGCCGAGACGGTGCTCCTCGACGAGGCCTGGGACGCCGCGCTGGGCGCCGGCGACGCCGCCCATGTCTCCCCCGTCCCCGAGCTCGGCGCCTATGTCCGCGAGCGCGCCACCTCGGCACGGCTGCTGGTCGTCGTCGTGGACCAGGAGCAGGCCACCGTGCGCCGCACCCTGGTCTCCGAGGGCCTCCACGCCGACGCCGAGGCCGAGGTCGACGTCGAGGGCCCGGGCCGCGGCTCGGTGCACAAGCCGCGCGAAGGCGCCTACTCCCACCTGGAGATCCAGCGCCGGGCCGACGAGGTGGTCAAGCAGAACGCCCGCGGCATCGCCGAGCGGGTGGACCGCCTGGCGCGCCGGTGGAAGCCCGACGCCGTGGTGCTGGCCGGCGGGATCCAGGGACGCACGGCGCTGAACGACGAGCTGCCGACCGCGCTGGCGGAGATCACCCACATCGCCGAGCACGGCGGCACCGACGACGCCGGCGCCGAGGAGGCCCTGGAGCAGGACCTCCGCGAGATCGTCGCGGGGCTCAGCGCCGAGGACGCTCAGGACTGGACCGGGAAGTTCGAGGAGGCGAAGGCCCGCAACCACGTCGCCGAGGGCGTGGACGCCGTGCGCCTGGCCGCGGAGATGGGCGCGGTGGACACGCTGCTGCTGACCCGCGACGGCGTGGTCGACGGCGAGGGCGCGGTGCTCGCCGCCTGCGCCCGGATCGACGCCGACGCCGCCGTCGCCGAGAAGGAGCTACCCGGCGGCATCGCCGCGATCCTGCGCTTCGAGGCCCCGGACGAGGTCGCCCGCGCCTGAGCCCTTCCCCGGACATCGAGCGGCGGCTCCGCGCCGCATCTCGCCCCGCGACACGGCGTGTCGGCGGGCAGGTGCCGCGCGGAGCCGCAGCTCGATCTTTGCAGTTGCCGGGAGAAGGTCAGCCCACGGCGACCCGCATCGTGAATGTGCCCGGCGCCCGGAACGGCACCAGCAGCACGGTGCCCTCCGACGTCGGCATCTGGCCGCCCAGGTAGGAGTACTCCTCCCCGCTGTCCAGGGCGACGTCGCGAGCCTCGGCGTCGACGCCCTCGAAACTCAGCGCGAGGGACTCTCCGCCCGCGCTCCATCGGGCCCCTCCCGACCGCAGCACCTGTGCCGCCGTCGCCTCAGGTGGCGGGTTCTGGGCGTCGGAATGGTCTCCGTCGAAGGTCAGCTCGCCGTCGCCGGCGAAGACCAGCTGCAGCACGGTCACCGCAGACGGGGACTCCGCCTCCACCTGCAGGCTCCATCCCGGTCCCTCTGGCGTGACCGCCAGCGAGGCGTCAAAGCGGACCTCGGCGAGTTTCCGATCGCTGAAACTCATCGCCGAGTAGAACCGCCCGTCATCCTCGAGGTCGTACACCCCGTCCTGCCGGATTCTGGACCGCCCTCGCAACGGCCGGTGGTAGCCGGTCGAGTGCGCGGCCTGCATCTGCACTGTGCCTCGGTGCTCGGTGAGCTCGTGCGGACGCAGCGGTCCCATGGAGAAGAACCGTGGGGCGATCCGTACCGAACTCAGCTCGATCGCGCCGCGCCGATACTGCAGGAAGGTCGGATTGGTCGACAGACCGGAGGCAGTACGCCCGAACTCCGGGTGGTCGCTGCCCGCGAAGCACGTCAGCGTGCCGCCGCCGGTTTGAAGGCGCAGCAGTCCCGAAGACTCGAGCAGATCGACCCGATCCGGCACCTCATGCGGGGATCCCTCGGGGAGCCGCCGCGCCAACGCCGGTCGCGCCAGGACGTCGGCGTAGATCTCGCCGATCCATTCGTGCTTCTCGTCGAGGATCTCCTCGGCCCGGCGAGCGAAGGCGGCGTCGTCGTCGCGGATCGCGAATTCGCGCAGCTGCAGCACGTATCGCGAGTCGTTCCGCCGCCGCCACTGGTCCTGGCGCCGCGACTGGACGGTCTGGACCGTACCGTCGTCGTCGGTGATGTCCTGGGTGACGCGGAGGTTCCCCCGCACGAGCTCGAGCAGGCCTCCGTCCTGGGTGTGCTCGGCGATGCGGAGCAGCGAGGGGTTCACCACTTCAGAGGCGTACTGGGCCGACCGTTCGGAGTACTGACCGTCGTCGAAGACATCGATGCCCTCGGCCAGCCATTCCTCGGCGCGGGTCACCAGCGCCTCGTCGGGCCAGTGGGCGTTCACCGCCAGCAACGCGCCGGCGACCTCCCAGCGATGGTTCGCGGTGTGCACCCCTCCGCCATGGACCTCGACGACGGCGCGCGCCACGGAGGGCACCAGCTCGTCCAGGCGAGTCGTGACGGCGTCCAGGCCGTCACCCTCCTCGGCGTCGATCAGCATCCGGATGATGACCAGATCGGTGAGCGAGAAGCAGGAGTCCGGCGGCGACTCCAGGTTATTCCCGGCGTCGAAGAGCCCCACCTCGGTCTGAAGATCCTGCACGTGGGCGAGGAGCTCGTCAGCCCGAGCGGCGATCTCGGCGTCACGATGATGCGCGGAATGGCGCCCGGAGTAGGCAGCGACGAGCTTCTTGGCCTCGACCACGCACCAGCGGGCAGCGGGACCGCCGGAGAGGTAGTCCTGCACCGCGCCCGCGCCGGCGAGCAGAGCAGCGTCGTTCCGTCCGGCCAGATCCTCCAGGAATTCGGCGTCGATCGTCTCGTCGCCCAGGTCCGTCTCCGGCAGCGGCTCGTACGCCTGCGGGCGAGCCCAGGCCGGCCCCTGCCCGGTGACGGCCGCGGCTCCGAGCGCCGCGGCGCTGCCGACCCCGAGAAATGAACGCCGGCTCAGCGGCATGGCCCCTCCTGAATGTGTCCGTATGCCCTGATGTCCGGACACTCTATGTGTGATGGATCACTCTCACAAGAGGGGGCCGCCTGACACACGCACCTGCCGCATCTCGACGACGGGGCGAGCCGCCCTGCCCGGGCGACCGGATGCAGGGCCCGCTCAGTCGCGCAGCAGGTCCGCGCCGATCGTCTCGCGCAGGATCTCGCTGGTGCCGCCGAAGATCGTCATCAGCCGCACCGCCAGGTAGGCCTGGGCGACCGGGTACTCCAGGATGTAGCCGTAGCCGCCGTGCAGCTGCAGGCAGGTGTCGAGCATCGACTTCGCCCGCTCGCCGATGAACAGCTTCGCCTTCGAGGCGCCGACGACGTCCAGCTCCCCGGCGTCGAAGGCCTCCACCGTCGCGGCCAGACACCGCTGGACGGCCTCGAGCTCGACCTGCAGCTCGGCCAGCTGGAAGCGGGTGTTCTGGAACTCGGCGACCGGCTGGTCGAAGGCGGTGCGCTGACGCACGTAGTCCACTGTCTGCCCCAGTGCGGCCTCGGCGACGGCGGCGGCCCCGGCGGCGACGGCCAGCCGACCCTGCGGCAGGATCTCCTTGGCGATCTCCAGCCCGCGACCCTCGCCGCCGATGAGGTTCTCGGCCGGCACCCGGGCCTCGGAGAAGAACAGTTCGGCGGTGTCGGAGGCCTTCAGCCCCATCTTCTCCAGCTGCGAGCCGACCTGGTACCCGGGGTTCTCCTCCTTCTCTACCAGGAAGAGGCTGAAGGACTCGGCGCCCCCGCGCCGCTTCACGTCCGAGCCGTCGGTGCGGGCCAGCACCAGCGCGCCGTCGCCGGAGACGGCGTTGCCGATGAACGTCTTCTGCCCGGTCAGCAGCCAGGAGCCGTCGTCCTGGCGGACCGCCTTGGTGCGCACCCCGCGCAGGTCGGAGCCGGCGCCGGGCTCGGTGAATGCCACCGAGGCGATGAAGCTCGAGTCCAGGAACCGCGGCAGCCAGGTCTGCTGCTGCTCAGCGGTGCCGAAGCGACGCAGCGCCGGCAGCACCCAGTCGTCGTGCAGATGCAGCGCGAGGGCCAGCCCCAGCGCGTCGGCGCGGGCGAGCTCCTCGTCGAGGATCATCCGGAACCGGTAGTCGGTCAGCCCCATGCCGCCGTGGTCCTCCTCGACGGCCAGCCCCAGCAGGCCGTTCTCCGCGGCGGCCTCCCAGACCGCGCGGTCCATCAGGTGGGCGGCGTCCCACTGCTTGTAGTGCGGGGTCACCTCGCGGGCGACGAACTCGCGCACCACCTCGCGGAACTCCTCGTGGATCTCCTCGTAGAAGCCGGGGAACATCTCAGGTCCTTTCACAGACGTCGGGCTCAGGCGGATCTGGGCATGCACCCGGTCGACCGGGCAGGCACGGCGCCGACCGCCGCACTCCCCCGCCGGCGGGCGGGAGGCGACGGCGCGACGACGCCGTCGTCGATTCTCTCACTCCCGATCACTCCGCCTCGTCGGAGTCGCGCCGGCGGCGCCCGCGGCCCTCGTGGTGCTCACGGCCGGCGTCGTAGCGGGCCAGCACGCGCCGCGCCTGGGCGACCACCGGGGCGTCGACCATCTCGCCGCGGAAGCGGAACGCCGCCGGCTCGGACGGCACCGCGGCGAGCAGCGCCTTCGCCCGCTCGACGTCGGCCGGCGCGGGCATGTACGCCCGCCGGATCGGCTCGACCTGGTCGGGGTGGATGCAGGCCTTCGCGGCGAATCCGCTGGCCCAGGCCTCCTCGGCGTCGGCGGCCAGCCGCGGCCGCGAGCGCAGCTCGGTGGAGGTCGCGTCGACGGCGGCGATGCCGTGCGCCGCCGCAGTGATCAGCACGATGTGGCGGATATGCTGCAGCGCCCCGCGCAGCGCGCCGTCGGGGGCCCGCGAGGTCGTCCCGCCCAGGGCCGCCGTCATGTCCTCCGTGCCCCAGAAGAGCGCCTCGACGGCGGGATGGGCGGCCAGCGCGGAAGCGGCCAGCACGCCGTCGGGCCGTTCGATCTGCGGGATCAGCCCGGCCTGCGGCATCGCCGCATGCAGTCGGTCGAGGACGGCGACGTCGGCGGCCTTGGGGACGACGACGTGACGCACCCCGGCGTCGTCGAGGGCCTGCAGATCCGCTTCGAGCTCCTCGGGGTCGCCGGCGTTGAGCCGCACCAGCGTCGTCGCCGGATCCAGCGCCGGCTCGGAGTCGTGCTCCGCCGCCCCGGCCGCGGCGCCGACGTCGAGCGCCCGGGCGACGTCGATCCGCGCGGCCGGCTTGTCGACGGCGGCCACGGCGTCCTCGAGGTCGATGATCACCGCGTCGGCCCGGGCGGCGGCCTTGCCGAAGCGCTCCGGCATCGACCCCGGGCAGAACAGCAGCGAGGGGCCGAGGGTGAAGGCACAGGGTGCGGCGGGCGGCGTCGACATCAGTTTCCCTCCGGTCGGACGGAGCCCGGGAGGCGGTCCGGGCCGAGGTGCATGGCCCAGGCTACGCCGGGACGCCGCTGGACTGAGTCCAGCACGCCGCCGGGCTCGCCGTGCTGGCGATGCTCATGGTGGTGCTGCTGCGCCGCGCCGGCGTGCGGCTCGGCCTGCTGCCGTTCCTCGCCCTGGCGCGCGCGGCGGCGCAGCTGACGATCATCGCGCTGCTGCTGCAGGGCGTGCTCGCCGTGCCTGCCGGGACCGGCCCCGGAGGACTGAGCCGCCGCGGGCGCGCCGGCACCGGACGCCCCGCTCGCGTCCCACGTCCCGCCGCTTCCCCGTCATGCCGCGCGTCAAGAACGACACCTGCGGTGACTCCGACCACGGATCCGTGGCAGGATGGCGGGGATGACCGCCGTCGGTTCCGCACCGCGGCGACGAAGACCCGTGGACAGTCGAGAGCGAGGCGAGGTCAGCCCCATGCCAGACGCGGCAGCTGGAACCCCCCTGCACATCATCACCCTGGTGAAGTGGGTGCCGGATGCTCAGCTCGAGCGCCGGTTCACCGAGGAGCGGCATATCGACCGCTCCGAGGGGATCCTCGGAGAACTGGACGAGCATCCGCTGGAGGCGGCGCTGCGGATCAAGGAGGCCGCCGAGGACCGTGAGGTCCGGGTGACCGCCCTGACCATGGGCCCCGCCGGTGCCGCCGCCGCGGCGAAGAAGGCGCTGCAGATCGGCGCCGACGACGCCTTCGTGCTGTCCGACGACGCGCTGGCCGGTGCCGACATCTCCGCGACCTCGACCGCGCTGCGCGCCGCGATCGAGCGCGTCCAGGAGGTGTCCGAGCTCGACGGCGAGCTGCTGGTGGTCACCGGCATGGCCTCCGAGGACGGCGAGTCCGGGGCAGTGCCGGCCCAGCTGGCCGAGCGTCTGGGTGTGCACCTGCTCTCCCAGGCGACCTCGGTGGAGCTCGCCGAGGGCCGGCTGGTCGTCACCCGCACCGCCACCGTCGAGCAGCAGACGGTCTCCGCGGCGCTGCCGGCAGTGGTCTCGGTGACCGACCAGGCCAACGACCCCCGCTATCCCAACTTCAAGGCGATCATGGCCGCGAAGAAGAAGCCGATGACGGAGCTGAGCCTGACGAGCGTCGGCATCGGCCCGACGTCGGTGAAGCCGCGCGCCCAGGTGCTCACCGCCGAGCCGCGCCCGCCGCGGCACGGCGGCACGGTGATCACCGATGAAGGCGACGCCGGCGTGCAGATCGTCGACTTCCTGCAGAAGGAGCGTGTGCTGTGAGTGCTGTCCTGGTCTACTTCGAATCGGTCGGCGCCGAGCTGACCACCGCCCAGCAGGAGCTGATCACCCTGGCCGACGCCGTCGGCGAGGTGCAGGTCGTCACCGGCTCCACCACCTCCGACGCGGTGCATGCGCTGGCGCTGGAGGGCGTGCACACCCTCTACACCGGTGAGGGCGAGATCCACGCCCCGGATCCGGCGGTGATCGACCTGCTGGAGACCGCCGTGCAGGAGACCCGAGCCCATGCGGTGCTGGCGCGTAACACCGCCGACACCACGGACGCGCTGGCGCGGCTGGCAGTACGGCTGGACACCGGGCTGATCACCGACGGCGTCGGACTCTCCCACGACCTGCGCATCACCAAGTCCGTGCTGGCCGGCTCCTACACGACCACCGCCCGCGTGGCCGAGGGCCGGCCGCTGATCGCGACGCTGAAGCCGAACTCGACGGAGCCCTACCTCGTTCCCGGCGGGGCGCCGGAGATCGTCACGCTGCCGGTCACCCCGGCCGCGGCCGAGGATCTGCGGGTCCTGGAGCGCACTCCGCTGGAGGCCTCCGACCGTCCCTCGCTCACCGAGGCGCGGTGCGTGGTCGCCGGCGGCCGCGGCCTGGACGGCGATTTCGGCCCGCTGGAGGAGCTCGCCGACGAGCTCGGCGCGGCGCTCGGCGCCTCCCGCGCGGCCACCGACGCCGGCTGGATCGACCACGCCGCGCAGATCGGCCAGACCGGGGTGACCGTCTCCCCGCAGCTCTACCTCTCTGTCGGCATCTCCGGGGCGATCCAGCAGCGCGCCGGCATGCAGACCGCGCAGACCATCGTGGCGATCAACAAGGACGAGGACGCCCCGGTCTTCGAGATCGCGGACTTCGGCGTCGTCGGGGATCTCTTCGAGGTCGTGCCGCAGATGGTCGAGGAGCTGCGCAAGCGGCGCAGCTGACCTCCGGCGCTCTCAGCCCCTGCCCCGCCGAGATCCCCGAGTTCTCGCAGGATCACCGCGCTACAGCGCGGTGATTCTGCGAAGGCTCGGGGAACTTCGGAGCCCTGCGCCCGCCGGGCGACGACGGGGATGGCCGCCGATGACGGCGCGCCCGCTCAGCGCGGGTCGAGCGACGCCGCGCCGCGCAGTTCGCGCGGAGCGGTACGCTGCAGCTGGGTGACATGCTCCGGGCCCAGCTCGTCGACGGATGTCACCTCGAGCAGCTTCATCGTCCGCTCCACCTGGGTGGAGAGGATCTCGATGGTGCGGTCGACGCCGGCCCGGCCGCCGGCCATCAGCCCGTAGAGGTAGGCCCGGCCGATGAAGGTGAACTTCGCGCCCATCGCCAGCGCGGCGACGACGTCGGCGCCGTGCATGATGCCGGTGTCCATGGTGACTTCGAGGTCGTCGCCGACTTCGCGGACGACCTCGGGCAGCAGGTGGAACGGCACCGGCGCGCGGTCCAGCTGGCGGCCGCCGTGGTTGGAGAGCACCACGCCGTCGACGCCGAGATCGGCCAGCGTCTTCGCGTCCTCCACGGTCTGCACGCCCTTGACCACGATCGTCCCGGGGAACAGCTCGCGGATGATCGTCAGGTCGTCGAAGGAGATCGAGGGGTCCATCGCCGAGTTCAGCAGCTCGCCGACGGTGCCGCCGGTCGACGTCAGCGAGGCGAACTCCAGCGGCGGAGTGGTCAGGAAGTCGAACCACCACCAGGGCCGCGGGATCGCGTCGACCACAGTGCGCAGGCTCAGCTGCGGCGGGATGGAGAAGCCGTTGCGGGTGTCGCGCAGCCGGGCGCCGGCCACCGGGGTGTCCACGGTGAAGAACAGCGTGTCGAAGCCGGCCGCCGCCGCCCGCTCCACCAGCTGGTAGGAGATCTCGCGCTGGCGCATCACGTAGAGCTGGAACCAGTTCCGCCCGTGCGGGTTGGCCTGCTGCACGTCCTCGATGGAGGTGGTGCCCAGCGTGGAGAGCGCGAAGGGGATCCCCGCGTCCCCGGCCGCCGAGGCGCCGGCGGTCTCGCCCTCGGTCTGCATCAGCCGGGTGAATCCGGTCGGCGCGATGCCGAAGGGCTGGGCGGAGGGCCCGCCGAAGATCTCCACCGAGGTGTCGACCTCGGAGACGTCGCGCAGGATCGCGGGGTGGAACTCCACGTCCTGGAAGCCCTGCCGCGCCCGGTGGATGGAGAGCTCGCCCTCGGCGGCGCCGTCGGTGTAGTCGAAGGCCGCCCGCGGGGTGCGGCGCTTGGCGATGGTGCGCAGATCCTCGATGGTCAGCGCGGAGTTCAGCCGGCGCCGCTTCGCGTTGAGGTCCGGCTTCTTGAACTGCATCAGCTCCGCGAGCTCGCGGGGATCCGGCAGTCGACGTTCCACCATGGTGTTCTCCTTCGACGGCGCCGACCGGGCCGTTCCGGTCGGCGAGGGCTGGGAGCCGACGCGCGGGAGCGCGCGCCGGCCGGGGATCGCATCGGACGACTCAGCTGCGAGGACGATACCGCGTGGGCTGATGGGTCCGACGGACGAGCTCGCGCAGCTCGGCCAGCGAACCCGAGAGCGTGCCGGCGGTGCGCGCCTGGATGAGCAGGTTGCCGATGGCGGTGGCCTCCACCGGACCGGCGACGACGTCGCGGCCGGAGCGGTCGGCGGTGGCCTGGCAGAGCAGCGCGTTCAGCGAGCCGCCGCCGACCATGTGCACCACCTCGACCTCGCGGTTCGCCAGCCGGGCCGCGTCGTCGAGGGCGGCGGCGAAGCGCGCGGCGATCGACTCGACGATGCTGCGCACCAGCGCCGGCTTCGAGGCCGGGACCGGGCGGTCGTGTTCAGTGCACCAGGCGCCGATCCGCGCGGGCATGTCCCCGGGGGCGACGAACCGCTCGTCCTGGACGTCGAAGACGACGACCTCGCCGGCGTCGACCTCCGCCGCGGCGGCCAGCAGCTGCGGCAGGTCCTGCGCTTCCGCCGTCTCGCGCTCCCAGGTGCGCAGCGTCTCGGAGAGGAGCCAGGTGCCCATGACGTTGGTGAGGAATCGGAAGGTGCCGTCGACGCCGCCCTCGTTGGTGAAGTTCGCCGCGCGGCTCTCCGCGCTGACCACCGCCTCGTCGAGCTCCAGGCCGACCAGTCCCCAGGTGCCGCAGGAGATGTAGGCCGCCTTCTCCGACGAGAGCGGCGTGCCGACGACGGCAGAGGCGGTGTCGTGCGAGCCGACCAGCGTCACCGGCAGCCGCTGCCCGGACAGGAAGGGCGCGAGCTCCTCGCGGGTCTCGCCCAGAGCCGTTCCCGGGGCGGCGATCTCAGGGAAGATCGCCCGCGGCAGGCCGAGCTGCTCGAGGAGCTCGTCGTCCCAGTCGCCGGTGGCCACATGGACCAGCCCGGTGGTGGAGGCGTTGGTCGCCTCGGCCGCCGAACGGCCGGTCAGCCAGTGGCCGAGCAGATCCGGCACCAGAAGCAGCTGCTCGACGGCGGCGGCCGCGGGCCCGGTCAGCAGCGGCTCGGCGGCCAGCTGGTAGAGCGTGTTGAACGGGAGGAACTGCAGCCCGTTGCGGGCATGCAGCGAGGCGAAGGGCACCTGGGCGTGCACCGCCTCCACACCGGCGGCGGTGCGCTCGTCGCGGTAGTGGAACGGCGTGCCCAGCAGCGACGGCGCCCCCGCGGGGCCTCCGGCGCCGGGGCTCCCGCCGGTCAGCAGCCCGTAGTCCACCGCCCAGGAGTCGATGCCGACCGAGGCGATGCCGCCGTCGTCGGCCGTGGCCCGCACGGCCTCGCCGAGTCCGGCCAGCGCCTGCTCATAGAGGCCGACGAGGTTCCAGTGCAGCCCGTCGGGCAGGTGCACCGGGCCGTTGGAGAAGCGTGCGGCCTCGGTCAGCTCCAGCGTGTCGGGCCCGATCCGGCCCAGGACCACGCGCCCGCTGGAGGCGCCGAGGTCCACGGCCGCATGCGTCGTCGTCGGTCCTGCCGTCGAACCCGTCGTCGATGCCGTCGCCATGCTCATCTCCTCCGGTCAGCGCAGGAAGGCCGCGGCGACGCCGGCGTCGACCGGGACGTGCAGGCCGGTGGTGTGGGTGAGCTCGCCGCCGACCAGCGCGAAGACCGCATTGGCCACCGTCGAGGGCAGCACCTCGCGCTTGAGGATGGTGCGCTGGGCGTAGAACTTGCCCAGGTCCTTCTCCTCGATGCCGTAGGTCTTCGCCCGGTTCGCGCCCCAGCCGGAGGCGAAGATGCCCGAGCCCTGGACGACGCCGTCGGGGTTCACCCCGTTGACGCGGACCTGGTGCTCGCCCAGCTCGGCCGCCAGCAGTCGCACCTGGTGGGCCTGGTCGGCCTTGGTGGCCGAGTAGGCGATGTTGTTCGGGCCGGCGAAGACCGAGTTCTTCGAGGAGATGTAGACGACGTCGCCGCCGAGGCCCTGCTCGATCAGCGCGCCGGCCGCCGTCTTGGAGACCAGGAAGGAGCCCTTGGCCATCACGTCGTGCTGCAGGTCCCAGTCCTTCGCCGTGGTCTCCAGCAGCGACTTCGACAGGCTCAGCCCGGCGTTGTTCACCACGATGTCCAGCCCGCCGAAGGCCAGCAGCGTCTCGTCCACGGCCTGCTGGACCGCGTCCTCGTCGGAGACGTCGACGGCGACGCCGACGGCCCGGTCGGTCCCGCCGATCTCCGCCGCGGCGGCCCGGGCCTTCTCCAGGTCCAGATCCGCGATGGCGACGACGGCGCCCTCGGCGGCCAGCCGCTGCGCGATGGCCTTGCCGATGCCCGAGGCCGCGCCGGTGACCAGCGCGATGCGCGTGGCCAGCGGCTTGGGCTTGGGCATGCGCTGCAGCTTGGCCTCCTCCAGCGCCCAGTACTCGATGCGGAACTTCTCCGACTCGTCGATCGGGGCGTAGGTCGACAGCCCCTCGGCGCCGCGCATGACGTGGATGGCGTTGAGGTAGAACTCGCCGGCGACCCGGGCGGTCTGCTTGTCCTTGCCGAAGGAGAACATGCCCACGCCCGGGACCAGCACGATCGCCGGGTCGGCGCCGCGGATGGCGGGGCTGTCAGCGTCGGCGTGGCGGTCGTAGTAGGCCTGGTAGTCCTCGCGGTAGGCGGCGTGCAGCTCGCGCAGCCGCGCCTTCGCGTCCTCGACGGAGGCGTCGGCGGGCAGGTCGAGCACCAGCGGCTTCACCTTGGTGCGCAGGAAGTGGTCGGGGCAGCTGGTGCCCAGCTCGGCCAGCCGCGGGTGCTCAGCGTGGGCGAGGAACTCCAGCACCGCGTCGTCGTCGCTGAAGTGGCCGACCTGCGGCTTGTCCTCGCTGGCGATCGACCGGATCGTCGGCATCAGCGCGGCGGCCTTGGCGCGGCGCTCGGCCTCCGGCAGCGGGGCGTTCTCGGCGAGCGCGGAGCCGAAGGGCTCGGGCCTCGAGTGCTCGGCGATGTGAGCGGCGGCCGTGTCGATGATCCACAGCGAGTTGGCCTCAGCCTCCTCGGAGGTCTCGCCCCAGGCGGTGATCCCGTGGCCGCCGAGGATGCAGCCGACCGCCTGCGGGTTCTTCTCCTTGATTGCGGCGATGTCCAGACCGAGCTGGAAGCCGGGGCGGCGCCACGGGACCCAGACCACCTGGTCGCCGAAGATCGTGGCGGTGAGCTGCTCGCCGTCCGCGGCGGTGGCGATGGCGATGCCCGAGTCGGGGTGCAGGTGGTCGACGTGCGCGGCATCGACCAGACCGTGCATGGCGGTGTCGATCGACGGCGCCGCGCCGCCCTTGCCGTGCAGGCAGTAGTCGAAGGCCGCGACCATCTCGTCCTCGCGTTCGACGCCCGGGTAGGTGTCGACCATCTTCCGCATGCGGTCCAGGCGCAGCGTGGCCAGGCCCTCCGGCGTCAGCGTGCCGAGGTCGCCGCCGGAGCCCTTGACCCAGAGCAGGTCGACGTCCTCGCCGGTGACCGGGTCGACGGCGGTGCCCTTGGCGGAGGTGTTGCCGCCGGCGTAGTTGGTGTTCTTCGGGTCCGCGCCCAGACGGTGGGAGCGGGCGATCAGCGCCTCGACGGCGGGGTTCTGCGACTCGGACATGACGACTCCTGGTGTGCGTTCCTGAGCGATCGAACACAAAGTATCACCGAGTGTGGTCTGGATCAACACATCCCGCCCGGGCGCCGCATCCGGCTCAGCGGACCTCGACCAGCTCGCGGAAGGAGTCCAGGCGCGCGTCGTCGGGCTCCAGTTCGGTGATCAGCATGTCGACGGCGTCCAGCCCGACGCCGCGGGCGACGGCGCGGGCGCCGAGCTTCGAGGAGTCGGCCAGCATCACCGTGGTGTCGGCATGGTCGGCCAGCACCCGCTTCAGCGCCGCCTCCTCCGGCGTGGCCTCGGAGCTGCCCCAGGCGGCGTCGAGGGCCGCGGCGGAGGTGAAGAAACGTGCGCACTGCAGCGAGGAGGCCATCAGCTCGGCCAGCGGACCGACGAAGCTGCGCGTGGTCTCCTGCCGACTGCCGCCCAGCAGCACCGGCTCGATGCCGGGGCGTCCGACGGCGGCCTCGAAGTTCTCACCGGAGTTGGTCACCACCGTCAGCTCGCCGGCGCCGGTGAGCCCGGCCAGCAGCACCCCGGCGGTGGAGGAGGCGTCGAAGGAGCAGGTCCCGCGCTGGGGCACCAGCTGCCGGGCCTTGGCCGCGATCGTCCGCTTGGCCGCCGCCCGCCGGCCGCTGCGCTCGGCGAAGCTGCGCGGCTGCGACGGCGCGACCGCTCCCCCGCGCACCCGGCGCAGCCGACCGGCGGCCTCCAGGTCCGCGAGGTCCCGGCGCAGCGTCATCGCCGAGACGTCGAGAGCCTCGACGACCTCGCTGCTGGTGATCCGCCCTTCGGACTCGAGGATCTCCAGCAGGCGGGCGCGGCGAGACTCGCCGTCGAGGGAGGAGGAGGTGGCCATGGGTGGGGATGCTACCGGACCGGCGCCCGCACGCTCAGGTCGTGCCCGGCCTGACCGCCCGGACCGCTCCGGATATCAGCCCTGGTCGGCGTCGTCCTTCATCCGGATGATCTGGATGAGGTTGCCGCAGGTGTCGTCGAAGACCGCCAGCACGGCGGGCCCGATGTCCACCGGCTCCTGAGTGAAGCGCACACCGAGGCCGGCCAGCCGCTCATGCTCGGCGGCGACGTCGTCGACGCTGAACTGGGTCAGCGGGACGCCGTCGGCGTACAGGGCCTCCTTGAAGGGCTTCGCCGCCGGGTGGGCGTCGGGTTCGAGCAGCAGCTCGGTGCCCTCAGGGTCCTCGGGCGAGACGACGGTCAGCCAGCGGAACTCGCCGGCGGGGACGTCCACCTTGGTGCGGAAGCCGAGCGTCTCGGTGTAGAAGGCATGGGCCTTCTCCTGGTCGTCGACGTACACGCTGGCGATGGTGATCCTCATGCGTGCTCCTCCCCTGCCGACGGCGGCATGATCGTCATGGCCCGCCCCGGCCGGGCGGCCCTCGACCCCGAGCCTAGCGGCAGAGGGCGCGGCGCCGTCACGCCGTCACCCCTTCACGCCGCCGGCGGCGGCGAAGCCGGTGCCCAGGCTCCGCCCCATGAACAGGTAGAGCACCACCACCGGCAGCGAGTAGAAGATCGAGAACGCCGCCAGCTGCCCGTAGGCCACCTGCCCGTACTGCGAGGAGAAGGTGTAGAGCGTGACGGCCGCCGGCAGCTTCTCCGGACTGAGGAGCAGCATGAACGGGACGAAGAAATTGCCCCACATCATCACAAAGGTGAAGATCGTCGCCACGGACAGCCCCGATCGCATCAGCGGCATGACGACCGACCACAGAGCCCGGTAGATGCCGGCGCCCTCGGTCCAGGCGCACTGCTCGATCTCCATCGGCACCGCATCCATGAATCCCTTGGTCAGGAAGATCGCGTACGGCAGCGAGGAGGCGCCGAGGAAGAGGATCGCCCCGAGCATCGAGTCGACCAGGTTGACCTGCACGAACAGCGAGTACACCGGGATCATCACCGCGGTGATCGGCAGCCCTGTGGAGAAGATGACGGTCAGCAGCAGCGGACGCTTGCCGGTGAACCGGTACCGCGACATCGGGTAGGCGCAGAGCACCGCCGCAGTCATGGTCACCAGCGTCGCCCCGCCGCAGAGCAGCAGCGAGTTCGCCAGTGGCCGGAAGGTCGTCTCCGCGTTCCAGATCGCCCGGAAGTTGCCCAGGCTCCAGTCGTCGGGCCAGGCCACCGAGAGCGTGGCCTCGGTGTTGAACGAGGCCAGCACCACCCAGAGCAGCGGGACCAAGAAGATCGCGCCGATGAGCACCATCGTCGCCGAGGCCGCCGCGTCGGCCAGGCGACGGCGCGGCCCCCGGCCGCCGGCGAGGCGCCCCGCGCCGGAGGCTCCGACGTCGCGGACTCTCCGGCCGGCGCCCCCGGAGGCGCCGGCGCCGCCCTCCTCGGCGGCGGTCGTGGCGGAGCGGGTCTCGGCGGCGGACGTCATCGCTTCTCCTCCTCGGGGAGCAGGCGCAGGTAGGCGAGCGAGGCGACCGCCCCGATCAGCAGGAGCAGCAGGGCCACGGCGGTGCCGTAGCCGAGCTGGCCGTAGGAGAACGCCTGCTCATACATGTAGAGCGGCAGCGTCTGGCTCTGCCGGGCCGGGCCGCCGCCAGTCATGATGAAGATCAACCCGAAGACCGACAGCGTCTGCAGCGTGATCAGCATCAGATTCGTCGCGATCGCCGGACGCAGCAACGGCACGGTCACCGACCAGATGCGGCGCAGCGGCCCCGCGCCGTCGACGGCGGCGGATTCATGGATGTCGGAATCGATTCCGCTCAGCGCCGCGGAGTAGACCAGCATGGAGAACGCCGAGCCGCGCCAGACGTTGGCGAAGGCCACGGCGATGATCGGCACGGTGTAGAGCAGATCCTGCGTGGGCAGGCCCAGCGTGGAGAGGATCGCGTTGAGGCTGCCGTCGCCGGCGAAGAAGGTGTAGAGCAGATAGCCGGCGACCACCTCCGGCAGGATCCAGGCGGCCACGACGACTGCGGTCACAACGAAGGTCACGCCCCGATGGGCGCGCTCCATGAGGATCGCCAGCAGCAGACCCATGAGGTTCTGCCCGATCACCGCCGAGACGACGGTGAAGACGATCGTCAGTCCCGCCGAGTTCCAGAAGGCGGGATCGGTGAGCGCGTCGGTGAAGTTCTCGACGCCGACGACCGACGTGTCGGCCGCGCCCTCGCCGCGAATCGCGGAGTCCGTGAAGGCCAGGTACAGCGAGTAGAGGATCGGCCCGGCCATGAAGAGCAACAGCAGGACCGCCGCCGGGATCATCGGCACCGCGCGAGCGAGGGTCAGTCGGTCGCCCAGCACGGTGCCGGCGCGCCGTCGACGACCGCGGGACTGCGGGGAAGACGGCGACGGCGCAGTCGCGGCGGGCTCGGACCGGCGCGTGGCGGGGGCCGCGGGGGTGCTCATGCCGATGCCTCCTGGACGTTCTCCGGACCGACGATCTCGATGACCGCGGCGTCGTAGCCGGCGGCCGCCTGCTCGGGGGTCGCCGATCCGGTCATCACCTGCTCCATCGCGCCCTGGATGGCCGAGGAGATCTCGGGGTACGGGGCCAGCGCCGGCCGGTAGACCGCGCTGTCGAGCAGATCGGTGAAGAAGGCCGCCGTCGGCGAATGCTCGGCGTAGCGCGGGTCCTCGGCGATGTCGGAGCGGACGGTGATGTAGCCGTTGTCGACGGTGAAGTCGACCATCCGGTCGTGCTGGCAGAGCGTCTCAATGAAGGAGAACGCCGCCTTGGGATCGGTGGCGTGCCGCGGGATCGCCAAACACCAGCCGCCGGCCAGCGTCACCGAACCGTCCCCCTGCCCGCGCTGGGTGGGCATCTTCGCCAGTCCGAGCTTCTCCGACCACTCGGGCCAGGGACGGGTGCCGCCCTCGCCCCAGTTGGCCGAGACCCAGGAGCCGTCCAGCAGGATCCCGAGCTTCTGCTCGGGCAGCAGCTCGGTGTAGATTGTCTCGCCGATGTTGGGGTCGAGGTTGTCCGCGAGGCTCAGCGTGAGTTCCTCCTCGAAGACCGTCTGCACGAAGTTCAGCGCGTCGACGAAGCCGCGGGACCCGATGATCCACCGACCGGTTTCGCTGTCGTGGAGGGTGTCGCCGGTGCCGTAGAAGAGCATCTCGAAGCCCTGCATGGAGGCCTTCTCCCCCTGCGCCTTGCCGGAGAAGATGAACAGCGGAGCGACCTCGGGGACCTCCTGCTTGATGGTGCGGGCGGCGTCCAGCAGCTCGTCCCAGGTCCGCGGCGCCCAGTCCTCGGCGAGTCCCGCAGCGGAGAGAACCTCCTTGTTGAACCACAGCGCCCGGGTGTCGGTGTGGGTGGGCACCGCGTAGGTGCGCCCGTCGTCGCCCTTCACCGCCTCACGCGACGCTCGGGCAATCCGCGGCCAGTGCTCCCAGTCCGCGACGAACTCATCGATCGGCTGCAGGTAACCGGCTTCGACGTCGGAGAGCAGGATGAAGGTGTCCTCGTAGACGTCGTCCGGAGAGGTCCGCGGCGAAGCCATCAGCAACTCGTTCTTGGTGAAGTAGTCGTTCTCCGAGGCCACGATCGGCACCAGCTCGACCGTCTGGTCCGGGTGCTCGGCGGTGTGCTGTTCGGCGGCCTCGGCGATCCAGTCCCGGATGCGGGTGCCCGAGCCGAACTGCTGGAAGGCGATCCGCACGACGCCGGGAGTGCGCCCGGAGCCGTCGCAGGCCGTCAACGCCGTCAGCGGTAGCACTGCCGCCGCTCCGCCGACCACGCGCAGGAAGCTGCGGCGGTCCAATCGTCCCGCCGCAGACGACGCACCGTCCGAAGCCGCATGATGCGGGGCGGCCGGCGCCCCGTGATCTGCCCTGCGCACTGACGACCTCCGTCATCGAGAAGCCTCCGAAGTGTGTCAAGAATCACAGGACAGCGCTGTCATGTCAATGGGATCCTCGGCGGCGATCCCTACCCGTCGAACAGCCGCTCCGCCCGGCCGGCCGCCTCGCGGGCGATCGGCGCCGTGCATCCGGAGGGCGGGCCGCGGGATCGACCGCGGCGGCTCCGGCCTAGGGCTCAGTCGCGGATCCGACGGACCTCCACCGGTACGGTGACCTCCTCGGGATCGCGATGCCGGCCGGCGGCGCGGGAGACCAGAAGCCGCGCCGCGATGCGGCCGACCTCAGCCTTGTCGTAGGAGAGCAGCGTGACCGGCTGGGTGACGAACTGCGCCTCGGGCAGGTCGTCGAAGCCGACCACGTGCACTGACGAGACATCCTCACCGGCGCGGCCCGCAGCCCGCAGCGCGGTGAGCGCACCCAGGCAGAGCAGATTGTTGGTCGCGAAGATCGCCGTCGGTGGCTCGACGGCGTCCAGCAGCGCACGCACAGCCATCGCGGCGTCTTCGGCGGTGCGCATCCCGAAGCGGATCAGCCGCTCGTCGATCGGCGCCCCGGCCTCGCGGTAGGCCTGTCGATACCCGTCATGGCGCCGTCGGATGTTGTAGATGTACTCCAGGTCCCCGAGGAAGGCGATCCTCCGGTGCCCGACGGCCAGCAGCTCGGCGACCGCGGCGCGGGTGCTGCCGACGTCGTCGGGGGCCACGGAATCGGCGTCGATCCCGTCGATCGCCCGATGGGCGAGCACCATCGACATCCGCTCGGCCGCCTCGGCCAGATGCTGGTGGACGTCGCCGGAGGGCACGACGACGAGGCTGTCGACACCGCGTTCGTGGAACTCCTCGACCATCCGCCGCTCGACCTCGGCGTCCTCGTCGGTGGAGGCGATCAGCAGCGAGGTCCCCTCCTCGCGCAGGACCTGCTCGACACCGCGCGCCAGCGCGACCACATGGGGATTCTCCAACGTGGTCAGCAGCAGCCCGGCCATGCGGAAGTGCCGGCCACGGGCGAGCGTGCGGGCGGCGTGGTCCGGACGGAAACCGAGGTCCCGGACAGCGCGCTCGACACGCTCGGCAGTGGCGGGAGCGACGTACCGCTCGCCGTTGACCACGCGGGAGACCGTCTTGGCGCTCACCCCCGCGGCCTCGGCCACGTCCTGCAGCGTCACTTGTCGGACGGCCACGGGATCAGCACCCCTTTCCACATGGTCGATCGGGCGGACTCCTCCCCGATCGCGTGATATTGACAACAACGTGAGCTGCTTGATTCTATCTGGCAGACAGCGCTGTCATACAGCGCTGGTCCGCCCATCCGTCGACCGGTCGAGGTCCTCCATGCATGATTCCGCCGCCCTGACCACCGCCCGCGCCGCTCGCGCCCTCCGCGAGCGCATCCGGCCGGCCGTCCACGCCGAGGCGATCCCCTTCGACGTCGGCGCCCACGAGCTGCCGGGCGAGCCGATCTCCCCGGAGGAGGGCGTGGCCCTCGACCATGCTGCGCACCGGATCGGCTCGGCCTGGGGCCCGGCCTGGGGCACCACGTGGTTCCGGCTGACCGCGCAGATTCCCGAGGCCTGGGCCGGCCGGCAGGTGGAGGCGGTGATCGATCTGGGCTTCGACCCCGACCGCGTGGGATTCCAGGCCGAGGCGCTGGCGCATCGGCCCGACGGGACCCCGGTGAAGGCGGTGAACCCGCAGAACCGCCACGTGCCGGTGGCCGCCGAGGCCGCCGGCGGCGAGGAGGTCGAGCTGCATCTGGAGGCGGCCTCCAATCCGCTGATCCTCGGCGACGCCGGCTTCCTGCCCACCGACCGCGGAGACGTCCGCACCGCCTCGCGCGAGCCGCTCTACGTCACCCGGCGGATGGACCTGGCGGTCTTCGAGCCGGAGGTCCACGAGCTGGCCCTGGACGTCGAGGTGCTGCTGCAGCTGGTCGAGCAGCTCGTCGAGGGCCCGCGGCGCGGGCGGATCCTGCAGGCCCTCGACGACGCGATGGACGCCCTGGACCTGCAGGACGTGGCCTCCTCGGCGACGGCCGCCCGCGCACCGCTGGCCAAGGTCCTCTCCTCCCCCGCCGGCGCCAGCGCCCACACGATCTCAGCCGTCGGCCACGCGCACATCGACTCCGCCTGGCTCTGGCCCGTGCGCGAGACGATCCGCAAGGTCGCCCGGACGACGACGTCGATGACCGAGCTCGTCGATTCCACCGACGACTTCGTCTACGGGATGTCCTCGGCCCAGCAGTACGCCTGGATCAAGGAGCACCGGCCGAAGGTCTGGGAGCGCATCCGGCAGGCGGTGGCCGCGGGCCGCTTCCTGCCGCTGGGCGGCATGTGGGTCGAGTCCGACGTCGTCATGCCCCACGGCGAGGCGATCGTCCGGCAGTTCTCCCAGGGCCAGCGGTTCTTCGAGCGCGAGTTCGGCCTGCGCAGCCACGGCGTCTGGCTGCCCGACTCCTTCGGCTACTCGCCGGCGCTGCCCCAGCTGATCCGGCGGGCCGGCTTCGACTGGTTCTTCACGCAGAAGATCTCCTGGAACCAGATCAACGAGTTCCCGCACCACACCTTCCTCTGGGAGGGCATCGACGGCTCGCGGATCTTCAGCCACTTCCCGCCGATGGACACCTACAACGCCGAGATCACCGGCGAGGAGCTCGCCCGGGCCTCGCGCCGATTCGGCGAGTCGCGGCGGGCGGGCGGTTCCCTCGCCCCGGTCGGCCACGGCGACGGCGGCGGCGGGACCACCCGCGAGATGGTCGGCCGCGCCGCGCGCACCGCAGACCTCGAGGGCAGCCCGACGGTCCGCTGGGAGCACCCGGACACCTTCTTCGCCCGCACCCGTGAGGAGCTGACCGACCCGCCGGTCTGGGTCGGCGAGCTCTACCTGGAGCTGCACCGGGCGACGCTGACCAGCCAGCACCGGACCAAGCAGGGCAACCGCCGCGGCGAGCATCTGCTGCTCGAGGCCGAGCTCTGGGCGACGACGGCGGCGCTGCGCAGCGGTGCGCAGTATCCGCACGACGAGCTCGACGCGCTCTGGCAGCGACTGCTGCTGCACCAGTTCCACGACATCCTGCCCGGCACCTCGATCGCCTGGGTCCACCGCGAGGCCCAACAGGCCTACGCCGAGATCCATGCCGGCGCCGAGGCGATCATCGACCGCTCACTGCGCACGCTGGCCGGCGACGGCGACGTTGCCCTGCGCGCGAACCCCGCCCCGCATGCCCGCCGCGGCGTGCCCGCCCTGGGGGTCGCGCCGGCGGAGTCGACGCCGGCCCCGGAGGCGGTGCAGGTCCGCCGGGACGACGACGGCGGCGTCGAGCTGCGCAACGAGGTGATCGCGGTGCGGGTCTCGCCGCGAGGCCATGTGGTCTCGGCGGTGGACCTCGCCTCCGGTCGCGAGGCCGTGGCACCGGGGCGCGAGGCCGGCGTGCTGCAGCTGCATCAGGACTTCCCGAACAAGTGGGACGCCTGGGACGTCGATCGCTTCTACCGCAACACCGTCGCCGACCTCGCGGACCTCGACGCCCTGGAGGTCGCCGCGGGCGAGGACGGCTCGGCGTCGGTGACCGTCCGGCGGTCCTTCTCCGCCTCGCGGGTCGAGCAGGTGATCACCCTGGCGCCGGCCTCGCGGACGCTGCGCTGGGACCAGACCACCGACTGGCACGAGACCGAGAAGTTCCTCAAGGTCGCCTTCCCGCTGGACGTCCGCGCCGAGCACACCGCCGCGGAGACGCAGTTCGGCCACGTCCTGCGACCCACGCACACCAACACCAGCTGGGAGGCGGCCCGTTTCGAGACCTCGATGCATCGGTTCGTGCTCGCCGAGGAGCCGGGCTTCGGCGTCGCGCTGGTGAACGACTCGGTCTACGGCTTCGACACCTCCCGCGAGGTCGACGACGACGCCGAGGTCACCACCACGTTGCGGCTCTCGCTGCTGCGCGCTCCCCGCTTCCCGGACCCGGAGACCGACCAGGGCGTGCAGACGCACTCCTTCGGGATGGTCGTCGGCGCCGATGCGACGTTCGCCGGCGTCGAGGGGCGGGCGATGAACACCCCGGAGCGCACGATCCGCGGGGCGTCCGGCGTCGAGCCACTGGTCAGCACCTCGGACGACGGTCTGGTGGTCACCGCGGCGAAGCTCGCCGACGACCGCTCGGGCGATCTGGTCGTGCGCGTCCACGAGGCGCTCGGCCGGCGGACGCGCGGCACGGTGAGCGTCCACGCCCCGGTGTCTGCGGCGCGAGAGGTGACTCTGACCGAGGACGAGCTGGCCGAGTCCGTCCTGGAGGTGGAGGACTCGGCCGTCGCGGTGCGGCTGAAGCCCTTCGAGGTGCGCACGCTGCGGTTCACTCCGGTCTGAGGCGCCGCGCCGGGTCGCCGCGCGCAGGCGCTCAGCCCAGCAGCCGCGCGGCGAAGCGCTCGATCGTGCGCACCGCCGCCTCGCCCTCCTGCGGACGGTTGAGGTGGCCGTGCCGCACCCCGGGCTCCATGGCGAGCTCGACGTCGACGCCGGCGGCGCACAGCGTCTCCGCATGGGCCTCGGCCGAGACGCGCAGCTCGTCGACCTCGCTGGTGACGATCGTCGTCGGCGGATGCCGGACCAGTTGCTCGGGCGTCGCCGTTCCGGGCACCGCCGCCAGCGGGGCCTCCTCGATCGGACCGCCCAGGTGGTTCTCGTACATCCGACGCACCGGGTCGGGGCCGAAGCGGTCGGCCTCGGGGTCGGCGTCGAGCAGCGCCCGCAGGCCCTCCGGCGTCGGCGGCTGGACGGCGTGCAGCGTGGGGTAGGCCAGCACCAGATGATGCGGCGGCTCGCCGCCGGAGAGCAGCCGGGAGACGGCGCCGCCGGCGGCGAGGTTCCCGCCGGCGCTCGCCCCGCCCAGGCTCACCGCGGCCGGATCGGCGCCGAGCCCCGGAGCCTGCTCGCGGGCCCAGTCGAGAGCGAAGGCAAGCTCCTCGCCGGGCACCGGGTGATGCACGCCGGCCCCTCGCTCCACCTGGCGCAGGTCCCCGGCGTCAAGCTCGCGGAACGGCGGGGCGAGCCGGTAGTCCACCGAGACCACCGCGACGCCGCGGACGGCCAGCGCCCGGGCGACCCAGTCGCCCTCGGCCATGTCCAGGCTCCCGTAGGCGAAGCCGCCGCCGTGGGCCCAGACCAGCAGCGGGCGCGGCGGCGTCGCCGCCTGCTCCGGCGACCCCGACGTCGGCTCCGCCGCGTGCTCCCCCGGACCGGCCGGGGCGGCCGCCCGGTAGGTGCGCACCGGCAGCGGCCCATGCGGCCCGTCGAGGATGCGGTCGACCGCCTCGACGGACTCGAGCACCGCCGTCGGCGTGCGGGGATCGGGGGTGCTCATCAGGCGCCCCAGCCCACCTGCGCCCCGCCGATGCGCTCGGCCTCGATCTGCTCCTGATGGCCGGACGCCGCGTAGGCGCGCATCGGATCCGCCGGCAGCCCGCGGGACTCGCGCCAGGCCGCCAGGTCGGGACGCACGTCGGTGTAGAAGGCGTCCATGAAGATCTCGTGGGCGGTGAGCACGTCGCCGGCCTCCTGGGCCTCGGCGAGCGCGGCGCGGTCGACCAGCAGCGCCCGGGCGGTCATCTCCTGGACGTTGAGCACGCTGCGGATCTGGCCCGGGATCTTCTTCTCCACGTTGTGGCACTGGTCGAGCATGAACGCGACCTCCGACTCCGGGGCGTAGCCGCCGCCGCGGATCACCTCGAAGAGGATCCGGAAGAGCTGGAAGGGGTCGGCCGCGCCGACGATGAGGTCGTCGTCGGCGTAGAAGCGCGAGTTGAAGTCGAAGGAGCCGAGCTTCCCGGCGCGCAGCAGCTGGGCGACGATGAACTCGATGTTGGTCCCCGGAGCGTGGTGGCCGGTGTCCAGGCAGACCTTGGCGTTCTCGCCGAGGGCCTGCACGTGGGTCAGGGCCGTGCCCCAGTCCGGGACGTCGGTGTGGTAGAAGGCCGGCTCGAAGAACTTGTACTCCAGGATCAGCCGCTGCTCGTCGCTGAGCTGGGCGTGGATAGCCGCCAGCGAGTCGGCCAGCCGCTCCTGACGCCCCAGGATGTCAGCCTGCCCAGGGTAGTTGGATCCGTCGGCGAGCCAGATCTTCAGGTCACGGGAGCCGGTCTGGCCCATGATCTCGATGCACTGCAGATGGTGGTCGATGGCCTTCTGCCGGATCCGACGGTCGTGGTGAGTCAGACCGCCGAACTTGTAGTCGTCATCCTGGAAGGTGTTCGAGTTGATCGTGCCCAGTTCGACGCCGAGCCCCTCGGCGTGCGAGCGCAGCGCGCCGAAGTCGTCGACGAGGTCCCACGGAATGTGCAGCGCCACCCGCGGCGCCAGGCCGGTGAAGCGGTGCACAGCCGCGGCGTCGGCGATCTTCTCCTCCACCGAGCGCGGCGTGCCCGGGGTGCCGAAGACCTTGAAGCGCGTGCCGGAGTTGCCGTAGGCCCACGAGGGCACCTCGATGGCCTGGTGCTCCAGCTGCGGAGCGATCTCTGCGAAAGTCGTCATCATTCCTCAGTTCCGCCGACGGCGGTCACCGTGATGACCGGCCGTCGGCTGGTATAAATCGTTTCAATATCTAGCGTCGACTGTATGACCTCGATCACACGAGCGTCAACCTCCGCGCCCGGCGCCGCGCGCCGCTCATCGCCGGGACGGCGCGACGGCATCGGCGCCCTCGCCCCCGTCGGCGGCATCGGCCGTGCTGCCGGTGCCGGAGGCCGCACTGCCCGACGCATCGCCGTCGAGGAGTCGCCCATAGCGCTCGACCTCGATCTCCTCGAGGCTCTTGCCCTGCGTCCGCGGCGCCCAGATGGTGCCGATGACCAGCGCGGCGACAAGCAGCCCAATGATCAGCGCTCCGACGCCGTGCAGGCCGACCTCCTGGAGCATCAGCGGGAACCACAAGCTCAGCACGCCGACCATCACACGCACCAGCATGAACATCACGCCCTGCGCGGAGGCGCGGTAGCGGGTGGCGAAGAGCTCCGCAGCCCACAGGCCGTAGAAGGCCTGCGCCCCGACACCGGCGGAGAGGCCCCAGCCGACGGCGAAGATCAGCAGCGAGGTCCAGCCGGGCGGACCCCAGATGAGCACCGACCAGGCGACGACGCCGAGGGCGGCGCCGATGAAGTAGAGCAGCCGGCGCGAGACGGCGTCGCCGTACTTCATGAACCCGAAGTACGTGGCCAGCGAGGTCAACGTCCAGACCAGCACCTGCAGGGCGTTCTGCGCATTGGCGCTGTCCAGCCCGGCGGCCTCGTAGACACGCGGCTGGAAGATGCCGGCTTGGCCCGCGACGGTGTTCCACAGGCCGTAGACGCCGATCAGGAAGAGCAGCGCGACCACGTTGCGCCGGTCGGTGAACAGCTGGATGAAGCCGCGGTAGGTGCCTACTCGGTTCGGATTCGCCTGCCGGTCCTTCCAGCGCCGCGACTCGCCGAGCCCGCGACGCACCCACCAGGTGATCGCGGCGACGACGAAGAGGTGCGCGAAGACCAGCCGCGCGCCGAGCAGCCCCAGCGGGGAGACGATGATCGCCAGCAGGAAGCCGACGGCCGGACCGATCGACCACGCCAGCTGCGCGACGCCGACGTGCCCGGCGCGACGCTCGTTCGGCGCTTCCTCGGCGATATAGGTCCAGGCCGCGGTGACGCCGGCGCCGACGGCGATGCCGGTGGCCACGAAGCCGATCAGCAGCATGGTGAAGTTCGCGGCGAAGACCGCGAAGAGCGTGCCGATCATGTACAGGATCAGATCGTAGGTGTAGATGAACTTCCGGCCGTAGCGGTCGCAGAGCGGACCGCCGACCGCCGCACCGATCGCCGCGCCGAAGGCGTTGGCGCTCAGCGCGCTGAGCAGGCCCACGGCGAGGCTGTCGAGGCCGAAGGCCTCCTCCCAGAGACTCATGCTGGTCGCGATCGCGATGATCGAGCCGGCCTCGATGTAATTGGACATCGCCACGGCGATGGTGGCCTTCCAGCGGCCCATGGGACGGCGTTGCCGGCGCGCCGTCGTCGCTGACCTCTCTGTCATGACGGACTCTCCCGAAGTCTGCAGCCCCGGCGTCTCCGACGCCCGAGGTGAATCGTTTCAATATTCGCTGCATCACACCATACCAATGGTGTGGATCACGCTCCAGGCGCTCCAGGCGCTCCATGCGCCCTGCCGGGCCGGCGATGCCGCCGAGGAGGGGTTCCTCCACACCCGGACATCGCGCCATGCCGAACGAGACTCGCCACAGGGCTCAGAAGATCTTGCCCGCATCACTGGCGCCGCTCTAATGTGACCTACCACGCAACATATTGTGATGCACAGCACACGTCCGGGCGCCGTCCCCGCCCGGAGACCGTCGACGAGCCCCGGCCCTGCCTGACCCGTCCCGGCCCGTGGACGACGACGTCCGACCCTGAGGAGCCCCGATGACTCGCGCCGCCCGCCTCTCCCCGACCGATCCCAGCACCCGACCGTGCACGCTGCCACGCGCCCGTCGCCTCCGTCGCGGTGCCGCCGCGACGGCGCTGACCGCCACGCTGCTCGCCGTCGCCGGCTGCTCCGGCGACGGCGGCGGAGACGGCGGATCGGACGAGCCGCTGACAGCCGTGTGGTGGGGCTCGCCGGAGCGCACGGAGCTCACTCAGGAGGCCATCTCGGCGTTCGAGGAGGAGTCCGGCGCCGACGTCGAGGGCCAGTCGGTGGACTTCGGCGGCTACTTCGACCGGCTGGCCACCCAGTTCGCCGGCGGCGACGCCCCGGACGTGTTCACTCTGGGCGGCGCCTATCCGGCGGAGTATGCCCAGCGCGGGGCCCTGCTGGACCTCACCACCGTCGACGAGCACCTCGACCTCGACGCCCTGGATGCGACCGCCCTGGAGAACGGGCAGGTCGACGGCGCCCAGTACGGGCTGTCCACCGGCTCCAACGCGCTGGCCATGATCGTCAACCCTGATCTCGTCGACGAGGCCGGCGTCGAGCGGCCCGACCCGCAGACCTGGACCTGGGACGACTTCGCCGCCTTCACCGAGGAGATCTCGGCGCACACCGACGACGACACCTACGGCACCGCCACCACGCTCACGCATGACTCCATCGAGGCCTTCGCCCGCCAGCAGGGTGAGCAGCTCTACACCGAGGACGGCGAGATCGGCGTCTCCGAGGAGTCTCTCGCCGCGTTCTTCGGCCGGGCCCAGGAGCTCACCGAGATCGGAGCCGCCCCCGGCGCGGCGATGATCACCGAGCTCGAGGACGCCTCGGCCGAACAGACGCTGATGGGCACCGGGCGCGCGGCGACGATGCTCACCTGGAGCAACAGTCTGTCCACCCTGTCGACCACCTCCGGCTCGGACCTGGAGCTGTGGCCGCTGCCCGGCGAGTCCGAGACCGCCGGCGTCTGGCAGCAGTCCTCGCAGTTCTTCTCCATCTCCGCTGACACTGAGCAGCCCGAGCAGGCCGCCGAGCTGCTGGACTTCCTGGTGAACTCCCAGGAGGCCGTCGACATCCTCGGCCTGGACCGCGGCGTGCCGGACAACCCCGAGCGCCGCGCGGGCCTGGAGGGCCAGCTCGACGCGGACAGCCAGGAGGAGGTCGAGTACATCGACCAGGTCGCCTCGCGGGACACCGCCCCGCGCCCCATCGGCCCGACCGGATCCACCGATGTCGACTCTGTCACCTCGCGCGTGACCGCCGAGCTGCTGCACGGGCGGATCGATCCGAGCGAGGCCGCGGCGACATGGCTGGAGGAGGCACGGGCGGCCGTCGAGCAGTGACGGGCCCGACCGCCTCCGGAGAGCACACCGCCCCGCCCGCCGCGACCGACCCGACAGGAGGCCCCATGCCGAGCTCCCGACCGAGCGTCCGACCCGGCGAGCAGCCGATCGACCGCCGCGCCCTGGTGGACCGTCATCGCATCCGTCGCGACGCCGTCGACCCCCGCGCCCCGCTGCAGGTCGGCAACGGGGAGTTCGCGCTGACCGTCGACGCCACCGGACTGCAGACCTTCCCGGAGTCCCACCCGGCTGCCGGGCGGGACCCCTCCGCTCCGGGCAGCCTGCTGGGCACGCAGTCGCAGTGGGGCTGGCACAGCACCCCGCGCGACCCCGAGCCCGGCATCGAGGAGGCCGTGCGGACCTACACCACACCGCGCGGGGAGCTGCCGTACGTGGACCTCAGCGGCCGCACCAGCACCACCGGCCCCGATGACGGCACCGCCGAGGAGCTCTGGCTGCGCGGCAATCCCCATCGGCTCATGCTCGGCTGGATCGGGCTCGCCCCGCGCACCGCCGGACGCACGGCGTGGGGGCCGGAGGATCTGCAGGTCCACGAGCAGGTCCACGACCTGTGGACCGGGATCATCTCCTCCGAGGTCACCCTGGCCGGAGTGCGGCTGAGCATCCGCACGGCGGTGCACCCGCACCGGGACGCCGTCGCAGTGGAGATCACCTCCGCCGGCGCCGAGCCCCCGGCGCTCGCGCTGCGCTTCCCACACGGCAGCGAGGCCTGGGGCAATGCCGCCCGCTGGGTCGAGGACGGTCACATCACTCGGTTGCAGGGACGGGATGCCGACCCGCGCATCCGACGGGTCCTGGACACGACCCAGTACACGGTCACCCCGCGGTCCGACGGCGTGCTGGTCGCCGAGCAGCCGGAGGCCCACTGCGTGCTGCT
Source organism: Nesterenkonia halophila (assembly GCF_009467795.1). Taxonomy (GTDB): domain Bacteria; phylum Actinomycetota; class Actinomycetes; order Actinomycetales; family Micrococcaceae; genus Nesterenkonia; species Nesterenkonia halobia. Next base: position 155,841 of record NZ_WIAX01000013.1, read on the forward strand.
GCACCCCGCCGACCACGGCCCCGGGGGCACCTGGCGGCTCGCCCTGACGTTCGACGACGGCGACGACGGCGACGGCTCCGGCTCCGCCCGGCCGGGCGCGGCGTCGACGGCCCCTGCCCCTGCCGAGGTCTTCGCCGCATCGGCCCGCGGCTGGGAGGAGTTCTGGTCGACCGGCGGCGTCGTCGACCTCTCGGAGAGCACCGATCCGCGCGCCGCCGAGCTCGAGCGACGCATCGTGCTCTCCCAGCAGCTGACGGCGATCAACTGCGCCGGCTCGACGCCGCCGCAGGAGACCGGACTGATGGTCAACTCCTGGCGCGGCAAATTCCACCTGGAGATGCACTGGTGGCACGCCGCCCACTTCCCCGTCTGGGGCCGGCCGGAGCTGCTGGCCCGCAGCATGGACTGGTACCGCGAGATCCTGCCCCGGGCCCGGGCGACGGCGGAGGCCCAGCACGCCCGCGGAGCGCGCTGGCCCAAGCAGGTCGGCCCGGAGGGGCGCGAGAGCCCTTCGGACATCGGCCCCTTCCTCATCTGGCAGCAGCCGCATCCGATCCATCTGGCCGAGCTGCTCCGCCGCTCCGGCCACCCCGGCGTCGTCGAGGAGCTGGGCGAGGTCGTCGAGGCCACTGCGGAGTTCATGGTCGATCATCTGGCGCCCGACGGCGCCGGCCATGCGCTCTCTCCGCCGCTGATCCCGGCGCAGGAGTGCTACGGCGATGTGAAGACCGAGCTCACCGACCCGACCTTCGAGCTGGCCTCCTGGTGGTGGACGCTGCGCCTCGCCGAGGAATGGCGCGAGCGGCGCGGGGCGGCCCCGAGCGAGGAGCTGCGCCGAGCCCGCGAGCGCCTGCCGGCCCCTGCGGAGCGCGACGGCGTCTACGCGGCGGTGCGGCACCCGGTGCTCGACCGGCGCGAAGACCACCCCTCGGTGCTCGGCGCGCTCGGAGTGACGCCGTCGACCCCGCTGGTCGATCCGAGCACGATGGCCCGCACCCTCGACGACGTCCTCGCCGACTGGCAGTGGGAGACCACCTGGGGCTGGGACTACCCGATGATGGCGATGACCGCGACCCGCGTGGGACGGCCGGACCTCGCCGTCGAGACGCTGCTGCGGGACGCGGAGAAGAACACCATGCTCAGCACCGGCCACGCCTGGCAGGCGGAGGGACTGCCGACCTATCTGCCGGCCAACGGCGGGCTGCTCATCGCCGTGGCGCTGATGGCCGCCGGCTGGGACGGCTCCGCCGACGCCCCGGGCTTCCCCGACGGCTTCGTCGTGCGCCACGAGGGCATCGCGCCGCTGCCAGAGTGAGCCTCACTCCAGCGCGTCGAGCTGATCCTCCAGGTGGAAGACCTCCTCGAGCTCGACGAAGCCGGTGTCCGGCCGGGCGCCGTCGAGGGCGACGAAGAACTCGCCCATCTCGGCCTGCCAGCGGGCGTTGACCTCCTCATCCTCCATCGCCGCCTGCGCGGCCTCCAGCGACTCGCAGAGGAAGTAGCCGATCAGCAGGCCGTCGGGACGCAGGAAGAGCGAGTAGTCGTGCCAGCCGGAACGCTTCAGGGCGCGAAGCATCTCCGGCCAGACTGCGGCGTGGCGGCGGCGGTACTCGTCGATCCGGTCGGGCTTGACCTGCAGCTGGAAGCAGACGCGGCGCATGCTGGTCCTCCTCGGAAGAGATGTGTCGGGCATCACGTGGTGAATCGTTTCATCTCGCGCGGAGAAGCGCCAGCCCCTCCCCCGCACGGGGCGCGGAGGAGGGACGGCGGATCAGAACCGACGGCCGAGGCGGACCGAGAGCTCGGCGCCGTCGGAACCGGCCTCAGCCGCGCTCGGCGACCAGCTTCAGCAGAGCGGCGTCGAAGGCCTCCAGGTCGGCCGGGGTCCGCGAGGTGACCAGCCCACGGTCGACGACGACCTCCTCGTCCACCCAGTCGGCGCCGGCGTTGACCAGGTCGGTGCGCAGCGCGCCCACGCTGGTCATCCGGCGCCCGGACACCTGGCCGACCTCGGTGAGGATCCAGGGGCCGTGGCAGATCGCCGCGACCGGCTTGGAGTCCTCGAAGAACCCGGCGACGAACTCGCGGGCCTGCTCGTCGACGCGCAGCGCGTCGGCGTTCAGCGTGCCGCCGGGCAGCACCAGCGCGTCGAAGTCCTCGGCGCCGACAGTGCCCAGCTGGTGGTCGACGCCGAAGTGGTCGGCGTGCTCCCAGTCGCCCGACATCGCCTGCAGCGACTCCTTCTTCGGCGAGACGATCTTCGCCGTCCCGCCCGCGTCGCGGATCGCGGCCAGCGGCTCGGTCAGCTCCGGCAGCTCGACGCCGTCGGTGACCAGCAGCGCGACGGTGCGGCCCTCGATCGACGGAGCCTCAGCGGTGGTGTCGCTCATGGTCCTCTCCTTCCCAGACGTGTCCGACCCCGGTCGGGGCCCACCGATCACCAACGTCGCACTGCGGACCCCTGTTCCCCGTCGCGCCGGACCATTCCGCGCGGCCTCCCACGCCGCATGCCGAGACGGCGGCCCTTCCGCGGGCGAGCGGAGCGTCACCGATGTGTATCCTGACCCCATGGCATTGGCGCAGGTCCGCGACGTGGCGACCCATGCCGGCGTGTCGCCGGCGACGGTCTCCAACGCCCTCAACCACCCGGAGAAGGTCTCGGAGACCACCCGCCGCCGCGTGCAGGCGGCGATCGAGGAGCTCGGCTACGTCCGCAACGACGCCGCCCGCCAGCTGCGCCAGCGGCACAACACCGCGGTGGGGATGATCGTCCTCGACGTCGCCAATCCGTTCTTCGCCGCCGTCGTCCGCGGCGCCGAGGACAGCCTGGGCGTGCACCGCCGCCCGGTTCTGGTGGGCAATTCCGGCCAGGACGCCGAGCGCGAGCTCGCCCATCTGCGGCTCTTCGAGGAGCAGCGGGTCTCGGGCCTGCTCATCTCGCCGGTCGGCGACGTGCTGGACCGGCTGCGCGAGATCAGCCGCCGCGGCACCCCGGTGGTGCTGGTCGACCGGCACCACGGCGACGACGAGTTCCCCTCGGTGGCCGTCGACGACGAGCTGGGCGGACGCATGGCCGCCGAGCATCTGCTCGAGCAGGGCCGCCGGCGCCTGGCGATGATCGGCGGGCCCACGAGCATCCGCCAGGTCGCCCACCGCCGCGCCGGGGCCCAGGCCGCCGTCGACGCCGTCGAGGACGCGAGCCTGACGATGGTCGGCACCGAGGCGATGGACGTCGAGTCCGGCCGGGACGGGACGCGGCGGCTGCTGGCCGAGGACGCCGAGCGGCCCGATGCGATCTTCGCCGCCAACGACCTCGTCGCCCTGGGCGCGCTGCAGGAGCTGGTCCGCGCCGGCGTCCGCGTCCCGGAGGACGTGGCACTGATCGGCTACGACGACATCGAGTTCGCCGCCTCGGCGACGGTGCCGATCAGCTCGGTGCGCCAGCCCGCCGTGGAGATGGGCGAGCGCGCCGCCGCCCTGCTGGTCGCCGCCGTCGAGGATCCCGACGCTCCGCCGGAGCACCCGCGGTTCACCCCCACGCTGGTGCCGCGCGAGTCGACGCTCGGCGGCTGAGCGCCCGCCGCCCGGTCATCGCTCGATGCCGGATCGGCACCGCCGGAGGACTTATCGGACAGGTTCAGGATTTGTACGATCACTTCCATGAGCTCCGCCGACGCCATCCGACACATCCGCCTCTCCTCGATCACCCTGCCGCTGTCCACCGCGATCTCCGACGCCAAAGTCTTCACCGGCCGGCAGAAGCCGATGACCGAAGTCGTCTTCCTCGTCGCCGAGATCACCACCGAGCAGGGTCTCGAAGGCTTGGGCTTCTCCTACTCCAAGCGCGCCGGCGGCCCGGCGCAGTACGCCCACGCGGCCGAGGTCGCCGAGGCCGCGCTCGGCGCCGATCCCAACGACATCGGCCGGATCCGCGAGACGCTGCTCTGGGCCGGCGCCTCAGTGGGCCGCTCGGGCGCGGCGTCGCAGGCGCTGGCCGCGATCGACGTCGCCCTCTGGGACCTGAAGGCCAAGCGCGCGCAGCTGCCGCTGGCCAAGCTGCTCGGCGCCCACCGCGACGCGGTGCGCACCTACGACACCTCCGGCGGCTTCCTGCACGCCTCGGTCGAGGAGATCACCGCCCGCGCCGACGAGTCGCTGGCCGCCGGCATCGGCGGGATCAAGATCAAAGTCGGCCTGCCCGACGCCCGCGAGGACCTGCGCCGCGTGGCCGCAGTCCGCGAGCATCTGGGGCCGGAGGTGGACCTGATGGTCGACGCCAATCAGCAGTGGGACCGGGCGACGGCGCTGCGCATGGGCCGGCGCCTCGAAGAGTTCGACCTGACCTGGATCGAGGAGCCCGTCGACGCCCACGACGCCGAGGGCCACGCGCGGCTGACCACCGCGCTGGACACTCCGATCGCCACCGGCGAGATGCTCTCCTCGGTCGGGGAGCACCGCCGACTGATCGAGGCCCGGGCCTGCGACATCATCCAGCCCGACGCTCCGCGCGTCGGCGGGATCACCGAGTTCCTGCGGCTGGCGACGCTGGCAGACGACGCCGGACTCGCCCTGGCGCCGCACTTCGCCATGGAGATCCACCTGCATCTGGCCGCGGCGTACCCGACCGAGACCTGGGTCGAGCACTTCGACTGGCTGGACCCGCTCTTCGAGGAGCGGCTGGAGATCGCCGAGGGCCGCATGCTCATCCCCGACCGGCCGGGCCTGGGCATCACGCTCAGCGAGCAGGCCCGCGCGTGGACCACCGCCTCGGCGGAGTTCGGGCGGAGATGAGCGCCGGCCGCACCGCCGCGCTGGCCGAGGCGCTGCGCGGGCAGATCGTCTCGGGCGGCATCGGCGTCGGCGAGAAGCTGCCCAGCGAGGCCGCGCTCATCGCCGAGCACGGGGTCAGCCGCACTGTGGTCCGCGAGGCGCTGAGCCGCCTGCAGGCCGACGGGCTGATCCGCACCCGCCGCGGCTCGGGCAGCTATGCGCTGACTCCGCCGACGCGGGCGACGACGGCGCCCGAGGAGGCCGACGACGCCGCACTCGCCCGCACGCCTGCGGAACGGCAGGCGCTGCTCGAGTATCGGATCGCCGTGGAGACCGAGGCCGCCGCGCTGGCCGCGCGACGGCGTGACGCCGGTCGGCTGCGCCTGCTCTCCGCGGCGCTGGCCGGCCTCGCCGCCGCCGGCGACCATCCGGCCGACGCCGTCGAGCACGATTTCACCTTCCACCGCGAGCTGGCCGCCGCCGCGGCGAATCCGCATCTGCTCCGGGCGGTCGAGGCGCTCGGCCCGGCGATGATCGCCATGCCGGCGCCCCGGCTGGCGCGCGGGGGTTCGGGCGCCCGGACGGCCGGGGATGCGGCAGCGGACGCGGCCAGGAACACTGCCGCGGAAACGGCCGGAGATGCGGCCGCAGACGACGCCGCCGTGCGGCACCGCCAGGTGGTCGCCGAACACCGGGCCGTGCTCGACGCCGTCGCCGAGCAGGATCCGCAGGCCGCCGCGGCGGCGATGCGGGCCCATCTGGCCGCCTCGCGCCGTCGCCTGCTGGGCGAGCAGGACGACGAGGCCGATATTGCCGCGCTGTGACCTGCGTGACATGATGATGCGCAAATAAACCATACAATGCGCATGATGATGCACGGAGAGTATTGATGTTCACCCTGGACCAGATCCGCAGCTTCGTCGCCGTCGCCGAGGAGCTGCATTTCGGCCACGCCGCCGAGCGCCTGAACATGACCCAGCCTCCGCTCAGCCGGCAGATCCAGAAGCTGGAGAAGACCGTCGGCGTCCAGCTCATCGCCCGCGACAACCGCACCGTCTCGCTGACCACCGCCGGCGCGGCCTTCCTCACCGAGGCCCGCCGGCTGCTCGTCGCCGCCGACCAGGCCCCGGTCACCGCCCGGCGCATCGCCCGCGGCCAGGCCGGCGTGCTGCGCATCGGCTTCACCGCCGCCTCGGGCTTCAGCGTGCTGGGCAGCGTGCTGACCACGCTGGCCGAGCAGCTGCCCGACGTCGACGTCGACCTGCACGAGCAGGTCACCCGCGAGCAGATGGCCGCACTGACCGACGGCGAGATCGACCTGGGGCTGGCACGGCCGCCCATCGACCACGAGCTCTTCGACTCCCAGCTGCTGCTCTCCGAGGGACTGCGCCTGGCGGTGCCGGCCGACCACGAGCTCGCCGCCCTGGACCGTGCGGCCACCGCCGCCGACCTCGCCTCCGCCCCGCTGATCATGTACTCGCCGGTGCGGGCGCGCTACTTCTACGACCTCGCCATCCGTTCGGTGCCGATCCAGCACGGCAACGTCGTCCACACCGTCAGCCAGATCCTGACGATGGTCTCGCTGGTCGGCGCCGGCCACGGCGTGGCGATCGTGCCCGAATCCGCCGAGCGGCTCGGCGTCGACGGCGTGGTCCACCTCCCGCTGACCGATCAGCCCGGCGACGTCGTCGAGCTGCACGCCGTCTGGCGCCGCGGCCGGCGCAGTCCGGCGCTGCAGCGGCTGCTCGCCGCGCTGGAGGAGGAGCGCGCTGATGGCGCAGGCGCGACGACCTCCTCCTCACCCACGATGGGGGCGCGAGAAGCATCACTGAGCCCAGAGTGATGCAGTCAGGCTATGAGCCGATACAGAACCGGGCTTAGACGCCCCTGTGACCCGCTCCTAGAGTGAGGAGGACCGAAGGGCCAGCGCCGTCGAGCGCGCGCCCGCTTCCCCCTGGCCCCGACTCCAGGAAGGTCCCCGTGCCGACACACACCCCGCGAGAGCTCGCCGATCGCCTCCAGGACGGCCTGCTCTCCTTTCCTGTCACCCCCTTCAGCGCCGAGGGAGCGGTCGACGACGACGCCTACCGCGCCCACCTGGACTGGCAGTCCCGCGCCGGCGCCGCCGGACTCTTCGCCGCCGGAGGCACCGGCGAGGGCTTCAGCCTCACCCCCGAGGAGAACGCTCACGTGGTGCGCATGGCCGTCGAGGAGGCCGCCGGGATCATCCCGGTGCTCGGCTCCGCCGGCGGCTCCACCCGGCAGGCGATCGCCAACGCCGTCGCCGCCGAGGAGGCTGGGGCCGAGGGCGTGCTGCTGCTGCCGCCCTACCTCACCGACTGCGACCAGCAGGGCCTCGAGGCCCACGTCGACGCCGTCTGCTCGGCGACCTCGGCGGCGGTGATCGTCTACAACCGCGCCAACGCCGTCTACTCCGCCGAGACGGTGGCCCGGCTGGCCGCCCGGCACGAGAACTTCATCGGCTTCAAGGACGCCACCGGCGACATCGAGGCGGTGACCAAAGTCGTCGCGGCCAACGGGGACCGGCTGTTCTACCTGGGCGGACTGCCCACTGCCGAGACCTTCGCACTGCCGATGCTGCAGCTGGGGTTCAGCACCTACTCCTCGGCGATGTACAACTTCGTCCCGGAGTTCGCCCTGGAGTTCTACGCCGACGTGCGCCGCCAGGATCGCACGGCGATCACCGAGAAGCTCACCCGCTTCGTGCTGCCGTACCTGGAGATCCGCGACCGTGCGAAGGGCTACGGCGTCTCCATCGTCAAGGCCGGGCTGACGGCCGTCGGCCGCGACGCCGGCGGCGTGCGCCCGCCGCTGCAGGACCTGACCGAGACCGACCTGGCCGACCTCACCGCGCTGATCGACCGGGCGGACATCCGCCCGGAGACCCCCGCGACCCCCGCACCCGTCGCTTCGAGGAGCTGAGCATGACTGCACAGACCACTGAAACCGCCCTGACCGGCCAGTCGATCATCGCCGGACGCTCGGTCGCCGGCGCCGGCCGCACCGTCTCCGGCGTCGACCCGGCCACCGAGGAGACGCTGGAGCCGGCCTACTCGCTGATCGACGAGCAGCAGCTCGCCGAGGCCACCGCGGCCGCCGCCGAGGCCTACGAGACCGTCTCCCGGCTGGACCCGGAGACCCACGCGACGTTCCTGGAGACGATCGCGGCGAACATCGACGCCGTCGGCGACGAGATCACCGCCCGGGCGATGGCCGAGACCGGCCTGCCCCAGGCGCGACTGGTCGGCGAGCGCGGCCGCACGGTGAACCAGCTGCGACTCTTCGCCGCCGTCGTCCGCCAGGGCGACCACCGCGGCGTCCGCGTCGACCCGGCGAAGCCCGATCGGCAGCCGATGCCGCGGGCCGACATCCGCCAGCGGCGCATCCCGCTGGGGCCGGTGGCGGTCTTCGGGGCCTCGAACTTCCCGCTGGCCTTCTCCACCGCCGGCGGCGACACCGCCAGCGCGCTGGCCGCCGGCTGCCCGGTGGTCTTCAAGGCGCACAACGCCCACCCGGGCACCAGCGAACTGGTCGGCCGGGCCGTCGCCGACGCCGTCGCCTCCTGCGGCCTGCCCGCCGGCACCTTCAGCCTGATCTACGGCCCCGGCCGCAGCATCGGCCAGGCGCTGGCCAAGGACCCGGCGATCAGCGCCGTCGGCTTCACCGGTTCGCGGGCCGCCGGCACCTCGCTGATGGCCGCCGCGGCCTCCCGCGAGGTCCCGATCCCGGTCTACGCGGAGATGAGCTCGATCAACCCGGTGTTCGTCCTCGACGGCGCCATCGCTGACGAGGACGCCCGCCGCACGCTGGCCGAGGGCTACCTGACCTCAGTGAAGGGCTCGTCCGGCCAGCTCTGCACGGTGCCGGGCCTGGCCTTCGTGCCGGAGGGCGAGGCCGGCGACGCCTTCGTCGCCGCCGTCGGCGAGGCCGCCTCCTCCGCGGCCGGCCAGACGATGCTGACCTCCTCCATCGCCGAGTCCTGGCAGTCCGGAGCGGCGCAGCTGGGCGAGCAGGCCGGCGTCGAGGTCGTCGGCCGCGGCGCCGACGGCGAGACGCACAACGCCCCGGCCCCGGTGGTCTTCACCGCCGGATCGGAGCAGTTCCTGACAAATCCCGCGCTGCACGAGGAGATCTTCGGCGCGGCCTCCCTGGTGGTGCGCTACCGCGACGCCGAGGACCTGGTCGCCGTCGCGCAGAAGCTGGAAGGCCAGCTCACCGCCACGCTGCAGCTGGCCGAGAGCGACCACGACGTCGCCCGGTCTCTAGTGCCGGTGCTCGAGCAGAAGGCCGGCCGGCTGCTGGCCAACGGCTGGCCCACCGGCGTCGAGGTCGGCGACGCGATGGTCCACGGCGGACCGTTCCCGGCGACCTCAGACGGCCGGACCACCAGCGTGGGCACGCTGGCGATCGAGCGCTTCCTGCGCCCGGTGGCCTACCAGAACCTCCCGGAGGACCTGCTGCCCGAGCCGGTGCAGGAGGCCAACCCGTGGGGGCTGACCCGCCGCGTCGACGGGACGATCGTCCCCACCGACTGACCGAGCCGCGCCGCCCGCTCACCTCCGATGAGTCCGCGGCACGTGTGGGAAGACGACATCTTTCCCCCACGTGCCGCGGACTCATCCGTGTCTCGGGCCGCTCATCGGCACTCGCTCAGTACTTCCTCAGCAGGTCCTCCATGCGGGCGATCTCGCCGGCCTGGCTCGAGGCGATGTGGGTGACCATCTGCTGGGCATCCAGATCGATGCCCTCAGCCTGAGCGGTGTCGCACATGTCCAGGGCTCCCTCGTGGTGGGCGATCATGCCTTCCAGGAAGAGCCGGTCGAACTCCTTGCCCTCGGCCGCACGCAGCGCCTCCATCTGCTCGGGCGTGAGCATCCCCGGCATCAGCTCGTCGGTCTCGCCGTCGGGGATCTCCAGCCCGCGCTCGGCGAGCCAGTCGCCCATGGCGTCGATCTCCGCCTCCTGGGCCAGGTGCATCCGCTCGGCGAACCGGATGAGCTGCTTCGAGTGTGCCCGCTCGTCCACCAGTGCGGTCATCTCCACCGCCTGGGCGTGGTGCGGGATCATCATCCGCATGAAGGCCGCGTCGGCCTCATTCCACCGGTCGCCGGAGTCCTGGTCGTCCTGCCAGTCGCCGGAGTCGGAGGTGTCGTTCTCCTCGCCCGGGGCGCCCGGGATGACCACCGTCGGACCGCCGTCGTCGACGGTCGACGCCGAGGCCGCCTGAGCGGACGTAAGAGCCGTGACTGCCAGGATTCCGCACGCGGCCAGTACGGCCCCACGGCGCCGAGAATCATGTTTCTTTGCCGTGAAACCCTCCTGACCTGCTCCTCCATCTGTCTTCTGGATCATACCTGCATCCTCTCATGTCAGTACTCACCCGAAACTTCAACCGTCGCGAAACACTGGACGGATGGGGTATGAATCGGAATACTACTCACATCCGACCAAGGAGGTGAAGACGCCCGTGCGTCTTGCAGACATCACTCGATCGCGAGCGCGCTCCCTCGCCGGAGCCGCCGCATCCCTGGCCCTGGCAGGGAGCGTCATGGCCATGGGAGCACCCGCCGCGGCGACCGCGACCGCCGAGCCCGACGTCGCCCCCGGCGAGGTGGAGTCCCACAACATGGAGCACGTCACCAACGTGCCGCAGAGCGGCGCGCTGACCGGCACCGGCTCGGACCTGGCCTTCCAGGGCGAGTACGCCTACGCCGGCAACTACGACGGCTTCACCGTCTACGACCTCTCCGACCCCGAGCAGCCGGACCCGATCACCCAGGTCTACTGCCCGGGCGCGCAGAACGACGTCTCGGTGCACGGCGACATCCTGATCACCTCCACCGACTCGCGGATGGAGGACGACAGCTGCGGCGCCGACTACACCTCGAACACCGAGGACTACTGGGAGGGTCTGCGGATCTTCGACATCAGCGACCCGGCGAACCCGCAGTACGTGCAGTCGGTGGAGACCAAGTGCGGCTCGCACACCAACTCCCTGGCACCGACGAAGAACGACAAGGACCTCTACGTCTACGTCTCCTCGTACTCGCCGAGCGACCAGCTGGCGAACTGCCAGCCGCCCCATGACCAGATCTCGGTGGTCAAGATCCCCACCGACGACCCGGCCTCGGCCGCCGTCGTCAGCGAGCCGACCCTCTTCCCGGACGGCGGATACGAGGGCGGCGAGGGCGCGGCCAGCGCGACCTCGGGATGCCACGACATCACCACGTTCGTGAAGCACGACCTCGCCGCCGGCGCCTGCATGGGCGACGGCATCCTGATGGACATCTCCGACCGGGAGAACCCCGAAGTCATCGACACCGTCCGCGACACCGAGAACTTCGCGTTCTGGCACTCGGCGACGTTCAGCAACGACGCCAGCAAGGTCGTCTTCACCGACGAGCTCGGCGGAGGCGGCTGGGCCACCTGCACCGACGAGTTCGGCTCCGAACTCGGCGCGAACGCCATCTATGAGATCGAGGACGGCGAGATGGAGTTCGCCTCCTACTACAAGATCCCGCGGACCAACACCGAGGAGGAGAACTGCGTGGCCCACAACGGCTCGCTGATCCCGGTGAAGGGCCGCGATCTGATGGTCCAGTCCTGGTACCAGGGCGGCACCTCGGTGTTCGACTTCACCGACCCGGAGAACCCGGAGGAGGTCGCCTGGTTCGACCGCGGCGAGGGGCTGAGCGACGGCGGCACGTGGTCCTCGTACTACTACAACGGCTACGTGTACTCCAACGATCTCGACCTGGGGCTCGACGTCTTCCGCCTCGACGATTCGATCGACGGCAAGGCGAAGACCAACCTCAAGGAGCTCAACCCGCAGGGTCAGCAGAAGTTCTGATCCGCGCCTGAGCACCTCTTCCCCGCGATGAGCCCGCGGCACGGGCGGGAATACGACGTCGTTCCCCCTCGTGCCGCGGGCTCTTCCGTCTGTGGGGCCGTTCAGCGTTCGGCGACGACGGCGACGTCGCCGGCCGGCACCCGCAGGCTCCGGCGGATCCGACGCCCGGAGATCAGCTCCTCGCCGCGGGCCGGCACCCGGACCTCGGCGTCGGAATGGTTCAGCAGGAACAGGAAGCTCGCGCCGTCGACGCCGTGCCGGCGCACCGCCTCCAGCTCGGCCGGGGCGCCGTCGACCACCGGGGCGACGCCGGCGTCGGACAGCAGCCGGTCGACGAGGCTCGCGAGCCCTGCGGCGCCGGGCCGCGTGCCGACGTACCAGGCCGCTCCCTCGCCGACGTCGCGCCGGGTGACCGCCGGCAGCCCGGCCAGCGGCCCCTCGGCCCAGCGGCGCACCGCCTCCGCGCCTTCCAGGCGGGTCTTCTCCGCCCAGACGCTCGCCGAGGTGCCGTCGTCGAGCGCGCGGACCTCCTCGCCCTGCATCGGGTGGAACTCCTCGGTGCGCACGCCCAGCAGCTCGCGGAAGGCCCCGGGGTGGCCGCCCAGCCGCACGGCGTCCTCGGCGTCGACGATGCCGCTGAACCAGGTGATCAGCACCTGCGTGCCGGCCTCCGCCGCCGCGGCGATCCGTGCGGCGTGCTCGTCGCGGACCAGATGCAGCGTCGGCACCACCGCCGCACGGTAGGTGCTCAGGTCCGCCGAGGGGTGGACGACGTCGACGGCGACGCCGGCCCGCCACAGCGCGCGATACCAGTGCAGCACCTCCTCCATGTAGGAGACGTCGTTGCGCGGATGGGAGTCGAGCTCGGCGGCCCACCAGGCCTCGTAGTCGACCACCAGGGCGACGTCGGCGGCCACCTGCGCGCCGCGCACCGGCGCCAGCCGACGCAGGATCTCGCCGAGGCGCACAGTGGACCGCCACACGTCGGTGTCGGTGCCGGCATGCGGGACCATCGCCGAGTGGTGCTTCTCCGCCCCGCGGGCCGACTGCCGCCATTGGAAGAACATCACCGCATCGGCGCCGCGGGCGACGTGGGCCAGCGAGTTGCGCAGCATCTCCTGCGGGGACTTCGCGCGGTTGTGCAGCTGCCAGTTCACCGCCGAGGTGGAGTGCTCCATGAGCATCCAGGGCTTGCCGCCGGCGACGCCGCGGGTCAGGTCCGCGCTGAAGGACAGCTCGACGTGCCGCTCGTCGTCGGCGGCGATCGTGTAGTGGTCGGTGGCGATGACGTCGAGGATGTCCGCCCCCTGTTCGGTCCAGCGGAAGTAGTCCATCCACTTGGTGCTGGAGGTGGCCATCAGGTTCGTCGTCAGCGGCACGCCCGGGGTGATCTCGCGCAGCACCTCGGCCATCGCGCGGCAGTGCGCCAGCAGCTCGTCGGAGGAGAAGCGCGCGAAGTCGAGCTGCTGGGCGGGATTGACGAACATCGGTGCAGTCCGCGGCGGCAGGATCTCGGCGAAGTCGCTGTAGCGCTGCGACCAGAACGCCGTGCCCCAGGCGCGGTTGAGCTCCTCGACCTCGCCGTAGGTCTGCTCGAGCCAGCGGCGGAAGGCGGCCGCGGCGTCGTCGGAATAGTCATGCGGCACATGGCAGCCGAGCTCGTTGTCGATGTGCCAGAGCCGCAGCGCCGGGTGCTCGGCGTAGCGGGTCGCGATCGCACGCGTCATCCGCAGCGCGTACTCGCGGTAGAGCGGGCTGGAGACCGAGTAGGCCTGCCGCGCGCCGGGATGCAGCACGGTGCCGTCGGCGGTCTCCGGCAGGATCTCCGGGTGTCGGTGGGTCAGCCAGGGCGGCGGGGAGGCCGTCGCCGTGGCCAGGGCGACGCCGACGCCGGCGGCGTGCAGCCGATCCATCGTCTCGTCGAGCCAGCCCCAGTCGTATTCGCCCTCGCACGGCTCGAGCATCGCCCAGGAGAAGATCCCGACGCTGACCAGGTTCACCCCGGCCTCGCCCATGAGCTCGACGTCCTCGAGCCGGACCTCCTGCGGCCACTGCTCGGGGTTGTAGTCTCCGCCGAAGGCCAGCCCGGGCACTGCCGGCCAGGTCGGGCGGTCGGCGGCACGGTGGGCGGATGACGGGCGATGCCACGATGGAAAGCGCATTCTTCTGAGGCTATAGGTGGCCCGCCTCATGCGCAATGGAAAATCGTGCGATGACTCGGCGGAAAGTATGGGAAAGCGAGCTCATTCCCACACTTTCCGCCGAGCCATCGGGGCCCGCGGGCTCCTCGCCCGGACCGGAGCTCGACGTCGACGACTGCTTGCCGTCGCGCACCGAAGAAACCCAGGATGCCCGGACCGGGTGAGGAGATCGGGGTGATCAGAAGCTGATCACTGCATGGCCTGCTCCATCTCGTCGACCATGCCCTCGGCTGCCTCCTGCGGGGACTGCCGCTCGAAGTAGACCTCGAGCTCGTAGCGCTGCAGGATCGACTGCATCTCGCTGAAGCCCGGCGCGGGGACCGGCTCGGGCTCGCCCAGCTCCGGCTCGATCTCCTCGATGAACTCCGCCGACGTCTGATCGGAGCCTTCCAGCTCCGGCATGACCGCCTCGCGGACGTCGAGGTTGCTGGGCAGGCCGCGGTCGGTGAGGTTGAGCTTGCCGGCCTCCTCGGAGTTGACCATGAAGTCGATGAACTCCTGGGCCTCCTCCGGGTGGTCGGTGCCGGCCGAGGCCGACATCATCATCGTGGACTTGTACCACATGCCGTTGTCCTCGGCGGCGCCGGTCTCCGACGGCATCCGCAGCGGGACCATGTCGACGCCGGCGGCGCCGGAGATGGCGCCGAGCTGGTTGGTCCACCACATGCCCATGGCGACCTCGCCCTTGCCGGTCATCGACTCGTCCGGCCCCGGCGTCTGGTCCTCGGCGATGACCGAGGCCGGCGGGTAGGCCTCGCCCTCCATCAGCTGCAGACGCTCCTCGAAGTACTGGGCGGCGTCGGCGGCCTCGAAGCCGAGCTCGCCGTCCTCGGTGGTCAGGTGCTTGCCCTGCTGGCGGAGCCAGATCTGCAGGTCGGCGGGCTGCCCCGGGCCGGTGGCCCCGTAGACGCCGTCGACCTCCTCAGTGATGGTCGAGGCGATCTCCTCGTAGTCCTCCCAGGTCCAGGTGGAGTCGTCGGGCATCTCGACGCCGGCCTCTTCGAAGATCTCCGGGTTGGCCATCATGACCATGGCGTTGATGCCGGTGGTGACCGCCATCAGCCCGTCCTCAGTGGTGCCGTTGGCGACCGAGGACTCCTCCATCGCCGAGGTGTCGACCTGGTCGAGCTCCAGCAGCGCGCCGCGCGAGGCGTACTCGCTCAGGTACTGAGCGTCCATCTGGATGATATCCGGGGCGTCGTTCGCCGCGGTCTGCGTGGCCAGCTGGTCCCAGTATCCGGCCCAGTCGCCGTACTCGGTCTCGATGGAGATGTCCGGGTGCTCCTCCTCGAAGGCGTCGACGATCTTCTCCGTCGCCTGATGGCGGGAGTCCGACCCCCACCAGGAGAAGCGCAGGCTGACCTCCCCGTCCTCGCCGCCCCCGCCGGAGCCGCAGGAGGTCAGGGCGAAGGTGCCGACGAGGACCGAGGCGGCGAGCGCCGCGGGACGACGGCCGCGCAGGAGCCGGGACCGGGTGTTCTGGGACATGGGATTCTCCGTCTGCTGATCCGGCGGAACCCCGGGGTCGGGGTCCGCAATGGTCGTGGCGAGGAGACGGACATGGTCCGCCCCACCTCGAATTGAATCGATTTTCCCCTACGCTAGTGTGACTGCGCTCACCTGTCAACACGCCTCGGAAAGCGCCGTCCAGTGTGGAGCGTGCGACGGCGGGGCCCGCCCCTGCGACAGGCCGGCATCGGCCCACGACGGCGAGGCCGATCGGCGACACCGCCGATCCCCGAGTTCTCGCCACGTCACCGTGATAGAGCACGATGATTCTGCGAATTCTCGGGGACCCAGGCGTCCGACGCCATCCGCCCCAGCACCCCGATGCGACTGCCCGAGGTCCGGGACCCCGGGACGGTCCGGGCCCTCAGCGCAGGCGCAGCCCGCCGGGGATCTCCTCCAGCTCGATGAACATCGCCCGCTCCTCCGGAGTGCGGTTCGGGGAGTGCAGCGCCAGCAGCAGACGCCCGTCGAGCGCCCGGAAGATCATCCCGTGGCCGCCGTCGGCGGTGTAGAGCGGCTCCGGCTCGTGCCGCCAGGGACCCTCCACGCTCCCGGTGGTCGAGACCGCGACCCCCTGTGCGTAGCGGCCGCCGCGGAAGCTGGCCCAGAGCATGACCAGCGTGCCGTCGGCGGTGCGGTGCAGAAACGGGCCGTCGGTGACGAAGCCCGGCTCGTGGCCGGACGGGCGGATCTCCTCGGCCCAGGGCGCCTGCGAGGCGGTGAACAGCTCGATCGGCTCGCCGACGGCGGCGGTCAGGTCCTCGGCGAGCCGAACCGCGCAGACCGCGCCGTCGCGGATCTGGACCCATTCATGGCAGAAGACCATCCACGGACGCCCTCGCGCGTCCACGTGGAGCGTGCCGTCCAGGCACTCCCAGTCGGCCGGAGTGACGGGCCCGTCGCTGTGCGGGGCGTAGGGTCCGGTCGGCTCGTCGGCGACCAGGATCTGGGTGCCGCGGCGGACCGCCGGGTCGTCGTGGCCGAAGGTAGCGAAGAGGAACCAGCGCCCGCGGTGCTCGTGGACCTCCGGAGCCCAGTACTGGGTCGTCGACCAGAAGTCCGACGGCGGACGGAAGGCCGGATGCGGGCCGCCCCAGACCTGCAGGTCGGGCGAGGAGTAGACGTCGAAGCCCGTGGCCGGCCCGCCCCAGATGTTCGGATCGGTGGACCCGACCAGCAGGTGCCGCCCCGTCGCCGGATCCGGCAGCACGAAGGGATCGCGGATCTGGATCTCGTCGAGGCGCGGCATACACGGTGCTCCTTCCGGGGCGACGTTCCTCGAGACCGGAGGACTCAAGCCGATGGGCAGGACAGTGCCCCACGACCGGTCACCCCAGCCGAGTCACTCGAGCGCCTCCTGCATCTCCTGATACACGCTCTCGGCGGCCTCCTGCGGGCTCAGACGCTCGAAATAGAGCTCATCCTCATAGCGCATCATGATGTCCTGCAGCGTGGAGAAGCCCAGCGCAGGCACCGGCTCAGGTCCGGCCAGCTCATCCTCGATATCCTCGATGAACTCCGCGGACTTGAGATCCTGCCCCTCGATGGCGTCCAGGACGGCCTCGCGCACCTCCGTGTTCGCCGGGAGCCCCCGGTCGGTGAGCCCGAGCAGACCAGCGTCGACGTCGTTGACCATGAAGTCGACGAACTGCTGCGCCTCTTCAGGATGCTCGGTCCCTGAGGAGACGGAGAGGAACATCGAGGATTTGTACCAGAGACCGTTGTCCTGAGCCTGCCCCGTCCGGCTCGGAAAGCGCAGCAGCTCCATCTCGACGCCCGCCGACTCCGAGATGCCGGCCAAGGAGCTCGACCACATGGGCGCCAGGGCAACCCGGCCGGTATGGATGAGCTGCTGCTCGGGGCTCGCCCCACGGTTCTCTGCCATGAGCCCGGCCGACGGCATGGCCCCCGAATGCATCATCTCCAGCCAGTAGTCATAGTACGCGGCGAGGTCCTCGACCTCGTATCCGAGCTCACCTTCCTCGGTGGTCAGGTGCTTGCCCTGTTGACGCAGCCACACCTGGAATCCGCCGGGCTCGTTGGTTTCGTTGGTGCCGTACTCATCGTCGAGGCCGGTGCTGAGCTCCTCGGTGATCTCAGCGAAGTCCTCCCATGTCCAGGTGGTGTCGTCGGGCATCTCGACGCCGGCCTCGTCGAAGAGCTCGGGATTCGCACCCAGCGTCAGCGCATTGATGCCGGTGGTGATGCCGAAGAGCCCGTCCGCGGTGCGACCGTTGTCCAGCACCTCCTGGTCGAAGGCGGAGGTGTCGACGTCAGCGAGGTCCAGCAGGGCTCCGCGATCCGCATACTCGCGCAGATACTTGTCGTCCATCTGGATGATGTCCGGGGCGTCTCCCCCGGCCGTCTGGGTGGCCAGCTGGTCCCAGTGGCCGCCGAAGTCCGCGTAGGACCCCACCACCGAGATACTCGGATTCTCCTTCTCGAAGGCCTCGATGATCTCCTCTGTCTGCTGCACACGCAGGCCGCTCCCCCACCACGCGAACCTCAGTTCCACATCTTCGCCACCCCCGGACGCCTCCGAGCCCGAGGAGCATGACGTCAGGGCGAGCGCACCGACGACGAGCGCGGTCGTGCCGAGCGGCGGACGCGACCGCCCGGTCGACACTGAACGATGAACAGACATGAAGAACCCTCCCATGGCGTGAAACGTTTCATCACCCTAGGCGTGACATGAGTCACGACTCAATGGTGGACTTCATGCTGTTGAAGCATCACCTCATGCCGGCGGACGACCGTCGCTCAGCGATGGTCGAGCGGCACCGGCGCCGGACGCTCGACCGTCGTCTCCATCGAGACGGCGCGGCGGGACTCCGCCGAGACCAGCAGTCCCTCCATCACCTCGAGCACATGCAGCCCCAGCTCGCCCTGGGCGCGGCCGCGGTGCGGGTCGCCGTCGAAGGCTCCGGCCCAGTGCAGATCGGCGATCCCGTAGCCGCGGGCGGCGTGCCGGTAGCCGGCCGAGACCGGGATCTCGTGCCAGCCGCCGCCGTCGCGGGAGAGCGTCACGCGGCCGGAGAAGTGATTCGGATCCGGCACCGACAGCGCTCCCTCGGTGCCCTGCACCTCGATCGGCGCCGTGTGGGTGGCCGCGCCGTCGAAGCTCATCACCACTGTCGAGATCGCCCCGGAGGCGTGCACCAGCGCGCCGGTGACGTGGCTCGGCGTGGTCACCGGGATCCGTTCGCCGGCCCGCGGCCCGGAACCGATGACGCGCTCGTCGCGCAGCGCCGAGGCCGCGCCGATCACCTCGCGCACCGGCCCCAGCAGGGTGACCAGCGCGGTGAGGTAGTAGGGCCCCATGTCCATCAGCGGGCCGCCGCCGGGCTGGTAGTAGAAGTCCGGGTTCGGGTGCCAGGACTCGTGCCCGGGCAGGACCAGCGTCGCCGTCGCGCTCGTCGGCGTGCCGATCACGCCGGCGTCAAGCGCCGCCCGAGCGGTCTGGACACCGGTGCCCAGCACAGTGTCCGGCGCGCCGCCGACCACTGCGCCGGCCGCGCGCGCGGCGTCCAGCACCTGCCGGCCGGCGGCGACGTCGGCAGCGAAGGGCTTCTCCGCGTAGACCCCCTTGCCCGCGGCGATGGCCGCCGAGGAGACTGCGGCATGGGCCTGCGGGACGGTCAGGTTCAGCACGACGTCGACGTCGTCCCGGGCCACCAGCCCTTCCAGATCCTCCGCGGCGGCCCCGTGCGCGACGGCCACGGACTCTGCGCGGGCGGCGTCGAGATCGGCGACGGCGGTCAGCGTCAGATCCTCGAGACGCGCGATGGTCTCCAGGTACTGGCCACTGATCGTCCCGGCGCCGACCATGCCGATCCGCAGCGGTCGGGCGCGGCTCACCGGCTCGCCCACAGCATCCCGCGCTCGATGATCGTGCGCACGCTGGGATGCTGCAGCACCTCGACCCGGTGCCCCGGCGTGCAGACGACGATCCGTCCCGACCCCCACCGTCGCGTCCAGACCGCCGGGCTCACATGCGGCCGCTCCCACTCGTCGAACTCCCGGCGCGGCAGCGTGGTCGTCGCCAGCACCTCGACGAGGTCATCGTGCAGCACCCAGTACTGCTCCGTGGTCAGCTCGAAGCTCTCCAGCCCGCGGGTGATCGGATGGTCGGCGGCCTCGGCGCGGATGTCGATACGGTGCCGCAGGTAGAAGTCCGCCTGCCCACCGGTGCGCTCCTGAGGCGGCACCGGCGGATGATGGGCGAACTGCCCGCCGATGAGCTGCAGGTAGGCGTCGCTGGCGCGGAAGGAGTCGGCGATGCCCCCGTGCCAGCCGACCAGCCCGGTTCCGGCGGCGACGGCGGCGCGCAGCCCGGCGACCTCCTCGCTCGTGATGGTCCCCATCGACACGCACTGCACGATCAGGTCGACGTCGGCCATCACGGCCTCGTCGGCGTAGACGGCCGGCGACTCGCGGATGAGGATGTCGTAGCCGTGTTCGCGCAGGAACGGCAGGAAGAACTCGGTGGCCTCGACGGGCTGATGCCCCTCCCAGCCGCCGCGGACGATGAGGGCGGTCCCGGTCATTCTTCGGCCTCCTCGACCGAAGAGTCCGGCCCGACGCCGGCCACCGGAGTGAAGCGGCTGGCGTCGGCGGCGCTGGTCTCCACCGCGTGCAGGACGCGCTGCACGCCCAGCGCCTCCCGGAAGTCGGGGCGGACCGGCTCGCCGCCGTCCAGCGCGGCGACGACGTCGGCGACCTGGTGGACGAAGAGGTCGCCGTAGCCCAGCCCGTGGCCGACCGGCCACCAGTTGCCGGCGTAAGGGTGGTCGGCGTCGGTGACGTGGATGGTGCGGAAGCCCTGCTCGGCCGTCGGGTCGTCGCCGTCGAAGAACTCCAGCTCGTTCATCCGCTCGAAGTCGAAGGCCAGCGAGCCGCGGCTGCCGTTGATCTCCAGCCGGTTCGCGTTCCGCCGGCCCAGTGCATAGCGGGTGGCTTCGAAGACCCCGACGGCGCCGCCGGCGAAGCGCGCGGTGAACGCCGCGGCGTCGTCGACGGTGACCGGCCCCCGCTCGCCGGAGGCGTCGCCGGAGCCGCCCAGCCCCTGGGCGTCGCCGGAGACCGGCCGGGTGGGGACGAAGGTGTGCAGCAGCGCCGAGACGCCGGCGATCGAGTCGCCGAGGACCCACTGGGCGGCGTCGACCGAATGGGCACCGATGTCGCCGAGCGCGCCGCTGCCGGCGGTCTCCCGGTCCAGCCGCCAGTTCAGCGGGGCGTCGGCGTCGGAGAGCCAGTCCTGCAGGTACTGCGCCCGCACGTGACGGATCTCGCCGAGCCGCCCGTCCTCCACCAGCCTCCGGGCCAGGGTCAGCGCCGGAGTGCGGCGGTAGCTGAAGCCGCAGAAGGTGCGCACACCCCGCCCGGCGGCCTCCTCCGCCGCCGCGGCCATGGTCTCGGCCTCGGCGACGGAGTTGGCCAGCGGCTTCTCGCAGAGCACGTGCTTGCCGGCCGCGAGCGCGGCCTCGGCGATGGCCGCGTGGGTGTTGCCGGGCGTGCAGATGTCGACGACGTCGACGTCCTCGCGGGCGACGGCGGCGCGCCAGTCGGTCTCGATCTCCGCGATGCCCAACCGGTCGGCGGCCGCGCGGGTGCGCGCCTCGTCCCGGCCGACCAGGACGGCCACCTCGGGATGCCGCGGGAGGTCGAAGAAGCGCGGGGCGGTGCGCCAGGCGTGGATATGGGCCGCGCCCATGAAGGCGTGGCCCACGACGGCGATGCGTACAGGTCTCGACACGGGAATTCTCCTCGCAGCGGAGAGGGGGCAGGAGTGATCCAGATCATCATAACGATTCACCGAGCCCGCACCGGCTCCCACGCCGCGGGATTCACGCCACGCGGCGGGCCCCGGCCGACGGCGAGGCCGCGAAGACCTCCGGCTCGCCGAAGCCGGCGGCGGCATAGCGGTCGCGGACTGCGGAGCGGGCCCGGGCGAGCATCCCGGCCGGCGCCAGGGCCACCACGCAGCCGCCGAAACCGCCGCCGGTGATCCGCGCGCCGTGCACTCCGGAGTCGAGCAGCGCGTCGACGGCGACGTCGGTCTCCGGCACGGTGACCTCGTAGTCCTCGCGCAGCGAGCGGTGCGAGGCGGTCATCCGCTCGCCGGCCGCGGCGACGTCGCCGGCGGCCAGCAGGTCCACGGTCTCGAGCACCCGGCGGTTCTCGGTGATCACATGCCGCGCCCGCCGCCGGAGCAGCTCGTCGTCGAGGCTCGCCAGCAGCTCCTCCGCCGGCTCATCCAGGTCGGAGAGCGCCCGCAGCGAGGCGACGCCGAGCTGAGCGGCGGCCTGCTCGCACTGGCTGCGCCGGGCGGCGTACTCGCCGTCGACCAGGCGGTGCGGGGCGCGGGTGTCGACCACCAGGACCTCGACCTCGGCCGGGTCGCCGACCGAGACCGGCCGCGGCGTCAGCGAGCGGGTGTCGAAGAGCACGGCGCGCGCCGGCTCGCCGAGCATCGAGATCATCTGGTCCATCAGTCCGCACGGCATGCCGACGAAGTCGTTCTCCGCGCGCTGGGCCAGCCGCGCCAGCGTCAGCGGCTCCGCCGAGACGCCGTGCAGCTCGGCGACGGCGAGGCCGACGGAGCACTCCAGCGCCGCCGAGGAGGAGAGCCCGGCGCCGTGCGGCACGGTCGAGTCGATGAGCAGGTCGACGCCGCCGAGCACAGGGGCCCCGCCGGGGCCCTCCAGGGGCAGTCCGACGTCGGCGGCAGTGCGCAGCGACCAGATCATGCCGGCGACGTAGCCCGCCCACCCGTCGACGGCGCCGGGGCGCAGCGCATCGACGGCGAACTCGACGGTCTCCTCGGCGAAGAGCGAGTGCACCCGCACCTGGCCGTCCGCGCGCCGTCGGGCCGCGACATAGGTCGACTGCGGCAGGGCGAAGGGCATGACGAAGCCGTCGTTGTAGTCGGTGTGCTCGCCGATCAGGTTCACCCGGCCGGGCGCGGCCCAGACACCCGCGGGCTCCGCCGCGAAGACCCGGCGGAACGCCCCGTCCAGCGACGCGGCACGCTCGGCGTCGCCGCGGGAAACCTCGTCGCCGGATGCATCGTCGATGCGGCTCACTGCTGACCACCTTCCTCGGCATCGTCGGCGTTGTCGTCTGCGGCGTCGCCCGCGACGCCCTCGCCCGCCGCGCGCAGCCGCTCGGCCATCTGCTCGGGCGGGATGTCGTTGATGAACACGCCCATCCCGGACTCCGAGCCGGCGAGGTACTTCAGCTTCTCCTCCGCCCGACGGATGGAGAAGATCTGCAGATGCAGGCGGAAGTCGTCGGCGGCCGCCGAGCTCGGCGCCTGGTGCCAGCCGGAGATGTAGGGCAGCGGGCGTCCGAAGAGCCGGTCGCCGCGGCGCAGCACGTCCAGATAGAGGGCGGCGACGTCGTCGCGCTCGGCGTCGGTCAGCTCGTCGAGCGTGCGCACCGCGCGGTGCGGGAAGATCTGCACCTCCACCGGCCAGCGCGCCCAGGCCGGCACGAAGGCGGTGAAGTGCTCGCCGGCGGCGACGATCCGCGCGCCGTCGGCCTGCTCGGCGGCGAGCACGTCGGCGAAGAGGTCGCCGCCGGTGGCGGCCCGATGGGCGCGCGCCTGCTCGAGCATGCGCCGGGTGCGCGGGGTGGTGAAGGGGTAGCCGTAGATCTGCCCGTGGGGGTGGTGCAGCGTCACCCCGATCTCCTCGCCGCGGTTCTCGAAGCAAAAGACCTGGTCGATCTGTTCGCGGGCGAGCAGGTCGGCGGTGCGGTCGGCCCAGGCGTCGACGACGGTCCGCACTCGGGAGACCGGCAGCTCGGCCATCGACGTGGTGTGCTCGGGGGTGAAGCAGACGACCTCGCAGCGTCCGGATCCGGGCGCCCGCACCTCGGTCAGGGCCGTGGCGGCGTCGTGCTGGTGTTCTTCGAGGGGCTCCCCTCCGGCGAAGGACGGGAAGCGGTTCTCGAAGACGACGACGTCGTAGTCGGCCTGCGGGATCTCGGTGGCGCGCTCGTCGGTGGTCGGGCAGAGCGGGCAGTCCGCCGTGGAGGGCTTATGCGTGCGGTGCTGCCGGGCCGCGGCGACGGCGACCCACTCGCCGAGCAGCGGGTCGCGGCGCAGCTCGGTGCCGCCGGCGGCGCGCGAGATGTCACGAGTGTCGTCGACGACGCGATCACGGGCGACGTCGTCGTAGAAGAAGATCTCGCGCCCGTCGGCGAGCTCTGCCTGGGTTCGATGCACCGGGTCACTCCTGACTGGTCTGATGAGGATGCGGGGTCTGCTGCACGGCGCCGCGAGCCATCGGGGTCACCTCGAACCGGCCTCGGCGAGCGTGACCTCGTCGATGTGCTCGCGCAGCGCCGCCGCCGCATCCTCGCCCAGGCCGTCGTCGACGATGAGTCGATCGATGCGTTCGAGCTCGGCGAAGGTGGCGATGCCGACCACGCCCCATTTTCCGCTGTCGGCGACGACCGCCGCCTGGTGGGCGCAGTCCAGCAGCGCCTGGTTCGTCTCGGCCTCCATCACGTTGGGCGTGGTGAAGCCGGCCTCGACGGACATCCCGTGGGTGCCGAGGAAGACGACGTCGGCGTGCAGCCGGCGCAGCGCGTCCACCGCCAGCGGCCCGACCAGCGCATCCGACGGCGTCCGCTCGCCGCCGGTGAGCAGCACGGTGCGGTCGGAGCGCGGCGCGGCGTGCAGCACCTCGGAGACGCGCGTGGAGTTGGTGATCACCGTCAGGTCGGCGACGCCGCGGAGACGGCGGGCGAGCTCGCAGGTGGTGGTGCCGGCCGAGAGCGCCACCGCCATGCCCGGACGGACGAGGCTCGCCGCCTGGTCGGCGACGGCCTGCTTCTCCGCCTCCCTGCGGGAGATCTTGGCCTCGAACCCGGGCTCCTCGGTGCGCCGACTCGGCACCGGGACGGCGCCGCCGTGGACCTTGGTGACGCGCCCGGCGCCGGCGAGCGCGTCCAGGTCGCGCCGGATGGTCATGTCCGAGACGCCGTAATGGTCGACCAGGTCGGTGACGCTCACCGCCCCGTCGCGCTCGACCAGCTGCGCGATCTGCTCCTGTCGTTGGGCCGCGAGCATGTCGTCCTTCCTGGCGATGGGACCTGTGTCACACCTATTCAAACACAGATCCCCTCAAAAACCAACACAAAACGACATCAGCGTCAGCGGCGCACCCACTCGGCCGCGGCGGGCAGGACCTCGACCAGCGGTTCGATCTGCGGATGCCAGGCGCGCTCCCATTCGAAGGACACCCACCCCGACCAGTCCTGCAGCACCTCGGCCAGCTCCTCGACGGGCAGCTCGCCGCCCCCGGGCGCGACCGGCACCCAGCGCCCGTCGCGGGCCACCGCATCCTTGATCTGGAAGCCGACGCAGCGGTCGCCGAGCACCGCGCGCGTGGTCGCCGGGTCCTCGCCGCTGCGCCAGGGGTGCAGCCCGTCCCACAGGACGCCGACGAGCGACGGATCGGCCAGCCCTTCGACCAGCTCCACCGTCGTCGCGCCGGTCGGATGGGAATCGTGGGTCTCGACGAGCAGGCGCACCCCGGCGGCGCGCAGGTCGTCCAGCACCGCGGAGATCCGCCGTCGCGCCCGGTCCCGCTGGGCGACGCGCAGCTCGTCGGCCTCGGCCGCGCCGCGCGGGGCCGACGGATCGGTGCCGCCGCCGGGGAAGACGCGGATGTTCTCCGCGCCGACGCGCTCGGCCAGCCGGATGAGTCCGCGCAGCTCGGCGAGGACCTCGGCGTCGTCCTCCGGCGAGCAGATCCGCACGTAGCCGGCCAGCGTGGCGACCGCGAGTCCGGCGGCCCGGACCCGGCGGCCGACGTCGACGGCGTCGTCGTCGCGGATGCCCAGGTGCAGCGCCTCGTCGGCGTGCACCCGCAGCTCCAGCCCTTCGCAGCCGCCGTCGACGGCGACGGCGATCGCCTCGTCGATCGGCGCGGCCGGGATGCCGAGCGTGCTCACGGCGAACTTCCAGCTCATGCGGTGCTCCTCCTCAGGGACGACGGTCATGGGCGGGCAGCCGAACCGTCACGGGGTCCAGGCCGATCCGGATCGGACCATCCTCCCCCGCCCATCGAACCAGAACCTCGTCCCGGCAGACCTGGAGATCGGCCACGACGTCGACGACTTCCGCGGGCGACGCCCCGACGCCGTCCAGCTCCGCTAGCGCCACGAATGTCCCGGATCCGGACAGCTCGGCGCGCAGCCGCGTCACCTGCGCCCGGCGGGTGAAGGCCGTGCCGGCGGGTGCGACGACTTCGTCGGCAGTCTCCCACCCATGGAGCGGGACGAGCGAGGCCCGCGGCGTCGCCGGTCGATCGTCGGGCTGCGACCCGACGGGACCGGGGGACCTCGGTGGCGCCGGCCGGGCCCAGCCGGCCGCCTCGATCACTGCGCCGTCCGGGCATCCGATCACCCGCTGCACGCGCAGTTCGTGGGATCCGCGGGCCAGCACCACGCTGATCACCGCCAGGCCCGGAACAGCCGGCGAGTGCCCGCCGAAGATCGGCCGGTGCCAGGAGGCGGCCCAGCCCTGACGCCCGTCGGCTCCGGCCCCCAGGGGATTGACGCGCACTCGCTCGCCGCGGCGGCCCCGCCAGAGCACCGCGACGTCGTTGTCCGGCGGGTTGTCCGCCGCGGTCGGTCCGCTGCCGGTCGAGTATGCCTGGCGGGAGTAGAGCGGATCCGACATCACGCTCCCCTCGCCGGCCTCGACCCGCAGATGATCGGTGCCGTGGTTGTGCAGTCGGACCACGCCGTCGTCGTGCGTGGACTGGATCAGCAGCCCGGCCGGCTCGACGGCGACGACGCGATCGCCCTGCTCGACCGGGGCCGGCTCCTCAATCGCCGTCCACAGCGGATCGTCGACGGGAGCCAGGAGACTGACGAACGCCTTCGACGCCCAGTACGGCGACGCCGGCCCCGAATAGGGCTGCAGCGTCGCCGCGTGCGGTCCGTGCCAGCCCATGCTGAGCAGGCCGTGCTCGTCGAGGGCGCCGTGGTCGAGGAAATGGCGCAGACAGCCGCTGATGATCCGCCGGGAGACTCCCGCGCTCCGCGGCGTGTTGCCGGTGGCCGCTCCGAGGCCGACCGAGGCCGCTGCGGCGAACCGGTAGGTCATCGACCGCCCCATGTACACCGGTGCGCCGTCGGCGCCGAAGAGCCGGGAGAAACCCTCCAGGTGCTCGGCGAGCCTATCGCCGGAGGCGCTGCGCCGCTGTCGCGGATCCTCGCCGGCCTCTCGGGCGGCGAGCAGGTCGTCGAGGACCGGATAGAGGTGCAAGGCCCAGCCGTTGTAGTGGTCGACGGCCCCGCCGTCACCGTCGGTGTACCACCCCTCGCCCAGATGCCACGTGTCCAACAGGTCGAGCGCCCGACGCCGCACCCGAGCGGTGGCCTCGTCGCCGCGCCCGACCGACTCGAGGAACCCCGCCACCGCATGGGGAAAGAGATACCAGTTGTTCGGTGCCGGCACGGCGATCAGGGCGTCACGCAGCCAAGACTCCACCCGATCCTGGGCCGCGGGGTCGAGCCGATCCCAGAGCCAGGGGCGGGTGGCCCGCAGCCCGAGGGCCACGGAGGCCGATTCGACCAGGGGCTGCCCGAAGACGTCGTGACCTTGTATGACCGGCCAGGAGTCGGCATCGTCCATGCCGGGAGCCGCTGTGCCGGCGACCAGCCCAGCGGCGTAGCGGTCCATCCAGCCGTGCGGATCTGCACCGTCGGCACCGGCCACGCGAAAGGCGGCGGCCAGGAAGGTGCGCGCCCAGCCTTCGAGCCCGTCGGAGCGGGGCCCATTGCGAGAAGCCCGCCCGGGCAGATCCAACCGCCCCCCGCGGGGCGAGCTCCAACGCCAGGCCGCGGAGAGCATCCCATCGGCGCACGCCTCCCAATGGTCACGCGTGAACCCCGTGATGGGACTGATCTCATGATTGACCGGCGGCAGGTTGAAGTGGGATCCGGGGATCGTGTCGAGTACGGCAAATGTCATGCGATCAACTCCAGCGTGTCGTGACGGATGGCGTGGTGGAGCGGCTCCCCCGCGACCCAGCGGCGCAGCTCGGCGACGGCCATGTCCCGCAGGCGGGCGAGCTCGTTGCCCTGAGACCCGGCCAGATGAGGCGTGATGAGCACGTGCTCGGAGTCCCAGAGCGGATGCTCGGCGGGCAGCTCCTCCGGATCGGTCACGTCCAGCACAGCGCGGATCCTGCCGGCCAACAGCGCCTCGGTCAGCGCCTCCTGGTCGACGACGGCTCCGCGCGCGGTGTTGATCAGCACCGCCCCGTCCTGCATCGAGGAGATGAGCTCCCGTCCGACGAGCCCTCGCGTGGTGGGCAGCAGCGGCGTGTGGAGGCTGACGACGTCGCTGCGCCGGAACAACTCCTCGGCCTCCACCAGCTGCGCCCCGTGCCGGGCGGCGGTGTCGGCGTCGACGAAGGGGTCGGCCAGGAGCACCTCGACGTCGTGGTGACGCAGCTGCCGCATCACGCCGCGACCGATGATCGAGGCGGAGAGGATGCCCACGGTGAGCCCGTTGTTCCCGACTGAGGGGTGAGTCTCGGCCAGGGAGGGCATCCGGCGCTGCCTCCGATACTCGGCGGCCCGCGGCAGCACGCGCTTGCCCTCCAACAGGATCATCGCCAGGGTGTACTCGACCACCGGCCGGGCGTTGGCCGCCGCCGCAGAGGAGACGATGAGGCCGCGTTCGAAGCAGTTCGGCCCCACATGCCCCCGGACCGAGCCGGCGGCGTGGAAGACGCCCGCCAGCCGCGGGGCGGCGTCCAGGACCTGCTCGTCGATCGGCGGACAGCCCCAGCCGGTGATCAGGACCTCGGCTTCGGCGAGGAGGCGCCGGGCACCGGGGGAACGGAATGTCGTCAGCGGCTCGTCGCTCAGCAGGTCGGCCACGGCGTCGAGCTCGGCCCGACCGGTGGCGCCGATCACCGAAGCGGCGGCGTCCTCGGACATGGCCAGGAGGGCCGTAGGGCGGGAGGATTCGCGGGCCATGCTCCTCATTTCACCGATCCGGCCGTCAGCCCGGCCTTCCAGAAGCGCTGGAGCAGCATGAAGGCGAGGATCAGAGGAAGAAGCCCGAGCAACGACCCAGCGATCACCACCAGCTGATACTCGGGCGAGACGGTGGCCATGCTGTTCCAGTTGTAGAGCCCCAGCGCCACCGGGTAGAGCTTCTGATCCGAGAGCATGACCATCGGCAGGAAGAAGTTGTTCCAGATGGCCGTCAGCTGGAAGAGGAAGACGGTCATCACTCCCGGAGCGAGCATCTTCAGGGCGACGGAGAAGAACATCTTCAGTTCCCCGGCGCCGTCGACGCGTGCGGCATCCAGGACTTCGTCGGGCACATAGCCTTCGGCGAAGATCCGGGCGAGATAGACGCCGAACGGGTTGAAGAGCAGCGGGATGAAGACGGACCAGAACGTGTTGACCGCCCCGGTCTGCGAGGCGATCAGGTACAACGGGAGCGCCAGAACGGTCTGCGGCACCATGACGGCCACGAGCACGAGCCCGAAGAGCTTCTCCCGATGCCGGAAGCGGTACTTCTCGAAGGCGTACCCACAGGCGGTGCTGATCAGCGCCGAGAGGATGCCGCCGACCACCGCATAGAGGATCGTATTGAGATACCAGCGCCCGTAGATCCCACCGTCCGTGGCGAAGAGTTCTCGCAGGTTCTGCCAGAGCACCGGATCCTCCAGGGAGAAGACCCGGGCCGAGGAGAGCGCGTCAGCGTCGGAGGTGGCGGCGAAGAAGAGCCAGAGGACGGGCGCGAGGGTGTAGATCACGAAGACGCCCAGTACCAGATTCACGATGGCCCGTCCGAGCAGCGGAGAGCGCTCGAGATGCGCCGGTCCCGACCGTCGGCCGCGACCGGCCCCGGAGGAGGGCTTGGGAGGGCTCTCGGGACCCTCGGGGCCGTCCTTGGCGCCCGCGTCCGGCCTCGCCGTCGTCGGTTTGGCGGTGGTGGTCATCTCAGGAAGCCTCCTGTCGCTGCAGCCGGCCGGTCAGTCGCGTCATGCCGTAGGAGAGGAGCATGGTGGCGACCATGAGCACCACGGAGGCCGCGGCGGCCAGTCCGTAGTTGTTGCGAGTGAACGCGGCGTCGTAGATGTACATCGACGGCGAGAACCGTGAATTGATCGCCGGCGTCGCCTGACTCAGCAGCATCGGTTCGGTGAACAGCTGCAAGGTCCAGATCATGCTGAACAGCAGGACCATGACCACGGACGAGCGGATCATCGGAATCTTGACGAGGACGGAGGTCAGCACCGCCCCGGCACCGTCGACGCGGGCTGCTTCAAGGACCTCGCGGGGCACCGCCTGCAGAGCCGCATAGAAGATCACCGAGTAATAGCCCAACGACGTCCAGACGGCGATGTTCACGATCGCCGGGATGACCATGGACACTCCGAGGAAGTTCACCTCCAGATCCAGCCCGGCCAGCGCTCGGGTGATCGGACTGATGCCGGGCGTGTAGAGGTAGAGCCAGATGATCGCGGCGATGATCCCCGGCACCGCGTGGGGCAAGAACAGGCCCAACTGGAGGAATGGCCGCAACCGGGCCACACCGGTGTCGAGGAGAAGCGCCAGGAGCAGCGCCCCCACTGTCACCACCGGGATGTAGACCAGGCAGAATACGAGGATCAGGGCCAGCGAGTTCATGAACGTGGGGTCGGTGAAGACCGCCGCATAGCTGCGGAGACCGACGAAGGCCTGCTCGGGCTCGCCGAAGCCGAGGCCGGCGTTGTCCTGTGTGAAGAAGCTCAACCAGACGGCAGTGACCAGCGGAGCGATGAAGACGACGGCCATCAGCACGAAGAACGGCGTCATCAGCAGCGCGCAGGCCCGCGCACGGGGGCGGCGACCCGCCGTCACCGTATCGGAGGCGGCGTCTCGGGTCATCGTCGTCGCACTCATCCCTTCTGCTCCTCGACCGTCAGCCCGAGAGCGCGGAGATCCGGGATCGTGCCCGCCTCCGCTGCTCGCACGGCGTCGACCAACGTCTCGTCAGTGGCCGGAACCCGGGCGAAGTTGTCCTGCATGACATTCAGCGTCGAGGTCATCCGCGGCCCCCAGTTCCAGTCGTCGCGCACCTTCGCCGCTTCCTGGGCGAACAGGCTGTAGATGTCCTGGCCGCCGTAGTAGGACTCATCGAACGTCTCGCGAGCAACCCCGACCAGTTCCTCGACCACGGGGAACATGCTGGACGTGCCCGCCGAGAGCCGGGCGCGCATGGAATCGGGATGCGAGACCTGCCAGGAGAGGAACTCCATGGCGGCCTCCGGCTCCCGACTGTCTGAGGTGAGGGCGAAGGTCGAACCGCCGTGATCGCCGAGACTTCCCGCGCCCGCTTCCCACTGCGGCAGCGGCGCGATCCCCCACTGACCCGACTGGCCGGGACGGGCAGACATCTGGGCCCCGGCGTCCCAGGCCCCGGACAGGCGCGTCAGGATCTGGCCGCGGCTGAGCATCGCGTCGAACTCCTGCCCGTCGGGCATGAGCGCGACGACGTCGTCGTCGATGAGACGTTGCCAGAACTCTGCGACCCGCCGAGTCGGCTCGTCAGCCAGACCCACATGCCAGGCACCGTCCCGGGCCTCGAACCACTGGCCGCCGGCCTGCTGACACCACCCGGCGAAGTATGTCCCTCCGTTGGTGGGGAAGATCGCGATCCTCTCCCCCTCGCCCTCGTCACGGATGCGGCGTCCGAGCTCGGCGAACTCGTCCCACGTGGTCGGCACCTCGTATCCACGGTCGGCGAAGACGTCACTGCGATAGTGCAGGAGCATCGGCTCGAGGTCGTTCGGCACCGAGTAGATCCGACCGTCGTAGGTCGTGCGCGCGAGCGCCTCCGGCTGGATTTTCTCCTGAAGGTCCTGTCCCATCAGATCGCTGATGTCGGCGGCGATCCCGTCGATGACGAAACCCGGCACCTGAGGGTACTCGAGCGTGACGACATCTGGAGCGTTGCCGGCACGGGCGGCATTCCGCAGGATGGCGTATCCGCCTTCTCCCCCCGTGGGGATCTGGTTGAAGACCACCTCGACGTCGTCGTGGGTCTCGTTGAACGCCTTGACGACTTCGTGACTGCCCCGGATGGAGGACCAGAAGGTGACCTGGGTCTTTCCGCTACGGGCGACGCCGGAGGTCCCCACCGGGCCGCAGCCGCTCAGTCCGCCGAGCACCGGCAGTGACAGCCCAAGCCCCAGGGCACCGCGTCGGCTGATCCTCCCGGACATGCGCACCTCCTACACCTGATCTGGTGATCTGGATTACATTCTCATGCGCCAGTGTGCTGAAGTGATCGAGCTTCGGTCAATAGATCAGCAACATATTTTTTCGATCATTCAATCACTCAAGATAGGTCGCTCACTCTGACCAGGCATGATCAGCCAGACGCATTCCACGCTTTCGCGCCTCGGCCCCACACGAGTTGCCAGGGCCGCAGCACTCGCCAGGACACCCCAAACTTCGATCGATCGTTATACTCCTGCAGAACGATCAATAGTTCATCCAGGAGGTACGAACGTGCGTGAGTCCGTCCACGACAGGCGAGGACGCATCGTCGAGGTCGTGCATCGTCGCGGAGTCGTCCGAGTCGCCGACCTCGCTTCGCTGCTCGCCGTCTCGATGGTCACAGTTCGTCGCGACGTGGAGGCTCTGGCCAGGACCGGCAGGATCAGCCGCCGTCACGGGGTCGTCGGCCCGCCGCAGGAGGGCGCCGCCGATTCCCGGATCGGAGATTCGGGGCTGGGGACGGTGGCAGTCGTCGCTCCGGCGAGACATCCCTACCTCGACGAGGTCACCCAGGGGTGCCGCCGCCATCTCGAGCTCGCAGGATTCCGGGTGGTCCTCCACGTCGCTCCGCACGTCCCGGGCGCCGAACGTCAGCTCGTCGAGCGCCTGCCCCCAGGCAGCCTCGACGGCCTGCTGCTGGCGCCGCGATGGCATCACCGAGACGATGAGCAGGACGACCTTCCGTTCCTGGCGTCGCTCGACCTGCCGACCGTCCTCCTCGAGCGTCGGGTGCCGGCGTCACGCACCGTGCCCTCGGTGGACTCGGTGACCAGCGACCATGGCCACGGGGTGCGACTGGCTGTGGAGCATCTGACGGGACTCGGGCATCGTCGCATCCTGCTGGCCGCTCGGGACGACAGCCCGACGGCCCGCACCATCCGTGCGACCTTCTCCGTGATCTGCGCCGAGCACCCCGCGGTCGACCACCATCGCACCGTGCTGAGTTCACCCGATGCGGCGCCCCCCGGGGAGCCGGACGCCGCACTGGACCTTTCCGAGCCTAATCACCTCCGCGCGCTGCTGAGGGACGACGGATTCACAGCCATCCTCGTCCACAGCGACGAGAACGCCCTCGTGATCACCCAGCGGCTGTCGCTCTCCGGACTGCAGATCCCCGAGGACTGCGCGATCGTAGCCTACGACGACGTCGTGGCCGGACTGGGGAGCATCCCCCTGACTGCAGTGGCCCCGCCGAAGCACGACGTCGGACGGGAGGCGGCCGAGGTCCTAGTCCGCAGGATGCGTGCGCACCAAGACGATCAGCCGTGGACCACTCGCCACGTCGAGATGCTGCCGTCGCTGGCGGTCCGATCGTCGACCTGACCGCCGGCGACAGAGCCGGTCACTCCAGCTGGGCCTCCATCTCGGTGTGCATCGCCTCGGCGGCCTCGGCCGGGGCCTGGCGCCCGAAGAACACCTCATCCTGGTAGCGATACAGGATCGAGCCGAACTCCGATCCGCCCGCGGCCGTGACCGGCTCCGGCTCTCCGATCTCGGACGCGATCTCGTCGATGTAATCGGCGGTCGCCCGCTGCATGCCCTCCATATCCTCCGAGACCATCGAGCGCACCTCGCTGTTCGGCGGGATGCCGCGCTCGGCCTTCAGGATCTCACCGGCCTCGGCAGAGTTGGCGAAGAAGTCGATGAACTCCTGAGCCTCCTCGGGATGGTCGGTGCCGGCGGAGGCGGAGAGGAACTGCGAGGACTTGTACCAGGGTGTCGCGTCCTCGGCCTCGCCGGTGGGGCTCGGGAAGCGCAGCAGCTCCATCTCCACGCCGGCGGCGCCCGCCAGCGCGACGGCCTCGTTCGACCACCAGGTGCCCAGCGCCAGCTCGCCGCTGCCGCTCAGCGACTGCTCCTTGCCGATGTTCTGATCCTCACTGATCGCCTCGGCCGGCGGAGTTCCTCCGGCCTCCATCAGATCCAGGTAGAACTGGAAGTAGCCCTCGGCGTCGGCAGGCTCGAAGCCCAACCCGCCGTCCTCGCCGCTGAGATGCGCGCCGTGCTGGCGCAGCCACATCGTGAAGCCCGAGGGCTCGCGGGGAGCCCCGGCGCCCCAGGCGCCGTCGAGGTTCTCGGAGAGCTCCACAGCGAGATCGGCGTACTCGCCCCAGGTCCAGGTGGTGTCGTCCGGCATCTCGACCCCGGCCTCCTCGAAGAGCTCCGGGTTGGCGACTATGACGAAGGAGTTGATCCCGATGGTCGTGCCGTACATCTCTCCGCCGATCCGGCCGTTCTCCGCCACACTGTCGTCCACCTGAGAGACGTCGACGCCGTCGAGGTCCAACAGCGCTCCGCGGTCGGCGTACTCGCGGATGTACTGCTCGTCCATCTGGATGATGTCCGGAGCGTCGTTCGCCGCCGTCTGCGTCGCGAGCTGGTCCCAGTACCCGTCCCAGCTGCCGAACTCGCCCTCGACCGTGATGTTCGGATGCTCTTCGTTGAAGGCTTCGATGACGTCCTGGGTGAGCTCGTGGCGCGTGTCGGAGCCCCACCAGCTGAAGCGCAGAGTGACATCCTCGCCCTCATCGGAGGCGCCTGCTCCGCAGGCGGTCAGACCGAGGGCGGCCACAGTGCTCAGCGCCGCGAGGCGGGTCGTACGTGCTGTCCTGGGCATAGATCCTGTTCCTGTTAGTGGCTTCCGGCCGGGATCAGCCTTGCCCCGTCGCTGAATGATCGTTCACTCACCCTACTGCGGGCCGAATCCGGGAAGAACCCGGATCCGGCCCGGCACAGCGTTCCCGTCGGAGGCTCCGTCCGAGCTGCCTCACGACATCTCGGACTCCGTTCGCTCGCCGCCCCGGACGGCGCATCCGCGCCGCCCGGGGCCCCTGCTCGCTCTCTTGGGAGATTCCGTCCGAGATGTCTCACGACATCTCGGACTCCATCTCCGCGATCATCTGCTCGGCGGCCTCCTCCGGCGCCTGGCGACCGAAGAACACCTCGGTCTCGTAGCGGAACATGATGTCCTGCAGCGCGGAGAAGCCCGGGGCGGGAACCGGTTCGGATCCGCCGAGCTCAGGGCCGATCGACTCGACGAACTCCGCCGACCGCTGGTCGGCACCGTCGAGCTCGGGAACCACAGTCTCGCGGACGTCCTCGTTCGCCGGCAGACCGCGGTCCACCAGGTTGAGCTGAGCGGCCTCCTCGGAGTTCACGAAGTAGTCGACGAACTCCTGAGCCTCCTCCGGATGGTCGGTGGCGGACGCGACCGACATCAGCATGGAGGACTTGTACCACATGCCGTTGTCCTCGGCGCTGCCGGTCTCGCTCGGGAAGCGCAGCAGCTCCAGGTCGACACCCGAGGCGCCGGTCAGCGCGCTGATCTGGTTCGTCCACCAGGGCGCCAGAGCCGAGTTGCCCTGTCCCATCAGCGCCTGGTCTGGGCCGGTGCTCTGGTTCTCCGAGATCACCGAGGCCGACGGCAGGCCGCCCTCGTCGACGCGGTCCTGCCAGTAGGACAGGTACTCTGCGGCGTCGGCCGCCTCGAATCCGAGCTCGCCTTCCTGGGTGGTCAGGTGCTTGCCCTGCTGTCGCAGCCACACCTGGAAGGACCCCGGCTCGTTGGGCTGCGAGGAACCGTACGAGCCCTCGGGCAGCTTCTCGGAGAGCTCTGCGCTGATCTCGGCATAGTCCTCCCAGGTCCAGGTGGTGTCGTCGGGCATCTCGACGCCGGCCTGCTCGAAGAGTTCCGGATTCGCCACGATCGCCAGCGAGTTGATGCCGGTGGTGACGCCGAAGAGCCCATCCTCGGTGGAGCCGTTCTCCACGATCGACTCGTCGAAGGTCGAAGTGTCGACGCCGGAGAGGTCGAGCAGCGCGCCGCGGTCGGCGTACTCGCGCAGATACTTCATGTCCATCTGGATGATGTCAGGAGAGTCGTCCGCCGCGGTCTGGGTGGCCAGCTGGTCCCAGTACCCGGCCCAGTCACCGTACTCACCCTCGACGGTGATGTTCGGGTGCTCCTCGTTGAAGTTGTCGATGATCTCCTGGGTGGTCTCGTGACGAGAGTCCGAGCCCCACCAGGTGAAGCGCAGGCTGACGTCGCCGTCGCCTCCGCCGTCGCCACCGTCGGCATCGCCGCCGCAGGCGGTCAGCGCGACGGCCGAGACGGAGGTCAGGGCCACGATCTTGGAAAGTCGCGAGAAGGTCGTCATGGGATTCCTCTTCATCGAGTGATCGGTGCGGTGCCGATGCCGAACCTGCGCTCCAGTGGTGCAATTCTGTGATTCAGGTCACTCAGCAATCGGTTTCCACTGACTGTATGGCCGGGCCGGAACGCCGGTCAACGCATAGAGAGTCCTTCAGTGGTGCCGCTTTGACATGCAGTGATCCACCCCGCGTATGGATCGATCCGCTCAGGTGAGCATCACGGCATCGACGAGACCGGCGCTGTCGACGAAAGTCCACGTCACCGGCGGTGACCGACCAGCACGCCCTCGAACTCGTCGGCGAAGAACTCCGCGGCCCGGCGCATCCGGCAGACCACACGTGATCCGTCGAGATGGAGCAGGATGCTGAGCTGGGCCAGCCACTCGTCGGTGACCTGCGAGCGCACCAGCAGCGTCTCGCCGTCGAGCCACGCGGCGGAGCTGTGCGTCTCGTACCCGTACCCGGGCAGCGGATGCTCGAGGTGGTGCCCGATCCCGAAGGGGACGTGCCGCGCCGCGCCGTCGGCGGCGGTCAGCGTCAGCTCGCCGGAGTCCGGGCCGCAGCGCAGCGACAGCCCGACGACGTCGAGTCCGCTTCCCTCCACCGCCTGCTCGAGGATCGCCGCGTCCCATCCGACGGCGGACGGCGCCGCCCCGCGGACCGGCTCCAGCTCCAGCCGCCGCGGCGGACGGTCCGGGATCACAAGCCGGTCCACGGGTGCCGCGGCGCCGGCCCCTCCCGCCCCGAGGTCTGCGAGCTCGGCGGCCAGCGGATCCAGCAGCTCTTCCCAGAAGGCGTCGTGGAGCAGTTGGACGTCCGACTCGACGTGCTGGCTGTCGCCGGTGACGACGACGGCGACGTCGAGGTCGGGCACGCAGAGCATCAGCTGTCCGCCCATCCCCCAGGCCGCATAGGCGCCGCGGCGACACCGCCAGAACTGGTATCCGTAGCCGTGCTGAGCCTCGGGGTGAGCGAAGCTCCCGCCGACGGTCGGCACCTGGGCGGCGACGGCCCGGCGCAGGTAGTCGGCGGAGACCACCTGCTCACCGTCCGCGACGCCGTCGCGCAGGCACAGCAGCGCCACGCGCGCCAGATCCCGCGGCGTGCAGGACAGCCCTGAGCCGCCGTGGCCGACGCCGGCCGGATTCTCGGCGACTTCGCGCCACGGCGGCGATCCGGCCCTCTGCTCCTCGCTCAGTCCCAGCGGCGAGCGCAGCGCGGCGACCTCGCCCACGAAGCCCAGCGGCCGGCCGACCCGCTCGGCGAGGAACGTCTCGATCGGAACCCCGGAGATCCGCTCGACGATCGCTGTCAGCACCACTGCGGCGGTGGTGTCGTAGGCGAACAGCGCGCCGGGCGGCCGTGTGGGCGGCACCGTGAAGAACGATCGCACCCAGTCGACGTCGGCGACGAGCGTGTGCGGACTCTGCGCATGCGGTGTGCGCATGGTCAGCAGGTCCTCGATCGTCGTCGCCGCCGCATGCGCGGAGATCTCCGCTGCCGGCGCGACGTCGCCGAGGTGGTCGAGAGCCTGATCCTCGAGGCGGACTGCGCCGTCGTCGACGAGCATCCCGACCGCCAGCGAGACCAGCGATTTGCCGGCCGAATAGAGGCGATGTCGGCGCTGCGGCCCGTAGGGATGCCGGTACGCCTCCTCGACCAGCCGCCCGCTGTGGACCACGAGCAGGGAATGGACGATCAGCCCGCGGTCGGCCAGCCGCGGCAGCAGCCGGTCGCCGACCCGGGAGGCCCACCACTCCGACGACGGCGCGGGGTGCTGACCCATCTGCGAGCTCATGCCGACGGCGAGTCCGTGCGGACCACCTCGAAGGGATCGAAGCGCACCGTGATCGTCGCCTGCTCGTCGGCCCAGCGGAAGGAGACCTGCTCGTCGTCGACGACCAGCTCCCGCACGCCGGTCAGCGAAGCGATCTCCTCGGTGCCGGCGAGTCGGGCGAGCGAGACGAGCACCGCCGAACCCTCGACGTCGGCGCGCACTGCCGGGATCGCGACCCACGGCGCGAAGGCCGTGCCCGCCGGCGAGGTCAGCCGCTCCTCGTCCTCCCAGCCGTGCAGTCCGCGCAGCTCGGAGCGCAGCTCGCCGGCCGGGTCCACCGCCCAGCCGGCGTGCCGGACCTTGACCGGATGCGCCGCGTCGACCACCCGGTCGATGCGGACCTCCTCGGCGCCGCGGACGACGACGACCGACTCCACCCGCAGCCCCGGCAGGGCCGCCATGCCGGCGGAGAAGATCGGCCGGTGCCAGGATCCCGCCCAGGCCCAGCCGCCCCCGCCGCCGGCGCCCAGCGGGTGGATGCGCCGTCGGACGCTGCGCTGACCGCGGAACTGCACCGAGACATGGTTGTCGGCGACCTCGCCCCTCGCCGTCGGCCCGGTGCTGGTCGAGTAGGCCAGCCGCGCGTAGAGCGGGTCCTCGTCGCCGGGCTCCTCACCCTGGTGCGGCCGCACATGGTCGCTGCCATGGTTGTGCACCCGCACGACGCCGTCGTCGCGCGTGGTCTGCACCGCCCAGCCGGTCGGCTCCATGCCGAAGGCGAGGTCCTCGCGCTCGATCGGGCGCTCGGTCTCGGTCGCGCGCCACAGCTCCGAGTCTTCACCGAGCAGCAGCGCGACGAAGGCCTTCGACGCCCACAGCGGCGAAGCCGGTCCGGAGTATGACTGCACCGTCGCGGCGTGCGGACCGTGCCAGCCGAGGCTGAGCAGGCCGTCCTCGCCGATGCTGCCGCGGTCCAGGAAGTAGCGCAGCGAGGAGTTCAGCACCCGCTTCGACTCTCCCGGATCCATCGGCGTGTCACCGGTCAGCGCGCCGAGCCCGACGGCGGTGGAGGCGGCGAAGCGGTAGGTCAGCGAGCGGCCGAGATGCAGCGGGGCGCCGTCGGCGCCGAAGAGGTGCCGGACCTCCTGCAGGTGCTCCTCGAGCCGCGAGCCGTGCACGCCGGAGGCTCCGCGCAGGTGGTCGTCCAGGACCGGGTAGAAGTGCAGCGCCCACCCGTTGTAGTGGTCGAAGGAGCGACCATCGCCGTCGGTGTACCAGCCGTCCCCGCAGTTCCAGGATTCCAGCAGGTCCAGCGCCCGCCGGCGGACGCGGGTGGTCTGCTCGTCGCCGCGGCCGACCGACTCCAGGAAGCCGGCCACGGTATAGGGGAAGAGGTACCAGTTGTTCGCCGCCGGCAGCGCGTGCAGGGCGCCGGAGAGCCAGCGGGCGACGCCGTCCTGCACCTGCTCGTCCAGCTGGTCCCAGAGCCAGGGGCGGGTCAGCCGCAGCGACAGCGCCAGGCACGCCGACTCGACCATCGGCTGGCCGCCGGCGTCCACGTCGCGGATGGGCAGCCAAGGTTCGGCTCCGGGCTCGTCGGGGCGGGACCCGCCGGCGCGCAGCCCGTCGGCGTAGCGCTCCAGCCAGCC
This sequence comes from Nesterenkonia halophila, assembly GCF_009467795.1. Taxonomy (GTDB): domain Bacteria; phylum Actinomycetota; class Actinomycetes; order Actinomycetales; family Micrococcaceae; genus Nesterenkonia; species Nesterenkonia halobia. The sequence continues at coordinate 195,084 of NZ_WIAX01000013.1, forward strand.
GTGCGGGTCCTCGCCGTCGGCGCCGGCCACGCGGAAGGCCGCCGCCAGCATGGAGCGGGCGAAGCCCTCCAGCCCGTCCGACTGCGGGCCGCTGCGCGAGGCCCGCCCGGGCAGGTTCAGATGCGCGCGGCCCGGACTCGCCCAGTGCCAGGCGGATCCGACCAGATGATCGGCCACTGCGACCCAGTGGTCCCGGGTGAAGCCGGTGTACGGGCTCGCCGCGAAGTCCTCGGCGGGCAGCTCGATCAGATGTGCGGCGTCTCGTGCGGTCATCTCCCCCTGCTCCCTTTCATGTCATGCGCATCTGCCCCTCCGCCGCGCGGACGCGACCGACGACGGGCCTTCCGTCAGCCTTCCGCACCGGCGCCGATGAGGGAAGACCCTCGGTGGGATCGTTCCGAGTCCGGGCGGAGCTGCCCGCCGGTTCTCCCCGCCCAGCTGGACGGGGTCGCCGATCCGCCCCGTCGTGTTCAGGCGGCCTCGTCCAACTGGACGGGGCCGGAGAAACACGACGGGGCCAGACGGTCACGGCCCGACGCGCGGAGCAGGAGCACCGATCGGTCCCGCCCAACTGGACGGGGAACACCGGCCGAGCCCGCCCGATACCCACCCGATCCCTGCCAGAACCGCACGACAGCGGCGACGACGGCGGCGGGCGTTCGGAGCTCATCGCCTCGCTGATCTTCCTGGCGACCGCAGTCGGCGCCGTCGCCTGGGATCGCTTCGTCGGCTTCGTCCAGATCGACGGGACTCCGGTGCCGCTGCTCTCCCCGGAACCGTGACCCGTGTGGTTCTTGCTCCCTCCGGCCGTCCTCGCCGCGGCGGCCCTCGCCGTCGCCCTGCACCGGTCGAGAGGCTGGACCCGCCCCCTGGCGGCGACGAACACCTTGCTGTCCGCCTTCCTCGCCGGCACCGTCCTGGCGCTACTCGCCGACGACTCCCTGCTGAACACGGAAGCCTTCGAACTCCTCGCCGAGGACGAGAGCTCGGCACGCACGACGGTCGTCGTCGGCGCGGCGCTGGGAACGGTCGTGATCTCCGGCTGGAGCATCCTCGACGGCTGGAGGAAGGCTCGGAGCCGCACCAGGCGATGACACCGGCACGACGTCGGCCTCTCCGCCGCCACCGCCCACCGCGTCGTACCTGGCTACTGCAGCTCGGCCTCCATCTCGGCATACATCGCCTCGGCCGCCTCGGCCGGAGACTGCCGCCCGAAGAGCACCTCGTCCTGGTAGCGGTAGAGGATCTCCTGGAACGTCGAGCCGCCCTTCGCCGGCACCGGCTCGGGCGGGCCGAGCTCGTCCTCGATGTCGGCGATGTACTCGGCCACCGCCTGCTGCGGCCCCTCGAGCTGCTCGGTGATCTGCTCGCGGATCTCTGTATTCGGCGGGATCCCGCGCTCGGTCATCTCGATCTCGGCGGCCTCCTGCGAGTTCACGAAGAAGTCGATGAACTCCTGCGCCTCCTCAGGGTGCTCGGTGTCCGCACTGGCCGAGAGGAACATCGAGGACTTGTACCAGGGCGCGGCCCCGTGCTCGCCGCCCTCCGGGCTCGGGAAGCGCAGCAGCCGCAGCTCGGTGCCGACCGCCTCGCTCAGCGCCACGGTCTGATTGGACCACCAGGCGCGCATGGCGACGTCGCCGCTGGTGGTCAGCGAGTCGTCCGGCCCGACGCCGTGGTCCTCGGCCAGCGCCGACGCCGACGGCGTCGCCCCGGCGTCGAGGAGCTCCTGAATGTAGGCGAAGTACTCCTCGGCGTCGGCGGGCTCGTACCCGAGCTCACCCTCCTCGGTGCTCAGATGCTTGCCGTGCTGGCGCAGCCAGGTCTGGAACCCGCCGGTCTCGTCGAAGCCGCCCGCACCCCAGGAGCTGTCGAGATTCTCCGACAGCTCGACGGCGACATCCTGGTACTCCTGCCAGGTCCAGCTGGTGTCGTCGGGCATCTCGACGCCGGCCTCGGTGAAGTGGTCCGGGTTCGCCAGCATCACGAAGGCATTGATGCCGATGGTGATGCCGTACTGGGAACCGTCGGCCTGGCCGTTCTGCACCACCGACTCGTCCATCTGCGAGACGTCGACGTCGGCCAGATCCAGCAGGGCGCCGCGGTCGGCGTACTCGCGCAGGTACAGCTCGTCCATCTGCATGATGTCCGGGGCGTCGCCGCCGGCGGTCTGCGTGGCGAGCTGGTCCCAGTAGCCGTCCCAGGGTCCGTAGCGCCCCTCGACGGTGATGTCCGGGTGCTCCTCCTCGAAGGCGTCGATGATGTCCTGGGTGTTCTGGTGACGCGTGTCCGAGCCCCACCAGCCGAACTCGAGGGTGACACCCTCGCCGTCGCCCCCACCTCCGTCGCCGCCCCCGCCGCAGGCGGTCAGCAGCAGGGCCGTCGCCAGTCCGGAGGCGGTGAGGATCCTGGTGCGGCCCCGGCGGGCCGTGCGGACGGGTTCCATAGGTGCTCCCCTCGTCATGATGCGTGCTCTCATCATGATGTGAGGCGCATCACACGTCAACGGGGTCGGACCGCCGGACGGAAACCGCTCGCCGCACCCAGGGCGTCACACCCCGTCCGCACCGGCAGTCGAGGATCGTCGGACGACGCGCGCATAGCTCCACCACAGCGACGCCAGCAACACGACCACCGCCGCAGGGACGAACCAGACGAGATAGCCGTCGCCTGTCGCATGACCCCCTCTCCCGTCATTCATCGGCCTGATCGCAGGACCCCTCGATGCCCCGCGCGGGAGGGCGCCACCCCCTCCCCGAAAGCTCGACCCCGCGCTCCCCGTGCAGCTTCCGGCGCCTCACCCAACAGGAGGGGGAAGACGCAACACCACGGGGCGGATCGCCCCCCCCCCCCGCCCAACTGGACGGCGAACACCGGCCCCCGCCGCAGTTCAGTCCCGCCGGGTGCTCTCGCGCAGCACCGGCGTGCCCTCGACGACGGTCCAGCGGTCGGCGTCGCCGTTGTGCAGCGTCATCACCGCGGTCATCCGCCCGATCTCCTCCAGCGGCAGGCGCACCGTGGTGATCGTCGGACTCTGGTCGGCCAGCGTGGGGATGTCGTCGAAGCCGGCCAGGGCGATGTCCTCGGGCACACGCATCCCGGCCTCGCGCACAGCCGCCAGCGCACCCAGCGCCATGACGTCAGAGACGCAGAACAGGCACAGCGGCCCCGCGTCCGGCCCGCCGACCGCGCCGGAGCGGATCAGCTCGCTCATCAGGAAGTAGCCGCCGTCCCGGCTGAACGCCCCGTGGTGGACCGCCTCCGGCTGCACCCCGGCGGCACGCAGCTTGGAGATGAACCCCGCCGTGCGCTGGGCGGCGGTGGTCAGCTGTTCCTCGCCGGCGAAGATCACGAACCGCCGATGTCCAAGCTTGAGCAGCTCGCCGGCCAGCGCCGCCGCGGACCCGTCGTTGTCGATGCGCACACCCCCGGCATTGCTCAGCGGCTGACCGATCATGGCCACTTTGCCGCCGTTGTCCTGATAGGTCTCCAGCACCTTCTGCAGCGCCGCGTCGTCGGCCAGCCCGCGGGAGCCGGCCAGCATGATCGCGTCGGTGCGATAGGACATGAAGGTGCGCACCGCCTCGACCTCGGCCTCGGCCTCGCGCTCGGTGGAGGCCAGCATCAGCTGAACCCCGGACCCGGCCAGACCACGCTGGGCCCCGCGGGCGATCGAGGAGAAGTACGGATCGGCGATGTCATGGACGATCAGCCCGGTGAGCCCCGCGCTGGAGCGTGCAAGCGCTTGCGCCTGCGCGTTCGGGAAGTAGCCGAGCTCGTCGGCGGCGGCGCGCACCCGCTCCGCGACCGCCGGATTCGGCCGGCGCGAGGATCCGTTGAGGACACGGGACGCCGTGGACTGCGAGACGCCGGCGGCCTTGGCGACGTCGGCCAGGCGGACTGCCATGGAACAGCTCCTACTGTGACTGTTGACACACTCTTCCCGGCGAGTCTACCCTGGAAAGCGCATTCCGGCATTATCGCCGCGACGACCGCATCGAGATCCACCTGTCAGGAGTCCTGTCACATGTCTGAACCCCGCGTCCTTCGCATCGCCATGAACGGCATCACCGGCCGGATGGGCTATCGCCAGCACCTGCTGCGCTCGATCCTCCCCATCCGCGACCAGGGAGGCATCGAACTGCCGGACGGCTCCAAGGTCACCGTCGAGCCGATCCTGGTCGGCCGCCGCGAGGACAAGATCCGCGAGCTCGCCGCGAAGCACGACGTCGAGCACTACACCACCGACCTCGACGGCATCATCCAGGACCCCAGCGTGGACATCGTCTTCGACGCCTCGATGACCTCGCTGCGCCACCAGACGCTGTCGGCGGCGATCGCCGCGGGCAAGCACCTCTTCACCGAGAAGCCCACCGCCGAGACCCTCGACGGCGCCGTCGACCTCGCACAGAAGGCCTCGGCCGCGGGAGTCACCGCCGGCGTCGTCCACGACAAGCTCTACCTGCCGGGCCTGATCAAGCTGCGCCGACTGGTCGACGAGGGCTTCTTCGGCCGGATCCTCTCGCTGCGCGGCGAGTTCGGCTACTGGGTCTTCGAGGGCGAGCACCAGGAGGCCCAGCGGCCGTCGTGGAACTACCGGCTGGCCGACGGCGGCTCGATGACCACGGACATGTACTGCCACTGGAACTACGTGCTCGAGGGCATCGTCGGGACGGTCAAGTCGGTCACCTCGCGCACCGCCACCCACATCCCGCAGCGCTGGGACGAGAAGGGCGAGCGCTACGACGCCGACGCCGACGACGCCGCCTACGGCATCTTCGACCTGGAGACCCCGGACGGCGACGACGTCGTCGGTCAGATCAATTCCTCCTGGGCGGTGCGCGTCCACCGCGACGAGCTCGTCGAATTCCAGGTCGACGGCACGCACGGCTCGGCGGTCGCCGGCCTGCAGAAGTGCGTCGCCCAGCAGCGCGCCCACACCCCCAAGCCGGTCTGGAACCCCGACCTGCCGGTGACCGAGTCCTTCCGCGACCAGTGGATGGAGGTCCCGGACAACGCCACCTTCGACAACGGCTTCAAGGCCCAGTGGGAGGAGTTCCTGGCCGACGTCGTCGCCGGCCGCGAGCACCGCTTCGGCCTGCTCTCCGCCGCCCGCGGCGTGCAGCTGGCCGAGCTGGGCCTGCAGTCCGCCGCCGAACGCCGCACCGTCGACATCCCGGAGATCACCCTGTGAGCACCACGAGCACCGAGAACAGCACCAGCACCAGCATCCAGCTGCCCACGCTGACCCTGCCGACGCCCGAGGGCGGCACGGTCGAGCACACGATGACCGGCCAGACCGATCCGCGCGTCGGCGAGTTCACCCGCCCGAGCGAGCCGCTGAGCTCGCGGGTGGTCTACGCCGCCGCCCACGTGGTCCCGCGCATGGACGCCGAGAACGTCCCCGGCGCTCCGGCGGCGCCGGACTGGGAGGCCACGCTGGCCTATCGCCACGAGCTGTGGTCCTACGGCCTGGGCGTCGCCGACGCGATGGACACCGCCCAGCGCGGCATGGGTCTGGACTGGGCGGCGACGCAGGAGCTGATCCGCCGCTCGGCCGCCGAGGCCGCCCGCGTCGTCGAGTCCGGCACCTACCCGGCGCTGGCCGGAAAGTCGGTGCGCGACCTCATCGCCTGCGGCGCCGGCACCGACCAGCTGGACCCCGCCGACGTCGAGCCCGGCGGCGCCGGTCTGGACGCCGTCCGGGCCGCGTACCGCGAGCAGCTGCAGGTCGTCCAGGGCTCCGGGGCCAAGACGATCCTGATGGCCTCCCGCGCCCTGGCGAAGGTCGCCGCCGGTCCGCAGGACTACCTCGCCGTCTACGGCGAGCTGCTGGCCGAGGCCGAGCAGCCGGTCATCCTGCACTGGCTGGGTCCGATGTTCGACCCGGCACTGGCCGGCTACTGGGGCTCCGACGACGTCGCCGCGGCCACCGAGACGTTCCTCGAGCTGATCGGTTCACATCCGACGAAGGTCGACGGCGTGAAGGTCTCGCTGCTCGACGCCGAGCACGAGAAGCGGCTGCGCGCCCGGCTGCCGGAGGGTGTGCGGCTCTACACCGGCGACGACTTCAACTATCCGGAGCTGATCGACGGCGAGGAGCAGGGTGCCGACGGCTGGCAGCAGTCCGACGCGCTGCTGGGCATCTTCGCGGCGATCTACCCGGCGGCCTCCACGGCGATCCAGGCCTACGACGCCGGCGACGCCGAGCGCGGCCGGGCGATCCTGGACTCCACCCGGGAGCTGGGTCGGCACATCTTCGCCCACCCGACGATCTACTACAAGACCGGGGTGGCGTTCCTGTCCTGGCTCAACGGTCACCAGAACGGCTTCCAGCTGGTCGGCGGGCTGCACGCCGGCCGCTCGCTGCCGCATCTGGCCCGGATCTTCGTCCTCGCCGACGCCGCCGGGCTGCTCCCCGACCCGCAGCTGGCCGCCGAGCGGATGCGCGCGGCGCTGATCGTCGGCGGCGTCGACCCCGACGGCGCCGCGGGCACCGGCAGCACCAGCGGTACAGAAGGAGGCGCCCGATGAGCTTCGAGCTCTCGCTGAACACCGGCACCACCCCGCAGCTCTCGCTGCGCGAGGCCGTCGAGGCCGTCGCCGCCGCCGGACTGGAGCACATAGGCCCGTGGCGGCATCTGCTGGCCGACGCCGGCGGGGCCGAGGCCGCCGCGAGGATCATCGCCGAGGCCGGACTGAGCGCGACCACGCTCTGCCGCGGCGGATTCCTCACCCCGTCCGAGCCCGCCCAGCGGGCCGAGGCGCTGGAGTCGAACCGGGCCGCGATCCGCGAGGCGGCGACGATCGGCGCGGACGAGCTGATCATGGTCGTCGGCGGGCTGCCCTCGGCGGCGCATCTGCTCGGCGGCTCCGGCGACCGCTCGGACACGTCCATCGTCGACGCCAGAGCCCGGATGTCCGAGGGGATCGCCGAGCTCGTCCCCTACGCCGCCGAGCACGGCATCCGCCTGGTGCTCGAGCCGCTGCACCCGATGTACGCCGCCGACCGCGCAGTGCTCTCCACCCTGGGCGAGGCGCTGGACGTCGCCGGCGAGCACCCGGCCGAGACCGTCGGCGTCGTCGTCGACACCTTCCACGTGTGGTGGGACCCGCAGTTGGGCGAACAGATCGCCCGCGCCGGCCGCGAGGGGCGCATCGCCAGCTACCAGGTCTGCGACTTCAACCTGCCCATCGCCTCCGATGCGCTGAAGTCCCGCGGAATGATGGGCGACGGGCACGTCGACTTCGCCACGATCAGCCGCTGGGTGGCCGAGGCCGGCTACACCGGCCCGGTGGAGGTGGAGATCTTCAACGAGGAGATCAACTCCCAGGACGCGGCCACCACGCTGGAGACGATGACGGCCCGCTACGGCGAGCTGGTGCTGCCGGCGCTGCAGGCCGCCGCCCCGGCGCCGGCGCCCTGAGCCGTCCGCCGACCCCCGCGAGACCGTCGAGAGCCCGCCGGCGGGCATCGAGCGGCCGCTCCTGACGACGTTCTGCCGCCCCACGCCCGCCGCAGGGCCGCAGATCTCGTCAGGAGCGGCCGCTCGATCCAGCCGCATTCCGACCCATCCGCATTCCGAGGAGAGAGATGACCGACGACGTCGACGACGCACCCCGCAGCCCGACTTCCGTGCTGCTGGTGGGACTGGACGGCTTCGGCCGCCAGCACCTGGCGAACCTCGAGCGGCTGGCCGCGTGCGGCCGCGCCGAGCTCATCGCCGGGGCCAGCCTGACCGATCCAGGACCGGAGGTCCGCGGGAACATCCCGGTCCACGCCACGCTGGGCGAGGCGCGCAAGGCCGGGCACCGTCCCGACGTCGTCATCATCTCCACCCCGATCAACACGCATTTCGACCTCGCCCGCGAGGCGATGGACATGGGCGCCGACGTGCTGCTGGAGAAGCCGCCGACGGCGACGCTCGCCCAGCACCGCGAGCTGCTGGCCCATGCCGAGGCCGCCGGCCGCCGGGTGCAGGTGGGCTTCCAGTCCATCGGCTCCCACGCGCTGGCGGCGATCGAGCAGCTGCTCGCCGCGCCGCAGGCCCCGGGCGGGATCGGGGAGCTGCGCGCGGTCTCGGCCACCGGGCTGTGGCTGCGCCGGCAGGCCTACTACGACCGCGCCCCGTGGGCCGGCCGACGGGTGCTCGACGGCGTCGAAGTCGTCGACGGCGTGGTCACCAATCCGCTGGCCCATGCAGTGCGCACTGCACTGCACGTCGCCGGCGCGCGGCGGGCCGCCGACGTCGACGACGTCGCCGTCGAGCTGCACCACGCCCATCGCATCGAGGCCGACGACACCTCCATCGTGCGGCTGCGCACCGCCTCCGGACTGCCGGTCACCGCCGCGCTGACGCTCTGCGCGCCGGAGGATCAGGAGCAGGACCCGTGGGTGACCGTGCACGGCACCGAAGGCCAGGCGGTGCTGTACTACACCCGGGACGAGCTGGTCATCGCCCCGAACCGCGAGGCCCCGCAGAATGCCGACGACGCCGGGGAGCCGCGCACTGTCGTCCACGGCCGGACGGACCTGCTGGAGAACCTGCTCGACGTCCGCGAGGGTGCCGCCGCGGCGCTGCTCTCCCCGCTGGCCGACGCCGACGCGTTCATGCAGGTCCTCGAGGCGGTGCGCACCGCCGACGAGCCCGCGACGATCGCCGAGGAGCACCTGGTCCAGGTCGACTCCGGCCCGGAGCGGCACCCGGTCATCCCGCACGTCGCCGACTACCTGGCCCGGGCGACGAAGGCGCCGTCGACGTTCTCCTCGCTCGGCGCCCCCTGGGCCGCCTCGCCGGCGACCGACGGCGAGCTGCGGCTGGGCGAGCAGACCCTCGCGACGCTGCGCACCGGCGAGGACGTCTCGCCGACCGACTCCCCGCGACCGTTCCTCGACCGGGTGCGCACCCGCGGCGGCGTCGTCGTCACCGACCAGCAGCCGCTGGACCACACCTGGCATCTGGGCGTCTCGGCGGCGCTGCAGGATGTCGACGGCACGAACTTCTGGGGCGGACGGACCTACACCCGCGACGCCGGCCGCTACATCTGGCGCGAGGACCACGGGCGCATCCGGGCCGCCGAGCAGCGACTGGAGCACGACGTCGCCGCGCTCGGCGGCGGCTCCCGGCTGGATCAGCGGCTGGAGTGGCTCGACCACCGCGGCACGGCGCTGCTGGCCGAGGAGCGGGCGGTCGCCGTCGCCGGCCTCGACGCCGACAGCGCCGGGGCCGACGACGCCTGGGCGCTGGATCTCTCCTTCGCGCTGACCTCCGCGGTCGAGCGGACCGTGATGCTGGGCAGCCCGGGGTCCAACGGGCGCGTCGGCGGCGGCTACGGCGGCTTCTTCTGGCGGCTGCCCGCCGTCGAGGACGCCACCATCTGCACCGCCGAGGCCGAGGGCGAGGAGGCGGTGCACGGCAGCGTCACCGACTGGCTGATGTACTCCGGCCGCTTCGGCTCGGAGCACGGCGGCGGCGAGGCCACGCTGGTGCTGGCCTCGACCGATGCCGACCCGTGGTTCGTGCGCTGCTCGGGCTACCCCGGCGTCGGGATGTCGCTGGCCTGGGACGCACCGGTGGCCGCCGAACCCGGCCGCGAGGTGGCGCGCCGAGTGCGCGTCGCCGTCGTCGACGGCCGACTGGACCGTGACCGGGCCGCCGCCCTCGGCGAGCGGCTGATCAGCGAGCCGGCCGCGGCGCCGGCGGAGGAGCGAGCATGACGCAGCAGACCCCTGGGACGCAGCAGTCTCAGCAAGCCCAGCAGACCCAGCAGATGCGTCCGGTCGAGGAGCTGGCCGCCAAACACCGCCGGCTGGTCGGCGTGCTCGACGACGTCGGCGCCGACGGACTGGTGCTCTCCTCCGAGGGCGCGCTCTCCTGGCTGCTGGTCGGCGCCCGGGTGCACATCAGCCTGGCCGGCGCGCCGATCCTGCGGGCGCTGGTGACCCGCGAGGGCGTGGAGATCGGGGTGTTCTCCAACGAGGCCGCCCGCATCCGCGAGGAGGAGCTGGCGCATCTGGCCGGCGCGCTCGACGACGGCACCATCACCCTGCATCCGATCGCCTGGCACGCCGACGTCGACGCCGTCGCCTCCTGGTTCCCGGCCGCGGCGGGCTGGCGGCTGGCCGAGGAGGCCTCGGCCGCGCTGCCGCTGCGCGCCGCCCGCGCCAGCCTGCTGGCCCCGGAGGTCGAGCGCTACCGGGCGCTGTGCCGCGAGTCCGCCGAGGTGCTCACCGACGTGCTCTCGGCGACGACGCCGCAGACCTCCGAGTTCCAGCTCGCCGCCGAGCTGGGCGGCGCGCTGACCGCCCGCGGGGCGGAACCGGTGGTGCTGCTGGCCCAGGGCGCCGCGCGGGCCGTCCACCGGCACCCGCTGCCGACGTCGGGGCCGCTGGGCCGCCGGGCCATGGCGGTGGTCTGCGCCCGCCGCGGCGGGCTGATCGCCAACGTCACCCGGTGGGTTGGCTTCGGCGAACCGGTCGATGGCGAGGACGCGCTGGATGCGGCGATCCTCGACGTCGAGGCCGACATCTTCGCCGCCCTGCGCCCCGGCGTCGCGCTGGCCGACGTGCTGGAGACGATCCAGCAGGCCTATCCGGCCCGCGGCTTCGACGCGGAGGAGTGGACCCAGCACCACCAGGGCGGAGCGGCCGGCTATCAGGGCCGCGACCCGCGGGTCTCCCCCGGGGTGCGCGATGTGCTGCACCCCGACCAGGCCTTCGCCTTCAATCCGACCGCCTTCGACGCGCGGCGGGGCCTCGGCGCGAAGGTCGAGGACACCGTGCTGATGCGTCAGGATGGAGAGGTCGAGGTCCTCAGCCTCGACCCGCGCTGGCCGAGCATCGAGGTCGCCGGACGCGACCGGCCGGCGACGCTGCGGCGCTGAGCGCCGGCGTCGAATCTCGATTAGGCTGAACGTGACAAGTCCCACTCGACCAAGGAGAGTCCCCATGTCAGCACCGATCATCGTCGGCGTGGACGGCAGCGAGACCGCCCGCAAGGCGGCCGAGCAGGCGCTCGAGCTCGCCCGCGCGCTGGACGCCGAGCTCAAGGTGATCTCGGCCTACAGCCAGGACCGCAGCGAGACCATCCAGAGCGGCTCCGACAAGTGGGTCGTCTCCGACGCCGACAACGCGCTGCACACCGCAGAGAAGGTCGTCGCCTCGCTGGACACCGACGGCGTGACGGTCACCCCGGGCGCAGAGTTCGGCCGGCCCGCCGAGGCGCTGCTGGCCGCCGCGGAGAAGAACGACGCGCAGATGATCGTCGTCGGCAACCAGCGCATCCGCGGCATGGGCCGCGTGCTGGGCAGCATCGCCACCTCGGTGGCGCACAACGCCGACTGCGACGTGCACATCGCCAACACCTACACGGCCTGAGGCGCCCCTTCCCGCTGGGGTGCTTCCGCCGGGGATGACTCCGTGGGACAGGTGGGAATGCGCACTCATTCCCACCTGTCCCACGGAGTCAACGCCCGGGGAGCCGGAGCTCAGTCGTCGGCGGGCACTGTCACCGTGACCGCCTCGGAGGCCGTCTCGCCGGCGTCGTTGCTCGCGACCACCTGGACCTCGTGCTGACCGGGGCCGACGTCGTCGGCCTCCAGCTTCACATCCTGATCCCTCGGCGTGCGGTCCTCGACCTGCGCCGTCGCCCGTTCCTCGCCGTCGACGATGAGCGCGAACCGTGTGCCGTTGACCTCGCCCTCGGCGATGGTCGCCTCCACCCGCAGCTTGCCGACTTCGGCGTCCTCGACGTCGACCGTCACCGGCCCCGGCGCGCCGTCGGCGGCGTCGGGGACATCCTCGAACTCCGGCGCCTCGGCGGTGTAGTCCAGCCGCGGCGCCGGCGGCTGTTCCATGCCTTCGCCGAGGAAGTAGGAAGTGTGCGGCGGCTGGTTGTAGGCGGTGTTCTGCCAGGCGATCGACAGCCGGTACTGCGAGTCGGACATCGGCGTGCGCAGCCGGTGCTCAGTGGGGATCACCGTGGTGGCGATGCGCAGCGCCGTCGAGTCCTCGGTGCGAGTGACGATCTCCTCGCGCCAGTCGCCCAGCAGGTCGGCCTGTACTGCGACATTGCCCTTGGTGCCGTTGTTGCTCAGCGTGCCTTCGGCCCGGTAGAGCTCCTCCTCCGTCTCCTCCTCGTAGTTCCACGTCGAGATGGTCGGCACGCCCGTGCCGGACTCGGCGTCGTAGTCGTGGTCGGTGATCTCGCGCAGCAGATCGCCGTCCCACCAGGTGAGGAAGTTCGCCGCGGGGATGGTCTCGGAGATGAGCTCGCCGGAGGCGGACTTCAGCTGACCCGTCCGTGAGTCCCAGGAGGCGTCGCCGCCGACGGCCCAGCCCTCGGCGCCGGGGTGGCGCGGGTCGATGTCGCCCATGGCCGCCCGGCCGGTGTCGGTCTCGCCGGGAATGTCCCAGAGGATCTCTCCGGTGGCGGCGTCGCGCAGCGTCGCACCGCGCCCGCCGGAGGCGCCGATGTCCTCGTGGGCGGAGAAGACCTCCTGGCCGGGGCGCGATGGGTCGAAGTCGGAGACGTGCTGGGCGTCGCCGTGGCCGAGGCCGGTGTTGTACAGCGCGGAGCCGTCGTCGTCGAGGGTCATCGAGCCGTAGACGATCTCGTCCTTCCCGTCGCCGTCGACGTCGTTGACCGAGAGGCTGTGGTTGCCCTGGCCTTCATACTCGTCGCCGGCTTCGTCACTGTCGAAGACCCAGCGCGAGCTCAGTTCCTCGCCGTCGAAGTCCACCGCCCAGATCACCGCGCGGGTGTAGTAGCCGCGGGCGAAGACGGCGCTCGGCGACTGCCCGTCCAGATACGCGGTGCCGGCGAGGAACCGGTCGGAGCGGTTGCCGTAGTCATCGCCCCAGTTCTCGAGATCGCCGCGCGGAGGCACATAGTCGACCGTGTCGACGGCCGCACCGGTCTCGCCGTCGAAGACGGTCAGGTACTCAGGCCCCTCGAGGACGCGTCCCTCGGAGTTGCGATGGTCGGCCTCGGGGTCGCCGATCGCCCCTCCGGTGCCGTCGACCGTGCCGTCGGCCGTCTTGGCCATGACCTCGGAGCGCCCGTCGCCGTCATAGTCGAAGACCTGGAACTGCGTGTAGTGCGCTCCGGCACGGATGTTCTTCCCCAGGTCGATGCGCCAGAGCTGCGTGCCGTCCATCTCATAGGCGTCGAGCATGACGCTGCCGGTATATCCGCTGTGCGCGTTGTCCTTGGCGTTGGTGGGATACCACTTGACGATGAACTCGTACTCGCCGTCACCGTCGACGTCGCCGATGGAGGTGTCGTTGGCGGTGTAGCTGTAGTCCACGCCGTCCGGCGTCGTGCCGCCCTCGGGCTTCTGCAGCGGGATGTCGCGCGTCTGGCCGCCCCAGGTACTGAACTCCTCGGTGGCCCAGCGCTCGACGCCGTCGACGACGGTGCTCACCCGGTAGGTCGCCCCGGCCGCGCCGTCGGGGTCCTGGAGGCTGGTCGCCTCGGTGAGCGGCTCCTCGGTGATCCGCTCGCCGTCGCGGTAGACGTGGAAGGCCAGGTCCTGCGGATCGTCGCCGAGCAGCCGCCAGCCGACATGCACGCCGTCGCCGGTCGCGGCGGCGACGGGGGCGCGGTCGATGCGCTCCGCCTGGCGGGCGAGCGCGGAATCCTGCGACGATGCGCCGTCGGACCCGCCGGACGGCTCCGGCGCCGCGGCGGCTCCCCCGGCGGCGCCGAGGAGCAGACTGCCGGCCGCCGCGGCCGAGACGCCGGCCGACAGCGGTGATCTGAAACGATTCACCATTGATCGTTCCTCTCCGAATATCGAGAACAGATACGAGGGGTCGCCGACTGACGACCCCTGGAGAACGTAAGGCACATCACATGTAACGATCAATAGCCTGAGCATGCCGTCTGAGCATCGCCACCTCAGGATGACTCCGCGGCACGTGTGGGAATGTTCGCGCTTTCCCGCACCTTCCACGGCGTCATCGCCCCGGAATCATAGCCCCGAGGTCATCCACCCGGGAGGCCTCGAGACTCAGTCCAGCCGAGTGATCTCCACCCCGTTGAGCCAGCCCTCGGCCTCGATCGTCAGCTGGCCGTCGTCGACCTCGACCGGTCGCAGCACGCGGCTGCTGGTGGCGCCACGGCCGGCGTTGGCTGCGCCGAAGTCCTCGCCCTCCACCGCGACGTCGAGCCGGGCGGTGCCGAGCATGTCGCCCCAGATCACCCGGACCGCGTAGGTCCCGTCGGGGACGTCGACGGCGAATGGCGTCTCCGCACTCGGCAGCAGGAAGTCCCGCGCCAGATCAGACGGCGCCGGGGCGAAGTCCGCGCCGCGGTCCCGGCCGTCGGGTTCGCCGGCCAGGAAGCCGTAGCCGCGCTCGACCGTGTAGGCCGTGGTCTCTTCGACCGGCGCGAAGCCATCCATCGTCGACCCGCCGGAGAGCTGGAAGTCGAAGGAGTGCCGCGGCGCGCGCGTGGCGACGGTCAGCGGCTCCGAAGTCTCCGAGGCGCCGCGGGCGTTCACCGCGACCACGCGCAGATCGTAGGAGGCGTCCTGCTCCAGACCGGAGACCTCCGCGCGCTGCTCCGTGGAGGTGGTGGCCAGCGACCAGGCACCCTCGCCGGCCGAGGAGGGCTTCACCTGCACCCGGTGGGCGTCGGCGGCGTCGCCGGAGGCCCAGTGCAGCGTCAACCCGGAGGCCGTGACACCCTCGGCCCGCAGATCGCTCGGGGCCGCGGGCACCTCGGCCGGGGCCTCGACGTCGACGACGTGCTCGGCCAGCGGGACGTCCAGGGCCGCCGTGTCCTCGGCGACCAGCCGCGCCATCTGGATCGCGCCGTACTCCTGGAAGTGGGTGTCGTCCTGCGTGCCGTCGGGGCGGTTCGGGTACACCCCAGACGGGACCCAGAGGAAGACGGACTTCGCCCCCTCGGGGCCGATCTGGTCCAGATAGGCGCGGCTGGAGGCCGCGAGGTCCACCAGCGGAGTGCCGGTCTCCTCGGCCAGCGCGGTCGCCTGCTCGACGTATTCGGGGAAGGAGACGTTGAACGCGCCGGTGGCGGGATCGAAGTCCCGTCGCGAGACGGGGGTGACCAGGATCGGCGTGGCCCCGCGCTGCCGGGCGCCCTCCACATAGGTCCGCAGGTAGTTGCGATAGTCGGCCGGAGCGGCGTACCGGTCGTCGACGCCGTAGGTGTTGTCGTTATGCCCGAACTGCACGTAGAGCGTGTCCCCGGGGCGGATCTGGCGCAGCACGCTGTCCAGCCGCCCCTGGCTGATGAAGTTCTTCGACGAGCGCCCGCCGATGGCGTGGTTGTCGACGACGACGCCGTCGTCGAGGAATCGGCCGAACATCTGTCCCCAGCCGGCCTGGGGCGCGTACGCCTCGGCGTAGGTCTGCACGGTGGAGTCGCCGGTGAGGTAGGCCGTCGGCGTCTCCGCGGCCTCGCGCTCGTCGTGGGCGGTGATCGTCACCGCCGAGATCGTCGCCGCCTCGCCGGAGAACTCCAGGTTCAGCTGGCCGTCCACCAGCGCGGCGTCGAAGGCCAGCTCCCGCGTCTCGCCGGCGGCGAGCCGGGTCGGCTCGACCTTCTGCACCTGCTCGGCGGTGATCGCCAGATCCGCGGGCGCCTCCGGGTCACCGGCCGCGACGGTGACGGTGTAGTCGCCGACGGGGAGGTCGGCGACCAGCTCGGTCTCTCCGACGGTGACCAGATCCCCGCTCAGCGGATCCTGCCCTCGATGGAGAGGAGTCACCTCCTCGAGGTCGACGAAGCCGACGCGGCTCTGGGCGGTGTAGGGCGATCCGGGACGCAGCGCGACCGCGCCCTCGGCCGCCCGACCCGGCCCGAGGTCCAGGGTCAGACTGCCGTCCTCCGGGAAAGTCGGCTCCGGCACCGAGTCGCCGGCCAGCCGGCCGACGGCAGCCGCCGAGGGCTCCGAGAGCCCTTCGGCGCCGACGGCTCGCACCCTGTAGTAGTGCACCGCCGTGGTATCGACGTCGTCGTCGGTCGCGAAGACCTCGCGGGCTCCGGTGCGCGCGACCTCGACATAGTCGCCGTCGGCGCTGTCGGCGCGCAGCAGCACATAGCCCTGCGCGCCGGAGACCTCGTCCCACCGGATGTCCAGACTCCCGGGCTCGGCATGGGCGACCCGCACCGACTCCGGTGCGGCGACGACGCCCTCGGCCTGGGCGACGGTCTCGGCGTCAGCTCCGGCGTCGCCGGCATGCGTCGGGCCGGCGGCCGTTCCCCCGGCGGAGCCCAGGATGAGGCCGACTGCCGTGAGCACCGAGGCCCCAGCGGTCAGCGGCGTTCTGAAACGATTCACCATCGACTGATCCCCTCCTGATGTCATGGACGATCATGGATGGGTCGCCGACTGACGACCCATGGAGAACGTAAGGTGGATCACATGTAGCGATCAACAGCTCGATCATGCCGTCTGAGCATCGCCACCTGAGAATGACTCCGTGGGATGCGTGGGAATGCTCACGCTTTCCCACGCGTCCCACGGAGCCATCCTGAGGGGAGCCATCGCCCGAGAGCCATCGTCCGGGCACCGCCTCGGTCAGTGCGACAGCTCAGTGCGCCAGGAGCGCTTCGGCTCCCAGCCGAGCACGCGACGGGCCTTCTCGATGGAGAACGCCGTCGCGTCGCCGGTGAGGCCTCCGGCCAGATGCGCCAGCTCCGGGAAAAGCTCCGGGATCAGCTCGGCCAGCGGCCGGCGAGCCAGCGCATCGGCGGCGCCGACGAAGAACACCGAGCCGTTCTCCACCGCGTCGCTGTGCTCCAGGGCGGCGAGCAGGAAGTCGGTGACGTCGCGGGCGTCGACGTAGTTGAACAGCGCCACCGCCGACAGCGCCGGGTCGTCCAGCCGCTCGCGGACGGTGTGGCCCTGCTGCGTGGGCGCCCCCTCCCATTCCTCGGGGGCGATCACGTAGCACGGGCGGAAGCTCATGAACTTCACCGCGTCGGTCTGCTGGGCGAACATCGCCGCGACCTGCTCGGCGACGTGCTTGCTCAGCCCGTAGGCGTGCCACGGCTGCGGGGGCACCTCCTCGTCCAGCGGCAGCCGCGGCGGGACCCAGCCGGCCGGCGAGCCGTAGCCCATGATCGACGGGCTCGAGGCGATGACCACTGTCGTCGCGCCGGAGCCGACCGCCGCGGCGGTGACGTTCTGCGCGATCGCCGCGTTGGTCGTCAGGATCACGTCCTCCGGCGCGGCGAAGGGCACTGCGATCGCCGCCAGCGAGATCACCGCCGTCGGGGAGATCTCGGCGAAGAGCGCGGCGGTCGCCTCGGCGTCGAGCAGGTCGGCGGCCCGGTGGTCCACGCCGTCGACCGGCTGCTCGGGCAGGTCGCGGTCGACGCTGATGATCTCGTGCTCGGTGGCGGCGAAGCCGGCGACGACGCTGCGCCCCAGCCGTCCGGAGCCTCCGGTGATGATGATGCGTTCAGCCAACAGATGCCTCCTGCAGTGGGCGGGTCGGGGATCATGGACGGACGAGAGCCGACGAGGGGCCGACGCCGGCGCGGCGGTCAGCTCGCGGCGGCCGCCGTCGCCGCCGCGCCCAGCCCCAGCTCGACGTCGGCGACCTGCACCGGCGCGCCGGCGGCCAGCGAGGCGTTGCCGCAGACGCCGACGGCGATCGCCTCGATGCCGTCGACCAGTCCGGCCGGGCGGTGGTGCGGATCCTCGCCGGGTCCGGTGAAGATGTCGGCGAGCAGCAGCCGGTCGCCGCCGCCGTGGGCGCCCTCGCCCTGGACGATCTCGATCTCCTCGGCCTCGTTCCAGTGGCGCTGCAGCACCAGCCGCTCACCCTTGGCGCGCGCCGCCGAGGAGCGGCCGTCCTCGGACGCCGAGGGGTCCACCGGCGAGCCGCCGGAGGCCGGCAGCACCGCGGCCCGCTCGACGACCTCCAGCTCGAGCCGCCCCTCGGTGCCGTTGACCGCCACCCGGTACCCCTCCCAGGGGCTGTGGGCGTTGAGCGAGTAGTTCAGCACCGGACCGTGCGCGTAGTCGACGAGCAGCGCGAGGTTGTCCTCGATGGTGATGCCCTCGCCGAAGACGTCCTGGTCGCGGCGGTAGCCGTCGTGGTGCTCGTTCTCCAGATAGAGCGCCCGCAGCGTCTCGTCGGTGCGCAGGTCCAGGGCGAAGGGGTCGGATGCCGAGCCCTCGCGGGTGCCGCGCTCGGCCGGGCTGATCCCGCGGGCGGCGGCGTTCTCCGCACCGTAGAACTTCAGCCCGCCGGAGGCGTAGACCTTCTGCGGGGAGTCGTCGAGCCACCAGTTGACCAGGTCGAAGTGGTGGGAGGCCTTGTGGATCAGCAGCCCGCCGGAGTTCTCCTTCGCCCGGTGCCAGCGGCGGAAGTAGTCGGCCCCGTGGACGGTGTCCAGCACCCAGGTGAAGTCGATCGAAGTCACCGTGCCGATCGCCCCGTCCTGGATCGCGGCCTTCAGCGCGGTGTTCCGCGGCGAGTAGCGGTAGTTGAAGGTCACGGTGACGTCCCGGCCGGTCTCCTCGACGGTGCGGGCGATCCGGGCGCTGGACTCTGCGTCGACGGTCAGCGGCTTCTCCACCACGACGTCGGCCCCGGCAGTCAGCGACTCGACGATGTAGTCGGCGTGGGTGACGTCGGGGCTGGTGATGATCACCCGGTCGATGCCCTGCGACTGCACGACGGCGGTCAGCTCGCCCGGGTCGAAGATCTCGACCTCGGCGCCGTGCTCGGCGGCGATCCGTCCCCGGTGGTGCTCGGCGCGGCCGGGGTTCGAGTCGGCGACGGCGACCAGCTCGGCGACGTCGGCGTGGGCGCCGAGGATGGCGTCGACGTACATCGCGCAGCGGCTGCCCATGCCGACGATGACGTACCGGGTGCGGGTGTTCTGGGTGCTCACGGGTGAGCCAGCTCCTTCGGAGTGCGAATGGGACGGGGCGGGACGCAGGGCCCCTCCAGCAGTCTGCTGGTGACTATGGGGAATGAGAAGAGCTCTTCTGATGCGTTGCGCATATCGTTCAGTGACCCGAGGGCATCTCCGCCGCTCCACGGCGACGACGGCGCCCCGCCCGCCGGAGCGGGTGCGGGACGCCGTCGTCGTCGGTGCTGCGGGCGCGCTGGCCGCGGATCACCGGATGCGGATCACTTGATGCCGGTGGTGGCCATGCCCTTGATGAGGAACCGCTGGCCGAACAGGAAGATCAGGAACAGCGGCAGGATCGAGACGATCGACATCGCGAACATCGCGCCCCAGTTGGACTCGCCGGTCGAGTCCAGGAAGGACTGCAGGGCCAGCGGCACGGTGTACACGTCCGGCGAGGTCAGGAAGATCAGCTGGCTGAAGAAGTCGTTCCACGTCCACATGAACGTGAAGATCGCCGTCGTCGCCAGCGCCGGGACCATCAGCGGCAGGATGACCTGGATGAAGATCCGGATGTGGCCGGCACCGTCGATGCGGGCCGCCTCGTCCAGGTCCTTCGGGATGCCGCGGATGAACTGCACCATCAGGAAGACGAAGAACGCGTCGGTGGCCAGGATCTTCGGCACGATCAGCGGCAGGAAGGTGTTCACCCAGCCGAGGTTCGAGAACAGGATGTACTGCGGGATGATCACCACGTGCACCGGCAGCATGATGGTCAGCAGCATCAGCGCGAACATCGGCTTCTTGAACCGGAAGTCCAGTCGGGCGAAGGCGTAGGCCGCCATCGAGCAGGAGATCAGGTTCGCCAGGATGGAACCGAAGACGACCACCGCCGAGTTCCACAGGAAGTGGCTGAACGGGTGGCTCAGCGCGTTCCAGCCCTCGACGTAGTTGCCGAACTCCAGCGAGGTCAGCAGCAGGCCGGACTCGCGGAAGATCAGCTCGTCGGGACGCAGCGAGGAGACCAGCATCCACAGCAGCGGATAGATCATCCCCAGCGAGGCGACCACCAGCAGCACGTGCTTGATGATCGAGCGGGTCGCACGGCCGGCGGCCGTCGTCGACTTCATCGGCGAGCGGTCCTCGCCGGCGCCGGTGGACTGGGCGAGCGCGGCGGTGTTGGCGCTCATGTCCTCCTCGCGGCGCCGAGCGCCGCCGGAGGGGGCCGAAGTGGTCTGCAGAGAATCAGTCATCGTAGTGCACCCAATACTTGGACAGCCAGAAGTTGATGGCGGTGAGCGAGGCGATGATCAGCACCAGGACCCAGGCCATCGCGGAGGCGTAGCCCATGTCGAAGCCCTTGAAGCCCTGCTGGTACAGATACAGCGTGAAGAACAGCGTGGAGTCCGCCGGGCCGCCGGTGCCGTTGGAGACCACGTAGGCCTGCGTGAAGTTCTGGAAGGCGCCGATGAGCTGCAGGACCAGGTTGAAGAAGATGATCGGGGTCAGCAGCGGGATCGTGATGGTGAAGAACTGCTTGAATCGGCTGGCGCCGTCGATGCTGGCGGCTTCGTAGAACATCTCCGGGATCTGCCGCAGCCCGGCCAGGAAGATGACCATCGGCGCGCCGAACGTCCAGACGTGCAGGATGATCAGCGTGCTCAGCGCGGTGTCCGGGCTGGACACCCAGCCCTGCCCCTCGATGCCGAAGTTGCCCAGGATCTGGTTGATCAGACCGCCGTGGCCGAAGATCTGGCGCCACAGCACCGCGATGGCGACCGAGGAGCCGAGCATCGACGGCAGGTAGAAGACCGAGCGGTAGAAGGCCAGACCGCGCATGCCGCGGTCGAGCAGCATGGCCACCGCCAGCGAGACCGCCAGCTGCAGCGGCACGCCGACGAAGACGTAGGTGAAGGTCACCTCGATCGACTTGTGCAGCCGCTCGTCGCCGATCATCCGGGTGATGTTCTCCAACCCGGCCCACTCCGGCGGCTGGAGCAGGTTGTAGTCGGTGAAGGCCAGGTACAGCGAGGCCATCATCGGGAACAGCGTGATCCCGAAGAGGCCCAGCGTCCAGGGCAGCAGGAACAGATGGCCGGCCTTGTTCTCCTTATGCCGACGCTTGCCGCCCTTGCCCGTCTTCTTGAGCTGATTGAGTTCGGCGACGACGCTCATGGCGCCACCTCCCCGGCCCCGACGCGCCGAGGCGCCTGCGAGCGGTCGTGGTGGGACAGCATGGCCCCCTCCTCCGTGGTCTCGGGTCGAATTCCCGCGGTTGGCAATCGCTTTCCAACCGTCTCTGAGTCGACGGTAAGCTGGACCGCAGTGTGAGGTCAAGCACATCCCGACGCCCGGATCGCCCCGCGCGCGGCGATCCGGGCGGCCTGCCGCACCCCCGCGGGCGAGGCAAGGGCCGCGCATCCGCGTGATCGCGGGGATCGCGCGTTGAATCGTTTTGAACACCACTCCACGATGCCGTTGGTGGATCATTCCATTCTCTAGATGGCGTGGACGGCATCACAGGGCGGCACTAGAGTCGAGGCCATCGATCCCGACTGCGAGGAGCCCCACCGATGCACCACGTCGCGGACCACGCCATCCCCGCCGTGACGCGGGTCGAGCTGCTGCGCGCGGCGATGCCCTTCAGCGCCGGACGCCGCGTCCAGGGCGAGGAGACCGTCGACGAGTACAACGCCTCGTCGCAGTCCTTCACCCGCATGGAGACGCTGATGGTCCGCATCACCGACGCCTCCGGGGCGATCGGCTGGGGCGAGGCCTTCGGCCATCGGGTCAACCCGGTCTCCTGGGCGGCTCTGGAGCATCTGGTCGCCCCGTTCCTGCTCGGCCGCCCCGCCGCTCCGGAGGCGGTCCGCGCGGACTCGGAATACGCGTTCCACGCCTTCGGCCGCACCGGCCCGGTGCACTATGCGGTCTCGGCGGTCGACACCGCACTCTGGGACCTCGCCGCGCAGCGCGCCGGCGTCCCGCTGCGTCGGCTGCTGAACCCGCAGGCCGGCGACGCCGTCGGCTGCTATGCCTCGCTGGTCCACTACGGGGAGGACCCCGCGGAAGTCGCCCACCACGTCGGCCGCGCCCAGCGGGCCGGCTACCGGGCCTTCAAGCTGCACGAGTCCACGCCGCAGGCCATCGGCGCCGCCCGCGAGCAGGCCGGGGCCGAGGCGGTGCTGATGACCGACGTGAACTGCCGCTGGGACGAGGCCGGAGCCGACGCGGCGCTGCGCGCCCTGGCCCCGTACGATCTGCGCTGGCTCGAGGAGCCGATCTTCCCGCCCGACGACGCCGCGGCCATGGCCCGGCTCAATGCCCGCCATCGGCGCATCTCCGCCGGCGAGAACGCCTCCGGAGCGGCCGGGATGATCGAGCAGATGCGCGCCGGAGCCGTGGAGGTCGCCCAGCCGTCGGTCGGCAAGATCGGCGGGATCTCGGCGATGCGCGAGGTCATCGCCGCCGGCGCCGAGCTCGGCGTCGACGTCGTCCCCCACGCCTTCTACTGCGGTCCGGCGCTGAACGCCACCGCCCAGCTCCTCGCCGGACTGCTGCCGGACGCGCAGCTGGAGGTCCCCTTCCTGCAGTGGCCGCAGACGCTGCACGCCCTGCACGGCGCGGGCCCGTCGATCACCCTGGACGAGACCCCGGGGCTGGGCTTCGTCCCCGACGAGCAGGTCCTGCAGGATCATCTGCTGGCCTCGAGCGTCATCGCGTGAGCATCGCGGCAGAGGGGCGGCGCGCGGGCTGACCGCTCCCTCGACCTGCGACGACGGCGCCGACTCGCATAGAGTGCTGTCCATGACTGAGGTCACGCACTCCACGCGCACTCCGCACGGCCGCGGGCTCCGCATCGCCTGCGTCCCCGACAGCTTCAAGGGTTCGGCGTCCGCCGCCGAGGCTGCCGCCGCCCTGGCCCGCGGAGTCGAGCAGGTCTTCGCCGGCGCCGAGGTCGTCACCCTGCCCTTCGCCGACGGCGGCGAGGGCACGCTGGAGGCGCTGCTGGACGCCTGGGGTCAGCAGGCCGAGGAGGTGGACGTCGTCGACGCGCTCGGCCGCGCGGCCACCGGACTGACGGGGCGCTCGGCCGACGGTCGCACCGCGGTGCTGGAGGCCGCCCAGGGCAACGGCCTGCCGCAGGTCTCCGACGTCGCCGCGCAGCCGCGGCGCGCCGACACCCGCGGGGTCGGGATGCTGGCCGAGCACCTGCTCGACTCCGGCGCCGAGGAGATCCTGGTCTGCCTGGGCGGCTCGGCGACCACCGACGGCGGCACCGGCCTGCTGCGCGCGCTGGGGGTGCAGTTCCTCGACGCCGACGGCGCCGAAGTCGCCGACGGCGGGCAGGGCCTGGCCGACATCGCCCGGATCGAGACGGCTGGGCTTCATCCGCGGGCGCGGCAGGTGCGCTGGCGACTGGCCGTCGACGTGGACAACCCGCTGGTCGGCGAGCGCGGCGCGGCGGCGGTCTTCGGCCCGCAGAAGGGCGCGGACGCCGACGACGTCGTCGCGCTCGACGCCGGGTTGGAGCGGCTGGCCGAGGTCCTCGCAGAGACCGCAGGGGCCGACGCCGCCGAACTGCGCGAGCGTCCCGGGCTCGGGGCCGCCGGCGGGGTCCCGGTCTCGCTGGCCGCGCTGCTCGACGCCGAGGTGGTGCCGGGCTCGCAGATGGTCGCCGAGGCGCTGGACCTCTCCGGCACGCTGGCCGGCGCCGACGTCGTGCTCACCGGCGAGGGGTCGCTGGACTCGCAGTCGCTGGGAGGCAAGGTGGTCGCCGCCGTGCGCGATCACGCCCCGGAGGGGGCGGCCGTCGTCGTGGTGGCCGGGGCGGTGGGGCTCACCGCCGCCGAGTGCCGCGCGGCGGGGCTGACCGCGGCGCTGTCGATCGCCCCGGCGGCGGCGAGCCTGGAGCAGCTGCAGGAGCGGGCTCCGGAGCTCATCGAGCAGACGGCCGCCCAGGCCTGCGCGCTGCTGGGGCATCGGCCGCGCGACTGAGCAGCCGGCTCACCGCCGCCGCCCGCACATCGGGCCCTTCCCCGGCGGACAGCCGGGCACTGTCCGTCGGGGAAGGGCCCGACCTGTCGTCCTCGTCAGCGAGCTGCTCAGGTGAGCTGAGCGATCAGCTCCTCCACCAGAGCATCCTGGCTCTGCTCGCTGGTGTCGAGGGTGATGTCCGCGCGCCGCGGCGCCTCGTAGGGGGCGCTGATCCCGGTGAAGTTCTGCAGGTTCCCCTCGCGGGCCTGCTTATAGAGACCCTTCGGGTCACGCCGTTCGCAGACCTCCAGCGGGGTGTCGACGAAGACCTCGACGAAGTCGCCGTCGTCGAAGAGCTCGCGGGCGGCGTCGCGGTCCCGGCGGTACGGCGAGACGAAGGCGGTCATCACGATGACGCCGGCCTCGGCGAACAGCCGGGCGACCTCGGCCACGCGGCGGATGTTCTCCTCGCGGTCGGCCTCGGCCATGCCCAGGTCCTTGCACAGCCCCTGGCGCACATTGTCGCCGTCCAGGATCATCGTGCGGTACCCGCGCCGCTGCAGCTCGACCTCCAGCGCGTTGGCCAGCGTGGACTTGCCGGATCCGGAGAGGCCGGTGAACCAGATGCAGCGGCCGCCGTGACCGTTGGTCTGTTCGCGCATCTGCCGCGTGACGGCTGTGCGATGCCAGACCACCTGGGCCTTGGACTCGTGCTGCCGGTACTCGTACGGCGAGTCCTGAGAGACGACCTCGCGGATCATGCCGGCGCCGACGGTGACGTTGGTCAGCCGGTCGATGATGATGAAGCTGCCGGTGCCCGGGTTGCCGCGATACATGTCCATCGGGACCTCGCCGGTGAGCTCCACCTGGCACCGAGCGATGGCGTTGAGCTCCATCGCCTCGGCGTCCTGGTGGTCCAGCGTGTTGACGTCCACCTGGTACTCGATGGACTCCACCGTCCCGGAGATCTCCTGGGTGGCCAGCTTGAAGTCGTAGAGCTTCCCCGGCTGCATCGTGTTCTCGTGCATCCACACGATGTCGGCGGCGAAGGTGTTCGACGACGCGACGTCGTCCTCGGCCGCCACCAGCCAGTCGCCGCGGGAGATGTCGATCTCGTCGGTCAGCGTGACCGTGACGGCGTCGCCGGGGAATGCGGCCTCGAGGTCGCCGTCCCAGGTGACCACCCGGTCCACTGTA
This sequence comes from Nesterenkonia halophila, assembly GCF_009467795.1. Taxonomy (GTDB): domain Bacteria; phylum Actinomycetota; class Actinomycetes; order Actinomycetales; family Micrococcaceae; genus Nesterenkonia; species Nesterenkonia halobia. The sequence continues at coordinate 220,100 of NZ_WIAX01000013.1, forward strand.
GAGATCTTGCCCGACGGCGCGGTCTTGACCTGCTGGCCGGGCTTCAGGATGCCGGAGGTCAGCGTCCCGGTGTAGCCGCGGAAGTCGAGGTTCGGCCGGTTGACGTACTGCACCGGCAGCCGCAGGTCCTCAAGGTTCTGGTCGTGGACGACCTCCACAGTCTCGAGGTGCTTCAGCAGCGGGGTGCCCTCGAACCACGGAGTGTTCTCGCTCGGGTTGACGACGTTGTCGCCCTCCAGCGCCGAGATGGGCACGAAGGTGATGTCCTGCGCGTGCAGGTTGGTGGCGAACTCCCGGTAGTCGGAGACGATCTGGTCGAAGCGCTCCTGGGAGTAGTCCATCAGGTCCATCTTGTTCACCGCGACGACCAGGTGGTCGATGCCCAGCAGATCGCAGATGTAGCTGTGGCGGCGGGTCTGGGTGACCACGCCGTGCCGGGCGTCCACCAGGATGACCGCCAGCGAGGCGGTCGAGGCGCCGGTGGCCATGTTCCGGGTGTACTGCTCGTGCCCGGGGGTGTCGGCGATGATGAACTTGCGCTTGTCGGTGGAGAAGTAGCGGTAGGCGACATCGATGGTGATGCCCTGCTCGCGCTCCGACTGCAACCCGTCGACGAGCAACGCCAGGTCGACCCGGTCACCCTGGGTTCCCGAGTTCTTCGACGCGGCGGTGACGGCGGCGAGCTGGTCCTCGTAGATCATCTGCGAGTCGTGCAGCAGCCGACCGATGAGCGTGGACTTGCCGTCGTCGACGCTGCCACAGGTGATGAACCGCAGGAGGTCCTTGTTCTCATGCTCGGCGAGGTAGGCCTCGATGTCCTCGGCGATCAGTGGGGACTGGTGCGACATTTAGAAATAACCCTCTCGCTTCTTCTTCTCCATCGAACCGGCCTGGTCGTGGTCGATGGCGCGCCCCGACCGCTCGGAGGTGGTGGTCAGCAGCATCTCCTGGATGATCTCCGGCAGCGTCTGCGCGTGGGACTCCACCGCACCGGTCAGCGGATAGCAGCCCAGCGTGCGGAACCGCACCCACTTCTCCTCGGGCTCCTCGCCCGGCTCCAGCGGCATGCGCTCGTCGTCGACCATGATGTCGATGCCGTCGCGCTCCACGATCGGCCGCGGCGCCGAGTAGTACAGCGGCACGATCGGGATGTCCTCGAGGTAGATGTACTGCCAGATGTCGAGCTCGGTCCAGTTGCTCAGCGGGAACGCCCGGATCGACTCGCCCTTGGTGAGCTTGGAGTTGTAGATGTTCCACAGCTCGGGGCGCTGGCTCTTCGGATCCCAGCGGTGGTACTTGTCCCGGAAGGAGAAGACCCGCTCCTTGGCCCGCGAGGCCTCCTCGTCGCGACGCGCGCCGCCGAAGGCGGCGTCGAAGCCGTGCAGCGACAGCGCCTGCTTCAGCGCCTGAGTCTTCATGATGTCGGTGTACTTGGCCGAGCCGTGGTCGAAGGGGTTGATGCCGGCCTGGCGCCCCTCCTCGTTGGTGTGGGTGATGAGCTCCATCCCCACTTCGGCGGCCATCCGGTCGCGGAACTCGATCATCTCCCGGAACTTCCAGGTGGTGTCGATGTGCATCAGCGGGAAGGGCGGGGGCCCCGGGTAGAACGCCTTCCTCGCCAGATGCAGCATCACCGAGGAGTCCTTGCCGATGCTGTAGAGCATCACCGGGTTGGCGAACTCCGCCGCCACCTCACGGATGATGTGGATGGATTCGGCTTCGAGCTGCTTCAGATGCGTCCGGCGCTCGGGCGTGACCGGCGTCTCTGCGGTGGTCGCTGTCATTTTCCCTACCTTAGCTGTTCTCCGGTGCGATGCTCAGTGTACTGACGAGCGCGTCCTCCCAGACCCGGTCCCGCGCCGAGGCGACGATGAAGCTCGGGTTGAGCACCGACTCCTGCTGGTTGCAGCGCAGCGGCTCCAGCGTGTCCGCGCGGAGCACCTCGCCGCCGGCGGCGGTGACCACCGCCTGCGCCGCGGCCGTGTCCCACTCCGAGGTCGGCGCCAGCCGCGGGTAGAGGTCCGCCTCGCCCTCGGCCACCAGGCAGAGCTTCAGCGAGGACCCCATCGAAACGCGCTCGTGCTCGGGCAGCTGAGCCACGAAGGCTTCGAACTCCTCCGAGCCGTGCGAGCGCGACCCCACGATCTTCCAGGGGCCGTCGCCGGGGCCGGGCAGCGGCCGCACGGCGATGGAGGTCGGCGCGGCGTCCTCGTCGCCGTCGAGCCGCACGGAGCCGGTCCCGGCCTGGCCGATCCAGGTCTGGGAGAGCACCGGGGCGTGGACGATGCCGAAGATCGGCTCGCCGTCCTCGACGAGCGCGACGTTGAGCGTGAACTCGCCGTTCTTCTTGATGAACTCCTTGGTCCCGTCCAGCGGGTCGATCAGCCAGTAGCGCGACCAGCCGCGGCGCTCCTCCCACGGGACGTCGCCCGATTCCTCGGAGAGGACCGGCACGTCCGGGGTCACCTCCTCCACCAGCGCGGTCAGCGCCCGGTGGGCGGCCATGTCGGCCTGGGTGAGCGGAGAGGCGTCGTCCTTGTACTCGACGTCGACGTCCTTCTCATAGATCTCCAGGACGCGACGCCCGGCCTCGTGCACGCCTGCGATCAGGCGGCGGCGGGTCGCGTCGTCGATGAACGACATGCAGTCGGATCCTCCAATGTGGTCGGACAGGGGCGGCCAGACATCGTCGTGGATGGTGGCGAGCGGTCAGAACGACCAGACCATCGGCACCAGGCCGACGACCACGATACCTGTGAGCAGGCTCATCGGGGCGCCGATCCGGACATAGTCGGTGAACCGGTACCCGCCGGGTCCCAGCACCATGAGGTTCGTCTGGTATCCCAGCGGCGTCATGAAGCTGGCCGAGGCGGCGAACATGATGGCGATGACGAAGGGCATGGAGCTGACGTCGAGCTGCTCGGCCACGGCGACGGCGATGGGGAACATGAGCACGGCCGCGGCGTTGTTGGTGATCATCTCGGTGAAGATGACCGTCAGGGCATAGACGATGAGCAGCGCCAGCCACGGCGATCCCGCATCCGCGAGCAGCAGCCATTCGGCGATCTGCTGCGCGGCGCCGGTCTGCGTCATGGCCGCCCCCAGGGCGAAGGCGGCGGCGATGACGATGAGGACGGTCAGGTCGATCGCGCGCCGGGCCTTGCCGATGGGCACGCAGCGGGTGGCCAGCAGCAGCAGGGCCGCCATCAGCGCGGCCTCGAGGATGGAGACCAGGCCCGTGGCGCTGGCGGCGACCATCGCCGCGAGGATGCTCAGCGCCAGCGGCGCCTTCCGGAAGTTCGGCGGGGCCGCATCGTTCAACGCGCTGACCAGCAGGAAGTCCTTGCGGTGCCGGTACTGGCCGACGAAGTCGTCGCCGGCCTCCATCAGCAGCGTGTCGCCGACCTGGAAGGAGATGTCGCCGAGCTTGCCGGTGAGCCGCTCGCCGCCGCGGGAGACCGAGAGCACCACGGCCTGATAGCGCGAACGGAAGCGCGACTCGCGGATCGTGCGCCCCAGTGCCGGGAAGTCCGGGCCGACGATGGCCTCGACGATCCGCCGGCGCGAATGCCGGATGTCGAGTTTATGGACGTCCCCCTCCGCCGGGGCCAGGCCCTGGATCCGACGGAGCTCATGCGCGCAGTCAGGAGCTCCGATGAAGACCAGAGCATCGTCCTCGTACAGCGTCGTGTCCGGCGAGACCGCGGTGAGCACCTCGCCGTCGCGGTGGACCTCGGCGAGATAGCCGTGATTGAGGTGACGCAGCCCGGCGGCGGTGATCGTCCGGCCCACCAGCGGGCCGCCCGGCTCGACGAGGGCATCGACGGCGTACTCGCGGGCGGCCTCCAGCTGCTCGAACGCCCCCTGCCGGTCCGGCAGCAGCCGGCTGGCGAAGAAGAACAGGTAGGTCGCCCCCACCAGGACCAGCGGCACGCCGACCCAGGTCATGTCGAACATGGCCAGCTGGACGCCCTGCTGGGAGTCCAGCATCCCGGCGACCACCAGGTTGGTGCTGGTGCCGATGAGCGTGCAGGTGCCGCCGACGATGCCCGCGTAGCTCAGCGGGATCATCAGCTTCGAGGGAGCGATCCGGAGGCGGCCCGCCCACTCCTGCACGGCGGGGATGAACATGGCGACCACGGCGGTGTTGTTCATGAAGGCGCTCATCGCCGCCGTCGGCCCGAGCAGCCGCAGCTGGGCGGCGCGCGTGCCGGTGGGATGTCCGAGGATCCGACGGGCCATCCATTGGATCGCGCCGGACTCCTTGAGGCCGGCGGCGACGATGTACAGCGTCGCGATGGTCAGCACCCCGGTGTTGCTGAAACCGGCCAGCGCGTCCTGCGGCGAGAGGATGCCGGAGACCACGAGGAACGTCACCGCGGTCATGAGGACCACGTCCGGGGCCAGCCGAGTGAGGGCCAGCGTGGCGAGGACTCCGACCACCGTCAACAGGGCCAGAACGGCTTCGAACGACATCGGGGGACGATTCCTCCAGGTCACGGTGAGAACGGCATCACGCTACCAGCGGGCACAGCCGTTCCCGGGCCGGACCCGCGGCGGCGCTCACCGTTCGAGCTGCAGGGCGCCGACGATCCGGTCCGCGCACCCCGGGAGCTCGGCCGGCAGAGATCCGTCCTCGGCGACGACGCTGTCCAGATGACGACGGCGCCACGACCGGTAGTCCAGCTCGCGGGGCGTCACGGCGTGCCGCACGGCGTCCTCGGCGGTGACCACGATCGGCCCCGGCGCCTCGGCCTCATAGTCCAGCGGAATGCCCCGGCCGGAGCGGAACTCCTCGAGGTCATAGGCGAAGAAGATCGTCGGGATGTCTCGCAGCGCGGCCTCGTAGACGATGGAGGAATAGTCGGTGATGACCGCGTCGGCCGCAGCGAGCCAGTCGAGCACGCCGATGCCCCCTCCGTCGACAGTCTGCTCCCCTCCCGGGACGCGGGACCGGTCATGCGGGTGGCGCAGGAGCACCAGCGTGTCCTGCCCGTCGGCCTGCTCGCGGAACGCCTCGGCCAGCTGTCCATAGGGGATGCCGCCGAGCCGACGAGATGTGGGGGCATAGAGCACGATGCGGCCCTCGGCCAGCCGCGGATGACGCCGCACGACGCGCTCCCGGGCGGCGTCCATCCGCTCGCCGTCCAGCAGGTAGTCGACACGGGCCATCCCGTAGGGACGGATGGTCTCAGGGGCCGCGCGGAAGGCCCGGGAGAAGACTTCCGACGGCACACGGCCGGACGAGCAGAGGAAGGTGTAGTTGTCATGCATGCGCATCACCTCGGCGACCTTCGGATCCGGCCCGTCGGCGGTCCCCTCCGTCAAGTACGCGAAGTTCTTGAAACCGCCCATCGCATGCCAGAGCTGCCCCACCGGCAGGCCGCGCCGGTGGCGGAGCACGCTGACCGGCACGATGTAGCCGTCGACGAGGATCGCCCGACAGGTGGCCAGGTGATACATCTCGCGCAGCGCCGCGACGACGTACCCGGAGGCGAACTTCTTGTGCTCCAGGACGGCGATCCGATGGTCCGGGTGGCGGGCTCGGAGCGACTCGCGGAGCAGGGCGAAGTCCGCCTCCATCCGATTCAGGTCCCGGGTCATGAGCACGACCTTGCGCTGGACGGGCAGCAGCTTCAGCCCGGAATAGACGGCGCGCGCTCCCCATACCAGCACACTCAGCGCGTGCGGCATCATGCGGTTCACGGTCCCATCCCCCCAGAGCAGCACTCGCCCATCAGTCGGATGATGAGTCGGTCGGCTCGTCACTGCTGGCACATACCGGGGCTACCCTAACGCACCCTGCAGACACGGTGAGCGGCGCGGAGTCCGGGAACTCGTCCGGGCGATGCGGAAGCATCCGCCCGGACGGCTCTACACTGGGCACGCACTCCTCCCGCCCCCGAGAGGTTCTATGCGCCCCTCCCGCCCCTCGGCGATGCCGTGGCTGCTCTCCGTCCTGGTCACGCCCGCTCTCGTCCTGCCGCAGACCGGGGCGACCGCCCCGCCCTCGCCGGCGGAGGAGGCCCGGGAGGAGCCGCTGGTGTGCACCCCCTCGTCGGACGCCACGTCCTATGACACGGATTCGTCACAACGCTGGAGGGTGGCCGACCGCTCAGTCGTGGATCCCTCCATCTGGTCCGGCCATCAGGTGTCGCAGGACATGGTCGTCGACGGGCCGGCGACCTATGTGGGGTATTACGACGCCGACCGACACCTGACCGTCGGCTACCGCCCGGCGCCGGGGCATCCGTGGGAGACCCGCCGACTGTCCGGCGCCGCCGCCGTCGTCGGCTGGGACAGTCACAACGGCATCGACCTGGCGGTCGACTCCGCCGGAGATCTCCACGTCGCGGCGAACATGCACCTGGACGACCTGCGCTACTGGCGCACCAGCTCACCGGGGGACCTCGATTCGCTCGAGCGCGTGGAGACCATGGTCTCGCCCGACCGGGAGGATCAGGTGACCTACCCGGCCTTCCGGCGCGCCGACGACGGCACGCTGATCTTCGATCATCGGAACGGCGGCGCCGGCGACGGGACCCAGTTCTTCAGCGTCTACGATCCCGATCGGCGCAGCTGGTCCTCCCTCGTGGACGGTCCGCTCTTCGACGGCGGATCATCGCGCGACGGTGAAGACTACAGCGCCTATCACCGGATCACCGAGGAGCCGAACAGCGACGGCTACTACGAGATGACCTGGGTCTGGCGCCGGACCCCGGACGCGGCGACGAACTCGCGCCTGTCCTATGCGCGCAGCACGGACCTCGAGCACTGGGAGACCGCCTCGGGGAAGCCCCTGGACCTCCCCCTCCGCCGGGACGCCGCCGGCGTGGTGGTGGACGACGTTCCGGAGCACGGCGGTCTCCTCAACGGGGCCGAGCGAGTCGCCGAGGACTCCTCCGGACGTCCGGTGGTCGTCTATCCGCGGCTCGACGACGCCGGGGACCATCAGCTGTTCGGCGCCCGTCCGTCGGCCGACGGATGGGAGACGCAGAGGCTCACGCGCTGGACGGGCAGCATGGACCTCGAGGGAGAGGGCACCCTCTCGACCCCATTGCACCTGAGCGACGTCGAGTCGCAGTCCGACGGGAGCATCCGGGCAGACTTCCGGTGCTCGGGCCCGGAGAAGCGTGCCCGCTCCCTGATCCTGGACGGCCGCTCGCTGAAGCCGGTGGCGGAGACGGCCATCCCGTCGAACGGCTACCCCGCGGAGATCACCCGGCGACGGGAGACCACACCCCCGGCCGATCATGGGGTGCTGGAGGTCGTCGAGCCGGCCGACGACGAGAGGCGCGCCATGTTCTGGCAGTCCCGGGGCAGCAACGGGGACCGGCCGTTCCAGCAGACGCCGTCTCCGCTGCCGCTGCGCGTCTACACGCTGGAACCGCAGACCGCCGCCTCTCCGCCGCGGCAGCTGCAGGCGGAGCCCTCGTCACAGGGCCTCCGCCTCACCTGGCGCGCCCCGACGGACGACGGCGGCTCCCCCATCACCGGCTACCGCATCGAGACCTCGCGGGACGGCGGCATGACCTGGCGACGCGCCGACCACGTCGACAGCACCGCCGCCCGGATCGATCCCGAGCGCGCGGACGGTCCGGAGGACCTGACCATGCGCGTCACGGCGACGAATCGGAACGGCGCGGGAGACGGCGCCACCGTCGTGGCCTCGGTGCCGGGCACGATGGCCGCAGTCGAAGCCTCGGGCGCCGCCGACGTCGACGGCGCTCGGAATACCTGGGTCCCGACGGCGGCAGGCGGCGGCATCCTCCTCCTGCTCGCGCTGGCCGTCCGACGTCGTCGGCCGGCCCGTTCCCGTCGTCGACGCTACAGGCCGCGCTCGCGATAGGTCTCGTCCAGAGCCTTCACCAGCTGGTAGCAGAGATCGTCCAGCTCACTGTCCGCCGCCTCCTGCGGCCGCCAGTCCTCGACGGGCTTGGAACGGAAGGCCTCCGGGTCCGTCCATCGCCGGTCCGACGTGATGCGGTCCATGTAGGGCGCTCGCACGTGCTTCTCCAGGAGCGGTCTCTGCTCGCCCATGAAGTCGATGATCCGCTCGACCTCATCCATGGGCACCACCCAGGGCGGCCTCCCGCCCGGCAACGACCTGCTGAGGATGAAGTCGAAGCGCGGCCGATGGGGCTCCGGCCGCAGATCCGGATGCCGCTGGTACAGCCTCAGGACCTCCCCGGGCAGGCTCGCGTTCGCTCTCTCGACCTGCTCGGCCCGTTGCCGGATGGAGTAGATGTCGCAGAAGTCGCCGACGATGTCTCCGCTCAGCGGGACGACGTCGACGCTGTCGACCAGGCCGGCGTACTTCTCGGCGAATTCTCCCCACCGCATCTGGGTGTCCAGGAACTTCCCGGTGTAGTCCGACAGCGTCGACGAGGACCAGGCGCCCCACTGCCACCAGGCCGAGTTGACCAGATCGACGGGGGACCGCACCCATGCGACGAACTCCACGCGCACGTCGTCCGGGACGCAGCCCAGCAGCAGGTGCGCGCCCTCGCTGGTGTGGAAGTACGACTCGTTCGAGATCACGAGGAAATCGTGGTCCTCGTAGTACTGCCCGAGACGCCGCCGCAGCAGCTCGGGGAACGAGTCTCCGAAGGTCCCGAGGTTAGAGAAGATCGGGGAGGACTTCGCCCCGGAGAGGCTGTCCTCGGCCCGTTTCCGCAGTGACTCGCCCAGCACCAGACCGTTGCGGCGGAGGACCGCATAACGCCCGACGCCGATCTGGTCGGAACGCATCAGCCCGGCACGAGGCAGCCAGGTCTGCAGGGCGCTGCTGCCGCACTTTCCCGCCCCACCGTGGATGATCAGTCGTTTGACCACGCTTCTCCTTCGTTCGACCTGGGCGCTCATCCCTCGCCGACGGACACGGTGGACTCGGCATCGTCGGTCGCTGCGAGCCCCGCCAGGTGGTCCGACGGGTTCAGCCCCAGCTCCCGCACGACATCGAGGTACGACGCAGCGATGCTCCGCCTCCGCGCATCGAGGACCGCCGGATCGCTGTCGAAGACGACCGTCTGGAAGACATCCTTGAGATCCTCGAGGCGCCGCACCTCGTTCATCTGGTGCAGGGACGCCGAGGGGATGGCCATGGTCTCGGTCAGCTCCTTGACGCGGAGGTCGTGGACGACAGGCATGGCGGGGACGGAGGCCTGGATTCCCATCATGTTCCCGTGGATACGGGAACCGACCACGCCGCTGCACTTGGCCATGTACGCGATCCACTCGTCGACGCGGGAGAAGGCCTGCGCGCGTGAACGGAGCAGCTCCTCGAACTTCTTGACGTCCATGCCGGCGATGTAGGAGTTCAGATGCGCGAGCTGCTGTCGGTTGACCCGCTCGTCGAAGCCGAGGCCCCACTGCAGCACCGCCGGCTGCATCTGCCCGACGTAGTCGGCCCCCCGGTACCGCACATACTCGAAGAGGAGCTTCTCGACCTTGTCATGCATCGGCGTCCGAGCCGACTGGCCGTAGATCCCCTCAGTGATCGCGAGACGGTCCAGGACCGAGTTCCGGCTTCCCTTCTCGATGATGGTGGTCCACAGCGCAGGATCGGCGTTGATCAGGTACGAGGGGCAGCCGAGCGCCACGACGTTGTCGATCCCGTACCGGGACAGGACCTCCTTGGTGAACTCGCCCCGCACGAGGATAGCGGGCGTGCGCGCCGCCACTTCCTGGAGGAACGTCACCGTGCCCGAGGGGATCTCGGGGAAGTCGGACGGCGTCATGTCCATCTTCGCCTGGGAGCCCACTCCGCAGAGCAGGACCGGCTTGTCGACCTTGCGGACGAAATGGGCCTGCTGGCCGTAGTCGATCTGGGGATTCACCAGATTCGCCTCGGGCAGCACCATGACGTCGACGTTGTCCCGCACCCACGCGGGATCCGACGAATAGGTGAGATACACGACCTCGTCGGCGAAGAGCTTCCGCGCCCCGTACTTGAAGGCGAGGTTGCCGGTATTGATGCTGGTGACCTGGATCAGCTCGTCATAGCTGAGGCCGACCCGGTCGGTCACCCCGTTGTAGTCCTGCAGTCCCGTCGCGTCGTAGACGAAATATCCAACACGCATTGTCACTTCCTAGCCTCTGGTCTCGGTCGTCTGACTGTACTGGCCGATCATCGGCGGGCCCGCCTAGACCAGCTTCGGCCGCCCCGAGGCCTCGTCCATGTAGCGCTTCGACGCGTCCCAGGCGCCGTCGATGTACCGCTCCTTGGAGGCGAGGAAGGCCGCCAGCTCGCTCTCGCGCAGGCCGCTCCGGGCCGCCGCATGGGTCGCCTGCTCGGCTTCGTGCTGCTTCGCATGGACGACCTCCTTGGCATTCCGGAACCGCAGGAGGCCGAAGTTCTGGTAGAGCGCCGCGGCCTCCTCCGTGCCCCGCTTATAGGCCAGCTCCGGATCCTGCGTGTAGTCATGCGAATGGATGACCTGCGACGAAGGCGCATAGGCACGCGAGTAGCCCATCGTCAGCAACTTCCGCGCGATCGCCTGGTCCTCGGCGAAGGGCACCGGCGGGAAGCCGTGCTCGCGCAGCAGGTCCCCGCGATATCCGGCGTTGTTGTCGCTGTTGAAGCAGACGGTCGCCACGAAGTACGGGTCGTTGTCGAACCGCTCGGCGACATCCTTGCGCTCCATCACGTAGCCCAGACCGCGCAGTCCGTTGAAGTGCTGCTTCAGCTCGACGTCGTACAGCTCATGGTGCTCCGAGTAGGCGCGGTGGCTGCCGAAGGAGTAGCCGCAGCTGGGCAGCATCGCGATGGGTGCGATCAGCGACTCGAGCCAGTACTCGTGCGCCGGGATGGCATCCTGCGTGATGTAGGCGTAGTAGTCCGTCTCCAGCAGGCGAGCCGCCTCGGTCCGCGCCGGACCGTGGGAGAAGGTCCGGGCGTCGATCGGGTGGACCTTCGCCAGTCCGCGCCGCTCGACCTCGGCCACGACCGGCGCGACCTCGCCGTCGAGCCGCGAGTCGATGATCTGCAGCTCCACGTCGAACGACGTCAGCTGGCCGTGGACCGCCTCGACGACCTCCCTGAATTCCTCCCCGGGGTAATAGGTCGGGATCACCACGCCGACGCTCCGTCGACGCGGGGCCGGCTCGCGCTGCTCCTCGGCGACCAGGAAGTTCTCCTCCATCCACGCGCCGATCTTCTCGAACTCGCCCTCCCAGGAGAGCGAGCGCGCGAAGCTGTGGTACGCCCCGCGGAGCTCGTCGAAGGACTCCTGCGTCAGCCGACGCGCCTGCTCGGCGACGAACCGGACGATCCCCTCCGCGGACGGCTCCACGGAGTGGGCGCCGCGGGCGTCCGTCGTCTCCCGCGTCGACTCCGACGCCGGCTGCACGACGACGGTGCCGGCCGCGGCGAGCTCCACCGGCATGATCGAGTAGTTGGTGGCCGATGCGACGAGCCCGAATCGCGACTTCTGGAACAGCTCCGCCATCTCGGCCGGAGAGATGACCCCGGCGTTCACCACTTTGTCGCCGAGCGGATAGGCCGGGTGGTCGTCGCCGAAGACGACCACCTCGCCCAGGCCCAGCTCGGCGAGCTTGTTGGCGGCGTCGGCCATCATCTCGGAGGCCCGTCGCGCCGAGTGGCCGCGGACGTAGACCGCGGCGAGCACGTCGCGCTCGGCGAGCGGCAGGTCGCGCTGGGAGAACATCGGCTCCGCGCACAGCTCGAAGCTCGTGTGCATGCCGCCGTAGGGCTCGACGAGCTGCTCGAGCCACGGCCCGGCGCAGATGAAGTCCAGCCCGAGGCGGTAGGTCCACTCGGCCCGGAGAGCGTCAGCGCCGGCGGGGAGGAACAGCGACTCGCGGTCCTGCACGAAGTACAGGCGCGCATTGGCGTTCTTGTTCTCCGTGGTCAAGTACGCCGTGTCCCAGGAGCTCGCCACGAGGACCTCGCCCGCCACCTCATGGAAGCCGTCCTCGAACCGACGGAAGGAGATCGGGCTGATCGGGAAATGCCCGATGAACTCGGCGTAGAGGTCGTCGATCTGCGAGACGGTCTTCTCTCCGGGGATCCAGAACACCGACTCCCAGCCCAGGCGAGCCAGCGTGCGCGCCGCACGGAACATGGTGGTGTGACCGCCTCCGCCCTTGCTGAAGGCGGGGACGACCCAGTTGATCCGCCGGCGACCGACGCGGACGGAGGAGAGCACCTCGGTGGTCTCCAGATCGACCTCGGACTCCAGGACCTCGGCGGGTGTCTGCACGTCGATCCAGTCCTGCCCGGTCCAGTGGCCGACCCAGGCCACTGCGGAGGCCAGCCGGGCCCGCTGCATGCCGGCGGCGACTTCCCGGGACGGCAGATGCCCCAGGAGGATGCCGATGGACAGGAAGTGCGCGAGCGCCGTGCCGTCCCAGCCCTGGAGCTCGGTCGCATACCGCTCGCGATAGTAGCCGGGGTCGAAGAAGCGGGACGGCTGCGTGCCCTCGCGCTCCCCGTTCAGCTGGTAATGCAGCACGAAGTCGAAGTCGTCGCCCGCCTTCGTGAGATCGGGCCGCCGATTCCGATAGTGGACCGCGTCGAAGTCGAAGAACTGCCGCGCGGCGTGCAGCGCCGCGCGGCTGTGGAGCGTGCGCCCACGCTCCGTCGCCGCCGTCGGCGAGGTGATCTCGCGGCCCTCGAGGTGCCCGAACTGGCGATAGTGCTTCACCGGGTGGACGCGCTTCGCCGCCACATCGCCGAAGCGCTTCCAGTAGTCGATCGGGGAGAAGTTCTGGTTGGGGGCCAGCAGGTTCTGCCGCCCCACCCGGCTGTAGTGGTTCCGTGCCTCGTCGGGGCCGCTCAGACGGTGGACCTCGGCGTACCACTCCGCATCCAGCTCGACGATCTCGTCGACCCCGGCCCCGCTGGAGATGCCGGTGGCCGGCGCCGTATAGGGGCGGTCCTCGTCCAGCCCGTGCGTCAGCAGGTGGAGCGTGATCAGCCAACGTCCCCAGGTCTGCGGGATGTCCGCGTTGAGGTCGCGATACTGCCGCCAGTCGAAGGTGGGCGGGACGTCGGCGGGGTCCACGTTCTTCGACTCGGCCAGCGACTCGAAGGTCGGATGCCGCTCGGCCGCTCCGCCCTTCTCCCTCCAGTGCGCCTCCGCCTCGGCGGCGTTCAGCCCGCGGGCGTCCTCGTACCAGGAGGTGTAGAAGTCACTGTCGAAGTGCGGGGTGTTCACCAGTCGTTCTCCCTTGATCCAGAGGTGTCGGACGAGTTGCTGCGAGCGGCGGGCGGGCAGACCTGTTCCGAGGGCGTCGCACAGGACGGGCGCTGGAGCCTCCGACGACCCTCCGGGCCGGACGGAACATGCCGATCCCGGAGTGCAGGACGTCGCCGCCGGGTGTTCCCCTCGCGCCCGGACGGGCTTCCGAGACGCGGCGACATGGACTGCGCCGCGCTGCACAGGTTCTGCCGCTGGCGCAGTCTACCTGCGCCCGGCGCCCTACCCGCCGGTACCCGGTGGCGCGCCTCCGCGAGGTCCTCAGGTCTCGGTTCATCGGGTCGATTCATCGGCGCGGCTCACTGCTCCGGGATCTGCGGCATGAATCGTTCGATCGTCTGGCCGATGACCACATCCGGCCGGACACGCTCGATCTCGTCCCAGTCGAACTCCGCCTGCCAGCGCATCCGGAACTCGGCGAAGAGGTGCTTCGCCCACCATCCGAGATGCTCGGAGTCCTCGCCCGGGCCGAAGGACGAGCTGCCGAATGCCATCGCGCTCTTCGGCGACGCAGCCGTGCTGTTCTTGAAGTCGAACCACAGGCCGCGATGCCGCCCGGACCCGACCTCGCCGCGGGCGGTCATCCTGGCGGCCTCTGCGTACGGCTGGAAGTCCCGGTCGTCTGCCACTGTGACCTGCTCGTAGAACGGCAGCGTGCCGAAATACTTGGAGAGGTCCCCGCGCCGAGCCTGGGTGGTGCTCATCGGCACGCGCTCGACGACTGCGCGCAGGCGCGGCTCGACGGCGGCGAAGAGACCTGCCGCCACCTTCTGGGTGCCCTGCGGCGAGAGATGCGTGTCGGTGGCGAAGAAGCCCGAGCGCTTGGGCTTCATCTGTTCGAGCGTCGGACGCACGTTCACCCACCACGGCTCGCTGCGCAGCGCGGAGCTGACCTCCCGGAGGAGCGGAGTGGGGCCGCTCACCGGGACCGGCGCCAGGTCGCGGAGGATGCTCAGCTTCTCCGGCAGGATCGTCTGGACGTAGGTGATGCCCAGCTCGGCGCACCGCTCAGCGCGCCTCTGGAGGAGCTCGACCCACTGGGCGGAGAGCTCTCGCACGTCCTCGCGATCCATCCGATACTGCTCCGTCAGGCTGTTCGATCCCCCGGTGAGGAACATGACGCCGTCATGGCCCAAGACGGCCGGGTCCGCCGAATACCCCACCGGCAGATGGACCGGAGAGAAGTCCTCCGGGCGGGGGTGACCCACACGCTGCGGATGGTCCGTGCCGCCGGCGCCTCCCCGGGCGGCCTTGTTCTCCAGCTCCTGGCGGGCCTTGTCCGCGCAGACGACCCGAAAGCCGTCGGTGGGACTGAGGATCGTCCGACGCCGCCCGGCCACCGCTACCAGGCGGACCTTCTCCGCGACGAAGGCGAGTGCCGAATACCGTCGGGGAAGATCCAGCTCGAAGGGTACCGCTTCGGGGACGGCGCGCTGCAGCGTCGTGTCCGTGCCCTGCGGCGTGATCGTCATCAGCGTCCTGCCGTCATGGACCAGCTCCACGTACTCAGCATGCGCCGCCCAGCCGGACGCCGTCGCCTGGGCGAAATCGATGCGGAAGTAGCCGTACGGCTGGTCGGCGGCCTGTGTGTCCGACGCGTGCTGTTCGGCCGTCGGGTGGTCAGTCGTCATGGGTCACCATCTGCTCGGTCTGTCGGGCGGCACGCGACCGGCGGACGTCCTCCACCAGTCGGCGTGCTCGGGCGTCGAAGCTGTGCTGCTCCCGCACCATGGCGGAGAGCTCCTCGCGGGCCTGCTGCGGGTAGAACTCCTCCGGATCCCTGTCCAAGATCTGCAGCAGCTCCCGCGGCGCGGTGAAGACGGCCAGGCGGTCGCCGAAGACCTCCTCCAGCCCCACGACGTCGTCGGTGACCAGGCGCCCGCCGGCGGCCAGCACGTCGAAGATCCGGTTGGAGAGGAAGCCCTCGTCGCGCATCTGCGGCCAGTGGTCGTTGAGCACCCACCGCGCCGAGGCGTAGTAACGGGCCAGCTGCTCGTTCGGCAGCGTCTCGCCGGCGATGACCTCCTCGGGAACCTGCGATTCCCAGTCCTTCCCCCAGATGCTCAGCGGCACTCCCGCATGGGCGGCGTGCCAGGCGGCGGGCCGGTACTGACGGCGCGAGTTGCCCACCATCAGCGCCCGGCTCTCCAGCTCGGGGATCAGCTCCTCGTCGAGGTGGAAGCGCCGCGCGTCGGTGCACTGCAGCAGCGGCTCGACGGCGACGCCCCACTGTTCGCCGGCCGTCCGCGCCCACGGCATGCTCGCCGCATAGCGCAGGTCGTACTTCTCCAGCTCCTTGGCCGAGACCTGCTCCGGATGACTGATGACCCACAGCAGACTCGTGGCATTCGCCGGCAGCGGCACGTCGCGCAGCCCGCGGAGATTCAGCACCACATCCTCGAAGTCCGTGGTGCCGCGCAGCGCGTTCTCCTGGTAATCCACGTGCACCTGCTGCCCCAGGCGGCGCAGCGCGTCGGCGAGCGAGTTCGCGTAGTGGAAGTCGCCCCAGTTCGCCGCCTCCGCAGAGGCGGGCGCTCCGGTGCGGATCGCCCAGCGCAGCTGCTCCGGACGCTCGGCGACCTGCACCGTGCCCGAGGGCACCCAGGTAGCATCCGTCCAGCGCGCGGCGTCGGCGGGGAAGGACTGGGCGGTGTACTGCGAGTAGAGCGCCTCCGCCCCGACGGCGGCCAGCGCCTGTTCACTGCCCGACGGCGGCGTCGGCCAGAGCTCGGCGAAAGTCCGCACGTCGTCGGGGTGCCGGTTGCCGTGGCCGGCCCAGCCGCGCCGCTCCGTCCGCACGGTGACCTCAGTCTGTGTGCGCACCGGCAGTTCGACGGCCCGCGCCAGCTTCTGCGAGAGATCGATGTCCGTCCAGAGGCCGGCCAGCTGCGTCGACAGCCCGCGGACGGAGAGCAGATCCCGGGTCCGCGCCAGCAGCGGGAACGGCGCTCCGGGCACGGTGATCACCTGGCCCGAGTCCAGGATGGTCGTCGGCATCCCGGCCAGCAGCGGCACCGGGTCGCGTCCGTGCCGGGGATACACGACGCCGGCGTCCTCGACGAGCAGCGTGCGGCCCA
The DNA here is from genome assembly GCF_009467795.1 of Nesterenkonia halophila. Taxonomy (GTDB): domain Bacteria; phylum Actinomycetota; class Actinomycetes; order Actinomycetales; family Micrococcaceae; genus Nesterenkonia; species Nesterenkonia halobia. The sequence continues at coordinate 236,400 of NZ_WIAX01000013.1, forward strand.
GCACCGTCGGATGCACCGCTGCCGAGCCGTCGAGCGCCGTCCGCAGCTCGTCCAGCCCGCCGGACTGCACCGCGGGGGCGGCGCCGGCGTCGACGATCAGCGTCTGCGCGCCGCGGGCCTGCCGCAGCGCGGCGTTGACGTAGCTGGGACGGTCGCCGCGCAGTCCGGCCGGCAGCACGCGCACCTCGGCATCGGAGAGCTCCAGGGCGCGGCACTGGGCGAGCAGCGCGGCGTCATGGGTCCGCGGGGTCAGGAGGAACTCGACGCGGCACGACGGCGAGCCGGCCAGCATCCCGGTGATGAACTCCGCCGCCTCGGAGACGTCGGCGACATCGTCGAGGACGACGGTGACCAGATCCTCGTCCAGCGACGGTGCGGGCTCGGCCTCGAACTCCCGCCAAGCCTGCCGGTCGCCGACGTGGAAGTTCCACGCCTTCGACTCGAACTCGCTGATCCGGTGCGGGTCCGAGTCCGCCTCGCTGTACCGGACGCCGACGAACGGCACCTGATGCATCTCCGCGGCCGTCGAGAGCTTCAGCACGAGGTCATAGTCGACGGCGCGACGCAGGCCCTCGTCGAAGCCGCCGACCTCGTCGAGGATCCCGCGGACGGCGACGATCGCCGTCTGGTCCACGGAGTTGCCGATCCGCAGCGACTCGCGCGTCGGTGGGACGGCGCGGAGCACGGGCTCACCGCCCATGGTCACCTCGCAGGCGGCGAAGCCGACCTGGTGGCCCTCGGTGACGAGCACGGCCAGCATCGTGCGCAGGAACTCGGGATCCCATTCCTTGTCCGAGTCGAGGAAGGCCACGTACTCGCCCCGGGCGGCGGCCAGGCCCTGGTTGCGCGCGCGGCTGACGCCTCCGTGGTCCAGGCCGATGTACCGGACCCTCTCGTCGCGTGCGGCGAGGGAACGCGCCACGGACTCGGTGTCGTCGGTCGAGCCGTCGTCGACGACCAGCAGCTCCCAGCGGGTGTAGGTCTGGCGCTGGACCGACTCGACGGCCGCGCGCAGCACGGAAGCACGGTTCCACGTCGGCAGGATGACGGAGGCCAGCGGCGCCTCGCCCCGGTCCTCGACAGGGCGGAAGTCCTCGCGCGCCGCGTCGAGCTCCGGCGTCGTCCCGGGCATCTCCGAGGCGCCGACCAGGGGATCGTGCCGTCGGGCCGCCTCGGCGTGGTCGGACTGGGCGGCGGCGACCCTGCCGCGCAGAGCCTGCAGCGTGACCTCCTCGCCGAAGAGCTCGGGATCGACCGGCACCACGCTCTCCGCCGCGGCCCCGGCGAGGAAGTGGTCCAGCAGGCTCTCCTCTTCGGGCAGTCCGACGCCGGCGGCGGCGAGCCGACTCCGGCACTCCTCCGCGGAGAAGAGCCCGGCGGCGAGCACCTCGCGCAGCAGCGTCTCCTCGTCCGGCATCTCCTCGGCCTCGCCGGGCCGCCGTGGGCTGCCCGGGCCCGAGCCGGCGCCGCCGGCCCCGGAGGAGCGGGGCGGGCGGGCGATGCTCGTGATCCGGCGCCGCAGCGAGCGCTGAGCGCGCAGCTGGACGGCGACGGCGACCAGCCACAGTCCGGCCGTGCCGATCCAGGCCACGGCCTGGGCGCCGAGCAGACCGGCGACCAGCACCGCGGCCCAGAGGAGGAGCCCGACGGCGGCGCCGCGCCAGGCGTCGCGCCCGGACTGCGGCGCCGTCGTCATGCCCGAGACCTTCCGGCCGGCCGCGCGGGCGGTCTCGCGGCGCACCCGGGTGCGCAGCTCGGCCAGCAGCTGCCGGGCCCGGGTCCAGAACTGCGTCTGCAGCCCCAGCGTCGCCAGCGCGAAGGTGCTCATCAGCACCGGCATCGCCCGCTGCGCGTCGAGGACCGCGGCGAGGACCACCAGCCCGGCGAGCGCCGCCGCTGCCACGGCGAGGAGTCGTCCCCTCTGCTCACGCATGCCGCGCCTCCTCACGCGCCGGCGCCGGGGCGCCGGTCGCCGTCGTCGCCTCGTCCAGCAGGTATCCGATGCGCTTCCTCCGCAGCTCCTGGCGGGTGACCGGAAGGTTCTTCTCTCCGGGGCGGACCGGGTAGTTCTCCCGCGTGGCGTCCAGGAACTCGCGGACTTCGCCGAAGTGCTCCGGCTCGCGCGCGACGCAGGCGGCGAGGAGGTCGTCGGCGCCCAGCGCGTAGGGGTCGAAGCGCAGCGTGTCGAACTTCAGCAGCGGCAGTCGGGAGTCGTCGAGGATCCGGTCGGCGAAGGCGACCGCCGGATTCCACGGCTTCCCGTCCAGGTTGAAGCGGTGGACGTCGGCGATCACCTTGCTCGGATCCTGCAGATCCAGCCGGTGGGTGGTGAACCAGTGATAGCGGCGCCGTGCCAGGGCCTCCTCCTCCGCCGTGGGCTGGAAGTAGGCGCCCAGCGAGAAGCCGGCGGCCGCCATGGCGCGGGAGAAGCCGACCTCGTAGCGCTGGATCACCGCCATGCGATCCGAGACCGGCTCGAGGTCCTTCCAGAACCGTCGGAAGGCCTGCGACCCGGCCACGAAGCCGTTGACCAGCATGAAGAAGCTCTGCACATGGCCGCCGTGATGGTGGGAGTAGGTCATCCCCATGACGTCCACGGCGCGGGCCTGCGGGCTGTCGAAGATCTCGGCCGTCGGCACGGTGGGGCCGACGAAGGTGTCGTTGCAGATCAGGATCTGGCTGTACTGCCCGAGATCCCCGGCCACGTCCAGGCCCCATTTATAGCTGTAGAAGTCGTAGCCGAAGTTCTCCCGGGTCACGAACTCCACGCTCGGCGGCAGCTGCGCCGCGGCGTCCTCGGCGCCGGAGGTGGAGACGACGATGACCCGGTCGGCGGCGGCGGAATAGTCCTGCACGGCCCGCAGCGTGTGCGGGCGCAGGCGGCGCTGCACGTCGAAAAGCGCCATCACGACCAGGCGACTCATCGGCCGGCTCCTCCGCCGCCGTCGACAGCTCCCGCGGAGCCCGCCGCACGCCTCGTCCCCTGGGTCGTCACTGCGGAGCCCCTCTCTCGCTCGTCTCGCTCTGTCGCCTGCAGTCGTGTCCGTGCCGCCGGTCAGTGTACCGGCCGTCGACGACGGCCCCGCGCCCGCCGCCGCGCGAGATGCGACGTAGACTGCCGACGATGACTCCTGCCGACGATTCCGAGGCCGCCCGCGCCGCCCTCGAGGAGGCCCACGCGCTGATCCTCGAGCTGCTGCCGCGGCTGCACGCGCTGCGCGCCGACGTCGCCGTCAAGGGCGACGACACCCCGGTCACTGCGGCCGACCGGCTCGTCCAGGCCGAGCTGGCGCAGCTGCTGCACGCCCAGTTCGACCAGCTGACCTTCGTCGGCGAGGAGGACCGGGCCGGCTGGGACGAGGAGGCGAGCGGCTGGGTCGCCGTCGTCGACCCGATCGACGGCACGGAGAACTTCGCCTCCGGCCTGCCCGAATGGGGCACCGCGATCGCGATCTTCCGCGACGGCCGCCACGCCGGCAGCATGATCGCCCTGCCGGATCTGAGCCTGCGGCTGATCACCGGCGACGTCGTGGAGCCGGCGAACTCGCGGATCACCGCCTTCTCCTCCGGCGTCGACGATGCCCTGGTCCGGCAGATCGCCGAGACCCCGCAGGCGCGCATCATGGGCGCGGCCGTCTACAACCTCCACGGGGTGGTCACCGGCCGCTTCGCGCGCTTCGTCAACCCCGTCGGCGCCTACTCCTGGGACCTGCTGGCCGGTCTCGCGCTGGCCCGCGAGCACGGCTGCCGGGTGCTGGTCGACGACGTCGAGTACGACGGCGGCTACCTCGCGCCGGGCATGCAGCACCGGGTCGACATCCGGCGCTGACGCGCTCATCCGCTCAGCCGCTCAGCTGCTCCTCAGGTGCTCGGCGAGCGCCTCGAACTGGTCGGCCGGGGCGAATCCGGTCGCCTCCAGCTTGGACAGGTCGAAGGTGCTCTGCGCCGGACGCGGGGCCACGCCCTCCTTGCCGGCGAAGTACTCGGCCGTGGTGATCGGGGCGACCCGGGCGGGGTCGTGGCCGGTGAGCTCGTAGACCTTCGCCGCGACGTCGGCCCAGGCGACCGGCTCGCCGTTGTTCGAGACGTTGTAGGTGCCGTACGGCGCCCCGCTCACCAGCAGGTGGTCGACGGCGGCGGCGATCGTGGTGGTGAAGCTCAGCCGGCCGATCTGGTCGCTGACCACCGTCGGGTCCACGCCCTTCTCCGCGAGCGCGGCCATCGTGGCCACGAAGTTCTTCCCCTCCCCGATCACCCAGGAGGTGCGCAGGATGTAGTGCCGCGGCGCGACGGCGACGGCGTGGTCGCCGGCGGCCTTGGACTGGCCGTAGACGCCCAGCGGGGCGAAGGGCTCGTCCTCCGGATGCAGCTCGCGGGTGCCGTCGAAGACGTAGTCGGTGGAGAGGTGCACCAGCGTCAGCCGGTGCTCGGCGGCGATCCGCGCCAGCGCGGCGGGCCCGGCGGCGTTGGCCGCCCAGGCGGCCGCGCGGCCCTCGGGCGTCTCGGCGGCGTCGACGGCGGTGTACGCGCCGGCGTTGACCACCGTGTCGTACTCCGCCCAGGAGAACTGCGCCAGCGACTCCGGTCGGGAGAGGTCCAGGGTCTCGCGGCCGACGACGTCGACGTCGTCGCGGGAGTCCCACAGCGCGGCCAGCGCCCGGCCGAGCTGGCCGGAGGCGCCGAGGACCAGGGTGCGGCGCGGCTTCATCGGAGTGACCTCGGCCAGCCGCGGATGCGCCTGGTCCTTCGCCGAGAGCTCGCCGTCCTGGAGCGGGATCGGCCACGGGATCGCGGCGGTCTCGTCGGCGAGGTTCAGGAAGGTGTACTCGCTCTGCGCCTCGGCCGACCAGTGGTCGTTGACCAGATAGGTGTAGGCGGTGCCCTCCTCCAGGGCCTGGAAGGCGTTGCCGACGCCGCGCGGGACGAAGACCGCCACCGACGGGTCGATCTCGCACCAGTAGGTCGCCCCGAAGGTCGGGCCCTCGCGCAGGTCCACCCACGCGCCGAAGACGCGCCCGGCGGCCACCGAGATGAACTTGTCCCAGGGCTCGGCATGGATCCCGCGCGTCACCCCCGGCGAGGCGTTGAAGCTGATGTTGTTCTGCACCGGGCCGAAGTCCTCCAGGCCCAGGGCGGTCATCTTCTCGCGCTGCCAGTTCTCCTTGAACCAGCCGCGGCTGTCCCCGTGGACGGCCAGGTCGATGACCTTGAATCCGGGGATCGGGGTGTCCTCGACGGCCAGCGGCCCGCCGGTCCGCAGCTCATGCGTCGTCGTGTCGGTGCTGTCCCCGCTGTTCGCCTCAGTGCTCTCCGTCATGCTCAGTGCCCCGCCTTCGCGTACTTCGCCTCGACTTCGGCCTTCTGTCCGCGCCACCAGCTCTCGTTGTCCCGGTACCAGGCGATGGTGTCCCGCAGCCCGGAGCGGAAGTCGGTGAACTGCGGCTCCCAGCCCAGCTCCTCGCGCAGCTTGGCGGCGTCGATCGCGTAGCGCATGTCGTGGCCCGGCCGGTCCTTCACATGGTCGAAGTCGTCGGCCGACCGGCCCATCTCGGTGAGGATCGTCTCGATGACCTCACGGTTGTTCACCTCGCCGTCGGCGCCGATCAGATAGGTCTCGCCGATCCGGCCGGCCTCCAGGATGCGCAGCACCGCCGCGGAGTGGTCGTCGGCGTGGATCCAGTCGCGGACGTTCAGCCCCTCGCCGTAGAGACGGGGACGGACGCCGTCGAGCAGGTTGGTGATCTGCCGCGGGATGAACTTCTCGACGTGCTGGCGCGGGCCGTAGTTGTTCGAGCAGTTCGAGATCGTCGCCTCGACGCCGAAGCTGCGCACCCAGGCGCGCACCAGCAGGTCGGAGCCGGCCTTGGTCGAGGAGTAGGGCGAGGACGGGTTGTACGGCGTCTCCGGGGTGAACCTCTCCGGATCGTCGAGCTCCAGGTCGCCGTAGACCTCGTCGGTGGAGATGTGGTGGAAGCGGGTGCCGTGCTTCCGCGCCGCCTCCAGCAGCGTGTAGGTGCCGACGATGTTCGTCTGCAGGAAGGCCGAGGGGTCGGCCAGCGAGTTGTCGTTGTGCGACTCGGCCGCATAGTGGACCACCGCGTCGGCCGCGGCGACCAGCGGGTCGACCTGCTCGGCGTCGGCGATGTCCCCGACGACCAGCGTCACCCGGTCCGCGGGGAGCCCGGCCAGCGAGGCCTCGTCGCCCGCATAGGTGAGGCTGTCCAGCACGACGACGTCGTGGTCGGTGTGCTGGACGACGTGGTGGACGAAGTTCGATCCGATGAAACCGGCGCCGCCGGTGACCAAGAGGCTGCTCATGGACTCCAGCATATGGGCTGTAGTATGCACCACGGACTCGCCGCACGGATGTGGAAGGACTCAGGAGCACTCGATGGCACGCAAGGGAATCATCCTCGCCGGGGGATCGGGCACGCGGCTCCACCCGATCACGCGGGCTGTTTCCAAGCAGCTGCTGCCCGTCTACGACAAGCCGATGATCTACCACCCGATCTCCACGCTGATGCTCGCCGGCATCCGCGAGATCCTCATCATCTCCACTCCGGAGGACATGCCGCAGTACCGGCAGCTGCTCGGCGACGGCGAGGACTTCGGCGTGCGCTTCGAGTACGCGGTCCAGGAGACCCCGGACGGGCTGGCCCAGGCCTTCATCATCGGCGAGGAGTTCATCGGCGACGACCCGGTCTGCCTGGTGCTCGGCGACAACATCTTCCACGGCCAGCACTTCTCCGAACAGCTGCGGCGGGCCAGTGCCCAGGAGCGCGGCGGCACGGTCTTCGGCTACCTGGTCAAGGACCCGGAGCGCTTCGGCGTCGTCGAGTTCGACGACGCGGGCCGGGCACTGACCATCGAGGAGAAGCCGGAGCACCCGCGCTCCCCCTACGCGGTGACCGGGCTGTACTTCTATGACAACGACGTCGTCGAGATCGCCAAGGGCGTGCAGCCCTCCGCACGCGGCGAGCTGGAGATCACCAGCATCAACAACGTCTACCTGGAGCGCGACGAGCTCACCGTCGAGCGGCTGGGCCGCGGCTTCGCCTGGCTGGACACCGGCACGCACGACAGCCTGCTGGAGGCCGCCCAGTACATCGAGACCGTCGAGAAGCGCCAGGGCCTGAAGGTCGCCTGTCTGGAGGAGGTCGCCTGGCAGCAGGGCTGGATCACCGACGAGCAGCTGACCGCCGCCGGCGCCGCCCTGAAGAAGACCGACTACGGCCAGTACCTCCTGCAGCGGGTGCAGGGCCGCTGAGCGCCGGAAGGTGCCTCCCGCCATGACCGTCGATCCGCCCGATCCCTCCGTCGATCCCGCGGTCGCGGTGAATCGGCTGGCCGCCGACCTCGCGCCGGCCTCCAGCACCGACACCATCGTCATCCTCGGCAAGGGTCCCTCCGCCGAGGGGGTCTCGCCGCAGGTCTTCGCCGGGAACCTGGTCATCGGCATCAACGACGCCGAGCGCATCCAGCCCACCGACGTCACCATCTTCCACGAGGACTGGGTGGCCGACTCGCTGCACGACGGCGGGCTGCGCGCCTCCGCCTACGTGACCTCCGCGGAGTTCGAGGCGCCGGGACGCGCCGTCGTCCGGGCGCCGCACCAGCCGCTGGGAAGCAATGAGGAGGACCTCATGCTCTCCCGCTTCCAGGACCGCGAGGAGTTCGCCGTCGAGGGCGCGATCTTCCTCAGCGCCCTGGAGATCGCCCGCGCCGTGGCCGACCAGCGGGGCCGGACGCAGACCGTCTGGATGGTGGGCTTCGACTTCACCCCGGGCACCGGGCCGGCCCGCTCGGCGACGACGCAGTTCGCCCCGGACAGCTCCATCCGGCGGGCGAACCTGGAGCTGCAGCAGTACATCATGCGCAATGCGCTCTACGCGCTGCAGGACTCCAACCTGGACGTCCAGCATGTCGGCGCCAAGGAGTTCTCCGCGCTGACCGTCGAGGAGCTCAACGCCCGGCACCGCGTCGAAGTCTCCCAGTCGACGCGGGGACGGGCCGCGGACGAGGAGGAGCTCGTGGTCCCGCCGGTGGAGATCACCGCGGAGCTCACCACCAACCACTTCGGCGACCTGGACCGCCTCGAGCAGCTGGTCCGCGCCGCGCACGCCGCCGGCGCCGACTGGGTGAAGGTGCAGAAGCGCGACGTCGAGACCTTCTACACCCGCGAGCAGCTCGCCGCCCCCTATAAGTCGCCCTTCGGCACCACCTTCGGCGCCTACCGCCAGCAATTGGAGCTGGATCTGGACGGCTTCCGCGTGCTGGACGAGCTCTGCGACGACCTGGGCATCGGGTGGTTCGCCTCCGTGCTGGACCAGCCGTCCTTCCAATGGATGCTGGACCACCTCGACGTCCCGCGGGTGAAGCTGCCCTCGACCATCTCGGAGAAGCGGGATTATCTGCGCTTCGTCGCCGAGGAGTACACCGGTTCGCTGGTGATCTCCACCGGCATGACCGACGCCAGCTACGAGGACTGGCTGCTGGAGACCTTCACCCGCCAGGACACGCTCTACCTGCTCCACTGCAACTCCGCCTACCCCACCCCGGACGAGCACACGAACATCGGGGTGGTCCGCCACTACGCCCAGCTGGCCGCGCAGCGGGCCGCGGAATCCGGTCCGCGGATCGTGCCGGGGTACTCCAGCCACGACTTCGGCTGGATGGCCTCGGCGCTGGCCGTGGCCGGCGGCGCCGGCATGGTGGAGAAGCACGTGAAGCTCGGCAACACCGAGTGGGCGCACTTCGACGCCGTCGCCGTGGACCTCACCACCGAGGAATTCGCCGAGTACGTCTCCGCGATCCGTCAGGCGCAGGTGCACGTGGGGTCGGCGGAGAAGCGGATCACCGCCAGCGAGCACCACAAGTACTGAGCCGCGGGGGCCGAGCCGACCGGCACGGCGGCTCAGCGCTTCATGCGATCGATGATGTCGACGGCCACGCGCCGGTCGGCGCCGTAGGTAGGGTGGCGGAACTCCACGATGTCGCCGGCCGGATCCACGCCGGCCGCTGCCGCGCCCTCGGCGGCGTCCAGGCGCGGCGTGCGGAGATCGACGACGGCGCCGTCGAGACCCGGGAAGGCCCACATCGCATCCACCGCCAGCGAGACGACGTCCTCGCCCAGGTCGTCGAGGACATCCACAGTGATGGCCCGGCCCGGCGCGCCGCTGAGCTCCTCGAGGAAGATCACTCGGCCCTCCTCGGGCACGAGCTCCTCGTCCAGCCCCTGCCGCGCGAGGTGGCGGCGCACCCGCTTGCGGGGCAGGTCGGCCAGGTAGGCGCTCTTCCGCCAGACGCTCTGCTCCGCGGCGATCAGTCCGGCCAGCGAGTCCTCGCCGGTGCCGACCACATGACGCGGCACGCGCACGACGGCGGCGACCACGGTCTCGCCGAGCACATAGCAGCGCAGCGCGAGCGCCCCGCCGTCGGCGGAGTCTCCGACCGCGCCGTGGGCGGAGGGTTCGGAATCGCCGGCCTCCGACGCCGTCGGCACGCCGGCGGCGCGGAGGTATCCCTGCTGGAGGCGGGACGATCCGGCGGCCTGGGCGGCCTGGGCGCTGACCAGGTTCGTCTCCCGCCCGTCGAAGCTGCCGACCAGCCGGGCGCCGGCGTAGAAGAGCAGGTGGGTCTTGCCGACCCGCCGCAGCGTGAGTCCGCGGGCTTTCGCGGCCCGTTCCAGGAGACCCCCGGTCGAGACCACGCCGTCCCGCGGCCAGTACCTCATGCCCTCCCGCGGGGTGATGCGGTCGACGATGAACTCTTCGACGGACGTCGGCTCGGTCTCCACCGGATCAGGTATACGGCGTGCACGGGGGCGCGTCAAATGTCTTCGCACCGTCGCGGCACCGTCGCGGCACCGTCGCGGCGCCGTCGCCGCACCGCCCGCGCAGCGGCGCGAGTCCGGGGCCGCGGCCCCGGGGCCGGGTCGCGCCGGGACCCCAGCGGCTATCATGACGGACGGCCGCCCCTCCCCTCCCTCTGCGACGAAGGACCTGTGCGTGATGACCACTCACCCCGTCCCGGACGCCGCCGCGCTCGACGCGCTGCTGCGGCGCGGGCACGAGGCGCTGCGGCAGGGGCGGCACGCCCGGGCGATCGGCGCCTACGAGGAGGCGAAGCGCACCTTCGGCGAGCTCGCCGACGTCGTCGACTTCTCCCTCGACCTGGCCCGCCGCCGGGCCGCGCGCGACTCCCCGGCGCAGCCGGTGGCCCCCGGCGTGCACCGGCGGTACGGGGCCGCGGCCGCCGCGGCAGGGCTGCTGGACGCGAAGCAGCTGCCGGCCGACGCCGAGCCGGACTCGCCCTCCGCGGACCGGCCGTCCGCCGAGGGCCCGCTGGTCTCGGTGATCATGCCGATCGAGCACGTCCCGGAGGGCCTCGGCCACGGCCCGCGCGCCGTCGTCGGCGAGGCCGTGCGCAGCGTGCTGGACCAGACCTGCCCGGACTGGGAGCTGCTGGTCTGCGACGCCTCCGACGCCGAGGACGTCGCCGAAGTCGTCCATCTGCACCCGGACCGCCGACTCGCCCACCACCGGCTGCCCGGAGCGGCCGGCGCGACGGCGCGCAACCACGGGATCGCCCGCGCCGCCGGGCCGATCCTCGCCTTCCTCGCCCCGGAGGACGTCTGGCATCCGCGCCACCTGGAGGAGGTGGTCCGCGTCCACCGCGCGGGCCCGCATCCGGTGGTCCGCAGCGGACAGTGGGAGGCCGCGCTCGACGGCGAGGACCTCGTGGCGGCCTCGGTGACGCCGGAGCCTCGCGCAGAGGCGGCGCTGAGCACCGTCAGCCTGCACCGCGCCGCGCTCGACGAGGTCGGCGTCTTCGATCCGCGGCTCGACGGCGCCCAGGACCGCGAGCTGCTCGCCCGCTGCGCCCGGCACTGGACGCCGGTGCAGCTCGACGCGCCGCTGGTCCTGCGACGCCGCCCGGCAGCGGGCGACGCCGTCGGCCCGGCGCCCGAGGGCGGCCCCGCGGTGGACGCCGCCGTGGATGCCGCGGCCGCCCCCTCCGTCGACGCCGCCATCGACACGGCGCTGCGGCCGCGCGCCCTCGACGACTGGCGCCCAGTGACCGATCCGGCGCGCACGATCGCGATCAAGATCGCCGCCCCGAGCCGGGAGACCGCCTGGGAATGGGGCGACTTCCACTTCGCCCGCCATCTGGCCGATGCGCTGGAGCGGCTCGGCTGGCGCTGCGCCGTGCACTGCCTCGACCGGTGGTACACCCACGACGCCGACATCAACCTGGTGCTGCGCGGGCGCGTGCGCTTCGACCCCGACCGCAGCCGCGCCGCGCGGAACCTGCTGTGGAGCATCAGCCATCCCGACCGGCTCGTCGGCCGCGAGGAGCTCGACGCCTACGACCACGTCTTCGTCGCCTCCTCGCCCTTCGCCGCGGAGCTCGATCAGCTCACCGACGCCCCGGTCTCGGTGCTCCACCAGGCCACCGATCCGGAGGTCTTCGCCGACCCCGAGCAGCCGGCTGAGCTGCCGGAGCCGGTGGCGTTCATCGGCAACTCGCGCGGCGTGCGGCGGCGGCTGGTCTCCTGGGCGGTGGAGGCCGACGTCGACCTCGCCGTCTGGGGCACCCGGTGGGAGCGGTTCCTGCCCGAGCGCATGGTCCACGGCGACCACGTCCCGAACGACGAGCTCGCCGCCCACTATGCCGGCGCCGCCATCGTGCTCAACGACCACTGGGAGACGATGGCCGCGCACGGGTATCTCTCCAACCGGCTCTTCGACGCCAGCGCCGCCGGGGCCTTCGTCGTCTCCGACCCCGCCGCCGGGATCGAGGAGACCTTCGGCGAGGACATCCCCGTGGTCGACTCGCCGCAGGCGCTGCGGCGCACTGTCGACTGGTACCTGCAGCACCCCGAGGAGCGCCGCGCCCGGGCCGAGCGGGCGCGCGAGCGGGTGCTGGCCCGGCACACCTTCGACCACCGGGCCTGGGAGCTGACCCTGGTGCTGCGGCGCCTCGCCGCGGCTCAGGCGGCCGGGTCAGCTCAGTCTGCCGGGTCGGCTCAGTCTGCCGAGCGGCGCAGCAGCCGGCGCACGGCCTTCGCCGCCCGGTAGGCGCGGGAGTTCTCCGCACGTCGGGCGCGGGCCTCGGCGTCGCGGAGCCGGCCGGTGAGCTCGCGGACCCTGGTGCGCTGCTCGCCGAGCTCGACGCGCTGCTGCTCGCGGACCACCAGCAGTTCGGCGCACTCGCTCTGCAGCCGCTGCAGCTCCTCGGTGATCCGCCGGTTCTCGACGTCGAGGCTCTGCACCTGCTGCTCCAGGTCCTGCTGCTGGTCCTGCTGCTGGTCCTGCGGGGAGTCGGGTGCTGCGCTCACGGGCGAGTCCGCCTTCCGTCTGCTCGATCCGCCCCGTCCGCCGGGGCGCCGACGATCAGTCTATTCCACGCCGCGCGCCGCCTCGGCGGCGGCCCGGATCGTCGCGGCGTCCTCGGAGGCGAAGGCTTCCAGCATCAGTCGGGCCTCGGGCACCAGAGTCGTCCGCGAGGTCTCCGCCCCGTAGAGCTCGGCCAGCGTGGTCGCCTCGCGCGCCAGGTCGACGACGGCGTCGTCGTCGGTCTTCCGCCGGACCAGCACCGGCAGATGGACCTTCAGCAGCCGGTTCCAGTAGTGCGCCCGCATCCGGCCGGCCCGCCGGGCGGCCTCCCCGCCCTCGCCGCGGGCCAGCGCGAGCACGCCGAAGCAGTCGTGGAGGAACTGCAGCTGCCGGCGGGCGGAGATCTCGGCCCGCGAGACGTGCGTGCGCCGCCCCGGCCGGCCGGACCGGCCGGGCCGGTCGGACGCCGCCGTCGGGCTCGGATCCTCCAGCGTGAGGAAGTAGCAGTCGACGTCGTCGACGAAGGCCACTGCGCGAGCGTGGAGGAAGACGCTGATCATGTACGGGTGGTCGCTGGCGTAGATGAGCGACTCGTTGAACCGGCAGCCCAGGTCGCGGAGGAAGTCGGTGCGGAACAGCTTCTGCACGTGCAGGCTGTTCAACCAGCCGGGGTGGTAGTCGTCGCGGCGCTGAGTCGCCATCTTCGGCGGGAGCACGTTCGGCGCCGAGCGGTTCACCCCCACGTAGCGGCCGACGACGACGTCGGCGGACTCGCGCGCCGCGGCCCGAGTCATCGCCTCCAGCGCCTGACGCCCCAGGTAGTCGTCGGCGTCGAGCAGGAAGACGTGCTCGCCGGCGGCGGCGTCGACGATCGTGTTGCGCCCGGCCGAGGGGCTGCCGGTGGGGGCATGGCTGGTCACGGTGAACGCCGCCCAGTCCGCCGCCTCGGCGTAGCTCCGCGCCGTCTCCACCGTGTCGTCGGTGGAGCCGTCGTCGACGACCAGCACCTCGATCTGCTCGGCGCCCAGCGTCTGCTCCGCGAGGCTCTCCAGGCAGCGGCCGATCCGCTCGGCCTCGTGGTGCGAGGTGATGCCGACGGTGACCAGCGGCGCGCCCTCCGGACGCTGCGAGGCCGCGTCCCGCGGGACCGGGCGCGGACGACGGCGCGCGGCGAGGTCCGGGGCGGGCCGCGGGCGCAGCCGGGAGGCGACCGCCGTCGACACGGCGGCGACCCGCTGCCGCGCCGGCGCCCGCAGCCGGGCCGGCAGCCGGTCCAGCAGCCGCTCGGCGATGGTCGCGACGGTCATGGCGTCAGCTCCTCGAGCTCGTCGTGCTCTGGTATGTGCGGGCGGGGTCAGAGGACGCTGATGCCGCGCAGCTCCTTGGCGCGGACGATGTCCTCCAGCAGGGCGAACTGCTCCTCCCAGTCGATGTCGAGCACGACGTTCTCCGGCAGCTCGTGCATCCGCGGCGCCGCGCCGACGCGGTCGTCGACCTCGCGCATGGTGCGGAAGGGGATGAAGTAGGCGCCGTGGTTGACCTCGTAGAGCGGCTTGATGTCCTGGCTGCGCGGCCACTTCTCCTGCGAGGCGTCGTAGTTGAAGGGGCCGTTCTCGTCCCAGAGGAAGGTCTGCAGCTTGGTGACCGTCAGCAGGCTGTCATGGCCGGCGTCGGCGGCCTCGCGCCAGGCGCCGACCAGCTCGGAGAAGTGCTGCGAGCCGATGAGCGGGTGGGTCACATGGGTCATCATCATCGTGCCCGCGTCCTGCAGCTCGGCGACGTACTGCAGGAAGACGCTCATCGGAGTGGAGGAGCGACCCAGCTCGTCCGGACGCTCCAGCGCCTCGATCCGGCCGTCGTCGTGCTGGGCGGCGAACTGCGCGGTGTAGTCGAGCACCGCCGGGTCGTTGGAGGAGACGATGATGCGGTCGAACTCCCCGGTGCGGGTGAGCTGCTTGAGCTTCAGCTCCAGCAGCCCGCCCTCGTAGGAGGCGAACGGCCGGGTGTTCTTGTGCTTGACCCGCTCGCTGCCGGCGCGCGCGGGGACGACCACGGTGATCTGCTCGGCGTCGTCACGGGTCGGGCTGGTCTCGGTGGTTCGATGCAGGCTGCTCACGGATCCCGAGTCTATCCCCAGCGGCGGGACGGCATCTGGGCGGGGTCAGGGCGGGGTCAGGGGCGCGCCGAGGAACCAGGCGTCGAGCATGCGGCGCATCCGGCCGCCGCGGCTGCGCCGCTCCTCCGGCAGCATCCGGGACAGCGCCAGCGAGAGCATGAAGATCCCGTTGATGAAGTCCTCGACGTCGACCTCCGGGTTCAGCGTCCTCCCGTCCCGGACGGCGACGTCGACGACGATCTCCTGCAGACGGTCGGCGAGGGCCCGAGTCCGCTCGATCTCCTCGGGCTGCGAGATCAGGTCGATGACCACGGCCGCCTCGACCGCCTCGTCGATCACGCCATCCATGAAGGTGACGTAGGGCGTGTCGGAGGCGGAGACCGCGGCGGCCAGCCGCTCGACGTTCTCCGAGAAGACGGCGACCGCCAGATCCGTGCGGTCGGAGAAGTGGCGGTACAGGCTCCCCTGCCCGACGCCGGCGCGGCGGGCGATGCGTGTCAGCGGCACGCGCGCGCCGTGGTCGCGGAACTCGACCCTGGCGGCGTCGATGATCGCCGCACGGTTCCGCGGGCCGGCCGCCGGGCCGCGGTTGGGCCGAGGAGCTTCTGACCTGGGAGTCGTCAGTTCACGCGTGGGGTGAGGCACGCGACGAGGCTACCGCACAGACCACTCTGAACACACCCGTCCGGTTCCGGTGAGCTGATCGTGTCGGACCGGCGGCTCACCCGCGCGCGGCGTGCTGCTCGATCCAGGCCGTCAGCGCCTCCATGTAGTGCCCCGCGCGACGGCGCAGCTGCTCGGCGCCGGCCGCGCCCTCGGCGAAGGTCTCATCGGTGACCTGGACGGTCATCTGCGGAGTGCCCATCAGCGGCACCCCGAGCTGGGGCAGCATCCCGCGCAGCTGGGTCTGCGAGCTCAGCGTGCCGAAGCGGCTCTTCGAGGCGCCGGCGAGGCCCATCGGCACGCCGGAGAGCACCCCCTGCTTCGGCGGACGGGTGAGGATGTCGATCGCATTCTTCACCGGGGCCGGCACGCCCTTGTTGTGCTCCGGGCTGACCAGCAGCAGGCCGTCCACGGCGGCGACCTGCTCCTTGAACGCGGTCATCTCTGCGGGGAAGGCGTCGTCGAGGTGGCGGTCGTAGAGCGGCAGCGGACGCAGGTCGATCTCGCTGGTCTCGGCGCGCCCGGGCGCCTCGGCGACCAGCACCTCGGCGAGCTGACGGTTGAGCGAGACCTCGGCGAAGCTGCCGACGAGGTATCCGATGCGGGTCATGGTGTTCCTCTCCTGCTGGACGATCACGGGATCGGGTCGGTGCGCGAGGCGGCTCAGCCGCGTGGCCGCATGCGCACGCCGGGCAGCTCGGGCGCCGGCAGCGGAGCCTCCTGGCCGGGCGGGAAGTCGCCGAACTGCGGGAACGGGCGACCGTCGGCGTAGGTGGACCCGGCCAACGCGTCGCGCAGCGTCCCATGGACCGGCTCGCCCAGGGCGACGCCGCCGTCGGCCCCGCCGCGGCCGCCGTCGTCGGCGACGCCGAGCGTGCCCGGCGCCCGCCGCAGCGGCGAGCCCTCCTCCGGGGCCTCGAAGCCCATCTCGGCCTGGTATGCGGCGCGATAGGCGGCGATCTCCTCATGCGAGCGGCCGACGAAGTTCCACCACATCACGATCTGCTCGCCCAGCGGCTCGCCGCCGAGCAGCAGCGCGATGACCGGCTCCTCCCCGGCGGTGATCCGCAGCCGCTCGCGGCCGACGTCGACGACGGCCAGATGGTCGGCGGCGACGTCGACGCCGTCGAGGGCCACTGCGCCGGAGACGTGCAGCAGCGCATGCTCATGCTCGGCCGGGACCTCGATCTCCAGCTCCGCACCGGGCTCCAGGCGCAGCTCGGCGCCGGTGAGCGGGACGGGGGTCGGCACCGGCGAGCGCACGCCGAGCAGCTCGCCGAGGAAGACCGTCGCCCGCCAGCCGTCGCCGGAGGCGACCTCCGCCGGCCGGGAGTCCAGCCGCGGCGTCGTGAAGCGGTGCTCCTCGGGCAGCGCGTACCAGAGCTGGGCGCCGTGCAGCGTGGTGGTGTCGACGCTGGAGTGCTCCGAGTGGGTGATGCCGCGGCCGGCGGTCATCAGCGCGACCTCGCCGGGCCGGACGGTGGCCCAGTTGCCGGCGGAGTCGATGTGGTCGATGCGGCCGGAGAAGAGCCAGGAGACGGTGGCCAGACCGGTGTGCGGGTGACGCGGGACGCGCATCGGCGTGGAGACGGAGAGGTCGTCGGGACCGTAGAAGTCCAGGAAGCACCAGGCGCCGACCAGCGACCGGGCGCGCTGCGGCAGCGTGCGACGCACGGTCATCGCCCTCGGGCCGCCGAGCGGGACGTCGCGCGGCTCGAGCAGCTCGACGCCGGCGGCGGTGCGGGTGACGCCGTCGCGCAGCCCGGAGGCGGCGTCGCCGGCGGTTCCGGTCGCGGTCTCCGGGGCGTCCGGGGCGCCGGGCGGCGGCGTCGGATCCTGCGGCCCGTTGACGCAGACCTGCTCGGCGGGGCGCGGTTCGGTGTTGCTCATGCTGACCTCCGACGTCGGCGTCGTGCCTGGTGCGGCCAGCCTAGCGGAGAGCCCCCGCGAGCACTGAGTGGTCACTTCTGACGACGAGTCGCCCGGGTGGAACGATTCATCCGTCCCCGATGTCGTCAGAAATGGCCACTCGGCGCAGGGCGGAGAGGCTCCGGGCGGGGAGGCTCCGGGCGGGCGGCCCCGCCCGGCATGCCTGCGTCACCGGTCACCACTGCGTCGTCCAGAGGAGCTCGATGACGATCGCCGTGGCCATCTGGCTCGCGATCAGCGGCCGGTGCCAGCGCACGGGCAGCAGCACCGGCAGGATCAGGACCCAGAGGGTGAACGGCAGCCAGATCCGTTCGACCTCCCCCTTGCTCATCCCGGAGAGCGTGGCCACCAGGATGGCCGCCATCCCCGCGCAGCCCAGCACCGCGACCACGAATCGATCCCGGCTGGCGCGCCGTCGCACCTCGGCGACCGCCCGAGGGAAGGAGGCCCATGTCGCCAGGCCCGCGGTGAAGGTCCAGACGCCCAGATTCGCCCATACCCAGTACCCGTAGGGCCGCTCGGTCTGGATGCCGTCGTAGTAGCGCGTGACCAGCACCGGGTAGGCCTCCCACCAGCTGAAGCCGGCCAGGGAGAACGCCCCGGCGACCAGCAGCGCGGCGCCCGCGGCCCAGGGGAGCGCCCACCATCGCCGGCCCAGGAACAGCACCGCGAGTGCCAGGACGCCCAGCAGCACCAGCCCGTAGGACAGATGGACGCACAGACCGAGCACGAGCCCGGCCGCGACGCCGCATCCCACCAGGCGCGTGCGACGTCCGGCCGTGGCGGCGAGCGCCAGGAGCGCCAGCCCCCAGGCGCCCGCCGCCGTGAAGAGCGCATCGCCCGAGACGCCCATCCAGATCCACGACGGCGCGACCACCAGCCAGGGCGCGGCGCGCCGGGCCAGCCGCTCGGAACCCAGCGTCCGCAGCGTCAGCAGGACCGCGACCACTGCCGTGCAGCCCAGGCTCAGCACGATCATCCCGGCGGTGTAGGGGTCCTGGATGCCCAGCCGGTCCAGCAGGATGAAGAACATCGTCGCCGCCGGGGGATGGCCGGCGATGTGGACGGGCCAGTTGTCCGGCGCGTCCAGGGGGATGCGGTCGATGAATCCGGAGAGGAACTCCGGGACGGAGGAGACCTCCTTGGCGCCCACGAAGTACTCGCTGTCCCGGCCGAAGACCCTGCCGATGCTCTCGGCCCCGCCCACGTGCCCCAGAGCGGCCGTCCACAGCCACGACGCGGCGAACGTCAGCAGCAGGAAGGGGCCCCAGGTCAGTCGGCGGCTGACGCGCCGCCAACACAGGAGTCCGAGGACCGCCGCCACGATCGGCGGCAGCAGGGTTGCCGTCAGCTCCGGCTCCCACGCGGCCTTCAGCGGCGTCCAGTCGTCGAACACCGCTTTGCCCGTCGCGACGTCGGTCCCCGATGCCCGCGGCCAGATGATGGCGGCGGCGACCAGCGCCGCCCCCAGCAGGACACCGGACGCGGCCGCGATCCACGTCAGACGCGACGCCCGGAGCGGATGGTCCACCATCGGCACAGGATACCTCGCTGATAACATCTGTTCATGTGTGGTTCCCCCTGTGAACCCCCGATGTGCGAGGTGATCATTCCCTGTCGGAATGAGGCGCCGGCGCTGCCCCAGGTGTTCGCCACCATGCCTGGGGACATGGGCGTGATCGTCGTCGACAACGGATCGACGGACGACACCGCCGAGGTCGCCCGGCGTCTGGGCGCCTCCGTGGTGCAGGAGAGCGTCCCCGGCTACGGGGCCGCCGTCCACGCCGGGGTGCTCGCGGCCGCGGCGCCGCTGGTCGCGGTGATCGACGGCGACGGGTCCATGGATCCGGCCGACCTCGCCGAGCTGGCCGCCGTGGTCTCCCGCGGCGAGGCCACGATGGCCGTCGGCCGCCGGAGGCCCCGGGAACGCGGCGTCTGGCCGTGGCACGCCCGCGCCGGCACCGCCGTGCTGGCGTGGCTCATCCGCCGCCGGAGCGGCGTCGGGATCCACGACCTCGCGCCGCTGCGGGTCTGCCGCCGCGAGGACCTCCTCGCCCTGGACGTCGCCGACCGACGGTTCGGCTACCCGCTGGAGATGATGATCAAGGCCGCCCGCGCCGGCTGGACCGTCCATGAGCAGGACATCGCCTACTCCCGGCGCGCCCGCGGCACCAGGTCCAAGGTGTCGGGGTCGCTCCGCGGCACCGCCCGGACTCTCGTCGACTTCGCCAAGGTGCTGACATGACCGCCCCGCCGACTCTCCTGATCGTCGCCCGGGCGCCCGTCGCCGGGCAGGCGAAATCCCGCCTGGCGGCCACCGTCGGCGACGCGCCGGCGGCGCAGATGGCCGCCGCCGCCCTGCTCGACACGCTGGAGACGCTCGAGGAGCTCGCCTGGCCCCTCGTCGTCGCCATGACCGGGGACCTCGACGACGCCGCACAGTCCCCCGAGCTCGCGGCCGTCTGCGCCCGGCATCGGGTCGTCGACCAGCGCGGCGACGACTTCGCCGATCGGCTGATCGCCGCCCACCACGACGCCGACGCCGGACGCGGCGTGATCCAGATCGGCATGGACACGCCCCAGGTCACCGCGCAGCACCTGCAGCGGGCGGCGGCGTCGCTGGACCATCACGAGGCCGTCCTCGGCGCCGCGGAGGACGGCGGCTGGTGGGTGCTCGGCGTCCGGGAGCCCCGCTGGACGAGCTGTCTGGCCGAGGTGCCGATGTCGCGGCCGGACACCGGCGCGCGGACCCGTGCCGCCCTCGTCGGCACCGGCGCACGGGTCGGGAGCCTCCCGGTCCTGGCCGATGTCGACACCTGGGACGACGCTCTGGCCGTGGCCGACCTGGTCCCCGACAGCCGGTTCGCCGCCGCGGTCACCCGCACCCGCGCACACCGGCAGACGGGGCCTTCCGCATGAGGGACCTGATGAACATGCATCCGCCGACCGGCTGGGACGCCGTCCACGCCGGGCAGGCCTGCGAGGCGATCGGCTCGGACGGCACGGTGACCTCCTGGGACGTCCGCCGCTGGATGAGCCTCTCCGACGCCGCCGATCACGCCCTGCTGGTGGACCGCTGCACCGGTCCGACGCTCGACGTCGGCTGCGGCGTCGGACGCGTGACGCAGGCTCTGGCGGCGCGCGGCATCAGGGCCCTGGGCATCGACATCTCCCCCGAGGCCGTGAGGATGGCCCGGGGACGCGGCGCCGACGCAGTGCGCCGGAACATCTTCGACGAGGTGCCGGAGGAGGGGAGCTGGCAGGAGGCGGTGCTGGCCGACGGCAACATCGGCATCGGCGGAGATCCCGTCCGACTGCTCCGTCGGCTCCGACGCCTCATGCGTCCGGACGGAGTCGTCATCGTCGAGGTCGACGGCCCGGGGACGGGCGTGGTCCATGACATCATCCGGCTGCGCGTGGCGGGGCGGCTCACCGAGGCCTTCCCCTGGACCTGGGTGGGCGTCGACGCCGTCGACGAGCTCGCGGCGGAGGCCGGACTCGCCGTCGGCGAGATCCGCCGCCGCGACGGCCGGTGCGTGGCACGGTTGATGCCGAGAGCCGCAGGGAAGGAGACCGCATGACTCCGAGACCGGAGATAGCCATCATCGGCGGATCCGGGTTCTACACGTTCCTGGAGGACCCTCAGGAGGTGGACGTCGAGACGCCGTTCGGGACGCCGTCCTCCCCCATCGCCGTCGGCACGGTGACACCCGACGAGCCCGGCGGGACCGGCCGCACTGTGGCATTCCTGCCTCGACATGGGCGGCGCCACGAGTTCCCCGCGCACCGGGTGAACTACCGCGCCAACCTCTGGGCGCTGCGCAGCCTGGGCGTGCGTCAGGTGCTGGCGCCGTGCGCGGTCGGCGGGCTCCACGACGGCCTGGGACCGGGGACCCTGGTGGTCCCGGACCAACTGGTGGACCGGACGAGCCGCCGCGAGCAGACCTATTTCCATGAGGGCGCCTGCCACATCTCCTTCGCGGACCCGTACTGTCCTCGGCTGCGCACAGCCCTGGTGGACGGGCTCGACGACGAGGAGTCTCCGCCCGTCGACGGCGGAACCATGGTGGTGATCGACGGCCCGCGGTTCTCCACCCGCGCGGAGTCCCAGTGGTATGCGAAACAGGGCTGGGACCTGGTGAACATGACCGGGCAGCCCGAAGCGACGCTGGCCCGCGAGCTGGAGCTCTGCTACGCGGCGACGGCCCTGGTCACCGATCTCGATGCCGGGATCAGCGCCGGACACGCCGTGGACCAGGAGCAGGTCTTCCGGGTGTTCGCCGAGCACACTGCGGCGCTGAAGCGCCGGCTGCACACGGTGATCTCCTCCCTCTCCGGCGAGCGCGACTGCTCCTGCTCCGCGGCGCTGGCCGGCATGACGCCGCCGCTGGAGCTGCCATGAAGGTGCTGCTGACCGGCGCGGCCGGCTTCATCGGCCGCCACATCGCCGAGGCCGCCGCCGACGCCGGCCACGAGGTCGTCGGCGTCGACATGCTGCTGCCGCAGGCCCACGGGGAGAGTTCGACGACGCCTGACGGCGTGGTCCGGGGCGACGTCCGCGATCCGGATCTGCTGGACCGGCTGCTGCCGACGGTGGACGTGGTGTGCCACCAGGCCGCCACTGTGGGCAACGGCGTCGACGCCCAGGATCTGCCCGGCTATGCGGCGCACAACGATCTCGGCACCGCGACGCTGCTCGCGGCGATGGCCCGCGCCGGCACGAAGCGGCTGGTGCTGGCGTCGTCGGTGGTGGTCTACGGCGAGGGACGGTACACGTGCCCCCGCGACGGCGACGTGCCTCCGGCGCCGCGGCGGGAGAGCGACCTGGCCCGGGGCCTGTTCGATCCGCGGTGCCCGCGATGCGGCGACGACGTCGAGCCTCGGCTCGTCGACGAGGACGCGCCGTTCGCCCCGCGGTCCGGATACGCCGCCTCGAAGATCGCGCAGGAGCACTATGCCGCCTCCTGGTGCACCCTGGAGTCGGCCCGGGCGATCGCGCTGAGGTATCACAACGCCTATGGCCCCGGCATGCCGGCGGACACTCCCTACTCCGGCGTGGCCGCCATCTTCCGCTCGGCGCTCGAGCACGGGGAGCCGCCGCAGGTCCTCGAAGACGGGGAGCAGCGGCGCGACTTCGTCCACGTGACCGACATCGCCCGGGCCAACCTCGCCGCGATCGAGGCGGTGGGCTCCGGACCGGCCGGGCTGCGCGCCTACAACGTATGCTCCGGCTGCACCTTCACCATCGGCGACATGGCCCGCCGGCTGGCCGCCGTCATGGGCGGGCCGGAGCCGGTGGTCACCGGCGAGCATCGGGCCTTCGACGTCCGGCATGTGACCGCCTCGCCGGAGGCCGCCCGGGCGGAGCTCGGATTCGAGGCCGCCGTCGGCCCGCACGAGGGCATCGCCGAGCTGGCGACGGCCCCGCTGCGGCACCGATAGCGGTCGGCACCGGCCGGACGGAGGCTGGACGGAGGCTGGAGCGGCGCCCTGAGTGGTCACTTGTGACGGCGCATCCCCCCCCCCCGCTGAAACGTTCCATCAGGGGGAGAAGCCGTCAGAAGTGACCACTCGGCGCGGGGCGGGGCCGGGCGAGGGCCCTCGGCGCGGGGCAGGGCGTGCCTCAGCGCAGGGTGGAGGCACTCAGCCCGGTGACTACCGCGGGCGGGGCGTGCCTCAGCGCCGGATCACAGCCCCTGCCAGCTCGGCTTCGAGGCGTAGGCCTGCCGGTAGTAGTCGGCCAGCTGCAGCCGCGAGGCCGCACCCTCGTCGAGCAGCACAGTGGCATGCGGGTGCAGCTGCATCACGGAGGCCGGCCACAGCGCCGAGACCGGGCCCTCGACCAGCTGGTGGACCGCCTCGGCCTTGTGCCGGCCGGCCGCCAGGAGCACCAGGTGCCGCGCGTCGCTGATCGTGCCCAGTCCCTGGGTGAGGCAGTGCGGCGGGACCTGGTCGACGTCGTCGTCGAAGAACCGGGCGTTGTCCTGCCGCGTCTGATCGGTCAACGACTTGATCCGCGTGCGCGAGGCCAGCGAGGAGCCGGGCTCGTTGAAGCCGATGTGGCCGTCGGTGCCGATGCCCAGCAGCTGCAGGTCCACTCCCCCGGCCTCGGCGATGGCCTGCTCGAACGCCGCGCAGGCGGCCGGCAGATCCTCGGCGAGCCCGTCGGGGCCGTGGACCTGGTCGGCGGGCCAGGCCACCCGGTCGGCGATCTCGGTCGCGATCACGTTCCGGTAGCGCTGCGGATGGTCGGCGGGCAGGCCCACGTACTCGTCGAGCATGAAGCCCTGCGCCTGCGCGAAGGACAGCCCCTCCTCCGCGTGGCGGCGGGCCAGCTCGTCATAGACGGCCAACGGGCTCGATCCGGTGGCCAGCCCCAGCGCCGCCGCCGGCTTCGCGCGCAGCAGCTCCTCCACGGCGTCGGCGGCCAGTCGGGCCAGCTCATCGGCCGGAGCGATCACGACCTCCATCACCCATCACGTCCTCTCGTCTCGTACCGGACTGGTCCTCCGGATCAGCAGGGTCAGCTTCTCGCGCGCGGTCACCGAGCGCGAAGATCCTCGGGCCGCGGCGTGTCGACGTCGCCGCGGCCTTCCGCTGAGTGGCCACTCCTGACGACATCCCCTGCGGTTGGAACGATTCGTCCAGGGCAGATGCCGTCACAAGTGACCACTCAGTGCGCGCCGGGCCCCACGCCGGGTCCCGGGGCAGGCGCCGGGCCGCCGGCGACGACGTCGGCCAGCACCTCCAGCACGTGCCGATAGTCCCGGCCGGTCGCCCGGGTCATCGCGATCTCGCAGGCGCGGTTGCAGGAGGCATGCTCGACGGCGTCGAACGCCTCCACCTCGACGGCCTCGGCGGCAGTGGCCGCGGCCGTCAGCTCCGGATGGAGCATCCCGCGGTCGCCGGCGAAGCCGCAGCAGCCCCAGTCGACGGGGATGTGCACCTGCGCCGCGGCGGCCTCGGCGACGGCGCGCAGGTCGCCGTCGAGCCCGGCCCGATGCGCCGAGCAGGTCGGGTGCACCGTCAGCGAGGCCACCTGGGACCCGTCCGGGATCTGCAGCCGCGGCAGCACGTCGTCGGCGACCAGCCGCAGCGCGTCGACGACGGCGCCGGCCCGCGGATCGCCGGCGCGCTCGGCGGCCTCCATGATCGCCGCGACGCCCTCGGTGCAGGAGCTCGCGTCGACGAGGACAGGCACCGCCTCCGCGTCCCGGCCGTCGCCGGCGGAGACCCGTTCGCGGGCGGCGGCGACGGCGTCGAGGACCCTCTCGGCCATCGCCTCATGGCCGCCGGTGAAACCCTTCGACGACCACGGGGTGCCGCAGCACAGCCCGTCCAGCCCCTCCGGGACCACCAGGCTCAGCCCGGCGGCCGCGCACAGCCGGGCGACTGCACTCTGCACTCCCACGGATCCCTCCGCGGGGGCGAACATCGCCCCCTGGCAGCTGGGCAGGAAGACGGCGGCCACCTCGCCGGCACCGGATCCTCCCGGATCGGGACCACCCGACGCCCCGGCCGGCACGCCGGTGCCGCCGGGCGTCGCGCTGCGCCGTCGGCCGCCGCGCGGCAGGTCCGCGCTCCACTGCGGCACCGTCTCCGCGCCGAGCACCGCCCGGGCGAGCGCGTTCGGCCCGGTCACCGCGGCTGAGGGCACCGTCGCGGCGAGGTCCAGCCCGCGCGAGGCCGCCGTCGTCGCCGCGCCCCAGTGGTCGGCGGCGGTGCGCCAGGCCCGCTGCTCCACAGGCCCGCGGGACTCGGCGCGCAGCCGCTTGACCAGCGCACCGGTGTCGATCTGCACCGGGCAGGCGGTGGCGCACATGCCGTCGGCGGCACAGGTGTCGAGGCTGTCATAGGCCTGCTGCTCGTCCAGCTCGGCGGCGAGCTCGACGTCACCGTCGGCCAGCGCCCGCTCGCGCGCCCGACGCACCACGATCCGCTGCCGCGGGGTCAGGGTGAGATCCCGGCTCGGGCAGACCGGCTCGCAGTAGCCGCATTCCACGCAGCGGTCGACCTCCTCGTCGACGCGGTCGACGGGCTTGAGGTCGTGGACGTGGGCCCGGGCGTCCTCGGTGAGCACCACCCCGGGGTTGACGATGCCGGCGGGGTCGAAGGCGGCCTTGATCTCGTGCAGCACCGTCACCAGGGTCGGCGAGTACTGCCGGTCGATGAACGGCGCCATCGCCCGCCCGGTGCCGTGCTCGGCCTTCAGGTTCCCGCCGCGGCGCAGGATCAGCTCGACCAGATCTTCGGTGAAGGCCTCCAGCCGGGCGACGGCGGCCGGATCCTCAGTGTCCTCGGTGAGCATGAAATGCAGGTTGCCGTCCTTGGCGTGGCCGAAGATCACCGGGTCGGCGTAGTCGTGGGCGGCGAGCAGCTCGGCCAGCTCGTCGCAGGTCTCGGCCAGCTGCTCGACCGGCACGACGACGTCCTCCAGCAACGCGATCGTCCCGGGCGGCCGCGCCCCGGCGACGGCGGCGTAGAGGCCCTTGCGCACGCCCCACAGCGCCGCGCGCCGGGCCGGATCGCGGGTCAGATCCGCCTCCGGATCCACCTCCCGGGTGGTCTCCAGCCCGGCGAGGACCTCGGCGGCGTCCGCGACGCGGGCGGCCAGGGCGGCGTCGTCGTCGCCGCGGTACTCCACCAGCAGCCCGGCGTGCTGGTCGACGTCGAGGGCGGTGATCTCCTCCGGCGCGTCGGGCCCGCGGCGGGCGACCTGCAGCGAGGTCGCATCCATCAGCTCCAGGGCGGCCGCGCCGGTGTCCACCAGCGCCGGCAGCGCCCGGGCGGCGGCGTCGACGGAGTCGAAGACCAGCAGCCCGGTGGCCGCCCGCGGCTGGACCGGCACCGTGGTGAACACGGCCTCGGCGACGAAGCCCAGCGTGCCCTCGGAGCCGATGAGCAGCCGGGAGAGCAGCGCCACCGGGGAGTCGACCTCGCAGAAGGCGTCCAGGGCATAGCCCATGGTGTTCTTCATCGCGAAGCGCGCGGCGATCTCGGCGACGGCGGCCTCGTCGGCGCGGACGGCGTCGCGCAGCCGCTCCAGCGTGGCCACCAGCTGCGGCTCGGCGGCGCACAGCCGCGCCTCGGCGTCGTCTGCGGCGGTGTCGACGACGGTCCCGGAGGCCAGCACCACGGTCATCGACTCCAGCGTGCGGACGGTGTTGTGCTCGATGCCGGCGGCCATGCCCGAGGAGTTGTTCGCGATGATCCCGCCGACGGTGCAGGCGGCCTCGCTGGCCGGGTCCGGCCCCAGCGCGCGGCCGTGGCGGGCCAGCCGCGCGTTGACCGCGCGCAGCGTGGCGCCGGGCTGCACGCGCACCCGCGCG
The DNA here is from genome assembly GCF_009467795.1 of Nesterenkonia halophila. GTDB lineage: Bacteria > Actinomycetota > Actinomycetes > Actinomycetales > Micrococcaceae > Nesterenkonia > Nesterenkonia halobia. The sequence goes on from NZ_WIAX01000013.1 coordinate 262,775, forward strand.
CCGTCGTCGAGGACCTCGATGCCGCGGAAGCCGCGGCGGGTGTCCAGCAGCAGCCCGTCGCCGGAGGCCTGCCCGGAGAGGCTGGTGCCGCCGGCGCGGAAGGTCACCGGCGTGCGGTGCTCGGCGGCGACGGCGAGCGCGGCGGCCACCGCCTCGGCGTCCTCGGCGACGGCGGCCAGCTGCGGGACGAGCAGGTAGTGCGAGGCGTCGTGGGCGCGGGCGTGGCGGTCGATGGCGCGGCCCAGGACCTGTTCGGCGCCCAGGGCGGCGGCGAGGTCTGTCGCGAGGTCGGGGCCGAGGTCGGCGGAGGCGGGGCCGGTCGACTCCGCGGGAGCGGCGGTCATGTCCAGAGGAATCCCTCCTGCGTGACGATCCCGGAGGCGGCGGCCAGCCGGGCCAGGTGCAGTGCCCCGTCGAGCGGGTCGCCGGCGACGGCGGCGATCTCCGTCTCCGGGCGGCGGGCGGCGATCTCGGCGGTGAAGCCGGCGGTCAGCGCCCCTCCGGCGGCGGCGAGCCCGCCGGTGAGCACCACGCGGGCCGGGTGCTCAGGCTCCAGGGCCGCGAGCGCACTGGCGGCGGCCTCGCGGCCGGCGGCTTCGACGAGCCGGCCGGCGACGGCGTCGCCGGCGGCGGCCAGGGCCACGACGTCGGCGGCGAAGCCCGCCAGCACGCCGGCACGGTCGTCGCGGGTGTAGAGCTGCGCCGGCCAGTCCGCCGGCTCGCCGAGCCGTTCCCGCCCGGCGGCGAGCAGCGCGGCGCCGGACGGGTCGACGCCGTCGTGGGCGCGCAGCGCCTCCTCCAGCCCGCGGCGGCCGAGCCAGGCCCCGCCGCCGCGGTCGCCGAGCAGATGGCCCCAGCCGTCCACGCGGCGCCAGCCGGCCGGGCAGGCGGCTTCCGACGGCGAACCGGCCGGCCCGCCGTCCAGCGTGCTGCCGGGGTGCCCCACGGCGACGGCGCCGGTGCCCAGCGCGACGATCGCCCCGCCGGCGCCGTCGAGGGCGCCCAGGTGGGCGGTGACCGCGTCGATGGCCGCGGCCGCCGGCACGGACAGCCGCTCGGCCATCCGTCGCGGCAGCGTCTCCGGCTCGTCGACCAGCGAAGCCAGTCCGGTGGCGCCCAGCGCGACGCCGCGGAGCCGGTGCTCGCCCGCGGCAGGGTCGAACACCTCCGGCCAGGCCTCCGCCGCATGATCGAGCAGCGCGTCGACGACGGCGGGGGCGCTGCTGCCCTCGGGGCCGATGTGCACCCGGGGGCCGGTCAGCTCGCGGCGAGGCACCGCAGATCCCGCACCGCCTCCGGCATCCGGCAGGGCGCCGGAGGCCGGATCCAGCGGGGCCAGGGCGATGCGGCTGCCGGTGCCGCCGACGTCCAGGCCGAGGACCAGCTCGCTCACCCGCGGCTCCCCTCGTCAGCCCCGTAGGCCGCCGCCAGCGCCTCGCGCACCGAGCCGTCGTGCCGCCCCAGCAGACTCCGGGCGGTCTCGACCGCGACGTCGGCCAGCGTGGTCACCAGCGCGACCTTCAGCTCGCCGTCGGCGCGCTCCAGCAGCTCCCGGGCCGGCTCCTCCTGAAGCCCCGTGGCCTCCTGCAGGATCCGCACCGTGCGGTCCCGCAGCTTCGCGTTGGTCGCGACGACGGAGACCATCAGGTTCTGCCAGGTCCGGCCGATGGCGATCATGAGTGCGGTGGAGAAGCCGTTGAGCACCAGCTTCTGCGCAGTCCCGGCCTTCAGCCGGGTCGAGCCGGTGACCACCTCCGCTCCGGTGTCCAGCGTCAGCACCGTCTCGGCGCGGTCGGCCAGCGGGGCCCGCGGATTGCTGGAGATCAGCACCGTCTCCGCGCCGGCCTCGGCCGCGGCGGAGAGCGCCCCGCCCACATACGGTGTGGAGCCGCTGGCCGCCAGGCCGATGGCGACGTCGTCGGCCCCCAGCTGGGCGGCGTCGCGGCGGCCGGCCTCCTCCGAGTCCTCGGCGTTCTCCACCGCGTCGACCAGCGCGGCCGAGCCGCCGGCGATGTGGCCGACGACCCGTCCGGGCTCCAGGTTGAAGGTGGGCATCAGCTCGCTGGCGTCGAGGACGCCGAGCCGCCCGGAGGTGCCGGCGCCGAAGTAGTGGACGGTGCCGCCGCGCCGCAGCCGCTCGGCGGCCTGCTCGACCACCGGGGCCAGCTGGGGCAGCACCGCCGCGGCGGCGTCGACGGCGACGCGGTCCTCGGCGTTGAGCAGCTGCAGCACCCCGAGGGTGTCCAGCTCGTCGAGGGCGGCGCTGCGCGGGTTGCGCCGCTCGGTGGGCGGCAGCGAGGTGTCGTGCTCGGTCATCGGCGGGGTGCGTCCTTCCGGGTCTCGTCACGAGTCTCGGCGGCGAGGCCGGTCCGCGGCGCCGCCGGGCGGCGCAGCGAGAGCAGACCGCCGACGACGAAGGTCACGATCACGCCGAGCAGCGGGTACCACTGCCAGGCGACCCAGACCTCTCCGGTCACATACTTCTCCATGACGAAGAAGTAGGCGTTGACCGCCACGGCGGCGACGAAGGCGATGTTCGCGTCGGCCGCCGTCGCCCGTCGGTTGAGGATGCCGAAGGCGAAGGCGCCGAGCAGGCCTCCATAGGTGATGCCGGCGACGCCCAGCGCCAGGATGACGATGTTGCCCTCGTCGGACTGGAAGATCGTCGCCGGGGCGATGAAGGCCAGGCCCCAGCCGATGGTCGCCCAGCGGCCGACGCGCAGCCCCTGGCGGTCAGTCAGCGGCGTGGAGCGGAACTTGCCGATGACGTCGGTGACCGTCGAGGACGACAGCGCCGAGAGCGAGGAGGACAGCGTGGACATCGCCGCGGCCAGGATGCCGGCGAGCAGCAGCCCGGAGATGCCCTGCGGCAGCCCCTCGATGATGAAGTGCGGGAAGATCTCGTCGTCGCGGGTCAGACCCATCGCCGACGGCGCCTGCTGGTCGTAGTAGCTCCACAGCGCCAGGCCGACGACCAGGAAGATCGCGAACTGCACGAAGACCACGACGCCGGAGGCGATCAGCGCCTTCTGCGCCTCCCGCTTGCTGCGGCAGGTCAGCAGCCGCTGGACGACGAGCTGGTCGGAGCCGTGCGAGGCCATCGCGAAGATCGCGCCGCCCACCAGGGAGGTCACGAAGGAGCTGTCGGCGGAGACCGGGTTCCCCTCGAAGAGGAACATGGTGAACTTGCCGGCGTCGGCGGCCTCGGTGAACCAGCCGCCGCCGGTGGCCGCGGAGATGACGATGATCGAGAGGATGCCGCCGGCGACGTAGAGGCCCATCTGGGCGACGTCGACCCAGACGACGGCCTTGATGCCGCCGATGAAGGTGTAGAGGATCGTCACCACGGCCAGCACCACGATGATGGTGAAGTAGTTGGTGTGGACCCCCATGCCGTCGAGGATGGTCTTCAGCGGGATCGCGGCGGCGAGCACGCGGATGCCGTCGGCCATCAGCCGGGTGAAGAGGAAGGTCACCCCGGCGGTGGTCTGGGTGCTGCTGCCGAAGCGCTTGCCCAGATAGGCGTAGGCGGTGACCATCTCGCCGTCGTAGTAGCGCGGCAGCATGAAGAAGGCCACCACGATGCGGCCGATGATGTAGCCCAGCCCCAGCTGCAGGTAGGAGATGTCGCCGAGGTAGCTCATCACCGGGATGCCGATGACGGTCAGGGCACTGGTCTCCGTGGCGACCACGGAGAGGCAGACCGCCCACCAGGGCAGGTCACGCCCGCCGAGGAAGTAGTCCTTCAGGCCGGACTGGCGTCCGCTGAGCTTCAGGCCCAGCCAGGCGGTCGCGGCCAGATAGGCCACGATCACCACGAGGTCGATGATCTGCATGGCATATCTCCTTCGTCATGATGCGAGTGCGAGCGGGTCGGGGTGGTCGCGGGTGAGGGGTACAGGTGGTGCGTGCGGCGCGCGTCAGCGCCGCACGATCAGTCGTCGCGGGGCGGTCTCGCGCGGCGCGGGCAGCCGCAGCGGACGCGCTCCGGAGGTGAGCCGTCCGGCGAGCGTGGCCCGGCGCGCGCCGGTCAGCTCCGGGGCGACGGCGTCCAGCCCGTGCCAGCTCAGCCAGCCGACCAGCGCCATCAGGCAGGCCTCCTTCGCCCCTTCGGGCAGCCCGAAGGCCTCGTCGCTGGTCCGCACGCCGACGGCGTCGCCCAGCTCGGCGCGCAGTGCGGCCATCAGCGTCGGGTTGCGGGTGCCGCCGCCGGAGGCGACGACGGCGCCGACGTCGCGCGCGGCGCAGGCCTGCGCGACGGTGCGGGCGGTCAGCGCCGTCAGCGTGGCGATGACGTCGTGCTCGTCCAGGCCCGGGTGTGCGGCCAGATGCCGGTCGAGGTAGGCGGCGTGGAAGAGCTCCTTGCCGGTGGACTTCGGCGGGACCTGGGCGTAATAGGGCTCGGCGAGCAGGTCGTCGAGCAGCGCGGGGATCACGCGGCCGCGGGCGGCGAGCGCGCCGTCGCGGTCGAAGCCGCGCTCGTCGCCGGTGATGCGGCGGGCCATGACGTCGATGAGCGCGTTGGCCGGGCCGGTGTCGAAGGCCAGCGGCTCGGCGTCCGGGGAGATGACGGTGATGTTGGCGATGCCGCCGAGGTTGAGCACCGCCGTCGGCTCGGCGACGTCGGCGAGCAGCATCCGGTCCAGGATCCCGACCAGCGGCGCGCCCTGGCCGCCGGCGGCGACGTCGCGGGCGCGCACGTCAGAGAGCACCGGGGCCCCGGTGCGCTCGGCGATCCAGGCCGGCTGGCCCAGCTGCAGCGTGGAGGTCACCGCGCCGTCGGCGACGTCGTGGCGGACGGTCTGGCCGTGCGAGACGATCAGCTCGGGCTCGACGCCGGCCTCGGCGGCCAGGGTCGCGACCGCCTCGGCGCTGGCCTGTCCGAGGCGGGCGTCGACGTCGCTGACCAGCGCCAGCGGCACGTCCCGAGGCTCGAGCAGGCGCAGGATGTCCAGGCCGAGGGCGGCGTCGAAGGGCACCTCGCGCGCGGCGAGCAGGCGCATGATGAGCGCGTCGGCGTCGCCGTCGGGCTCGAACTCCACCAGGGCGACGTCGAGGCCGTCGGCGGAGGTGCCCGCCATCAGTCCGGCGATGATCATGGCGCCTCCCCCGTGCCGGCGGCCTCGCGCCCTGAACCCTCACGCTCCGAGCCCTCGCGGCCGGGGGCGGTGAGCTCGGTGCGGATCTTGTAGCGGTCGCCGCGGTAGACCGAGCGGACGAACTCCACCGGCTGGTCGTCGGCGCTCCACGAGGTGCGCTCGAAGAGCAGCGCCGGCGAATGCACCGGCACGTCGAGGTCGCCGGCCTCCTGGGCGTCGACGACAGTGGGCTCGATGGTCTGGACGCTGCGGGCGACGACGATGCCGCAGCGTGCACGCAGCAGGTCGTAGAAGGACTGGTCCTCCAGGTCGGCGGCGGCCAGGTCCGGGACCAGCGCGCGCGGGACGTGCAGCTCCTCCAGGGCGATGGGCTCGTCGTCGGCCAGGCGCAGGCGGGTGACCTGGGCGGCGTCGTCGTGCTCGGCCAGCTTCAGCCGGCTGCGGATGCGCGCGCCGACGGGGCCGACGTCGAAGGAGAGCGTCCGGGCCCCGGGCCGCAGGCCGCGGGCGCGCATGTCCGCGGTGAAGGAGCTGGCCATCAGCGCCTGGTCCAGCTTGGGGCCCAGGGCGAAGACGCCGGAGCCGTGGCGGCGGCGGACGGCGCCGCGGGCGACGAGCTCGTCGAGGGCGCGGCGCAGGGTCATGCGCGAGACTCCGAGCTCGACGGCGAGGTCGCGCTCGGGCGGGAGCTGCTCGCCGGAGGCCATCTGCTCGAGACGGTCCAGCAACTGGTCACGGACGGCGTGGTACTTGGTCACGCACCTATTGAGACACAGCACACAGCCGAAATCAAGACCACTGGACTAACTTTTGGTTGCGCGAGGGCTCTCGCGGGGCGTGCTGAGCGATCGCATCGGGCGCCGGGGGGGGGCGCTGAGCGGCCGATCCGAGCCGCCCCGGCCGCTGAGTGGTCATTCCTGACGACACTCACCCTGATTGGAACGATCCATCCGGGGCAGAAGCCGTCACAAGTGGCCACTCAGCGCCAGGAAGGATCCGCGAGGGGCTCGAGGCGCCGGACCCGACGCGCTCAGACCCGCCGCTCGTGTAGCGTCCTGCCCATGGACCAGCACTCCGACGACGCCCCGTCACGGCCGCGCCGCCGGGTGACGATCGCCGACGTCGCCGCCGAGGCCGGAGTCTCCACGGCCGCGGTGTCGAAGGTGCTGCGCGAGGCCTACGGCGTCAGCGAGGAGATGCGCACCAAGGTCAGGACGGCCGTCGACGCCCTCGACTATCGCCCCCACACTGGAGCCCGCACGCTGCGCGGACGGTCCTTCACCGTGGGCGTGATGCTGCTGGACGTGGCCGCGCAGTTCCAGTGGGAGATCATCGAGGGGATCAGCACCCACCTGGAGCCCACGCCGTTCCAGGAGGTCCTCATCACGGGAGGGCCGGACCCCGCCCGGCAGAGGCGCGCCGTGGACGCCCTGCTGGACCGCCAGATGGACGGTCTGATCCTCATCACACCCGGCATGGGGGCCGCGTGGCTCGAGGAGCTGGGGCGCCGCGCGCCGCTGGTGACCGTCGCCCGCCACGGCCCCGCGGAGACCTATGACTCGGTGGTCACCGACGACCACCTCGGCGCAGGACTGGTGGTCGACCATCTCGTCGCCCTGGGGCACCGGCAGATCACCCACATCACGGCGCCGATCGGCGAGCTGGCACGCCCCTCGGTGCTGTCCCAGACGCCGCGACTCGACGGGTACTGCGCGGCCATGGCACGCCACGGACTCTCGCCCCAGGTGATCGAGGCGGACTACTCGGAGGCCGGAGGCCACCGCGCCGCCGGCCAGGCACTGGACGCCGCCGCCCCGCCGTCGGCGATCTTCGCCGGAGCCGACAGCAGCGCCCTGGGCGCCCTCCGCGCCGCAGAGGAGCGGGGTCTCGACGTGCCGGAGGACCTCTCCGTGGTGGGCTTCGACAACGCCTCCGTCGCCGGCATCGGCCGGGTCTCGCTGAGCACTGTGGATCAGGACGGGCCGTCCACCGGGGCCATCGCCGCGGAACTGCTGCTGCAGCGCCTGGACGGCCGGGCCGACCCCGTGCATCGGGTGATCACCCCCGAGCTGGTGGTCCGCGGGACCAGCGCTCCCCCGGGCTGACCTGGACCTTCCGGGTCCCGCGTCGACACGCCGAATGAATCGTTCCAATACCTGTTTGTAAAACGTTCTACGACTGTCTACGCTGAGTGATCACGACCACGTGACCGGCCTCACCGGGCGTCCTTCCCGCCCGGCGACCCTCTCCGCACCAGAGGAGCTGCACCTATGGCCCTGATCCCCTCGACCCCCGAACGCCGCCGCGCCTGGTGGACCGCCGGCGTCGCCGGCATGGCGTCCTACCTCGATGCCGGCGCCATCGTCACCACCGGCACTGCGCTCGTCCTCTACCAGGAGCCGATGGGCATCACCTCCGCTCAATTCGGCCAGCTCTCCGGGCTGCTGACGCTGATGATCGGCCTCGGCGCGCTGATCGGCGGCAACCTCTCCGACCGCTTCGGCCGCCGGCGCGTCTTCACCGTCACCGTGACGCTCTACGCGATCGGCGCGCTGCTGCTGGCCGCCGCGCCGGGAGTCGGCGCCCTCTACGCGGGCATCCTGCTGCTGGGCTTCGCCTCCGGCGCCGACCTGCCGCCGTCGCTGGCGATGATCGCCGAGGCCGCCCCGGAGCACGACGAGGGCAAGATGGTCGCCTTCTCGCACGTGCTGTGGATGGCCGCGATCCCGGTGGTCAACGTCTTCGGGATCATCGTCGGCGACATGGGCGCCGCCGGCGCGCGCATCATGTACGGCCACCTGCTCGTCGTCGCCGCCGTCGTGCTGCTGCTGCGCCTGCGGCTGCCGGAGTCGCCGCTGTGGACCCGGCACGCGATCAGCGTCGACACCGGCGCCGTCGACCGCACCAGCCTGCGCCGACTGTTCTCCCGCCGGTGGCTGCCCACGCTCGCCGGCGTGGCGCTCTTCTACGCGATCACCAACATCGTCGCCAACACCCACGGCCAGTTCTCGCAGTACCTGCTGGTCAACGTCGTCGGCACCGACGTCTCCACCGCCTCGGCGGTGAGCCTGATCGGACTGGCCTGCAGCCTGGCGGCCTCCGTCTTCCTGATGCGCATCGTCGACACGCGCTTCCGGATGCTCGGCTTCGTGCTGGGCTCGATCGCGGCGATCATCGCCTGCCTGGTGCCGGCGGTCGTCGGAATCTCGATCGCCGCGGTGGTCATCTTCGGCGTCGTCTACGGCATCTCCGGCATCGTCTCCGGCGAGCCGATGTTCAAGGTCTGGTCGCAGGAGCTGATCCCCACGGAGCACCGCAGCACCGCCCAGGGCATCTCCATCGCCTTCGCCCGCGCCGTCGCCGCGGCATTCGGCCTGGTCACTCCGCTGATCATGGACTACAGCGCCGAGCTGATGTTCCTGGTGCTGGCCGCGGCGATCCTGGTGTCCGGACTCATCGGCCTGTTCTGGGTCTCGCGCCGACCCCAGGTGCTGCGCGACGAGAAGACCGAGATTCCCGCCGACGCCGTGCCGGCGGCGGACAGCACGCGCCGCTCCGGCCGCTGAACGACGCCCCCGCCTGCCCCGCACCCCGTGACAGAGAGAATGTGCCCATGACCACGCTCCCCCCGCTCACCGCCTCCGCCGTCGCCCCGGCCGCCGCGCTGGACTCCGCACCCCGCTTCCGCCGGGTCTTCCGCCTGGAGCCCGGCCACGGCGCCGTCGCCTCCGCCACGCTGCGCGCCAGCGCCCTGGGCGTCTACGAGGCTCAGCTCGACGGCGCGCCGGTGGCCGAGGACGTCCTCGCCCCCGGCTGGTCCAGCTACGAGTGGCGTCTGCGATACCAGACCTATGACCTCACCGACCGCCTGCGGGCCGCGTCCCCCGAGGACGGGACCCCGCATGTGCTCACCGCGGTCGTGGGCAACGGCTGGCACCTCGGCCAGCTGGGCTGGCAGGAGAAGCGGCGGCTCTACGGCGAGCAGCGCGCGCTGCTGGCGCAGCTGGACGTCGTCTACGCCGACGGCCACGTCCAGACCGTCGACACCGACGAGTCCTGGCAGGCTCGCGCCTCCGAGATCCTGGCCGACGACCTCTACGACGGCCAGACCATCGACGCCCGACGCCGGGAGGCCGACTGGGCCTCGCCGCGGCGCGCCGACGACGACGCCGGCTGGGGCGCCGTGGCCGTCGTCGCCGTCGGCGCCGAGCTCGTCGAACCTACCGGCCCGCCGGTGCGCCGGCAGCAACAGATCGCCCCGCAGCGGATCTGGACCTCGCCGAACGGCAGGACGCTGGTGGACTTCGGGCAGAACCTGGTGGGCTGGATCCGGCTGACCGCGCGCGGCGCCGCCGGCGAGATGATCACCGTCCGCCATGCCGAGGTCCTCGAGCACGACGAGCTCGGCACCCGGCCGCTGCGCCACGCCGACGCGACCGACCGCTTCATCCTCTCCGGCGGCGAGGACACCTTCGAGCCGACCTTCACCTTCCACGGGTTCCGCTATGCCGAGGTCAGCGGCTTCCCCGGCGAGCTGACCGCCGCGGCGCTGACCGCCGTCGTCGTCCACTCCGAGATGCCGCGCACCGGCACCTTCCGCAGCTCGCACGAGCTGGTGAACCGGCTGCACGAGAACGTGGTGTGGGGGCTGCGCGGCAACTTCCTGGACGTGCCCACCGACTGCCCGCAGCGCGACGAGCGGCTCGGCTGGACCGGCGACATCGCCGTCTTCGCGCCGACGGCCGCCCACCTCTTCGACGTGCGCGGCTTCCTGGCGGACTGGCTGCGCGACGTCGCCGCCGAGCAGCGCGCCGCCGACGGCTTCGTCCCGTACGTGGTGCCGGACGTGCTGAAGTACCAGGACATGCCCGCGGAGTTCACCCCTGTGGAGTCGGCGGCGATCTGGTCCGACGCCGCGGTCTGGGTGCCCTGGGCGCTCTGGGAGGCCTACGGCGACCGCGAGGTGCTGGCCGCGCAGTATGAGTCGATGACCGCGCATCTGCGGCGCGTGGAGTCGCTGCTCTCGCCGACCGGGCTGTGGGACACCGGCTTCCAGTTCGGCGACTGGCTGGACCCCGACGCCTCGCCGCACCGGCCCGCCGACGCGAAGGCCGACCCTGCCGTGGTGGCCACCGCCTGCGTGATCCGCACCGCGCGCATGGTCGCCGAGGCTGCGGAGATCCTGGGCCATGACGCCGACGCGGCGACCTTCCGCGCGCTGGCCGCGCGGGTGCAGGAGACCTTCCTCGAGCACTACGTCGACGCCGACGGGCGGATCGCCTCCGACGCGACGACCGTCTACACGCTGGCGATCGTCTTCGACCTGCTCGACGGGACGCGTCGGGCCGCCGCCGGCGAGCGCCTGGCCGAGCTGGTAACCGCCGCCGAGTACAAGGTCTCGACCGGCTTCGCCGGCACCCCCTACATCACCGAGGCGCTGAGCCGGACCGGGCACGTCGAGACCGCTTACCGCCTGCTGCTCGAGACCGGCTGCCCGTCCTGGCTGTACCCGGTGACGATGGGGGCGACGACCGTCTGGGAGCGGTGGGACTCGATGCTGCCGGACGGGAGCATCAACCCCGGGGAGATGACCAGCTTCAACCACTACGCCCTGGGGTCGGTGGCCGCCTGGCTGCATCGCGTGGTCGGCGGCCTCGCCCCGGCCGAGCCGGGGTATGCGCGGGTGCGGATCGCCCCGCAGCCGCCGCAGGGCGCGATGACCGAGGAGCTGACCTGGGCCGAGACCGCGCAGGAGACCCCGCAGGGACTGGTGACGGTCCGCTGGGAGCGCGTGGAGGAGGAACTGGTGCTCGACGTGCGGCTGCCCGAAGGTGTGGAGGCCGACGTCGACGTCTCGGCGACGGTGCCGTCGTCCGCGCCGCAGGTGATCGTCGGCGACGGCGCCGAGCGGCGGATGCGGTTCAGCCGGGAGGATGCCCAGGCGCCGGTGCGGTGAGCGGAGCTCGCCGCGGCCTCGAGTGGCCACTCCTGACGGTTTCTCAGCCGGATGGAACGATTCATCCGGGGCAGGAGCCGTCAGGAATGGCCACTCAGTGCGCCCAAGCACGTCCCCCGAGACGCGAGAAGGGGGCCGAGCGTGATGCTCGGCCCCCTTCAGCAGCGGCGAACGCCGCGGACGAGGCATCTGATCGCCTCGGCCATGAAGCGCAGGCGCTTCGCGGCCTCGGCTCGATCAGTCGTCCGTGACGAGGACCTTGACCTCGATGTTGCCCCGCGTCGCGTTGGAGTAGGGGCACACCTGGTGGGCCTTGTCGGCCAGGCGCTGGGCCTCGTCATGCGGCAGCTCCGGCACCACGACCTCGAGGGTGACCTCGAGGCCCATGCCGCCGTCCTCCTGCTTGCCGATGCCGACCTTGGCCCCGACCGAGGAGTCGCCCAGCTCGGCCTTCTCCTGGCTGGCGACCAGCTGGAGCGCGCCGTGGAAGCACGCGGCGTAGCCGGCGGCGAACAGCTGCTCGGGGTTGCTGCCCTCTCCGGAGCCGCCCATGGCCTTCGGGGCGGCCAGGTCCAGGTCCACGCGGCCGTCGTCGGTGCGGGTGCGGCCGTTGCGGCCGCCACCGGTGGCGATCGCCTCTGCGGTGTACAGGGTCTCCATAGTGCACTCCTCTCGATCGGGGTCGATCCGTCGATCAGCACATCACATGCCCCGAAGCTTGGCCAGGGCTTTCTCCCCATATTCGCTGAGAGCTGTGCGACGTTCATGCCGAGGCCCCGACCGGGCCGCGTCCGCCCGTTTCGCGCCGCCGTCGCCCAGACGGCAGAATTGCCCGCATGGACACCGAAGCCGCCGCCTGGCTGTCCCCCGGGGACGCCGCCGAGATCCGCCGCAGCCTCACCTCCCAGTTCGCCGAGGAGTTCGGGCACGGCCCCTCCGGCGTCTGGTTCGCCCCGGGCCGGGCGAACCTCAACGGCGAGCACGTCGACTTCCACGGCGGCCGGTGCCTCCCCATGGCCCTGGCCCACGGCACCTACGTCGCCGCGGCGCCGCGCACCGACGGTCTGCTCTACCTGCGCACCCTGGAGCCGAGCCTCGACGCCGGCGTCCAGCGGGTCTGCATCAGCGAGGTCACCTCCGGCCCCGACGCCGACGTCCACACCATCACCGACGAGCAGCCCTGCGGCTGGACCAAGTACGTCGGCGGCACGCTCTGGGCGCTGCGCGCGCTCGGCGAGGAGATCGAGGAGCTCGCCGTGGACGAGAGCTTCGGCGCCGACCTGCTGATCACCTCCACCCTGCCGGTCGGCGGGGGGCTGTCGTCCTCGGCGGCGCTGGAGTGCTCGACGATGCTGGCCTTCGTCGCGATGGCCACTCCGCTGGGCCGCGCGAACCCCGGCGCCGCGCTGGACGACGCGCTCACCGACAAGCTGCGCGCCCGGCTGGCCGCGGCCTGCGTGCGCGCGGAGGTCGAGATGGTCGGCGCCGGCACCGGCGGGCTCGACCAGACCGTCAGCCTGCGCGGACGGGCCGCGCACCTGCTCTCGCTGGACTGCCGCGACTTCACCGTCGAGCGCATCCCGGCCTCCGGCCTGCTGGCCGACCACCGGTTCGTCGCCGTGGACACCGGCCAGGCGCACTGGCTGGGCGACGGCCAGTTCGACGACCGGCGCGCCGACTCCGAGGCGGCGATGCGCCTGCTCGAGGTCGAGCGGCTGCGCGACCTGCTGCCCGAGCGCCCCGGCACCGCCGACGTCGCCGCCGTGCTGCGGCGCTTCGACGAGCGCGCCGGCGCGGGCGAGACCCTGCCGTCGCCCGTCGACGGCGTCCCGGCCCGCGACCGTGCGGCCTGCCGGCGTCGACTGCGGCATGCGCTGACCGAGATGGTCCGCTCCGAGGAGCTGCACGGCTTCCTCTCCGACGACGAGCTCGACGCCGAGTCCACCGCGATGCTGGTGGGCAACCTGATGACCGCCGGCCACGCCTCGATGCGCGACGAGGCCGAAGTCTCCTTCCCCGCGGCGAACACCGTCGTCGAGACTGCGGTGGAGAAGGGCGCGCCCGGGGCGCGGCTGATCGGAGGCGGCTTCGGCGGCTCGGCGCTGATCCTCTGCCGCGCCGAGGACGTCGCGACGATCACCGGAGCCGTGGCCTCGGCCTGCGAGGAGGCGGGCCAGCAGGTGCCGCGCTTCCTGGAGATCGCTCCCTCGGATCCGGCGCATGTGATCGCCTGACGCCCCGGCGGGCCGGCCGGACTCGCCCGGAGCACCGCCCCCACTGACGATCGTGGCATAGATCTCGCGGCGCTGGGCCTGCCGGCTTCACGGGAGGTCCTGGGAGTCGGCCATGTCGTGGCACCCCTGAAGGATCGTCCGCCGCAGGGAACTCTGGATCGCAGCCGTGAGGTCCGCGACCAGTCGGACGCTGACGCGCTCGAGAGCCACGGCGTCCCTCGACGACGTCATCGACGGTGACGCTCCATAGGCCCACGGCCATGCGTCGCAATCGGGTCAGCGCGGCGTCCGACATCGCGGCGACCATCGTCTAGGAGGTCGAGCGCGCGCCGGGCCGACACATACACTCCACAACATAAACTTCAATAAATTTTAAAATAAACTTTCTGGCACGACTATAATAGTATGGTTATCGAGACCACACGTATTGCAAACTCGCGGATTGTGTGATTCTCTTCAGTGCATACCCCTCGGTGAGGGGAGCCACATGCTCCGCGAAAGGTTCGCTATGGGCACCATGCCAGGCGCCACTGACACAGCGTGGCCCTGCCTGGGATGGAGCCTCTGGGCGAAGTCCGGTGACGAGCTCGGATGGCTCAGCCTGCCGCAGCACATGCGGGACAGCGCCCGCATCGCCGGGCTGCTGTGGGACGACTGGGTCGCCCCAGGAGTCAAGCATCGCGTTCGCGATGACCTTCGCGTCGCCGACGACGCGATGCGCACCGTCGTGATGTGGCTCGCCGGCTCGCACGATGTCGGCAAGGCGGACCCCTTGTTCATCGACGTGCTCGCCGAGCAGCCGGAGTTCTCCCATCTGGCGGACAAGGCCTATGACGCGGGCCTGCCGCGCCACACGCATCCCCAGTTCCAGACCAAGCTTCCGCATTCGCACATCAGCTTCGTGGCGATCAGCAGATACCTGCGCCTTCAGGCTCGGATGCAGGGACCGGTGACGAAGCGGTTCGCCTCGATCGCGGGGGCACATCACGGCCTCCCTCCGGCGCACACCCAGGTGACCCACGCAAGTGACCACGTCAATCATCTGCCGGAGGCGTGGCAGACCCTGCAGTCCGACCTCCTCGAGGCTCTCAGCCAGGAGACCAGCTTCGACGAGGTCATACTCCAGCTGCGACGTTGCACGCTTCAGACATCGGTCCAGATGGTTCTGACCGGACTGGTCATCATGACTGACTGGATCGCCTCCAACGCCGAGGCATGCCCGATGACCCTCTCGGGCCAGGACGATGGCCCGAATCGGGCGCGCACGGCGCTGGCCTCGGTGAACCCCGGGCTCCCCTGGCGCCCCGAACCTCCGGAGGTCGATTCGGCCGCAGCTTTCGCCTCGCGCTTCCACTGGCCGGAGGGGCGCACGGCGCACCCTGCCCAACGGGCCGCCGTCGAGCTGGCCTCCTCCGTGCGGGACGGCGACGGCGCGCTGCTGACGATCGAAGCACCCATGGGCCAGGGCAAGACGGAGGCCGCGCTGCTCGCGACGGAGATCCTCGCCCGACGCAGCGGCGCCGGAGGAGTCATGGTCGCCGCTCCGACGATGGCCACCGCCGACGGACTGCTGCAGCGCGTCGCCGCATGGGGCCGCGACGCCGTGGCCACGGACACTCCCGCCTCGCTGTTCCTCGGGCATTCGAAGAGCCACCTCAACACCACCTTCCGGCGACTGCCGCGGTTCCGCGACATCGAGGACGATCGCACCGGACAGGTCCTGGCCCACGACTGGCTGCGCGGACGGAAGAAGGGGATTCTGGCCAACCTCGTGGTCGGGACTGTGGATCAGGTCCTGTTCTCGGCGCTGCTGAGCAAGCACATGATGCTGCGCCACCTCGGCCTCGCCCAGAAGGTGGTCGTCATCGATGAGGTGCATGCCTATGACACCTATATGTCCCAGTATCTGCAGCGCGCGCTGACCTGGCTCGGCGAATACCGAGCACCTGTGGTGCTGCTTTCGGCCACACTTCCGGCGTCGCGCCGCCGAGAGCTCATCGATGCCTACCGACGGGGTCTCGACCCCGATGCCGCGCCCTCGGCGGGGCCGGACACAGGGGGCCACTACCCGATTCTGACACTCACGACGGATGAGGGAACCACGACCGCCTCCACGGAGAGCGACCCGACGAATCAGCACGTGGAGCTCGACCTCCTCGACGACGACGAGGAGGCGCTGCGCGAGGCGCTGCGCCCGCTCGTGGAGGATGGTGGATGCGCAGCCGTCGTGTGCTCCACTGTCGATCGAGCCCAGGAGACCTATCGTCTCGCCCGAGAGCTGGTCGGCGACGATGCTCGACTGCTGCACTCGCGCTTCATGGCCTCACAGCGGGTGCGGATGGAAGCTGAGCTGTTCGACGAGCTGGGGCCGAAGAGCACCCGGGATGACGGACGCCCCCGCCGTCGGATCGTCGTCGCGACACAGGTCATCGAACAGTCGCTCGACCTCGACTTCGATCTGCTGATCACCGACATCGCACCCAGCGATCTGATTCTGCAACGCATGGGGCGCCTCCATCGACACGCGCGGCCCCACGGAGAGCGTCCCGAATGGGCGGAACACCCCCGGACCCTGATCCGGGGATATACCCGACTCCCCGCTGCGGAGACGGCCCCGGACTTCGTCGAGACCATCGAGCTCATCTACCCCCGGGCGCTGCTGCTGGCCAGCACCAGCGCTCTGCGGCTGGAGCACGGCGCCGGCGAGGTGACGATCCCCCCAGACATCCCGGGTCTCGTGGACCGGACCTATGAGAACCCTGACGTACCCGACGCATGGCGGGACGACTTCGACCAGGCGCGAGCCGAACACGACGCCGATGAGCAGGAGAGCGCCCGACGCGCTCAGGCCTTCCGCCTGCCCGAGCCCTGGCAGTCTCAGACGCTGACGGACCTCTTCCAGGCGCCGGCCGGCGACATCGACCGGGATTCCTGGGGCGAAGAACGCGGGATGGCTCAGGTGCGGGACACCGACCCGACGGTCGAAGTCCTGCTGGTCAAGAAGGGCATCCATGGCTACCGCCCCTTCGATCCGGACACTGCTGGCTCGGGCTCCGACTTCGAGATCATGCCGGAGGCCGTGCCGGAGGACCATCAGGCTCACACCATCGCCGCCAGCTCGGTCCGTCTCCCCCGTGCTTTCTCCCGCCCGGATCGCTTCAACGCCGCCTTGGACCAGCTCGAGACCGAGACCGACCCGGCGTGGCACCACTCGTTCACGCTCAAGGGACAGCTGATGCTGGCCCTCGATGAGGCCAATCAGGCAGTCCTGGCCGACCGGTGTCTCGAGTACGACCCCGAGCTCGGTCTCATCGACCATTCGCGCACCGCGCCCGACCCGCAGGAGTGACCATGGCACCACCCGACGCACCTCCACCCGGACCGACGTCTCAGAGCTTCAACCTGCTGGATCGTCCTTGGATCAGCTGTCTGATGCTCGACGGCACCACGACTGATCTCTCCCTGACCGATGTGTTCCGCTGCAGTGCCGAGATCTCGCGCATCAGCGGAGAGAGCCCTCTCCAGGCAGCGGCGATCCTCCGCGTCGTCCTCGCCGGCTTCTGGCGTGGTCACCTCACCCGGGGAGACCTCTCCTCGCGCCGCACAGATGCCGACGTATGGTGGCTAGGCCTCTTCGACGAATCCGATACGCCGGATCTCCATGAACCGGTCCTGGACTACCTCGAAGGGCACCGTCCGCGCTTCGACCTGCTCGACAGCTCCGCGCCGTTCATGCAGGTCGCCGACCTGCAGAAGATGGACGGCAGCGTCTTGGAAGTCAGGCGGCTGGTCCCCGAGGCCGAATCCGACTACTTCACGATGCGCGAAGGCGATGGGCGCGAGGTCCTGGATCCTGCCGAGGCTGCGCGGTGGCTCATCACGGCGCAGGCCTACGACTATTCCGGCATCAAGCCCGGCGCCCTCGGCGACCCGCGGGTGAAGAACGGGAAAGGTTATCCGATCGGCCCCGGCTGGACCGGGCAGGTCGGTCTGGTCGTCCTCCACGGCGCGTCCTTGGCCGAGACCCTGCTGCTCAACACCTCCCCGGCGGCGATCCGACAGGCTCCTGACGAGGAGTCGGACCTCCCCGCCTGGGAGCGCTCCCCACACAGCGCCGTCCCGCGGCACGAAGAGGCCTCGACTCCGACCGGACCCTGCGATGCGGTGACCTGGCAGTCGCGCCGAATTCGGCTGCATCTCACCGACGGACAGGTGACCGGAGTCCTGATCTCCAATGGCGACCGGATCGTGACCAAGAACCAGTTCCAGGACCCGATGACGGGCTACCGACACAGCGCCAATCAGTCCTCGAAGTCGCAGGACGTCTTCATGGCCCGAGAGCATCGCGACGAGCTCACCGTCTGGCACGGCGTCCCCGCACTGCTGGTGCGCGAAGGCGTGGTCCCGACCTCGGAGAAGACTCCCCTGGATCGACAGCCGGCGACCGTGGAGTGGCTACACCGGATCGGCCGTGAGGACTTCCCCGAAGGTCGACTGGTCCATGCAGAGCTGGTCGGAGCGGTGTACGGAGCCCAGCAGGCCACACACGCAAACACCATCAGCTCCACCGTACCGTTCCAGCTCAATCTGCTGACAGCGGGCGACTCCGCTCTGGCCAAAACAGCCGTCGACTCCATCACCGCGGCCTTGGACGCGACGCGTGCTCTCGGACAGTTCTCCGGCACTCTCGCTCAAGCCGCCGGCGGCGACTATACCTTCAACCCGAGCGCTCGACATTCAGCTCTGCACGCTCTCGACGCCGCCTTCGCAGGCTGGCTGGTTCACCTGGGCCCGACCACGGACCTGGCGGCCCATCAGGCCCGATGGCAGCGCACCGTCCGAAGCGTCGTCCTCGAGCACGCGAAGGTCCTGCTCGTCGGCACCAGTCCGACGGCGATGACCGGCCGGCTGGTCGGTGCGGAACGACCGCGCCTGGTCTCGGCGTCCACTGCGTGGTCTCAGCTGATGCGCCGGCTCAGCGAGAGCCTCCCGCACGCCGCTCCCGACACCACTCCACCTGCTGAACAGGAGAAGACCCATGTCCACTGACACCGCCCCTGCACCTCCCGATGCTGCCGACGTCGCACCGGATCTGGCTCGCATCACCTCGGCCGCCGTCCACCGGCTCCAGAGCCAGGTGACCCAGGACAACGCGGGGCGGAGCGGCGGCGGCCGCGCCCTGGTGGCCACACTGCGGAACGCCGCCGGGTACGCCCCGGCCGACCACATCCGCGCGTGGACTCTGATGCTGGAGGAGATCCTCCCTGCTTTCCCCGAACGATGGCTGCGGTCCGATGAGCCCAGCCGCGAGGAATGGGCCGCCTTCACCGCTATGACGCACTGGGCCCTGCACCAGCAGTCCCTGAGCCGACCGATGCATGTCTCCGGACAGCGCCGACATCAGAATTTCGGCTACGCCGTCGGACAGCTCGCCCGCCGACGAGATAGTGCCTCTATCAAGAGCCGGTTCGATGCGCTGCTCCTGAACCCTGGAGAGAACGCGGTGCGCCATCACCTGCGCAGCATGGTGCAGCTTCTGCGCACGGAGGAGATCCCCACCGACTATGGCCGTCTTGCGCAGGACCTCAGCGACCTGACGAGGCGCGACGGACGGCGGCGCGTGGCGCTGCGCTGGGGCCGCGGGTACGCCCGAGGCGCCTTCGCCACCGCGGACGACGGCGACGCCGCAGACTCCTGACCTGACGACACCTTCACATCCCCGGTCATCTCCACGACGAAAGGCACACCATGTCCACCTTCATCGACGTCCACGCCCTGCACACGCTGCCACCGAACAACATCAACCGGGATGACACCGGAGCACCCAAGACGGCGACCTTCGGCGGTGTGCCGCGGCAGCGAGTCTCCTCGCAGGCGTGGAAGCGCGCCATCCGCAAGGACTTCCCCGAATACCTGTCACCCGATCAGCTCGGCACCCGCACCAAGCGGGTGGTGGAGAAGACCGTGGGGAAGCTGCAGGAACTCGACCCCAGCTGGGAGACCGGCCGAGCAGCAGAGGCCGTCGAGGCCGCCTTCCAGGCGGCAGGCATCAAGACGAACCGTCCGAAGCCCAAGGACGGCGAGGAGGAGGCGCTGGGCGAGACCGGCTATCTGCTCTTCCTCAGTGCACATCAGATCGAGCGGCTGGCCCGGAGCATCATCGATTCCGACGGGGCCAAGCCGAGCAAGAAGGACGCCAAGAAGCTGCTGGACGAGGAGCACAGCGTCGACATCGCGATGTTCGGCCGCATGGTCGCGGATTCGCCCGACTTCAACGTCGATGCCGCCGTCCAGGTCGCCCACGCGCTGAGCGTCGGCCCCGCCGAGCCGGAGTTCGACTACTACACCGCCGTGGACGACGTCGTCGAGGACGCTGAAGAGACTGGGGCCGGGATGATCGGCACTGTACAGATGATGTCCTCCACCCTCTACCGATACAGCACTATCGACATGACTCAACTCGAGGAGAATCTGGCCTCCCGGGAGGCCGCTGCCGAGGCTACGAAGGCGTTCGTGCAGTCCTTCATCACGTCGATGCCGACGGGCAAGCAGAACACCTTCGCGAACCGCACGATGCCCGAGGCCGTCGTGGTCTCCGTGCGTTCGGACCGCCCCGTCTCCTGGATCAATGCCTTCGAGGAACCCGTCGCGGAGTCGCCGGGGGAGAATCGCCGCGTCCAGGCCGCAGAGAAGCTGGCTCGCGAAGCCGCTGACCTCGAGACCGTCTACGACGCTCCGGCGGAGAAGACCTGGGTCATGGCCATCGGGTCGCTAGCGAACGCGTTGGCGGAGGTCGGCAGCCCGGTCAGCAGGAACCAGCTGCTCGACGAGCTCGAGGAGGCACTGGCCGTGGAGGAGACGGCATGACTTCCTTGCTCCTGAGGCTCCGAGGACCCCTCCAGGCCTGGGGTTCCTCGAGTCGCTACAACACCCGTGACACGCAGAGTGAGCCGACGAAGTCCGGAGTGCTCGGGCTGCTCGCCGCAGCTCAGGGGCGACGCCGGTCAGACGCCGTGGAGGACCTCGCCTCCCTGACGTTCGGAGTCCGAGTGGACCAGCCCGGCTCCCTGCTGCGTGACTTCCAGACGGCGATCGACTGGCGGTCTGGAAAGTCTCAGCCGCTCTCGTACCGCTACTACTTGTCCGATGCGCGGTTCGTCGCGGCAGTCTCGGGCGACAACACAATGATCAATGCTCTCGAAGGTGCGCTCCGCTCCCCGAGGTTCCCACTCTACTTGGGCAGACGATCCTGCCCGGCCAATCCCGACGTGCTCATCGGACAACACGAGGGCGACGTGGAGGAGGCTCTGCAGGCGGTCCCGTGGCAGGCGTCCCGAACGCACCGCAGGACCCGTGCACGTGTCACGCACCTTCCTATGCTCCGTGATGCAGCTCCCGGAGAGGCCGGCGACGCTCGACGGGACGTCCCTGTCAGCTTCGATCGCGCACACCGGAAGTATGACTGGAGGACCGTGGTCGCCGGGGCAGCTGTGGAAATCGACAACCCCGACGGATCAGAACCCGCTGATCCCTTCTTCGAGGCGGTGCAAGCTTCATGACATGGTTCACCACACTCGCGCTGAATCCGCTGCGGCGGGACGCCCGCCGACTGTTTAGCAGTCCACAGGCGATGCATGCCGCAGTGATGGGAGCTTTTCCTCCAGAAGCTGAAACCGAATCGGCCGACGGTCGAGTGCTGTGGCGTGTAGACGAGGGAGACGGCACCCGCACGCTGTATGTGGTCTCCCCTGAGAAACCCGACCTCGGCCATGTGGTCGAGCAGGCGGGCTGGGAGACCAGCCCCGCAAAGTGTGCCGCCTACGGGGCCTTCCTGAATCAGCTGACGAGGGGGCAGCAGTGGGGCTTCCGTCTGCGGGCCAACCCGGTCAAGTCTCTTCGCCAGGGCGACGGTGACCGAGGCAAAGTCGTCCCCCATGTCACCGTCGCCCAACAGATCGAGTGGCTGGTGGGGAAGTCTCAAGGACTCGGCTTCGACGTCGCAGATCCTCTCGGCGAGGATGCCTCAGAGAACGGGCCCAGCCTGACCGTCACGGCACGAGACGATCGTCGTTTTCGCCGAGCAGATCGGGATGGACAGGGATGCGGTCGTGTCACTCTGCGCCAGGCTCAGTTCGACGGCATCCTCACCGTCTCGGACGTCGCTCAGCTCCAGCGTGCCCTCGTGTTCGGGATCGGACGCGGCAAGGCGTACGGATGCGGGCTGATGACGCTCAGAAGGATCTGACATGTCGATCCCCGGAGTTCCCCCACCTGTGCCGACGGAACTGCTCCGTGCCGAGGACCGATTGTCGTTCGTCTATCTCGAACGATCTGTCATCCATCGCGATGAGAATGCCATCACCTCCACCGACGATGAAGGGACCATCCATCTGCCGGCCGCCGGACTCGGATGTCTCATGCTGGGCCCTGGCACTCGCATCACCCATGCTGCCGTGTCCTTGCTGGGTGACTGTGGAGTGAGCGTCGTGTGGTGCGGAGAGCAGGGCGTCCGGTTCTATGCTCAGGGAGCCGAGACAGCGCGGAATTCCGCGCTGCTGCAGCGCCAGGCGGCTCTGGTGTCCAACACGCGGAGCCGCCTGCGCGTGGCACGGGCGATGTACCAGATGCGTTTCCCGGGAGAAGACGTCTCGAAGCTCTCGATGGATCAGCTCCGCGGGCGAGAAGGGGCTCGGGTACGGAAGATCTATCGGCAGCATGCCGAACGCACGGGGGTTTCCTGGTCAGGTCGCCGCTATGAACGCGACAACTTCGACGCCAGAAATCCCATCAATCAGGCCCTTTCCGCGGCGAATGCGGCGCTCTACGGCGTCGCACAATCCGTGATCACCGCATTGGGATGCTCACCCGGGCTCGGATTCGTGCACTCGGGCACATCTCGATCATTCGTCTATGACATCGCCGACCTCTACAAGGCGGAGACGGTCATTCCGGCGACTTTCGACACGATCGCTGCAGGCGAAGAGACACCCTCGACTGCCGTTCGTCGTCGCCTGCGTGACCTGATCGTCTCATCCGATCTTCTCTCCAGGACAGCACGAGATATCCAGGGACTGCTCATGATGGAGAAAGTTTCTGAAGCCGACCTCTGGGATCGAGACCGTGATGACTTGAGCCTCTGGGACCCACACGGTGACGTGAAGTCTGGCGTGAACCATGGAGGCTCATCATGATGGTTCTGGTCCTGACTGCCTCCCCACCGGGCCTTCGGGGAGACCTCACGAAATGGCTGCTGGAGATCAGCCCGGGCGTCTTTGTCGGCAATGTCAACAAGCGCGTCCGCGAGAAGCTCTGGGCCCGGGTGCAAACCATGTGTCAGGAAGGACGAGCGCTGCTCGTCCATTCGAGCACCAACGAGCAACGACTCGAGTTTCATGTCCATGATCACAGCTGGCAGCCAACCGACCTCGACGGCATCACAGTCATGAAGCGCCCGACCAAGCGGCGTACTGCACAGACCCGGACCGGATGGAGCACCGCACGCGGCCAGAGGCGTGCTCGACGTGCTTCATGGATGCGCCGCTACGACGGAGGCAACGACGAAAGTGCATCTGAAACTCCCTGACTCTTGCTAACATCGCAGGTCAGGAAGTGTGCTCCCCGCCTACGCGGGGATGAGCCGCATCATGACCCGCACACCACAACACCTGATCTGTGCTCCCCGCCTACGCGGGGATGAGCCCGACATGATCACCGACCTTCGCTTCATGGCGGTGTGCTCCCCGCCTACGCGGGGATGAGCCCGCGACTGCTATCGGGCGGCTGGCATCCTCCGGGTGCTCCCCGCCTACGCGGGGATGAGCCGTGCCCTCCGAGTGTCGAACGAGTATTCGACATGTGCTCCCCGCCTACGCGGGGATGAGCCCTGGTACGCACCAGACGCGGACGACGACGGGTTGTGCTCCCCGCCTACGCGGGGATGAGCCGCGTGCGTGTGCTGCCTGGGTCGTTTGCGGCGCGTGCTCCCCGCCTACGCGGGGATGAGCCCCTTGGCGGCATGGAGGGTCCGATGGTCCCGCAGTGCTCCCCGCCTACGCGGGGATGAGCCGACGCGTTCAGGAGGGACATATGAGCAGCCCCAGTGCTCCCCGCCTACGCGGGGATGAGCCGAAAATGTTCTCGGTGCCGGGCTCCAGGACCACGTGCTCCCCGCCTACGCGGGGATGAGCCAGCCCGTCCAGGCCGTCGATGAAGTTGAAGGCAGTGCTCCCCGCCTACGCGGGGATGAGCCGTTCTATGACCAGTACGGGAATTGGGAGCAGACGTGCTCCCCGCCTACGCGGGGATGAGCCGCGCCCCCCATCTGCCGGGCCATAGCCTTGTTCGTGCTCCCCGCCTACGCGGGGATGAGCCCCCCCTACCGCGGCTGACCGCGCACCCGCACTACGTGCTCCCCGCCTACGCGGGGATGAGCCCGGTGCGCCCGGCTGGATCGACTCCCGTAAATGGTGCTCCCCGCCTACGCGGGGATGAGCCTACACCTGCGAGCGCGCCGAAGTCACCGGCGACGTGCTCCCCGCCTACGCGGGGATGAGCCGTTCACGACGGCGAACTTCCCGAGGATGATGTAGTGCTCCCCGCCTACGCGGGGATGAGCCGGCCAGCGGTCAGGGCAATGCCCTTGAAGTCGAGTGCTCCCCGCCTACGCGGGGATGAGCCGCCGACCCAGTCCGGCAAGTCGCTGTGGAAGGCGTGCTCCCCGCCTACGCGGGGATGAGCCCCGCACCGCCGCGAGCCTCGGTTACCACATCCAGTGCTCCCCGCCTACGCGGGGATGAGCCATACCCGGAGGACCACTGGCGGTTCCCTGACGAGTGCTCCCCGCCTACGCGGGGATGAGCCCGTCAGGGTGATCTGCTCCCAATGCAACAGCAAGTGCTCCCCGCCTACGCGGGGATGAGCCCGGGTGGGTACGCGGCCACGACTACGGGACCGGGTGCTCCCCGCCTACGCGGGGATGAGCCGCGAGAGTCGAATACGCGTCGCGCCACGTGATCGTGCTCCCCGCCTACGCGGGGATGAGCCGCCTCCGAGCGTGAACAGCAAGCCCAAGCCCATGTGCTCCCCGCCTACGCGGGGATGAGCCTTCCCGTACTGGTCATAGAACCGCTGGATGTCAGTGCTCCCCGCCTACGCGGGGATGAGCCCCCATCGACCAGCGCCCAGACGACGAAACCGCCGTGCTCCCCGCCTACGCGGGGATGAGCCCACGGCTCAGACGTTGGTCGCTGATGCTCCACCGTGCTCCCCGCCTACGCGGGGATGAGCCGTGAGTAATGATCGTCGCATCCGGTGAGGCGTTGTGCTCCCCGCCTACGCGGGGATGAGCCCTCGTCCATGACCACACGGAAGTGCTTCGCGTCGTGCTCCCCGCCTACGCGGGGATGAGCCCGATCTCCTCCATAGCGGCCAGGAGATGGGACCGTGCTCCCCGCCTACGCGGGGATGAGCCTGATCACTGTCACTGTCAACGGCACCAAGTACAGTGCTCCCCGCCTACGCGGGGATGAGCCCAGGCGACCAAACACGAACTCGGAACCGACCGCGTGCTCCCCGCCTACGCGGGGATGAGCCCGCCGCGTGGGAGTTCGCCGCACAGTGCGGCGAGTGCTCCCCGCCTACGCGGGGATGAGCCGAGCACCATCTCGAACCTGTGGGTTGGTCGCCGGTGCTCCCCGCCTACGCGGGGATGAGCCGGCTTGGCAGGGCGGCAAGGAGCTCCTGGGCAAGTGCTCCCCGCCTACGCGGGGATGAGCCGATGTGTTCCTGCGCGGCGCAAAGTACGGGCACGTGCTCCCCGCCTACGCGGGGATGAGCCCGAAGCGCTCGAAGCGCAGGAGACCGCGGTAGCGTGCTCCCCGCCTACGCGGGGATGAGCCGACACACGCATCCGAGTTCGGGCGCTGCTGGCCGTGCTCCCCGCCTACGCGGGGATGAGCCCCGCGCGGTACGCGTCCGCCTCCTCTCGGCACAGTGCTCCCCGCCTACGCGGGGATGAGCCCCGGGGCACCAGGTCGGCCAACGGGTTCTCCATGTGCTCCCCGCCTACGCGGGGGTGAGCCCAGTGGCGCGGGGCAAACCGCGCGAGCTGTTCAGTGCTCCCCGCCTACGCGGGGATGAGCCTCGACAGGCACCGGCCCGCCACGCTGGGAGACCGTGCTCCCCGCCTACGCGGGGATGAGCCCCGAAGCAGTCGGGTGCACGCCCGGTCCCGTCGGTGCTCCCCGCCTACGCGGGGATGAGCCGCTCTCGAACGGCGAGCACGTGCTGACGGCGGAGTGCTCCCCGCCTACGCGGGGATGAGCCGAGAACGCCGAGCTGGCCGACATGCACACGAAGGTGCTCCCCGCCTACGCGGGGATGAGCCCCAGTGATGAAAGTCTTCTCGATGTCACGAGAGGTGCTCCCCGCCTACGCGGGGATGAGCCGGCAGGCTTCAGAGCTTCCCAAATCTTGACCAAGTGCTCCCCGCCTACGCGGGGATGAGCCGCTGCCAAGCCATCTCCGTCGCAGTAAGAGTCGGTGCTCCCCGCCTACGCGGGGATGAGCCGCGGACATGGCACGCGCACTGAAGAAGCTGAAGGTGCTCCCCGCCTACGCGGGGATGAGCCCTCTCTGGAGGTGAAGGCGCAGTTGACGCCGGAGTGCTCCCCGCCTACGCGGGGATGAGCCGTGACTACCGGATCACCACGGAGAAGTGACGCAGTGCTCCCCGCCTACGCGGGGATGAGCCCCGCTGGATATCCTGGCGCGCACGCGCATCCTGGTGCTCCCCGCCTACGCGGGGATGAGCCCAATTCGCCAAATCTTCTTAGTCCACTTGACGAGTGCTCCCCGCCTACGCGGGGATGAGCCCTTCATCCCCACCCCGTGGCCGTCGCTGAACGAGTGCTCCCCGCCTACGCGGGGATGAGCCGATCTCCATGATGACGACCTCGGGCACCTTGGCGTGCTCCCCGCCTACGCGGGGATGAGCCGCAGATCCCCGGCATCATCAGCCAGGTGAAGGGGTGCTCCCCGCCTACGCGGGGATGAGCCCGGTCCACTGCTGGGCGCCCTTCTGCACCACCAGTGCTCCCCGCCTACGCGGGGATGAGCCCACCTGGACGCTTGCCCACGCCCTCGCCGCAGCGTGTGCTCCCCGCCTACGCGGGGATGAGCCCATGCTGTTGATGTTCTGGGCGCGACCATCCTTGTGCTCCCCGCCTACGCGGGGATGAGCCGTCCAAGGGCAAGGCCAGTACCGGCGGGTCGAAGTGCTCCCCGCCTACGCGGGGATGAGCCGACCCCGACCTCCTCCAGCAATTCAGAGACGCAGTGCTCCCCGCCTACGCGGGGATGAGCCGGTGACGGTGAAGGGCGCGATGAATAGGCCCGTGTGCTCCCCGCCTACGCGGGGATGAGCCCTCTCCGGGGGAGCTGTCGGCGACGATTGATTCGTGCTCCCCGCCTACGCGGGGATGAGCCGTTCCTCCGTTCGAATCGGAGGTCGGCGACTGGGTGCTCCCCGCCTACGCGGGGATGAGCCGGCGTGGAAGGCCGGCGAGCGGGTCAACGATGAGTGTGCTCCCCG
>NZ_WIAX01000014.1 GCF_009467795.1 Nesterenkonia halophila
CTCGACCAGCGCCCGACGCTCATTGACCGTG
This sequence comes from Nesterenkonia halophila, assembly GCF_009467795.1. Lineage (GTDB taxonomy): Bacteria > Actinomycetota > Actinomycetes > Actinomycetales > Micrococcaceae > Nesterenkonia > Nesterenkonia halobia. The sequence goes on from NZ_WIAX01000014.1 coordinate 32, forward strand.
CCGGCGAAGAACGTCTTCGAGACCTCCTCGATGCTCAGCATGGATCAGCCCTCCTTCCTGCCCGCGGCCTGCGCGGACTCCTCGACGGCCTCGGCACGGCGCGACGGCGTCGCCTCGGCCGACCCCGCCGTCGTCGAGCCTGCGCGTGCGCGCCGTCGGGCGGCCAGCTTCGAGAAGCCCTTCCACTGCGGCAGCAGCAGCGCGGCCACCACCAGCACCGCCGACATCAGCTTCATGTCGTTCGGATCCAGCCCCAGGTTCAGCGCCAGCTGGATCGCCAGCCGGTAGACCACCGCACCGAGGACCACCGCCAGCGTGGCGCGTATGACGGACTTCGCCCCGAACAGCGCCTGCCCGACGATCACCGAGGCCAGCCCCACCAGGATCAGCCCGATGCCCATGCCGATGTCGGCGAAGCCCTGATGCTGGGCCACGACCGCGCCGCAGAGGGCGACGAGCCCGTTGGAGAGCATCAGCCCCAGGATCTTCATCCGGTCGGTGGAGACGGCGAACGAGCGGATCATCTGCTCGTTGTCGCCGGTGGCCTGCAGAGCCAGGCCGTTGTCAGTATGCAGGTACCAGTCCAGCAGCACCTTGAACACCAGCGCGACCAGAGCCAGCACCGCGACCGACGCCCAGCCGACGTCGATGAGGTCGCGCAGCGCGCTGATCACGGTGTCCTCGCCCAGCAGCGGGACATTGGCCCCGCCCATGATGCGCAGATTGATCGAGTAGAGCCCGATCATCGTCAGGATCCCGGCCAACAGCCCGTTGATCCCGCCCTTGGTGTGCAGCATCCCGGTGATCCATCCGGCCGCAGTGCCGACGGCGAAGGCAGCCGCCGTGGCCAGAAAGGGGTCGGTCCCGCCGGTGATCAGCACCGCCGCCGTCGCCGCTCCGGTGGTGAAGGAGCCGTCGACGGTCAGGTCGGGGAAGTTCAGGATGCGGAACGTCAGATAGACGCCCAGGGCCATGATCGCGTAGATCATCCCCAGTTCGAATGCTGTGATCATCTCTCGTCCTCGTCAGCGTCGTCGCCCGGGTCGCGGGCGACGACGCGTCGTGTGCCGTCAGGGGCGACGCCGCCCCGCCCGATCAGGGCGGTCCGGCGTCCGGTCGTCCGGCGAGCCTGCAGAGCCCGGCGCGGTCATCGTCGGCTCAGCCGTCCTCGCCGACCTCGGACGGATCCTTGGGCTCGACGTCCTCGCCGACGACGACGTCGGCGCGGTCCATCAGCTCCTGCGGGATCTCCACGCCCATCGCCTCGGCGGCCTCGGGGTTGACGACGAGTTCGTAGTTCTCCTGAGTCTCGACCGGCATGCTCGCCGGGTCCTCGCCCTCCTCGAGGATGCGCAGGGCCATCTCGCCGGCCTGGCGGCCGAGCTGATGATAGTCGAGGCCCTCGGTGGCCACGGCCCCGGCCTCCACGGAGTCTCCCTCGGCGGCGACCACCGGGACGCTGTTCTGCTGGCCGTACTGCAGCACCGACTCCAGCGCGGAGACCACCTGGTTGTCGGTGGGCACGTAGATCGCGTCGACGTCGGAGAACGACTCCACGCCCTGCTGGACCTCGGAGGAGTTGGTGACCGCGGCCTCCTGGATCTCCAGGTCCAGCTCCTCGGCGGCCTCCTTCGCCTGCTCGACCTGCACCTCGGAGTTGGTCTCGCCCGAGGAGTAGATGACGCCCACCTTCTCCGCGTCCGGCGCCAGGCTCGAGAGCACGTCGAACTGCGCGTCGACCGGATTCTCGTCCGAGGCACCGGTGACGTTGGCCCCCGGCTCCTCCCAGGAGTCGACCAGTCCGGCCCCCTCGGGGTCGGTGACCGCGGAGAAGATGACCGGAGTGTCCTGGATGGACTGGGCGGCCGCCTGGGCGGAGGGCGTGGCGATCGCATGGACCAGGTCCAGGTCGTCGGTGGCGAAGGTGCCGGCGATGGTGCTCGCCGTCGCCTGCTCGCCCTGGGCGTTCTGCTCGTCCCAGTCGACGTCGACGCCGGCCTCGTCGAAGGCCGCCTTGAAGCCGTCGCGGCTCTCGTCGAGGGAGGGATGGGTGACGAACTGGGAGATGCCGATCGCGTAACCGCCGTCTCCTCCGTCGTCGCCGCCCGATCCGCCGTCGTCGCAGGCGGTGAGCAGCAGGACGGAGGCCGCGGCGGCGGCCGACAGACTCATCATCGAGGTACGGGGTCGCATGGGTGGGGGTCCTCTCATCGGTGGTGCGGACAGCTGATGTGCAGACAACAGATGCAGTCGAGTCTGCGGTGCGACCGCCACGCGCGCGGTGAGGGCGCGCCGAGCGGCCGTGCGGGACGTGCGACCGGTGGGCCGGCGCCCCGCGACTCCGGCGTTTCTCATCGGGCCGACGACCGGAGAGTCATCTCCTCCCGCTCACTGTCATCGGTGAGCGTGATCCCCTGCAAGGTCTTGGGGACCACGGAGACCGCGAGGAAGGAGATCAGCGCCAGTCCCGCGATGTAGGCGCCGATCAGCCAGGACTGTCCGGTCGCGTTCAGGATGCCCTGGGCGATGGTGGCCGCGAAGGCGCCGCCGATGATCGAGCCAAGCGCATAACCGATCGAGACGCCCGAGAACCGGATCGCCGCGGGGAACATCTCCGCGTAGAGCGCGCACTGCGGCCCGTAGGAGGGGCCCAGCCCGACCGTCAGCAGGAAGATCGCCGCGGCGAAGAGCGGCAGCGAGGCGGTGTCCATCAGGAACCACATCGGGATGGCCCAGACGATGATGATCCCGTAGCCGATCTGGAAGGTCAGCACGCGGCCGATGCGATCGGAGATCCAGCCGCCCAGCATGGTGAAGATGAGCCAGCCGACGCCGCCGATGAGCGAGGCGGTCAGCGTCTCGGACCGGGCCATCCCCAGATGGTTGGCGCCGTAGGCGGCGAAGAAGGCGATGACCAGGTAGCCGGCGGCGTTGTTGGCCGCGAAGATGAGCGCGGCCAGGAACGTGTACTTCTTGTGCGTGGTGAGCAGGTCCTTCAGCGGGGCCGAAGCCTGCTTCTTACGCTCACGCATCTCGGTGAAGACCGGAGACTCGTCGACCTTCACCCGGATGAGATAGCCGACGATGATCAGCACGAAGGAGAACAGGAAGGGCACGCGCCAGCCCCAGTCCATGAACTGCTGCTCCGTGGTGAAGGCGTTGAGCACGGTCATGAAGCCGGTGGCCAGCAGCATGCCCACCGGCACGCCGATCTGCGGGTAGGAGCCGAAGAGTCCGCGCTTGTGGCGCGGGGCGTGCTCGACGGAGAGCAGCGCGGCGCCGCCCCATTCGCCGCCGGCCGAGAGCCCCTGCAGCACCCGGAGCAGCACGAGGAGCACCGGGGCGGCGATCCCCCACATCGCATAGGTCGGCAGCAGCCCGACCAGCACGGTGGCGCCGCCCATGCCCATCAGCGTCAGCACCAGCACGACCTTGCGGCCGAAGCGGTCGCCGAGCCAGCCGGCGATGACGGCGCCGAGCGGGCGGAAGAGGAAGGAGATGCCGACCGAGGCCCAGGAGATGATCTGGGCCAGCGCCTGGTTGTCCTCCCCCAACGGCTCGAAATAGTGCAGGGCCAGCACGAAGCCGGCCGCCTGGGCATAGATGAAGAAGTCGTACCACTCGATGGTGGTTCCCACGAGCGTCCCGGCGAGGACCTTCTTCTCCTCGTGGGTCATCTCGTGGCCCTCAGTGCTGGTGTACGTCGTCTGGCTCATGTCATCTCCACATCTGAGCGTGATGCCGGACGGGGCTCACAGGGTGCAGGTGGTCGTCGAGAAGCTGTGACAGCAGTCATAGTGATGCAGGCCACACTATCAGACTAAATGACCGAACGGTTGGTCAGTTTCACGAGGCATCGATCCACTCTCGCCGGAACGAGCGCCGACAGGCGATGTGAAGCTCCCGCCACAGAGTGCTTGTGCGGCGCGTCACGGAGCGTATACGATCTGAGATATGATCTCGAGCACATCTTCCAGCAGGACGACGGCGGCGGCCGACGCGGCGTCGGACGCCCCGCAGACGGACCGCCCCGGCACGATCATCGCCGTGCACCTGAGCTACGCCTCGCGGGCCGACGAGCGCGGCCGCCGACCCGCCGCCCCGTCCTACTTCCTCAAGCCGAGCGGATCCGTGGCCACCGGCGAGGCCGAGGTCGAGCGCCCCGCCGGCACCGAGCTGCTGGCCTTCGAGGGCGAGATCGCGCTCATCGTCGGCGCGACGACCCGCCGCGTGCGGGCCGAGGACGCCTGGGACCACATCGCGGCGGTCACCGCGGCCGACGACTGGGGCCTCTACGACCTGCGCAGCGCCGACAAGGGATCCAACCTCCGCAACAAGGGTCGGGACGGCTACACCTCCCTGGCCGCCGGCCGCATCGACGCCGCGACCGTCTCCCCGGACAGCCTCCGCCTGCGGACCTGGAAGAACGGGACGCTGGTCCAGGAGGACACCTCCGCGGCCATGATCTTCGCGCTGCCGCGGCTGGTCGCCGACCTCTCACAGCATCTGACGCTGGAGCCCGGTGACGTCATCCTCACCGGCACCCCCGCCGGGGCCTCGGTCGCCGAGCCGGGCGACACCATCGAGGTCGAGGTCGACGCGCCCGACGCCGAGGGCGCTCCGAGCAGCGGCCGCGCCGTCTCGCACGTGGTCGAGGGCCCCGGCGACTTCGACCCGGCGCTGGGGCTCGTACCGGCCGTCGACGACCGCCAGCGGGAAGAGGCCTGGGGGTCCCGGGAGAAGGCCGGACTGCCGACCGAGGACGCCGCCGGCGCGGCGCCCGGCACGGCGCCCGCCGCCCTGACTCCGCGGCTGAAGGAGAAGCTGCAGCGCGCACCGGTCGCGGGACTGGCCCAGGAGATGCGCCGCCGCGGCTTCGACACCGTCACCCTCGACGGGCTCCAGGGCGACACCCCGGGCGCGACGATGGTCGGCACCGCCCGCACGCTGCGCTTCGTCCCGCTCCGTCCGGACCTGTTCTCCGCCCACGGCGGCGGCCACAATGCCCAGAAGCGGGCGTTCGACGCGGTCGAGGCCGACGAGGTCGTCGTGATCGAGGCCCGCGGCGAACGCGGGGCCGGCACGCTGGGCGACATCCTGGCCCTGCGGGCGAAGGCCCGGGGTGCGGCCGGCGTCGTCACCGACGGCTGCGTCCGCGACGCCGCGGCCGTCGGCGCCGTCGACCTGCCGGTGTTCAGCCAGGGTGCGCACCCGGCCGTGCTGGGCCGGCGGCACGTCCCCTGGGACACCGACGTCACCATCAGCTGCGGCGGGGCGACCGTGCAGCCCGGCGATGTGATCGTCGGCGACGACGACGGCGTCATCGTGATCCCGCCGTCGCTGGCCGACGAGGTGGTCGACGCCGTGTTGGCCAAGGAGGACGCCGACGCCTGGGTCGCCGACCGTATCGCCGAGGGGCACCCCATCGACGGACTGTTCCCGATGAACAGCGCCTGGCGGGAACGTTTCGAGGCCGACTCGGCCGCCCGGCGCGGAGACGCCGATGGCTGAGCCCGCCACGCCCATCACGCCCACCACGCCCACCACGGCGGGCGCGCCCCCGGTCGGCGGCGCGACGAGCGCCCCGGTCGGAGCCAGCAAGTCCCAGCGGACCTACCACTGGATCCGAGAGCGCATCGACCGGCAGGAGTTCGTCCCCGGCTACCGGCTCGTCCTCGGCACCATCGCCGAGGAGCTCGGCGTCAGCGTGGTGCCGGTGCGCGAGGCCGTCCGCCGGCTCGAGGCGGAGGGACTGGTCGAGTTCGAGAAGAACGTCGGCGCCCGCGTCGCGATGGTGGACGAGGCCGACTATCTGCACTCGATGGAGACTCTCGGCGTCCTGGAGGGCACCGCCACTGCGCTCTCCCTCCCCCACCTCGGCGCCGAGGAGGTCGAGCGGGCGCAGCGGCTGAACGACCGGATGCGGTCGTTGCTGGACGAGTTCGACCCCGGCGAGTTCACCGCGCTGAACCATGAGTTCCATGACGTGCTGCATCTGCACTGTCCCAATCCGCACCTGGAGGAGCTCGTCCAGCGGGAGTGGACCCGGCTGGCGCGGCTGCGCCGCTCCACGTTCGCCTTCGTCCCCGACCGCGCCCCGGAGTCGGTCGCCGAGCACGACGAGATCCTCCGGCTGATCCGCACAGAGGCCGACGCGCTCGACGTCGAGCTGGCGGTGCGCCGCCACCGCTGGCGGACGATCGACGCCTACCGGCGCCACCGCGACGCCTGACCGGGAACGGCCCGGCCCCCACGCAGAATCTGTCCTGACACGACCCCGATGCTGAGCGAGCAGAGGAGACCACCGATGACCCAGCAGACCACCACCCCGCCCGACGGCCTGCCCGACCGGATCCAGCACTACATCGACGGCGCCTTCGTCGACTCGCTGGACGGGGCCACCTTCGACGTCCTCGACCCGGTGAGCAACGAGACCTACATCCAGGCGGCCTCCGGCGGCCCGGCCGACATCGACCGCGCCGTGCAGGCGGCGCAGCGCGCCTTCCACGAGGGCCCGTGGTCGACGATGCTGCCGCGGGAGCGCTCCCGCGTGCTGCACCGGATCGCCGACGTCGTCGAGAGCCGCGGCGAACAGCTGGCGGCGATGGAGTCCTTCGACTCCGGGCTGCCGATCACCCAGGCGGCCGGCCAGGCCCGCCGGGCGGCGGAGAACTTCCGCTTCTTCGCCGACCTGATCGTCGCCCAGACCGACGACGCCTTCAAGGTCCCCGGGCGCCAGGCCAACTACGTCAATCGCAAGCCGATCGGCGTCGCCGGGCTCATCACTCCGTGGAACACCCCGTTCATGCTGGAGTCCTGGAAGCTGGCGCCGGCGATCGCCACCGGCAACTCGGTGGTGCTCAAGCCCGCCGAGTTCACCCCGCTCTCGGCCAGCCTCTGGGCGGGGATCTTCGAGGAGGCCGGGCTGCCGGCCGGAGTGTTCAACCTGGTCAACGGCTTCGGCGAAGAAGGCTACGCCGGCGACTCGCTGGTCAAGCACCCCGACGTCCCGCTGATCTCCTTCACCGGCGAGTCGACCACCGGACAGCTGATCTTCGCCAACGCCGCCCCGCATCTGAAGGGGCTGTCGATGGAGCTGGGCGGCAAGTCCCCGGCCGTCGTCTTCGCCGATGCCGACCTGGAGGCGGCCATCAACGCCACGATCTTCGGAGTGTTCTCGCTCAACGGCGAGCGCTGCACCGCCGGCAGCCGCATCCTGGTCGAGCGCTCGGTCTACGACGAGTTCGTCGAGCGCTACGCCGCCCAGGCGAAGCGGGTGAAGGTCGGCATGCCGGACGACGCGGAGACCGAGGTCGGCGCGCTGGTCCACCCCGAGCACTTCGAGAAGGTGATGAGCTACGTCGAGCTCGGAAAGTCCGAGGGCCGTCTGGTCGCCGGCGGCGGCCGTCCGGAGGGCTTCGAGACCGGCAACTTCGTCGCCCCCACCGTCTTCGCCGACGTCCCCTCCGACGCCCGGATCTTCCAGGAGGAGATCTTCGGGCCGGTGGTGGCGATCACTCCTTTCGACACCGAGGAGGAGGCGCTGGCGCTGGCCAACAACACCAAGTACGGGCTGGCCGCCTATGTCTGGACCAACGACCTGAAGCGCTCGCACACCTTCGCCCAGGCCGTCGAGGCCGGCATGGTGTGGCTGAACTCCAACAACGTCCGCGACCTGCGCACCCCCTTCGGCGGGGTCAAGGCCTCGGGGCTCGGCCACGAGGGCGGCTACCGGTCCATCGACTTCTACACCGACCAGCAGGCGGTGCACATCAACCTCGGCGAAGTGCACAACCCCGTCTTCGGCAAGGCCTGACCCCTGCCCGCCCCCCCACTGTTCAGCACTGTTCCGACGATGAGCGACGATGCTCGATGGAGGATGCACGACCATGACCTCTGAGACCCCCGGCTCGGCGACGCCGCCCGCCGCCCCGATCCCCGTCCCGACCTCCCCCGCCCCGGACGTGCTGCGCTGCGCCTCGATGGAGCTGGTGGTCACCGACCTGGCCCGCTCCCGCGAGTTCTACGTGGACGTGCTCGGCCTGGTGGTCACCGCTGAGGACGAACAGGTCGTGTACCTGCGCTCCATGGAGGAGTTCATCCACCACAACCTGATCCTGCGGCAGGGCGTGACCCCTGCGGTGGCGGCGTTCTCCTACAGGGTGCGCAGCCCTGAGGACCTCGATCGCGCCGAGGCCTACTACCAGGAGATGGGCTGCCCGACGGTGCGGAACCGCACCGGCTTCGTGCGCGGCGTCGGCGACTCGGTGCGCGTGCAGGACCCGCTGGGCTTCCCCTACGAGTTCTTCCACGAGGTCGAGCACGTCGAGCGGCTCGCCTGGCGCTACGATCTGCACACTCCCGGCGCGCTGGTGCGCATCGACCACTTCAACCAGGTCACCCCGGACGTGCCGCGCGCGGTGGACTACATGGAGAACCTGGGCTTCCGCGTCACCGAGGACATCCAGGACGACGGCGGCACCGTCTACGCGGCCTGGATGCGCCGGAAGTCCACCGTCCACGACACTGCGATGACCGGCGGCACCGGACCGCGGATGCACCATGTGGCCTTCGCGACCCACGAGAAGCACAACATCCTGGCCATCTGCGACAAGCTGGGCGCGCTGCGTCGCTCGGACTGCATCGAGCGCGGACCGGGCCGGCACGGCGTCTCCAACGCCTTCTACCTCTACCTGCGCGACCCCGACGGCCACCGCATCGAGATCTACACCCAGGACTACTACACCGGCGATCCGGACAACCCGCGGGTGACCTGGGACGTGCACGACAAC
>NZ_WIAX01000015.1 GCF_009467795.1 Nesterenkonia halophila
CAGATCTCCAGCGAGGACATGCTGGAGATGGCCGCCGCCGGGTCGAAGGTGCTCCACCTGCGCTCGGTCGAGTACGCCCGGCGCTTCGGCGTGAAGCTGCACGTGCGCTCGTCGTTCTCCCAGCACGAAGGCACCTGGGTGCTGCCCGGCCCCGACGACACCATCGCCCTCCAGGAAGGGGAACCCTTGGAACAGCCCATCATCTCCGGCGTCGCCCACGACGACTCCGAGGCCAAGCTGACGATCTCCGGCGTCCCGGACGTGCCCGGCAAGGCCGCCGACATCTTCAACCTGATCGCCCAGGCCGGCACGAACATCGACATGATCGTGCAGAACGTCTCCGACGACACGAAGACGACCAACATCTCCTTCACCCTGCCGGGTGCGGACATCGAGAAGTCGGTGCAGATCCTGACGGACAACAAGGAGCAGATCGGCTTCGAGGAGCTGGACTACGTGCCGCAGGTCGGCAAGGTCTCTCTCGTCGGCGGCGGCATGCGCCACCACCCGGGAGTCTCGGCGCGGTTCTTCACCGCCCTGCGCGACGCCGGCATCAACATCGGCCTGATCTCCACCTCGGAGATCCGCGTCTCGGTGATCACCGACATCGAGGACCTGGGCCGTGCGGTGCAGGCGATCCACACCGCCTTCGGCCTCGACGCCGACCAGGAGGCCACGGTCTACGCCGGCACCGGCCGCTGAGGCACTCCCCGGCTCCACGCAGCGATGGCTCTGGAGCTCGGGCCTGAACCCTCGCCGAAGAACACGGGGGGGGGTCGGGCCCAAGTTCCAGAGTCGTCGTCTGGGTGCCCGGATCACCGCATCGCGGCGGCCAGCTGCTCCGCGTTCAGCGTCCGATCGGCGTAGACCAGCCGGACCGCCTCCGGGTCCGGATTGCCGGCGTCGGGCCCGCGGTGCTGCAGACTGAGACCGAGTTTCTCCGCCACCCACGCCGAGGCGCCGTTGTGCTCGAGCAGATAGGCCGCCGCCGCCCGCGAGGCGTCGACCTCGACGGCCGCCTCCAGCCCGCATCGCCCGACCCAGCTCCCCAGGCCTCGTCCCTGGGCCTCGACGGCGAAGCGATACCCCAAGTTCCACAGCAGCTCTCCGCGCACCGCACAGCCGCCGTGGCCGAGCAGCATCCCGGAGCCGGCGTCGCGGACGATCCACTGCCCCAGGCCATGCTCCTCCCAGGAGCGCCGCCAGCCGTCGAGCAGCCGGCGGGTCTGCGCCGCGTCGACGTGCCGCCCCGAGGGCAGATGGGTCCAGACGCGGGGATCACGGTAGAGCTCGTGCACCTCGGAGAGGTCGGTCTCCGCCGGGCGATGCAGCTCGGCACCAGAGGTGGGACCATGGGACGCCGGAGGCTTCATGGCCCCGACTCTAGGACTCCGGACCGACGCCCGGCGCGCACCCGCCTCGGCAAACGAGGTAGAAGACCCGCAGACACGCAGCAGGCGGCAGGTCGAGCCCGGTCGGGCCGTCCTGCCGCCTGCGCATATGGTGCGAGAGACGATCATGAGTGTAACCCACGTCCCAGCCGAGATTCAGACTCCTCGCGGAGTCTCCGTGATCCCTGACCACGAGCACCGCGAGCGCGCGGCCGCGCACCAGCGCGCCGTCGCCGGCTATGCCGACGCCTTCCTCGCCCGCCGGCACGCCGGAGAGAAGCACCCCGTCGAGGACTTCCTGTTCACCTATTACTCGCACTCCCCCGGCCAGCTCTCCCGTTGGCACCCCGGCGCCGGGATGATCCTCGAAGGCGCCGGCGCCTCTGAGGCGGCCGGCTGGAAGTTCTACACCGCTGTCGACGACGGCACCGCGACCGGCGGGGCGACGGTCGACGTCGTGCGCTTCCGCGAGGAGCGCGCCTCGATGATCGGCTTCGCCCGGCGGCTGCTCAGCGCGACGGCGGCCCGGCCGGCGCAGCTGGGCTGCTTCGGTCTGCACGAGTGGGCGATGGTCTACCGCTCCGAGCAGCACGGCCAGCGCCACGATCAGGTGCCGCTGCGGCTGGGCTCGGCCGGCACCGACGCCGTCGTCGAGGAGCAGAACATCCGCTGCACGCATTTCGACGCCTTCCGCTTCTACACGCCCTCGGCCCGGCCGTTGAACGCGCTGCAGCCCACCCGCGAGACGCAGGTGGAGATGGAACAGCCGGGCTGCCTGCACGCGAACATGGACCTCTACAAGTGGGCCTATAAGCTCATCCCGGCAGTCAGCGCAGATCTGCTGCTGGACTGCTTCGATCTGGCCTGGCGCATCCGCGAGCTGGACATGCGCGCCTCGCCCTACGACCTCTCCGACTGGGGCTATGAGCCGGTGCGCATCGAGACGCCGCAGGGCCGGGCGGAGTACGCCCGCGCGCAGCGGGGCTTCTCCGCGGAGGCGCAGCGGCTGCGGGAGCGGCTGCTGGCGGTGCTCGACGCCGTCGACGAGCTCGCCGAGACCTGAGCACCCGTCCAGAGCGACCATCCGAATAGACCGCCCCGAGCGGCTCAGATCATCGCGCGGGCGGCATCGACGCAGCGCAGCGCCGCAGCATGGTCGACACGGGTCAGCGCGAAGGCCGAGGTCACCAGGGAGGCGCAGGCCTCGGCGTCGCGGTCCAGCAGCTCCGGCTCCGGCTCGCCGTCGCCCGCTCTGCGGCCTGCCCGCGCGGCGGCCAGGCCGCGGCGCATCGCCGCGCGCAGCTCTTCGCGATAGGCGGCCACCTGCTCGGCCACCGCATGCTGCCGGCTGATCGGGGCCGAGGCGGCGTTCATCAGCAGGCACCCGTGCCGCCCGGGAGCAGAGGCGGCGTCGGCCAGCGCCTCGCGCAGACCGTCCAGGTAGGCCGCCAGCGCGCCGGCGTCCACTGGATCCTGCTGCATCGGACGCAGCCGCGGACGGATGACCTCGTCGAGGTAGCTCTCCACGCAGGCATCGAATAGCCCCCGCTTGCTGCCGAAGGCCTGATAGATGCTCGAGCGCCCGAGTCCGGTGGCACGCTCCAGATCGGGCACTGAGGCCTGCTCGTAGCCGTACTCCCAGAACACCGAACGGGCGGCGACGACGGCGTCGTCGGTCGCGAACTCCCGCGTGCGTGGCATGGATCCTCCGTTCGGCCCCTTGTGTGATGACTGGTCCAGAATATACTGGAACAGTCATTCCAAAAAGGCTCGCCGGCACCGCCTCCCCGGTCCGGCCCAGAAAGGCGGACACTCATGTCGTCCACGAATGCCAGCACCAGCACCCAGATCCAGCTGGTCAGCCGTCCCGCCGGCTGGCCGACGCCGGAGAACTTCCGCACCGTCGAGGTCGAGCTGCCCGCGCTCGGCGAGGACGAGGTCCGCGTGGCCAACGAGTTCATCTCCGTCGACCCCTACATGCGCGGCCGGATGAACGACGTGAAGAGCTACGTCCCGCCCTTCGCGCTGGAGGAGACGATGACCGGCGGCGCCGTGGGCCGCGTCGTCGCATCCCGTTCCGCGGATCTTCCGGTCGGCGCGCCGGTGCTGCACCAGCTCGGCTGGCGCGACGTCGCCCAGGCCGAGGCGAGCGCCTTCCGCCCGGTCGCCGAGATCGAGGGTGCCCCGCTCTCGCTGCACCTGGGCGTGCTGGGCATGACCGGTCTGACGGCCTACGTCGGCCTCACCCGCATCGCCGGGCTGCGCTCCGGCGACACGGTGTTCATCTCCGGCGCCGCCGGCGCCGTGGGTTCGACGGCGGGCCAGATCGCCCGGCTGCTCGGCGCCGAGCGCGTCATCGGCTCGGCCGGATCGGCGGAGAAGGTCGAGCTGTTGACCTCGAAGTACGGCTTCGACGCCGCGGTCAACTACAAGGACGCCCCGATCCGCGAGCAGCTGCCGGACCACGCCCCCGACGGCGTCGACGTCTTCTTCGACAACGTCGGCGGAGACCACCTGGAGGCGGCGCTGGACGTGATGAACACCGGCGGCCGCCTGGCGCTGTGCGGGGCGATCGCCAGCTACAACGCCGAGGCTCCGACTCCCGGTCCGGACAACCTCAGCGCGCTGATCACCCGCAGCCTGCGCATGGAGGGCTTCACGCTCGGCGGGCACTTCGACCTGGCCGGCGAGTACTCTCAGCGCATGGCCGAGTGGTTCGCCGCCGGGGAGATCACCTATGACGAGACGGTGGTCGACGGGATCGAGCACGCCGTCGACGCCTTCCTGGGCATGATGCAGGGCAGCAACACCGGCAAGATGGTCGTCCGCACCAGCTGAGCCGCCGCCCCGGAGAGGTCAGGGCAGGGTGACTCTGTGGCGCGTGCGGGAGTGCCTGAGCATTCCCACACGCGCCACAGAGTCATCCCCGGCCGGAGCACCACCCGGGGCGGAGCGACCGCCGTGGGAGCGCTCAGACGCGGGCGGTCTCGCGCTCGAGCACCTCGCGCATCTGCGCGGCGGTGTGCCGGCCGGTGAAGATCTCCGAGCCGTTCTCGAAGGCCCGACCGGCGGCCAGCTCGCCGGCGTCGACGACGTCGAAGCCCAGGCTGTCGACGAAGGCGGACACCAGGGCCTTGGCCCCGGCGTCGTCGCTCGCCACACCCAGCGCCCGGCGATCCCCCGCACCGGCGGGCTTCGCCTCGACCTCGAGCTCGCCGTAGCCGATGTGGTTCAGCGTCTTGACCAGACGCACGTCGCCGAGGAACTCCCCGACGACCTCGGAGGTGGAGCGGGTGCCGTCGAACTCGGCGAGAAATCCGTCGACGCCGACCCAATAGTTCATCGCGTCGACGACCACCTGCCCCTGCAGCGCCGAGGCGTCGAGGCTGCGGTACCTGTTCAGCGGCACGGCGACGATGATCAGGTCGGCGTCGGCGAGATCCTGCGGATCCGCGGCCGCGGCCCCCGGCACGACGACTTCGGTGAGCAGGCGGTTCTCCTCGGCCGGCCGGCTGGTCGCGATCTTCACCGTATGGCCGGCCCGCACCGCCTGACGCCCGACGGCGGTGCCCACGCGACCGGCCCCCAGGACCCCGACGGTCAGCTGCTCTCCGCTCATCACATGCTCCTCCCATCGTGGATGCGGAGGGTGGCGCAACGACCCTCCGCAAGTATTCTCGATTTGAAATAACAGGGGAGCCCGCCGCGGCATTCCCGGTCCCGGCGTGGTGTCGGCGACACGTCCCGCCCTCTCAGGGAACGGCCGGCGCGTCCAGGCGGAGGGCTTCGCGGGCCAGTGCCACCGCCGCCGGGTCGGAGGCCAGCCACTCCTCGGCCGTGGTGTCGGTGATGATGTCCGGATCCAGCGGCAGCAGCGAACCGTCCCCCAGCGGCGTGCGTCCCAGCGGCAGACGCACCACGCGGCGCACTCCGGCAGGCCCGTCTCTCCGACGACGGGCCACCACCCGCCGCGCCAGCTCGGCGATGTCGAGCACCTCGGGGCCGCAGACCTCGAACAGCCGCGGCGGGTCCGCGGCGAGCGCCAGATCGGCGAGCACCTCGGCGACGTCGGCCGCCGCCGTCGGCCGCGCCCGCGCCCCGGGGACCACCGCCGTGCCGCGGCAGGCCAGCATCTGCATCATCTGCTCGGCGAACTCGAACCATTGGGTCGTGCGCACCACGCAGACGCCGCGGCCGTGCACGCGCCAGCTCTGCTCCTGGCGCACCTTCGCCCGGTAATAGGGCATCCACCGATTCACCGACGGGGAGTCGGCGTTGACGATGGACAGACACACCACCCGGGCCCCGGCGGCGTCGGCGTCGTCGAGCGCGCCGAGCACTGTGGCCGCGGCCCGGGCGAAGAAGTCGCCGGCCGTGTCGGCGGCCAGGGTCTTGCGATCCAGGCAATCGACCACGGCGTCGACGCCGACGAGTGCGGCGGCCAGCGCGCCGCGGTCCAGCACGTCGACGCCGTCGGCCCGGCTGATCGGCACGACCTCGAGACCGCGGCGGCGCAGCGACTCCGCGACGCGCCGCCCCACAGTGCCGGTGGCACCGAGCACGGCGATGCGCTGTGTCATGGTTCCTCCTGATCGGCGGGGCCTGTCGGACCGGGCGCCGCAGTCGGGTCGTCCCGGCCGGGTCACACCCTCGACACCGTGGCACGCAGGGCGCGGAGTCGGCCAGACCCGCCGCCCCGTCGCCCGCGCCGGCCCGCCTCAGCTCACTGCAGCGCGACCCGCAGCCCCAGCCCGCCGAGGGCCAGCCCGGTGACCGAGTCGAGCACCCGGCGCACGCGGCGGCGCTGCAGCCAGCGGGAGGCGCCGTCGATGACCAGCGCCAGGGTGACCAGCTGGACGATGCCCAGCGCGGGCAGCGTCATGGCCATCGCGCCCAGCCACCAGACCGACATGTCCGCGGTCATGAACTGCGGGAAGAGCGCCAGATAGAACATCAGCACCGCCGGGTTGGTGATGTTGGTCAGGAATCCCTGCCGGTAGCCGCGGGCGGCGACGCCGGAGGTGTCCACCAGCCCGACGTACTCGCCGCGCCAGGCCGAGCGCAGCGCCTGCAGCGCCAGCCAGGCCAGATACGCCACGCCGATCCAGCGGATCGTCTGCAGCAGCGGCTGCGACTGGGCGATCAGCACCCCCAGGCCCGCGGCGGTGAGCACGCCCTGGATGCCCACGGCGGTGGTCACCCCGAGGGCGGCGGCCACTCCCCCGCGCCGCCCGCTCATCAGCGAGTTCTTCAACACCACGGCGACGTCGGCGCCGGGAGTCAGCACGACGGCGGCGGCGATCGCCAGGAAGCTCAGATAGGCGCTCCATTCCATGACGCCCAGTATGCCGTCCGCCGCGTCCCTCCTGCGGGCCCGGCCCCGGAGATCACCGGCGATCCCATATCCCGCACCTGACGATTCCGTAATCCAGTAAGGTCAGGCTAAACTGTTGCGCCGCACACGTCGCACGGTCCTACCCCGGGCGACCGGACCCGACACCGGTCCGCGGGACGGGCACCGAGCAGGCATCGACAGCACAGAGGACAGGACCGACGACATGAGGATTCGAGCAGCTGCGGGCGTGGTCATCGCCGCCGCGACTCTGGCGGCCACCGGCTGCGGCCCGTCCGAGCCGGTGGAGGACCCGGCGTCGTCAGGATCCGAGGCCGCCGCCGGCGAAGGAGCGACGGAATACCCGCTGACCCTGCAGAACTGCGGACGGGAGATCACCGTCGACGCCCCGCCCGACCGCGCAGTTTCGCTGGACCAGAACTCCACCGAGATCCTGCTCTCGCTCGGGCTCGAGGATCGGCTCGCCGGGACCGCCTCCTGGACGGACCCGGTGCTGGGCGACCTCGCCGAGGCCGAGTCCGAGGTCCCCCGCCTGGCGCAGAACGCCCCCACCTATGAGGTCGTGCTCGACGCCGAGCCGGACTTCATCACCGCCTCCTTCGGCCGGCACTTCACCACCGAGGGCGGCGTGGCCTCCCGCGACCGCTTCGCCGAAACCGGCCTGGAGTCCTATCTCTCGCCGACCGACTGCGAGGACGGCCGCTCCATCAACGGCGGCGGCACCCGCACCCGGATGCTGGAGACCGAGTCGCTCTACACCGAGATCCGGCAGCTCGCGCAGATCTTCGACGTCCCTTCGCGCGGCGAGGACCTGGTGGAGGATCTGCAGCGCCGCGCCGACGAGGCGCTGGAGGGCGTCGACGCCGACGGCGCGACCGTCGCCTTCTGGTTCGCCGACACCCGCACTCCCTACGTCGCCGGCGGTTACGGCTCCGCGGCGCGCCTGGCGGAGACGGCCGGGATGCAGAACGTCTTCGCCGGCACCGCCGACGACTGGCCGGCGCGCAGCTGGGAGACGATCGTGGAGAAGGACCCCGACGTGCTCGTCCTCGGCGATCTGCAGCGCGACCGGTTCCCCGGCGACCTCCTGGAGGAGAAGATCGAGTTCCTCGAGTCCGACCCGCTGACCCGGAACCTCGAGGCGGTGCGGCAGGAGCGCTACATCGCGCTGCACGGCGCCGAGATGAACCCCTCCATCCGCTTCGTCGACGGACTGGAGACGATCGGAGAGTTCTGGACGGAGCAGGACGATGAGTAGTCCCGCCGCTCCGGCGGCCCGCCCCGCGCCGCCGTCGACCGCGTGCGACGCCGCCGACGCCGTCGCCGTCGCCGTCTCCCCGACCGAGGGTTCGTCGCCCCCGAGCTCGCCGAGCGCCCGGACGACGGGCACCGCCCGGCGTGCGGCCGGCCGGGCGCGGGCCGCGCTGACCTCGGCGTCCCTGGGCCTGGGCGGTCTGGCGCTGCTGGTCCTCTCCGTGGGCGCGGCCGTCACCCTCGGACCCGCCGAGGTCTCGCTGGTCAACGTCCGCGACGTCGTGCTGAACCACCTCGCCGACGCGCAGATCCCGGTGCGCGTCTCGGAGGACGCCATCGTCTGGCAGGAGCGCCTGCCGCGGGCTCTGGTCGCCGCCGCCTGCGGCGCCGGCCTGGGACTCTGCGGAGCGATCATGCAGTCGCTGCTGCGCAATCCGCTCGCCGATCCCTACGTCCTGGGAGTCTCCTCCGGCGCCTCCACCGGCGCGGTCGCCGTGGGCGTCCTCGGCCTCGGCGGCGTCGGGCTCGGACTCTCCGGAGGAGCCTTCCTCGGCGCCCTGGTCGCCTTCGCCCTGGTCCTCGCGCTGTCCCGGCTGGCCGGCGGCGGCCATGACCGCGTGGTCCTCGCCGGCGTGGCCGGCACCCAGCTGTTCTCCGCGCTGACCTCGCTGATCGTCTTCGCCGTCGCCGACTCCCACGAGACGCGCGGGGTGATGTTCTGGCTGCTCGGCTCGCTGGAGGGCGTGCGCTGGGACGACGTCGCGCTGAGCGCCGGGGTGGTCGCCCTCGGCACGCTGATCTGCCTGCGCAGCGCCCACGCGCTGGACGCCTTCGCCTTCGGCGACGAGATCGCCGCCTCCCTGGGCCTCTCCGTACGGAAGGTCCGGCTCGGCCTGCTGCTGCTCACCGCCCTGATGACCGCCACGCTGGTCAGCGTGGCCGGAGCCATCGGATTCGTCGGCCTGGTGCTGCCGCATGCCGCGCGCCTGCTGGTCGGCCCCCGGCACGTCCGACTCATCCCGACCACCGCCGTGCTCGGCGCGATCTTCATGGTGTGGGTCGATGCCGGCTCCCGCGTCGCCTTCGCCCCGACGCCGCTGCCGGCGGGCGTGGGAACCGCGCTGATCGGCGTGCCGGTGTTCGTCGCGCTGCTCGCCCGGCGACGGAGGAGAGCATGAGCCTGCACGCCGAATCCGTCAGCTGGTCCCGCGGCGGCGCGCTCATCGTCGACGGGGTGACGCTGCACCCGACCCCCGGCGCCACAGTCGGCCTGCTGGGCCCCAACGGCTCCGGGAAGTCCTCGCTGCTGCGCCTGATGCAGGGCGTCATGCGCCCCTCCTCCGGCGTGGTGCGCCTCGACGACGACGAGCTGGGCTCCGTGCCGCGCCGTCGGCTGGCCCGGCGGGTCGCCGTGGTCGGCCAGCATGCCGACACGGACATGGACATCCGCGTCGAGGACGTGGTCCGGCTGGGCCGCATCCCGCACCGCGGCGCCTGGGGCGGCGATCCGACCGCCGACGCCGCGGCCGTCGCCGAGGCGCTGGAGCAGACGGGGCTCGTCGAGAAGGCGGACCGGCTGTGGCACACGCTCTCCGGCGGCGAGCGCCAGCGCGCCCAGATCGCCCGGGCGCTGGCCCAGCAGCCCGACGAGCTGCTGCTCGACGAGCCGACGAACCATCTCGACATCCGGCACCAGCTGGAGCTGTTGACCCTGGTGACCCGGCTTCCGGTCACCTCCGTCGTCGCACTGCACGATCTGAACCTCGCCGCGATGTACTGCGACCATCTGGTCGTGCTGCGCGACGGCGCAGTGGTCGCCGGCGGCGATCCGCACGAGGTGCTCACTCCGGAGCTCATCGCCGAGGTCTACGGCGTCGCGGCCGAGGTCCGCCACGACGCCGCGCGCCGGCGGGTGGTCGTCTCCTTCGACCCGACGGCCGCCCTCCCGGCCGTCGGCGGCTGACCGGGCCGGCAGGCCCGATCAGAACAGTCCGACGATGTTCCCCTCGTCGTCGATGTCGATGCTCTCGGCCGCCGGGGCCGAGCCCAGCCCGGGCATGGTCTGCATGGTCCCGCAGATCAGGTAGATGAACCCGGCCCCGGCGGAGAGGCGGACCTCGCGGACCGGCAGCCGCCAGCCGGTCGGGGCGCCGGGCAGCGTCGGGTCGGCCGAGAGCGAGAGATGCGTCTTGGCCACGCACACCGGCAGCCGCCCGTGGCCCTCGGCGATGAACCGCTCCAGGTCCCGCTCGGCCGCCGCGGAGAAGTCCACGCCGTCGGCACCGTAGACCTCGGTGGCGATCGTCTCGATCTTCTCGCGCAGCGGGGTCTCGTCGCGGTAGAGGAACTGGAACTCGCTGTCCTCCTCGGCGGCCTCGGCGACGGCGTCGGCCAGCTCGGCGGCTCCGGCGCCGCCGTCGGCGAAGTGGGTGGACAGCGCGCAGCGCGCGCCCTCCTCGGCGGCGACCTCGGCGATCGCGCGGTGCTCGGAGTCGTAGTCGGTCGGGAAGGCGTTGACCGCCACCACCGGGGTGACCCCGTGGCGACGGACGATGCGCAGCTGCGCGCGCAGGTTCTCCGCGCCGAGGCGGACCTCCTCCGGCCGTTCCGCGGTCATCTCCTCGGGCAGCGGCCTCCCCGCCACCACCCGGTGCCGGCCGGAGTGGACCTTCAGCGCCCGCACCGTGGCCACCACGACGGCGACGTCGGGGGTCAGCCCGGAGATCCGGCACTTGATGTTGAAGAAGCGCTCGGCGCCCATGTCCGCGGAGAAGCCGGCCTCGGTGATCAGGTAGTCCCCGCAGCGGCTGCCGATCAGGTCGGCGACGACCGAGGAGTTGCCGGTGGCGATGTTGCCGAAGGGGCCGCAGTGCACCAGCGCCGGCGTCCGCTCCAGCGTCTGCATCAGATTCGGCCGGATCGCCTCGCGCAGCAGCACGGTCATCGCCCCTGCGGCCTTGATGTCCTCGGCGGTGACCGGCTCGCCGTCGCGGGTGCGGCCGACGACGATGCGTCCCATCCGCGTCCGCAGGTCGCGCAGCGAGGTCGACAGCGACAGTGCGGCCATGATCTCCGAAGCGGCGGTGATCTCGAAGCCGGTCTGGCGCACCGGTCCGTGGGCCGTCGGACCGAGTCCGGTGACGATCTGCCGCAGCGAGCGGTCGTTGACGTCCATCGTCCTCCGCCAGGTCACCTGCTCGGGATCCAGGCCGGAGGGGCTGCCGCGGTGCAGGTGGTTGTCGATCATCGCCGCCAGCTGGTTGTGCGCGGCGGCGACGGCGTGCAGGTCGCCGGTCAGATGCAGGTTGAGCCGGTCCATCGGCACCACCTGGCTGTAGCCGCCGCCGGCGCCGCCGCCCTTGATGCCCAGGCTGGGCCCCAGCGAGGGCTGGCGCACGGCGACGACGCCGCGCCGTCCGGTGTGCCGCATCCCCTGGCCCAGCCCCACTGCCGTGGTGGTCTTGCCCTCCCCCAGCGGCGTCGGCGTGATGGCGGTGACCAGCACGTACTTCGCCCGTGGCCGGTCGGCCAGCCGCTCGATCGCGGCGAGGTCGATCGTGCCCACTCCGCGGCCGTAGGGCTCGACGAGGTCGTCGTCGAGTCCCATGCTCGCCGTCAGCTCCTCGAGCCGGGCCAGATCGGCCCCGGAGGAGATCGCCAGGCTGTCGGCGGCGGTGGTGCGCCCCTCGTGCGATGTCGTGGTCATGCCGCTCCTCCTTCGTCGAGGCGTTCGAGCTCCTCCAGCTGCGCCAGCAGGTCCCGGCGCCGATGCTCGGTCTCCGCGATGGCGTTGAACGTGTAGAAGTGCAGTCCGTCCGGCGGGATCTCCCCCTCGGCCGGCGGCGCCGCCAGCTCCGTCGCCGTGGGAGCGGGGTCCCACCGTCCCGGGGCGACAAGTCGGGCCAGTCCGCCGCCCTGTCCGCCGCGCAGCCGCGAGGTGAGGAAGCGCAGTGAGTCGCCGACGCCGATGCGGCGGCCCACCCGCAGCAGTCGCGAGGTGCCCACCACGCCGGGCAGCCCGGCGACCAGCCGGGCGCTGATGCCGTCGTCGCGCAGCGTCGCCGCCCACCCGCGGACGGCCTCGGCGTCCAGGCACATCTGCGAGACCACGACGTCGGCGTGCCGGCTCTTCCTGCGCAGCCCGTCGCGCAGCGCCTCGTCCGGGATGTCCGGGTGGCCCTCCGGATAGCCGCCGACGCCGAGCCGCAGCTGCGGGGCCAGCCGGGCGACGGCCTCGAGCAGCTGCTCGCCGTCGTGGAAGCCCGCCGTCGCGCCGTCGGGGGCGCCGACGCCGGAGTCTCCGCCGACGACGAAGACCTCCTCGATCCCGGCGGCGGCGAGCCGCTCCAGCATCGCGGCCAGCTGGTCCTCGCCGGTGAGGTGCGCGGCGGCCAGATGCGGCACGGTGCGGTGACCGCGCCGGGAGAGCTCCGCGGCGACGTCGACGGTGGACTCAGGCCCCTTCGCCGGCGAGGAGGTGACCGTCACCGTGACCTCGGCGGGCAGCCGGGCGGTCACCTCCTCGACGACGCCGTCCAGCGGCAGCACCTCGAAGCGCGCCTCGGCCAGCATCTCGCCGAGCCGCCGTCGCGTCTCGCGGGCCAGCCCCGAGTCGGGGGCGGTGGTGCGCCGCATCCTGCTCACCTCATCCCGAGATCGGCGAGGCGGGACCGCCGGCGCCCGCGCCGTCGGAGGCCGCGCCGTCGCTGAGATCCTGCTTGGGCGTGTCCTTGGTCGGGTCGACGAAGGGCTTCGGCACCACGACCGCCTGGACCACGCCGGACGGGGTCTCGACCTCCAGCTCGGTGCCGGTCTCGCTGAGCTCCATCGGAACCATCGCGTAGCCGATGTTCTGCTCGAGCCGGGGCGAGTGGCAGGCCGAGGTCACGTGGCCGACGCGCTCAGCGCCGCGCCAGACCGGGAAGGACTCGATCATCGAGCCGTCGTTGAAGGTGCCCAGCGGCGGACCGCCGATGGTGATGCCGGCCAGCCGCCGGCTCACCCCCTCGGCTTTGATCCGGGTGAGCGCCTCTTTGCCGATGAAGTCGGCCTCCTGGTCCAGATTGACCATCCAGTCGTAGCCCATCCCCACCTCGAAGGGGTTGGTGTCGACGGTGATGTCGCAGCCGTGGGAGAGGATGCCGGCCTCGATGCGCCGCATGTGGCAGGGACCGATGACCCGCATCCCGTAGGGCTCGCCGGCGGCCCAGACCGTCTCCCAGAGCCGCACGCCGTCGCGGGAGGCGTTCTTGACGTAGATCTCGAAGCCCACCTCGGCGCTGTAGCCGGTGCGGGAGACGACGACCTCCATGCCGTCCAGGGTGTACTCGGCCAGCCGGTAGTAGCCGATGTCGAGCACCTCGGGCCCGAAGACCGCGGCCATCACCTGCGCCGAGAGCGGACCCTGCACCTGGACCGGGCCGACGTCGGCCTCCCGGATGGTCACGTCCATCCCGGAGTGCAGCGCCACGCCGCGGGCCCAGAGCAGGATGTCGCTGTCCGCCAGCGAGAGCCAGAAGTGGTCCTCCCCGAGCCGCAGCAGGACCGGGTCGTTGAGGATGCCGCCGTCCTCGCCGGTGATGAAGACGTACTTGCACTGCCCCACCGCGCACTTGGACAGGTCGCGCGGGATGAGCATGTTGGTGAACTCGAAGGCGTCGGGGCCGGTGATCTCGATCTGCCGCTCGACGCCGGTGTCCCACAGGGTCACACCCTCGAGCAGCGCCCAGTACTCGGCGACCGGATCGCCGTAGTGCCGCGGGTGGTACGTGTGGTTGTAGACGCTGTACATCGCCACGCCGTGCCGACGAGAGGCCCAGAAGAAGGGGGACTTCCGAATCCGCGGGTAGAGCAGGATCCGGGGGTCCGGGACGACTGGACCGACGCTGTCGGTGGTGGTGGCGGTACCCTCGCTGACCGTCATGGGGAACCTCCGCTGGTGTCACATCATCGGGACACCTCCAGCGTGTCACCGTGTCGCGTATCACACAATAGGTTGCGTCATGCGAGACGCCACCTGTTGCTCGCACCCCCGCGCCGCGGACTACTCTCGAAGCCCATGAACCCTGCATCCGCTCCTGCCGAGCACCCGGAGGACGGCCGGGAGGACGACGCCCGCCGGACTGCGCCGTCGGCCTCCACCGGCGCTCTGGCCGCGGCCGCGCCGACGACGGCCGAGTCCTCGACGACGGTGCGCTCGGTGGACCGTGCGCTGCAGATCCTGCACATCCTCGCCCGCGACGGCGAGGCCACGCTCAGCGCGATGGCCCGCGAGCTGGGCGTGCACAAGTCCACCGTCGGCCGGCTGGTCGAGACGCTGGCCGGCCACGACATGATCGAGCCGCCGACCCGCGCCGACGGCTTCCATCTGGGCGTGGGGTGCCTGCGGCTGGCCGGCGCGACCGCCGCCCGGCTGGACCTCAGCGTCGAGGCCCAGCCGGTCTGCGACCGGCTCTCCGCCGAAGTCGGCGAGACCACCAACGTCGCGATCACCCGCGACGGGGTGGCGATCAACGTCTGCCAGTCCCAGGGCGCCTCCGCGGTGGCGATGCGCAATTGGATCGGCCAGCAGACCGCCCTGCACGCGACGTCCTCGGGCAAGGTGCTGCTCGCCCACCTGCCCGCCGACCAGCGGCAGGACGTCGTCGCGGCGGGCCTGGACGCGTTCACCGCGCACACCCTCGACGCCGCGCACCTCGACGCGGAGCTCGGCGCCATCCGCGGCCAGGGCTTCGCCGAGGCCCTCGAAGAGTACGAGGAGGGGCTCAACGCCGTCGGCGCTCCTGTGCTCGACCACAGCGGCGAGGTCGTCGCCGCGATCAGCGCGGCCGGCCCGGCCTACCGTCTGCCCTCCGAACGGCTGCCGGAGATCCGCACGGCGGTGCTCCACGCCGCCGCCGAGCTCTCCCGGCGCATGGGGCACCCGGGCGGCGCCGACTGAACCTCGACCCGACCCCGGACGCGCTCAGTCCTTCATCCGGACATGCTCCGGGTCGAAGGGCGCCGTCCGCCCGACGGTCAGCACCCGCACCGGCTGGCGGACGGCGAGGATCTCCACGGCCAGCTGCGTGCCCTCGACGGCGACCTCCGGCGGCAGGTAGGCCAGCAGCAGGTGCTCGCCCAGCGACGGCGCCGGCCCGGCGCTGGTGACGTAGCTGCGTCGTCCGCGGGCGTCGCGCAGCGGCGAGCCGTCCGGCGCGAGGATCGGCTCGTTGCCGGCGGGGAACCGCGGCTCGGCCGCCCCGGGACCGTCCATGACCAGCGAGCAGAGCACCGCGGCCGGCTCCTGCGCGCGCACGGCCAGATAGGCCTCCCTGCCGAGGAAGTCGGCGCTCTTCACCCGCGGCAGCGCCAGCCCGGCCTCGACCGGGTCGCGATCCGGGGCCAGCTCGGCGCCCATCAGCCGGTGGGCCTTCTCCAGCCGGCCGGTGGTGCCGTACACGCCGGCGCCGGCGGGCACCGTCCCGTGCGGACGGCCGGCCTCGACCAGCGCGTCCCACAGTGCGACGGCGTGCTCGGCGGCGGTGTGGATCTCCCAGCCGAGATCGCCGACGTAGGAGATCCGCACCATCAGCGTCGGGATCCCCGCCAGCGTCACCTCCCGGGCGGTGCCGAAGCCGAATCCGGCGGCGGAGACGTCCTCGTCGGTCAGCGCGGCGACGACGTCGCGGGCCCGCGGGCCCCACAGCCCGATCGCCGAGGTCGCCGAGCTCAGGTCGGTCACCGTCACCCGGCCGCGGGCCGAGGCCGGCAGGCGCCGGCGGATCCAGGCCAGGTCGCGGGCGCCGTCGGCGGCTCCGGTGATGATCCGGAAGCGCTGCTCGTCCAGCCGCAGCATGGTCAGGTCCGCGCGGAAGCCGCCGCGGGCGTCGAGCAGCGGGGTGTAGATGACCCGACCGGGCTCCTTGTCCGCATTCGCGACGGCCAGATGCTGGACCGCCTCCAGCGCCCCGGGGCCTGTCACGTCGAAGACGGCGAAGAAGCTGAGGTCTATCATCGCGGCCCGCTCGCGCATCGCCAGGTGCTCGGCCTCGATGATCGGCGACCACCAGCGGGCGTCCCACTCGTGCAGCCGCCGCTCGACGCGCTCGCCGTAGTCGGCCAGCAGCCGCTCGTTGCTGCGGTACCACTGCGGACGCTCCCAGCCGGCGGCCTCGAAGAACTCCGCACCGAGGGCCTCGGTGCGCAGCTGCAGCGGACTGGTCCGCGCCGGCCGGTGGCTGGCCCACTGTTCGCGCGGATGCACGATGCCGTAGACCTTGGGGAATCCTTCGGCCGCCCGGGCGCGGGCATGGTGCCGGGTACGGGCATGCGGGGCGAAGCGCGTGACATCAGCACCGTGGACGTCGATCTCGCTGGCCCCGGCCGTCATCCACTCGGCCACCGCCCGCCCGACGCCGGGGGCCTCCTTGATCCAGACCGCCGCGGCCGACCACAGGCCGGCGACCTCGGCGGTCTCGCCGAGCACCGGGGCTCCGTCGGGAGTGATGGACAGGAGCCCGTCGACTGCGTCGACCACACCGACGTCGTCGCGATCCACCAGCGTGGGGAACAGCTGCTTCGCATGGGCCAGCTGCGGAGCGAAGTCGGCCTCGCTGAAGGGCATCTCCGTCGGCGAACGCTGCCCGGGACTGCCCACCGGCGGAATCTCGGCGGGGTCATGGAGGATCGGCCGGTGGGCGTAGGAGCCGATCTCCAGATCGGCGCCGCGCTGGCGCTCGTACATCCGCGCGTCCATATCGCGGACCAGCGGCCGGGAGATGTCCTCGCCGGTCTCGGCGAGCTCGTCGATCGGGCCGATGTCCATCATCTGGTGCACCGCCGGGGTCAGCGGCACCGAGGCGCCGGCCAGCGCGGCGACCTGGGGACTCCAGACCCCGCAGGCGACGACGACCTGTTCGACCTCCACCCGGCCGCGCGAGGTGTGCACCGCGCGGACCCTGCCGCCCTCGACGTCGAAGCCGGTGATCTCGGTCTCGGGCAGCATGCGCAGCGCGCCGAGCTCCTCGGCTCGGGAGCGCATCAGTTCGCCGGCGCGGATCGGATCGACCACCGCCCCGGTGGGCGTGTGGAAGCCGCCGATGAGCAGGTCCTCACGGATCCAGGGCACCAGCTCGCGGATGCGCTCCGGCGAGATCAGCTCGGCGTCGACGCCCCAGGCATGCGCCGAGGTCAGCCGGCGGCGCAGCTCCTGCAGCCGTTCCGGCGTGCGGGCGACCTCGATGCCGCCGCAGCGGATCAGCACGTCGAGTTCGGCGTACTGGCGCGTCGAGTCCAGCGTCAGCTCGGTGATCTCCTTGGAGTGGTCCACCGGGAAGACGAAGTTCGACGCGTGGCCGGTGGATCCCCCGGGGTCGGGCAGCGGCCCCTTGTCCACCAGCAGGATGTCTCGTCGGCCCAGCTCGGCCAGATGCCGCACCAGGCTGCTGCCCACGATTCCGGCGCCGATCACCACGACCTCGGCGCGCTCCGGGACGGTCTCCATCGCACTCACCCCGCTGCCAGCTCTCCTCGCGGCGGTCGCCGTCGCAGACGACGACGATGACCCTCCCAGAGTAGCCCGCGGGTGACGGTGATCACCAGGAATTCCGGGCGACCCGCTCCGTCGCCGGCCTCGGCGACCGAGTCCCGGCGAGACGGTCCTGCACCGGCGCCGCGCGCCGGTCGCACAGCCGGTAGACTCGTCGGGCAAGCTCGCGGAGCGCGCTCCCCCGGCGCGTGAGACGGCACCTCCCCCGGCGGTCCACCCCGGTCCGGCGGCCGGCAGTCCTGTCCGCGGGCGTCACCCGCACACGAGCACAGGAGACTGTATGCCGCGCATCGTCGTCGAGGTCATGCCCAAGCCTGAGATCCTCGACCCGCAGGGCAAAGCCATCGCCTCAGCACTGCCCCACCTCGGCTTCCGCGGGTTCTCCGCGGTCCGGCAGGGTAAGCGCTTCGAGCTGAGCGTCGACGGCGAGATCACCGACGCCGTCCTGGCCCAGGCTCGCGAGGCCGCCGCCGAGATGCTGTCCAACCCGGTGATCGAGGACGTCGTCGACGTCCGGGTGGAGGACGACCCGGCCGAGGCCGGCGCCGGGAACGAGGGCTGACCATGGCGCAGGCATCCGAGACTCCCCTGATCGGCGAGACGGACTCCGCCTCCGACGGACCCGCCCTGGACGGCGCGCGCATCGGCGTCGTCACCTTCCCCGGCACGCTGGACGACCGCGACGCCGCCCGTGCGGTGCGGATCGCCGGCGGCACCGCAGTGCCGCTGTGGCACGCCGACGACGCGCTGGGCGACGTCGACGCGGTCATCGTCCCCGGCGGCTTCTCCTACGGCGACTATCTGCGCGCCGGGGCGATCTCCCGCTTCGCGCCGCTGATGCGCCGCATCGCCGAGTCCGCCGCCCCCTCCGCCGGCGCCGGGCTGCCGGTGCTGGGCATCTGCAACGGCTTCCAGATCCTCACCGAGGCGCATCTGCTGCCCGGCTCGATGATCAAGAACGACCATCTGAAGTTCCGCTGCGGCGATCAGGTGCTGCGCGTGGAGAACACCTCCACCGCCTGGACCGCGCAGTTCACCGACGACGAGCTGATCACCGTGCCGCTGAAGAACCAGGACGGCCAGTACGTCGCCGATGCGGCCACCCTCGAGCAGCTCGAGGCCGAGGGCCGGGTGGCCTTCCGCTACGTCGGGACCAACCCCAACGGCTCGCGGGACGACATCGCCGGCGTGGCCAACGCCGCCGGCAACGTCGTGGGACTGATGCCGCATCCCGAGCACGCCGTCGAGGCCGGCTTCGGGCCCGACGACGCCACCGGCATGCGCGCCGGCACCGACGGGCTTCCCGTCTTCACCTCTGTGATCTCTTCCCTCGCCGGCTCGACCGCCGGACCTGACCCTGCAGGAGGCGCCGCATGAGCGACCAGGAATTCTCCATCGACACCGTCGAGCACGCCTCCTCCACCCCGGACGTCGAACTGCCCTGGGACGAGCTGGGGCTGAAGGCCGACGAGTACGAGCGCATCATCGCGATCCTCGGCCGCCGCCCCACCGCCGCCGAGCTGGCGATGTACTCGGTGATGTGGTCCGAGCACTGCTCCTACAAGTCCTCCAAGGTCCACCTGCGCCAGTTCGGCGAGAAGGTCACCGAGGAGATGAAGACGGACCTGATGGTCGGCATCGGCGAGAACGCCGGCGTCACCGACCTCGGCGACGGCTGGGCGGTGACCTTCAAGATCGAGTCGCACAACCACCCCAGCTATGTGGAGCCCTACCAGGGCGCGGCCACCGGCGTCGGCGGCATCGTCCGCGACATCATCTCCATGGGTGCCCGCCCGGTGGCGGTGATGGATGCGCTGCGCTTCGGCGAGATCGACCACCCCGACACCCGGCGCGTACTGCCCGGCGTCGTCGCCGGCGTCGGCGGCTACGGCAACTCGCTGGGCCTGCCGAACATCGGCGGCGAGGTCGAGTTCGACGCCTGTTACCAGGCCAATCCGCTGGTCAACGCGCTGGCGGTCGGCGTGATGCGGCACGAGGACCTGCGCCTGGCCAACGCCTCCGGCGTGGGCAACAAAGTGGTGCTCTTCGGCGCGCGCACCGGCGGCGACGGCATCGGCGGCGCCTCGGTGCTGGCCTCCGAGTCCTTCGACGACGCCAAGCCCTCGAAGCGCCCCTCCGTGCAGGTCGGCGACCCGTTCAGCGAGAAGGTCCTCATCGAGTGCTGCCTGGAGCTCTTCGGCGGCGAGCTCGTCGAGGGCATCCAGGACCTCGGCGCGGCCGGGATCTCCTGCGCGACCAGCGAGCTGGCGTCCAACGGCGAGGGCGGCATGCATGTGGAGCTCACCGACGTGCTGCTGCGCGACTCCACGCTGACCCCCGGCGAGATCCTGATGTCGGAGTCGCAGGAGCGGATGATGGCCGTGGTGACCCCGGAGAACGTCGAGGCCTTCGAGCGCACGCTGGCGAAGTGGGGCGTGGAGTACTCCTGGCTGGGCGAGGTCACCGACACCGGTCGGCTGGTGATCGACTGGAGCGGCGAGACCATCGTCGACGTCGACCCGCGCACCGTCGCCCACGACGGTCCGGTCTACGAGCGGCCCTATGAGCGTCCCGCCTGGCAGGACGCGGTCCAGGCCGACTCCTTCGCCGCCACCGAGGCCGGGAAGAACCTGCCGCGGACGGCTTCAGAGCTGGGCACCGCCGTCGCCGAGCTGGTGACCAGCCCGAACCTGGCCGACCCGTCCTGGATCACCGACCAGTACGACCGCTTCGTCGGCGGCAACACCGCGCTGTCGCAGCCCGACGACTCGGGAGTGGTCCGCGTCGACGAGTCCACCGGCCTCGGCGTCGGCCTGTCGGTGGACTCCACGCCGCGGCACGCCTATCTGGACCCGTACACCGGCGCGCAGCTGGCGCTGGCCCAGGCCTACCGGAATGTAGCGACCTCCGGGGCGATCCCGAAGGCGGTCTCCGACTGTCTGAACTTCGGCTCGCCGGAGGACCCGCCGATCATGTGGCAGTTCGCCGAGGCCGTCCGCGGCCTCGCCGACGGCTGCCGCGAGCTGGGCATCCCGGTCACCGGCGGCAACGTCTCGCTGTACAACCAGACCGGCGGGAACGCCATCCACCCGACCCCGGTGGTCGGCGTCCTCGGCGCCTTCGACGACGTCGGCCGGCGCACGCCGTCGGGCTTCGAGCGGTGGGCCGACGGGCAGGCGATCTATCTGCTCGGCGAGACCGCCGCGGAGCTGGACGGCTCGGAGTATGCGCGGCTCCACGGGCACCTGGGCGGGCTGCCGCCGCAGGTGGACCTGCAGCGGGAGAAGACGCTGGGCGCCGTGCTGATCAACGCCTCCCGCGACGGGATGATCGACGCCGCCCACGACCTCTCCGAGGGCGGTCTGGCGGCCGCGCTGGTGGAGATGAGCCTGCGCTTCGGCGTCGGCTCACGGGTGAACCTGGATGCGCTCTGCGAGCGCGACGGCCTCGACCCGGCCACCGCGCTGTTCAGCGAGTCGGCCGGCCGAGCGCTGGTCGCGCTTCCGCGCAGCGAGGAGGTCCGCTTCAAGGACATGATCACCGCCCGCGGGCTGCCGGCGCTGCGGCTGGGCGTCGTCGACGCCGAGTCCGGCGAACTCGAGGTGGCCGGGGACTTCGAGGACGGTTCCTTCATCCTGGGGCTCGACGAGCTCCGCGAGATCTGGTCCGCGGTGATCCCGGCGCACGCCGAGGGCTGAGGCCGCGAGGGCTCCTCGAGCCCGCCGAGGCCGGGGCCTCCCCGTCCGACACCCGGATGGGGAGGCCCCGGCAGCACGGCACGACCGATCCCGCTCCATTGAGCTGCTCCCTGCGCGGCGACGGTGGAAGGGCCTCATTGGACCGTCAGACGAGGACGCGACAGACCTGGTCAGTCGCCCAGGGCGCCCTGTCCGGCATCGCCTTCGTGCTGCTCGGAGTCGCGATTGCTTCAGATGAGCTCCATCTTGGCCCCTCATCATTCCCAGCAGCCTCCCGTTCGGACTGTCCATCCTGCTGGCAGGGGCCGCCTACGCCGGCGCGTCGCTGCTTACACTGCATCGCCGGAGGTAGTCAGCCACATCTCGACACGACGGGTGACAACGCCGCCGCGATGGACAACCAGACCTGACGCGTCAGCTCGGAACGACGGGGGCGGTCCCGCCGGATGGTCCGGCCGGGGCCGCCCCTCGTCGTTCCGGGGCGTCATTCCGACGGGGCCGACGGCGCCTGACTGTCTCGCCGAGTGCCACCAACTTCGCCTGCGAGACCTACTGTGCAGAGCTCCACACGGCATCAGGGCGGATCGGCCCTATGCTGGGAGGGAAGCTCGTCGCAGCCGCTCACGTGTCATCGGCGATGGCGAATCCACCGCACGCAGTAGACGGCTGCCAGCACGACGGCGCCGATGCCGCACCCGAGACCTCCGTAGCCTGCCACTCCGCCGGAGAAGAAGGTATTCAGCAACAGGGCGACCACCATGAGGAACAGCGCCCACAGAAAGAGCTTGGAGGGGCTTTCGCGCTCGGATTCCACGCTCACAGGTCAACTCCAAAGCAATCCTCGGCCACGGCGCGGAGCGACAGGAAGTCGACCAGGGCGTTGACCACGTCCTCACCGCCAGCGCTGGCGGCCTTCCGCGATGCATAGCTGATGGCTTCGCTGTTCGACTTGCCCAGCGTGTTCTTTGCGTAGCTGAACGAATCGATCGCCTTGGTGGCGAACTTCTGAGCACCGCCGGCGGCCTTGATCGCAGAACGGATCTTGGCGATCTTCGCCACTGCGAAAGCGTTGGAGGCGATGGCAACAGTCACGGCGATGCCGCACCCGATGGGTCCCCGCGGAACGATCTGGCGGGACTGCCACTCTTCGAACGCTTGCTGGCTGGTCAGAGCTTCTTCCGGGATCGACTCGATGGCTTCGAAGGCCGCCGCGAGCTTCTCCTCGGTCAACGCGTCGGCCGCTGGTCCAGCAGTCTCGGTGTCTTCGATGCCCCCGAGGACACCACTGCCGAGTTATCACCCGTCGAGCCGTGGGCCGGCCCTACGCCAAGCCCGACGACCAGAGACGCTGCCAGGACTCCCCCGAGTCCCGCATGCAGCTTCCTGGGCCTCACATGGATCACCATGGATCCACCCCCTCCTTCGATGGTTGCATCAGGTCACTAGCAATGACATGAGATACATAACCTTATCTACTGTCATGGTCACAACAGGGTGCCCCTCTGGGCTCCTGACATGAAGCCGTGCAGACAATCCGCCCGGCACCATCGGCAGCAGAGCGCTCGACGACAGTCGTCCAGGCCGCGAGACTGCTCGACAACGCTCGTGGAACAGGCTGAACTGCTGGCCAGTCAGATCGTCGACGAGTCGGCGCCACAGTCGGGTCACCACCACCTGGCGGGGTTGTGACTCGAGGAGGGCCGCCGACTGCGGAGCGGACCCGGTGACCGTGGAAGACTGGCCTGCGATGAGGATCTCGCTGCTGGACCGCGCCCGCACTCGGGCCGGAGAGCCCGACGCCGCCGCGCTCACCGGGCTCGTCGGCCGCGCCCGGCAGGCCGAGGCGCTGGGCTTCCATCGCTTCTGGGTGGCCGAGCACCACGGAGTCCCCGGCGTCGCCGGCGGTTCGCCGTTGACCCTGCTGGCCGCCCTCGCCGCCTGCACTGAGCGGATCCGGCTGGGCACCGGCGGGGTGATGCTGCCGAACCACCGGCCGCTGATCGTCGCCGAGCAGGCCCGGCTGCTCGAGGCGCTGCATCCCGGCCGCCTGGACCTGGGCCTGGGCGCCTCGCTGGGCTACACCGCCGGCGTGCGCCGGGCGCTGGGCCGCCGCCGGCTCGCGGACGGCGAGTACCCGGAGCTGGTCCGCGAGCTGATCGACCATCTGCACGACGACGCGCCCATCACCGCCCGCCCGCAGGTCACCGACCCGCCGCCGATCTTCCAGCTGGCCATGGGCGACGGGCTCGCCGTGGCCGCCGAGCTGGGACTGCCGGCCGTCGTCGGCGGCGACCTGCTGCGCCGGCCCGAGCGCCTCGCGGCGTACCGCCGCGACTTCCGCCCGACGACGGCCGAGCCGGAACCGCGGCTGATCCTCAGCGTCGACGTCGCCGTCGCCGATTCCGCCGCGCAGGCTCGGCGCCTACTGCTGCCCGAAGCCTGGGCGCTGGCCCGCACTCGCGAGGTCGGCGCGTTCCGTCCGCTCGAGCCGCTCGAGGCGGTGGAGGAGCAGCTGCGCGCCGGCGTCACCGACAGTGTGGACGAGGCGATCCGCCGGCATCTCGACGCGGCAGTGGTCGGCACCGCGGAGGAGGTCGGCGAGCAGCTGGCGGATCTGCTGGCGGCCTCCGGCGCGGAGGAGGTCATGGCCTGGACCAGCATCCACGACCGCGAGCAGCTGGCCGCCTCCGATGCGGCGCTGGCCTCGCTCATGACCGACTGACGCGCCCGCCGGCCCGCGCCGGTCTGCGCACGGCGATGTGGTGGACCGTGGTTGGCCCACGGTTCACCATGTGGTCACGTCCATGCGGTGAGCTGAGCCCATGGCTGAGTTCACCGCACGCTCCCCGCTGTCCCGCCGCACGCTGCTGACCGGCTCGCTGGGCGCTGCCGCCGCCGGCGCGCTGACGCTGCCCACGGTGCCCTCGGCCTCGGCGTCTCCGCTGGTGACCGACCGGCTGACGCTGCCGTCGGGCCTGCAGTTCGGCGACCCCACCGACCGCTCGGCGGTGCTGTGGTCGCGCAGCTCCGGACCCGGCCGGCTGGTCGCCCGGCTCACCGCCGTCGACGCCGACGGCGCCCCGCTGCGCGGCAAGAACGCCTTCTCCCGCACGCTGCGCGGCGGCGTCGCCCGCCCCGAGACCGACTTCACCGCCCGGCTGAACGCGGAGAACCTGCCGCCGGCCACCCGCTTCGCCGTCACGATGCAGTTCGAGGACGAGCAGGGCCGGCTCGGCGAGGCCGGCGAGGGCAGCTTCTCCACCGCCGCCGGCGGGCCCGGATGGCACGGGAAGGGCCGCGACGTCGACCTCGCCGGCGGACAGAGCTTCGTCTGGACCGGCGACACCGCCGGACAGGGGTGGGGCATCAACGAGGAGATCGGCGGGATGTTCGCCTACCGGGCGATGCACGAGACCGCCCCGGACTTCTTCGTCCACTCCGGCGACACCATCTACGCCGACGGGCCGCTGGCCGAGACGGTCGAGGAGCCCGACGGGCAGATCTGGCGCAACCTGGTCACCGAGGAGGTAGCCAAGGTCGCCGAGACGCTGGAGGAGTACCGCGGACGGCACCGTTACAACCTCATGGATGCCAATATCCGCGCGATGTATGCCGAGGTCCCGGTCATCGCCCAATGGGACGACCATGAGACCACCAACAACTGGTGGCCCGGCGAGGTGCTCGACGACGAGCGCTACACCGTCCGCGACGTCGACACGCTGGCCGCCCGCGGGCGTCGCGCCTGGCAGGAGTTTCAGCCGATCGCCGATCCGCGGGCGATGGGCCGCGGGAACGGCTTCGAGCCGGCGCGCATCCACCGGAAGATCTCCCGCGGCCCGCAGCTGGACCTGTTCTCGCTGGACATGCGCTCGTTCAAGTCTCCGAACAGCGCCGGCACCGAGACCGAGCAGACCTCGATCCTCGGCGAGGAGCAGCTGCAGTGGCTGATCCGTGAGATGACCCGCTCCCGGGCGACCTGGAAGGTGGTGCTCAACGACCTGCCGCTGGGCGTCATCGTCCCCGACGGCGACGCCCAGGAGGCGATCGCCAACGCGGACGACGGCGCGCCGCTCGGCCGGGAGCTCGAGATCGCCCGGCTGCTGAAGGCGATGAAGGACGCCGATGTGCGCAACGTCGTCTTTCTGACCGCCGACGTCCACTACTGCGCCGCCCACCACTACTCTCCCGAGCGGGCGGCCTTCACCGACTTCGCCCCCTTCTGGGAGTTCGTCGCCGGGCCGATCAACGCCGGCTCCTTCGGCCCGAACGAGCTGGACAGGACCTTCGGCCCCGAGGCGGTCTTCCACCGGGCCGGCCGGCACGCGAACCAGTCCCCGCGCGACGGGACGAGCCAGTACTTCGGCCATGTCGACCTCGCCGCGGACGACATCCTCACCGTCTCGCTGCGCAACGGGCTGGGCGAGACGGTGCACTCCACGACGCTGCGGCCGGAGTGAGCCGAGCCGGCTGAACTGCGCGCGGCGAGCCGACGTCATCCTCCAGCCCGGATACCTCCACAGGCAGTACCGTTTTGAACACCGTTCAAAAGCTGCCGCGCCCAGGAGGATCCGTGTCCGAGCCCTTCGCCCCGTCGACCGCGCCGCCGGCGCCGTCGTCCGCGTCCCGCCGCCCCGCCGACGCCCACGCCGCCCGGGCGCTGGCCCGGGTGGCCGTCTTCGCCGCCGTCATCGCGGCCCTCGGCATCCCCGGGGCCGTGCCGGTCCCCGGCATCCCGGTGCCGATCACCGCCCAGACGCTGGGCGTCATGCTGGCCGGCGCCGTGCTGGGCCCGCGACAGGGGGCCGCGGCAGTGCTGCTGCTCGAGCTGCTCGTCGCCGCCGGACTGCCGCTGCTCTCCGGCGGCCGCGGCGGCCTGGGCGCCTTCGCCGGGCCGTCCGCCGGATACCTCCTCGGCTGGGTGCTGGGCGCCGTGGTGATCGGGTGGATCGTCCACGCCGGCGCGCGCCGCACCGGCCGGGTCCGGCCGACCTGGCCGCGGGTGCTCATCGGCTCCTTCGTGGGCGGCATCGTCGTGATCTACGCCCTGGGCATTCCGGTGCAGTCGGCCGTCACCGGCCTGGGCCTGCGGGAGACGGCGCTGCTCTCGACGGCCTTCCTCCCCGGCGACCTGGTCAAGGTGATCCTCGCCGCCGCGATCACCGTCGGCCTGCATCGGGCCTACCCGGCGGCCTTCCGTCGCCCGGAGGTCCGGCGATGACCCCCGGCGGCGGCGCACCGCGGCTGCGCCCGCTGCGCGGCGCCGACCACCGGCAGGTGCTGCTTCAGGCGCTTCAGGCCCACGCGGCCGGCGAGGTCCCGCTGGTCGGCGACGAGCGGTGGAGCGACGAGCACTGGGCCGAGATCGTCGCCGCCGTGGAGGCGAGCACGCTGCCCGCCGAGGCCGCCTGGGCGACCTTCACCTCCGGCAGCAGCGGCCGTCCGCGGGTGGTGCTGCGCAGCGCGGCGTCCTGGGAGGTCGCCTTCGACGCCGTCGACGCCGCCCTCGACGCCGGTCCCGGCGACCGGATCCTGCTGCCGGTCCACCCCGTCTCCTCCATGACGCTCTTCGGCCTCGCGCACGCCGCCGCCCGCACCGCCGGCTTCAGCGTCCCGCGCTCGGCGCGACTGACGGCCGCCGACCTCGACGGACCGACGCTGCTCCACGGCACGCCCTGGCATCTGCAGGATCTGGTCGAGCTGCTCGAGGGCGGCGCGCGGTGCAGCATCCGCTCGGCGCTGGTCGGCGGCGCGGCCCTGGACCCCGAGCTCGCCGCCCGCGCCCGGGCCCGCGGCCTGCGGGTGGTCGGCTACGCCGGGGCCGCCGAGCTGTCCTTCGTGGCCTTCGACCACGGCGACGGGCTGCGGCCGCTGGACGGCGTGGAGGTCCGCCTGCGCGACCACGAGCTCTGGGTCCGCACCCCGCAGGCCGCACTGACCACGCTCGGCGGCGGACCGATGCGCCGCGACGGCGACTGGCTCACCGTCGGCGACCGCGCTTCGCTCGACGACGACGGCGTGCTCACCCTGCACGGCCGGGCCGACGAGGCGATCCTCACCGCCGGCGCGACCGTGTCCCCGGCTGACGTCGAAGCCGAGCTGGAGCGTCTCGACGGCGTCTCGGCCGCCCTCGTGGTCGGCGCGCCCGAGCCGCGGGCCGGGCAGCTGGTGCTGGCCGGCGTCGAAGTCGCCCCGGACGGACCCAGCACCGCAGCCCTGCGCCGCGCCGCACGGGACCGATTGGCACCAGCGCAGCGGCCGCGGCGCTGGCACCGCGTCGCCCGGCTGCCGCGGACCGGCTCGGGCAAGATCCGCCGGCTCGGCTCCGCAGAGCTGCTGGCCCTGCCGCGGCTCGAGGAGGAGCCGGCCGGCGCGCGAGGCGGGATCCGATGAGCGGCGCAGGGCAGGAGGAGACCGGCGCGGTGATCGTCGCCGCCGCGCGCACGCCGATCGCCGCCCGCGGGCGGGCGCTGGCGTCGATGGCCGCCCATGAGCTCGCCGGCGTCGCCCTGGCCGAGGTCGCCCGTCGGACCGGGACGCGGCCCGAGCAGGTCATGCTGGGCAGCAGCCTCGGCGACGGCGGCAATCTCGGCCGGCGCGCGGCGCTGGCCGCGGGATTCGGCGTCGGCTGTCCGGGCTGGACCGTCGACGCGCAGTGCGGCTCCTCGCTGGTGGCGCTGCAGCAGGCCGCGGCGACGGTCGAGCAGGACGGCGGCGTCGTCGCCGCCGGCGGGGCGGAGAGCGTCTCCGGACTCCCGGAGGAGAGGCGCGCCGGCGGCGGAGTCCACCAGCGACCCTTCAGCGGCGCCGGCTTCCCCGACCCGGACATGACCTCCGCGGCCGACGACCTCGCCGCCCGCCGCGGCATCCCACGGCGCCGACAGGAGGCCTTCGCCCGGCGCAGCCATGCCCTGGCCCGGCGGCATGCGGCCAGGGATCGTACGGAGGATTCCACGCCGCTCGCGCCCTTCGGCGGAATCGTCGACGACGGCCCGCGACGGCTCACCCCGGCGCTGACGTCCCGGTTCCGCGCGGTCCGGGAAGAGCCGGACGCGACCATCACACCGGCGACGGCGGCCCGGCCCGCAGACGGCGCCGCGGCGCTGCTGCTGATGCCCGCCGCACGGGCCCGCGCTCTCGGACTGTCCGGCGTGCGGGTGCGCGGCCGGGCGCTGATCGGCGCCGACCCCGCCCTGCCGGGGATCGCCGCGGCGCCCGCCGCGGCGCAGGTGCTCGCCGCGACCGGGACGCGGCTCGAGGACCTGGCCGCGGTGGAGATCGTCGAGGCCTACGCCGCTCAGGCGCTGGCCTGCCTCGACGCGCTCGGACTCGGCGCCGGCGACCCGCGGGTCGACGCCGACGGCGGAGCCCTGGCACTCGGACACCCCTGGGGCGCCTCCCCGGCCGTGGCCGCGACGCATCTGGTCCACCGGCTGGCGGCCGCACCGGCCGGAGCCCGCGGCCTGATCGCCTGTGCGATCGGCGGCGGCATGGGCGCGGCGCTGCTGGTCGAGGCCGTCGACGGCCGCGAGGGGCTGTGCGGCGCCTCCGCAGACTCCTAGGGTTGCGGCATGACTTTCGCGAACGTGGGAACCATCGACGTCCAGCCCGGGCACCGCGACGACGTCGTCGCCATCCTGTCCCGGCACAACCCGCAGCTGGCCGCGGCCGGCTGTCTGAGCTACGAAGTCGGCGTCGACGACGAGCAGCCTGACACGGTCTTCGTCGCCGAGCTGTGGACCTCGCGCGAGGCGCACGACGACTCGCTGCAGCTGGAGAGCGTGAAGGAGGCGATCGCCGAGGCGATGCCGATGCTCACCGGGGACATGGGCGGGCACCGCTTCGAGGTGGCCGGCTCGCCGCTGCGGGGCTGACCCGCCTCAGAACGGGTTCAGGAGCCGGTGGACGAAGCGCTGGGTGCGCTCCTGCCTCGGCTCGCCGAGCACCTGGGACGCCGGGCCGCGCTCGACGACGACGCCGCCGTCCATGAAGACGACTTCGTCGGCGACGTCGCGGGCGAAGGAGAGCTCATGGGTCACCAGCACCATGGTCCAGCCCTCCTCGGCCAGCTCCTTGATCACGCGCAGCACGTCGCCGACCAGCTCCGGATCCAGCGCCGACGTCGGCTCGTCGAAGAGCAGCAGCGACGGCGTCATCGCCAGCGCCCGGACGATGCCCACGCGCTGCTGCTGCCCGCCGGAGAGCTCGTGCGGATAGGCGTCCCGACGCTCGGCCAGTCCGACCCGGTCCAGCAGCCGCACCGCCAGCTCCTCCGCCTCGGCCTTCGTCCGGCCCAGCGCGTGGATCGGGCCCTCGGTGACGTTCTGCAGCACAGTGCGGTGCGGGAAGAGGTTGTAGCCCTGGAAGACCATGGCGCTGCGGGTGCGCAGCGACTCGCGCCGCCGCCGCGTGGTGGTCGCGGAGAAGGTCACCGCCGGGCCGTCGGCGAAGCTGATGACGCCGGCGTCGGGCTGCTCGAGCCCGTTGAGGCAGCGCAGCACGGTGGTCTTGCCGGAGCCGGACGGGCCGATCAGCGCGACCACGGTTCCGGTGTCCACGCGCAGGTCGATGGAGGTCAGCACCTCGGTGCCGCCGAAGGACTTGCGCAGCCCGGAGACCTCCAGCAGGGGCGAGCCGCCGGACGGTGGCGCGGGGGTGTGGTCAGGCGCGGACGACATGACGCTCCAGCCTCCTTTCGATGCGGTCCTGGACCCCGGACAGCATCACGCAGATCAGCCAGTAGATCACGGCGACCTCCATGTAGGTGATCAGGAATTCGTTCGTGGCCGAGGAGATCTCCCTGGCCACTTTGAAGGCTTCGTCGACCAGGATCATCGCGGCCAACGAGGTGTCCTTGACCAGCGAGATGAAGGAGTTCGACAGCGGCGGCACCGAGACGCGGGCGGCCTGCGGCAGGATGATCCGCCGCAGCGTCTGCGCCCGGGACATCCCGACGGTGTAACCGGCCTCCCATTGGCCAGCGGGCACTGAGAGGATCGCCGCGCGGAGGATCTCGGCGGCATAGCCGCCCACGTTCAACGAGAAGGCCACGACGGCGCTGGGCCAGGCGGCCCAGGTGAGCCCGACCTGCGGCAGTCCGTAGAAGATCACGAAGAGCTGGACCAGCAGCGGAGTCCCGCGGATCGCCGAGACGTAGGCACGGCCGAGCCCGACGAGCACCCGGCGGCCGGAGAGCCGCATGATCGCCACCACGAGCGCGATGACCAGCCCGAGGGCGAAGCTGATCAGCGTCAGCGGGATGGTCCCGACCAGCGCGCCCTGCAGCAGCGGCCAGAACGAGTCCAGGACGAGCTGCCAGGTCTCGCCCATCAGTCGCCGGAGCCTTCCTCAGCGCCCGCCGCCGTCGCGGCCTCCGAGGTCGTGTAGTCGCCGTCGAAGTACTTCTCGCTGAGCTCGGTCAGCGTGCCGTCCTCGGCCAGGGCGGCCAGGGCCTCGTCGACGGCGTCGGCCAGCGAGCCCGAGCCCTTCGGGAAGGCCATCGCCGCCCGCGACTGCTCCTCGGTCTGCACGGCGATCGCGATGTTCGTGTTGTTCTCCTCCTCCTGATAGTTCAGGTAGGAGAGCCGATCGTTGATCGTCGCGTCCACCCGGCCCTGCTCGAGCAGGTCGACCGACTGCGCCCAGCCCTCGACCGGCTCGATCTCGGCGCCGGCCTCCTCCGCCATGCCGTACCAGTTGCTGGTCAGCGACTGCGCCGTCGTCGTGCCCTCGAGGTCCTCGAAGGCGGTGATCGAGTCGTCGTCGGAGCGGGTGACGATCACCCCGTTGGAGTAGGTGTAGGGCTCGGAGAAGGTGTAGTCCTCCCGGCGCTCCTCGGTGACGGTGACCTGGTTGGCCAGCATGTCGAAGCGGCCGGCCGTCAGTCCGGAGAGCAGCGCGTCCCACTGCGTCTCCTCGAACTGCACGTCGACGCCGAGCTCCTCGCCGACGGCCTCGGCGACGTCGACGTCGTAGCCGGTCAGCTCGCCGGAGCCGCCCTCATGGTAGGTGAACGGCGGGTAGGTGCCCTCGGTGCCGACGACCAGCGTGCCGGCCTCCTGGACCTCTTCGAGGGTCACCGGCTCGGCGGAGGACTCGGAATCTCCCGCGTCTCCGCGGGTCTGCGGCTCGCCGCAGGCGGCGGTGGCGAGCACGGCGACGGCGGCTGCGGTGACGGCGATGGAACGACGGATCATGATGGACTTCCTCGTCAGATGTGTTCAGGCGGGCGCTGAAGGACCTTGTACGCTAACAGCCGGGCATGTCCCCGACATTCCGCAGATGTCCCTCTGTGACGGACTCCGCCGACGGCACGCCGTCGCCCCTGATCAGACGGACTGCGGCACAACGTCCGCGGCGGCGCCCGTCGCGTGCACACCGCATGAGACAGGAGACTGCGATGACCGGCATCCCGGTGCGACTGGACCTGCGCTGGGGCGATCTGGACGCCTTCGGCCACGTCAACAATGCCGCCGTCGTGCGCCTGCTGGAGGAGGCCCGCACCCGCGGTCTCTGGGCTCCGGACTCCGGCGACGGCGCCTTCCCGCGGCTCGCGGCGGACTCGCCGGTGTGGTCGGTGGTCGCCGACCTGCAGGTGACCTACCGCCGGCAGCTGGACTACGAGCACTCCCCGATCACCGTCGAGCTGACCGTCCCGACAGTCTCGGCGGCCAGCTGCACGATCGGCTATGCGGTCTGCGCCGACGGCGAGGACGCCCCGCGCGTGACCGCGTCGACGACCATCGTCACCGTCGACCGGGAGACCGGCCGGCCGTGCCGACTGCCTCAGGCGATGCGGACCGCGCTCCAGGCGCTGCGCGACTGACGGCCCGCGGCCGACCGGTCAGCGCAGCAGCGCGATCAGCTCGGCGCGGCTGCGGGCTCCCGTCTTGCGCAGCAGGTTCGAGGTGTGGAACTTCACCGTGTGCCCGCTGATCCCCAGTTCCTCGGCGATCTCCGCGTTCCGCGCGCCGCGGCCGAGATGCTGCAAAACTTCGGCCTCGCGCCGGCTGAGGTCGCCGAGGTCGTCGACGGCCAGCGGCGCCGGCACCGGATCCAGCGGGACGGCGATGCTGATCTCCGTGCCCCAGCCGAGGGTCGATTCGACCTCCAGCCGGCCCTCGAAGACGCTCACGTGATCCGCGATCGGACGCAGCGCGTCGTCATGGGCGTCGAGCTCGCCGTCGCCGTCGTCGCGCAGGTGCATCAGCAGATGGCGTCCGTCGCAGTCCCAGTGGACCCTGACCCGCCGCGCGTTCGCGGAGTCCACCAGGGTCAGCACGGCGCTGCGGACCACGGCCCGCGCCGCATGGGCCACATCTCCGGGCAGCGCGCGCCCGTTGGACGGCGGCTCGACGAACTCCACGGCGACGCGGCCGTAGCGCATCATCGGACGGAGCTCGGACTTCAGCTGGGCGAAGGCGCCGGTGACCGGCTCCAGCAGATCCGCCCCCTGCTTCTCCGCCGAGCGCATCTCCACCAGAGCGGAGGCCGCGACGGTGATCGCGGCCTCCCGCGCCTCGCGGTCTCCGAGACGGGGCGAGCGCAGGGCGGCCAGCAGCGACTCCAGCGTCACCGCGTGGCGATCCGCCAGCTCCGAGAGGGCCCGGGTGTGACGGGACGCCCGGAGCCGGTCGGCCGACTCGGGCGCCTCCGGTGAGTTCTCCGACATGCCTCCAGACTATCCGACCTGCCCGAACGGGCAGGTCGCCTGGACGTTCGAGGGACTGTGCGACGGCGCTCACACCGGCAGGATCGTCTCCATGGACACCGACACCACTGTCGCCCCCGCTGCCATGAGCCCCGCCTCCGCTCCGGCGGACGCCGACGACACCGCCGTCGCCGGCGCCCTCCGGACGATCACCGCCGAGCTGACCAGCACCGTCGAGGCCCTGGCCCTCGCCCCCGAGGCGCTGGAGCACCTCGCCCGCGTCGTCGACGACGCCGACCGGGTCTTCGTGCTGGCCGCCGGACGCTCGGGCTTCGCCCTGCGGATGACCGCGATGCGTCTGATGCACCTGGGCCGGACCGTCCACGTCGTCGGCGAGACGACCGCCCCGGCGATCCGCCCCGGCGACGTGCTGCTGACCGCCAGCGGCTCCGGCACCACCGGCGGCGTGCTGCGGTCGGCGGAGAAGGCCCGCTCGGCCGGTGCGCGCGTCGCCGCCGTCACCGCCACGCCCGGCTCTCCGCTGACCGAGCTCGCCGACGCCGCCGTGGTCGTGCCCGCCGCGCAGAAGCTCGACCGCAGCGGCGCCGTCTCCGCGCAGTACGCCGGAGGCCTCTTCGAACAGAGCGTGGCGCTGCTCGGCGATGCGATCTTCCACGCGCTGTGGCGTCGCAGCGGCCTCACCGGCGACGACCTCTGGCCGTACCACGCGAACCTCGAATGACCCGCCGGCACGCTCGCCGGCCCGATCCCGCCCTCCCCGACCCCGCTGAAGGAGACCTCTGATGCAGACCCCGATGAAGATCCAGTTCGCCATGGACACCCTGACCACCGCCCAGGCCCTGGAGTGGGCCGCCGCGGCGGCCCCGCACGTCGACATCCTCGAGCTCGGCACCCCGCTCATCAAGAGCGAGGGACTCGCCGCCGTCACGGCGGTGAAGGCCGCGCACCCGGACAAGATCATCCTGGCCGACCTGAAGACGATGGACGCCGGCGGGCTGGAGGCCGAGATCGCCTTCGACGCCGGCGCGGACCTGGTCACCGTGCTCGGCACCGCCGACGACAGCA
Source organism: Nesterenkonia halophila (assembly GCF_009467795.1). Taxonomy (GTDB): domain Bacteria; phylum Actinomycetota; class Actinomycetes; order Actinomycetales; family Micrococcaceae; genus Nesterenkonia; species Nesterenkonia halobia. The sequence continues at coordinate 33,959 of NZ_WIAX01000015.1, forward strand.
CCATCGCCGGCGCGGTCGAGACCGCGACCCGCCACGGCAAGGGCGTGGTGGTCGACCTCATCGGTGTGGAGGACAAGGCCCTCCGCGCCCAGCAGGCCGTCGAGCTCGGCGCCGAGTTCGTGGAGATGCACGCCGGCCTGGACGAGCAGGCCCAGGAGGGCTACTCGCTGGACGGCCTGCTCGCCGCCGGACGATCCGCCGGCGTGCCGTTCTCCGTCGCCGGAGGCGTCAGCTCGAGCACTGCCGGCGACGTGAAGGCCGCCGGAGCGCAGATCGCCGTCGCCGGCGGCGCCCTGTACTCGGCCGAGGACATCGGCTCGGCGGCCGAGGAGCTGCGCGCGGCCGTCGCCTGAGCCGGTGATGTTCCGGCCCAGCGAGGACGCCTCGTCGCTGGGCCGGGCGGCGACCGGACGCGACCTTCCGACACGCCCGGAGCCCGCTGGGCGCCGGCTCGTCGACCATGTCGCCCAGAGCCCCGTCGTCGCGAGCAATGACGCATGGATGTTGCGCTGACCGGGGAGGACAGTTCCGCGAGACTCTCCTCACGTTCAGGTTCCGTTCACCTTTGCCCGCCACGATGGATCCGTCGGCGCGGACGGCGGCACAGCCGCCGGCTCCCCGTCGACACTGACGTCAGAAAGAATCTCGAGAAAGGTGAAATCATCATGAGCGGACTTCTCTCCCCCGTCCTGGGCATCGCCGGCGGCCTGCTGAGCACTGTGCTCGGCCTGCTGGGCGGCGTCCTCTGATCCAGGATCACGACCAGCGCCGAGCCTGAGGGGACCCAACCTCACCCTCGGGCCCGCATCGACGCCCGCTCGTCGACGTCACGTCGGCGGGCGGGCGTCGCCGTGTCCACGGGCCGACGGCGGGCACGCGAGATCACCCAGCCTGGACACAGGCCGCGGCGACCTCCGGAGTCGGTGCACGGCCACCGTGCCGGCTCTGCGCCGCTCAGAACGCCGGCAGCAGCGTGGCCGAGTGCTCCTCGGCGAGGAAGTCGCGGACCTCCTCGCCGGTCATCGCCTCGTGCAGCGCCTGGATCTTCTCCGACTCCTCGTCCTCGGCACGGGCGACCAGCGAGATGGAGAATCGCTGATCGACGGTCTCCTCCAGGAAGAGGGCGTCCTCCGGAGTCAGACCGACTTTGGAGATGTAGGTCGGATAGTTGTAGACCAGGGCGACGTCGTCCTCCTCGTAGGCGGAGGCCAGGTTCAGCAGGTCGACCTGCACCCACTCGAAGTCATGCGGGTTCTGTTCGACGTCGGAGAGGCGGCCCTCGAAGCCCACACCCTCGCGCAGGGTGATCAGCCCCTGCTCGTCGAGGATGGCCAGGGCCCGGCCCTCGTTGGAGATGTCGTTGGGCAGGGCGACCTTCGCGCCGTCGGGGATGTCGGCGACGTCGTCGTAGTCCCGGGAGTAGAAGCCGACCTTGGCGTCGTAGATCGGGGCGATCGCCGTCAGGTCGGCGTCGTTCTCCTCGTTGAACCTCTCCATGTAGGGCTCGTGCTGGGCGAAGCTGGCGTCGACCTCGCCGTCGACCAGCAGCCGGTTGTACTGGACGTTGTCGTTGACGCGGACGAGCTCGACGTCCCAGCCGTCCTCGGCGGCGGCTTCGGAGGCGAGTTCGACGACGTCGGTCATCGGCGGCATGTGCGAGGCGACGCGGATGACCTGGTCGCCCTCGGCGGCGGAGTCGGTCGAGCCGGCGCCGCAGGAGGTCAGCAGCAGGACGGCCGAGGTCGCGGCGGCGATCAGCGGGGCGGACAGGCGGGATGACATGGGCGGGGATTCTCCTCGTCGTGGGGTGCAGTGATCGAGTCGTCGGGTGCGGCGCGGGCGCTCAGCGCCCGCGCCGGTCCAGGCGCCGAGCGAGCTGGGTGCCGGCCGCCTGGATCAGCATGACGATGACGACCATGATCAGGATGGTGCTGTACATCAGCTCGGGCTCGTAGGCCTGGTAGCCGTAGCGGATGGCGAAGTCGCCGACGCCTCCGCCGCCGACCACGCCCATGATCGTCGAGTACGAGATCAGGCTGATGGTCACCGTGGTCAGGCTCAGCACCAGGCCCGAGCGGGCCTCGGGGTAGAGGAACCGGGTGATCAGCTGCCAGGTGCTCGCCCCCAGCGCGCGGCTGAGCTCGACGGTCTGCGGCGGGATCTCCAGCAGCGTCTGCTCGCTGAAGCGCGCGTAGAGGGCGGCGGCGACGAAGGCCAGCGGCACCGAGGCCGCCAGCGTGCCGAAGGAGGTCCCCAGCAGCCACCGGGTGAAGGGGATCAGCGCGACGACGAAGAGCAGGAACGGCACGGAACGGACGACGTTGACCGCCGCGTCGAGCGCCGCGTGCAGCGTGCGCCGCGGATGCGGGCCGGCCGGCCGCGTCAGGTACAGCAGCGTCCCGCCGGGAAGCCCGACCAGCACGGCGGCCAGCAGCGCATTGCCGATCATCGCGATCGTCTCGACGACGGCCTGGATGATCTCGCCGCGGCGGGAGGCCAGACTCTCGCCCACGGCGTCGAGGAGCTCCATCACGCCGCGCCCTCCTCACGGGCCGCAGCGGCTTCTCTAGCCTCGCGGGGCTCCCGGAGCTCCGACTCCCGTCGATCCGAGCCGCCCTCCAGGACATGACGGACGCGGGCGGCGTAGGAGCTGAAGGTCTGCGCCGGCGGAGGGGCGACGACGTCGGCCACGCCCGTCAGACGCCCCTCCTCCAGGATCGCCGCGCGGTCGCAGGAGCCCCGGACGACGTCGAGCTCGTGGCTGACCAGCACGATCGTGGTGTCCAGCTCCCGGCGGACGGCCGCCAGGGTCTCCATAACCTCGGACGCGTGGTGGTCGTCCAGGGCGGAGGTCGGTTCGTCGCAGAGCAACAGGTGCGGATCGGTGGACAGCGCGCGGGCGATGGCCACTCGCTGCTGCTGGCCGCCGGAGAGCTGGGCGGGGTACGACGCCGCATGGTCGGCCATGCCGACGAACTCCAGCATCCGCCGGACATGCTCGGCGTCGCGGCGGCGCTGCAGCGCCAGCGGCAGGGCCACATTGGCGGCGGCGGTCTTGTTGGCCAGCAGGTTGAACTGCTGGAAGACCATGCCGATCCGGCGCCGTCGACGCCGTCGGGCCCGCGGCGCGAGCCTCGCGAGGTCCTCGCCGTCGACGTGCACCGTCCCGGCGGTCGGCGCCTCGAGATGATTGATCAGCCGCAGCAGCGTGGATTTGCCGGACCCGGACTCGCCGACGACGCCGAGCATCTCGCCGCGCGCGACGGTCAGGCTGACGTCATGCAGCGCCGGCGCCTCGTCTCCGCCCCGCCGGTAGGTCTTGGAGACTCCGGCGAGCTCGATCATGGGTGGTTCGCTCACCTGGAGGCGAACATCAGGCTCCGGCGGAGAATTCCTCCACCCGCATCGTGCTCACGTCCGGGCCGGAGAGCAGCTTGGAGACCGGGCAGCGCGCGTGGGCCTCGTCGGCCAGTTCGCGCGCGCGGTCCTCGTCGAGCCCCTCGATGGCGACGACGGCGGTGGGCTCGAAGCGATACCCGGGCGCCTCCGCCTCGCGGTGCAGCTCGACTTCGACGCGCACCCGCGAGTCGTTCTCCAGGCCGTGCTCGTCGAGCACCTTCTCCAGCGTGGCGTTCAGGCAGGTGCTCCAGGCCATGGCCACGAACTGCTCGGGGTCGAACCCCGAGTCCGGCCCGCGGTGGGGATCCGCCGGCGAGGCGGTGCGCAGCACCGGACCGTTCTCCACCTGCACCGTGCCGTCGGTGCCGCCCTGGTTCTCCGCTCGGGCGATGTACAGGGCCGAGGTCCGCGGCCCGGGCTCTGACTTCTGCGCGGTGCTCATGACTCCATAGTAGCCCGATGACGGAAGACCGCGGCACCTCCATATGTCACCGCCGCGGACGAGGACGGACACGCCGACGCGAGCTGTGAACATATGTGCTTGACACGTGTTCCAGGGGGTCTACTATAGGACGTGACCCGCTTCACGTGATGCACCTCACATCACAGGCAGATCCCCGCTCACCGCACCTGATCCGAGGAGCTTCTCATGACCGCCTCTCCAGCCTCCGACACCCAGGCCTCCGAGACGGGCTCCGCCCTGCCGGAGACGATGCGCGCCGTCGTCGTCCACGGCCCCGGCGACTACCGCCTGACCACCCGCGAC
>NZ_WIAX01000016.1 GCF_009467795.1 Nesterenkonia halophila
GTCGCGGGTGGTCAGGCGGTAGTCGCCGGGGCCGTGGACGACGACGGCGCGCATCGTCTCCGGCAGGGCGGAGTCCGCCGAAGTCTCGCTCGGGCGGGTCTCGGGGGCGGTGCTCATGGATACTCCTCGGGGAATGCCGGTGAGTCGGCAGCGACAGGGATGGCGACAGTGATGACGCCAGTGACCCACATCTCATGAGGCGAGTCACAGATTCCATGCTACGACGATCCGCACATGCGTCAAGCACATATGTTCATGCAGGTCAGCGACCTTCCGTGCACGGCGATTCTCAGGTGCGCGCCGTCGGATCGACATCCGAGCGAGCCGTCGATAGTCGACAGTCGACACTTGCCCGCTACGCTGGAGACATGTCGACGAAGAGTCTGCCGAAGCTGTCCCGCACCACGCTGCGCGAACAGGTGCTCGAATCACTCCGCGGAGCGATCCTCGACGGCACCTTCACTCCGGGCGATCACCTGGTGGAGACCGAGCTCGCCGAGAGCTACGGAGTCTCCCGCGGCACCGTGCGCGAGGGACTCCGCTCCCTGGAGCAGGCCGGACTGGTCAGCAGCGACCCGCGCGGCCAGGTCCGGGTGCGCCGGCTCGACGCCGCCGAGATCCGCGAGATCTTCCAGGTCCGCGCCGCACTGGAGTCCCTGGCCGTCGACGAGATCATCGCCCGCGGCGAGGCCGGCGCGGCCGCCGCGCAGCTGCGCGACCTGCTGCCGCCGGCCAAGGGCGACGCCGTCGACTATCTCGAGCGCCTGCGCCGCGACCTCGCCTTCCACCAGCGGATCTGCGAACTCTCGGGCAACGCGACACTGTTGGACACCTGGAAGGACCTGGAGGATCGCATGCGCGTGGTGATGTTCTCCCCCGGGCAGGGCGACCCCGTCGACATCATGGACTCCGACCACCACAGCCCGCTCATCGAGGCGATCGCCGCCGAAGACCGGACTGCCGCCCGCAGCGCGTTCTTCTCCCATATGGACGACGCCGCGCGGCGCTGGAGCAGCTGACCGCGCCGCCCCTTCCCCGCCCCCCCGCACGAGACCCACGGGCCGCCTGCCGCGAGCAGGCGGCCCGTCGTCGTCTGCGCGCCCTGATCACGCATCCAGTCGACAACCATCTGGTGACTGTTGACAGTCAACGTCTAATCGCGCAGGATGGTGATCCGCACCACGTGACGGCAGGCACGCCCTCGCTCCGGAGGACCGACCGGCCGCACATCGACTCATCCCCGCGGGCGGCCGCCGTCGCCCGCTCCCACCGTCGAGGAGGTCACCGGTGACACCCTCATCACCTGCCCCGGGTCGCGACGCCGCACTCGGGAGCCCATCACCCGCCGCCCGCTCGCTGACCGGCCCTCGACGTCGTCTGCGCCGGACGCTCGTCGCGGCCGCGGCCGTCGTCGGCCTGGTCTCGCTGCCCGCCTGCGGGACGGCGACCCCCGGCTCCGAGGACGACTCCCGCCGCCTGCTGCTCGGCCACGGCGCCGCACCGGGCAATCCCCGCTCGATCGCCGCCGAGCAGTTCAGCGAGCGCGTCGCCGAGGAGACCGACCAGCGCCTGGAGGTCCAGGTCCTCGGCTCGGAGGCACTCGGCTCGGATTCCGAGATGCTGCTCTCCGTCGCCTCGGGCACTCTGGACATGTCCGTCAACTCCCAGGGGCCGTTCACCTCGATCGTCCCGGAGGCCAACCTGGTCGGTCTGCCGTTCCTCTTCGAGGACAGCGCCCACGCCTACGAGGTCCTCGACGGCGAGGTCGGCGACGCCCTCGCAGAGAAGGCCGAGGAGCGCGGCTACCACGTGCTCGCCTGGTGGGACAACGGCACCCGCGACATCACCAACAGCGTCCGGCCGATCGAGTCGCCCGAGGACGTGCAGGGCCTGAAGATCCGCACGCCGGACGACCCGATGACCATCGACATCTTCGAGTCGCTGGGCGCTTCGCCGACGCCGATGGACTTCGGCGAGCTCTACCTCGGACTGCGCCAGGGCGCCGTCGACGGCCAGGAGAACCCGGTGGTGAACATCCACTCCTCCTCGCTGCACGAAGTCCAGGAGCATCTGGCGCACACCGGGCACAAATACGAGCTGAACCCCTTCGTCGTCTCCACCCAGACCTGGGCGACGCTCTCGGCGGAGGATCAGCGCCTGCTCACCGAGCAGGCCCGCGCGGCCCGCGACCACCAGCGCGAACTGATGGCCGAGCAGACCGAGGAGATCAACGCCGAGTACGCCGAGACCCTCGAGGTCACCGAGCCGGACCGCGACGCCTTCCGCGAGGCGACCCGCGACGTCTACGCGACCTGGCGGGAGAAGCACCCGGACTTCTACGAGCAGATCACCGCGGCCGCCGACGCGACCCGCGACGACCACCAGGAGGAGGACCAGTGAACGACACCGCCCCTCGCCGCGCGGCGCGCGACGGCGAGCGCTTCCTCTCCGACGCCGACCTCGCCGCCATCGACCGTCCCGACTTCGAGGTCGCGACGCCGCGCGGCACCGACCCCGTCAATGAGGCCCTCCGGCGCCTCGGAGCGACCCTAGCCGTCGTCTCGCTGCTGATCGTCTGGGCGCTGCTGCTGCTCTCGGTCGGGCTGCGCTACCTGACCGGCTCGTCGATGGACTTCGCCACTGAACTTCCCGCCTACCTGTATCCGTGGATCATCGCCGGCGGAGTGATCGTGGCCATGTCGCTGGGCGGGCACATCGCCGTGGACTTCCTGATCACCCGGCTCCGCCCGGGCGCCCGCCGCGGCGTCGAAGTCGGCGTCTGGACGGCCTCCGGACTGCTCTTCGCCCTGGTGACGATGCTGTGCGTGCCGCTGCTGGGCCCGTTGGTGGAGCAGGTCACGCCCATCCTGGGCTGGCCGCGCATGGGCAGCTTCGCCGCCTTCATCCTGATGACCATCGCACTGACGGTGCAGAGCCTCGCGCGAGCCGTCCACATCGCCCGCGGCGGCTCCGAAGCCGTCCCCGGTCCCGCGGGATCGGCCCCTGAGGAGGTCCACGGTGTCTGAGATCCTGATCGCCCTCGTCGCGCTGCTGGCGCTGTTGGCCGTGGGGCTGCCGGTGGCCTTCGCCATCCTGGTTTCGACCCTGCTGGGCCTGCTGCTCATCGGCGACTTCCCGCTGCAGGTGGCCGCGCAGGCCTCCTTCCAGCCCACCGGGGACTTCCTGCTGCTGGCCATCCCGTTCTTCATCCTCACCGCCGATCTGCTGGCCAACGGCACGCTCGGCCGGCAGGTCATCGGCCTCGCCACCCGACTGGTCGGCCGCTTCCGCGGCGGCGTCGGCCAGTCCAGCGTGGTCACCTCGCTGGTCTTCTCCGGCGTCTCCGGCTCGGCGGTCGCCGATGCCTCCGGACTCGGCCGGGTGCTCATCCCCTGGTCCAAGCAGGTGGGCTACTCCCCCTCCTACGCCGCGGCGGTGAACTCCTCGACGTCGATCCTCGGCGTCATCATCCCGCCGTCGATCCCGATGATCCTCTTCGCCGCGACCTCCGGCGCCTCCGTGGCGGCCGTCTTCGCCGCCGGCGTCGTGCCCGGGCTCATCCTGGCGGTCGGCATGCTGATCGCCTGCTGGTACGCCGCCTTCAAGCACGGATTCCCCCGCGTGCGGGCGAAGCTGACGCCGAAGCGGCTGGCGAAGGATCTGCTGCTGGCCCTGCCGGCGATCGTGCTGCCGGTGCTGATGATCCGGCTGGTGCTGCTCTACGGCGTCGCCACCGTCACCGAAGTCTCGGTGCTCGCCGCGCTGTATGCGGTGGTGCTGCGGCTGACCATCTACCGGGACCTGTCGCTGCGCAGCTTCATCCAGTCGCTGGTCTCGACCGCCTCGGCCACCGGCGTGGTGATGCTGCTGATCATGACCTCCTCGGCGCTGAGCTGGCTGCTCACCGTCCAGGAGGTCCCGCAGCAGCTCGCCGACCTGGTGCTGGAGAGCATCGGAGCGCCGTGGCTGGTCGTCCTGGCGATGATCGTGCTGCTGCTCCTCGTGGGCATGTTCCTGGACATGTCGCCGGCGATCCTGCTGCTCACCCCGGTGCTGATGCCGCTGGCCGGGAGCATCGGCATGGATCCGGTGCACCTGGGCGTGGTCATGGTCCTCAGCCTCGCCGTGGGTCTGTTCACTCCGCCGGTGGGCACCACGCTCTACATCTCCTCGTCCATCGGCGAGGTCCCGGTCGAGCAGACAGTGCGGGCGCTGCTGCCGTTCTACGCGGTCGCGCTGCTGGTGCTTCTGCTCGTCGCCTATGTCCCCTCGTTGCTGGTCACGCTCTGAGCGCCGGCCGTGCACTCCGACCCCCGCAGCACCCCTGAAGACAGCTGAACCCAGCTGAAGACACCTGAGGAAGGAAGACGCATGTCCCACCGCACCACCGCCCCCGATCCGCAGCGCACCGCCGTCGTCACCGGCGCGGCCTCGCCCCGCGGCATCGGCCGCGCCACGGCCCTCCGCTACGCCGAGGAGGGCTGGGCCGTGGCTCTGCTGGACCTCGAAGGCGACGGCGCCCGCGCCGCGGCCGAGGACATCGCCGCGCGCACCGGCGTGCCGACGCTGGGCGTCGCCGCCGACGTCACCTCGCGGGACTCGGTGTTCGCCGCGGCCGAGTTCGTGCGCTCCGCTGAGCTGCCGCCCGTCGGCGCGCTGGCGACCATCGCCGGGATGCCTTCGCCGGTGCCCTTCCTCGAGGTCGACGAGGAGCTCTGGCACAAGGTCCTCGACGTCAACCTCACCGGCACGTTCTTCACCTGCCAGGCCTTCCTGCAGGACATGATCGACGGCGGCTACGGCCGCGTCGTGACCATGTCCTCGGTCTCCGCGCAGCAGGGCGGCGGGGTCTTCTCCAAGACGCCCTACTCCGCGGCCAAAGCCGGCGTGCTGGGCCTGACCCGCTCGCTCGCCCGCGAGGTCGCGGAGCACGGCATCTCGGTCAACGCCATCTCTCCGGGGGTGGTCGACACCGACATCCGTGCCGAGGACTCCGACGAGGAGAACGAGGCCCGGCTGTCCGAGTCGGTGCCGATGAAGCGCCAGGCCTCCGCGGCGGAGATCGGCGCGCTGGCAGTCTGGCTCTCCGGCACCGAGGCCGGCTACATCACCGGCGGCACCCACAACATCAACGGCGGAGCCTACATTGCCTGATCCGCGGACACCGGCCGAACAGCAGAGGCAGCAGGAGGCGCTCCGAGACCGGGTGGGGATCTCCACCATCAGCTTCCGGCAGCTTGAGCTGGACGAAGCCCTGGAGATCATCGCCGGGCTGGGCACCGTCGACGTCGACCTCGGGGCGATCCCGGCGGTGGTGGACCACATCCCGGTGCCCTACGCCGGCGAACCGGCGACTGTCGCCGAGACCCTGTCGGGCCACGGGCTGCACGCCGGGGCGGTGAACGCCGACCTCGGCGACTTCAACGACCCGGCGCTCTCCGCGGCGGACCTCGCCGAGGTCGCGCGGCCGCTGATCCGGCTGGCCGCGGCCTCCGGCGGAGCACTCATCGTGCCCGCCGGCCGGGCGAGCTGGGAGCCGTTCGCCGACGTCGAGGAGGACCTGGCCCGCCTCGTGGCCAACCTCGAGCGGCTCGCGGCGCTCTGCGCCGAGCAGGACGTGCGCCTGCTGGTCGAGGTGCTGCACCACCGCCGCTTCGTGCACTCGGTCCAGCGGGCCCAGGCGGTCCTCGACGCGCTCGGTCAGGAGACGGCCGGACTGCTCTTCGACGTCTCGCACATCGTCGCCTCTGCCGAGGACCCGGTGGCCTGGCTGCGTCGCTGCGCCGCGCGGGTGGAGCGGGTCCACCTGCGCGACGCGGTGCCGGGGGATCTGAACCTCGGCATCGGCCGAGGTCAGGTGGACTTCCCCGGCGTCATCGGCGCTCTGGAGGACGCCGGCTACTCCGGCAGCTACATCCTCGAGCTGGAGACCCACGACGTCGCCGAGGCCGACCGCGAGGCCGACGCCGCCGACGCCCGACGGCGCATCCTCGCGATCCTCGCCGAGCACGCCTCCCCCAGCTCCCGCGACGCCGCGGGCCGCACCGTCGGCGGAACGTCCCCCGCCTCCGTACAGGAAGGATCTCTATGAACACCGCACCGCAGCCGGCCGCGCGGGCCCCGATGGGCGACCGCGGCCTGGACGTCAGGATCAAGAGTGCCCAGGAGGCCGCCCATCGGATCCGGCTGGGCGTCCTCGAGCAGGGCGAGGCCCAGGGCGGCGGCTACGTCGGCCAGGGGCTCGGCGTCGCCGACGTGCTCGCCGTCGCCTACACCGACCAGCTGCGCCTGGACCCGGCCGATCCCGAGTGGGAGGACCGCGACCGATTCCTGCTCTCCATCGGCCACTACGCCCTGGCGCTGTACTCCGCACTCGCCGAGGCCGGGACCATCGAGCGCGAGGAGCTGGAGAGCTACGCCGCCGACGGGTCGCGACTGCCCATGTCAGGCATGTCCACCTACACCCCGGGCATGGAGATCTCCGGCGGCTCGCTGGGCCACGGTCTCGGCGTCGCCGTCGGCATGGCGCTGAGCCTGCGGCATCAGGGGCGCGAGGAGCAGCTCGTCTACAACCTGCTCTCCGACGGCGAGCTCGACGAGGGCGCCACCTGGGAGGCGGCGATGAGCGCCTCACATTTCCAGCTGGGCAACCTGGTCGCCGTGGTGGACATGAACGGCATGCAGGCTGACGGACCGACTGCCGAGGTGCTGCCCACCGAGCCGCAGGTCGAACGCTGGGAGTCCTTCGGCTGGCACGCCCAGCGCGTGGACGGCAACGATCCCGAGGAGCTGATCCGCGCCTTCGACGCCGCCCGTGAGCAGGCCGACGCCACCGGACGGCCGCACGTGATCCTCTGCGACACCGTGATGGGCAAGGGGGTTCCGATGCTGGAGAGCCGGGAGAAGCTGCACTTCATGAAGATCGCCGACGACGAGTGGGGCCTCTGCAAGGAGCAGCTGGCCGCCGGCCGCGCGTCTGACGCCAATGAGTCCGACGAGACCGAGGAGGACGTCCGATGAGCACCTCGAGCACTTCGACCACGGCCGCGCAGGCGCCGAAGCGGTCGGCCGCGATGATCGCCTCGATCGCCGATGCCGGCGTGGAGACCACCCGCGCGCCCTTCGGCCATGCGCTCAACGCCGTCGCCGCCGACGACGAGCGCGTCGTCGGGGTCACCGCCGATCTGGGCAAGTACACCGATCTGCACGTCTTCGGCGAGGAGCACCCGGACCGGTACTACCAGATGGGCATGGCCGAGCAGCTGGCCTTCGGAGCCGCGGCCGGCATGGCCCAGACCGGGCTGCTGCCCTTCGTGACGACCTACTCGGTCTTCGCCACCCGCCGGGCCTACGACTTCCTGTGCCTGGACATCGCCGAACCGGGTCTGAACGTCAATGTGATGGCCGCCCTGCCGGGCCTGACCACCGGCTACGGCCCTTCGCACCAGGCTTTCGAGGACATGGCGATCCTGCGCGGCATGCCGGATCTGACGATCGTCGACCCGGCCGACGCTCTCGACATCGAGCAGGCCGTCCCGCAGCTGGCCGCCGCTCCCGGCGCCAGCTACACCCGCCTGCTCCGCGGGGCCGTGCCGCGGGTGCTGCACGAGTACGACTACAGCTTCGAGCTCGGCAAGGCCAAAGTGGTCCGCCCCGGCGAGGACGTGCTGCTGGTCTCCAGCGGCCTGATGACCATGCGGGCGCTGCTGGCCGCGGAGAAGCTGACCGAGCACTCGGTCGACGTCGCCGTGCTGCACTGCCCGACGATCAAGCCCTTCGACGCCGAGACTGTGCTGGACGCGATTGACACGCCGCGAATGACGCTGACCTGCGAAAACCATACTGTGGTCGGCGGCCTTTTCGAGTCCGTGGCCGCAGCGATGGCCCGGCGGCCGGTCGGCAGGCCGGTCACCCCGATCGCCCTGCCGGACGAGTTCCTCGACGCCGGCGCGCTGCCGACGCTGCACGACCGCTACGGGCTCTCCACCGACGCGGTGGTCGCCCGCGTGCTCGCCGAGCTCGACGCGCAGGGCTGACTCGGCAGACCGAGTGATGGCTCTGGAGTTCGGGCCTGAACTCCCTCGATACGAGAGAGAATCCGGCCCGAGCTCCAGAGCCATCGCTGTATGCGGGGCCGGAGCCGGGAGCAGAGCCGGCCGACGAGCTCAGCTCACGCCGTAGGCCAGCAGCGAGTTCGCCCAGTCCTCGATCGCCGGCCAGTCGCGCAGGTCGGCGTCGGTCGGCGCCTGGGCGACCTTCAGCTGCAGCTTCTCGACGAGGCTGAGCTTCGACGCGTCGATCGCCCCGAGGAAGTAGACCACCTCGCGGTGGGGATGCTGCTTCAGCCGCGCCTCCATCGAGGCGTCCAGCACCGGGCCGCCGCCGACGGCGAAGAGGAACAGCGGCTTGCCGGACAGTTCGGTGCGGTTGCTGTCCAGGAACATGGTTCCTGCCCCGTGCAGCTTCTGGCGGTACACCGGCATGCCGACGACGACGTTGTCGGCCTCGTAGAGCCACGGCCCGGCCGCCGAGACGTCCTTGGCATGGGCGGCGACGCCGCGGGCGCTCAGCGTGGTGGCGATACGTTCGCCGATCTCCGCCGTCGAGCCATGCTTGCTCGCCGTGACGACCAGTGTGGTCATGGGGTCCTCCGCCTTTCGCCAGGGCTTGTGCGTCTGAAGACGAGCCTATCGAATCCGCGGACTCCCAGGCGCCTCCTCCCGCTCGACGGCGGAGCCCGGCCGTGCTCTTCCGGCATCCTCGGCGAGCATCCCCTTCTCGGTCTTCGCGATGACGCGGGTGCCGGTCAGGTCGCCGGTGACGTTGCAGACCGTCCTCCCCATGTCAAGGATCGCGTCGATGCCGGCGACCAGGGCGACCGGGCCCATCGGCAGCCCGGCCGAGGTCACCGCCATGGTGAGCATGATCAGTCCCGCGCCGGGGACTCCGGCGGTGCCCACGGAGGCCAGCACCCCGACGGCGGCGACGGTGGCCAGCTGCGCGAGGGTGAGCTGGGCCCCGGTGACGTCGGCGACGAAGACGGTGGCCGCACCGACGTAGATGGCGGTGCCGTCCATGTTGATCGTCGCGCCCAGCGGCAGGGTGAAGGAGTAGACGCCCTTGCCCACGCCCAGCTTCTCGGCCGCCTGGCTGGTGACCGGCAGCGTCCCGCTGGAGGATCGGGTGACGAAGCCGGTGAGCATCGGCTCCTTGGCCGCACGGAAGAACCGGCCGATCGGAGCGCGGAAGAGCAGCAGGATCACCGTGTAGACCACGATCTGGACGGCGATGCCGCCGTAGACGACGCCGGTGAGCTTGGCCAGCGGCAGCAGCGCGTCGGCGCCGGTCTCGCCGACCACCACGGCGATCAGTGCGAAGACGCCGATCGGCGAGTACTGCAGCACGCCACGGATGATGAGGAACACCAGCTCGACGCCGCCGTCGACGACGCGCCGCAGGTCCGCGGCGAGCGAGGAGAGCCGCTCCTCCCCGCTGTCCTGCAGGAAGGCCAGGGCGACGCCGGCCACCAGCGCGAAGAACATCACCGCGAGGACACGCCCGTCGGCGAGGGCGGCGAAGATATTCTCCGGCACGATGTCGGTGATCACCTGGGACAGCGGCGGCGCGGACTGCTCCTCGACCTCCTCGGTGCCGTCCAGGGTCAGCCCGGCGCCGGGCGAGATCAGCAGCGCCAGCCCGATGCCGGCGGCCATCGCGAAGGCGGTGGTCACCAGGTAATAGATGAAGGCCTTGCCGCCGATGCGCCCGAGCGTCGTGGGCGAGACGGAGGCGACTCCGGAGACGAGGGTGAGGAGGATCAGCGGCATGACCAGCATGGACAGCAGCCGCAGGAAGATGTCACCGAGCGGTTCGATGACCGTGATCGGCTCGCCCACCGTCAGTCCGGCGACGACGCCGAGCACCAGTGCGACGGCGAGCTTCCAGATCAGCGGGATGTCCAGATAGCGTCGCCACAGCGAACGGCGGGGCGGCTCTCCGGAGGGGCCTGAAGGATCGGAGGGGTCGGCGGCGGAGGTCGTCCGCGTATCGTCGGCCATGCGTCATCACTCCCCGAGGACCGTCCGGGATCACCGTCGATCCCCGTGTCGGCAACAGGGACGGACGACAGTGTGACACAGGTGACAAGCGAGGACCCGGGACACGCCAAACACACTCTGACCTGGCCCTGCCTCTCAGAATGGCCGACAGGATCTCAGACTGCGGGTCGTGCCGCCTCGCACGTCACCGCGAGATTGACGGCGTCACTCATCAACTTCCAGAGGGCCGTCGAGCTCCTTCTCGAGCATCTCCTGACTCGTCGACTGGACGCACCTCCAATAATCACCTCATCCCTGATCGCCACCAACATCACGTGTCACTCGCGCCATCGCATCGTCCCGCTCAGGAGCGACCTCGACAGGGACACTTCGGACGTCCAGGGTGGCCGGCGCTCCATCCTGAATCGTGCGATCCGCCCACTCCGGCAGACGCTTCATCGCCTCATCAGTTCCGATCTCGCCGCCTTCGATCTGCTCGCGCAATTGCTCCACCTCGCAGAACAACCGACCGTGCGCCGGCGCGTACGCACCAGGATGATCCGTCACCTCGTTGCAATACCGCGAGTCGCTCCCGGAACAGACATGCCGTCGATCATCGATGCTCAGTTCGGGTCCTCCGCACGAAGCGAGACCCACGACTCCGATCGCTCCTGCCGCGGCAAGGACAGAGAGCCGGTGAACGAACCGTCGACGACGCAGCCTGAAGCTTCGATCCATGCTCCCCTCATCCCGCGCCAGACACCCGCATCGCTCCGCCGTTGATTCAACGCCCTCCACCGGGACTATTCGCCCATTTGCAAGGGCTGCCCCTCCGCGCTCTCGACGACCTTATGGCTCATCTCATCCCCGCACTCGGTGACCTCGTTCCCGTCGAACGAAGCACCGAGCTCTTCCACCGCCACACGCAATTCCTTCTGGCAGCTGAGGACATCGGCGGCAGGAACCTCAGAAATGCGCACGATGGTCGGCTGCCCACGCCTGAAGCCTCCATCTGCCCAATCCGGAAGCTCATGAACCATGGCCTGGTGGTCGACCCGCCCTTCACCGATGAGTCGACGAACCTGTCTCACTTCACACAGAAGCGCTCCATGGCTGACGCTGTACGCCCCATCGTCGGCGCGCGTGCTGCAGCACCAGCGAACATCCTCCGAATCTCCGCAGACGCTGCCCTCATCGAAGTTCAGATCATCGGGCTTGGTGCATCCAGACACAACGATCAAGGCGGACATCAGAGCACCACAAACGTCTGCCACAGCCCTACGACTCTGCGTCATGGTCGGCACCCGCCCTTGGGACCCCTCAAGCAGAGATGACAAGTAGTCACCGTCTTCATCAACGCACCCATCGACCTTATCCTTGTACTGTTGAGCGAATCGCCCCGCAAATTCCTCAACTTTTTCATGCGATATTTGGTCAGATCCTTCATATCGATCATGGAGACGCTCACTGACCACCCGATTATAGGGATATACTGAATTGTTCGGGTGAACTACTATCTCCCATTGATCGCCGACATATAGCCCGACTCCTGACATGAGATTTCGAAGATCCTCCAGAACATGAGCATTCGGGCGAGCAACCTCCGAGAGATCAGGGACCTCCTCGCCACCCAGGGCCTGCATCATCCAGCCCTTAGCTCGGGCTTCATGCAATTCGCGGCGATGCGTCGAGTCCACGTCGGACCCTAGGTCGACGTCATCCTTCGATGCTCCGAGTTCATCCATCTCCTGGGTCACGCAGTCACCGAACGTAAACACAGGATTATTGAAGACGATTGACGCGACACATTAACCGACCCTAAAAGCCTCAAGGATTCTCTCTTCGGCCTCAACATTTTCGCCATGCTTGTGCATCTCCGCGTTGAACGGGCCTCCTTCAAGCTTGCCCTGGAGGATGGCCATGTTCGTCTCGTGCGGCGCTCCACCAGACTCGCCAGTCACGTACATTTCAACGAGTCGTGCCTGGTACGCCTGGATAGAGGCGGAAATCTTGGCCGATGCCGCATCATCTGTCCCCACGAGCATCTTGACTCTGACCTGATCGTCACTGTCGAGGAGCTCCCCACCGGTCTTGCCTTCCGGCACACTGAACTCCTCCAGATTGGCCGCTGCCGTCTCGTAGAACGTTTGAGCAAAGACAGGATTGACCTCCAGGGAACTTCCCTGCGCTCCTCCGAGCATTTCTCTGAACGGACTCGATGAGCTCGTCACACCCGCATCTGTCGTGGCCACAGCACTCATCAAGCCGTACCAGGCGTCTCCAGAATGACCTGAGAGTTCGCTTCCGGAAGCGATCCAGTCGATCAGACCAGCGACGGCGGCGCCGTCATCCTCCCAGTTCCTGTCGAACACGTTCGCGACGAATCGGCTCGAGTCGAATGAATCGGGAAGCTCCGCCCCGTCGAATCCGTCGACGTCCCCGCTACCCGCGAGCAGCGCGGCCGATGCCGACTCGTTGCGTCCGGCCAACCCCAGAGCCGTCGTCAACGCGCTCTCCGGCACACCAGGGTTGGCTCCCGCAGCAGAATCGGCCCGCGCGCGTTCTCCGCATGCAGAACGTACTCGGCCGCCATGGCGAGGTCCGTCGCCAGATCATCTCCGGGGCTGCGACCTGAGTCCGCATGCTCGAGGAGCGGCATCAACTCGCGGAATGCGTCGAAATCGACCGCACCGTCAGGGTGCTGCGCCGCCTCCTGCACACCCTCCGGCAGCTCGTCCCAGCCTCCGCCGCAGTCCTCTCGGGACAGCGTCAGCAGTCCGTCGCTGATCTCCCTCGACCGACCGAAGGCCTCGGCCATCTCGTCGGCCATGTCCTCATCGCTGAGCGCCTCCTCCACGGTCACGGCATCAGTCTCCCCGTCCGAGGGGTCGAAGGCGCCTCCCCGCCCGCCGAAGAGCGCCGAGCCGATCGCGGAACCGGCACCGGCCCCGAATCCGAGGCCGACCCCGCCGAACCCGGCCCTGGAGAACGCGCCCGAGCCCGCGCTCTGCGGCAGCACAGCGGCGGAGAGCACCCGACTCTGCTGCTCGATGGTCTCGGCGGCCCTGGACTGAGCCTGCTCCCAGCGATGGCGCAGCGAGGCGACGTCCCAGGCGAAGTCCTGGATCTGCAGGCTCTCCGCGTCGACGTCGTCGTCGGCGCCGGCATCCTCGACGTCGCGGGCGGCCTGCATGCCGGACCAGGTGCTCTGCTGCTCCTCGACGCCGGCGCGGGCCGCCTGCACCGCGGCCCGCCAGGTGTCACATGTCACAGTGCTCGCGCAGCGCGGACCACGAACCGCTGATCTCGGGCACCTGGGCCACTGTCACCCCGTCGGTCCCGGCCCGTCCTCGCACGAACATCGGCTGGATCTCCCCTCGCGTCCTTCGTCAGCGGCGGCCGAACTTGGACGGATCGAACGTGCCGCCGCCCACGCTCCAGCCGGCCGTCCGGGACGCGGCGGCGGCGCCGTCGGCGGCCATCTGATCGTCGCCGGCGGAGACCTGGGACAGCGCGTCCTGCACCGCCGCACTGCGCAGGTCCGACTCGTCGAGCACCTGGCCGGCCACCGATTCGGCGAGCCGGCAGAATGCGGAGAAGGCCGTCGCCGCAGTCTCGGCGGTCCCGAAGAGGGGCTCCGCAGTCCCCGCGGCGGACTCGGCCGCCGCCTTCTGCCCGCGGGCGCCCGCGTTCAGCCCGCCGACCTGGTCGAGGATCCCTCGCCCCAGCCCGGTCGGTACGTCGAATCGCACCATCGTCGCCGTGTGCTCCCCTCGTCCCGGCGCTCGCACCTCCATGACGCGACCACGCTACACAGCAGACGACGGACCGCGCCGCGGTTCTCCACAGGCTCCGGACACACCTGCGGGCCGGGTGCTCACCCGGCCCGCAGGTTCTCATGATCCCGCCTTCCGTGCGGCGGGAGACTCAATCCAGCGCGGCGCTCACTTCACCCCGCGCAGATCCAGCTGCAGCGTGTCGGCCGCGCCCTCGACCAGGTTCACCGGGATGCCCCAGTCCTGCTGGTAGAGGTGGCAGGCCGCGTGCATCGGGATCTCCTCGCCCGGAGCGCCGTCGCAGGCCGCGGCGCGCGCGGTGATGTGCAGGACGCCCCCGTCGACAGAGGGGTCCAGCTGCAGGGTGCGCGTCAGCCCCTCGGAGCTTCCGGCGCCGGAGACGATCAGCTCCTCCGGCGAGGAGGAGATCTTCAGCTGGGTCGGGTCGCCGAAGCGGTCGTCGAGCTTCTGGCCCGTCGGCGCGGAGAAGCCGACGGTCAGCGTCAGCTCGCCCGGGGCGACGTCGGTGCTGGGCCGCTGCGACTGCATCGCGCCCTCGTCGACGGTGAGGAACTCCTCCGGGATCGCCACGCGCACCAGCTCGTGGGCGTTGGTCTCGACCACCAGCAGGGTGGAGCCGTCGGCGTCGAGCAGCACGTCGGAGGGCTCCTTCAGCCCGCGGGCGACGGTGGAGACCTCGGCGGGCACCGTGGTGCCGTCGGCGGCGGTGTGCTCGCCGCGGTAGCGGCGGATCGCGCCGTTGTAGGTGTCGGCGACCAGCACCGAGCCGTCGGGCAGCGCGGCCACCCCCAGCGGGTGCTGCAGCCGGGCCTGGGACGGGTCGCCGTCGCGGAAGCCGAAGTCGAACAGTCCCTCGCCGATGATCGTCTCGACCTGCGGAGCCCGCGGGTCCTGCGCCGTGCGCAGCACGCGCAGCGAGGACGTCTCCGAGTCGGCGATCCAGACGTCGCCGGCCGCGTCGACGGCCAGTCCCGAGGTCTGGGCGAACCAGGCCTCGTCGGCCGCGCCGTCGGTCAGGCCTTCCAGCCCGGTGCCGGCCAGCACGCGCAGCTCGCCGGTGGTCGGGACGAACTCGACGATCTGGTGGGTGCCGGCCATCGCGACGATCAGGGTGCCGGCGGCCGGAGACCACAGCACGTCCCACGGCGAGGAGAGCGAGACCTCCAGCGGATCGGTGCCCAGGCTGCCGACGCCGGCGGTCTGCTCCTGGGCCACCCGGTCGGAGTCGATCAGCCGCTGCACGCCGTTGCCGGCCACAGTGATCACCCGGTCGCCGGCGACGTCGATGCCGCGCAGCCGGTGGTTGACGGTGTCGGCGACGACGACGTCATAGCCGACCTGCGCGGCGACCTCGGCCGGCAGGATAGCCACGCCCTGCGGCTCGGTGAACAGAGCCGCGGCGCCGGGGCCGTCGCGGTGGCCCTTCTCCCCGCCGTCCGACGCCGCGCCGGCCTCGTCCTGCGGTCCGCCGCCCCAGGAGCGGATGACGGTCTCCAAGTCGGCGTCGAGCTCGACGATGCGGTGGTTGCCGGTGTCGGCGACCAGGAAGCGACCGGCGGCCGCGGCGTCGTCCTCGGCGCCCAGCGAGCGGGTCACCGGCACGGCGGTGCCCGGGAAGCGCAGCGTGCGCGAGACCGGCTCCGGCGGCACATAGGGGCCGTCGCCGCGATGCAGAGTGCCCTTGGCCTCATGCTCGGCGGCCAGCTCCTCGACCAGCGAGTCGAGCCCGGCCACGTGGCCCTCGCCGGCCAGATGCGCGGCGATGTAGCCCTCCGGGTCGATGACGACCAGCGTCGGCCAGGCTCGGGCCGAGTAGGCCTGCCAGGTGGTCAGGTGCGGGTCGTCGAGCACCGGCCGGGCGATCTCGTAGCGCTCGACGGCGGCGGCCAGCGCATCCGGGTCGGCCTCGTGGTCGAACTTCGGCGAGTGCACGCCGACGGTGACCAGCACGTCGGAGAAGCGCTCCTCCAGCGGCCGCATCTCGTCGAGCACGTGCAGGCAGTTGATGCAGCAGAAGGTCCAGAAGTCGAGGATGACGATCTTGCCGCGCAGGTCTTCGAGCGTGACCTCCTCTCCGCCGGTGTTCAGCCATCCGCGGCCGACGAGCTCGGAGGCCCGCACCCGGTCGGTGCGGCGGATCGTCTCCGTCATGCTGGTGCTCCTTCGTGTGAAGCGCGCGGTGCGCGCGCGATGCGTGCTGCGGGTCGTGACAGGCCGGGACGTTCCGGAGGCTCTCCGGAGCCGCTCCGGCTCAGTCGGCCAGCCCGTCCAGAGTCTCGGCGGCGAGGGCCTCGGCCATGGTGGTGAACTCCGCGGAGCCGGCGGCCGGCTCGCCGATGAAGGACACCATCACCACGTCCTCGCCTCTGCGGGTCAACAGGATCTGCGCCGCGGTTGTTCCGCCGTCCTCGGCGCTCTCCGCTTCCTCCGTCTGCCCTGTCTGCTCCGTCTGCTCCGCAGTGCCGGCGAACTCCCGGCTCCAGCGGTAGGCCGTCGTCGTCTCCGGCTCCGCCGAGTCCTCCGGCTCGACGACGCCGTCGACGCCGTCGAACTCCAGAGCGAAGTCCTGCTCGGACTGCGTGTAGGTGACCTCCCGGCAGGAGCCCAGCAGCTGCTCGACGCGTGCGACATGCTCGGCCACCCGCTCGCCGGCGGCGCCGTCGGAGGCCTCGGCGATCTCCAGCGAGCCGGTGCCGGTGAAGGTCTCCGAGCCGAAGTCCACCCGGGCGACGTCGGCGTCGAGCAGCAGCGGCGCCCAGTCGACGGCGGCGAGCGGATCGGCGCAGGCGGCCGGGTCGACGTCCTCGGCGGCGTCGCCGGCCAGGGTCTCGTCGGCCTGCTCGCGGAACTGCTCGACCGCCTCGACAGTGGCGTAGCCGGCCTGGTCGAAGCCGAAGCTCGCCGCCCGGGTCATCGCCGCCTCGGCGGCGGCGAGCTGCTCCTCGGAGCCCGCCGGCGGACTGTCCTCACCGGAGGAGCCGTCGTCCGCGGCGTCGCCCGCCCCGGCCCCGCAGCCGGTCAGCAGCACCGCGCCGGCCAGCAGCGGCATGACGACGGCGCCGCGGCGGCGGGCGCTCGACCCGGCGCTCGACCCGGCGCCCGACCCAGTGCTCGGGATGGTGTTCAGAATGGTGCTCCAGCGGCTCATCCGCGCGGCCCCTTCGGTCGGTGCGGATCGTTCTCGGCCATGCGGACGAACATCTCGTTGTACTCGCGCAGCGCGGCGTCGTCGGTGCGCTCGGCCTCGCGGTCCTCGCGGCGCATCTGCCGGTCGTCGTCGCGGGACCACTGGATCGCGGCGATGACGGCCAGCAGCATGGTGGGGATCTCGCCGATCCCCCACATCAGCTCGCCGCCGCGCTGCTGGTCCTCCAGCGCGGAGAAGCCCCAGTCGTAGCCCATGTTCCCGAACCAGCCGGCCTGCAGCAGCGACTCCGAGCCGGAGAGCGCCACCGCCAGGAAGGCGTGGAAGGCCATCGTGGCCAGCAGCATCAGCAGACGCAGCGGATGCGGCGGCCGTTTCGGCAGCGGATCCTGGCCGACCATCACCAGCGCGAAGATGTAGCCGGTGAGCAGGAAGTGCACCGTCATGATCAGGTGCCCCAGGTGGTACTCCAGGGCGAGGCCGAAGACGGCGGTGTAGTAGAAGATCACCAGCGAGCCGGCGAAGTTCGCCGCCGCGACCACCGGATGGGTCACGATCCGCGAGAACCGCGAGTGCACCAGCCACAGGATCCATTCCCGGGTGCCGCGGGTGCCGTCGGCGCGCACGGGCAGCACGCGCAGCGCCAGAGTGACCGGCGAGCCCATCACCAGGAAGATCGGCACCACCATGGTCAGCGTCATGTGCTGGATCATGTGCCCGGAGAAGAGCACCAGCCCGTAGATGGACGCCCCGCCGGAGGTCACCCAGACGAGCGTCATCAGCCCGAGGACGAAGCTGACTCCCCGGGCGATCGGCCAGGAGTCGCCCCGGCGGCGCAGCCGCACGACCGAGGCCCAGTACCAGACCGCCAGGCCGACGGCGAGGAAGACCCACAGCCAGTCCAGCCGCCAGAGGGTGAAGTAGTTCGCCAGCTCCGGCGCCGGGGGCAGGTCGTAGCCGGTGATGATGCGCGCCGGCGAAGCCCCCGGCGGCAGGTCCTCGGAGACCGGCGGTGCGGTGCGGCCGAGCACTGTCGAGACCCCGACGACGGCGGACATGATGGCGACCTCGACGGCGACCAGCTGCCAGAGCAGCCCGGTGACGCCGCGCTGGTCGGCCGGCGCCGCTCCCCGGCGGGCGGCCGGTCCGGCGTGGGCGCCGACCAGCCGCGGGATGATCCAGCTGCGGTGCATCCAACCGATGCCGGCCAGGGCGAGCACGGCCGCGGCCTTCAACGAGATCATCAGCCCGTAGGGGGTGGTGATCAGCTGGTCCCAGGCGAAGATGCGCAGCTCGGCGTTGACCACCCCGGAGGCCGCGACCAGCACGATCGCCAGTCCGGCGATCGTCGAGTAGCGGCGCAGCAGCGTGCCGACCAGCTCCGGACCGCCCTGATCGCGGGCGGCGAGCCCCCGCGCCTGGTCGCGCAGCACCGGGGCCAGGAGCAGCAGCACCGCCAGCCCTCCGACCCAGACGACGACGCCGAGCAGGTGCATGCCCAGCGAGTTCACCGCCGCCATGTGATCGTCGCCGGAGGAGGAATGTCCGACCAGCGCGATCGGCACGATGCCGGCCAGTCCGAGCGCCGAGAGCACGAAGAGCCCCGGCGTGGAGCGTACGGCGAAGACCAGCATGGTGAACAGCGCCGCGATCGCGGCCACCGCCGCCCAGGCCTGGCCGGTGGCGATGGATTCGATGTACCCGAGGAAGCCCTCGTTGAAGGAGCTCTGACCCGACACCGGCTGGCCGGAGATGTCGGAGAAGGTCAGCACCAGCACCGCGATCGCCGCGACCGTCCAGACCACCGAGGCCGTGCCGGCGATGCTCAGCACCGCGGCGAATACCGGGTGCTCGGCGCCGTCCTGGCCGCGCCGCCGTCGGCCGCGGGGGCCGATGCGCGCCGGGATAGCCGCGGCGGCCAGCAGCACCGCCGAGACGGCGGTCGCCATGGCCAGGTGGTGGACGAACCGGGCGATCGGCAGGCCCCAGCGGGTCAGCGCGCCGGGGTCGACGATCTCGCCGGGCGTCGACAGGCCGGTGAGCAGCCCGGCGACGACGACGGCGACCAGTCCGAGGCACAGGGCCGCACCCGCCGCCGGCAGCCCGACCGCGCGCACGGGCGCGTCGGCTTCAGTGTCGGCGGCGGCGCCGCGGGGGCTGCCGGGGGCAGGAGTCATGCAGGCGTCCTCGGTCTCGGGATCGGTCGGGGTCGGTCGGGATAGGTCAGGGTCGGTCGGGTCGGCCGCGGTCGCCGTCGTCAGCGCCGGGGCCCTGACCCGCATCACGCTTCCACCGGTCGACCTGAGTGATCTTGCGCCGGACGATCACCACCGCGACGATCACCACGGCCAGCGCGCCGGCGCCGAATACCACCGGCAGCCAGGCCGGGGCCGAGGTCTCCTCGGCGGCGGTCTCCGTCGCCTCCGGCGAGGCCTCGTCGGCGGTGGTCTGCTGGCCCTCGGCTGCGTCGCCGGTCGATTCGTCGGTCGATTCGTCGGCCGCCTCGCCGGTCGACTCATCGGCGGTCCCGGAGCCGGACTCGTCGGAGGACTCCTCAGCAGAAGGCTCCGGGGCGGAATCCTCGGAGCTCGCCTCACCGGGCGAGGCTGCTCCGGCCGCGCCGTCCTCGATGGCGAAGGTGTAGGTGTCCTCCTCCTGGTGACCGTCCGAGTAGACCGCGCGATAGCGGACCTCGTACTGGCCGGCGGGCAGCTCATCGTCGACCTCGGTGGCCATCGTGGCGCCGTCGACGGTCGTCTCGCCGTCCCAGCGCTCCCCCTCCGGGCCGGTCAGCTGGATCTCGTTGGTGATGCCCTCGCCGCTGGTGAGTCCGTCGCCGCTGAACTCCAGCTCCACGGCGTCGGGGATCTCGGTGAGGATCACGCCGGACTCCGGGGTCGCGGAGATCAGCTCGTCGTGCGCCCAGGCCGGGGCGGCGGTCAGCGTGCCCAGGGCCAGGGCCGAGGCGCCGGCGAGGCCGGCGACGCCGGCGCGCCGCGGACCGCGGCGCCGGGCGGCCATGTCAGTGGTGTGGTGGTCCATCGTGGAACGTCCTTCGTCTGCGGGTGCATGCGCCGGCCTCCCGCCTCGGGCGGGGGCCTGCCGGGTCAGGTCGGGAGCGACGGATGCGGCGGCGGACCACGCACAGTCGCGGGCTCGACGTCGACCCTCAGGAGCATCGGACGACGCGCGGTCCGCGGGATGGGGACCCGACGCGCGGCGATCTGGAGTTCGCCGGCGGCCCTCATCAGGATACGCGCCGGACGCAGCGTGAGCAGATCGATCAGCGCGGCCAGCAGCACCTCGCCCCGGCGCAGCAGCAGATAGGTGCCCAGCGCGGCGAGCACATGAGCCGGGAGCATATGCCCCGACGCATGCTGCGCGGGCTCCACGGCGTGGGCGGCATGGGCCGCCTCGGACGCATGGGCCGCATGGGCCGCGTGCTCGACGTCGGCCTCGCCGCGCGGCGCCGGCAGGACGAACATACCGTGCAGCAGCGCCTGGCTGGCCCCCACCGACAGCGCCAGGCGGGTGCGGCTGAGCCGCACCCCCGCCAGGCCGATGCAGATCGGCAGGCTGATCAGCAGCGCGAGCAGCACGATCGTCGCCGACGGCGCCTGGTGCGCGGCCGTATGGGCGACCGCGGCGGTGGTCACCGCGATCGAGGCCGCCAGCGCCCCGCGGCCCGCCCGCGCGCGACCGCTGGACCGCGCCGCGACGTGTCCGCCGGGGCATGCGGCGGCGTCGGCTGCGGATCGCGGGGAACGGAGCACGTCGGCGATTCTACGCTTCGTAGAAGATCGGGTCATCGCCGACGACGTGCGGCGACGACCGCCCGCCGCAGACACGTCGACCCCCGTCCCGACGGATCGGGCGGGGGTCGACGACGGCCTGCGCGGCGGCCGCCGCGGCAGCCGCAGCGGCTCGGCGGCGAGCCCGGGGCTCACTCGCCGGAGGCGGCGGCCTTCAGCTTGGAGCCGGCGGTCAGCTTGACCGAGTGGCCCTCCGGGATCTCGATGCTGGCGCCGGTCTGCGGGTTGCGGCCGGTGCGCGCGGCCCGCTTGGTGCGCTCGACGGCCAGCCAGCCCGGGATGGTCACCTTCTCGCCCTGCGAGACCTGCGAGGTGAAGACCTCGAAGACCGCGTCCAGCACGCCGTTGACGGCGGCCTGGGAGTTGCCGGACTTCTCGGCGACGGCTGCGACGAGCTCGCTGCGGTTCATAGCCATGGTGTGTCCTCCTGGACTGGTTCGGTGGCAGTCCCCGGCATGCCGGGGCTTTCAGGACGGCAACTTACCACGCGCAACGGTTTCGACCGGCATGATTCCGCGCGATTCCGGCGTTTCGGCGAGGGCCCCCGCAATGCGAAGATATGTCGAGGATCACGGGCGACGCCGACGCCGAGACGGTACCGTGCCTGTACTGCCGACGGCGCGCGCCGTCGGCTTGACGTCCGCCGTCCGCACGATGGAGTGCGGCACGACAGAGAGGAACTCCCCTCACGATGTTCTCCAAGATCCTGGTCGCCAACCGCGGAGAGATCGCCATCCGCGGTCTCCGCGCCGCCAATGAGCTGGGGGCCGGCACCGTCGCCGTCTACCCGCATGAGGATCGCAACTCATACCACCGCCAGAAGGCCGACGAGGCCTACCGCATCGGAGAGGAGGGCCATCCGGTCCGCGCCTACCTCGACGTCGACGAGATCGTCCGCGTCGCCCGCGAGTCCGGCGCGGACGCCATCTACCCCGGCTACGGATTCCTCTCCGAGAATCCGCAGCTGCCCCGCGCCGCCGCCGAGGCCGGCATCGCCTTCATCGGGCCGCCCGCCGACGTGCTGGAGTCCACCGGCGACAAGATCCGTGCCCTGCGCGCCGCCCGCGAGGCCGGAGTGCCGGTGCTGGACAGCTCGGACCCCTCCGACGACGTCGACGAGCTCGTCGCCGTCGCCGAGTCCATCGGCTTCCCGATCTTCGTCAAGGCCGTCGCCGGCGGCGGAGGACGCGGGATGCGGCGGGTCGAGACGCGCGAGGAGCTGCCAGACGCGCTGGGCGCGGCGATGCGCGAGGCCGAGACGGCCTTCGGCGATCCGACGGTCTTCCTCGAGCAGGCCGTGGTCCGCCCCCGGCACATCGAAGTCCAGGTCCTCGCCGACGCCTCCGGCGACGCGGTCCACCTCTTCGAGCGCGACTGCTCGATCCAGCGCCGGCACCAGAAGGTCGTCGAGATGGCCCCCGCCCCGGAGCTCGACGAGGAGATCCGACAGGCGCTGTTCCGCGACGCCGTCGCCTTCGCGCAGGCCATGGGCTACCGCAACGCGGGCACGGTGGAGTTCCTCGTGGACACCGCCGGCGAGCGCGCCGGCCAGCACGTGTTCATCGAGATGAACCCGCGCATCCAGGTCGAGCACACTGTCACCGAGGAGATCACCGACGTCGACCTGGTGACCGCCCAGATGCGCATCGCCGCCGGGGCGACGCTGGCCGAGCTGGGGATCCGCCAGGACGAGCTGGCCGTCCGGGGTGCGGCGATGCAGTGCCGCATCACCACTGAGGATCCGCGCAACGACTTCCGGCCCGACGTCGGCACGGTCACCGCCTACCGCTCGGCCGGCGGCTCGGGGATCCGGCTCGACGGCGGCACCGTCTACAACGGCGCCGAGATCAGTCCGCACTTCGATTCGATGCTGGTGAAGCTGACCAGCCGCGGCCGCGACCGGCGGACCGCGATCCGCCGGGCCCGCCGCGCGCTGGCCGAGTTCCGCATCCGCGGCGTCACCACCAACATCGGGTTCCTGAAGAACGTGCTCGACGACGAGGACTTCCTGGCCGGGGACTTCGCCACCGACTTCATCGACCAGCGGCCCGAGCTGGCCCGGGTGAACCTGTCCAAGGACCGCGGCTCGAAGGTCCTGCAGCATCTGGCCGAGACCACGGTGAACCGCCCCCACGGTCCGCGGATCGACGGCATCGACCCGCGGGACAAGCTGCCGCGCTTCCCCGGCGACAAGCGCGACGAGCCCGACCGCAGCCCCTTCGACGGCCCTTCGTCGCATCCGAAGCCCACCGGCTGGCGGGACGTGCTGCGCGCCGAAGGCCCGGAGGGCTTCGCCGCCCGGCTGCGCGACCAGCAGGCGCTGGCGGTGACCGACACGACCTTCCGCGACGCTCACCAATCGCTGCTGGCCACCCGGGTCCGCACCCGGGACCTGCTCGCCGCGGCCCCCGCGCTCTCCCATGTGATGCCCGGGCTGCTCTCCGTGGAGGCCTGGGGCGGGGCGACCTACGACGTCGCGCTGCGCTTCCTCTCCGAGGACCCGTGGCGGCGGCTGGCGCTGCTGCGCGACGAGATGCCCAACATCCCGATCCAGATGCTGCTGCGCGGGCGGAACACCGTCGGCTACACCCCCTACCCGCTGCAGGTCACCGACGCGTTCGTCGCCGAGGCCGCCGAGACCGGAGTGGACATCTTCCGGATCTTCGACGCGCTGAACGACGTCGACCAGATCCTCCCGGCCATCCGTGCGGTGCGGAAGACCGGCACCGCCGTGGCCGAGGCCGCGATCTGCTACACCGGCGACCTCGCCGACCCGGCGGAGGACCTCTACACGCTGGACTACTACCTCGGGCTGGCCGAGCGGATGGTCGAGGCCGGAGCGCATATCCTGGCGATCAAGGACATGGCCGGGCTGCTGCGCCCGCAGGCTGCGAAGATCCTGGTCACCGCGCTGCGCGAACGCTTCGACCTGCCGGTGCATCTGCACACCCACGACACCGCCGGCGGACAGCTGGCCACGCTGCTGGCCGCCGCGGAGGCCGGCGTCGACGCCGTCGACGTCGCCACCGCCTCGATGGCCTCGACGACCTCGCAGCCGCCGGCCTCCGCGCTGGTCGCCGCGCTGGAGCACACGGAGCGGGACACCGGCCTCGGGCTCGAGGCGGCCGCCTCGATGGAGCCCTACTGGGAGGCGGTGCGGGCGATCTACCGCCCGTTCGAGTCGGGGCTGCCGAGTCCGACGGGCCGCGTCTACCGGCACGAGATCCCCGGCGGGCAGCTGTCCAACCTGCGGCAGCAGGCCACTGCACTGGGGCTGGCCGAGCGCTTCGAGGACATCGAGGAGATGTACCACGCCGCCGACACCATGCTCGGCCGGCTGGTGAAGGTCACCCCGTCCTCGAAGGTCGTCGGCGACCTCGCCCTGCAGCTGGTCGGCATGGGCGTCGACCCGGCCGCATTCGAGGCCGACCCGGGCAGCTTCGACCTGCCGGACTCGGTGATCGGCTTCCTGGCCGGACAGCTGGGCGACCCGCCCGGCGGCTGGCCCGAGCCGTTCCGCTCGAAGGCGCTGCGCGGACGCACGGTCGACCCGGTCGACGAGGACCTCTCCGCCGAGGACCGCGACGGGCTCGCCGGCGACTCGCAGACCCGGCGGGCGACGCTGAACCGCCTGCTCTTCCCCGGCCCGACCCGGGACTTCGAGACCGCGACCGACGCCTACGGCGATGTGATGGTCCTGCACACCCGCGACTTCCTCTACGGGCTGCGCAAGGGCGAGGAGCATGTGATCTCGCTGGGCAGGGGCGTGCGCCTGCTGGTGACCCTGCAGTCGATCTCCGAGGCCGACGAGAAGGGGATGCGGACCGTGGTCTGCACGCTCAACGGCCAGCCGCGCCAGGTGGTCGTCCGCGACACGTCCGTGGAGGCGACGGTGCGCAGCGCCGAGAAGGCCGACCCCGCCCAGCCCGGTCACGTCTCCGCGCCCTTCGCCGGGGCGGTGACGCTGGTCGTGGGCGTCGGCGACGTCGTCGGGGCCGGGGAGAACGTGGCCACCATCGAGGCGATGAAGATGGAGGCCGCGATCACCGCCCCGACCGCCGGCACCGTCTCACGCACGGTGATCGACGGCGTCCAGCAGGTCGACGGCGGAGATCTGCTGGCGGTCCTCGACCCGACCGAGGGCTGAGTCCGGGGCTCCCGCGAGGTCCTGCGGGGTCCCGCGGGGTCCCGTTCCCCTTCTCCGCACCGAACGGGGGATCTGCTCCCGCTGTCTCGCCGATCCGGCGCGTCAGCAGCAGTAGATCCCCCGTTCGATGTGCCTCGGGGCGACTACGCTGGGCTCATGCCCTCTGCGACGGCCCCGTACCCGCTCACCCCGCCCGACGCGGCGGCGGCCCATGCTCTGTGGGAGGCCTGGGTCTCAGGCCTCCCCGACGCGCAGACGCCGGCGGAGACCTACGCCCTCGGCCAGTTCGGCGACCATCGCACCATGGCGGACGAGCTGCTCGACCTGGTGCTGCGCGGAGTCAAGACGGCGACGGCGAGCTTGCTGGACGAGTACCGTTGGGAGGGCGAGACGCCGCCGTCGATCGGGGCGCACACGGTGTTCTGCGACGGCTCCGGAGTTCCCCGCGTCATCGTGCGCACCACCCGGCTGGAGATCCGCCGCTTCGACGCCGTCGACGCCGACCATGCCCGCGCCGAGGGCGAGGGCGACCGGAGCCTGGCCCATTGGCGCGCCGATCACAGGGCGTTCTGGGATCGGATCTGCACGGCCGCCGGCACACGCTTCGCCCCGGAGATGGATGTGGTCCTGGAGCACTTCGCCGTGGTCTGGCCGCCGGCCGAGGACTCCGCGCGGCACGGGGCGAGGCCGGGATAAGCTGGCGGGCATGCCGACGACCTCCCCCTCTGCCCTGACCACGGCCTTCGCCGAGGATCTGGACGCCTGGCGCCCGGTCGACGCCGGCCAGGACGATCTGCGTCGCCGCTATCTGGACCTGCTCGCCCAGGGGGATGACGCCTGGCGGCGGCATCCCCGCCCGGAGCATCTGACCGCCAGCTGCTTCGTCTTCGACGCGTCCTTCTCCCATGTGCTGCTCTGCTTCCACGGCAAGGGACGGTTCTGGGTGCAGCTGGGCGGGCACATCGAGGACGACGACGCCTCCGTCGCCGACGCCGCCTTCCGCGAGGTCGCCGAGGAGAGCGGGCTGGAGGCGATCACCCCGGTTCGCCGCGCTCCGGCGGATCTGAACATCCACGCCCTGGGTTCAGGCTTCACCCGCTGCACCGCCCACTGGGACGTGGGCTTCGCCGCGGTCGCCTCCCGCGACGCCGAGATCCTGGTCAGCGAGGAGAGCGACGACGTCGCCTGGTGGCCGGTCGATGCCCTCCCCCACGGCGTCGCCGACCAGTTCGACCAGCGCCTGGCCACTGTGCTCGCCGAGCTCGGCCGCGGCTGAGCGCCGAGGCCTCAGAGCTCCTCGAGGTCCCAGCTGAGGTGCTCCTCGGCGGGCGCGCGATCGAGCCGGTGGAACGCCGCCGAGCGCACCACCCCGAGATCCAGCAGACCCTCGGCGACCATCCGGGCGACGACGCCGGCGCCGTGGACGCTGAAGTGCGTCGGGTCCTGCTGCCCGTCCCGGGAGTGGAAGCACCGGCTGCTCTCCTCCGGGCCCAGCTCACGCCAGCGCTCCAGCGTGCGACGCTGCAGGTCGAGCAGCGCGACGCCCTGCTCCTCGGCCACTGCGCGCACCGCCTCCGGATAGTCGCCGTGGGTGGCGACCAGCTCGCCGTCGACGATCCGCCGGCGCTCAGTGGGCGTGGCCAGCACCGGCTCGGCGCCGGCGGAGCGGGCGACGTCGAGGTGCTCACGGAGCATCTGCTGGAACGTCGACCACGGCTCGGTGCTGCGCCGGGCGTCGCCGGCGATCTCGTCGTTGTGGCCGAACTGGATCACCAGCACATCGTCGCCGCCGAGGTCCTCGGCGATCCCCGCCAGATGCCCCTCGGCGATGAAGCTCTTGGAGCTGCGACCGTTCTGCGCCCGGTTCTCGACGCGCAGGCGCGAGGTCGTGTAGAAGGGCAGCGCCATGCCCCAGCCGGCCATCGGGTACAGGTACTCCGGCTTCTCCGCAGCGGTGGAGTCGCCGGCGATGACCAGCCGGCGCGGGCTCCCCGTGGACTCCTCCGCGCCGGCGTCGTCCCGGGAGGCGCCGTCCGGGGAGGTGTCGCCCCGGGCAGTGTCGCCCTCGGCGGGCCCGGCCGTCCCGGCGTCGTCGGTGGGCGTGCCCCGCGGCGCGCAGGCGGCGAGCCCGACGACGCCGGCTCCGGCGGCCAGCGCTCCCAGCGCCGTCCGGCGGGTCACCGCGGTCTGCTCGTCCATCGCCGTCTCACCTCCCGAGGAGTCCCCCCCCAGGATACGACGACGGCCCCCTGCCGCCATCCATGCAGGATGCGGCAGGGGGCCGTCGGATGTTCGCTCAGCGCGACGTCAGCGGCTGTGCGCGGCGGAAGTCACCAGGAGGACTTCTGGATGCCGGGCAGCTCGCCGTTGTGCGCCATGTTGCGGAAGCGGATGCGGGAGACGCCGAACTTCCGGAACGTGCCGCGGGGGCGGCCGTCGATGGAGTCACGGTCGCGGACGCGGACCGGCGAGGCGTCGCGCGGCAGCTTCTGCAGGCCCAGGCGGGCCTCCTCGCGCTGCTCGTCGGTCGAGTTCGGGTCGACCAGCTGCTTGCGCAGCTGGCGACGCTTCTCGGCGTAGCGCTCGACGATGACCTTGCGCTGCTCGTTCTTCGCGATCTTCGACTTCTTCGCCATGATCAGCGCTCCTCTCGGAAGTCGACGTGCTTGCGGACAACCGGGTCGTACTTCTTCAGCACGATGCGATCCGGGTTGTTGCGACGGTTCTTGCGGGTCACGTAGGTGAAGCCCGTGCCGGCCGTCGACTTCAGCTTGATGATGGGACGTACGTCCTTCTCCTTGGCCATCAGACCTTCTCCCCCTTCTGGATCAGCTCGGCGATGACCGTGTCGATGCCACGGGCGTCGATGGTCTTGATGCCCTTCACCGACAGGTTCAGCGTGACGTGACGCCCCAGAGAGGGCACCCAGTAGCGCTTCTTCTGGATGTTCGGGTCGAACCGGCGCTTGGTGCGACGGTGCGAGTGGGAGACGTTGTAGCCGTACTGCGGCCCCACTCCGGTCACCTGGCAATGTGCTGCCATGATCACTCCTCCAACATAAGTACGTAATGGATACGGGCGGCGCCCGCGAGCGCACGCGTCGACCGTCCCCTCTCGGGGCCGGGCGGACCCGCGCAGTCGTCGAGCCGGTTCCCGCCACCAGTTGTGACACCGTTACTTACGAGGACGGACCAGGCTGGGTGAGATCCAACCGAAGTGCCTTCTCATCGCGGACGAAACACGGTGGTGCAGTTGCTTGTGGCGCGCTGGAATCCAGGCTTCACAATCGGCCGGGCTGCTTTCCGGCGCCGGGTCCACCCGCAGGCGCGACGTCCGATCGGAGAGTTCCGATCCGTCGTCACGACACACGCGTGGGCACAGCACAGCACGGCTTGCGACGTTCCATGGTAGCCCGCCCCCGCCGCCGGGGCAAAGCGGCGGCCCGACGACGAGCCCTGACGCCGCCGGCCGCCTCGGTCAGACCGCCTGCGCCCAGGCGAGGAAGTCCTCGGCGACCAGCACCGGCTTCTCATACTGCCGGGCTTTCTTCGCCTTGTTCGACTGCGTGCCCAGCTCGGCGACGACCAGCGCGTCGCACTTCGTCTTCGTCACCGTCTCCACCGGCCGCAGCCCGTGCTCGGCGGCGAGTGCGTGCATCTGCTCCCGCGACCAGATCCGCCCGCCCGGATCCGCGGCGTCGCCGGTGAAGCAGATCCGCACGCCGGGCCCCAGCACCAGATCGGCCGCCGTCCCCGCGGCCACCGCCTCGGGGTCATGGACGGGATGCCCCAGATGCCGCTCCACCTCGGCCAGTCGATCGGCCAGCTCGCGCGGCACCGGCTGCTCCGCCAGTCCGGCGCGCAGCTGCTCGGCGACCAGCCGGCGCGCCGTCGCGAGCCAGAACTCCCCGGAGTCGCGCCGCGGCGTCGCCGAGGTCTCCGTGCCGAGCCGGGCCGCGTCGAGCAGCGCCGCATCGAGCAGCGTCGCGCCGACCTCGCGGCCGACGTCGAGGATCGCGGCCAGCTGCGGTCGGTCGGCGAACGCCGGCGCCGGGACCTGCGGGTCCCTGGTGAGCAGCCGCCCGGCCTCGGCGGCGCCGTCGTCGTCCATGTCCTGGCCCTGGCCCATGTCCGCGCTTGTGTCCGCACCCAGGAGGTCGAACTCCCCCGCCCCGGGGTCCGCGAACCCGGTGGCCCCGTCCTCGGAGCCGCTCCCGGCGGCATGGGCCTGCAGCGCCGCCCGAGCCCGGTCCAGCGCCCGCGGCGCCTCCAGCCCGCGGCGGACCTTGGCCGGCCGCTGCTCCCGGCTGTCCGCGGCCTCGCCGACCTCCACGCCGAAGGGCATCGGTTCACCGCTGCCCAGCCGCTTGCGCTCGAAGTCCAGCAGCCCCAGCGTCGCGTCGACGTCGACGCCGACCGGTGTGCAGCCGGCCACCGCCGGGCCGATCAGTGCCCAGGCCTGCTCCAGCGTCGGCGCGGCCAGCACGTCGGCGGCGCTGATGCCGAAGCGGGTGCGCGCGTCGGCGAGATCGCGCTGCGGGTCGATGAGCGTGCTGATCGCGGTGCCGTCCTCGAAGGCGACAGCGACCTCCACCGGCCGCGGCCGCGAGCGCGTCCCCTCCTCGCCGACGGTGAGCAGGCCGATTCCGCAACGCCGCAGGGAGGCCGCCCCGTCGGCTCCCTCGCCGCCGTCGGCCGAGCCCGCCGATCCGGCGCGACGCAGGAAGCGCAGGATCCGGCGGTCGGTCTTCATGTCCTTCGGCCGCACGCCCCGGCGCAGCACGAGCCCGTCCAGCGAGGTCACCCGGCTCAGCGCCACGTAGAGCTGCCCGACGGCGAAGGTGCCGCCGGTGAGGTCGACGATCAGCCGATCCAGCGTCTGCCCCTGGCTCTTGTGGATGGTGATCGCCCAGGCCAGCGCGAAGGGCAGCTGGGTGAAGGTGCCGACCACCTGCTGGGCCAGGCTGCCGCCGCTGACCACCGGGCGGGTGATCTCCCAGGTGTGCGGGGCGACGTCGACCACCGCGCCGTCGCGCAGCTGCACCTGCACCGTCGGCTCGTCGTCGGCGGTGGTGGAGACCTCGACGATCCGGCCCATCGTGCCGTTGACCCAGCGCCCGGCCGGATCGTTGGTCAACAGCATGATCTGCGCGCCGTGCTTATACGCCAGCTGCTCGTCGGTGGGCCGGTCGAAGCCGTCCAGCTCGCCGGTGGTCCGCGCGGTGGACACCCGCAGGTCTGCCGGGAGCCGGTCGAGCTGCCGCCGATTGCGGGCGGTGGCCATCCGGTTGGTGGTCGTCAGCGTCAGCCAGAACTCGTCGGTGTCCGGCTCGAAGTCGGGGTCGACACGGGCGTTGAGCTCGCCGCGGGCTCCGCCGAGCAGCACGCCCTCGCGGATCGAGTTCAGCACCCCGGTCAGCCGGGAGTCGCCGACCTGCCGGAAGACGCGGGTGAGCACCAGCGTCGGGAAGTCCTCCTCGCGCCAGCGATCGGCGGAGAAGAAGTACGGCGTCTCGTAGCGGGTGCTGAAGAACTCCCGCTCGGCCTCGGTGACCACCGGCGGCAGCTGCAGCAGGTCGCCGACCAGCACCAGCTGCACGCCGCCGAAGCGCTCCCCCGGCCGCGGGCCGAAGCGCTCCAGCGCGGCGACGAGCTGGTCGAGCAGATCGGCGCGGACCATCGAGGCCTCGTCGATGACCAGCGTGTCCAGCGCCTGCAGCGTCTTCGCGAAGCGGCCGGGGTGGTAGCGGCCGGAGGCGACGTCCTCGACGGTCAGTCCCGGGCGCAGCCCGAATAGCCGGTGGATCGTCCAGCCGCCGACGTTCAGCGCGGCGATGCCGGTGGGCGCGGCGACGACGGCGGTGCGCTCCGTGGTGCGCAGGAACTCGCGGACCAGCGTCGACTTGCCGGTGCCGGCGCGGCCGGTGAGGAAGAGGCTGCGGCCGGCCTCGAGCAGCTCGAAGGCGCGGTCGAACTCCTCGGTGTGCTGCAGGCCGCGGTCGACCTCGGCGGCGTCGTCGGGCGCGCTCATGCCGCCGACCCGTGTGTCGGACCATCGAACCGGCTCGCCCGCGCGATGCGCGACTGCAGCGGGTGGTCGGCGGCGAGTCCGACGAGCTGCTCGGCGCCGTCGCCTCCCTCGCCGCGGGCGGAGACCACGCGGGCGGCCGGGACCTCCTCGGCAAGCCGGGTCGTGAACTGCTCACGGATCGCCGGCGCGTCGAAGACCCCGCCGGTGACGGCGACGTCGGTGCCCGCGCCGTCGGCCTCGCCGACTCGGTGCAGCGCGGTCGCCGCCGAGGCGGCCAGCTCCTCGGCGGCCTCGACGCAGACGGCCGCGGCGACGGCGTCGTCAGCGGCCA
This sequence comes from Nesterenkonia halophila, assembly GCF_009467795.1. Lineage (GTDB taxonomy): Bacteria > Actinomycetota > Actinomycetes > Actinomycetales > Micrococcaceae > Nesterenkonia > Nesterenkonia halobia. The sequence goes on from NZ_WIAX01000016.1 coordinate 31,300, forward strand.
GTCGACTGACATCGGCCGCGAAGGAGGCGACGATGCTGACCTGCCGCGGATCGGACTGCAGGGCGATGTAGGCCGACTCCAGATCCGCCCAGCGCCGGCGGACCGCCTCGGTCAGCGCCGTGGACGGGCCGCGGCCGTCGTGGGCGCGCATCACCCGGATCAGCGCCTGCTGCCCGATCCAGTGCGCGCTGCCGGCGTCGCCCATGATGTGCCCCCAGCCGTCGACGCGGGCGACGGCGTCACGGCCGAGACCCAGGGTGACCACACCGGTGCCGGCTGCGACGACGGCGCCTCGGGCATCGCCCAGGGCGCCCAGGGCGGAGGTGACCGAGTCGTGGGTCAGCAGCACGGTGTGCGGCGAACCGGCTCCGCGGGCGTCGTCGGACGTCCCGCCCTCCAACAGGTCGACGACGTCACGCTCCGCGTCGGTGAGCCCGGAGACGCCGACGGCGACGGTCCCGACGCGCGTGCCGGACTCGGCGACGGCCTCTCTGATCCGCTCGCACAGCTGCGGCGGCAGCGGCTGGTCGGTCCGCACCCCGTCGAGACGGAGGTCGCGACGGCCGCCGTCGGGGGCGACGATCTGGGCCTTGGTGCTGGTCTGGCCGGCGTCGAGGGCCAGCAGCGCCTCCTGCGCGGACGGCGCCTGCGTTGCGTCGGCGTCACGCGCGGCTGAGGTCACGTCGGGCTCCTGTCGGGTTCGGCCGGGGCCGGAGCGGCGCGCCGGCATCCCCGTCCATTCTAGAGACGTCGTGGCGATGCCGCCGCAGACTCAGGCGGAGCGCGACGGCGCCCGCGCGGCGAAGAGCTCGGCCAGGTGCTGAGCCTCGACGTCGGCGAGGTCGTCGAGCTGGATCCGGCAGGACATCCCGTCAGCAAGCACCACCGTCTCCGGGTGCTCCGCCCGGGCGGAGCGGACCGCCGGCAGCAGGTAGGTCTCGGCGACGTCGACGCTGACCTCGTAGTGGCCGGCCTCGACGCCGAAGTTTCCGGCCAACCCGCAGCAGCCGGGCACGTCCTCGACCTGCGCACCGGCCGCCTCGAGCAGGGCCCGGTCGGCGGACCAGCCGACCACCGCCCGCTGGTGGCAGTGCGGCTGGGCCAGCGCCCGCACCCCGGCCAGATCCGGCAGCTCGACGCGTCCGGCGGCATGCAGCTCCGTGACCAGCTCGGCGAAGCTGCGCACGCCGGCGGCGACGTCGCCGGCCTCGGGGCGGGACGTCAGCTCGAGGACGTCGGAGCGCAGCGTCGCCAGGCAGGAGGGCTCCAGCGCCAGCACCGGCGCACCGGTGGCCAGATGTCCGGCGAGCAGCCCGACGACGCCGTCGACGAGCCCGCGCGCCTGATCCAGCTGGCCGGTGGTGATCCAGGGCAGCCCGCAGCAGCCGTGCTGCTCGATGACCCGGACCTCGAGCCCCTGGCCGCGCAGATACTCGATCGCCGCACGGCCGGACTGCGGGAAGAAGTGGTCGGTGAACGAATCGGCCCAGACCCAGACGTCGGGCGTCGGCGAGACCGCCGTCGACGTCGCGGGCACCGCCGACGCCGCGCTGCGCCCACCCTTCGCCGCCTCCCGCGCGTCCTTCTTCGCGCCGCGGCGCAGCGTGGTCTCGGCGAACTGCGGCACCCCGCGCCGCGGATCCATGCCGGCGACCCGTTTGGCGATCCCGGCCAGCGGCTCCACGCCGCTGACCCGATTGAGCAGCTTCGCCGACGGAGCGGCCAGCCGCGCCCAGAAGGGCAGCCGCCCCAGGAAGTAGTGGGCCCGCGGGCGCCGTCGCTTCTCCGGACCGACGTCGTAGGTCTGGTGCAGCGCCTCGGACTTATAGGCGGCCATGTCCACGCCCGCCGGGCAGTCGACGGCGCAGCCCTTGCAGGACAGGCAGAGGTCCAGCGCCTCGTGGACGGCCGGATCGGCCAGCCCGTCGACCAGCGAACCGTCGACCGCCTCCTGCAGGATGCGCCCGCGGCCGCGGGTGGAGTCCTTCTCCTGACCGGTGGCCAGATAGGACGGACACATCACCGAGGAGGTCTGCGGAGCGACGCATTTGCCCACACCGGTGCACCGGTGCACTGCCGCGGCGAAGTCGCCGTCGTCGTGGCGCATCCGCAGCCCGGGCCAGGGCAGCTGCGCGGCCGGCCGCACCGGGCGCAGATCCTGGGTGTTGGACACCGGGTCGGCGATGATCCCGGGATTCAGCAGCCCGTCGGGATCGCAGAGCTGCTTGGCCGCCGAGAAGAGCTCCCGCGAGGTCTCGTCGTACATCGTCTCCAGCAGCGAGGAGCGCACCCGCCCGTCGCCGTGCTCGCCGGAGAGCGAGCCGCCGACCTCGGCCAGCCGCTCGGCACAGGCGTCGAGGAACTCGGCGAAGACCCCGGTGGAGTCCGGCTCTCCGGCATGGAAGGGGAAGTCGATGCGGCAGTGGATGCAACCGTCGCCGAAGTGCCCGTAGGGGTAGCCGTGCAGACCGAACTGCTCGAGCAGCGACTCGAACTCGCGCATCCAGGAGCCCAGCTGCTCGGGCGGCACCGCGGCGTCCTCCCAGCCGGAGTGGGCCGGAGTGTCCAGGCTGACGCCGGCCAGTCCGGCGCCGTCCGCGCGGATCGCCCAGAGCGCGGCGGCCTCCGCGTCCGCATCCACCAGGCGCGTGCCGACGGCCCCGGAGGCGTCGCGGACGGCGGCCAGCACGTCGGCGGCGTCCTCGCCGGCGGCCTCGACGAAGAGCCAGCTGCGCCCGTCCGGCAGATCCGGGACCGGCTTGCCCGCGCCGCGCACCAGGTCCACCAGCCGCGAATCCATGCCCTCGCAGGCGATCAGCCGGCCGGGCGCGGCCTGCAGCAGAGCCGGCACCGCGTCGGCGGCCTCGCCGACGTCGGGGTAGCCGAGCACCAGCAGCAGGCGATTCGGCTCGTCGGCGACCAGGTTGACCTCGGTCTCCAGCAGCGTGGCCAACGTGCCCTCGGTGCCGACCAGGAAGCGGTCGACGCGGCCGCGGTGCTCGGGCAGCAGATGCTCCAGCGAGTAGCCGCTGACCTGCCGGTCGAAGCGGCCGAAGTGCGTGCGGATGTGGGCCAGGTTCTCACCGGCCAGCTCTGCCAGCGACGCCGCGGTGGAGCCGGCGGCCGCGGTCAGCCCGGTGGAGTCGGCGCTGAGCGAGGCGACCTCGCCGTTGCCGAAGAGCACCTGGGCCGAGACGACGTTGTCGACGGTCCGCCCGTAGCCCAGCGCGCGCGTGCCGCAGGCGTTGTTGCCGATCATCCCGCCGATCGTGCAGCGGGTGTGGGTCGAGGGGTCGGGCCCGAAGCGCAGTCCGTGGCGGGCGACGGCGCGCTGCAGCTGGGCATGCACGACCCCGGGCTGCACCCGGGCCGTGCGCGCCTCGGGGTCGACCTCCAGGATCCCGTCGAGATCGCGGGTGTCGACGACGATCCCCTCGCCGACGGCATTGCCGGCGATCGAGGTGCCCGCCCCGCGCATCGTCAGCGGCACGCCGAGCTCGCGGGAGACCTCGTGGACGGCCTGCAGCTGCTCGACGTGGTCGGGGCGGGCGACGACCTGCGGCACCACCCGGTAGAGGCTGGCGTCGGAGGAGTACATGCCCCGGGTCAGCGTCGAGTCGTCGACTCCGGCCACACCGGCGGCGCGCAGCGCCGCGGCGATCTGCCGGCCGGCGTCGACGTCGTCGCGCTGGGCGAGCGTCGCGGTCACCTGCGGCTCCTCTCCCCCGGTCCCCCGGGCTCAGTCCTCGAGTCGGCTGAAGGCCAGCGTCTCGCCCCGGGCGCCGTCCATCCAGATGGAGGCGCAGGCGGCGGCCATCTCCTCCAGCCCTTCCTCCACTGTGGCGACCACCGTGCCGGGGATCCACCCCTGGTCGCCGTTGATCAGCAGATTGTTCCGCCCGTAGAACAGCGCCAGGTCCACCAGGTCGCCGGTGCCGGCCTCGGAGTCGGCATCATACCCGTAGGCCGGATTGCCCAGCTGTTCAGGTGTGAAGTGGAAATAGCAGATATCACCGGGGATCGGAGTCACCGTGGTGTTCTCCCGGGTGTCCGCGATGCCGCCGAAGGGCGGGACCAGCGCATAGATCTCGTTGCGGGCGTATTTGCCGTGATAGACCTGACCGGACTGCGGCAGGGCCTCCCAGACCGCCTGCGCGGTGCGCGGGGCCTCCTCATCCAGCAGGCGTGCCGTGCAGCTGACCCCGCGCCGGGTCAGCTCGATCCTCATCCGACGGGCCATGCTCACCTCCCGATGCTCGTGGTCTGCTCGGCCGATTCTGGACCCGCGGCCGCGCCGGCTCCGGCGCCCGACGCGCGGCGCCGCGCCTCGTCGAGCTCCACCGGGCGGATGAACCCTTCTCCGGCGGCTCGCTCGTAGGCACGTGCGGCACGCAGCACCTGTCGATCCTGCGTCCGCGCCCCGACGAGCTGGAGGCCGACCGGCATGCCCGTCGACGTGGTCCCGCAGGGCACCGAGGCGCCGGGCTGCTGGGTCATGTTGAACGGATAGGTGTAGGGCGTCCAGCTGGTCCAGGTCTGTGAGGACCACCCCTCCGGCGCCTGACGCTCCTTGCTGAACGCAGTGATCGGCATCGTCGGGGTGACCAGCAGGTCATAGGTCTCATGGAAGGCGCCCATGCGCACGCCCATGTCCATCCGGCGAGCGGTCGCCCCCAGGTAGTCCAGGGCGGAGTCGCCCAGGTGCTGTTCGATCCCGGCGCGCAGCCCCGGGTCGACCTGCTCGAGCGCGCCAGGGCCGAAGGGCTCGAGGACCTTGGCGGCTCCGGTGAACCAGAGGATGTGGAAGGCCTCCACCGGATCCGACAGCCCTGGGTCGATCTGCTCCACCGTCGCCCCCTGGGCCGCCAGGACCTCGACCGCCTCGGCGACGAGCCGCTCGACCTCCGGGTCGTTGCCGCCGAAGCCCAGATTCGGCGAGTAGGCGATGCGCAGCCCGGCGATCCCGTCCTCGAGTCCCTCGGTGAAGGACGCCGTCGGCGTCGGCAGCGCCGACCAGTCGCGCGAGTCGAAGCCGGAGATGACGTCCAGCAGCATCGCCGCGTCGGTGACCGTCCGGGCCATCGGCCCGGCGTGGGCCAGCGTGCCGAAGGGCGAGGAGGGGTACATCGGCACAGTGCCGTAGGTGGGCTTCAGCGCCACCGTGCCGGTGAAGGAGGCGGGGATGCGCACGGAGCCGCCGCCGTCGGTGCCCACCGCCCAGGCGCCCATCCCGGAGGCTACTGCGGCCGCGGCCCCTCCGGAGGAGCCGCCCGGCGTCGTCGTCGTGTCCCACGGGTTGCCGGTGGCCCCGTGGCGGAGGCTGTCCGTGGTGCCCTTCCAGGCGAACTCCGGCGTCGTCGTCTTGCCCAGCCGCACCGCCCCGGCCTCGCGCAGCCGGGCGACGCAGGGGGCGTCGAAGTCCAGGGCGTCGTCGTCGGCGTCGAGCAGCCGGCTGCCCTTCACCGTGGGCGCTCCCGCAGTGGGGAACATGTCCTTGATCGTCATCGGCACGCCGTCGGCCGGGCCGAGCGGCGCCCCCTGCGCCCAGCGCGCCTCGGACTCGCGGGCCGCGGCGAGCGCGGCCTCGTCCTCGACCAGCACGAAGGCGTTGAGCGACTCGTCCCGGGCATGGATCCGAGCCAGGCACGCCTCGGCGGCCTCCACCGGGGACAGGTCGCCCGCGCGGTACCCCGCGACGAGCTCGACGGCCGTCATCTCAGCCGGATCCCTCATGCCATTACCTCCTCGGAAGCCTCGGCGCCGCGGTCGCGGACGCCTCTCTCAGGTGCGGGGCACGTAGCCCCTCTCCTTGTCGACCACGTTGGCGACCGGCTCGCCGTCGAGCCACCGCCGCGCGTTGTCGAGGAACTGCTCGGCCAGCGCCTCGCGCCAGCCGACGACGTCGCCGGACATGTGCGCCGAGAGCATCACGTCCTCCCGCCCCCAGAGCGGAGAGTCGGCCGGCAGCGGCTCGGCGGCGAAGACGTCGAGGGCGGCGAAGCCCAGCGGCCCGGAGTCCAGCGCCTCTACCAGGGCCGCCTCGTCGACCGACTCGCCGCGGCCGATGTTGATCAGCTGCGCCCCCGGTGCGACGGCGGCCAGCACCTCCGCGCCGATCAGCCCGCGGGTCTGCGGGGTCAGCGGGGCGGCGTTGATGATGTGGTCGGCTCGGCCGACGTGCGCGGCCAGGTCCTCGCTGGCGATCACGGTGCCGAAGTCGGGGTCGTCGTCGCGGGCGGTGCGGCCGGCGGCGAAGACCTCGACGCCGACGGCGCGCAGCAGCGTCGCGATCTCACGGCCGATGGCCCCGGTGCCGATGACCAGCGCGGTGCTGCCGCGCACCTGGCGCGTCTCGCGATGCTCCCAGACGCCGTCGCGCTGGCGGGAGAGGCTGCCGGCGAAGTCCTTGGCCCGGGCGATGACGGCGCCGAGCACGTACTCGGCGATGGGCCGGTCGAAGATGCCCTGGGCGTTGGTGACCACGACGTCTGAGGAGATGAGCTCGTCGAAGAGCATCTTGTCGACGCCGGCGGCGGCCACGTGGATCCAGCGCAGCGCATCGGCGGCATGCCATGCGTCGGCGACGGCGCTGGAGAAGAAGTCCCAGAGGAAGAGGGCATCGGCGCCGCGCAGCCCGTCGGCGAGGTCCTCGGCGACGACGGTGCGGATCTCTGCCCGGTCGCGGAGCGTGTCGAGTCCGGCGGGGGCGTCGGCGCCGTCGACGCCGGCGGGGCACAGGACTGTGACGACCGGCAGAGTGCTCGCCATCGGTCACCTCCGGGTGCTGTCGAGAGCCTCGGGGCCTCCGCCGGCGCCCGGCGGAAGGATGTGGTGCGTCCTCCCCGACGGGTGCTTTCCGACGGGGCGACTGTGCGGCTATGCTATGGAGACCTTCAGAAGATTGTCAACAATCCTCATGAAGTCTCGTCAGCACGTCCGAGATTGGAGCCGCTCATGGCCCTCTCCCCCGCTCCCCGCCCCGGCGAGCCCGCTCGCACCGAGATTCTCGACGAGTCGGTCCGGCATCCCGCCGTGGGCATGGTTGTCCCCTACGACATGGCCCTGGATCGCGAGCTGCGCCGATTCAGCGCGGATCCCGCGGGCGCCGAACAGCTGGATCTGCTGTTCACCCGCACCCGGTTCGAGCCCATGAAGGTCACCGTGCGCCAGGCCAGGGCGATCTCGAAGCCTCGGGCGATCGCCGACTGCGCCCGGTCTATCGCCGAGACCGGCCCGGAGGCCACGGTCTACGGCTGCACCTCGGGCAGCTTCATCCGTGGGCGCGCCGGAGAACAGGCGCTGCGGCGGGCGATGCGCGCGGCGGTGCCGGTGCCGGCCTTCACGACCTCCGGCGCGCTGCTCGACGCGGTCCGGGCCCTGGGAGCGGAGACGATCGCGACGGCCACCCCGTACAACGACGCGATCACCGCCCAGTTCGCGGCGTTCTTCGCCGAGGCCGACATCCACCTGATGAACAACGCGAACCTCGGCCTCTCCGGCCGCATCTGGACGGTGCCGCCGGAGCGCACCTACGACCTGGTGCGCGCCGCCGACAGCGACCGCGCCGACGTCGTCGTGGTCTCCTGCACCAATCTGCCGACCTACGAGGTCCTCGACGCTCTGGAGCACGACCTGGGCAAACCGGTGATCTCGGCGAACCAGGCCACGATCTGGCAGGTGATGCGCCACCTCGACGTGCCCTACGCCGGCCCCGGCGCCGCGCTGCGGGCGACGCTGCCGGCGCCGCAGCACCAGCCGGCCGCCTGATTCCTCCCGATCGCGACGACCCGTCGCCTCCGCTGGAACAGCCCCATAGGAAGAACCTCGCAGGACCCCGAAGGAGCCCGAAGATGACGCCCGCACCCGCCGGCGACGCCGCCGTCGCCCCGCCGACCGTCGGCATCCTCTACCCCGGCCACGCCGCCGAGGACGACTACCCCCGCTTGGCCGCCGCCGAGCCTCAGGCGCTGCGCCTGCCGCTGGTGCACACCACCATCGGCGTCGACGAGCACACTGTCGAGGCGCTGCGCGAGACCGGATCGCATGCCCGCCTCGCCGAGGGCGCCGGCCGACTGCAGGCCGCGCACGCCGTCGACGCGCTGATGTGGGCCTGCACCTCCGGCAGCTTCGTCTTCGGCCGCGACGGCGCCCGGGCGCAGGCCGAGGCGCTCCAGGAGGTCGCCGGCGTGCCGACGTCGTCGACATCGCTGGCCTTCGCCCATGCGCTGGAGGCCCTGGACGTGGGGCGCGTCGGCGTCGCCGCCTCCTACCCGCAGCCGCTGGCCGAGCATTTCCGCGGCTTCCTGACCGAGCACGGCGTCGACGTGCTGACCTTCGCCGCCGAGGGGGTCTTCACCGCCGCCGAGGTCGGACATCTGGGCCGCGACCTGATGCTGACGATGATCCGCTCGGTCGACGCTGAGGACGTCGAGGCGGTGCTGGTGCCGGACACGGCGCTGCACTCGCTGGACTGGGTCGCCGACGTCGAGCACACCCTCGGAAAGCCGGTGCTGACGGCGAACCAGGTCACCGTCTGGGAGGGACTGCGGCTGACCGGCCGGCCGATGCCGTCGCTGCCGCAGCTCGGCCGGCTCGGCCGCACGACGACGGCCTCGGACGCCTCGGGAGCGAACCGCTAGGATGGATCGTCGACAATCTGCAGATCCGCGTCGCCGCGCCGTGCCCGGCGATGCCCCCGCGAAGGAGATGACACCGCCCTCACCATGGTGAAGAGCCCGGAATTCCGCCCGGTGAACCGCGAGTCCACCGCCTCGCTGATCACCCGCCAGCTGCGCGAGGGAATCATGTACGGCACCCTGCCCGGCGGCACCCGGCTCTCCGAATCCGCGCTGTCTCAGGAGTTCGGGGTGAGCCGCGGGCCGCTGCGCGAGGCGATGCAGCGTCTGGTGCAGGAAGGGCTGGTGCGCAGCGAGCCGAACCGCGGACTGTTCGTCAAAGAGCTCGACGACGACGAGATCCGCGACCTCTACGCCGCGCGCATCGCCATCGAGACCGCCGCGGCACGGATGATCGTCCGCTCCCCCAGCTCGGAACCGTCGACGCTGCTGCTCGAAGCCTGCGACGCGATGCAGCGCGCCGCCGAGTCAGGGCGGCTGCCGACGCTCTCCGACGCCGACTTCGACTTCCACGAACTGCTGGTCACCATGTCCGGAAGCCCGCGGCTGCGCCGCATGCACGAGACGCTGATGGTCGAGACACGGATGTGCCTGACCGCACTGCAGGGCACCTATATGGATCCCAAGGAGCAGGTCGCCGAGCACCTGCGCATCGCCGAGGCGATCGTCGCCGCCGACGAGGACGCGCTGATGCGCGAGATCGAGACGCATATGCACGAGGCACTCGACCGGCTGATCCGCCAGACCGAGCACGCCGACGCCGGCGAGCGCTGACGCCGCTCCCCATCCGCGATGACTCGGCCGCAGATCGCACGCAGAACCTCCTGATCGACGTCGATGATCGGCTTGGCCGGGAGCCCAGGAACCGCCGTCGATCCCACATGTTCCAACGCCAGCACCCGAAAGCCCAGCGCGCCGCGGATGCGCGCGGCGAGCTGCGTGAAGGCCCGGGACCACTGCGGATCCGTCTCGACGACGGCGATCGGCCGCCCGGAGGCTCGATGCCGGAGACCCACGGGACCTGACCCGGCGGCGGATCGTCGTCGTGGAAGGTCACGATGTCCTCTGCAGTGAGCACGTCCCCTCCGGGCTTTCCCGTTGACCGCCCCTCGTGATGGCTCCGTGGAACGTGCGGGAACACGGTCCCTTTCCCATACGTTCCGCCGAGTCATCGCAGGGAGGGCGGGGCTCAGCCGGTCACTGGGCGCCGGCCTCCGTGCCGGACGACTGCCGGGAGCCGAGCTCCTGGTCCAGGCGCAGCAGGCCGGGACCGTCGTCGCCGATGAGCTTCACCTTGCCGATCAGCTCGGAGATCGTCGCCTCCTCCTCCAGCTGCTCGTCGATGAACCAGTTCAGCATCGGCAGAGCGTCGATGTCGCCCTCCTGCTGGGCCAGCCGGTACAGGTTCCGGATCGACTCGGAGACCCGCCGCTCGTGGCCCAGCGAGGCCTCGAAGGCCTCCTGGACCGAGGCGGCGGAGACCGAGGCCGCCGGCACCGCCTGGATCCGCGGATGGGCGTCGCGGTCGGTCATGTGGTCGATGAACTTGTTCGCGTGGACGACTTCCTCGTCCGCCTGCGCGCGGAACCAGGACGCCATGCCGGGCAGGTCCAGCATGTCCATCTCGATGCCCAGCTGTCGGTAGACCAGCGAGGCCTCGAGCTCCAGGGTGACCTGCTCGTTGAACGCCTCTTCGAGCGTGCCGGTGAGCTGTGCCATGGCGGGACCACTCTCCTCGTCTCGTGTCCGTGACGGGCCGACGCCGGACGACGCCGCCCTCTGCTCGACACTCTAGCCAGCCGCGCCGATCCTGACCACGGAGGAGAGGCGCACCTCACCGGCACATCCCGACGATGCCGAAGGCGGCGCAGGCAAGCCTGGCCTCAGTGCCGACACGGGTGCCTCGGAGCGGCGTAGGCTGGTGCGCGGCAGAGGATGAACACGGTCACATCACCGACGCAGCTCATCCGCCCCGCGCATCGATGAAAGGGATGACGCCCCGCATGGAGCACAGGCACCTCGGCCACAGCGGTCTCAAGATCTCCGAGATCACCTACGGCAATTGGATCACCCACGGCTCGCAGATCGAGAACGACGTCGCCACCCAGTGCGTGCACGCCGCGCTGGACGCCGGCATCACCACGTTCGACACCGCCGACGTCTACGCGAACACCGTCGCCGAGCAGGTCCTCGGCGACGCGCTGGCCGGCCAGCGCCGCGAGTCGCTCGAGATCTTCACCAAGGTCTACTTCCCCACCGGTCCGAAGGGCCCGAACGACACCGGCCTGTCGCGTAAGCACATCATGGAGTCCATCGACGGCTCGCTGAAGCGGCTGGGCACCGACTACGTCGATCTCTACCAGGCCCACCGCTTCGACCACGAGACGCCGCTCGAGGAGACGATGCAGGCTTTCGCCGACGTCGTCCGCCAGGGCAAGGCGCTCTACATCGGCGTCAGCGAGTGGACCGCCGAGCAGCTGCGCGCCGGCCACGCGCTGGCCAAGGAGCTCGGCGTCCAGCTGATCTCCAACCAGCCGCAGTACAACATGCTCTGGCGGGTCATCGAGCCCGAGGTCGTGCCGGCCGCGGAGGAGCTGGGCATCAGCCAGATCGTCTGGTCGCCGATCGCCCAGGGAGTGCTCACCGGCAAGTACCGCGCCGGACAGCCCGTGCCGGAGGGGTCGCGCGCCTCCGACGCCGACGGCGGCGCCCAGTTCATCCAGAAGTACCTCGACGACGAGATCCTCGCCGCCGTGGAGAAGCTCGAGCCGATCGCGAAGGACAACGGCCTGACCCAGGCCCAGCTCGCCGTCGCCTGGGTGCTGCAGAACCAGAACGTGGCCTCGGCGCTGGTCGGCGCCTCCCGGCCGGAGCAGATCCAGTCCAACGTCGACGCCGCCGGCGTCGCCCTGGACTCCTCGACGATGGAGGCTATCGACGCCGCCGTCGGCCATCTGGCCAAGGATGATCCGGCGCTGACCGTGTCCCCGGAGAGCCGGCTGACCTGATCGCCGATCAGATCACGATGTGATCACGATGCCGCCGCGACGCGCCGCGAGACGCCTACCACCCACCGGACGCTCGCGCCGCGCGGATCCTCCAGCCGATCCATCTGACCTGGGGATTCGTCACCTCGCGACGTTCTCAAGCGGAGGACTCGGCGCGCTCCGGCCGCCGTCGCCGAAACTGAGTGACCAAATCGTTATGCGGATGGAGCTCGCGCTCATAGAATGGGCGACGCGACCCCGGCCCCTGACGACGAGGTACCCACCGTGAGCACCATCGACTTCCAGCCGCGAGGCACGGCGCTGGCAGCGGCCGGCGGCCTCAGCCTCGTCGTGGGCCTGGTCCTGCTCGGCCCCGCCGCAGCGGCCGCGACGACCACGGCCACCCCGACGACGGACGACTCGGAGAGCCCCTCAACGGCGGAGTCCGAGTCCGCGACGTCCGAGCCCACGACGCAGGAGCCGACGCGGGACGACGCTGCGGCCACCGACGACGAGACAGCCGCCTCCGCCGAGGAATCCGCTCCGGCCCCCACCGAGGACCCGTCCGAAGACCCCGCCGACGAGGCCACCGACTCCGACACTTCGGAGACGGGCGACCCCGAGACGAGCGACCCCGAGACGCCGTCCGGGGTCACGCTGTCCTGCCCCTCGATCGAAGTCGTCGCCGGAGAGACTGCCACGGCGCCGATCTCCGCATCCTCGAGCGTGGAGAAGCTCGAGGTCTCCAGCTCCGTCGGCACCGCCGGCGGCGAGGCGAGCGTCTCCGGGACCGACCTGACGTACACCGCACCGGATCCGAGCACAGTGGACGGCACGGTCACCGAGGTCTACACGATCCTCGCCACTGCCGACGACGGCACGACGGAGGGCTGCGAGGCCACGATCTACATCATGCCCAC
>NZ_WIAX01000017.1 GCF_009467795.1 Nesterenkonia halophila
CGAGTCGCCGGACGCCTCAGCCACCCCCTCCGCTCCGGAGACGACCGACGGCGCCGAGGACTTCCTCCCCGGCACAGGGCAGGAGACGACCTCCCCCGAGGACTCCACCTCGGGCACTGCGCCGAGCAGCGCGGCCTCCGAGGATGCTCTGGACGACTCGCTACCCGTGCCCGGCGGCCCGCGGCCCACGAGCGACGGGAGCTCGGAGCCGGGGACGGACGAGGACGCCGGCGCCGCGGAGCCCGACGCGAGCCGAGGCTCCGGCCAGAGCCCGGCGCCCGACCCCGACGCCGGACAGGACGACGCTGGGCAGGACGACACCGGGCACCCTGCGTCGGCCCAGCCGGATTCCCTGCAGTCCGATCCCCCGCAGGGCCGCGACGACGCAGCGGCCCCGGACTCCCAGCCCGGAGGCGTCGCGCAGCAGGACTCCGGCCGAGCATCCGCACCGACTGCGAAGTCCTCGGACGCCGCCTCGTCGTCAGCGCCGCCGTCCTCCGCGGCGGGAGACACGTACCGCGAGCCCACCGACGGGCCCGTCGCCGTGGACCACGACTCCGACGCCGGCCTGGCCTTCACCGGCTCCGCAGTCGGCCCGGTCGTCGCCGTGGCGCTGACAGCCATCGCCGTCGGCGCAGCCCTGCTGAGCATGCTGGGTCGCCGCCGCGCCGACTGAGGCCGAGCACCCTGCCACCTCGGTCCGCGACCCGGATCAGCGCCGCCGGATCGAGCGCCAGGCCGGCGCGTCCACACTCATCGCTCCGCCGCCGGTGCAGGCCAGCACCAGCGCGATCACGGCGAGCAGCACCGAGAACTCCAGCGTCCCGCCGACCAGCAGAAGCATCGGCTCGCCCTGGTCCAGCAGCGCCGACGTCGACGTCGCCTCCCGTCCCAGGACCACCGCGGCCGCGCCGCAGACCACGGTGAGCACCGCCGCGGAGAATCGCGTCAGCAGCCCGATGATCAGCAGCGCGCCGCCGATGATCTCGACGAAGGGCAGCGCCGCCCCCACCTGCTGGGCGAAGGGCAGTCCGAGATCCACGGCGTAGTCCCGGGAGCCGTTGACCCCCAGCCAGGTGACGCGGCGCAGGCCCGACATGATGAACAGGATGCCGGCGGCGAGCCGGAGCAGGAGGAGGCCGAGGTCGGTGCTGAAGTGGTTCCGCATGCTCCTACTGTGACACCCGTCGCCCGCACCGACGTGGTTCACCACACGGTGCGCCGCGGGCCGGCTCCGGCCGCGCCTCGCCAGGCGGTCGGGCCGCGACCGCCGACGTCGCCGCCGGGTCACCACCGGTGCGGGGCCGGACGGCGCGTCGACGGCAGCGCGGCCGCGGCCCGCCAGCTCCGCAGCTCTTCGGAGACGTCGACGTCCTCGGGCTGCTCGTGGCCCAGCGCGGCCAGCTCGGCCAGGATCTCCTCGCGCGAGACCGGCCCGTCCGGGCCGAGGAGCCGGGCGGCGATCTGCGCGCGGACGCAGATCTCGCCGTCGACGACCACCCGCTGCTCGAAGAACAGGCAGCGCTCGTCGAAGCCGAGCATCCGCGTGTGGACGGTGAATCGACGCATCAGCGTCACCGCCCGGCGGAAGGTGATCTGCTCGGACTGCACCACCGGGGTCCAGCCGAGCGCCCGCATGCGCGACCAGACTCCGGCGCGGGCCATGAGGTCGTAGCGCCCCAGGTCGAAGAGCGAGAAGTACTGGCCGTTGTTGATGTGCAGCGCCAGGTCGACGTCGGTGGGCAGCGCGCGCAGCGTCAGCGAGCCCGGCTCCCACGGCGAGAGCGCCGGGCGCCGTCGGGCGCGCAGCAGGGTCAGCAGAGTGCGCAGGATCACATGCATGCGGCCAGTCTGCCACAGAGGCTACTCGTCGGTAGCATGCTCCTCGGCCGACTCGACCGCCGGGTCAGCCTCCGGCTCGGCGGGTCGCAGCACATACCCGGCCCCGCGGACGGTGTGGATCATCCGCGGCCGGCCCGCCTCGACCTTCTTGCGGACGTAGGAGATGTAGAGCTCGACGATGTTGGCCTGCCCGGCGAACTCGTACTCCCAGACCTGCTGGAGGATCTCGGTCTTGGACAGCACCGTGCGGGCATGGCGCATCAGCAGTCGCAGCAGTCGGAACTCGGTCTCGGAGAGGTCGATGTCGTGGTCGCCGCGACGGACCGTCCGCGCCGAGGTGTCCATCTCCAGATCCCCGACGACGAGCCGCTCCCCCTCGCGGCGGGCCGGCAGCCGCCGACTGAGCAGATGCAGTCGGCGCACCGCCTCCTCGCCGCCGGGATTGCCGAGGATGTGGTCGTCCAGCGGCGCACAGCCGGCGAGGACCTCGGCGGTCGTGGCCTCGGCGTCGAACCAGATCAGCGCGACCAGGTGCTCCTCCGCGCGCCGCAGCTCGGCCAGCAGCGTCTCCGTCTCCGGCACCCGCCGACTCGAGCGGGCGTCGACGACGAGCAGCCGCGGCCGCTCCTGGGCGGTCAGGCTGTGCGCGACCTCCGCGCTCGGGGCGTGGAGCACCTTCACATCCAGGGCGCGCAGCCGCTGAGTCAGCTCCGACTGCGCAGGAGAGGGCCCGCCGAGCAGCAGCACGGGCGAGGAGACGTGCAGAGCCGCGGCGTCGGCGCCGTCGACCGGCTCATCGGTCACATTCACCCTCCGTCCTGACGCCCTCCGGCCGTGACTCGCATCCCGTCCGAACTGCCAACATATCGACTCCGCGGAGAGACGACCACCACCTTCGCCCGACGGGAGCTGATCGTCGGCTGGACGCCGGCGTCGGGCGCCGTGGACCGCCGCTCGTCTCCACCCCGATCCGGGCCGAACCGGCGGTTCAGTTGAGCAGGTGCACCAGCGAGCCGAGCAGGAAGGACGAGACCGCCAGTCCGGCGAAGCCGAACTCCACCAGGATCCCCACGCCCATCGCGCGCAGCGCCTTCAGGCTCGAGGCGCCGGCGGCCCGCCAGTCGCGGTCGCGCCGGAGGTACTCCGCGGCGAACAGTCCCAGGGCGAAGCCCAGGAAGAGCCCCAGCGGCGGCAGCAGGATCATGCCGACGACGGCGGCGACGAGCCCTGTCAGCACCGGCCCGCGCGGGACCCGTTCCCGATGCAGCATCCGACCGGTCAGCACTGTGGACGCGCTCCATCCCGCCACGGCCAGCACGGCGCCGAGGAGCCCGGCAGTCCAGGCCGCCGGCCCGCCGATCAGCACCGCCCAACCGAGCAGCGTGACGATGATCAGCAGGCTTCCGGGCAGCACCGGCAACACGATGCCGGCCATGCCGACCAGCAGCAGCACCAGCGCCGTGCCGGTGGCGATCCCCTCGCCCAAGGTCGAATCGAGCATGGCCCCCAGCCTGCCACAGCGGGGCTGTTGGCAGAACGGCTCCGGCGGCCATACTCTGCAGGTGTCGCACGACTCCCGGGCGCGGCGTGGATCGCCGGTCAGGCGGCAGGCCGCGTCTCGCTCCTGTGGCCGACCCGTCACCGCCCCGTCACAGGCGCATGCGACACTCGTGAGCGTCAGCCGCCGGACGACGAAGTCCGGCCCGGTGCCCGCCGACGGACGTCGGCGCGCGGAGCAGTGAGGAGATCAGATGATCATCGGAGTCCCGACGGAAGTGAAGAACAACGAATTCCGCGTCGCGCTGACCCCGGCGGGCGCCGTCGACCTCATCGGGCACGGCCACGAGGTGCGGATCCAGCACGGGGCCGGGACCGCCTCCGGCTTCACCGACGAGGACTTCGCCCGCGCCGGCGCCCGCGTCGTCGACTCCGCCGAGGACGTCTGGGGGTCCGCCGACCTGGTGCTGAAGGTCAAGGAGCCGCAGCCCGAGGAGTTCGGCTCCCTGCGCTCGGGCCAGGTGCTCTTCACCTACCTGCATCTGGCCGCCGAGCCGGAGTGCGCCGCCGCGCTGCAGGAGCGCGGCGTCACCGCGATCGCCTACGAGACCGTCACCGGCGCCCACGGCCTGCCGCTGCTGGCCCCGATGAGCGAGGTCGCCGGCCGGCTGGCTCCGCAGGTCGGCGCCTACCACCTGATGCACTCGCAGGGCGGCTCGGGGCTGCTCGTCGGCGGCGTTCCCGGGGCCCGGCCGGCGAAGGTCGTGGTCATCGGCGGCGGCAAGGCCGGCGAACAGTCCGCCATCACCGCGATGGGCATGGGCGCCGACGTCACCGTGGTCGATCTGAGCATCGACCGGCTGCGCGAGCTCTCGGCGCTCTCCGCCCGCGGGCTGACCACGCTGGCCTCGAACACGCTGACCATCACCGAGGAGGTCGCCTCCGCAGACATGGTCATCGGCTCGGTGCTCATCCCGGGAGCGACGGCGCCGAAGCTGGTCACCCGCGAGATGGCCGCGCAGATGCGCCCGGGCTCGGTGCTGGTGGACATCGCCATCGACCAGGGCGGATGCTTCGAGGGCTCGCGGGCGACGACCCACGCCGACCCCACCTTCATGCTGGGCGAGCAGATCTACTACTGCGTGGCGAACATGCCCGGGGCGGTGCCGCACACCTCGACGGCGGCGCTGGTCAACGCCACGCTGCCGCATGTCCTGCGGCTGGCCGACAAGGGCTGGCGGCAGGCGATGCGCGACGACGAGCACCTCGCCGCCGGGCTCAACGTCCACGACGGCCGGCTGACCTACGCGCCGGTGGCCGCCGCGCTGGGCGAGGAGGCTGTCGCCGTCGCCGACGTGCTGGGCTGACCCGCCGCAGAGCCGCGGACCGACGGCGGGATGGCTGGAGTAGGCTGGAGCCGACGTGACCCGGCCCGCCCGTCGAAGGAAGGCCCGCCCGATGACCAGCACCGACCCCGCCGCCGAGCTCCGCGCGGCCCGCGACCTCCTCGTCGACCATCAGCAGGACTGGCGGCGTGCCCGCGAGACGTTCCGCTGGCCGCGCTTCGAGCACTTCAACTTCGCTCTCGACTGGTTCGACGTCGTCGCCGCCGGCGAGCGCGCCGACCAGGATGCGCTGGTGATCTCCGAGGCCGACGGCACGGTGCTGCGCCGCAGCTACGCCGAGCTCGCCCGCTCCTCCGACCGGCTGGCGAACTGGCTGACGTCGATCGGCGTCGCCCGCGGCGACCGGATGATCCTGATGCTGGGCAACCAGATCGAGCTCTGGGAGGTCATGCTCGCCGGCATCAAGATCGGCGCGGTGCTCATCCCGACCACCACGCAGATGGGGGCGAACGATCTGCAGGACCGGGTCACCCGCGGCCGGGCCCGATGGGCCGTGGCCGGCGCCGACGACCTGGTGAAGTTCTCCGCGGTGCGACCGGCCGAGGATTTCCTGACCATGATCCACGTCCCTGGCGTGCACACCCCCGAGGTCCCGTCGCCGGAGGTCTCCTCCCCCGACGGGACTCCGCGGGCGGTGCATCGGATCGACGCCGCCTCCGCCGCGCCGGACGAGTTCACGCCCACGCAGGTCACCGACGCCGACGAGACCCAGCTGCTCTACTTCACCTCCGGCACCACCACGCTGCCGAAGCTGGTCGAGCACACCCATGCCTCGTACCCGGTCGGGCATCTGTCGACGCTGTACTGGATCGGCCTGCAGCCCGGCGACGTCCACCTCAACGTCGCCGGTCCGGGGTGGGCCAAGCACGCCTGGTCGAACTTCTTCACCCCGTGGCTGGCCGAGGCGACGATCTTCGTGCACAACTACACCCGCTTCGACGCCGCGACGCTGATGGAGCAGATGGATGCCCACGGAGTCACCAGCTTCTGCGCCCCGCCGACGGTCTGGCGGATGCTCATCCAGGCGGATCTGAGCGCGCTGCGGAATCCGCCGCGGGTGACGGTCTCGGCCGGCGAGCCGCTCAACGCCGAGGTGATCGACCAGGTCGAGCGCACCTGGGGACGCACGGTCCGCGACGGCTACGGCCAGACCGAGACCACCCTGCAGGTGGCCAACACGCCGGGCCAGCCGCTGGTGCGCGGCTCGATGGGCCGGCCGCTGCCGGGCTTCGACGTGGTGCTCATCGACCCGACCACCGGCGCGGAGGCCGAGGAGGGCGAGCTCTGCCTGCGCGCGGCGCAGACCGGCGAGGACCGGCCGGTGGGACTGATGCGCGGATACCACGGCGACGCCGAGCGCACGGCCGAGGTCTTCGCCGACGGGCTGTACCACACCGGCGACGTCGTCCGGCGCGAGGCCGACGACGTGCTGACCTACGTGGGCCGCAACGACGACGTCTTCAAGGCCAGCGACTACCGCATCTCGCCCTTCGAGCTGGAGTCGGTGCTCGTCGAGCACCCCGCCGTCGCCGAGGCCGCCGTCGTCCCGGCCCCGGACCCGGTGCGCCTGGCGGTGCCCAAAGCCTGCGTGGTGCTGGCCGCCGACTGGGACTGGGACGCCGAGACCGCGACCTCGATCCTGGCCCACTGTCGCGAGCAGCTGCCGCCGTTCAAGCGCGTCCGGCGCATCGAGCACACTGAGCTGCCCAAGACCATCTCCGGCAAGATCCGCCGCGTGGAACTGCGCGACGTCGAGGCGGCCCGCGGCGAGGAGCAGGCGGCGGCAGAGTTCCGCGAGCAGGACCTGCCGGGGCTGCGCCGCTGAGCCGCTGAGCCGCGGCGCTCAGGCCCGCAGGCTCGCGCGGACCGCCCAGACGACCGCCCAGAGTGACGTCCGGCGCCGGCCGCTCGGCCAGCGTGCGACGCTCCTCGACGCCGTCGCGCGCGGTCATCGGGCCCCTCGACGGTCCGGACGCTCAGCGGTGCTGCCAGCGCGGCTTGCGCTTCTCCTGGAAGGCGGCCATACCCTCGGCCTGGTCCTCAGTGCTGAACAGTGCGTGGAACTGCCGACGCTCGAGCAGCAGCCCCTGCTGCAGCGGCGTCTCGAAGGCGGCGGCGATGGTCTCCTTGGCCGCCTGCGTCGCCGGCTTGGACTTCGAGGCGATGAGTTCGGCGACGGTCTTCGCCTCGGCCTCCAGCTCGCCGTCCTCGACCACGCGGGAGACCATCCCCATGCGCTCGGCCTCGGCGGCGTCGACGTGGCGTCCGGTGAGGACCATGTCCATCGCCTTGGCCTTGCCCGCCGAGCGCGCCAGCCGCTGCGAGCCGCCCATGCCGGGGATGACGCCGAGGTTGATCTCCGGCTGGCCGAAGGTCGCGCCGCTGCCGGCGATGACGACGTCGGCCATCAGCGCCAGCTCGCAGCCGCCGCCGAGCGCGTATCCGGAGACGGCCGCCACCACGGGAGTGCGCAGCGCGGCGAAGTCCTCCCAGCGGCGGAACCAGTCGGCCGCACGCATCTCGGCGGCGGATTTGTCGGCCATCTCCTTGATGTCCGCCCCGGCGGCGAAGGCCTTCTGCGAGCCGGCCAGCAGGATCGCTCCGACCGAGTCGTCGGCGTCGAAGGCCGTCGCCGCGGCGACGACCTCGTCCATGGTCCGCTCGTCGAGCGCGTTCAGCGCCGCGGGCCGGTTGAGCTGGATCCGCCCGACCCGCTTGGCGGAGGACACCTTGATGGTCGCGTACGTCGGCTCAGTCATGCGGCAGCTCCAGGATCTTGTGCGGCACAGGGGTGAAGAAATGGTCGAGGAGGTCGTCGTCGACGTCGGCCAGCGTGGGCGGGCGCCACTGCGGGCTGCGGTCCTTGTCCACCAGCTGGGCGCGGATGCCCTCGCGGAAGTCGTGGGAGCGCAGCATATGGACCCCGACGGTGTATTCCTGCAGCAGCGCCCCGGCCAGCGACAGGTCCCCGGCGGTGGTGATCGCCCGGTGGGCCACCCGCACCGACAGCGGCGAGCGGGCACGGATGACCCCCGCGGCCTCTCCGGCCTCCGGCACGTCCTCGGTCAGCGCGTCGAGCCGGGCGAGGATGATGTCGACGTCGCCGCCGGAGTAGGCATGGTTGATCCAGTCGGCGGACGCGAGCGCGGATTCCTCGACGTCACGGGTGAACTCGGCGACGACTTCGTCGGCGCCGCGCGCGGCCAGCGCATCGATGAGCGCGGCGATGTCGGCGGAGTCGATGCGCGCATCGGCCAGCCCCAGGTGGATCGCGTCGGCGGCGTCGAGGTGCAGCCCGAGCATCCCGGCGTGCAGACCTGTCTTGCGCGGGGCGCGGGAGAGCAGATGGGTGCCGCCGACGTCGGGCGAGAAGCCGATCGTCGTCTCCGGCATGCCCGCCCGGGTGTGCTCGGTGACCAGCCGGTGGCTGCCGTGGGCCGACAGTCCCAGCCCGCCGCCGAGGGTCAGTCCGTCCATCACGGCGACGTAGGGCTTGGGGAAGCGAGCGATGGTCAGATTCATCCGGTACTCGGCCGCCCAGAAGTCCTCCGTGGCGAAGTGCGCCTGGTAGGCCGGGGTGCCGTCGGGCAGCACCGGCCCGCCGTCGACCTCCTGGTGCTCGACCATGTCGCGATGGACGCCGACGACGTCGCCGCCGGCCGACAGCCCTTTCTCCCCCGCGCCGCGGACCAGCACCTGGGCGACGGCGTCGTCGACGGCCCAGTCCTCGAGCTGGACGAGGATCGCCTCGCACATCAGCTGGGTGAGGGCGTTCAGCGACTTCGGACGATTCAGCGTGATGATGCCGAGGTGGCCGCGCGTCTCGAACGCCACGTCCCCAGTGAACGTCTCCCTGCCCATCGCGCCTCCTCATTCCGGTGACCTGGATTTCTCCACGGTATCGGCACGCACAGGAGCGTTCAACAGATGAGACGCTGTCCCCTCAATCGGCGCGCACTCCGTGGCTCCGCGGCTCGAGGGCCAGCCGCCACGGACGCACCAGCACCACGACGACGACGTTGGCGATCACCATCCCTGACGCGATCACCGCGGCCATCGCCGTCGCGCCGGTGCCCAGCATGCCGACCACCGGGGCGGCCACGGCGCCGACGCCGAACTGCACCGCGCCCAGCAGCGCCGCGGCCGTCCCGGCGGTCTCCCCGTGCCGGGAGAGCGCCAGCGCCGGCGCGTTGGGCAGCGCCAGCCCCGCGGAGGCGAGCACCAGCCACAGCGGCAGCAGGATCCCGAGCAGCCCGCCGAAGCCGGTGACCGCGCAGAGCAGCAGCACCAGCCCGGCCAGCGCTCCGCCGGCCAGCGCCCCGGCGAGCACCTGCGCGGGGCTGAACCGGCGCAGCAGCCGCACGTTGCACTGCGTGGCGGCGATCAGCCCGACCGCCCCGGCGCCGAAGACGACCCCGTACTGCTGCTCGTCCAGCCCGTACTGCTGCTGAAAGACGAAGGAGGAGCCGGAGACGTAGGCGAACATCGCCGCCATGGCCAGCCCGGCCACCAGGATCAGCCCTACGTAGGTGCGGTCGCGCAGCAGCCGGCCGCAGTCGCGCAGCGTGCCCAGCGGTCCGCCGTGTCGACGCCGCTCGGGCGGCAGGGTCTCGGGCAGCATCAGCGCGCTGGCGCAGAGGATGGCGACGCCGAAGCCGGCCAGCACCACGAAGACGCCGCGCCAGGTGGTCATCGTCAGCACCAGCCCGCCCAGCGTGGGCGCCAGCACAGGAGCCGCGCCCATGACGAGCATCAGCCGGGAGAGCGTCTTCGCCGCGGCCATGCCGGTGAACAGATCCCGCACGACGGCCATGGCGACGACGGTGGCCGCCGCGGCCCCGAGACCCTGCAGCACGCGCAGCGCGCCGAGGGTGAGCAGATCCGGGGCGAACACGCAGCCGACTGACGCCAGGATGTGCAGCGCGACGCCGACCAGCAGCGGACGCCGCCGGCCGACGGCGTCGGAGAGCGGGCCGATCAGCAGCTGCCCGAGGGCGAGGCCGGCGAGCGTGCCGGTCAGCGTCAGCTGGACCGAGGCTGCCGGCACCTCGAGCTGCTCGCCGATGGTCGGCAGCGCGGGAAGGTACATGTCCACTGTCAGCGGACCGATGGCGATGAGCACCCCGAGGACCAGCACCAGGCGCAGCCGCTGACCGGTGGTCATCCGCTCCCCCGGGGTCAGTCCGTCATCCGCCGGGGAATGCGAGGACGTCGACGAGCTCGCAGAGCGCACAGGCTTCCTCCTCGACGTCGCGATGTCGGTCAGGCGTTCCAGAGGCCGTAGGAGTCGGCCAGGGCGGCGATCTTCTGCGCACGGGCCAGTCGCGGCAGGTAGGAGCCGTCGCCGATGGATCCGCCCTCCTCGTGCTGGATGATCAGCTCGCGGGCCCACTCGAGCTCGTCGGGCGAGGGCGAGAGCCCGGCGTTGACCTGCTCCACCTGCCCGCGATTCAGCGAGAGCTTGCCGGTCATGCCCATCGAGGCGGTGACCTCGCAGGCCGCGGCGACGGCGTCGCCGTCGGCGTCGGCCGGGGTGGGACCGTCGATGGCGCCGGGCAGTCCGCCGACGCGCGAGGCGATGACCAGCCGGGAGCGCGCGTAGGCCAGCGCCATCGGGTCGGCGGAGACGCCGACGTCCTTGCGGAAGTCGTTGGTGCCGAAGGCCAGCCGGAAGGTCCCCGGCGCCGAGGCGATCTCCGTGGCGTTCTCCACGCCGAGAGCCGACTCGACCAGCGCGATCACCGGCGTGCCGGCCCGCAGCCGCATGGCGGTGTAGGTGACCTGCTCGGGCCGCTCGGTCTCGGCCAGCATCACCCCGCGCAGCCCGTCGGCGCGGGACAGTGCGGCGACGTCGTCCTCCCAGTGGTCGCTGGTCGTCGGGCTGATCCGCACCCAGGCGGTCATGCCGCCGTTGAGCGCGGAGAGCACGCTCTGCCGGGCCTGCACCTTGGACTCGTCGGGCACCGAGGCCTCGAGGTCGAAGATCACCGAGTCTGCCTCGCTGGCCAGCCCCGGGGCGAAGTCCACCTGCCGGGCGGCGTTGATGAGCAGCCAGGAACGGGAGAGCTTGGCGGGCAGCGTGGCGGCACGACGGTTGCGGATCGGCATGGCCCCAGCCTAGCGCCCGCAACGATGCTCGGGACGATACTCCACCGGCGTGACACGAATCGATGACGCGGAGTCACCTCGAGGCCGCTCAGGCCGGTCAGTCGTCCGGCAGCACGGCCTCGGCGACATCCGCCACCAGAGCATCCTCGTACTCCGCGTCGGCGTCGTTCCGTTCAGTGAGCACCACCAGGACGATCGGTTCGCCCTCCGGAGGTTGGAGGACGGCGACATCATGGCGCATCGCTCCCGCCCCGCCGGACTTCTCGGCGACGGACCACCCCTCGGGCGCACCCGCCCGGATGAGCGTGTCGCCGGTCGCGTTGCCGCCCATCCAGTCCATGACCATGCGACGGTCGTCCTCATCGAGCCACTCGCCGGCGACGAGGCGCTCCAAGTTCCCGGCGAGCGCTTCGGCCGTGCTGGTGTTGGCCGTCTCCCCTGCGACGACGTCGTTGAGCTCCGGCTCCCGGTCGACGGGGCGGGTGACGGAATCACCGATGCCCTCCAGCGCGCGCTGGAGGCCCTCAGGGCCGCCGAGGTGCTCCACGATGAGGTTCATCGCCGTGTTGTCGCTCTGTCTGACGGCGGCCTCAGCCAGCTCGCCGAGCGTCAGGCCGGTGTCGACAGCCTGCTCGGTCACCGGAGAGTATCCTGCGGCCTCGATGTCCGCCGACGTCCACCGCACGAGCTGACCACGTTCCTCCGCCCCGGTGGAGTGGAGGAGGGCCGCGGCCGCGAAGGCCTTCATCGTCGAGGCGAAGCCGAAACGCTCCCCGCCCCGATGGCTCAGCGTGCTCCCGTCGTCGAGATCGATCATGGAGACCCCGACTCGGGCGTCGTATTCCTGCTCCAGCTGGTCGACGGCGTCGACGGGGCCCGACGGCGAGGGAGCCTCAGCGGGGGACGTCGACTCGGCCGACGCGCCGACGCCACCTCCTTCGGCGGGGAGGCTGGAGCACCCCGAGAGCAGCAGGGCCAGCCCGAGCGCCAGTGTGCCGGGACCGAGCGAGGGGGAAGCCGACATGCACGCCACACTATCGCGCCGCCTCGTCGCTGACCTGGAGTCAAGCACTGCACGCGACTCCCGAGCCATCCCACCCCTCCTACTCGGTTGACACCTCCCCCCGCGGCGTTCCATCATGATCCTCGGGCCATGGTTCATATTTGAACTGTGTCACGGAGGCGATCCCCCTCCCCTCCGCCGCCCACCCCGCAGGTTGCACACAGGTCGGATCTCCGTTCCGTCCGACCGTCGCATCTGCCGTCGAGAAGGCTCTGCTGGTCGGGTGCCGCGTCATCCCCCTTCAGCCGCATCCGGCTCCTTCTCGCCCGGCGGGCGGGAGGCCGTTCTCCCCCGATTCAGGCCTCCCGTCCGCCCTCCTCCAGCGGGTTTCGCCCCGGTCGCGCCGGCGTCGTATTCTGACACCATGCCGCTCCCGCTCCCTCTCCCCGCGCGTCCGCGACGCGCCCTCGTCGCCGTCGGTCTGGCCGCGGCGCTGGCGATGACCGGATGCGGGGACGACGCTCAGGAGCAGGGCGTCGGCCCGGATGCGGACACCGACGCCGACAGCGACCTGCCGGCCCCGGCGCATGCCGAGGACGACACCGTCCGGCTCACGATCGGGCTGGTCAGCCCGGAGAACCAGCAGTCCTACGCGCCGATCTCCGAGGACGGCGAGCTGCTCGACGCAGAGGACGGCCCGACGGTCCAGGAGCGCGAGATCGCCCGGACGGAGAGCTTCGGCTGCCAGGACACCGTCAGCATCGTGCGCACGGTGCCGAAGCTGACCGACGACCCGCTGGGCGAGTCGCTGCGCTTCATCGTCGAGGACACCCGCACTGAGCACGGCGACCCCGCCTTCGCCAACCCGCTGGCGGACTCCGAGGAGCTGAGCCTGGAGTCGGCGAGCGTCGACGGCGACACCGTCACCGTCGAGCTGGGCGGGGAGATCACCACGCGCAGCGTCTGCGAGTCCTGGCAGCTGCTCCAGCAGCTCGACGCCACCGCGCGCGCGGCCGCCGGCGCGGACGAGGCCGAGGTGCTGATCGACGGCGAGCCGCTCTCCCGGCGGCTGGGCCTGGGCGAGGACGTCGCCGACGCGGCGCTGCGCCCGATCTCCGGCTGAGCCGGGCCGCATCGCTCCGTCCGACTCCTCAGTCGATCAGCAGGCCGGGCTCCTCCAGCACCGAGCCGACGTCGGTGATGAACCGGCCGGCGTGCTCGCCGTCGATGAGCCGGTGGTCGAAGGAGCCGCCGATGGTCATCACATCGCGCGGCACGACATGCCCGTCGACGACCCAGGGCTTCTTCCGCACCTGGCCGAGGGCGACGATGGCCGACTGGCCCGGCGGCAGGATCGGGGTGCCGCCGTCGAGGCCCAGCGGACCGATGTTGGTGATCGAGAGGGTCCCACCCTGCATCTCCGCCGGCGTGGTCCGTCCCTCGCGGGCGTCTACGGTGAGCTGGGTGATCGCCGCGGCAAGCCCGCGGGTGCTGAACGTCTGGGCCTCGTGGATCACCGGGACGACCAGCCCGCGCGGGGTCGCGGCGGCGATGCCCAGGTTCACGTAGTTCTTCAGCACGTAGTGCGACTCGTGCCAGCTGGAGTTGATCTGCGGATTCCGCCGAGCCGCCCAGATGATGGCCTTCGCCGCGAAGAGCATCGGCGAGACGCTCAGCCCCTCGTAGGAGGGGTCCTGCCGCAGCGCCGCCCGGACCTCCATCGTCCGGGACACGTCGATCTCCTTGAAGACCGAGACGTGCGGGACGTTCTGCGCCATGTCGGTGACGTTGGCCGCCGTCGCCTTCCGCACCCCGCGGACGGCGATGCGCTCCTCGCGCTCGGCGTCGGGCCGCAGCTTGCCGTTGAACGCCGGCTCCGGAGGAGTCGTCGGCTCGGCGGGCGCCTCGCCGGGGGCGGCCTTCTTCTGCTGAGCCCGGCGCTCGACGTCGTCGCGGGTCACCTGCCCCTCGCGGCCGGAGCCGACCAGCTCCCAGACGGCGACGCCGAGCCGCTTGGCCAGCGCACGCACCGGCGGACTGGCCTTGGCGACCATCTCGGCGAGATCGCGGCCGTGGCGCGGCTGGTCCGCTGCGACGCCGGCGACCCCGCCGGCCGGAGCGGGCATCGGCGGCAGGTCGGAGTCGTCGACGAGCCCGAGGTCGGCGTGCCGAGTCCGCGGGCGACGCCGCGGCGCGTCGGCCTTCGGGCCCGAGCCGGTCAGCGCGCCGGAGTCCGACGACGCCCCGGAGGAGGAGCCGGAAGTGCCGGAGGAACCGGCCGCCGCGTCGCGCCTCGACTCGCCGGCGCCGTCGCCGGAGGCCGCCGTCGCCGTGCTCGTCGTGCTCCCGGCGTCGTGCTCGGCTTCCTCGGCATCCTCGGCATCGTCGGCGTCGTCCTCGTCGTCCGCGCCTTCGGCCCGGATGCGGATCAGCGGGCTGCCGACCTCGATGGTCTCGCCCTCGGCGACGACCAGCTCGCGGACCTCGCCGGCGAAGGGCACCGGCAGCTCGACCAGCGACTTCGCCGTCTCGATCTCGACGACGATGTCATTGACCGCGACGGTGTCGCCGACCGCCACGCGCCACGACACGACCTCGGCCTCGGTGAGGCCCTCGCCGACGTCGGGGAGGTTGAAGGTGTCGACCATGGTCAGTGTCTCCTCAGCTGATCAGTGGCTGCTGTCTGCAGATGCCCCGGAGGCGGGTCCCGCGGCGGGACGACGACGGTCAGACCGGCGACGAGGCCCGGGACGAGTGCGCGACGCTGCGCTCGACGGCCTCCAGCATCCGGTCGATGTCCGGCAGGTAGCGGCCCTCCTGGTGGGACGGCGGATACGGCATGTGGAATCCGCCGACGCGCAGCACCGGCGCCAGCAGCCGGTGATGGGCGCGCTCGGCGACCCGGGCGGCGATCTCGGCGCCGAAGCCGCCGAAGGTCGGCGCCTCGTGGGCGACGACCAGGCGACCGGTCTTCGCCGCCGAGCGGGCGATGGTCTCGTCGTCGAGCGGGCTGATCGAGCGCACGTCGACGACCTCCAGGCTGCGGCCGTCCTCCGCGGCGGCCTCTGCGGCGGCCAGCGCCACCGGCACCAGCGGCCCGTAGGTCGCGATCGTCGCATCCGAGCCCTCGCGGATGACCTCGGCGGAGTGCACGTCCTGCGGCGCCGCGGCGGTGTCCACCGGGCCCTTGAGCCAGTAGCGCCGTTTGGGCTCCATGACGATCACCGGGTCCTCGGAGGCGATCGCCGCGCGCGTCATCCAGTAGGCGTCCTGCGGGTTCGACGGCGCGAGGATCCGCAGCCCGGCGGTATGGGCGAAGAGCGCCTCCGGAGACTCCGAGTGGTGCTCGATCGAGCCGATGGAGCCGCCGTAGGGCAGCCGGATCGTCACCGGGACGCTGACCGCGCCGTCGGTGCGGTTGTGGATCTTGGCCAGCTGGGTGGTGATCTGGTTGAAGCCCGGGAAGACGAAGCCGTCGAATTGGATCTCGGCCACCGGACGGTAGCCGCGCATCGCCATGCCGATGGAGGTGCCGACGATGCCCGACTCCGCCAGCGGGGAGTCGACCACGCGGGTCTCGCCGAATTCGGCCTGCAGCCCTTCGGTGACGCGGAAGACCCCGCCCAGCGGGCCGATGTCCTCGCCGATCAGCAGCGTCGTCGGGTCCTCGGCCAGCGCGTCGCGCAGGGCGGCGTTGATCGCCTTGGCGACGACCATCTCGCGGATCTCGGAACTGGCCTCGGCCATCACGCACCGCCCTTCCCGCCGGCGGCGGAGTCCTCCGCGAAGCCGGCCTCGTAGTCGCGCAGCCAGGCCTTCTCCACCTCGATCTGGCGGTGCGGCTCGGCGTACACGGTGTCGAAGTTCTCCTCCAGGGTCACCGGGGTGAGCTCGTGGATCGTGCGCCGCAGGTCGGAGGCGAGGTCCTGCGCCTCGGCCTCGACGGCGTCGATGAAGGCGTCGTCGATCAGCCCGCGGCCGCGCAGCCAGGTGCTGTAGCGCGCCACCGGGTCCTTCGCGCCCCACTCCTCGACCTCGTCGGCCGTGCGGTACTTGGTGGGGTCGTCGGCTGTGGTGTGCGCGCCCATGCGGTAGGTGACCGACTCGATGAGCTTGGGCCCGCCGCCGCGGACCTGCTCGGCCATCCGAGCGGCGACGGCGTAGCTGGCCAGCACGTCGTTGCCGTCGACGCGCACGCCCTCGAAGCCGTAGCCGACCGCGCGGTCGGCCAGCGGCCCGCGCGCCTGGGTGGTCGCCGGCACCGAGATGGCCCACTGGTTGTTCTGCACGAAGAACAGCACCGGCAGCTCGTAGGAGCTGGCGAAGACCATCGACTCGTGGACGTCGCCCTGGCTGGAGGCGCCGTCGCCGAAGCAGGCCAGCACCAGCTCGTCGCGGGCGGCCTCGACGCCGGCGGCGGCGTCGCGCTGGATGCCCATCGCCCACCCGGTCGCGTGCAGCGTCTGGCTGGCCAGCACGACGCCGTAGGTGTTGAAGCGGTGATCCTGGGGGCGCCAGCCGCTGTGTGCCGTCGCCCGGAACTGGGCGACCAGCTGCTGCGGCGTGATGCCGCGGTGCAGCGCCATGACATGCTCCCGGTAGGTCGGGAAGATCATGTCGGTCGCGCGCAGCGCGGTCACCGTGCCGGCCTGAGCGCCCTCCTGCCCCAGGGCCTGGACCCAGAGGGAGAGCTGGCCCTGGCGCTGCAGCGACGTCGCCTCGGCGTCGACGCGGCGCTCCACGACCATGGAGCGGTAGAGATCGCGCAGCGTCGACTCGTCCAGGGCGTCGACGTACGGGCTGTACGTCTCGTCCTCGGTGAGCGTCCCGTCGGGCGCGAGCAGCTGGATGGGCTGCACGGCGTGCTCCTCTCCGGTGGCAGACTGGTTCCGACCACCGCCCATTGTCTCACCTGCCATCAGCTCGCGCGCCGCAGCTCCGGCAGATTCCGACACAGCGCGATCAGCCGGTCGTTCGCCTCCGGCTCGCCGATGCTGACGCGGACGCCGTCGCCGTCGAAGGCGCGCACCGCCAGCGCCTGGACGCCGGCGGCGTGGGCGAAGTCTCCGGCGCGGTCCCCCAGCGGAAGCCACAGGAAGTTGCCCTGCGCCTCGGGGACGGTCCAGCCGTCGTCGAGCAGCGCCGCGCGGACCCGATCGCGCTCCTCGATGAGATTCTCCACCCGCGAGTGCACCTCGTCCAGGCTGCCCAGCGAGGCCACCGCCGCCGCCTCGGCGACGGTGGAGACCGCGAAGGGCGGGGCGACGGCGCGCAGATGCCGGGTGAGCTCCGGCTGGGCCAGCGAGTACCCGACGCGCAGCGCCGCCAGCCCGTGGGCCTTGGAGAAGGTCCGCAGCACGGCGACGTTGGGGTGCCGCCGGTAGAGCGCGGACGCATCCAGCCGGTCCTCGCCGCGCACGTACTCCTGGTAGGCCTCGTCGATGACCACGACGACGTCGCGCGGCACCGCGGCGACGAAGTCCGCGACCTCGCGGTGGGTCAGGGCCGGTCCGGTGGGGTTGTTGGGCGTGCAGAGCATCACCACGCGCGTGCGCTCGGTGATCGCCGCCAGCATCGCCGGCAGGTCGTGGCGGCCGTCGGCGGTGACCGGCACCATCACATCCCGCGCGCCGGCGGTGCGCACCACGATCGGGTAGGCCTCGAAGGACCGCCAGGCGTAGACGACCTCGTCGGGCTCGCCGTCCTCGCCGGTGCCGACGAAGGCGTCGAGGATCTGGGTCAGGGCGCCGAGGCTGCCGGTGCCGGCGACCAGGTCCTCGGCCGGCACCTCGAGATGCTCGGCGAGCGCGGCGCGCAGCGACTCGGCGGTCGGGTTCGGGTACCGATGCAGCGTGTCGACGGCGGCGACGGCGCGGACCGCGGCCGGGACGGGGCCGAGCGGGTTCTCGTTGGAGGAGAGCTTATACGGCGTCAGCCCCTCGGCCGGCGTCGGCGGACGGCCCGCCGAGTAGGCCGGAAGCCGGGACAGCGCCGGACGCGGCGTCACCGTCTCGGCGATCGGCCGGTCCAGCCGCACGGCGGAGAGCTGCTCCTCGCGGGCGCGGGGATCTGAGCTCATGTCGGGGCTCCTCTCAGGCGGCGGCGAGCGCCGCGTGCGACGATGGTCTCGTGAGAATCCTACTGGCGATCCTGCTCAATGCCTGCGCCCTGGGCGCGGCGGCCTTCCTGCTCCCGGGGATCGGCGTCGACGGCGCCGGCCGGGGCGCCGGCGAGCTGCTGCTGGCCTATCTCTTCGTCGGCGCGGTCTTCGGCGTCGTCAACGCGATCATCAAACCGGTGCTCTCGCTGCTCGCGCTGCCGATCACCTGCCTGACGCTGGGGCTGTTCACCGTGGTCATCAACGCCGCGATGCTGCTGGTCACCGGCTGGCTGACCTCCTTCACCCCGGTGCACTTCGTCGTCGACAGCTTCTTCTGGGACGCGGTGCTCGGCGCGATCATCGTCTCGGTGGTCTCGGCGGTGCTGAACTGGTTCGTCGTCTCCCCGGCCACCGCCGGGCGCGAGCGCTGAGGCGAGCGCCGGAACGGGCGCTCGGAGGAGCGCCGGGACGGGCGCCGGGGCCCGGGACGGGCCCGCCCGCCGTCGGACCCCGTGGCAGAATGACACCATGACCGACTCCTCCTCCGCGTCCACTCCCCTGTCCTCCGACCAGCCCCGGGTGCACCTCGCCGAGGCCGAGCCGGCGATCGCCCTGGGCCCGCTGGACGGCCGGTACCGCTCCGCCGTCGCGCCGCTGATCGACCACCTCTCCGAGGCCGCGCTGAACCGCAACCGCGTCCACGTCGAGGTCGAATGGTTCATCCATCTCTGCCGCGAGCGCGCGCTGGAGGGGCTGCCGGAGCTGACCGACGAGCAGATCGCCGGGCTGCGCGCGATCGTCACCGGTTTCGGCGCCGAGGAGGTCGCCGAGCTGGGCACCATCGAGGCCGAGACCGTGCATGATGTGAAGGCTGTGGAGTACTTCATCGCCCGCCGGCTGGAGCCGCTGGGCCTGGGCGAGCTGACCCCGCTGGTGCACTTCGCCTGCACCAGCGAGGACATCAACAACCTCAGCTACGCCGTCGGCATCCGCGACGCCGTCGAACAGGTCTGGCTGCCCGCCGCGCGCACCACGCTCGAGCAGCTCGCGGCGCTGGCCGAGCGCGCCGCCGAGGTGCCGATGCTCTCGCGCACCCACGGCCAGCCGGCGACACCGACGACGCTGGGCAAGGAGATCGCGGTCTTCGTCCACCGTCTGTCCCGGCAGATCCGGCGCATCGAGGCGCAGGAGTACCTGGGCAAGATCAACGGCGCCACCGGCACCTACGCCGCGCACCGCACCGCCGCGCCGGGGGTCGACTGGCCGGAGGTCTCGCGGCGCTTCGTCGAGACGCTCGGGCTGACCTTCAACCCGCTGACCACCCAGATCGAGTCGCACGACTTCCAGGCCGAGCTCTACGCCGACGTCGCGCGGTTCAACCGGATCCTGCACGGCCTCTGCGTGGACATCTGGAGCTACATCTCCATCGGCTTCTTCCGGCAGATCCCGGTGGCCGGGGCGACGGGCTCGTCGACGATGCCGCATAAGGTCAATCCGATCCGCTTCGAGAACGCCGAGGCCAATCTGGAGGTCTCGAACGCGCTGCTCGACGCACTGGGCTCGACGCTGGTCGAGTCCCGGTGGCAGCGCGACCTGACCGACTCCTCGGGCCAGCGCAACATCGGCACCGGACTCGGCCACTCGGTGCTGGCGCTGACCAACGTCACCAAAGGGCTGAAGCAGCTCGACGTCGCCGAGGAGTCCATCGCCGCCGACCTCGACGCGAACTGGGAAGTCCTGGGCGAAGCGATCCAGACGGTGATGCGCGCCGAAGCGATCGCCGGCACCGAGGGCCTGGACAACCCCTACGAGCAGCTCAAGGAGCTCACCCGCGGCCGGCGGGTGGACGCGGAGAAGCTGCAGGAGTTCGTCGCCTCGCTGGGGCTCTCCGCCGAGGCCGCCGAGCGGCTGAAGAACCTCACCCCGGCCGACTACACCGGCCTGGCCGCCGAGCTGGCCCGGGAGTTCTCCGGGCGCTGAGCTCCGCGGTCCTCCGTCGAACGGGGGGCCTCGGGGTGCTGGGCGCTGCGGCGCCCGCACGCCCCGAGGAATCCCCCGTTCGACGGGCCGGCGACGGTCCCGCCGGCGAGGGGACCGGGCTATCCTGCCCGCATGCGAGTCGATCGTGCCGCCCGCCGCGTCGACGCCGACCTGCCGGTGGTGTTCGCGGCCTTCACCGACGCCGAGCTCTTCCTCGCGTGGCTTCCCCCGGAGGGGATGTCGGGACGGCTGGAACGCTTCGAGCCGCAGGTCGGCGGCAGCTATCGCATGGTGCTCAGCTATGACGAGCCCCCGCCGGGCGGCGGCAAGGCCGATGCCTCCTCCGACGTCGCCGAGGCGCATATCGCCGAACTGGACCCGGCCGGACGCATCGTCTGGGAGGTGGAGTTCCCCTCCGAGGATCCGGCGGCCGCCGGCCTGATGACGATGACCTGGACGCTCAGCCCCGCCGACGTCGGCACCCTGGTGAGCGTGGCCGCCGTCGACGTCCCCGCGGCGATCTCCCCGGAGGCCCACGCCGAGGGACTGCGCTCCTCGTTGGCGCAGCTGGCGACGGTGGTCGGTCGCCGCTGACGGCCGGCAGA
This sequence comes from Nesterenkonia halophila, assembly GCF_009467795.1. Taxonomy (GTDB): domain Bacteria; phylum Actinomycetota; class Actinomycetes; order Actinomycetales; family Micrococcaceae; genus Nesterenkonia; species Nesterenkonia halobia. Next base: position 20,542 of record NZ_WIAX01000017.1, read on the forward strand.
TCTTGCCCCTCCGCCCGGCCGGCAGAACGATGGGACCCGGACGACGCAATCGCCGTCGTCGCCGTCGGCGTCCTGCGACGCGGCGGATACGCCCCGTCTGCGGAAGGCACCTCCATGGCCATCGGCCTCACCCCGTACCTGCAGTTCCCCGGCACCGCCCGCGAAGCGCTGGAGTTCTACCACGCCGTCCTCGGCGGCGAGCTGTCGACGATGACCTTCGCCGAGGGCATGGGCGCCGAGGACGAGACGCAGGATCTGATCATGCACAGCTCGCTCTACGTCGACCGCGGGCTGCATCTCATGGCCTCCGACCACGCCCCGGGACAGCAGTCCGGCGGCAGTCCCACGCTGGCGCTGAGCTCCAGCGACGGCGACCCCGAGGAGGACGCGCGGCTGGAGCGGTGCTGGGACGCGCTGACCGAGGGCGCGGAGATCCGCGAGCCGCTGGCGACCGCACCGTGGGGCGACCGGTTCGGGATGCTCACCGACCGGTTCGGGGTGACCTGGATGGTGAACATCAGCGCGGCGAGCGAGGACTGAGCCGCCGCGCGACGACCCGCCGCGCCGTCGTCGCCAGCAGCCGGTCGAGGCCGGTGAGCAGCAGCGCCAGCGCCAGATACGCGGCCAGGATGGACCCCGCGTAGACTCCGACGCCCGCATAGCCCATGCCCGGCACGTCGAGGATCTCGTAGGGGTACCAGTCCAGCAGCGGCCCGCGGACCAGTGTCACGGCCAGCCAGCTCAGCGGCACGACCATCGACGCCAGCACCGCCCGCAGGCTCAGTAGCCCGTGCGGGCCGACCACGAGCCACACCAGCGGCGCGGCGATCGGCAGGATGACGTGCAGGACGGTGTCGTTGACCAGCCGCACGCCGACGAGCGGGTCGTCGGAGCGCAGCAGCAGGTTGAACACCGCCCCGGTGATCACCATGCAGACCACCCCGCCCAGCCGCAGCGCGTGGAAGACGACGCCGGTCCGATGCGGGCGCGCGGCCAGCAGCCCCGAGGTCAGGCACACCAGGAACCCGGAGAGCACGGTGAAGTACGCCGGCTGGTTCAGCGTGTGCTCGACGCCGGCGTCGAATCCCCCGGCGAAGCCCACGTCCGGAGGCAGGGTGCTGTCTGTGGTCCAGCCCAGCTGGATCGAGGTCGCCAGCCCGACGGCGGCCAGCAGCGCGATCGCGACATGCGCCGCCCGCGCGGGCCGGCTGTGCTGCCAGCCGACGTCGTCGACGTCGCCGGTGCGAGGGCTGGTGCCGGTGCGGGTGCCTGCTCCGCCGTGACCGTGCCGGGGTGGCTTCTGTCGCTGCTCCATGCTCCGAGTCTCGCGCATCGACGCATCGATCGGGGGATCCACTACCGCTGTTCGGCTGGTGCGGCGCGTCAGCGGTAGTGGATCCCCCGCTCGGTGCCGTGCGCACCCACGAGCGACTGCCGTAGACTCGACGCCATGGGTATCCAGCACGCCATCCAGACCATCGCCGTGGCCCGTCCCCGCACGGGCCGTGCGGCGATGCGCAGCTGACCGCCTCCGGTCTGCCGACGTGACCGCTCCGCGTCGCGTCGCGCCTGCTGCCCCCGCCGCATCCAGCTGACTGTCGAGCTGGGCGGCACTTCGTGCTGCCCGGGTGGTTCCATCCTCCCGGAGGTCTTCCCTTGCACACCTATGCCCATGGCCGGCACGAGCACGGCCAGAACTTCCTCACCGACCCGCGGACGATCCGTTCAGTGGTCGACCTGGTCGCCCGCACTCAGGGTCCGATCCTGGAGATCGGCGCCGGCGACGGCGCGCTGACTCTGCCGATGCAGCGACTCGGCCGCCCGCTGACCGCCGTCGAGATCCACGCACCGACCGCCCGCAGGCTCCGCGCCCGGGCGGGGCGCGGGACCCGGGTGGTCGAGGACGATGCGCTGCGCCGGCCCCTGCCGGCCGACCCGCACGTCGTCGTCGGCAATCTCCCCTTCCACCTGACCACGGCGATCCTGCGTCGTCTGCTCCACGATGCCGTCTGGAGCGAGGCGGTGCTGATCACCCAGTGGGAGGTCGCGCGCCGTCGCGCCGGCGTCGGCGGGTCCTCGCTGATGACCGCCCAGTGGGCCCCGTTCTACGCCTTCGACCTCGCCGGGCGCGTCCCCGCCGCGGCGTATCGTCCCCGGCCGAGCGTCGACGGCGGGATCCTCACCGTCCGGCGGCGCAGCACGCCGCTGGTGGACTGGCATGAGCGGAAGCCCTACCAGTCCTTCGCACATGCGGTGTTCACCGGGTCCGGCCGCGGCCTCGGCCAGATCCTGCAGCGTCGGCTGGGGCAGTCACGGCATGCCGTCGGCCCGCTGCTGGGAGCAGCCGGCGTGCGGCGGGACGCGCTGCCGACGCGCCTGACGCCGCAGCAGTGGGCCGGGCTGTGGCGCGCGATGCGCTGAGAATCGCGCGCCGAACGCGCCATCACCCGTCGATCGGGGGATTCCTCGGGGTGCTGCGCCGACATCCCGCCGCACACCCCGAGGAATCCCCCGATCGGTGTGCTGGTCGGGGCCCTCGCCGGCGGCTCAGCCCTGCCCGAAGGCGGCGATGCGGTCCAGACCCTGCGCCACCGTCTGGGGACCCGGCGCCAGCGAGAGCCGCACCCATTCGTGGCCGTCGACCGGGTCGAAGTCGGTGCCGGGCACGACGGCGACGCCGGCCTGCTCCAGCAGCTCCCGGCAGTACGTGGGCGAGTCGCCGAAGACCTCGAGCTGCTCGCCGAGATGCGCGTAGACGTAGAAGGCGCCGTCCGCCGGGGCGACCTCGCTCCATCCCATCTCGTCCAGCCGGTCGAGGACCTGCTGCCGGGCGGCGGCGTAGTGGTCGACCTGGGCGGCGGCGAAGGCCATCGACTCCGCGCCGAAGGCTTCGACGGCGGCCAGCTGCGAGCCGTGCGGCGGGCACAGCGTGACATTGCCGGCCAGCCGCGAGACGGGATCGACCAGATGCTCGGGCAGCACCGACCAGCCCAGCCGCCAGCCGGGCATGCCCCAGTACTTGGAGAACGAGGAGACCACGACGGCCTCGTCGGTGACCTCCAGCGCGCTGACCGCCTGCTCGCCGAAGCTGATGCCGTGGTAGATCTCGTCGCTGACCAGCTGCACTGCATGCTCCCGGCACCATCCCGCGAGGGCGGCGAGCTCCTCGCGCGGGATCATCGTGCCCGTGGGGTTCGCCGGCGAGGCGAGGATCAGCCCGGCCAGCGGCGCCTCGGCATGGGCGGCCTCGAGCTGGGCGACCGTCGGCTGGAAACGTTCCGCCGGCCCGCAGTCCAGGTCCACGACCTCGACGCCGAGGCTGGTGAGGATGTTGCGGTAGGCCGGATAGCCCGGACGGGCCAGCGCGACGCGGTCGCCGACGTCGAAGGCGGCCAGGAAGCTCAGCAGGAAGGCGCCCGAGGAGCCGGTGGTCACCGCGACGCGTCCGGGATCGACGGCGGCGCCGTACCAGTCGGCGCAGTGGGCGGCGATCGCCTCGCGCAGCGGCCGCACGCCCAGCGCGGCGGAGTAGTTCAGCACCGTCTGCTCGGCGTGGACGGTCTCGGCGGCGCGGTGGACGGCCGGCGGGGCGCCGGATCCGGGCTCGCCGGCGGTCAGCGAGACGACGTCGCGGCCGGCGGCGCGCATCGCGTCGATGCGCGCCAGCACGGACATCACTTCGAAGCCGGGCACCTGCGAACGCTGGGAGGGTTCCATGCCCGCCAGCCTATCGGCCGCCCGGTCGCGCCGCCTCGGGAGAGCGCCCTCAGAGCTGCCCTCAGAACGGGTAGGGCGCGATCTCCGAGCGCATCGTCAGCCACTGCACCTCGGTGAAGGCCTCGAGGTTCGCCGTGGCTCCGCCGATCCGCGAGCCGTTGCCGGAATCTCCCACGCCGCCGAAGGGTGCGTTGGACTCGTCGACGACGGTCTGCTCGTTGATGTGGACCTTCCCTGAGGGCACGCGGTCGGCGATCTGCATCGCGGCGCCGACGTCGCCGAGCACGCTCAGCGAGAGCCCGTACTCGGTGTCGGCGGCGAGCTCGACGGCCTCGTCGATCGTGGAGAAGCTCGCCACCGGAGCGACCGGTCCGAAGATCTCCTCGCGCCAGGCGCGGTTCTCCCGGCCGACCCCGGTGAGCACGGCCGGTCGGATGCAGGGACCTTCGACGTCGCCGCCGGCCACGAGCTCGGCGCCGCCGGCCACGGCGTCGTCGATCACGGAGACGACGTGCTCGCGCTGGCCGGCGTCGATGATCGGCCCGAGCGCGACGTCCTGGGTGGCCGGGTCGCCGACGGGCAGGTTCCGCGCCCGCTCGGCCAGCGCGGCGACATACTCGTCGTGCAGCGACTCATGGACCAGGTGCCGGCCGGTGGTCATGCAGATCTGCCCCTGATGCAGGTAGGAGCCGAAGGCCGCGGCAGAGGCCGCCGCCTGCACATCGGCGCCGGGCAGCACGATCATCGCGTTGTTGCCGCCGAGCTCCAGGTGGGCGCGCTTGAGCAGCCGTCCGCACGTCTCGCCGATGCGACGGCCGGCGGCGGTGGAGCCGGTGAAGGCGACGACGTCGACCTCCGGAGCCTCGACGACGGCGGCCCCGACGTCGGCGCCGCCGGGCAGCAGCTGCAGCACTCCCGGCGGGACCCCGGCCTCCTCGAAGAGCCGCATGAGCACCACGCCGCCGCTGACCGCAGTCCGCGGATCCGGCTTGAGCAGCACAGTGTTGCCCAGGGCCAGTGCGGGGGCGACCGCACGGATCGAGAGGATCAGTGGGAAGTTGAACGGGGCGATCACGGAGACCACTCCGGCGGGGCGGCGTCGGGCGAAGGACCAGCGCTGATCCTCGGTGGCCAGCACCTCCCCCTGCGGCAGATGCGGCAGGGCCGCGGCGTCGAAGCATTCGTCGGCGCCCACCCGGGTCTCCAGCTCGGCCTTCGGACGGATCGCACCGCTCTCCCGGATGATCCAGTCCTGGATCTCGGCGGCGTGCTCCTCGAGGAGCAGCCCTGCGGTGCGCAGCACGGCGGCCCGCTCCCCCGGGGTCCGAGCGGCCCACTCGCCCTGTGCGGCGCGGGCGTCGGCGGCTGCGGCGGCCGCGTCCTCGGCGGAGGCCATCCCCACAGTGCCCAGCTGCTCGCCGCCGGCGGGGGCGACGACGTCATGCGTACCTCCGCCGCCGGGCGTCCAGCTCCCGCGGTGGATCGACGATGACCAGGCGGCGGTGTCCAGCAGTCCCATAGTCTCCTCCTCCGTCGAGCTCGGCCGCAGGCGCCGCGGGGAACCCGAACCTCAGTCCTCGGCGGCGGCCAGCTGTCCGCAGGCGCCGTCGATCTCCTTGCCGCGGGTGTCGCGCAGCGTGGTGGGCACGCCCAGCTCCTCGAGCCGGTTCACGAACGCCTGCATGACCTCCGGCTCCGACGACGTCCAGATGGATCCCGGAGTGGGGTTCAGCGGGATCGGGTTCACGTGGACCCAGCCGCGGCCGCGGGCGTTGAGCTTCTCGGCCAGCAGCTCGGCGCGCCAGAGGTGGTCGTTCATGTCCTTGATGAGCGCGTACTCGATGGACACCCGGCGACCGGTGGTCTCGTAGTAGTAGCGGGCGGCGTCGATGGCCTCGTCGGCCTTCCACCGCGAGTTCACCGGGATCATGTCGTCGCGCAGCTCGTCGTCGGGGGCGTGCAGACTCAGCGCGAAGGTGATCGGCAGGTTCTCGTCGGCGAGCTTGCGGATCGCCGGGACCAGCCCGACGGTGGAGATCGTGATGCCCCGGGCGCTCATCCCCAGCCCCTCGGGCGCCGGGCCGACCATGCGGTGCACGGCGTTCATCACGCGCTTGTAGTTGGCCAGCGGCTCGCCCATGCCCATGAAGACGATGTTCGAGACCCGCTGCGGGCCGGTCGCCGACGTCGACCCGTCGGAGGATGCGCCCGCCTGACCCTGCTTGACGGCGCTGATCTCGGAGTAGCCGTCGGCCTCGGACGCCGTCTCGTCGGCGAAGGCGGTCTCCTCGCCGAGCCCGGCGTGGTCGGCTTCCTCGGCGACCTCGGCCGCCGTCGGCGCGTCCAGCTCGCCGGCGGCGATCGCCCGGTTCGCCTGCACGATCTGATCGACGATCTCGGCGGCGGACATGTTGCGCGTCAGCCCGTTCTGCCCGGTGGCGCAGAAGGGGCAGTTCATCCCGCAGCCGCACTGCGAGGAGACGCACAGCGTGATGCGGTTCTTATAGCGCATCAGCACCGACTCGACCATCGCGCCGTCGAAGAGCCGCCAGAGGAACTTGATCGTCGCGCCGTCGTCGGTGGTCAGCCGGCGGACCTCGGTGAGCAGCGGCGGCAGGAACTCGCTCACCAGCTGCTCGCGGGTCTCGGCGGGCAGATCGGTCATCTGCTCCGGGTCGGCGGTGTAGTGCCGGAAGTAGTGCACCGAGAGCTGCTTGGCGCGGAAGCCCGGCAGGCCCATCTCCTGGGCCTTGGCCACCCGCTCCTCCATGGTGAGGTCGGCCAGGTGCTGCGGCGGCTGCTTGGCCTGCTTGGACTGGGCGAACTGCAGCTTCGGCCGCCCCTCGGCGTCGACGGGCTGCTCCCAGCCCTCCGCCTTCGGGCGGACCTGGGGACGCGACGCGTCGGTGCTCTGGCGGGGGTTCTTCGGTGCAGACATCGCCACCAGTCTCCCATGTCCCCGCGGATCGGGCATCCGCCGCGGAACCGGGCACCGGCGCGGACGTCGACTCAGGCGCTGGCGCGGCCGCGCTTCCAGTAGCCCATGAAGGAGACCTGCTTGCGGCTCATCCCGATGTCCTTGACCAGATGACGCCGCATCGCGGTGATGGTCCCGGCTTCGCCGGCCAGCCAGGCGTACTCGCGGAAGCCCTCCGGCTCGGCGACCTCCCAGAGCACCGCGTCGTCGTCGACGGTCGGCAGCTCGCCGGTCTCCGGCGCGCCGACAGCGTCGCGGGCCGGGCGGCAGGCCGCGGCGCGCTCGGCGAAGATCTCGGTCCGGCGGCGGCCCCAGTCCTGCACGGCGGCGGCGAGCAGCTCGCCGGGCTCGGCGCCGTCGCGGCCGTGCCAGTGCACCTGCACGCCGCAGCGGGCGGCGACCTCCAGCGCGTCGTCGCTGCTGGGCACCTCCAGGTGGGCCTCGCCGTGGATGCCGGCGGGCAGCTGTTCGAGGATCGCGCAGATCGCCGGCACTGCCGTCTCGTCGCCGGCGAGCAGCACGTCCTGCGCGGTGCCGGGGTTCCACTCGATGCCGCCGCCGGGCTCCTCGGAGCGGCCGTCGGGGCCGATGACGATCAGCCGGTCGCCGACCGCGACCCCGCTCGCCCAGGCCGAGGCCGGCCCTTCGGTGCCGTGGCAGACGAAGTCCACGTCGATCTCGCGGGCCTCGGGGCGGATCGCGCGGACGGTGTAGGTGCGGATGGGATTGCGCTCGTCCTCGTCGAGCTCGCGCCAGCGGGTGTACCACTCCATCATCGACGGCGCCGGCTCGGCGAAGAGCCCGACGTCGGGGAAGCTGCCGTCGGCCCGCGGCAGGAAGAGCTTGATGCGCTGATCGAGCCCGCCGGTGCCGAAGTGCACCAGCGACTCGTCGGCCAGCGTGACGCGCACGAAGTGCGGGCTGAGCACCTGCACTGCCGAGACCGTGGTGTCGAAGGCGGTGCAGGCCGGACGCGCGGCGGGGCGGGCGGCGTCGGCGCGGGTGCGACGGCCGGTGCGGGCCTCGGGCACCGCCTGCAGCCGCCGCTCGGCGTCGGGCCGTGCGGACTCCTCGCGGGTCGTCTCCTCGACAGGCTGTGCGCTCATCGGGCCCCTTCCCCCGCACAGTGCGGCCGATCCGATCTGTGCGGCGTGCTCGCCGGAGGCCGCGACGGCGGATCCGCCGCGGCGAGGCGCCCCGAACCGCAACACCGGTCTCACCCGGTCGGGTCAGGGACGCCTCACCAAACTAGCTCCATTTAGGGCATGGCGCAATCATCTAAATCTGAGCGATGACCTCGCCTCCCCGGGCCGGATCACTCCGAGCGGGCCCGGAAGCGACGCAGCCGCAGACTGTTGGCCACCACCGAGAGCGAGGAGAGCACCATCGCCGCCCCGGCGAGCATCGGGTTGAGCAGCCCGAGGGCGGCCAGCGGGATCGCGACCGTGTTGTAGAGGAAGGCCCAGAAGAGGTTGGACCGGATGGTGCTCAGCGTCCGCCGCGACAGCCGCACCGCATCGCCGACGCTGCGCAGGTCCCCACGCATCAGGGTGATGTCGGCGGCGTCGATGGCGACGTCGGTGCCGGTGCCCATCGCCAGACCCAGATCGGCCTGGGCCAGGGCGGCGGCGTCGTTGACCCCATCGCCGACCATCGCCACCGTCCGACCCTGCCGCTGCAGCTCGGCCACGGCGGCCACCTTGTCCTCGGGCAGCGCCTCGGCGACGACGTCGTCGACGCCGATCTCCGCCGCGACCCGCCGGGCGGTGCCGGCATTGTCGCCGGTGAGCAGCGTCGGGGCGAGCCCGAGCGCGCGCAGCTCGGCGACGGCGGCCGCCGAGCTGTCCTTCACCGCATCGGCCAGGATCAGCACCCCGGCGAAGGCGCCGTCGACGGCGACCAGCACCGCCGTCCGGCCGCGGGACTCGACGTCGGTCAGCATCGCTTCGACGTCCTCCGGGACCCCGACCTGCCGGTCGGTCAGGAAGGCCCGGCGTCCGACGGCGACCTCCCGGGACTCCACGACGCCGGTCACGCCGCGGCCTTCGTGGTTGGCGAAGTCCTCGACCGCCGGCAGCGCGCCGATACGAGTGCCGAGCGCGTCGGCCGCGGCCGAGGTCACCGCCCGGGCGATGGGGTGCTCGGAGCCGGACTCCAAGGCGCCGGCCAGCCGCAGCAGCTCCCGCTCGCCGAGCTCGTCATGGGCGGAGTGGACCGCGGTCAGGCCCATAGTGCCGGCGGTGACGGTGCCGGTCTTGTCCAGCACGACGGCATCGATGCCGCGGGAGGCCTCGAGCACCTCGGGCCCGCGGATGAGGATGCCCAGCTGGGCGCCGCGACCGGTGCCCACCAGCAGCGCAGTGGGAGTGGCCAGACCCAGCGCGCAGGGGCAGGCGATGATCAGCACCGCCACCGCGGCGGTGAAGGCCTCCTCCGGCGCCGCGCCGATGAGCAGCCAGGCGCCCAGGGTCAGCACGGCGACGGCCAGCACCACCGGCACGAAGACTCCGGCGATGCGGTCGGCGAGCCGCTGCACCTCGGCTTTGCCGGACTGGGCCTGCTCGACGAGCCGGGCCATCTGCGCCAGCTGCGTGTCGGCGCCGACGCGCGTGGCCCGGACGACCAGCCGTCCGGAGGTGTTGACCGTCGCTCCGGAGACCAGGCTGCCGGGCGCGACGTCCACCGGCAGCGATTCGCCGGTGAGCATGGACATGTCCACTCCGGAGACTCCGGCGACGACGACGCCGTCGACGGCGATCTTCTCCCCCGGGCGGACGACGAAGCGGTCGCCGACGGCCAGCTGCTCGACGGTGAGACGAACCTCCTCGTCGCCGCGCAGCACGGCGACGTCCTTCGCCCCCATCTGCAGCAGGTCGCGCAGCGCCGAACCCGCGCGACGCTTGGAGCGCTTCTCGAACCAGCGTCCGAGCAGCAGGAAGGTGGTCACCGCGGAGGCGACCTCGAAGTAGACCGCCGAGGTGGCCTCCGACTCGGCGGGGAAGAAGGTGAAGGCGTGCCGCATGGAGGCCTCGCCGGCGGAGCCGAGGACCAGCGCGTAGAGCGACCAGCCGAAGGCCGCCAGCGTGCCCAGCGAGATGAGCGTGTCCATCGTGGCCGCGCCGTGCCGGGCGTTGACCGCCGCCGCACGGTGGAACGGCCAGCCGGCCCAGCCGACCACGGGCAGGCTGAGCACCAGCGAGGCCCAGCCCCAGTGGTCGAACTGCAGCGCCGGCACCATGGCCCAGGCGACGATCGGCACGGTGAGCACGGCCGCGACGACGAGCCGGCGACGCAGCCCGCGCAGCTCGCGGTCGGTGCGGGCCTCGGCGCCGTCGCCGGCCTCGGCCTGCGCCGGCGGGGCCGACGGCTCGGCCTGGTAGCCGGTCTTCTCCACCGTGTCGACGAGGCGCTCGACGAGCGCCTCCCGGTCGCCCGGGGACGCCGCCTCGACGCGGGCCTTCTCGGTGGCATAGTTGACCCAGGCGGTGACGCCGTCGAGGCGATTGAGCTTCTTCTCGATCCGGCTCGCGCAGGAGGCGCAGGTCATCCCGCCGATCTTGAGCTCGACGGACTCGAGCGCGGCGGGATCGGCGGGGTCGCGCTCCGCGGACCGGGTCTGCTCCGGATGCGTCGTCATGCCGCGCGGGCCGCCTGGTAGCCGGCCTCGTCCACGGCGGCGACGACGGCCTCCTCGGAGACTGCGGCGCCGTCGTCGACGCTGATCCGCAGCGCACCCTCGGAGGCGCTGACCGATTCGACGGTCACGCCCTCGAGCGCGCCGACCTCCTCGCGCACCGCGGACTCGCAGTGACCGCAGGACATGCCGGTGACGGTGTAATTCTGGACGGCGGGCATGGGAACCTCCTGGACTCGGGGCGTCGGCGGCGGCCGGGTTCACCGGACCGCCGCCTCGTCTCGCCACCAATATACCCCTGAGGGGTACACATGTATACCCCTGTCGGGTATCGTGGAGCATAGTCGATCCGAGACGAGGAGACCCCATGACGACCCCGGAGACCGACCTGGTGCACTCTGCAGACCAGGTCATCGCCCAGGCCGAGCACCCTGGCCTGCCGCACGACGAGCACTCCCCCGAGAAGCCCGCCGGGCACGGATACATGTCCGAGAAGGAGAAGTACCTCTCGCGCGTGCGCCGCATCGAGGGTCAGGCGCGCGGCATCCACCGGATGATCGAGGACGACACCTACTGCATCGACATCCTCACCCAGATCAGCGCGATGACCTCCGCACTGGAGAACGTGGGGCTCGCGCTGCTGGACGACCACCTGAAGCACTGCGTGGCCCATGCCGTGCAGAACGGCGGCGACGAGGCCGAGGAGAAGCTGCAGGAGGCCCAGGCCGCGATCCGCCGACTCGTGAAGTCCTGACGCGCGAAGCCCCGCCCCCATGGAGTTCTGAGACGGGCCGCGGGATCCGGCCTGCCGGGCGCGCGGCCGACGTCGACACCCTCCCGCCCCTGCGACGGGTCTGGCAGCTCCTAGACTGGCGCCATGGTCACACCCCTGCGCGGCACGCTGCTGCTCGTCGGCGGCACCGCCGCCCTCGGAGGCACCTCGCTGCTGATCTCCTCGATCGCCGCCGACCCGATCGTGATCGCCGCCCTGCGCTGCCTGCTGGCGGTGCCGATGCTGCTGCCGATGATCCTCTGGGAGCTGCGCCGCGTCGACCGACGCGCCTCGCTGCCTCGCCGCACCGTCCTCGGCGCGCTGCTGGCCGGGCTGGCGCTGGGGGTGGACTACAGCTTCTGGAACACCTCGATCGGCGCCGTCGGCCCGGGCATCGCCACTGTGCTGCTGAACATCCAGCTGGTGATGCTGCCGCTGATCGCCTGGCTCTCCGAGGGCACCCGGCCGATGCGCCAGCTGGCGCTGATCATCCCGCTGATGCTGGTCGGCGTCGCGCTGACCGCCGGCGTGCTCGACGTCGACCTCGCGCAGCTGCGCCTCGGCGGAGTGCTCGCCGGGCTGGCAGCCGGCACCGCCTATGCGATCTATCTGGCCGTGATCCGCCGCACCGCCCCGGCGACGACGCGACCGGCCTCGTTCACCGTGCTGGGGCTGGTCTGCCTGGCCGCCGGGCTGGCGGCGGCGATGGCGAGCCTGGTCACCGGCGGCTTCGAGATCCCCGCCGAGCCGCTGGCCTGGGGGCAGCTGCTCGCCCTCGCGCTCCTCGGCCAGGTGGTGGTCTTCTGGTGCCTCAACGTCGGCATGACCGGGGTCTCGGAGACGACGACGAGCACGCTGCTGCTCCTGCCCGGCGTCTTCGCGCTGGCGCTCAGCGCCGTGCTGCTGCGGGAGACGCCGACGCCGGCCCAGCTGCTCGGCTGCGCGGCGATCATCGGCGGGGCCTGGTGGGCCGCCCAGGCCTCGCACCGGCACGCCCGCCGCCGAGCGGCCGGCGCCGATCCTGATGCCACGTCCGCACCCGGTCGTCACGCCCGAACAGAGACGTGACATCCCGGTGAGGACGTGACACGACGGCGGCCCGGCCCCGAGGTCTCGCCCCGGACCCGGACCGCCGCCGTGTCACACCTGTCGCACCCCGCCTGATTCCCCGCGGACTCGCGGCGAGCACCGCGGCCCGGCCGGCCAGGACCGCCCGGGCCAGTGCTGAGCCGTCGGCTCAGTGATCGTGGGAGTCGCCGCCCTCCTCGGCACCGCTCTCCTCGCCGTGCTCGGCACCCTTCTCCTCGCCGCCCTCGTCGCCGCCCTCGCCGTGCTCGGCGTCGCTCCCCGCGGAGACACCCTCGACCACCTCGCCGTCGGCGGCGGTGATCTCGTTCGGGGTGAAGCCGACGTCGACAGTGTTGAGGACCTCGCCGGCGGCCAGGTCGACCATGTGGATCTGCTCGGCGTCGGGCTCGGTGATGTAGGCGATGTCGTCGACGACGCGGATCGCCGGCCGCGGCTCCTGCCACTCCTCCGGCTCGGTCCAGGAATCCATAATCTCCAGCGTCTCGAGCTCCTCGCCGGTCTCCTCGTCGAAGGTGTGCAGCACCCCGTCCTCGGCGAGCACCAGCGCCTCCCCCTCGGGACCGCGCGCCAGCGACCGGAAGTTGTAGGCGGCCCCGACGTCGGCGCGGGTGATCTCCTCGGACTCGGAGTCGATCAGCGCGATCTCGGTCATCGGCTCCTCGGCGTCCTCGTCGGTGTTGTAGTCGCCCAGCAGCACCGGCGAGCCCTCGGCCGGGAAGAGGTTGCCGCTGCGCGCGTAGTCCGGCTCGGCGTCGATCTTGGTGAAGCTCTCGCCGTCGTAGAGCAGGGCGCCGTCCTCGCAGCCCAGTGCGATGGTGCCGTCGGAGAGCGCGGCCTCGCCGTGCACCTCCGGACAGTCCTCGCTGCGGGCGATCTCTTCGCCGTCGGCGTCGACGACGTGGGCGCCGCTGCGCTGCTCCTCGTCGCCGAGAGTCTCCAGCCGCGAGCCGTCCTCGAGCACGACGGCGACGCCGTGGTGGGCCTCGGCGGTCTCGGCGGCCTCAGTGGGCAGCTCCTCGGCGTAGCCCTCCTCGGCCAGCGTCGACAGGTCGGCGAGGTCGTGGGTGCGGATCTCCCCGGTGCCGTCGAAGAAGAGCGCGCCGGTGCCGTGATGGGGCACCACGTGGCCGGGGTGGTCCCCGTCGACGGTGACATCGGTGAGCACCGGGTCGGTCGTGTAGTAGTGATTGTGCGCGCCATGCGGCTCGCCCCAGGTGCCGACGTCCAGCAGACGGAAGCCGCCGCCCTCGCTGAGGAAGACATGGCGTCCGTCGCCGGCCGGATTCACCCGCAGGAAGCCCTCGGCGTCGAAGTCGCCGAGCGTCTCCAGCGTGGCGCCGTCGAGCACGGCGACGCCGCCGTCGTGGGTCACCGCCAGGCGCGTCGTCGGGCCGGCGGCCTCCTGCGCCTCGCGCTCGGCGGGGTCGACGGACTCGGAGGCGGAGGACGAGCCCTCCGGCTCGTCGTCGGACGCACCCGCGGCCCCGTCAGCACAGCCGGCCAGGGCGACGGCGGAGACGAGCAGCAGGGACAGGGAGGCGGAGTGATGTCGTTTCATGCGAACCATTCTCACCAATCCGGGGACGTGTTGCAAATCATTCTCATTCTCCCTTCGCCGGAGAGCTGGGCCGCCCAGGTGTCGCTTTGTGTCCGCGGGCCGCCGCTGAGCCCTGGCGGCTCCATAGACTGGCGGACATGCCCAGCACCCAGTGGAACCCCGGGGCCTATCTGACCTACGCCTCGGAGCGGACCCAGCCGTTCATCGATCTGCTGCAGCGCGTGCGCGCGCCGCAGGCGACCTCGATCCTCGACCTCGGATGCGGCCCCGGCAACGGGATGCCGGTGCTGCGCGGCATGTGGCCGCATGCGCGGATCACCGGCGTCGACTCCAGCGCCGAGATGCTCGACCGCGCCCGCGAGGCCACCGACGACGCCCGGATCAGCTACCGGCGCTCCGACATCCGCGAGGTCACCCTCGACGAGCCGGCCGACCTCGTGGTCTCCAATGCCGCCCTGCAGTGGCTGCCCGACCATCGCGACCTGCTGCCGCGCCTGATGGACCTCGTCGCCCCCGGCGGCACGCTCGCAGTGCAGGTGCCGGGCAACTTCGGCGCCCCCAGCCACCGGCTGCTCGCCGAGCTCGCCGGGCGCGAGCCCTACGCGGCCCACGTCGACGCCGGATCGCTGCTGCAGCCGACTGCAGAGGTGGCCGACTACATGCTCGACGTCGCCCGGCCCGGCTGGCAGATCGAGGGCTGGGAGACCCGGTACCACCACGTGCTGACCGGCGAGGACCCGGTCTTCGAGTGGATCTCCTCGGCCGCGGCGCGGCCGGTGCTGCAGGCGCTGCCGGAGCCGGAGCTCTCCGCGTTCGTCGCCGAGTACAAGGCCGCGCTGCGCGAGGCCTACCCGAGGACGGCGCTGGGCACGATCCTGCCGTTCCGCCGGCTGTTCCTCATCGCCCGCCGCCCGCAGGAGTGACCCGGGCGGGCCCGGCGCCCAGCCGGCCCGACGCGGCCGACGGCGGCGTCGAGGTCGGACGCGTATGATCGACGGCGCCCGGACGCCTGCGCCGGGCCGACCCCTCCGGGCCGGCCCGCCCGGCCCGGCACGCCCCGCACGTCCCGATCAGCGAGGTCCCATGCCGCTCCACCCCGCCCCGACGCCGCGCACTCCGTGGATCGTGATGAGCACCTATGTGCTGGTGACGCTGGTCCTGGCCTGGGCAGTCACCCTGCCGCTGGTGGTGCAGTCCCCGGCCGAGCGCGCCGATGCTCCGCTGGAGCTGCACCAGAACCTCTTCCTGCTGAGCCCGCTGGTCGGCGCGATCGTCGCCTGGTTCGTCGAGCGCCGCCAGCCCCTGGCCGTGCTCCACGGCGTGACGGCGGGATCCCGCGGCGCGAGCGAGGCGAGCGACGCTGATGCCGCGGATGCCGCCGGCGAGGAGATCTCGCAGAACGGCGTCACCTCCCCGCTGCGCCGCCAGCACCTGGCCGATGCGCTGGGCCTGACTCCGCTGCGCCCGGTCTCACGGCTGATCAGCTGGTGCGTGCTGGCGCTGCTGCTCTTCCTCGCCCTGACGCTGGCCGCGCTCGGCGTCGGCGCGCTGTTCGGCGTCTACCCGCTGGACCTCTCGATGCCGCTGTTCACCCAGGACCTGGCCCGCAGGCTGGGCGAGCAGGACGGCGGCCAGTTCCTGGCCAGCGGCCTGCTGGTCGAAATCGGCGTCATCGTCGTCTCGGCGATCGCGACGATGCCGCTGCATGCCACGGCCGAGATGGGCTGGCGCGGCTGGTTCTTCCCGCGGTTGCAGCGCCGCATGGGCCCGACGGCGGCGGTGCTGGCCACCGGCGTGCTCACCGGAGTCTGGCACACGCCGCTGCTCGCCGTCGGCTTCCACTACACGGCCACCCCGCTTCCACTGGCAGTGCTGCTGATGTGCGGCTACTGCGTGGTGATCGGCGGCCTGCTGGCCTGGATGCGGATGCGCTCGGGCTCGATCTGGCCGGCGGCATTCGCCCAGTCGATGATCACCGCCGCGACGATCCTGCACTTCTGGTTCGCCGGCGCCGACCCGCAGTTCGACTACCGGGCGGCGACGCTGCAGGGCTGGTCCGGCTGGATCATCCCCGGGGTGCTGCTGGGCGTCCTGCTGCTGGCCCGGCGTCGGGCCTTCGCCCCGACCGGCTGAGCCGCCGGCCCCGCACCGCCCGCTGGAGGGGCCGGAGGGCGATCATGCCCGCGCGCCGGGCCGCCTCGCCGCAGGACTCACCCGCCGCCGCGTCCCTGATGAGTCTCGTTTTTCCTGCCGGAAACAGCCCGATGCCACGGGTGAAACACCCTCTTGGAAGGGTGGGCGCCATCGTCATCACCTCCACCGGGACCGGCCCGTCCGGCCGGCCCGAGGAGGAGGACACCCGACGGCGGAAGGCAGGACTGCACGATGAGCCCCACTCCCCACCCCTCCGGACCGCTGGCCGAGCAGCAGGTGAGCCCCGCGCCCTCGAGCGTCGACGACGGCACGATCGACGGCGGCACAGTCGGCGGCGGCGCGCGCACTGAGGCCCCGGCCGGCCCGACCGATCGGCTCGTCGTCGAGCGCGGCCGCTGGATCACCAACTGGCAGGCCGAGGACCGGGACTTCTGGGAGGGGCCGGGACGCCCGACGGCGCGGCAGAACCTGATCTGGTCGGTCTTCTGCGAGTTCCTCGGCTTCGCGGTCTGGCAGCTCTGGTCGGTGACGGTCATCTTCCTGCCCGAGGTCGGCTTCTCGCTGACCACCGGCCAGCAGTTCTGGCTGGTCTCGCTGCCGCCGCTCGTCGGCGCGACGCTGCGCATCCCCTACAGCTTCACCGTCGCCCTCTTCGGCGGGCGGAACTGGACGATCATCTCCGCGGCGCTGCTCCTGATCCCGACGCTGGCGATCACGCTGACCCTGGGCAGCCCGGACACCCCGATCTGGGTGCTCTTCCTCATCGCCGCGGCGGCGGGCTTCGGCGGCGGCAACTTCGCCTCCTCGATGTCCCACATCACCTTCTTCTACCCCGCCCGCGAGAAGGGCGCGGCGCTGGGGATCAACGCCGCCGGCGGCAACCTCGGCGTCGCCGTCTCGCAGCTGCTGGTGCCGATCGTCGTCAGCGCCGCCGCCTTCGACGCACTGCAGCCGAACCTGCCGATGGCCGGGCTGTTCTGGATCCCGTTCATCCTGGTCGCGATCTGGGGCGCGAGGCGGTACATGCACAACCTCTCGCACGCGAGGAACGACATCGCCGGTTCGCTGTCGACGCTGCGGGAGAAGCACCTCTGGGTGATCGGGCTGATCTACATCGGCACCTTCGGATCCTTCATGGGCTTCGGCTCGGTCTTCCCGACGCTGATCACCATGACCTTCCCGGAGTTCTCCTCCTTCCAGGTGCTCGGCGCCGCGCTCTCGCTGGCCTTCCTGGGCCCGCTGGTGGGCTCGCTCTCCCGCCCCTGGGGCGGCCGGCTGGCCGACCGCTCCGGCGGCGCCCGGATCACTGTGGCGACCTTCCTGATCATGGCCGCGATCACCGCGCTGGTGGTGCTGACCCTGCCGCTGGAGAACTTCTGGCTCTACCTGACGCTGTTCATGGGGCTGTTCACTCTGACCGGCATCGCCAACGGCTCCAGCTACCGGATGATCCCGATCGTCTTCAAGCTCTCGGTCCGCGCGGACGACCGCGTCGGCCATGAGCGCAAGGCCTCGGCCGCGCTGGGACTGATCGGCGCGATGGGCGGCTGCGGCGGCTTCGCCATCCCGCAGATCCTCAACGCCTCGCACAGCTCCACCGGCGCCTTCGACGTCGCCTTCTGGGGCTTTTCCGCCGCCTACGTCGGATTCGCCGTGCTGACCTGGGCGGTCTACATGCGGCCGGGCACGGTCTTCTCCCGGGCGAACGTCTGAGGCGCCGATGACCGAGACCACCCCGACGACGCCGGCCGGTCCGGACCCCGGCCCCAGCTCCGAGGCGCCGCAGACGCGCAGCGTGCAGACCCACTGCCCGTACTGCGCGCTGCAGTGCGCGATGACGCTGACGGTCACCTCGCGGCCCGACGCCGGCGACGACTATGCCGTCGCCGGCGCGGAGTTCCCCACCAATCGCGGACGGCTCTGCCGCAAGGGGGCGACGGCGGCGGATCTGCTCACCCGCGGTGACCGGCTGACCGCCCCGCTGCTGCGCGACGCCGACGGCGAGCTCCGCGAGACCGACTGGGACAGCGCCCTGGCCCACGTCGCCTCGCGGGTCGCCGCGCTGCAGGACGCGCACGGCCGCGACGCCGTCGGAGTGTTCGGCTCCGGCGCACTCACCAATGAGAAGGCCTACGCGCTGGGCACGTTCGCCCGCACCGTGCTGGGCACCGCGCAGATCGACTACAACGGCCGGTTCTGCATGTCCTCGGCGTCGAAGGCCTCCACGCTGGCCTTCGGCCTGGACCGCGGGATGCCCTTCCCGCTGACCGACCTCGACGGCGCGGCGACCATCCTGCTGCTCGGCTCGAACGTCGCCGACACCATGCCGCCCTTCGTCCAGCACCTTCAGGGCGCGCGGGAGAAGGGCGGGCTGATCGTCGTCGACCCGCGGCGCTCGAACACCGCCGCGCTGACCGAGGGCGAGGCCGGCTTCCACATCGCTCCCTCCCCCGGCGGCGATCTGGTGCTGCTGCTCGCCGTCGCCCAGGTGATCCTCGACGAGGGCTTCGCCGCCGAGGACTACCTGGCTGAGCGGGTCGACGGGCTGGCCGCCTTCCGACGCGCGGCGATGCGCTGGTGGCCCGAGCAGTCCCAGACGGTCACCGGCGTCGGGGCAGACATGATCCGCCAGCTGGCCCGCCGGCTGGGCCACGCCGCCGCCCGGGCCCGGGCCGGCGGCGACCCGGTGTTCATCCTCACCGGCCGCGGCGTCGAGCAGCACCGCGACGGCACCGACACCGCACGGGCGGCGATCAGCCTGGCGCTGCTCCTGGGACTGCCGGGCACCGACGCCGGCGGCTATGGCACGCTGACCGGCCAGGGCAACGGCCAGGGCGGCCGCGAGATGGGCCAGAAGAACGACCAGCTGCCCGGGGCGCGCTCGATCCTCGACCCGACCGACCGCGCCCATATGGCCGAGGTCTGGGGCGTCGACGAGGCCGCGATCCCCGGCGTCGGCCGGTCGGCCGCCCAGCTGCTGCACACGATGGGCACCGGAGACGGCGTGCGCGGACTGCTGGTCCACGGCTCCAATGTGGCGATCTCCGCACCCGACGCCGACCGGGTGCTGGAGAACCTGCGCGAGCTGGATCTGCTGGTGGTCGCCGATTTCTTCCTCTCCGAGACCGCCGCGGAGGCCGACGTCGTGCTGCCGGTGCTGCAGTGGGCCGAGGAGGAGGGCACCATGACCAGCCTCGAGGGCCGGGTGCTGCGCCGCCGGCGCGCCGTCGAGCCGCCGGCCGGACCACGCTCGGAGCTGGAGATCCTCGCCGAGCTCGCCCGCCGACTGGGCTCGCAGGTGGACGTCCCCACCGAGCCGGCCGCAGTCTTCGCCGAGATCGGACGGGCCACGCGCGGGGCGACGGCCGACTACTCGGGGCTGGACTACGCCGCCCTCGACGACGGCCAGGCCGCCTACTGGCCGCTGCCGGCCGAGCCGGCGTCGTCGACCGCACGGACCGCCGCGTCGGTCGGTGCGGAGGAGGCCGGCGAACGCACCACCACCGACGAGCCGATCGCCGGCACCGCACGGATGTTCCGCGAGCGATTCGCCCATCCCGACGGCCGGGCGAGGCTGACCGACATCCGCGCCGGCCGCGGCGTCGCACCGGCCGGCCGGCAGCTGGTCTTCACCACCGGCCGGCTGATGGAGCATTACCAGTCCGGCGCGCAGACCCGCCGGGTCCAGGAGCTGCACGCCGCGCATCCCGCGCCCACGCTGCAGCTGCACCCTGCCGTCGCCGCGCAGTTCGGGCTGGCCGAGGGCGAGCCGGCGACCGTCACCAGCGACCAGGGCGAGATGACCGGGCTCGTGGTCCTCGACTACAGGCTGCGCACTGACACCGTCTTCGCCCCCTTCCACTTCTCCGGCGCGGGCACGGCCAATCGCATCACCCGGGGACTGACCGATCCGCAGTCGAAGATGCCGGAGTTCAAGAACACCCCGGTGAGCATCCGGCCCGCGGAGACGCGCGATCCCCTGGCCGTCGCGACGACTGAGGAGATGCCCCGATGACCGCTCCGCCCTCCTCCCCCGCTCCGCAGTGCCCGGTGCCCGCCTCCGACGGCATCGACGGCGCGGCCGTCCCGCATGTGGTCGTCGTCGGCTTCGGCCCGGTGGCCGCCCGCCTGCTCGACGAGCTGCACGACGCCGTCGCCGACGGCGCGCTGCGGCTGACCATCCTCGGCGCCGAGCCGCAGCCGGCCTACCAACGCATCCGCCTCGGCGACGTCTCCGTCGGCCGCACCGCCCCGGAGGACCTCGCGCTGGCCGACGACGCCGAGCTGGTCGGCCTCGACGTCGACGTCCGCTGCGGGGTCACCGCGACGGCGGTCCACGCCGCGACCCGCGTGCTCACGCTCAGCGACGGCTCGGCGCTGCACTACGACCGGCTGGTGCTGGCCACCGGCGCGGAGGCGATCATGCCGCATATGCAGGTGGAGAGGCGCCGCAACGGCGCGATCGACGCCGAGCTGAGCATGCGCGCCCGCCGCGCGGCCGAGGCCGGCGGCGACCCGGGCGACCGCTTCCCCGACGGCGTCATGGCGCTGCGCACCATGGAGGATGCGACCACCCTCCGCGCCGCCGTCGCCGCCGGCGAGCCGGTGGTGGTTCTCGGCGGCGGTGTGCTCGGCGTCGAGGCCGCGCTCGCCGTCGCCGAAGTGGGATCGCCGGTGACGCTGGTCCACCGCGGCACCGCACCGATGGGCCGGCAGGTCGACGCCGACTCCGGCCAGCTGCTGCGCCGCGAGCTGGTCGCCGCCGGCGTCGACGTGCGCTCCTCCACCGACATCCACACTGTCGTCTCCGACGACGGGAGACTGGCCGCCGTGCGCACCTCGCGCGACGAGAAGCTGCCCGCCCGGCTGCTGGTCGCCTGCTGCGGCGTGCGTCCGCGGCACGAGCTGGCCTTCGACGCCGGGTTGCCCACCAAGTGGGGCGTGCACGTCGACCGCGACTGCCGCAGCCTCGGCGACGAGCACGTCTTCGCGATCGGCGACTGCGCGTCCCACGAGGGTCGCGACCCGTCGGGTCTCATCGGCCCGGGCTGGGAGCAGGCCGAGCTCGCCGCCGGGGCGCTGCGCCGCGATCTGGGGATGGCCGCCGACGTCGAGCGCGACGCCGCCGGGCGTCCGGTGGACCTGACCCGCCCGGACGACGTCGAAGAGGCCAAGGGGGCGGTCGACGACCCGCGTCTGGAGGTCATCCTGATGAAGTCGAAGACGCTGTCGGTCGCCTGCGCCGGCACCACCCAGGTGGACCCCTGGGCGCCGGAGGCGCCGACGGTCTCGACCTGGTCGGATCCGCAGGCCGGGCAGTATCTGCGCATCGTGACCGAGGGCGAGCGGCTGCTGGGCTTCGTCTCGGTGGGCATGGCGCGCGCCGCCGCCGAGCTGGCGATGCACGCGACCCGCGGCACTCTGCCGGTGGCCGACCGCACCGCGCTGGTCGCCGCCCAGCACGCCACCGCCGAGCAGGATTTGGGCGACGACGATGTCCTCTGCCGCTGCTCCGGGGCGACGGCCGGCATGGTCTCCGAAGCCGCCGAGACCTGCTCGACAGTGGACGAGGTCGGCGCGGCCTGCCGGGCGGGCACCGGCTGCGGGACCTGCCGCTCGTCGATCGAGAAGGTCCTGGCCGCAGCGCCGACGGCGGCGTGAGGGCGGGACGCGGACGCCGGACGACGCGCGCCGCCCGGGGGCGCGACGGTGTCATAGGGTGATCTCATGGTTTCTCCGCGGCCGCACCCCAGGATCCGCGACGTCGCACGCCATGCCGGCGTCAGCCCGATGACCGTCTCCCGTGCGCTGTCGGGCAGCGGAAACGTGAGTGCCTCGATGCGTCGGAAGGTGGAGGAGTCGGCGCGCGCCCTGGGCTACCGCCGCAATGAGAACGCCCGCAGTCTGCGCCCCGGCCATCGCAGCGGGCTCGTGGGCGTGGTGATCACCAACCTGTCGAACCCGTACTATGCGGAGGTGCTCGACGGGATCGGCGAGATCCTCGCGGAGGAGGATCGCCGGGTGCTGGTCGGCACCTCCCACGAGGACGTCGAAGAGGAGGCGACGCTGGTCGCCGACTTCGTGGGACGACGCGCCGAAGGGCTCATCGTGGTTCCTGCCGGCGGTCCGACGGAGCACCTCGAGCCCGAGGAGCGCCTCGAGGTGCCGCTGGTGCTCGCCTCCCGACGCCAGGACGGCGTGGACGTCGACTCCGTGCTGGTCGACGACGTACGCGGAGCCGAGGAGGTCACCGCGCAGCTGTTGTCCGAGGGGCACCGTCGCATCGCCTTCATGGGGAACGCGCTCTCCGTGTTCACCGGACGCCGTCGGTTCGAAGGGTTCGAGCAGGCGCACCGGGCCGTCGGCGTGTCGGTGCAGCCCGAGCTCGTGCGACGGGCGCAGCAGGACGTCCGGGACGCGGAAACCGCCGCGGGCGAGCTCCTCGATCTCGACGAGCCGCCGACGGCGATCTTCAGCGCGAACAACCGCAACATGGTGGGAGTGGTCAAGGCGCTCCACGCCCGTGGCGCCGAACAGGGACTCGATCTGTTCGCCCAGGTGCGCCTGGCCGGCTTCGACGATTTCGATCTGGAGGAGCTCGTGCCGGGCGACATCTCGATCGTCACCCACGATGCCCGCGAGCTCGGCCGCACCGCGGCCGAGCTGCTCCTCATGCGACTGCAGGGCAAGCGCACGGATCGGCCGACGCGGACCATCGAACTCCCCACCAGCATCCGCACCCGGCGCCGCGGGCCGACGACGTCGGACTGAGACCAGGCCGCCCATGGCGGCGCCGACCACCCGACCCCGATCAGGTCACGTGCCGAAAGTCCTTCGGGTGCCAGGTCAGCAGTGAGAACACCTGGACGGCGCCGGCCTGGTGGAGCGTCTGCGGCGTCGCCGAGGGGTCCGGCGCGCCGCCCCCGCCGCTCTGGAAGGAGAACAGTCCGGTCGAGTCATCACGGTTCCGCTCCCAGACCCGCCGGGCATAACGCTCCATGACGTCGTGGACCTCCGAGAGCACCTCCGGCTTCGCGGTACTGCACAGCAGCAGATTCGCGAAGAGGATCGCGTTGAAGATGACCGGCTGCGGATAGAGATTCTGCATCCGGCCCCAATGGTCCAGGGCGCCTCGCACATCCTCGGCGGCGACCTCGAGATACGATTCCTCGCCCGTGACCCGATGCAGCAGCACCGCCGCCCCGACCATCGCACCGGAGTTGTACGACCACAGCGTCTCGTTCACCGTCTCGTCGACGTCGATGGAATTGGCGTACAGGCCTGGGCCTCGACGCAGAGCCCGGTACACCCAGGACCACGTGCGGCGGGCCCAGTCGAGGTACTGCTGCTCGCCGGTCAGCTCATACAGATGCGCGGCGAGCTCCGACGTCAGAGACGTGACGTTCGTGGCGCCGCGGTGCGGGTTCCACTCGGCGTCGACCCAGTGCATCCCGCCGGGATGCTCCAGGGACTCGTCGGTGTCCCAGGCGCGCGGGAGGAACTCGAAGATCCGCACCGCGGCGGCGAGGGCCTCGGGCTCGCCGGTCATCCGGAAGCGACGGACCTGCTCGAGGCCGATCACCGCGTTGTCGTCGAAGTAGGCGTCCCCGCCCTCGCCGAACGGGGGCATGGGGTACGAGGCGTAGGCGCCCCGGCGGTCATCCCAGTACTTCTCCAGGGCGGCGAAACCGTCCGAGAGGCTCGCCCCGATGTCGGCCGTCGCCGCCGTGGCCTCTCGGGCGCTCCACACGAAGGCGTAGGGATCGCCGGCATCACCCTGCTCCTCTAGGTGGAGGCCCACCTCGGGCAGATACATGTGGCGCTGCATGGCGGCGAACGTGTCCTCGGCCCGATGACGCCAACGCCCACGTGCCGGTGTGGCGGAGGCGGGCGTCGCCGCGGCCCAGGGCAGCGTCGCCGCGAGCCCCGCGGCTCCGCCCCCGAGGATCAGTGAACGGCGAGACGGTCGACGGAATGTGCTCATGAGTTCCTCCTCGTCAGAAGCACCGAGGTCATCTCCAGCGGTGCAAGGTGCACGACGATCCCGTCCTCGTGCGCGGACAGCTCGCCCAAGGGATCGCCCAGGTAAGTCGCCCGGGCCGCGCCGACGACCGGGTCGGCGGTCCGGAGACGCAAGACGACGGGCTCCTCCGCGTAGGACTGGAGCCGCACCAGCAGTTCCCCAGGAGAGTCGGCCGGAGTCACCCCGACGAGTCGCACTCGGTCGTCGTCCAGCTCCAGCAGCGACCACTGGTCCGGAACGTCCGTCGCGACGCCCTCTCCGCCGGTGGCGAGGACGCCCACCAACGGATGGGTCAGCTGCGCGGCCGTCCGGTGCGCCAGCGCGGGGACGGAGACGTCCTCACCCGCCCGGCGCACGCCGATCGCATAGCGGAAGGTCGTCTCGAAGGCCTGTTCCACGGGGAAGTTGGTGTCCCAGAGGTTGTTGTGGACCCATGAGTAGACGGTTCCGGGCCGCCGGGGTGCCATGCTCTCCGGAAACGGCGCGTACGGCAGGGCGACCACCTCCGGGTGGATCAACGGGGCGTCGGCCGTGGCCCAGGCGATCGCCGTCGTCTCGTCCTCGAACGTCGCCCAGTCCCGGATCGCCTTCATGTGCTGAGGGGCCCCAGGCACCTCGGGCAGATCCGGGCCGGTGACGCCGCCGGTGATCTCATAACGCGTCCGCGGGCCGTCGACGGCGAAGGGGAAGGCGAAGTAGGCGCTCTCCTTCGTCATCGTGGCGGGCTTGGCCAGCCGGTTCTCGAGCTCCACGTGGGCGGCGTCATGCGGCAGACGCACTGTCACCCGCACCCAGTCCGCACCGTCGGCCGGGAACTCGTAGATCGCACGTTGTTCGACGGCAGTGCTGACGAATTCCTGCAGCACGGCGGGCTTCGCGAGGCTGCGGCTGCCGAGCAGCTCGAGCTCCTCGGAGGAGGAGGTCTTGTTCGCCTGGTGGTTATACCCGGGGGCGGAGGTGTACGTGTCGTAGAGGTAAGCGTTCATCCCCACCACCGCCTCCTGGTCGACGAGCTCCCGCCCCGAGGCGTGGTCGGCGATCGAGGCGAGGCAGCTACGGTCGAGGTCGACCTCGACGCGCAGGTGCTCGTTCTCCAGCACGACTCCCCGGGTCGACCGGGACGCCTGCGGCGAGACGGAGACGTCGGAAGCCGCCGCGGAAGATGCGAGGCCCGCGGACTCGACGGTCAGTCGGACGGCCCCAGTCGCGGGCACGTCCGGCACCCTCACCCGCACGAAATGCCCGGCAGCGCGGTTCTCCGGGTTGATCTGCGGCACCGCTTCGCTGGGGAGTATCTCGCCGCTGCGTGCATCCCGCACCCTCAGCGGCGCGTCCAGCGGGGAACGGGCCTCACTGATGAACAGAGAGGCGGTCCCAGACTGTTCCAGACCGGTGGGGTTGATCGCGGAGAACGTCGCCACAGCACCAAGCTCCTCGGGGAGCCCGACGCCGGCATGGGCGACGGCCGTGTCCAGCAGAAGCTCGGCATCGTCGCGGGCTTCCAGCGCCCGGGCGAACTTCCAGTGCCACTGCTCCTCGCCGGCGTCGCGGCCGACGTCGGCAGTGGTCCAGGGGTCAGAGGCGCCCCAGGTGTGCTCGTTGAACAGGGAGATCTCCTCGTGCAGCCGCCGGGCCCGTCCAGGCTCCCGGGGGATCGGCTCGCCGCCGAGCCCTTCGCCCACTGCGCTGACCAACTGCGCATCGGTCAGCAGCGACTGTGCACGTCGGACCATGGCCTGCGGGCGCGCTCCGCTGCCGATGCCCTCGACCCACCAATCGCCCCAGTCCCCGGTGATTGTCGGTATCTCCTCCCCCACACGCTCCTCGGCGGCGCGGAAGAAGTCGGTGTGGGTCGACATCCGGAGCTGCGGGTAATCCCAGGTCTCGTTCCACTGCTGGACGATGCGGGACTGCAGGAGGGTCGGCGGAGCATTGTCGCTGTGCCTCCCCAGCACGCGCAGGTGCAGAATGTCATGCGGATACGGCTCACGGTCCTCCACGGCCGGTCCGTGCCAGCCGAACGCTCCTGGACCGTAGGGATACCCGTGAGTGGACAGCGACGTCAGATACGTCGGCAGATACTCCTCGACGGTCTCGTAGTCGCTGGAGAATCCGAGGTTCGCTCCTTCCATATAGGCCAGCCCGTGCGGAGAGTCCGTCATCCACACCAGCACGCTCTCCCCCGACGGGGCGCGCCACCGGAACAGTCGCGGCAGATGCTGTCCGCCGACCAGGTGGGGCACCGAACGCCCGGCCCAGTTGTGCGCCACCGACAGGTAGGAGACGCCCTGCTGAGCCAAGGCCGCCGGAAGCCCCGCCGGCTGACCGGGAACATCGGTCTGCATCGCCGCACGGATCTCGACGTCGTGCTCACGTCGCAGATCACGTCGGATGCGGAGCAGCTCGTGCAGCTCGTCGGTGGAGCAGGTGTCCATATGCAGGTTGTAGGGCATGGCGGTCAGCTCGATCTGACCGGAACGCACCAGATCCATGAACGCTTCGACGTGCGCCCTCGGTCGTGATTCGATCCACGCGGCGAGCGGCTCGAGCGCCTCCACAGTCCACCGGAACCGAGCCTCTTCGGGAAGGTCGCGGGACGCCCGGGCGAACTCCACGCAGGAGTCGAAGAAGTTCAGCTGCTCCCGCCGCACGATGCCCTGGGCGTCCGTGTACCCGATGTCGTAGTGCGAATGCTGGACGAGATGGATGGACCATTCGCGCACAGGTTCCTGGACGAAGGTGACGCTCGCGTCCGGACCGAGGTCGGGGAACTCCAGAGTGAGCTGCGTCGCCTCCTCGACGGCGGGCACGAGCACGCGGATGCTGCCCGACGGTCCGGTCATGGTCCGCACGGGGGCCGAGGATCCTCCCCCGGAGCGCTGCTCGTCCAGGTGGACCCGACCGATGTCGCCGGCGTCGTCGCCCATCAACCGGACCGACTGGTGCATGCCGTCATCGACCCGACGCAGCAGGGGCTCGGGGACGACGCGGAGTCGGCGGCCGCCGACGTCGGCGACGGCCGCCGCAGCACGGTCGACGAGTCCGGCGCGGGCACGGTCGAGGGACCAGGGCTGATCTGCGATCAGTGCAGTTGTCATCGAATGGACCAATCGTCGTGGGGGTGGGGCGGGAGGACGGATCAGGGCGCCAGGCGCAGGGCGCCGACGAAGAACCGCTGGAAGGACAGGAAGAGGATCACCGTCGGCAGCGAGGCGACGATTCCGGCCGCCAGGATGACCGGCGGACCGAGGCCGGCGTACTGGCCGTTCAGCTCCCCGAGCGCGGCCATCAGCGGCCGCACGTTGGGACTGGTGGAAAGCGTGATCCCGAAGAGCAGGTCGTTCCAGGTGGCCAGGAACTGGAAGAGGAACGCGGCGATCAGGGCGCCGCGGGCCAGCGGCAGATGGATCCGAAGGAACATCATGATCCAGCCGGCTCCGTCCAGCTGGGCGGCCTCCATCATCTCCTTCGGCGCCGTGGTCATATAGTTGCGGATCACGAAGAAGGCGAAGGGGATGGCGATGGTCGTGTAGATCAGCAGCATCCCGTACTGGGTGTCGTACAGCGATGACGCGGCGTAGCCGTTGAACAAGGGCGAGAGGAACACCTGAAGCGGCAACAGGGTCCCGGCGTAGATCGCCCAGAACCACAGGGCCGGATGCTTCACCGGCATGATCACCACCGCGAAGGACGCCATCGCGGCGATCAACACGGCAAGCGCGCCGGCTCCGGCGGAATAGAGGAAGCTGTTCCACATGGCCTGACCGATGGCGGCCGTCTCGAAGGCCACCTGCAGGTTGCTGAGGAACTCGAAGGACTCGAACCACCAGCTCGGGCCGGAATAGTCGTCCGGTGCGGTGAAGGAGTTCACCACCACCAGGTAGGAGGGGACCAGCCAGATCGCCGCGACAGCGATCAGCAGTGAGCCATGCAGACGTCGGAGCATTCCGGGGTCCTTTCCTCAGGTGGTCGTCCGCAGCTGGCGGCGCAGGTAGATCCAGGAGGCGGTGAGCACGATGATCGTGAGGATGACGGCAACTGCCGCGCCGTAGCCGTAGCGACTGAGCGTGAAAGTCTCGCGGTACATCGTCAGGGCCAGAGTCTCGGACTCCGTCCCGGGGCCTCCCTTGGTCAGCAGCCACACGATGTCGAAAGTCTTCAGACTGGCCACCAGGGACATTCCGACCACCACGACGGTGATCGGTCGCAGCTGCGGGAGGATGACGCTGACGAGCATGCGCAGCCCGGTGGCGCCGTCCAGCCGGCCGGCCTCGATGGTCTCGGAGGGGATCGACTGGAGTCCCACGAGGAAGAGGATCATCGCCGCGCCGGTCGCCTGCCAGGTGGTCGCGATGATCATCACGATGGTGTTCATCGGCCACTCGAGCAGCCATTCCTGCTGCAGCGTGTCGAGCCCGAACGTTCCGAACATGTCGTTGATCGCGCCGTCGGTGGCGAGCATGAAGTTCCACAGGATCGCCGTCGTCGCTCCGGAGAGCGCGTAGGGCAGGATGACGGCGAACCGGGCGACACGCCCCCAACCGACGTTGTTGGTCCCGACCGCGATGAGGAGACCGAGCAGCACCGGCAGCAGCAGCGTCCCGACGGTCCAGATCGCGGTGTTCAGCAGCGAGCGGTCGAAGTTCGGGTCGTCCATCAGCGTCATGTAGTTCTGCAGGCCGACCCAGGTACGGCTGAGGCCGTTGTCGCTGAAGAAGCTGCGGTACACCGTGGCGATGAACGGGAGGAAGAGCACGAGGCTCACCAGGGCGACGGCCGGAGCGAGGAACAGGGCGAGCCAGCCGCGCGTGGCCGCTCTCCGTCGCTTGCCGGTGCGACGTCCGGCGTCGGCGCCGCGAGGTGCGGCATTCCGGGAAGAGGCGTCGGTGCGCGGGGTGACTGTCGAGGTCGTCATCACAGGTTCCACTTCTTCCACTCGTCCTCGGCGCGCTTCTGCATTCGCCGCAACGTTGCCCTCGCGGTCCGCGTCGACGGCGAGGCCATGAAGGCGCCCAGCTCCTTGACGTTGCCCTCGACCATCACCGGAGGGGAGGCCTCCCAGTAGCGGGTGGCGAGGCGCGGCTCGGTCTCGGCGACGGCGGCGGCCAGGTCCTGGACGGCGGGGACGGACGGAAGGGCGTCCGGGTTCGCCGAGAGATCGTTGAGGAAGTCGACCCAGATCTGCTGGACGTCGGTGCGGAGCCAGGAGGCCAGGACCTCCAGGGCCTCGTCACGTTTGTGGGCATTGTCCGCCACGGCGATCGCTCCGCTCTCGGTGACGATCGTCGGCGGCGCCGACGGTTCCACAGGCGGGACCATGTACAGCCCGAAGATGTCGCCCAAGCCGGCCTGGACATACGTGTTGGCGTTCCATGTGCCGTACAGGTTCATCCCGACCGTTCCCTCGTCGAAACGTCCCGGCGCTTCGGGGACGGAGAAGTCCGGTGGGGAGAAGAAGCCGCGCTCGTACAGTCGGCCCCAGACCTCCATCGCTTCGACGGCGACGTCGTCCAGGTAGGAGGCCCGTCCTTCGGTGAGATCGGTGTAGAAGTCGGGATCGATGCCGTTGACAAGCTGCTGGAACCAGATGATCGCCTCCCAGGTGCTGGTCCCGCCGCTCGCGATCGGGGTGACGCCGTCGGCCTTGAGCTCCTCGGCGACGGCAAGGAAGTCATCCCAGGTCGCAGGAGGCTCCAGCCCCAGCTTCTCGAAGACCGGCCGAGAGTAGAACATCGCATAGTAGGACTGATGCAGCGGAATGGCGTAGGGCGTCCCCTCCGCGCTGAAGGTCTCCCGCATCGTGGGATCGACCCACTGCTGAGCCTCGGCCTCGTCCCAGATGGTCGATAGGTCGGCGAAGATGCCGCTGCGGGCCACGTCGCGCAGCCGGTACCCGTTCCACCACTTCACCAGGTCGGTCGTGGAGTCGGTGCGAGCCGAGGTGCGCACGATCTGCTGATAGCTGCTGACGTCCGGCGTGGCACGCACGGAGATGCCGTGACCCGTGTGCTCGCGGAGCAAGTCTCCAGCATCGGTGAGCCCGGGCGCCCACGTCGGGTTGTCGTTGCTCAGCGTCACGTCGGGTCCGGGAGCCGCCCTGGTGAGCGTGCCGCGGGCGCATCCGGCAAGCAACACCGCGGCACCGGCCGTTCCCGCGGTGCCCAGCAGGGTGCGCCTGCTGACCGGCGTGGTGATCCGAGCCGTGGCTGACATCGGAGCTCCTAACTCTCGTGGCCCTCGACGGGGCGGGGAACGACTTCCGCGTCGATTCGGTGTCACGAAGGTAACGTTACCATCAGCTAATGTGCAATAGCTCACGAAAAATTGTGCGACACATCCGCCTGATCATCGAGATCACCGCGATTGATCGCCTCGATCGCTGGCAGGAGAATCCAGCTCCGACATCCACGTTTTGGTATCGATACCTACTCATTCGTCGAACCAACCTCCGAGGACGTCCCCAAGACCGCTCCGATCATGCTTGCCTGCTCGGCGGGCAGGGCTCCGCGCACCACGTCCGGCACCTGCTCCGTCGCCCCCATGGAGGCCGCGAGCTGGCGGCGCAGAGGGGGAAACAGCAGGTCTTCGGAGGCCGCCATGGCCCCGCCCACGACGAGACGATCCGCCTCGAACATCGACAGCCAGGGCGCGAGAGCCCGACCGAGCACCTGCATGCCGCCGACGAGAGACTCGGCGGCCTCCGGCTCGCCGACACGCGCGCGGTCGGCGATCTCGGCGACGTCGGCGGACCGCCCCGTGCGCTCGCGGTACGCGCGCCGCAGCGCCCGCCGCGAGACCAGCTCCTCGAGGGGCGCGCCGTCGACGTCGGTGCGATGCAGTTCTCCGCCATCAGGAACTTCCGCTCCTTCGGTGACGCAGCGCCCCCTGTCGACGAAGGCGCTGCCAATCCCGGTCCCGAGCGTCACCGCGACACAGCGTCCGGCGCGCGCCCCCGCGCCTGACCGCCATTCCCCGAGACCGAAGGCTTCGGCATCGTTGATGAATCGCAACTTCGCCGGGTCCCACCCCCATCGCGCGGCGAGCCCAGCCCGCACATCCACTCCGCGCAGCCGAGCAAACTTCGCGACACCTCGGAAGTCGCCCACGCCGCGGAGGTAGTCGAACGGCCCCGGAACGGCCAGCGCCACGCGCCCGGCACGCCGGATGTGCTCGCGACCGCACCGGGCAATACGGTCCAGCAGGTCCCCGGCGTCGGCGTCGGCGTCGATCGACTCGCGCCGCTCACCGCGGATCCCGACGGAATCGACGAGGGCGCTCGACACATGAGTCCCCCCGATGTCGACGGCGGCGACAGGGCCCGATGCGCGCGGTTCGAAGGGCATGATTCCATCCTTCCGTAGTCATGCGCCGGGCGGACCATCGACATGGTGGACTGGGCCGCGACGGCTGTGGCATCCTCGTGGTAACGATACCAAGAACACGATCAGGAGCGACATGCGGATCCCAGCCAGCGCCGCCGCACGGAACTACGACAAGCAGCCCGTGATCGATGTCCCGGGGGACCATGCCGCTTGGAGCGGCCCCGCGGCCTGGTCGGCGCTCGCAGAGCACGCCGACGGCGGCACGATCGTCATCGACTCCTACCCCGGCAGCGACATGCCTGCCCTCCTCGACGCCGCTCGCACGGCGCTTCCCGAGGCTGTCGTCATCGACGTCGAAGAGGACGCCGCGCTTCCTCCGAAGGAGATCTCCGCCCTCGTCGACGGCGACCTCACCGAGGACCGCGTCTTCGGGGTCATGTCCCATCATCGGCTCGAGGATTTCTACGATCCCGCGCGGCTCCGAGCACTGGCCGCCCAGGTCTCCGCCGCCCCCCGCCAGCACGTGCTCATCGGCTGGGGGGCAGCTCTGGTCCCGGTCGGACCGGCGACGCTGGTCCTGGCCGACCTCGCACGGTGGGAGATCCAACAGCGGTTCCGCCGAGGGGCCGGGAACTGGCGCGCCGACAACGGCGAGGAGGATGCGCTGCGGAAGTTCAAACGCGGATACTTTGTCGAGTGGCGCACGGCCGACCGGCACAAGCTCACGCTCTTCGACCGACTGGACTTCCTCCTCGACACGAACGGCTCAGTCGACGAGGTCAAGGCGGTCACGGGGGACGCCTTCCGCGCAGGGCTCGACGCGGTGGTCTCGCGGCCGTTCCGCGTCGTCCCCTTCTTCGACCCCGGCGTCTGGGGCGGACAGTGGATGAAGGAGGTCTGCGGACTGGACCGCGAGGCCCCGAACTACGCATGGTGCTTCGACTGCGTGCCGGAGGAGAACAGCCTGCTACTCGGCGTCGGAGATGAAGTGCTCGAGGTCCCGGCTCTGAACGCGGTGATCAGCCGCCCGCGCGAGCTTCTCGGCCAGCGCACCTTCGCCCGTTTCGGCGCGGAGTTCCCGATCCGATTCGATTTCCTCGACACCGTCGAGGGCGGGAATCTGTCGCTGCAGGTTCATCCGTTGACGGAGTACATCAAGCAGCGCTTCGGCATGAGCTACACCCAGGACGAGAGCTACTACCTGCTCGACGCGACGGATGATGCGACGGTCTATCTGGGGCTCAGGGACGGCATCGACCCGCAGGAGGTGGAGGAGGAGCTGCGCCTCGCCGAGACGGGAGAGACGACGTTCCCTGCGGAGCGATTCGTCAATGCCTTCGCCGCCCGGGCCCACGACCACTTCGCGATCCCCGCGGGGACGGTGCACGCCTCAGGAGCCGGTTCCATGGTGCTGGAGATCTCCGCGACGCCGTACATCTTCACCTTCAAGATGTGGGACTGGGGCCGCGTGGGACTGGACGGCGCCCCCCGGCCGATCCATCTCGATCATGCGCTGGCCAACGTCCAGTGGGACCGGACCACGGAGTGGACGCGGAGCCAGCTGGTCAATCCGGTCGAGCCATTGGCCGAAGGGCCCGGCTGGCGCGAGGAGCGCACCGGACTGCACGAGCTCGAGTTCATCGAAGTCCGGCGCCATTGGTTCACCGAGACGGTAGACCATGACACCTGCGGCACCGTCAACGTGCTGAACCTCGTCCAGGGCACCGAGGCGGTCGTCGAGAGCCCCGGCCGGGCTTTCGCCCCCTTCATCGTGCACTATGCGGAGACCTTCATCGTTCCGGCCGACGTCGGCGCTTACCGGATCCGCCCTCTCGGCGAGGGCGAGCATGCCACGGTGAAGGCCTCCGTCCGCGGCACCGCGAGGACGGGCTGCTGATGTTCGTCGGAATCACGAACGCTCCCCGACCCTACGTTTGGGGGTCCCGCACCCGCCTCGCCGAGTTCCTCGGACGCGAACCCAGCGGACACCCTGAGGCCGAGGTCTGGCTCGGGGCGCATCCCCAAAGCCCGAGTCGCATCCTCGATCCCTCGTCGACCGGCGGCCACGAACGCCTCGACACCTGGATCGCGGCCGATCCGGATCGCACCCTCGGAGTGGAACGGAGCTCGGACGAACTGCCCTTCCTCATGAAGCTGCTGGCGGCCGAGGAACCCCTGTCGATCCAGGTCCATCCGGACGAGGAACAGGCTCGCGAGGGTTACGAGGCTGAGAACGCCCGGGGCATCCCCCTCGACCGACCTGAGCGCACCTACAAGGACTCCCGGCATAAACCCGAGATCGCGCTCGCCGTCGACGCGCCGTTCGACGCGCTCGCCGGATTCCGCCCTCTGGACCGGACCCGCCTGCTGCTGCAGGAGCTCATCCGCCGGTCGACCCGTCGCCCCGAAGCCCGGCGCGAGCTCGTCGAGCTGGAGGCTCAGCTGGCCGGCCCCCCGGAACCCGTGCTGCGACGCCTCATGGATCGGTTCTTCGACGAGCGGGCGGCGCCTCCACTCCTCGACGCGGTGACCGACGCCGTCACGACGCCAGGAGGGTCGGGCGACTGGGGGCCGGAGATCAACACTCTCGCCGAGATCGCCCGAAGGCGACCCGGCGACCCGGGGCTGCTCGTCGTCCTGCTGCTGAACCGGATCACCCTGGAACAGGACCAGGCCGTCTATGTCGCGCCCGGGGACGTCCATGCGTATCTCCACGGCCTCGCCGTCGAGGTGATGGCGGCCTCGGACAACGTGGTGCGCGGCGGCCTGACGAGCAAGCATGTCGATGTCCCGGCGCTCCGACACATCGCGCGATTCCACGAGTCGCCTCAGCCCGTCCACGATCCGGATGTTCCTGCACATGGAGTCGCGGTCTACCGCCCGCGCGAGACGGACTTCCAGCTCGCCGTGCTGGCTCCGTCGACGGGCCAGGGGGCCGGCGTCGAGTTGACCGGCCCCGCGATCGCCCTCGGCTTGTCCGGCGCACCACGGCTGAGCGGGCAGCACGAGACCACGTCCCTCGCACCGGGCCAGGCCGTCTATCTGACTCCCGACGAGAAGGTCGTCCACGCCGCCGGCCAGGGGCGGATCGCGGTGGCGATGCCGGGCGCTGACACCGGTCGCGCCGACACTGTGTTCAGCCCCCGGCGGTGAACCCCACCTCGTGCCACCCGGTGGCGCCGTCCGGGACCGTTCCGCTGACCTCCTCGGTCTGGGTGACGCCGTCGCCGTCGGTGGCCCGGACCCGCAGCCGGTGCTGGCCGGCGGCGACGTCGTCGAGCACCAGGGAGAACTGCCGCCAGGTGTCGATCCCGCCGGCGGCGGCGAGCTCGGCGGTCCGCCACTCGCCGTCGTCGAGCTGGACCTCCACGGCGGCGATGCCGCGATGCTGGGCCCAGGCGGTGCCACCGACGGTGACCTGCCCTGGCGAGACCCGAGCGTCGTCGCGCGGGACGTCGATCCGTGAGGCGGTCTTGATCGGACCGCGCGCCGACCAGCCCCGATCGGTCCAATAGGCCGTGGCGTCGGCGAAGCGGGTGACCTCCAGCTCGACGACCCATTTGGTGGCCGAGACGTACCCGTAGAGCCCCGGCACCACCAGCCGGGCCGGGAAGCCGTGCTCCGTCGGCAGCGGCTCGTCGTTCATCCCGACGGCCAGCAGCGCGTCGCGCTCATCGGTCAGCGCGGCCAGCGGGGTGGAGGCGGTGAAGCCGTCCGTCGAGCGGGAGAGCACCATGTCCGCTTCGTTCCGCGGCCCGGCCTCGGCCAGCAGCATCCGCACCGGAAGCCCCAGCCACTTCGCGTTGCCCACCAGATCGCCGCCGATCTCGTTGGAGACGCAGGCCAGCGTCACCCAGGCCTCGACCAGGTCGCGCTCGAGCAGCTCGTCGAAGTCGAGGGTGACCTCGCGCTCGACGAGTCCGTGGATGCGCAGCCGCCAGCTCCGCGGGTCGACGTCGGGCGGGGCGAGTGCGGTGTCGATGCGGTAGAAGGTCTCGTTCGGCGTGGCCCAGCCCGGCATGCCCGCGACGCCGGCGCCCACTCCGGACGGGCGCGGAGCGCGGCGCGCCGGCCGCGGCAGCGTGATCGTCTCGCGCAGCCGCCGTCCGGCATGCAGGACCGAGGCGCCGAGTCGGCCGGCGACGATCCCGGCCGCGCCGAGCACTCCGGCGGTCGCGGCCAGCCCGATCACGCTGCGGCGGCGCGGAGCCGATGCCGAGGACACGGCCGGGGAGGGCGGCGACGGCGATGACGGCGGCGAACCCGGCTGCGCCCCCGCAACGCGGGCTCCGCGGCGCACCAGGCCCTCCAGCACGAGCAGTCCGAGGACGATCCCGCCGACGGTCGGCAGCACCGCCGGAAGCCAGCCGATCCCGACGAGCCCGACCTCCGGCCGGGAGACGACGGCGGCGGCGAGTCCCAGGCCGACGCCGAGCACGAGGAGCCGGGCGATCACGCGACGGGTGCGGGCGAGCAGCCCGAGCGCGGCGGCGAGCGCCGTGGCGACGACACCCATGACCACGAAGAGTGCGATCTTGTCGGCGGTGCCAAAGAGGGTGATCGCCGCGTCCTTCAACCAGGCGGGGCTTGCGTCGATGACCACGGCTCCCAGAGCCAGCAGCGGCGATCCGTCCGGGATCAGCAGGCCGGCCAGCAGCTCCGCCGTGCCGAGGGCGGTCAGCGCGGCGGCGCAGCCGATCAGCGCGGCCGCGGGACGGGTCAGGCCGGGCTCCGCCACGGCGTCGTCCTCCTCGATCCGG
Source organism: Nesterenkonia halophila (assembly GCF_009467795.1). GTDB lineage: Bacteria > Actinomycetota > Actinomycetes > Actinomycetales > Micrococcaceae > Nesterenkonia > Nesterenkonia halobia. Next base: position 56,548 of record NZ_WIAX01000017.1, read on the forward strand.
CGGCACAGCTCATGCTTGATCGTGCGCGCGGACGGCCCCGCGGGTCAACGCGGCGCGGCCTGTGCCCCGCCCTGCGCGACGACGCCCTCGCCCCACGCCGTTCGTGAGGGGCCGAGATCCCCGAGTTCTCGCAGGATCACCGTGATACAGCGCGGTGATCCTGCGAGAACTCGGGATCTCTAGGGACGCCCTGGGGGCTCCACGGCAGAAGCGGGCCGGCTCAGACGACGACGGCGATGCGGCCGGCCTCGTCGACGCGCACGGCGAAGACCTCCAGGCGCGGGCCTTCCTGGCTCAGGCACTCCCCGGTCTCCAGGTCGTAGACCTGCTTGTGGATCGGAGAGGCCAGCGTGGGCCGCCCCTGCTTCGTGCCGACGATGCCGCGGGCCATCACGTTGGCGCGGGCGACGTCGTCCCACTGCGAGACGGCGAAGATCCGGTCGCCGGGCACGCGGATCAGCGCGATCTGCACCCCGTCGACCAGGGCGGCCTCGCCGAAGAAGGGCTCGAGGTCCTCCAGCCGGCACACCACATGTTCGGTGCCGGCCGGCGACGCCCCTCCCGAGGACTCGTCGGCGGTCTCGTGCGCAGTGCGGGCATCCAGTGCAGCTGTCATGCCGACCAGGCTATGTCCGCGGCGTTTCCCCCATCGTGCCGCGGTGTTTCCCGCCGGTGAAACGTCCTTCATCCCGCCTGACTCCTCACCAGAGGACCTCGTCATCCTGGCTTTACAGAGGCGATACGGCCGGGAAATCGCCCCCGCCTAGCGTGGAATGCACCCGGAGTCGGGGACGGCGTCGCCGCAGATCTGCGACGGCCGCAGGCCGCGGCCGCACGGCGCCGATCGACCGCCGCGCCCTCCGGGGCGCCCGGCACCGACCGATCGCGAAGGGGAGTTCCGATGTCTGCACCCAGCACAGCGACCACCACCGACGGCGCGCCGACCGGAGAGGCCCGCCGCATCGTCGTCGTCGGCGGCGGCCCGGCCGGCCACCGGCTGACCGAGGCGCTGCTCGCCCGCCGTCTGCCGGGGACGACCATCACCGTCTTCGCCGAGGAGCCCGTCGCCCCCTATGACCGAGTGGCGCTGTCCAGGCGTTTCGAGACCGACGACGACCTGCTGCTCGGCGAGCCGAGCCTCTGGGAGCACCCGGCGGTGACCCTGCGCACCGGCGTAGCCGTCACCGGGCTCGACCCGGAGGCGCGCACCATCACCACCGCCGAGGGCGAGACCGTCGGCTACGACGAGCTGGTCCTGGCCACCGGCTCCTCCGCCCCGCGCCCGCCCATCGAGAACAGCGAGCACATCGCTGTCTACCGCACGCTCGACGACGTCGACTGGCTGCGGGCCAAGGCCGCCGAGCTCGCCGACGACCTGGGCCGCGCCCCGCGCTGCGCGGTCATCGGCGGCGGGCTGCTCGGCCTGGAGGCCGCCGGCGGGCTGCGGGGCCGCGGCGCCGAGGTCACCGTGGTCCACTCCCGCCCGTGGCTGATGAACGCCCAGCTCGACGAGTTCGGCGGCCGCACGCTCAACCGCCTGCTCGAGCAGGAGGGCTACACGCTGCAGCTGGGCGAGCGGCCGGCCGCGCTGACGGTGGACCTCGAGCGCGCCGAGCGCGAGCACCCCTACACGCTGCACTTCCCCACCGCCGACGACGTCGCCGCCGACCTTGTCGTCGCGGCCATCGGCATCACCGCCCGCGACGAGCTGGCCCGCGAGGCCGGCCTGGAGCTGGGTCCGCGCGGCGGCGCGGCCATCGACGGCACCTGCGCGACCTCTGCGGAGGGCGTCTGGGCCATCGGCGAGGTCGCCTGCTTCGAGGACACCACCATGGGCCTGGTCGCCCCGGCCAACGCGATGGCAGAGGTCGTCGCCGACCGGCTGGCCGGCGGGGACGCGACCTTCGACGGCTTCGACACCGCAGCGAAGCTCAAGCTCGCCGGCATGGACGTCGCCTCCTTCGGCGACGGCTTCGCCGAGGCCGACGACGCGCTGGAGGTCGTCTACGCCGACCCCGCCGAGGGCGTGTACCAGAAGCTGGTGGTCACCGACGACGCCAAGACCCTGCTGGGCGGCATCTTCGTCGGCGACGCGAGCCCCTACTCCTCGCTGCGGCCGCTGCTCGGCCGCGAGCTGCCCTCCGAGCCGGGCGGCTTCCTCTCCGCCGCCGGCGGCGAGCCCGCCGAGGTCGAGCTGCCCGACGACGCGCAGATCTGCTCCTGCCAGGACGTCTGCGCCGGCAGCATCCGCTCGGCCGTCGCCGGCGACGGCGAGAACCCGCCCTGCGGCGACATCGGCGCGATCAAGGCCTGCACCGGTGCGGGCACGCAGTGCGGCTCCTGCCTGCCGCTGACCAAGAAGATCATGGAGAAGGAGATGGTCGCCCAGGGCATGGAGGTCTCCACCGCCCTCTGCGAGCACTTCGCCCCCTCGCGCAGCGAGCTCTACGAGGCCGTGCGCGCCACGGGCCTGACCTCCTTCACCGCGATCGTCGACCGCTTCGGCACGCCGGCGGACTCGACGGTCAACTTCGGCTGCGACATCTGCAAGCCGGCGGCGGCCTCCATCCTCGCCGCCGAGTACGACGAGCACATCCTCGACGACGGCCGCGGCGCGCTGCAGGACACCAACGACCGCGCGCTGGCCAACATGCAGAAGGACGGCACCTACTCGGTGGTCCCGCGCGTGCCGGCCGGCGAGATCACTCCGGAGAAGCTGGCGGTCATCGCCGAGGTCGCCCGGGAGTTCGACCTCTACACCAAGATCACCGGCGCCCAGCGCATCGACCTGTTCGGCGCACGGCTGGAGCAGCTGCCGTCGATCTGGAGGCGGCTGGTCGACGCCGGCTTCGAGTCCGGCCAGGCCTACGGCAAGGCGCTGCGCAACGTGAAGTCCTGCGTGGGCTCGACCTGGTGCCGCTACGGCGTGCAGGACTCGGTGGCCATGGCCATCGAGCTGGAGATGCGCTACCGCGGGCTGCGGTCCCCGCATAAGCTGAAGTTCGGCGTCTCCGGCTGCGCCCGCGAGTGCGCCGAGGCCCGCGGCAAGGACGTCGGCGTCATCGCCACCGCTGAGGGCTGGAACCTCTACGTCGGCGGCAACGGCGGCGCCACGCCGGCCCACGCCGAGCTGCTGGCCAAGGACCTCGACGACGAGACGCTGCTGCGCTATATCGACCGGTGCATCATCTACTATGTGCGCACTGCTGACCGACTGCAGCGCACCGCGCACTGGATGGCCGAGCTCGACGGCGGCGTCGACCACGTCCACGACGTCGTGGTGCAGGACTCGCTGGGCATCGCCGCCGATCTCGAGGAGGCCATGGCCCGCCACGTCGACACCTATGAGGACGAATGGGCGGCCACGCTGCGCGACCCGGAGAAGCTGCGCCGCTTCCGCAGCTTCGTCAACGCCCCGGAGGCTCCGGACACCGGGCTGTCCTACGTCGTCGACCGCGACCAGCGCCGTCCGGCCACCGAGGAGGAGCTCGCCGCCGCCGAGACCGGCGAGCGCCCGGTGCTGCTCTCCGGCCCGCGGATCCCGGTGCGCGGGACCGACGCGGCGGAGCCCGACGTCGAGCCGGCCGCCGCACCGACCGACCACGCCGATGCTGACGCGCCCCAGCCGGCGGGAACGGGGGTGAGCTCATGAGCGGCGAGACTCCGCGGGGCGCCGTGACGCTGGTCGGCGGCGGGCCGGGGGCCGCCGACCTGATGACGGTGCGCGCCCGGGACGCGCTGGCCGCCGCCGACGTCGTCTACCACGACCGGCTGGCCCCCACCGACGACCTGCCGGCCTGGGCGCCGCGCGCGGAACTGGTCGACGTCGGCAAGCGCCCCGGCCACCACCGCGTGCCGCAGGAGGAGATCGGCCGGATGCTGGTCTCCGCAGCCCGCGCCGGACGCGTGGTGGTCCGGCTCAAGGGCGGCGACCCCTACGTCTTCGCCCGCGGCGGCGAGGAGGTCGCCGCCTGCCGCGCGGCCGGCGTGTCGGTCACTGTGGTGCCGGGGATCTCTTCGGCGTTCGCCGTCCCGGCGGCGGCCGGCATCCCGGTCACCGCCCGCGGCGTCTCCAAGGCCTGCACTGTCATCTCCGGACATGACCCGCTCACCGAGGAGGAGCTGGCCGGTCTGGTCGGCCTGGGCGGGACCGTGGTGGTGCTGATGGGGGTGGGCACGCTGGGCCACACCGTCTCTGGGCTGCAGCGCCGCGGGATGGCGCCGACGACGCCGACGGCGATCGTCGAACAGGGATTCGGCGCCGCCCAGCGCACCACGATCGCCTCGCTGTCCGAGGTGCTCTCGGCCGCGGCCGGCCGCGGCATCGGCGCGCCGGCAGTGCTGGTGATCGGCGACGTCGTCGCCCTGGCCGCCCGCGAGCCGGGCACCGGCGAGGCCGCCGTCGAGCGTCCCGGCATGCGACACGTCCGTGATCTGGCCGCGACGGCGGTGGGATGATGGCCCCTATGGAGCATTCCGCGACCGCCGCCGGCCCGCCGTCGGACGACACGACACCGCCCGACACGCAGGCCATCTCCCCCGCCCCGCCCGGCGGCGGGCTGCCGCAGTCGCTGACCGGCTTCCGCATCGGCGTGACCTCCGACCGGCGCAGCGAGGATCTGATCTCGGCGTTCGAGCGCCGCGGCGCCGAGGTCATGCACGCCCCGGCGCTGCGCATCGCTCCGCTGACCGAATCGGTGACGCTGCAGCGCGACACCCACGTGGTCGTCGACGCGGCGCCGGACTACACGATCATCACCACCGCCTACGGCATGCGCCGCTGGACCGAGGCCGCCGACTCCTACGGGCTGGGGACCCGGCTGCACGAGGCGCTGGACGGCTCCTCCATCCTGGTCCGCGGACCCAAGGCCCGCGGCGCGGTGCGGGCCGCCGGGCTCGACGACGACGGCTCCGCCGAGGACGAGCGCACCGCCACCGTCATCGACATGCTCCTCGAGCACGATCTGTCCGGCAAGACGGTGGCCTTCCAGCTGCACGGCCGCACCGACCACGAGCAGATCGCGCGGATCGAGGCCGCCGGCGCCCGGGCGATCACAGTGATGCCCTACGCCTGGATGAAGCCGACCGAGGACTCCGAGCTGCTGCGGATGATCGAGGCGGTGATCGACCGGCAGCTGGACATCGTCACCTTCACTGCAGCCCCGGCGGTGGACGCCTTCCTCGAGGTGGCCCACCAGTACGGTCAGGCCGAAGCGATGCTGGAGGCCTTCCGTTCCGACGTCACCTGCGCGGCCGTCGGCGACGTGACCGCCGCCCCGCTGCTGGACTCCGGGGTCCGACCGATCATCCCGTCTCGGTGGCGGCAGGGGGCGCTGATCCGACTGGTCGGCGACCACCTGGAGCAGCACCAGACGCTGCGGGCGACCACCCGGCACGGGCCGGTGGAGCTGCGCGGCGCGGAGGTCCGCTTCCCCGAGGTCAGCGCGGAGCCGGTGCGTCTGGCCCCGGGCCCGTTGGCGCTGATGCGGGCCCTGGTCAAGGCCGAGGGCGCAGTGCTCTCGCGCGCGCACCTGCTGACCGTGCTGAGCCAGTGCGACTCCGAGCATGCCCTGGAGATGTGGGTCTCGCGGCTGCGCAAGGCACTTCCGGTCTCCGACGTCATCTCCACAGTAGTCAAGCGCGGTTATCGCCTGACAGTCTGACCAGAGCACACGACGACGGCGCGGATGGGCCGGGCCGAGCGGCGCGACGTCAGGGGCGTCGGGCCGCGGGCGCTCGTCGTCGTCGGCACGCGCCGGGAGCCGGGCGGCATACTGGAGCCATGATCATCGCCACCTCCCCCGCCTCTCGCGCCCGGCGCGGCGCCCGGCGGCCGGCCCGGCTCGGCGTCGCCGTGCTGACCGTCGGCACGCTCGCGCTGCTCACCGGCTGCGACGGCTCCCCCGATGCGCCCCAGGCCCCGGCCGAGACGCTGGCCGAGGCGCTGACCACCGGCGACTTCTCCGAGGTCCCCGTCGACGGATCGACCGCCGACGACCTCGAGGCCGCCGTGGCGAACCTCCACGAGCCCTTCGGCGAGATCGACCCGGAGATCACCGTCGGCGAGATCGCCCTGGACGTGCCGGAGGAGGACTCGCCGCAGGCGCCGACGGCGACGGTCCCGCTGCACCACGCCTGGGACCTCTCCGAGCTGGGCGCGCCGGGCGAGACCTGGGAGTACGACACCGAGGCCGAGTTCACCTACTCCCGCGACGCCGATGAGTGGCGATTGGAGGCCGACGTCGAGGACGTCCTCGCCGACTACGACGGCGCCGAGGCGGTGGGCATCTCCACCGTCTCCGGCGACCGGGGTCGAATCATGGACCGGCACGGCAAGGCGATGGTGCGCGACCGGGAGATCATCCGCGTCGGCCTCGACAAGACGCGGCTGACCGAGGACGGCTCCCCCGCCTCGGAGAAGCGCCAGCGCCAGGCGGCGCGTCAGCTGGCCGAACTGGTCGACATCGACGCCGAGGGCTACGCCGACAAGGTGGTCGGCTACGGAGACGAGGCCTTCGTCGAGGCGATCCCGCTGCGCGCGGACTCGGACCGGGTCACCGCCGAGGAGCTGGAGTCGATCCCCGGCGCGGTCGGGCGCGAGGACACCATGTCGCTGGCCGAGTCGTCGGACTTCGCCCCGCTGCTGCTGGGCGGCGTCGGCGACGTGACCGCCGAGGATCTCGAGGAGGACGAGACGCTGCAGGCCGGCGACACCATCGGCACCTCCGGCATGCAGGCGACCTACGACGACACGCTGCGCGGCGACGGCGGGCTGCGCATCCACGTGGGAGGCCAGACCCAGCACACCGTCGAGCCCAGCGCCGGCGACGACGTCGACACGTCACTGGAGCCGCGGCTGCAGCAGCTCGCCCAGGACACCATCGCCGATCAGGACTCGGCCTCGGCGCTGGTGGCGATCAAGCCGTCCTCGGGCGAGGTCCTCGCCGCGGCCAGCCACACGCCGGAGGACAGCTGGGTCCCGACGGCGACGCAGGCGACCTATGCGCCCGGCTCCAGCTTCAAGATCGTCTCCTCGCTGACGATGCTGCGCGACGGGATCGAGCCCGACTCGACGGTGCAGTGCCCGATGAGCACCACAGTGCACGGCCAGGTCTTCAACAACCATGAGGGCTTCTCTCCGGAGTATCTGGGCGATGTGACCTTCCAGGAGGCGGTGGCGACCTCCTGCAACACCGTCTTCGTGGACCGCTGGGACGACACCACCTCCCCCGAGCTGCAGCAGGCTGCCGCCGACCTCGGGCTGAGCAACGAGCTCCAGGACATCGGGATGCCGGCGGACTTCGGCTCGGCGCCCGAGGACTCCGAGCGCAACGAGCTCGGGGCGAACCTCTTCGGCCAGGGCGTGGTCGAGGCCTCGGCGCTCGGGATGGCCACTGTGGTCTCCTCCGTGGCCGCCGGCGAGACCGTCCACCCGTGGCTGGTGGACCCGGAGGACCAGCAGGACGCCGAGGAGGGTTCGGACGAGGGCTCGGACGAAGGTTCGGAGGAGAGCTCGGAGGGCGCCGAGGAGTCCGGGCTGACCTCCCAGGAGGCCGAGGACCTGCGCACGCTGCTCGCCGACACCGTCGACTACGGCACGCTGAAGACCATGGGGGAGGTCCCCGGCGCGCCGGTGCTTGCCAAGACGGGCACTGCGCAGGCCGGGTCGGGCGAGGACATGTACGCCCACACCTGGGTGGTGGCCGTCCAGGACGATCTGGCGGTGGCGATCTTCGTCGAGGAGGGCGAGTACGGCTCCTCGACCAACGGCCCGCTGCTCCACGACTTCCTCACCGGAGCCCCCGACATCCTCGAGTGATCCCGCCCGGGGGATGGCCCCGCCCCGGGGATGAGCCCGTGGAAGGCGCGGGGAAGAATCGACATTCCCGCACGCTCCACAGAGTCGCCCCCGGGCGGGGCGAGGTGGGCGGTCAGCCGAGGCGGCGGCCGCACCAGGAGGGCGGATCCTCGACCAGCCCCGCGGCGCGCTCGGCGACGGCGGCGTCGAACGGCGTCGTCGCCCCGGCCTGCTGGTCGACATGCAGCCCGAGGACCTCCTCGGTCGCGACCAGTTCCTCGCCGGAGAGCATCTCGTGAGCCAGGTGCAGCTTCTTCGCCCCGGCTCCGACCACCCGCGTGCGCACCGTCAGCGGCGCGCCGAGGCCCACCTCCTGCAGGTACCGGACATGGGCCTCGACGGTGTAGACCGAGCAGCCGGTGCGCTGACGCCCCTCGGGACCCAGCCCGATGTGCTCGAGCACCCCGTCGGTGGCGTGGCCGAAGACCAGCACGTAGAACGCCTCGGACATATGGCCGTTGTAGTCGACCCACTCCGCGGCGACTGTCGTCTCGTGCGGCGGCGGTCCGGCCGCCGGCGGCTCCGCCGCGTTCACCGCCCGACCTCCACGCCGGCGCGCGCGGCTTCCGAGAGCCGCCGGATGGCGACGATGCCGGCGTCGCGCTCGGCGATCAGCTCCGCCACCCCGCGGCCGTCGGCGGCCCGGTCGCTGCCGGCCACCACGGCGTCGCGCAGCCGGGGCGTGAGCTCCGGGGCGTCCAGCCGCGTCCACGGCGACTGCAGCGAGGGTCCGAAGTGGTCGAGCATATGCGCCATGCCGCCTTCGCCGCCGGCCAGGTGGAAGGTGAGCATGGGCCCCTGCATCGGCCAGCGCAGCCCCGGCCCCTCGGTGATCGAGCGGTCGATCTGCTCGACAGTGGCCTCACCGTTGTCGACCATGTGCAGCGCCTCTCGCCAGAGCGCCTCCTGCAGCCGGTTGGCGATGAATCCGGGAACCTCCTGGTCCATCCGGATCACCGACTTGCCCAGCCGCGTGTAGAAGGCCGCGGCCCAGTCGACCGCCTCGGCGGCGGTGGACTCGCCGCCGACGACCTCCACCAGCGGGATCAGGTACGGCGGATTGAACGGATGCCCGACCACAAACCGCTCGGGGCGGGAGACCTCGGCGGCCATCTCGGTCATCCCGTAGCCGGAGGTCGACGATCCGACGACGACGTCGGGCGCGGTGACGGCGTCGACGTCGGCCAGCAGCCGGCGCTTCATGGCCAGGTCCTCCGGGGCGGACTCCTGGACGAAGCCCGCGCCGTCGACGGCCTCGGCGAGGTCGGCGTGCACGCTCCAGGCGTCCCGGGACGCGCCGGCGACCATGTCCAGCTGACGCAGCGCCGGCCAGGCGGCGTCGATGAGCCGGCCGAGCCGCTCGGCGGCGTCGGGCGCGGGGTCCCAGACCCGCACGGTGAAGCCGCGGGCCAGGAAGTAGGCCGCCCAGCCGCCGCCGATTGTGCCGGCGCCGACGCAGGCGACAGTGCTGACCTCCTCCAGGGTCGGCAGGGCGAGCGCGGGCGCGCTCTCGGTGCTCTCAGTGCTCTCAGTGCTCTCGGTCATCATCAGGCTCCCGTCGCGGCGGTCGGCGTCTGGACGGTCAGGTCGAGGATCTCGCGCGCCTCATCGGGCGTGGCGACCTGATGGCCCAGGTCCTCGATGATCGACACGGCCCGCTCGGTGAGTGCGGCGTTGGTCGCCTTCACCCCCTTGGAGAGGTAGAGGTTGTCCTCCAGCCCCACGCGGGCGTGGCCGCCGGCGAGCACCGAGCGGGCCACCCACGGCAGCTGGTTCCGACCCAGCGAGAACGAGGTGAACTCCGCCCCCTCCGGGAGCATGTCCACCATGGTCTGCAGCAGCCGCGGATCGGCCGGGGCGCCGTAGGGGATGCCCATGCACAGCTGATAGAGCGGCGGCGGGTCGATCAGCCCTTCGGACACCAGCACATTCGCGAACCACAGGTGGCCGGTGTCGAAGATCTCCATCTCCGGGGTCACGCCCATCCGCTGGATGGCCGCCGCGCCCTCGCGGAGCATGTCCGGGGTGGAGACGTAGACGTCGCTGCCCTCGCCGAAGTTCAGCGTGCCGCAGTCGATGGTGCAGATCTCCGGGCGCAGCTCCTCCACATGGGGCAGCCGGTCGAGGCCGGACACCAGGTCGGTGCCGGGCAGCTGGCGAGTCGGCTGCTGCGGGTCGACGACGAGGTCCCCGCCCATCCCGGCGGTCAGGTTGATCACCGGGTCGACGTCGGACTCGCGGATCAGCCGCACCGCCTCGCGGTAATGGGCGACGTCGCGGGAGCCGAGCGTGGTCTGCGGGTCACGGACGTGGATGTGGACGATCGAGGCGCCGGCGCGGGCGGCGGCGATCGCATCGGCGGCGATCTCCTCGGGGGTGACCGGGACGTTCTCGTTCCGGCCGGCGGTGTCTCCGGCGCCGGTCAGGGCGCAGGTGAGGATGACGCTCCTCGGCATGGGTGTGCTCCTGTGCAGTCGGTGGTGCAGTCGATGGTGCTGTCAGAGGGTCCGGTGCGGACTGCCGCCGCGCCCAGTGCTGTCGCGTCCAGTGCCGTCGAGGCGGCGCCCCGCGAGCAGGACGCATCGCCGGACCGTCGAGGGTCCGGCTGCTGAGGCGGCGGGAGGATCCGACGCGCGACGCGTCGGGGCGCGGAGGGCGCCTGGCGTCAGGCGGTGGCTCGGTCGGGCGGCGAGCCCTCCGAGGACGGGACGGGCCGCTCGATCGTCAGCTCGACGCCGGGGACCAGCAGCCGTCGCTGGACGTACTCGCCGATCCGTCGGGCCATGGTCTCGTCGTCCAGCACGCCGGTGAGCACCTGCGTGCCGAGGCCGTCGACCAGGGCAGTGAGCTCCTGGGCCATGGCCTCGCTGGAGCCGGGCTGGATCGCCCCGAGCTCCTGACCGTCGGCGATGGCCGCACGGACAGTCTCCGACCAGCGGCGGTAGATCTCCAGGTACTCCTCGTCGATGCCCTGCGCCAGAGCCACGCGGTTCCAGGACTGCAGCCAGATCGACCATTCCAGGCGACCGATCTCGCCGTGCGGGGACTGCATATCGAGCAGCTGCCAGAGTCGTGCCACCGGGTCGTCGACGGCGGTCAGCCGGGCGATCTGCCGACTATGGGCGAGCTTCACCGAATACATCAGCGTCGCGGCGAAGAGGTCCGGCTTGCCGGGGAAATAGTAGTGCACGGTCGCACTGGAGACGCCGGCCGCCGCGGCGACGTCGCTGACCCGCACGGCGTCGAAGCCCTTCCCGGCGAAGAGGCGCCAGGCGGCCTCGACGATCTCCCGATGTCGGCGCGCCTGGTCCGGGGACGCGGGCGTGGCGCCGGCGGTCTCCAGCTGCGGCGGGGTGACCGAGACCGAGGTGTCGTCCCCCTCCTCGCCGAGCAGCCGCCCGACGGTGACGCCGGTGCAGCGCGCGAGGTCGACGAGCTCCTGCCGGGTGAACCGGCGCTGGCCGGAGAGCGACTTCGAGAGCTTGGTCTCGTCGATCGCCGCCTCGACCGCGATCTGGCGCTGAGAGCGCCCGGCGGCCCGGATGGCCTCACGGACCCGGCGGGCCATGGCGAGGCTGCTCGTCGTGCTGGACATGGCCGCCACTCTACTGATGACCGAGGGGAATCGCAAGCACCTGACTTTTGGTCAGGATTTGCGATACTATCGGCGACGGCGGGACCTGGTCTCCGGGTTCCGTGGACGTGGAGGACGCGCCCCTGCGGCATACCAGGCAGAGGAGGAACCCGAGGCACGGAGCGCGTCCGATAGGATGGGACGTCGTCACTGATCGACGGCGAGCCGCCGACTCGATCACTGCGCATCGCCGCACCGACGATGCACCGTTGATGCACCGACACCGCACCGACCTGCGGCCCGCGCACCCCGCGGCGTCGCACCAGAGGAGAATCCGGCCCGTGCCCGAGCAGTCGCAGCCCTCCGCACCGCAGACCGCGGCGACGCACCGTCGTCGCCCGCTGTCCTTCGTGCGGCGGAGCAACCGGCTCTCTCCGCGGCGCCAGCGCGCCTGGGACGCCGCACTGGGCCATGAGCTGCTGGACCTGCCCCACGGCGAGCGGGACACCACCGTCGCCGAGGGGATCACCGTCGACTGGGACCGCGAGTTCGGCCGGTCGGCGCCGCTGATCGTCGAGATCGGCTCGGGCTCCGGCGAGGCGGTGGCCCATGCGGCCGCCGCGCACCCGGAGACGAACTTCCTGGCCGTGGAGGTCTATCGGCCCGGCGTCGCCCAGCTGGTCAGCCGGCTGCGACGCGAAGGGCTGACGAACGTGCGGGTGGCCTGCCTGGACGCGACCGAGGTGCTGGACAAGCTGCTGACGGCCGGATCGGCCTCCGAGGTGTGGATCTTCTTCCCGGACCCCTGGCACAAGAAGAAGCACACCAAGCGGCGTCTGGTGCAGCCGGCCTTCGCCGAGGCCGTCGCCCGGGTCCTGCCCGACGGCGGCGTCTGGCGGCTGGCCACGGACTGGTCCGGCTACGCGGCGCAGATGCGTGAGGTCGTCGCCGGCTCGCCGGCCTTCGTCAACCCGCACGAGGGCCGACTGGCCGGCGAGGAGTCGCCGCTGACGCAGGTGCGGCGCCTGGGCCTGGAGAAGGAGGAGCCGCTGGACGACGACGAGGCGATCGACCCCGTCGGCGGCTGGGCTCCGCGCTTCTCCGGACGGGTGCAGACCGATTTCGAGTCCAAGGCGCTCCAGGCCGGCCGACGCATCTTCGACCTCACCGCAGTCCGTCACATCTCCTGACGTCCACCTCCCGCCGCGCGACTGCAGGCCGCGCGCCGTCGCGACGCCGCACTCCCCCGCCTCCGGCCCGCCGGACGCGGTGACGGAGACTCGGCGTCGCCGTCGACGCCGCCCGGCAGTCCGGCGTGCATGCGCGGCGCCCCGCGCCGCAGATGCACCGCGCGCCGCCGTGCCCGCGTCCCTGCCCGGGACGCGCGCCGTCGGCGCGGACCGCATGGCCGCAGGCATGATCGACGAGGTCGACATGTTCGACGACGAGACGAACGAGGTGTGAGAACCCATGGCTGATGATCAGCCGCCGAACACCCGCCCCGAGGGCGGAGACGATCCCGCGCAGGATTCCACGCAGGATGCCGCACAGAGTCCGGGCCGGACCGCGGAGGAGCGCTCCCGCTCCCGCCGCGCCACCGACGCCACGCGTCGCGCCGGACAGGCCCTGGGCCGCATCAGCCTCTACTCCCGGCGCGACTACCCGCACGACATCCACCCGGCCCTGGTGCCGGGGCTCGCCATCGACGAGCAGCGCCGCCGCTACCGGGTGGACAAAGTGGTGTTCCTCATCGCCGGCGCGCTCACCGTGGCCTTCGTCATCTGGGGCATCGTGAACCCCGCGAGCGTCTCCACCGTCTCCGGCGCGGCCTTCACCTGGACCATGGAGAACCTGGGCTGGCTGTTCAACGTCGTCGCGATCGCCGTGCTGGTCTTCCTGCTCATCGTCGCCTTCAGCCGGTACGGGAGGATCCCGCTGGGCAAGGACGGCGAGGAGGCCGAATACTCGACCTTCGCCTGGGTCGCGATGCTCTTCGCCGCCGGCATCGGCATCGCCGTGCTGTTCTTCGGCCCCTACGAGCCGATGGACCACTACCAGCACCCGGCTCCGCTCACGGCGGCGCCGGAGACGCCAGAGGCGCTGCACCGCGGCATGGCGCAGGTCTTCTACCACTGGGGCTTCCACGCCTGGGCGATGTACGCCCTCGTCGGCGGCGCCGTCGCCTATGCGGCCTACCGCCGCGGCCGGGTGCTGCTGATGTCCTCGATCTTCCGCAGCCTCTTCGGCCGGCGGCAGTCCGAGGGCTTCGCCGGCCAGCTGGTCGACATCTTCGCGATCATCGCCACGCTCTTCGGCACAGCGGCCGCCCTGGGCATCGCCGCGATGCAGATCGGCCAGGGCGTCACGATCATCACAGGTGTCGACGAGCTGACCAACACCGCTCTGGTGGTCGTCATCTGCGTGCTGACCATCGGCTTCGTGCTCTCGGCGGTCTCCGGCGTCTCGCGCGGCATCCGCTACCTCTCCAGCATCAACATCGTGCTGACCGTCGCCCTGGTCGGCCTGGTCTTCATCCTGGGCCCGACGCTCTTCCTGCTGAACCTGCTGCCGGCGTCGATCATGGAGTATTTCAACTCGATGTTCGAGATGATGGGCCGGTCGGCCTCCTGGGGCCAGGAGACGCTGGACTACCAGTCGGCGCAGACGGTCTACTACTGGGCCTGGTGGATCTCCTGGTCGCCGTTCGTGGGCATCTTCATTGCCCGCATCTCCCGCGGCCGCAGCATCCGTCAGTTCATCCTCGGCACCATCCTGATCCCGTCGACGCTGCTCTTCGTCGCCTACGGCATCATGGGCGGCACCTCGATCTGGATGTACCGCGAGGGCATCGAGGGCTTCAGCGACGAGATGGCCGCCCCGACGGTGTTCTTCACCATCGTGGAGAACCTGCCGGCGCTGGACTGGCTGCCGCTGCTGATCATCGTGGTGCTGGCGATCTTCTTCATCACCTCCACCGACTCCGCCTCAGTGGTCATGGGCATGCTCACCACCCGCGGCGACCAGAAGCCGCGCAGCTGGGTCGTGGTCTTCTGGGGCCTGGTGATGACCGGCATCGCCGTGGTCATGCTGCTGCTCGGCGACGCCACCGCCCTGCAGGGGCTGCAGTCGCTGGTGATCATCACCGCAGTGCCCTTCGCGATCATCATGCTGCTCATCATGGTCGCCTGGTTCCGCGAGCTCGGCACCGATCCGCGGGCGCTGCGCACCAAGTACGGCGAGAAGGCGCTGCGCGACGCGGTGATCGACGGCGTGGACCGCTACGGCGACGACTTCACCCTGCAGGTCGTGCCCACCGCTCCGGGCTTCGGCGCCGGCGCGGGCGTCGACTCGGAGGACCCGATGTACACCGAGTGGTACCAGCGCACCGACGAGAACGACGTGCCGGTGGGCTACGACTTCACCACCGGCGAGTGGGAGGACGGCTGGACTCCGGAGGAGGACGACGAGTGGCACGGCGACGTCGAGAACTACAACCCGGCGACGACGCTGGCCACCGCTCCGGTGCCGGTGGTGTCCGCGGACGGCACCGTCCAGGACCCCGCGCAGGATGCGGACGACCCGGAGGAGCCGGAGCCCGAGCCCGAGTCCGCTCCGCGCTGACCGGCGTCGGCTGAGACGCATCGAGCGGGGGATCCCTCGTGGTGCCGATGCCCGACACCGGGCGCGGACCGCGAGGGATCCCCCGCTCGACGTGCACAGAGGGCGCGCGTGGAGTCAGCGACGCCGGCGCGGCGGATCCCAGAGCACCATGGCCTGGGTCCGCGGCTGGGGCCGTCGGCCATGGGCGACGGTGACGACGTCGCCGTGCGGCCCGACGGCGAAGACCCGCGGGCGGTTCGCGTGCCGCTCGGACTCGCGCAGCTCGTAGCGGAGCTCGTCGACGGTGGCCTCCAGCTCCTCGACGCGATTCTGCAGCTCGATGACCCGCCGGATGCCCTCCAGCGAGACGCCCTCCTGCGAGAGCTGCTGGATCTGGCGGAGCTGCTCGACGTCGTAGGGCGAGTAGCGACGGTGCCGGCCGCCCTGTCGCCGCGGGATGACCAGGCCGATGCGGTCGTACTGGCGCAGCGTCTGCGGATGCATCTCCGCGAGCTCGGCGGCCACCGAGATCACGAAGAGCGGCGCATGCCGGTGCTCGGCACGCTGCATGCGCGGGTCCTCGCCGCCGGCGCCGGAGGAGCCGCCCGGGGCGGCGGCAGCGGCGGACGTCCGGCGATCCCGTGGGCGCTGGACCATCAGACCGCCGCCTTCGACTCCAGCCCGTCGCGCGGATCGACGTCGGCGGTGGCCTCCGCATAGCGGCGGACCGCCTCGAGCGCCTCCTCGGGCAGCTCGGCGGGCACCTGGACGTCGACGGTGACGAGCATGTCGCCGCTGGCGGACTTCCGGCGGATGCCGTGGCCCTTCAGCCGCAGCACCTTGCCTGTGGTGGTGCCGGCCGGGACCTTGATGCGGACCCGCTCGCCGTGCACGGTGGGCACCTCGACCGTCGCCCCGAGGGCGGCCTCGTCGAAGGACACCGGCAGGTGCATGCGGATGGCGTCGCCGTCGCGCTCATACAGCCGATGCGGACTGATGGAGACCTCGACCAGCAGGTCGCCGGCGCCGGCCGGGCTCTGCTGGCCCTTGCCCTTGACCCGGACCTTCTGGCCCTCCTTCACGCCGGCGGGGATGCGCACGTCGATGACGTTCCCGTCGGGCTCGCGCAGCCCGACGGTGGTCCCGCGCACCGCGCCGCCGAAGGAGATGGTCGTCTTCGCCGTGCGGTCGGCTCCCTTGGCCGGCGCGCCGCCGCCGAAGCCCCCGCCGAACGGAGAGCCGCCCATGCCGCCGAAGAGATCGGTGAAGTCCGGGCCGCCGCGGCCGCCGCGGGGCTGTCCCCCGCCGAAGCCGCCCTCGTTGAACAGCCCGCCGAAGAGGTCCTCGAAGCCGGCGCCCCCGGCCGCGCCGCCGGCGCCGCCGCCCGGCGCGCCGGAGAAGCGGGCGCCGGATCCCATCGCCCGGATCGCGTCGTACTGCTGACGCTGCTCGGGGTCGGTGAGCACGGTGTGGGCCTCGGCGACGTCCTTGAACTTCCGCTCGGCCTCCTCGTCCCCCGGGTTGGTGTCCGGGTGATGCTTGCGCGCGAGCTTGCGGTACGCCTTCTTGATCTCCTCGTCCGAGGCGTCCTTCGAGACGCCGAGGATGGCGTAGAAGTCCTTGTCGACCCAGTCCTGCGAGGCCACGGCGCCTCCCTCCCCATTGCTGCGGAATCCTGCGATGCGTTGAAAAGTCTGTGCTGGACAGCCCGTGCTGGACGTCCAGTGCTGTGTGCGGCCGGTCCGTCGACGGCTCCCTCCGGAGGGAGCCGCCGACGGACCGGCCCCGGCCGCGGGGAGACCCGGGCGATGCTCGCCCGGACCGCCCCGCGACGGATCGGTTCAGGCCCGACCGGCCGGGATCGGCGTCATTCCGCCGGACCGGTGGAGACCATCACCTGGGCGGCGCGCAGCACGCGGTCGCCGTGACGGTAGCCGGCCCGCAGCATGGCAGCCACGTGGTCGGCCTCGATGCTCTCGTGCGGCTGCTGCATGAGAGCCTCGTGGACGGTCGGGTCGAACGGGACGCCGACCTCGTCGATGACCTCGAGCCCCTGCTGGGCCAGCGTGCTCTCCAGCTTCGAGGCGATGGCCGCGAAGGGGCCGTCCTCGAGGTCGCCGGCCTGGCGGGCCGCGGCGATGTCGTCGAGCACCGGCATCAGTGCCGCGATGACCTCGCCGACGCTGCGGTCGCGGTCCGTCGCCCGGTCCCGATCCATCCGACGCCGGTAGTTGGCGTACTCGGCCTGGACCCGCTGCAGGTCGGCCTGCAGCTCGGCCTCGCGCTCCGAGGCCGAGGCCGGGACCTCCTCGGAGGCCTCGGCCGCCTCGTCCTCCGAGACGACCTCGCCGTCGACGGCGACCTCACCCTCGGCCGTGCCGGCCGAGTCGGCCGGCGCCTCGCGGAGGACCTCCTCGGCCTGGCTCAGCGGATCCTTCACCGCGTCCTGCTCGGCCGCGGCCTCCGCCGGGGACTCGGCGTCCGGCTCGGCGCCGGCGTCGGACGCCTCGCCGCCGTCGCGCAGCTCGCCGGTCTCCGGGTCGACCCGCCGCCGGTCGGTGAAGCGGATCGGCTCCGGCTGCTCAGAACCGTCGCCTTCCGGCTCGATCCCGTCGGGGTGCTGGCTCTGATCTGCCATCAGCGTCGACCTCTCACTTCTTCTCGTCGGCCGTGGTCTCGTCGGAGGCTTCCTCATCCACGACCTCGGCGTCGACGATGTCCTCGTCCTCGCTCGAGGCCTCGGAGGCCGGAGCACCGTCGGCGCCGTCGGCGCCGCCCTGGGAGTACAGCGCCTCGCCCAGCTTGGTCTGGGAGGCCTGCAGCTTCTCGTAGGCGGCCTGGACGTCCTCGTCGGAGCCGTTCTCGTCGAGGACCTTCTTCAGCGCGTCGACGTCGGCCTGGACCTCGTCCTTGACCTCGGTCGGCAGCTTCTCGTCGTTGTCCTTGATGAGCTTGTCGACCGAGTAGGCGGTGGACTCGGCGGCGTTGCGCTGCTCGGCGGCCTCGCGACGCTTCTTGTCCTCCTCGGCGTGGGCCTCGGCGTCGGAGACCATCCGGTCGATGTCCTCCTGCGCCAGCGAGGTGCCGCCGGTGATGGTCATCGACTGTTCCGTGCCGGTGCCCTTGTCGGTGGCCGAGACGTGGACGATGCCGTTGGCGTCGATGTCGAAGGTGACCTCGATCTGCGGCACGCCGCGCGGCGCCGGGGCGATGCCGGTGAGCTCGAAGGTGCCCAGCGGCTTGTTGTCCCTGGTGAACTCGCGCTCGCCCTGGAAGACCTGCACGGCCACCGAGGGCTGGTTGTCCTCGGCGGTGGAGAAGGTCTCGGACCGCTTGGTCGGGATGGCGGTGTTGCGCTCGATGAGCTTGGTCATCACGCCGCCCTTGGTCTCGATGCCGAGCGACAGCGGGGTGACGTCGATGAGCAGCACGTCCTTGCGCTCACCGGCCAGCACGCCGGCCTGCAGCGCGGCGCCGACGGCGACGACCTCGTCCGGGTTCACGCCCTTGTTGGCGTCCTTGCCGGAGAGCTCCTTGACCAGGTCCGCGACGGCGGGCATGCGGGTGGAGCCGCCGACGAGGATCACGTGGTCGATGTCGGAGATCTTCGCGCCGGCCTCCTTGATGACATCCTGGAACGGCTTCTTGGTCCGCTCCAGCAGGTCGGAGGTCATGTCCTGGAACTTCGCGCGGGACAGCGTCTCGTTGACGTGCACCGGGCCGTTCTCGGTCATCGCGGCGTACTGCAGGTTGATGTCGGTCGACGTCGCCGAGGACAGCTCCTTCTTGGCCTGCTCGGCGGCGTCCTTCAGACGCGGCACCGCGATCTTGTCCTTGGAGAGGTCCACGCCCTCCTTGTTCTTGACCTGCTCGACCAGCCAGTCGATGATCCGCTGGTCCCAGTCGTCGCCGCCGAGGCGGTTGTCGCCGGCGGTGGCGCGGACCTGGATGGTGGAGAAGTCGTCCTCGTCCTTGCCGACCTCGAGCAGCGAGACGTCGAAGGTGCCGCCGCCCAGGTCGAAGACCAGGATCTGCTCGTCCTCGTTGCCCTTGTCCAGGCCGTAGGCCAGCGCCGCGGCGGTGGGCTCGTTGACGATGCGGGAGACCTTCAGGCCCGCGATCTCGCCGGCCTCCTTGGTCGCCTGACGCTCGGCGTCGTTGAAGTAGGCCGGCACCGTGATGACGGCCTCGGCGACGTCCTCGCCCAGGTAGGACTCGGCGTCGTGCTTCAGCTTCATCAGCGTCCGGGCGCTGATCTCCTGCGGGGTGTACTCCTTCTCGCCGACCTGCTTCTTCCAGTCGGTGCCCATGTGGCGCTTGACGGAGGAGATCGTGCGGTCCGGGTTGTTCACGGCCTGGCGGCGAGCGATCTCGCCGACCAGGACGTCGTCGTCCTTGGAGAACGCGACGACGGAGGGCGTGGTGCGAGCGCCCTCGGCGTTGGCGATCACGGTGGGCTCGCCGCCTTCGAGGACGGTGACGACGGAGTTGGTGGTTCCGAGGTCGATGCCGACTGCACGGGACATGAGGGGTCTCCCTTCGATGGACTGCTGGTGCTTCTGATTGAGCGAACCAGACTCAAGTCTCCACGGAGCGCTCTCCGGCGTCAAACTGACTTGAGTCGACTCGACTCAACTTCTCACGTGGTGTCCAACTCAGCAGTCCCGCGATTCATTCCCGGGCTCGCCGAGTCGCCGGGACGAGGCGTCTCACCGGGCGCTGCGACGTCGAGTGGCCGCTCGTGACGACGACAGAGCGTGACAACCGATCCCACGCCCGGCAGACGTCGTCACGAACGGCCACTCAGCGAGCGGACGACGGCGCGGCGTCCAGCGCCGCCCGGGCTGCGCGCACCTGCTGCGCATCCGTGGTGCTGAAGGTCTCCTCCCCGCCGCCGGGGCCCGCGGGGCCGGCCGACTGCGGGCCGGAGGCCGAGAGATGGACTGCGTCGACGCCGGCGGCGACCAGCGTCGCGAAGCCCTCGGGCCGCACTCCCCCGCCGGCGACGATCTCCAGCCGGCCCGCGGCGGCTCGCACCAGCCGAGCCAGCGTCGCGGAGCCGGCGAGAGCGTCGGCCGCACCGCCCGAGGTCAGCACCCCGTCGACGCCGCAGGCGATCAGCTGCTCGACCAGCTCCTCAGGCTCGACCCCGGCGCCCAGCAGCACGTCCACGCAGCGATGGACGATCACCGGACGGCCGGCGGCGGCCTCCGCCAGCGTCCTCAGCGCCGGCACGTCGAGGCTGGGCGCGCCGTCGGGCCGCTCGGCCAGCGCCCCGACGACGAGCGCCTCGGCTCCGGCGGAGACCAGCAGCTCGACGTCGCGGCGCATGACCTGACGCTCGCCCGAGGAGACGCGGAACCCGCCGGCGCGCGGGCGGAGGAGCGGGCGCACGGGCACGCCGAGCCCCGCGGCATGCTCCACCAGCCCGAGCGACGGCGTCAGGCCGCCGACGGCGAGCGCCTGGCAGACCTCCAGACGCTCGGCGCCGTGGGCGACCGCCGCCGTCGCACCGTCGACGTCCTGGACGGCGATCTCCAGCCGCACCGGACCTCGCGGCGCGACCGCCCCGGACGTCGCCGCCACCGGCTCAGGCCATCCCGATGCCGAGGTACTTGGTCTCGAGGAACTCGTCGATCCCCTCGGAACCGCCCTCGCGGCCCAGGCCGGACTCCTTGACGCCGCCGAAGGGCGCGGCCGGGTTGGAGACCACGCCCTGGTTGAGCCCGACCATCCCCGACTCCAGCGCCTCGCCGATGCGCAGCCCGCGGGTCAGCCCCTCGGTGTAGACGTAGTTGACCAGTCCGAACTCGGTGGAGTTGACCGCGGCGATGACCTCCTCCTCAGTGTCGAAGGGGGTCAGCGGCGCCACGGGGCCGAAGATCTCCTCGTCGCGCATCCGCGCCGAGTCGGGCACGTCGGTGAGCACTGTGGGCAGGTAGAAGTAGCCCTCGCCGCCGGGGGTCTCGCCGCCGGCGAGCACGCGGGCGCCGGAGTCCACCGCGTCGGAGACCAGCTCGGCGACCTTGTCGCGCTGGCCGGCGTCGATCATCGGGCCGACGTCGACGCCGTCCTCGACGCCGCGGCCGACGCGCAGCGCCGCCATCCGCTCGGTGAGCCGCCGGCCGAACTCCTCGATCACGTCGCGGTGGACGAAGATCCGGTTCGCCGCGGTGCAGGCCTCGCCGGAGTTGCGCATCTTGGCCAGCATCGCACCTTCGACGGCCTTGTCCAGATCGGCGTCCTCGAAGACCACGAAGGCCGCATTGCCCCCGAGCTCCATGGAGGTGCGCATGACGTGCTCGGCGCACTGCTCCAGCAGCTTCCGCCCGACGCCGGTGGAGCCGGTGAAGGAGAGCTTGCGGGCGATGCCGGATCGGATCAGCGGCTCCATCACTCCCGAGGAGTCGGAGGTGACCAGGATGTTGACCACGCCGTCGGGCACGCCGGCCTCGCGCAGGATCTCGGCCAGCGCCAACATCGACAGCGGCGTCTGGCCGGCGGGCTTGAGCACCGAGGCGCAGCCGGCGGCCAGCGCCGGCCCCAGCTTGCGAGTGCCCATCGCCAGCGGGAAGTTCCACGGAGTGACGAAGAGCGAGACGCCGACGGGCTGCTTGGTGACCAGGAAGCGCGCCCCGCCCTTGGGGGCGACCTGGTAGCCGCCGTCGATGCGCACCGCCTCCTCGGAGAAGTGCCGGAAGAACTCGGCGGCGTAGGCGACCTCGCCGCGGGATTCGGCCAGCGGCTTGCCCATCTCCAGCGTCATCAGCAGCGCCAGGTCGTCGGCGCGCTCGTGCATCAGCTCGAAGGCGCGCCGCAGGATGTCGGCCCGCTCGCGCGGGGCCATCGCGGCGAAGTCGGCCTGGGCGGCGTCGGCGGCGTGCAGCGCGTCCCAGCCGTCGTCGACGCTCGCGTCGGCCACTGCGCAGAGCGTGCGGCCGGTGGAGGGGTCGACGACGTCGAGCGTGCGGCCGCCGCGCGCGTCGACCCAGCGGCCGCCGATGAACAGCTGCTGCGGCGCCTGCGCGACGACGTCGGCCTCGCGGGCGGGGGTGATGGTCTCGGTCATCGACTGCCTCCTGTGAGCATCCTGACATCAACGGTCTCAGCGAGTACTCTAGCCAGTGCGAAGATTGTCAACAATCCTCGATGGACTCGCGCCCCGCCGGGGCGGCGAACCCCGCGGGCCCGCACCCTGGGGCCCGACGGCCGGTGCGACCGGCCGCCACCCGATCCGCGAAGGAGTTCCGATGGCGACCCTCTCCCCCCACCTGAAGCAGGCGACCCCCGTCGTGGCCGAGCGCGGCGAGGGCGTGCACCTCTTCGACGACGCCGGCGGCCGCTGGCTGGACTTCACCGCCGGCATCGGCGTGACCAGCACCGGCCACTGCCACCCGAAGGTCGTCGCCGCCGCCCAGGAGCAGGTGGGCCGGCTCATCCACGGCCAGTACACCACGATCATGCACCGGCCGCTGCAGCAGCTCACCGAGCGCCTCGGCGAGGTGCTGCCGGAGCACCTGGACTCGCTGTTCTTCTCCAACTCCGGTTCGGAGGCCGCCGAGGCCGCCGTCCGCCTGGCCCGGCAGGCCACCGGGAAGCCGAACATCATCGCCTTCCACGGCGGCTTCCACGGCCGCACGATGGGCGCGGCCTCGCTGACCACCTCCGGGACCAAGATCCGCTCGGGCTTCAGCCCGCTGATGGGCGGGGTCGTCGTCGCGCCCTTCCCCGACGCCGACCACTACGGCTGGGACCAGGAGACGACGACCGACTTCGCGCTGAAGGAGCTCGACCGGCTCTTCGCCACGATCACCTCCCCGGACGACACGGCGGCGATGATCATCGAGCCGGTGCTCGGCGAGGGCGGCTACATGCCGGCGAACACCCGCTTCCTGCAGGGACTGCGCGAGCGCGCCGACCGGCACGGCGTGCTGCTGATCCTCGACGAGGTGCAGACCGGCTGGGGCCGCACCGGCGCGTTCTGGGGCAAGGACCACTTCGGCGTCGAGGCCGACATCATGATGACCGCCAAGGGCCTGGCCTCGGGCTTCCCGCTGTCCGGGATCGCGGCGACCTCGGAGATCATGGCCAAGGCCTGGCCCGGCTCGCAGGGCGGGACCTACGGAGCCAACGCCGTCGCCTGCGCGGCCGCTCTGGCCACTCTCGACGTCATCGAGGAGGAGGGCCTGGTGGCCAACGCCGCCGGACGCGGCGCGCGGCTGCGCGAGGGACTGGAGGCCGTCGCCGCGGAGACCGCGGCCATCTCCGACGTACGCGGCCTGGGCCTGATGCAGGGCAACCAGTTCCGCGACGCCGACGGCGAGCCCGACGGCGCCACGGCCGCCGCCGTCCAGCAGGAGGCCGCCCGGCGCGGACTGCTGCTGCTCACCTGCGGCCCGTGGGGCCAGGTGGTGCGCTTCATCCCGGCGCTGGTGGTCGACGACGATGCCGTCGACGAGGCGCTGGGCATCTGGCGCGAGGCGGTGGACGCCGTCGTCGGCTGATTCCGGACAGCCCGCGCAGGTCGCCGCATCACACCTCACAGTCTGCACGACCTGCCCCTGCTCGCCCCGCTGACCGGCACCGCCGGGCGGCGCGGCGCTGCTGTGCGCCCTGCCATGACGCCGCAGGGGCCGCATACCCCACGCGCCGATTCGCGCCGAGGGGACATCCTGCGGTTCCATGGTGAGAATGACCACCACTCATGCTCAGGAGCCGCACCACCCTGCGGCCACAGATGAGGGGAAGACGTTCTTCGGCCACCCCCGGATGCTGTTCAACCTGTTCTCGGTCGAACTGTGGGAACGCTTCTCCTTCTACGGGATGCAGGCCATCCTCGCGTACTACATGTACTTCTCGGTCGCCGACGGCGGCCTGGGGATCGACCAGAGCATCGCTCTGCCCCTCGTCGGCGCCTACGGCGGCGGCGTCTACCTCTCCGCCATCCTCACCGCCTGGATCGCCGACCGGCTGATCGGCGCCGAGCGCACGCTGTTCTACTCAGCTGTGCTGGTGATGATCGGCCATATCGCCCTGGCGGTGCTGCCGGGCGCGGCCGGACTGGCCGTCGGGCTGATCTGCGTCGCCGTCGGCTCGGGCGGCGTGAAGGCCGCCGCCGGCTCACTGGTGGGCTCGCTCTACACCCGTCAGGACCCGCGCCGCGACGCCGGCTTCTCCATCTTCTACATGGGCGTGAACATCGGCGCGCTGGTCGGCCCGCTGCTGACCGGCTTCCTGCACGAGCGCATCGGCTTCCACTACGGCTTCGGAGCCGCCGCCGTCGGCATGGTCCTGGGCCTGGCGATCTACGCCGCGGGCCGCAAGGACCTGCCGGAGGAGACCCACGACGTGGTGAACCCGCTGCCCAAGGAGCTCAGACTGCGCTACGGGATGATCGCTCTGGCCGGTGCAGTCGTGATCGTCGCGCTCTTCGCCGCCGGGATCGTCACCCCGGCGAACCTGGCCAACGTCATCGTCGGCGTCGTGGTCGTCGCCTCGATCTGCTACTTCGTGGTGCTGCTGCGCTCGAAGAAGGTCGACGCGGTCGAGCGCAGCCGGGTGAAGGCCTTCATTCCGCTGTTCGTCGCCTCCGCGGCGTTCTTCGCGCTCTTCCAGCAGCAGTTCACCTTCATCGCCGTCTACTCCGAGGAGCGGCTGGACCGGAACATCCTCGGCTGGGAGATGCCGGCGAGCTGGGTGCAGTCGATCAACCCGCTGTTCATCATCATCTTCGCGGCGATCTTCGCCACGATCTGGACGAAGATGGGCGAGAGGCAGCCCTCGACGCCGCTGAAGTTCGGCACCGCGCTGATCATCATCGGCATCGCCTACCTGGTCTTCATCCCGCTGGAGTCCTTCGAGAAGACCCCGCTGCTGGCGCTGGTCGGCATCCTGCTGCTGGTCACCTGGGCGGAGCTCTTCCTCAGCCCGATCGGGCTCTCTGTGGCGACGAAGCTGGCCCCGGTGGCCTTCACGACCCAGATGCTGGCGCTGTTCTACCTGTCCATCTCGCTGGGCACCACGCTGGCGGGCATCCTCGCGGCCTTCTACACCGAGGGCAACGAGATCCCCTACTTCCTCTCCCTCGGCGGCACCTGCGTGGTCCTGGGCCTGGCCCTGGGCGCGGCGACGCCGGGCCTGAAGAAGCTCATGGCCGGCGTGAAGTGACCCGCTGAGCCGGGTCCCGACCCTGCACACGACGACGGCGCCGTCCCGACCTGCCGAGGATCGGGGCGGCGCCGTCGTCGTATCCGCGGAGGCGAGCTCTGCGGCGGCCCGGCCGCAGCGCGGCCCGCGCCGTTCACCAGATGCGCGAGGTGAGTTTGGGGTACTTCGGGCTGAGGTCGTCGCCGGAGGAGGTGCCGGTCAGCCGCCGCTTCATCCAGGGCAGCACGTGCTCGCGGGTCCAGGTGACGTTGCCGGCGGTGCGCTCGACGAGGTTCTGCGGCGGCAGGTCCTCGATCTCCGGGGCGGGGATGTCGTCCTTCGCCCCGAGCACCGCCAGGACCTCCTTGGCCATGGCGGTGTGGCCGGAGATGCCCAGGTGCATCCGGTCGACGTCCCAGTAGCGCCAGTCCTGGAACTTCTTCATGTGCCAGAAGTCCACCAGCGTGCAGCCCAGATCGTCGGCGATCTTGCGGACGTGCTCGTTGTAGATGGCGGTGCGCCCGCGGGTCAGATTGAACACCGGGGCCTTGGCCGAGTCGAAGCCGGTGAAGAGCACGACCTGCGCGCCGGTGTCGACCAGCTGCCGGACGGCATGCCGATAGCGGGCCATCAGACCATCGACGTTCACCACCGGCCGCAGGATGTCGTTGCCGCCGGCGTAGAGGGTGACCAGAGTCGGCTCCATGGCGACGGCGGCGTCGATCTGCTCGTCCAGGGCCTGGGGCAGCTTCTTCCCGCGGATGGCGAGGTTCGCGTAGCCCCAGCGCGGGTCCTCGGCGATGAGCTGGGCGGCGACCCGGTCGGCCCAGCCGCGCACGGCGTTCGGGCTCGAGGGGTCGATGTCCCCGACCCCTTCGGTGAAGGAGTCGCCGAGCGCGACGAAGCGCTTCTCGAACGGTCCGTCGAGTTCATCTGCTGCGGACATGGGCGCTCCTGAAGACGACGACTGCTTCGTACCTCTTCACACTATCGCGGGGCCGCGACGGGCGACCACTGGCCGGCCGCGCGGCTCGCTCAACGCAGCTCGGCGATCTCCTCCGCCGTGAGCTCGCGGACCGGCCGGTCGTGCAGCAGGAAGGCCAGCTGGGCGGAGGCCTCCAGCTCCTCGGCGGCGTTCACCGCGTCCTCCAGCGACGCGCCGGCCACCAGGGATCCGTGGTTGGCCAGGATCACGGCCCGTGACCGCTGACCGGCGGTGCGGATGTCGTCGAGCATCTCCGCCGCCCCGGGGCGGAAGTAGGGCACCACGGGGACCTCGCCTCCCAGCCGCATCACGAAGTACGGAGTCAGCGGCGGGATGACCGGGTCCTCGCCGGCGGGCAGGCAGCTGACCGCGGTGACGTAGGTCGAGTGCAGATGCACCATCGCAGCGGACTCGGGCCGTGCCTGGTACATCGCCCGGTGCATCACCACCTCCTTCGAGGGGCGAGGCCCGTCGACGTGCTGCCAGTCGTGGTCCAGCACCGCCAGCTCGTCCTCCTCCAGGCGTCCCAGGGAGGCGTTGGTCGGCGTCATCAGGTACCCCGTGTCCGTGCGGACGCTGAGGTTCCCGGCGCTGCCGACCGAGTATCCCCGCTCGAAGAGGCTGGCTCCGAGGGCGACGATCCGACGGCGGGCGGCCTGCGCGGCATGGTCCGCGGTGTGGTCGGTCACTGCTGTGCTCTCCTCTGCTGGTGGGGACGGGCGGCCGGGTCCGCTCTCCCGTCGCCCGGGGCGTCATGGCGTCGCGGCGGATTCATCATACGAAGGCGTCGACGATCAGCAGCGTCACCATGCTCGACCCCCAGGCGATGGTGGTCGGCACCGACCAGGCGAGCATCTGATGGGCGGCGTTCTTCACCCCGAGCATGCGATTGACGACCCAGAACAGGCTGTCGTTGAAGTAGCTGAAGAACATCGACCCCAGGCAGGCCGCCTGGGCGGCGAGCACCATCGTCACGCCGGGCATGTCGGCCATGATCGGCGCCGAGATCGAGGCCGCCGTGATGATGGAGACGGTCCCCGAGCCCTGGATCGCCCGCACGATGGTCGCGATGACGAAGGGGATCAGCACTGCCGGCAGCGGCAGACCCGAGGCCCACTCGCCGATCGACTGCCCGGTGCCGCTGTCGCGCAGCACCGCGCCCAGCGCACCGCCGGCGCCGGTGACCAGCAAGATGATGCCCGCGCTCTCGACGCCCTTCTCCATGTCGGCCAGCGTGTCCTGACGCGGCTGTCCGCGGGTCAGGCCGTAGACGGCGATGAGCACGCCGATCAGCAGGGCGATGACGGGGTTTCCGACGAAGGCCGCGGTCTGCACCAGCACCTCGGGCAGCGTGATCGCTCCGGCCTCGGTGAGATTGGTGGAGACGGTGTTGGCGAAGATCAGCAGGATCGGCACGAGGATCGGCATCAGCGAGATCGCCAGCGAGGGCAGCTTCCGCTCCCGCTCGACGGCCTGAGCCTCGAACTCGGCGAAGGCCGCGCTCGGGGAGAGCTGCTCGCCGGTCTGGGCGGCGACCTTCGCCTCGATCCGCGGGCCCATGATCGTCGCGTAGAGCACCACGAGCACCAGAGCCGGCAGGGTCAGGACCACGCCCCAGAGGATCATCTCCCCGACGCCGACGTCGAAGATCCCCGCCGCGCCCAGCGGGCCGGGAGTCGGCGGCACGGCGTGGTGGGTCATGGTCAGCCCGCCGGCCAGGGCGATGCCCAGGGTGAGGATGGAGCGCCCCGAGGTGCGGCTCAGCGACCGCACCAGCGGGGTGAGGATGACGAAGGCGCTGTCGACGAAGATCGGGATCGAGATGATGAATCCCGCCCCGGCGAGCGCCCATTCCTCCCGCTTGCGGCCGAGCCAGCGGATGAGCGTCACCGCCAGCTTCTCGGCGGCCCCGGAGGCTTCGAGGATCCGGCCCATCATCACGCCGAGGCCGATGACCAGTCCGATGGTCGACAGCGTGGAGCCGAACCCGGTGGTGATGGACTCGATGGTGGCGTCCGGGGCCATGCCCGCGGCCAGCCCGGCGATCGAGGCGGCGATGACCAGGGCGAGCACGGCGTGCACCTTGGTCCGCAGCACGAAGAGGATCAGCAGCGCGACGGCGACGGCCAGGCCGACGACGGCGCCTATCTCAGAGGTGGTGACGGCATCATTCATGGTGTCCTCCTCGACACATCATGAGCATCCGCCGCGGAGGTCGCGGCGAAGGCAGCGGAACGGTCAGGCAACGAACTCGTCGTGATGCTGGCGGACGGCCTCCTCGAAGCTTCCGTCCGGACGGAAGCCCAGGGCCAGGACGCGGTCGACGTCGAAGGCCGCGGGCCAGGAGCGGATGATGCGGCTGATCCGCTCGTCCGGCTCGTGATGGACCCGGGCCACGGCCTCCTCGCCGCCGACCCGGCGCAGGGCTTCGAGCATCTCCTCGACGGTGACGGTGACGCCGGGCAGGTTCAGCACCCGCCAGGAGCCCAGCGGCGCGGAGTCGACGACGGCGGCGTGGACCAGGTTGTCCACCACGGTCTGCGGCGAGCTCAGCCAGAGCCGGGTGTCGGTCGGCACCGGGCAGACGGAGTCCTCGCCCTGCAGCGGCTCGCGGATGATGCCGCTGGCGAAGGAGGAGACCGCCGAGTTCGGCCGCCCGGGACGCACCGAGATCGTGGGCAGCCGGCAGATCCGCGCGTCGACGAAGCCCTTGCGCGAGTACTCGTTGACCAGCAGCTCGCCGATGGCCTTGAACGCACCGTAGGTCGACTCCGGCTGGACCCCCTGGTCCTCGGCCAGGACCTCCGGCAGCTCACCGCCGAAGACGGCTATGGAGCTGGTGAAGATGAACCGCGGCGTCGCGCCGGTCGATCGGGCGGCCTCGAGCAGCGCGCGGGTGCCGTCGACGTTGACGCGGTGGGAGAGGTCGAAGTCGTCCTCCGAGCCGCCGCTGAGCACGGCGGCCAGGTGGTAGATCGCCGCAGTGTCGGCGTCGACGACGTCGGCCAGCAGCTCGGCGTCGCCGAGATCGCCCACGCGGGACTCCACTCGGGGGTCCTCCACCGGGCTCTCGGCGAGGTCCAACGAAACGACGGCGTCGACGTCCCAGGGCAGCCGCCCCGCATCCTGGGCGGCGAGCAGCTGGGTGATCACGCGGCTGCCGACGAATCCGGCGCCTCCGGTCACGATGATCTTCATGGGTCACAGGTCCTTTCGCAGGTCTCGGGTCTCAGGGGCGGGAGCGCCCGGGCTCGCCGATCAGCAGCTCGACGCCGAGCTGGGCGAGGTGCTCGCCGGCGGCATCGGGCAGCGCGCCGTCGGTGACGATGCTGTCGAAGGCGTCCAGGGCGACGGCGCGGCAGGCCGCCACCCGGCCGTACTTGCTGCTGTCGGTGGCCAGGCAGGACCGCGAGGAGTTCTCCACGATCGCGCGCTTGACCAGGGTCTTGGCCTCCGAGGGCACGGAGAGTCCGCGCAGGTCGAAGGAGGACGCCGAGACGACGGCGAGGTCGATGTTGAACTCGGCCAGCTCCGCGGCGGGGACCGCGCCCTCGGTGGAGAGGTTCGCGCTGTCCAGCCGCCCGCCGAGCACATGCACTCCGGCGGTGGGATGATCGCCCAGGCAGGCGGCCACGGCCAGGTCGTTGGTGATGAGGTCCACCGGCAGCTCCTCGGCGCGCTCCACCAGCTGCCGGGCGACGGCCAGCATCGTGGTGCCGGCGTCGAGGTAGACCAGGTCCCCGGGACGGACGAGCTCCACCGTCCGGGCGGCGATCGCCTCCTTCTCCGTCGGATGCAGGCCCAGCTTGGCCTGATGCGTGGCGTCCAGCGCGATGCGCGAGGGCAGCGCCACGCCGCCGGAGACCGAGACCACCCGCCCGGCCTCCTCGAGCTGGCGGATGTCCCGGCGCACGGTCATATGCGAGACGCCGAGGGCCTCGGTGAGCTCCGCGATGCTCACCGAGCCCTGCTCCTCGACCAGATGGACCAGGCGACGTCGACGCTCGTCGGGGATCATGCCCCGCTCCCGCGCCGGTCGGCCCGGCCGGAGCCGGTGCGTCGATGGAACCAGCCCAGCCCGGCGCGGGTCTCCCCCGCCGGCCGATACTCGCAGCCCACCCAGCCGGCGTAGCCGACGTCGTCGAGCACGCCGAGGACGTGGTCGAGGTCGAGTTCGCCGCCGTCGGGCTCGTGCCGGTCCGGCACCGAGGCGATCTGCACATGCTCGACGACGTCGGCGGCGGAACGGATCAGCCGCGTGAGGTCCCCGTCGGTGATCTGCGCGTGGTAGAGATCCAGCTGCAGGCCGACGGCGGGATGGTCGATCTGCTCGAGGACGTCGCGGCCCTCGTGCACGGAGTCGAGGAGGTAGCCGGGCATGTCCACCGGGTTGATCGGCTCGATCAGCACGCGGCGGCCCACCGCCGCGGCGGCGTCGGCGGCCTGCCGGACCCTGCGGACGTGGACCTCGCGGGCGGCGGCCCGACCGGCGGCGTCCAGTTCGCCGTCGGGCCGCGGGATCCCCGCCATCACGTGGATCCGCGGGCAGTCGAGGGCCTCGGCGTAGCGCAGGGCGGTCTCCAGGCCGCGGTCGAACTCCTCCTGCCGATCGGGCAGGCAGGCCAGACCGCGCTCGCCGGCCGCCCAGTCGCCGGCCGGCGCGTTGAAGAGCACCTGCTCGACGCCGGCGTCGCGGCGCGCCGCGGCGACCTCCTCGGCCGGATGGTCGTACGGGAAGAGGTACTCGACGGCGGCGAAGCCGGCGTCGGCGGCGGCCTGGAACCGCTCCAGGAACGGCATCTCGGTGAACATCATGGACAGATTCGCGGCGAAACGGGGCATCGGGATCTCCAGATCGGCGGGGCGGCGGGTCAGCCGCGCGGGGCGGTCTCGTCGAGGTCCGGAGTGCGCAGCGCGTCGGCGAAGAAGTCCTCGTCGCCGAAGTTCCCGGATTTCAGGGCGAGGTCGATCCCGTCGGGGACCCCGCGGGTCCACGGCACCCCCGGTGCGATGGTCGGCCCCACCTCGA
Source organism: Nesterenkonia halophila (assembly GCF_009467795.1). Taxonomy (GTDB): domain Bacteria; phylum Actinomycetota; class Actinomycetes; order Actinomycetales; family Micrococcaceae; genus Nesterenkonia; species Nesterenkonia halobia. The sequence goes on from NZ_WIAX01000017.1 coordinate 87,740, forward strand.
AGGCCGCCAGGCCCAGGGCCCGGGTGACGGCTCCGGAGGTCTCTCCGCCGGCGGCGACGATCCGGACGGTGCCCCGGTCGCGCAGCGCGGCGGCGATCCGGCCGAACAGCGACTCGATCGCCGCGGAGACCTCCTCGGCGCCGTGCCGCCGCTGCCAGGCCTCGACCTCCTCGGGGCCGGCAGTCGCGTAGATCAGCGGAGCCGGCCCCTCGGCCTGCCGCGCTGCGGCCCACTCGACCAGTTCGTCGACATGCTGCTCAGCGTCGGCCACCGCGCGGTCGACGTCGACGGCGCGGGCTGGAGCGGTCTCGCCGTACCGGGCGACCTGGCGGTTGGTCATCTGCGAGCAGGAGCCCGAGAGGATGACCGCGGGCCCGGCGGCAGGCCGCCAGCGGGCCGACGGCGCCGCGGCGTCGGCCCGCTCTCCTCCGTCGGACGCGGCATGAGCCAGCACCGCCTTCGCGACGCCGGAGCCGATTCCCGATCCTCCGGTGACCAGCCGCAGGTCGCGGACGGCCTCGCCGATGACGTCGAGATGACGCATCTCGACGGCGTCGACCGCGACGTAGCGCGCCCCGGCCTCGCGCGCCGCCTCCAGCGCCTCCGCGACCGCCGCGGGGCCGGCGTCGACGGCGGCGAGGGGGACGACGGCGGCGCGTCCGGCGCTCTGGGCCTCCATGAGTCGCACGAGGCTGGAATCGCGCATCGGGGTGACGGGGTGGTCGCGCATCCCGGACTCGTGCAGCGGGACCCCGTGGACGGAGAGGTGCCCGTCGCGGACGGTCCGGCCGTTGACCGGCAGCGCCGGCACCAGCACGGTGACGTCCTCCTCGAGCGCCTCCAGCAGCGCGTCGGTCACCGGCCCGATGTTGCCGGCGGCGGTGCTGTCGAAGGTCGAGCAGTACTTGAACAGGATCCGCTGGGCGCCGAGGCCGCGGAGGGCGTCCAGCGCCCGCAGGCTCTCGGCCACGGCCTGCTCAGCCGGCGTCGACCGGGTCTTGAGGCTGATGACGACCGCCTCGGCGTCCAGCCCGTCCGGGAGGTCCTCGATTCCGGCGGGACCGGTGAGCTGGACGGTGCGCAGTCCGGCCTCGACCAGGAAGCCGGCCGCATCGGTGGCGCCGGTGAAGTCATCGGCGATGACTCCGAGCGTGATGGCCATCGGCGTCTCTCCTCGTCCTCGCAGTCGGCACGGACCGACCTGGGCATGTGCAGATATGTGAATCTTTTGAGTCACGTTCACATAAGCTAACATGATCCGCATCACGCCGTGAAGAGCGTCACCCGCCGAGCCTCACGCTCGAGGCGTCGCCGGAGGCACGATTCCGCCGCACGGCAGCGCACGACGCCGCACGACCCCGCCCGCCCTCGTCACCTCAGGAGCAGCCATGACATCCGCCCCCGCGCCAGCCGCCCCGCGGCGCCGCATCACCTTCGTCGGCGTCGGCGCCATCGGGCTGCCGATGGCTCGTCAGCTCGCCCGCGCCGGACACGACGTCACCGCAGTCGACACCTCGCCTCAGCGGCGCGACGCCGCGGCCGCGGAAGGGCTGAGCCCCGCGGCGACGGCTCGGGCGGCCGAGCAGTCCGACGTCGTCGTGGTCATGGTGGCCACGCCGGAGCAGCTGACCGCCGCCGTCTCGGACGAGGACGGCCTGCTCGCCCGGATGCGCGCCGGCTCGACTCTGGTGGTGATGAGCACCGTGGGGCCCGAGGCCGTCCGCGCCCTGGCGGCGCCGGCGCGCACGGCCGGCGTCGGGCTCCTGGACGTGCCGGTGACCGGCGGCGTCGCCGGAGCCGAGCAGGGGGCGCTGCGGCTCTTCGCCGCCGGCGATCCCGCCGTGCTCGACGACCGGACCGAGGTGCTCGAGGCGATGGGCACCGTCGTCCGCTGCGGCGACGAGGTCGGCGTCGGGCAGTCGTTCAAGGCCGTGAACCAGCTGCTGTGCTCCGTGCACATCGCCGTCGCCGGCGAGGCGCTGGCCCTGGCCGAGTCGCTCGACCTGGACCCGCAGGCGGTGCTGCAGGCGGTCGCCTCCGGAGGCGCCGGCTCCTGGATGCTCTCCGACCGGGGACCGCGCATGCTGGAGGGCCCGGAGGCCGAGGTCCGCAGCGCGGTCGGCATCTTCGTCAAGGACACGAACCTCGTCGAGGAGATCGCCGCGGACGCCGGCTTCGACGCGCCGCTGCTGCGCGCCGCCCGGGAAAAGTACCGCGCCGCCGCGGAGGCCGGGCTGCTGGGGCACGACGACTCCCAGGTCATCCAGACCTACCGCTGACCGCCTGCTGACACACGTCGAGCGGGACCGCCGTCGTCGCCCGGTCTCTGGTCATCGAGTGGGCGATGTGTCGAGGTCTCGACGCCGATCCGCCGCCAGAACCTCGACACATCGCCCACTCGATGCCGGGGCCCCTCAGCCCTGGCCGTAGAGCGGGTTCGCCCCGGGAGGCCGCTCCTCCGGCGCCACCGGGCCCGGCGCGGTGCCGGCGCCGAAGGGCGAGCCGCCCAGCGCCTCGCGGCCGTGGGCGGTGAGCCAGCTGGCCAGCTCGGGCCCCTTGGGCACGATCTGGGTGGGGTTCACGTCCTCGTGGACGACGTAGTAGTGCCGCTTGATCTGGTCGAAGTCGACGGTGTCGCCGAAGCCCGGAGTCTGGAAGAGGTCCCGGGCGTAGGCCCAGAGGTTCGGCATCTCGGTCAGCTTGTTCCGGTTGCCCTTGAAGTGCCCGTGGTAGACGGCGTCGAAGCGCACCAGCGTGGTGAACAGCCGCACATCGGCCTCGGTGATGGTCTCGCCCATCAGGTAGCGCCGGTCGGCCAGCCCGTCCTCCAGCCAGTCCAGCGCGGTGAAGAGCCGGTCGTAGGCCTCCTCGTAGGCCCGCTGCGAGCCGGCGAAGCCGCAGCGATAGACGCCGTTGTTGACCTCGGTGAAGATGCGCTTGATGACCGGCAGCATCTCCTCGATCTGCTCGTCCGGGATCAGATCCGGCGCGCCGGCGCGATGGTGGGCTCGCCACTGGGTGGAGAGGTCGAAGGTCAGCTGCGGATAGTTGTTCGTCACCACGCCGCCGGAGGGGACGTCGACCAGCGCCGGCACGGTGATCCCGCGCGGGTAGTCGGGGAAGCGGGCGAAGTAGTTCTCCTGCAGCCGCTCGGTGCCCAGCACCGGGTCCCGGCCGTCCTCGGTGAGGTCGAATGTCCAGGAGCGCACGTCGTGCACCGGCCCGGGAGCGGCCAGCGAGATCACATCCTCCAGACCGAGCAGCCGCCGGACGATGATCGACCGGTGCGCCCAGGGACAGGCGCGGGCGGCCACCAGCCGGTAGCGCCCCGGTTCCACGGGCCAGGCGTCGGCGCCCTCGGTCAGCCCCGCCAGCCGCGGGTCGCCGATCGTCGAGCCCTCCTCCCGGGGCGCCGCGGCCGCTGCGCCGACGTCGGCGACGACCCGGTCCTCGATGTAGTTCGTGTCGCGGGTGAACTCCTCACCGGTGACGTACGCCCCGGCGGTGGAGTGCTGCGTCCCGACGGTCTTCTGCGAGTCCTGCTCAGCGTCCTGTGCCATGGCTCCAGCCTAGGCCAGCGCCGCCGACGGCGTCAGTGACGCCGGACGCGTCGCGTCACTACGCTGGAGCCATGACTGCCCCGCGCATCGACCGCATCCGCTGCGACAATCCCTCCCCGATGACGCTGCAGGGGACGATCACCTATGTGCTCGGCGGGGCGCGGCAGGTCGTGATCGTCGATCCGGGGCCCGCAGACCATCCGGAGCACCGCGAGGCCGTGGCCGCAGCCGTCGCCGGACGGGAGGTCTCCGCGATCCTGGTGACCCATCGGCACGGCGACCACACCGGTGCCGCCGCGGAGTTCGCCCGGCGCTTCGACGCCCCGGTCCGCGGCGCGGACCCGAGCTGGTGCCTGGCGGCCGACGGCGGGCACGACGGCGCGCGCGGACCTGCCGGCGCCGTCGACGCGCCGGCCCCGCTGACCGACGGCGAGCGCCTGGACGTCGACGGCGTCGCGCTGGTGGTGGTCCATACGCCGGGCCACACCTCGGACTCGGTCAGCTTCTGGGTCCCCGACGATCCCTCCGACGTCGACGGCGCGGGAGGCGGGGCGATGCTCACCGGCGACACCGTCCTGGGCGCGGGCACGACGATGCTCGACCACCCGGACGGCACGCTGACGGACTATCTGACCAGCCTCGAGCGGCTGCGCGCCCACAGGGCCGCCCGCCTGCTGCCGGCCCACGGCCCGGAGCGCGAGAGCCTGGCCGCCGTCGTCGACGACTACCTGGCCCACCGGCGCGAGCGGCTCGACCAGGTGCGCGGGCTGCTCGCCGCGCACGGTCCGGACCTCGACGCCGTCGCCCTCGGCCGGCTGATCTACGGCGAGGACTCCGGCCTGCCCGCGGGCGTGACCACCAAGATCGCCGCCGCCCAGCTGGACCACCTGCACCGGATCGGCGAGCGCTGAGGATTCGCCAGTCTCAGCGCTGCGGACTCGCCAGCCTCGATCCTGCGGGCGCCCGGGCCTCAGAACGGGCGCGGCATGGGGTCGTGCTCGACCCAGCGGATGCCGTGCACCGCCACTCCCTCGGCCTGCACGTGGTCGACCAGCGAGGACGCCGCCGCGGAGAGCCGGTCGAAGGCGTGCGGCTCGGCCTCGCCGGGCGGGCCCGCCGCGCAGAAGGTCAGGCTCACCACCGGCATCCCGCGATGCGAGGTCCGGCGCTCCTGCAGCACGGCGAGCTGACCGTCGGTCACCCCGACCAGCGGCCGGCCGTCGACGTCCTCGCGGAACTCGTCCATGAACCCGGTGAGCTCCTCGATGGCGTACTCGACGGCGTCGAGGTCGTCGGCCTCGATCAGCGCCTCGAGCACGGCCCATTCGTCCCTGGTCAGGCGGCGCGGCCCCCAGTCCACCTTCTTGCGCCAGCGCATGCTGCGACCTCCTGCTCGACGATTCCGTTCCCGCCTTCCAGGGTGACGCACGCGCGGCTCTGCGGCCAGATCACGGACACCCCTGCACAGCGGAGGACCACGACGCCTAGGATACTTCCATGAGCTCCCACACTGCTGTGATCACCGGTTCCACGGCCGGCCTCGGGGCGGCCTTCGCCCGCCAGCTGGCCGGACAGGGCTACGACCTGGTCCTGGTCGCCCGCGACGGCGGGCGTCTGCGCACCCAGGCCGAGGCGCTGGCGGCCCAGTACAGCGTCGACGTCGACGTGCTGGTCGCCGACCTGGTCACCGACGACGGCGTCGCCGCAGTGCAGGAGCGGCTCTCCGATCCGCGTCACCCGGTGAGCCTGCTGGTCAACAACGCCGGCCACGGCCTGTCCTCGGACTTCCTGGACTCGACCCTCGACGACGAACGGAACCTGCTGCGACTGCACGTCCAGACGCCGATGGAGCTCTGCCACACCGCCGCCCGGGCGATGACCCGCCGCCGGGCGGGCCGCATCATCAACGTCGCCTCAGTGGCCGGATTCACCCCGACCAGCACCTACTCGGCGGCGAAGTCCTGGGTCATCAACTTCTCCAAGGCGCTGCATTCCCAGGTCCACGACGACGGCGTGGTGGTCACCGCGCTCTGCCCGGGCCTGGTCCGCACCGAGTTCCACGAGCGCTCCGGCCTCGACGTCTCCGGCGCGAAGCGGTGGATGTGGCTGGACGCCGACGACGTCGTCCGCGAGGGCCTGGCCGCCAACGCCGCCGGGGCCTCGACCTCAGTGCCCTCGCGCAGCTATCAGGCGCTGACCGCCGGACTGCGGTTCATGCCCGATTCGCTGGTGCAGTGGGCGGTCAGCAAGCGCGCCGGCGACGCCGAGCAGGACGGCGCGAGCGCGGCCCCGCCCCAGGAGACCTCGGACGACGCCCGCTGATCAGGCTTTGACGTCGAGGACCAGCCGCGACGGATCCTCGAGCGCTCGGACTTCGAAGGGGCGCTCGCGGTCGAGGCCGATGTAGTAGGTCGAGGAGCCTTCGAAGACCACTGTCGAATAGGTCGAGCGGATGATCGAGCTGGCATGGGCCCAGTCGCGCGCGCCGACCCGGTGGCCGGCCTCTTTCCCGGCGTTGCCGGGCATCAGCCCTTGCGCGTGCACGGCGATGAAGTCCTCGCCGGGCATGTCCACCGCGCCGCCGCTGCCCGGCTGGGTCGGCCGCGCCACGTACTCGACGCGCCAGGCGGGCATGCCGTCGCCGGCATGCTCGAAGACGACTCGGTCGAACTCCGAGTGGGAGCCGACGCGGACAGTGTCCAACAGCAGCTGCTCGCCCTCTCCGACCGGATCCACCGAACCGGGGAACTGCGCGGACTGCTTGGCCTCGACGGAGAAGCTGTCGACGTCGACGTCTCCGACGCCCGAGGGCGCCCCGTCATCCGAGGGGTCGGCTTCGGCGGCCTCCGCGGCGCCGGAAGACGCGTCGGAGGAGAGATCGGAGGGGGCGTCGCCGGCCGTCGCGCCGGTCGCGGCGGTGTCGCCGACGCCGGTCGGCCCGGCTTCGGGGGCGCCGCAGCCGGCCACGCTCAGAGCCAGAAGCATCGCAGCCACAGTCCCGGCACGCCGGCCGCGGCGGCGTGCCGTCGGCCGCAGATGCCGCGGCAGACCAGCCGTCGGCGGCGGCTGCCCATGCGTCGTCGTGTCCATGCTCTCCTGCGGGTCCTCGTGCGGTCGCGCGCCCTCGGGCCGGCCGCTCGGAACGGTCGAGGTCGGCCGGGACGGACGAGGGCGGGAACGTGCCTCGTGCCTCCACCATAGCCACGTCGCCGACGGGCGGCCGAAGCGAGTCCCCGGTCAGCACGCGGTCGTAGCCGGATCGTGATCCGGCGGGGACCGACGACTCAGGCCTCCCCGCGGGGCGCGCGGGACGGCCGGTCCTCTCCGTCCTCGCCGTCGTCGTGGCCGTCCGCGGCGTCGTCGTCCGGGGCGTCCTGGGCGTCCTGGGCGTCCTCCGGAGCCTCGGTGGCCAGACCGTCATGCTCCTCCTGGCGCTCGCGCCGCTCGCGCAGCGCCTCGTCGCCGGGGCCGGTGAAGTCGCGTCCGCGCTCGACGGCGGCGATGCTGCCGGTGAACAGCGAGGCGCCCTCTCCGCTGTAGGCCAGCGGCGTCTCCCCGGTGTCGGGCGTCTCGGAGGGCTCCTGCTGCTCAGCGTCGACCGACGTCGGCCATCCGGGCTCCCCGGGCACCACGTCCAGCGGCGCCGTGGAGGGCCGGGGGTCCCCGGCCTCCTGCGTCGGCGACGCCGCACCGGCTGCGGGCGCCGCGTCCTCGTCCCGGTCCGTCTCGTCGTCGACCTGGTCCAGCGCCCCGGTGCGCACCTGCGTGCCGTCCCGGGCCAGGGCGTCGTCGTGGGAGACCAGCATGCGCTGGGTGAGCACGGCATAGGGGTGCTCGGCGCGCAGATAGTTCACCAGGTCCTCCCGGACCAGGCAGCGCAGGTCCCAGAGCTCGGCGGAGTTCCGGGCGGAGAGCACCACCCAGACCTTGACCATCCCGGCGGAGGCGTCGGTGACCTGGAGCCCGTAGTCGCGGCCGTCCCAGAGGTCGGTGGACTCCAGCAGGCGCCGCATCCGGCCGCGGAGCGCGTCCATCGGCACCCGCCAGTCGACGTCGAGCTCGACGGTGCCCATCAGCTGGGTGCCCACCCGGGTCCAGTTCTCGAAGGGCGTGGCCACGAAGTAGCTTGAGGGGTAGATGATGCGGCGGTCGTCCCAGACCTTCAGCACCACCACGGAGAGCGTGATGTCCTCGACGGTGGCGAAGTTCTCCTCGACGACGATCACGTCGCCGACGCGGATGGTGTCGGTGAAGGCCAGCTGCACGCCGGCGACGACGTTGGAGAGCGTCGACTGCATCGCGATGCCGGCGACCACCGAGAGCACTCCCGCCGAGGCCAGCAGTCCGGCGCCCAGAGCGCGGACCTGCGGGATGAGCAGCAGCATCGCCGCCACCGCCACAGTGATGATGACCGCCATCATCACCCGCCGGATCAGCGAGACTTGGGTCTGCACGCGGCGGCCGCGCCGGTCGTCCAGGTTGCCGTCGCCGCCGTAGTGGGCCAGCACCACCGCCTCGACGACGCGCACGATGCGCACCGCCCACCAGGCCAGACCGACGATCACCAGCACGATCAGCACGAAGCCGGCCGCGTCGGCCCACGCCGAGTCCCCGGCGGAGTAGCTGAGCGAGATCCGCGACCCGACCAGCAGCAGCGTGAGGAACAGCGGCAGGCGGGTGCGGTCGACTGCGCCCAGGGCCGCGGGGATGCGTCGCAGGAGCTGCTTGGCGACGACCGAGGTGGTCAGCGTGATCCCCAGGGCGACGACGAGTGCGATGCCGACGCCGAGGAGCAGGCCCCAGACCGGCCCGGCGCCGGTGACCAGCGTCTCGACGTCCTGCGGGACGTTGTCCTCGACGACGTCGGTGACGTCCTCCGCCGGGTCTCCGCCGGTGGCCCTGTCGGTCGGCTCGGGCGACTCCCCGCCGGCGAGCAGGCCCAGGGGCCGCGACGGGGGAAGGAGCGAGGAGAGGAGTGCAGACGGGATCATGCTCGACACCATGGCATCCATCATTCCACGGAACCCTGCATGCCTTCCCAGCCTCGACTGGACGGCGGACGTCCGCCGTCCGCGTTTCCCGGCCGGGCACGCTCCGGGGGACAATGACCGGGACGATCCCCGCCGCGGCGCGCGCCGGAGTCCGCCTCCGGCGACCCTGCGCCGTCGCCCAGCCCGCCTCGAGGAGGACCATGATCACGCTCAGGGACCTGCGCGGCAGCACTGCCGACGTCGACTCCATGCTGCCTCGCGCCGCCCAGGACGTCTCGGCCACCGTCGACACTGTCGCCCCCATCCTGGAGAAGGTGCGCACCGGCGGCGCCGAGGCGGTGCTGGCGCTCGGCGAACAGTTCGACGGCGTGCGCCCGCCCGCCCTGCGCGTGCCGGAGTCCGTCCAGGATGAGGCCCTCGAGGGGCTCGATCCTGAGATCCGCGCGGCCCTGGACGAGCTGATCCGGCGGGCGCGGAGGGTCCACGCCGCCCAGCTGCCGCAGGACTCGACCGTCGCCCCCGGCGACGACGCGCAGGTGACCAACCGATGGGTGCCGGTGCGCCGGGTCGGCCTCTACGTGCCCGGAGGGCAGGCGGTCTACCCGTCGTCGGTGGTGATGAACGCCGTCCCCGCCCAGGTCGCCGGCGTCGAGTCGCTGGCCATCGCCTCTCCCCCGCAGCCCGAGTTCGGCGGCTGGCCGCATCCGACGGTGCTGGCCGCCGCCCGGCTGCTCGGCGTCGACGAGGTCTACGCGGTCGGCGGCGCGCAGGCGGTCGCGATGTTCGCCTACGGCGCCCGGGACGACGCCGGAGCGCAGGTCTGCCCGCCGGTCAGCCTGGTCACCGGGCCCGGGAACATCTTCGTGGCCACGGCCAAGCGGGCGGTGCAGGGTGTGGTCGGCATCGACGCCGAGGCCGGCCCGACCGAGATCATGGTGCTGGCCGACGAGACGGCCGATCCGGCCCTGGTGGCCGCGGACCTCATCTCACAGGCCGAGCACGACGAGCTGGCCGCCTCGGTGCTGGTGACCGATTCGATGCCGCTGGCCGAGGCGGTGCTCGCCGAGGTCGAGGCGCAGGCGGCGACCACCCGGCACGTCGAGCGGGTCAAGGAGGCGCTGACCGGCACGCAGTCCTCCGTGCTGGTGGTGGACTCGATCGACCGCGCCCTGGCCGTCGCCGATGCCTACGGCGCCGAGCACCTGGAGATCATGACCGCCGACCAGCAGGCCCACGCCGCACGCATCACCAATGCCGGGGCGATCTTCCTGGGCTCCTGGACTCCGGTCTCGCTGGGCGACTACTGCGCCGGCTCGAACCACGTGCTGCCCACCGGCGGCGCCTCGGCGTACAGCTCGGGGCTGAACGTCACCAGCTTCATGCGCTCCCAGCAGGTCGTCCACTACGGCCGTGAAGGGCTGGGGCAGGTCGCCGGCCACGTCACCACTCTGGCAGCTGCCGAGGGACTGACCGCCCACGGCGACGCGGTGGACGTGCGCTTCCGCTGAGCTGGGACGGCTCCGCGTCCAACCGCGCCTGGGCGGCCAGACGGATCGGCGCGTCGGCGGCTCCGTACCCGTCGTAGTCGCCGAGACGCTGGACGAGCTCGAAGAACACGCCGCCGACGCGGCGGGTATAGAAGTGCAGGAACTCGCCGTCCGCGTCACGGTCGTACATCACCTGGTGGGCGCGCAGCGACCGGAGGAACGTGTCAGTCAGGCCGAACCGGGCCTCGAGGTCGTCGTAGTAGTTCCGCGGCACCGGCAGCGGCCGCATGCCGCGGCGCTGCGCGCGCCGGGCCACGGCGAGGACGTCGTCACAGGCCAGCGCCACGTGCTCAGTGTGCTGATCGCCGGCTGCCGGCAGCACGTTCAGCGGCACTCGGACGACGCCGTCGGGGGTGCGCAGCACACGGCTGCGCACCAGCCCGTGGAGACTCGCGACCTCGGTGCTGGTCCCCTTCTGCAGACCCAGCACCCCGGTGCAGAAGTGCACCGTCTCGTCGTAGGTCTCCCAGGGGCTCATCAGATTGAGATGATCGACCGCGTACACCCCCGCTTCGCCGGCTTCGGCGTCCTCGTCCTGCGGCACGCCGTGCTCGAACTCGTCGATCCAGCCCGGCCGGCCCGTCGCGTCCGACTCCCCGGCGGCGAGGAACAGCTCGACGCCCTGGGGCGAGACGAAAGCCGGCAGCCGATGTTCGCCGGCCTGGATCCGTCGCGTCACCGGCGGCACGCCCAGGGTGGAGATCCGCTCCTCGGCGGCGTCGATGTCGGGGTAGAGCAGCCCCATCCCGGCGACGTGCGGGCGTTCGCCGCGGGCGTGCTGCTCATTGAGGATGATCCGCGCCCCGCCGGCGCTCCACAGCCGCACCGGCTTGCTGCGATGCTGGCCGCGGAAGCTCAGCCCCAGCTGCTCGAGCACCTCTTCGACGTCGGTGGTGTTCTCGGCGCGGACCTCCACGAAGTCCACCCCGACCGGATGGCCCGCCGCCGGCACCGTCGGCAGGGCCTCGGCCCCGGCCTGTTCGCGAGCGGTGCGATCGGCCAGGGCCACGAGCGTGCGATGGGCTTGGGCGGCGGTGGCTCCGGAGGCTGTCTGCCGGAAGATGTCGTTGAAGACTTCCAGGGAGATCGGCCCGGAATAGCCGGACCGGACGACATGCCCGAGGAACGTCACGAGGTCGAAGTCGCCCTCGCCGGGGAAGAGCCGGTGATGACGGCTCCAGGACAGCACGTCGAGGGAGAGCGCCGGGGCGTCGGCAAGCTGCACGAAGAAGATCTTCTCGGCGGGGATGTCCTCGATGCCGGCGGGGTCGTGCCCTCGGGAGAGGATGTGGAAGCTGTCCAGGCACGTGCCGACGGCGGGATGGTCGGCGAGCTCGACGATCCGCCAGGCTCGCCGGTAGTCGTCGACGAATCGGCCCCAGGCCAGCGCCTCGAAGGCCACACGGACCCCGTGCGCGGAGGCCAGCTCGCCGAGCCGGCGCAGCTGCGCGGCGGAGACCTCGTCGGAGTCCTCCGTCGCCGTGGACACGTTGCTGCAGACCAGCACCGTCCCGATGCCGAGCCGCGCCATGATCCGGAATCGGGCCTCAGCTCGTCGAAGATTGTCCTCCAGCAGCTCCTCGGAGACGCCTTCGAAGTCCCGGAAGGGCTGGTAGAGGTCCAGGGCGAGTCCCAGCCGTTCGGCGCGGGCTCGCACCTCCTCAGGCGTGAGCTCGCTGGCCACCAGATCCGGCTCGAAGATCTCGACTCCGGAGAACCCCGCCTCGGCGGCGGCCTCCATCTTCTCCTCCAGGCTGCCGCTGAGGCAGACCGTGGCGATGGATGTGTGCATTCCTCGTCACCTCGTCCCTGATTCGTCGGTCACCAGCTGCTCGAAATGCCGGCGCATGCGGTCACGGTCGGGCTCGAGACCGGTGATGTGCCGGATGCTGTCGGCCGCCTGGCCCACGGCCATGAGCCCGCCGTCGAGCACCCGGAGACCGCAGGCCCGCGCGCGGGCGACGAGCTCGGTCTCCAGCGGGCGGTAGACGACCTCGGAGATCCAGGCCCCGGCCGGCAGGTCCTCGGGGGCGACGGCGGCTCCTGGATGCGCCGCCATCCCTGTCGGGGTCGCGTGGATCACCCCGTCGACGCGGCCGAGCGTCGCCTCCAGGTCACCGCCGGTGGTGCTGAACCGCGTGCCCGGGTGGTGAGGCCGGAACCTCTCGACGACACGACGAGCGGCGACGGAGTCCAGATCGTGGACCACGATCTCGGCGAAGCCCATCGAGGCCAGGGCATGGACCGTGGCCAGCCCGGCTCCCCCGGCCCCGATCTGTAGAGCCCGCCCCCGAGCGTCGTGGCCGAGGAAGCTCTCGAGTCCGGCGCGGAAGGCCGAATGGTCGGTGTTGTGGGCCTCCCGGCACGGACCGAGCAGCACCAGGTTCGCCGAGCCGATCTGCACCACTTCCTCGCCGGCGACGTGCACGTGCTCGAGCACCCGTTGCTTGTACGGATGGGTGATGTTCGCGGCGACGACGCCGCGGGCCTCCAGCCCGTCCAGCACCGCGCCGAGATCCGCCTGGTCCTCCTCGGCGAGGTCGACGCGCTCGTAGACGTAGTCCAGCCCGAGGGCCGCACCCTCGCGCTCATGGAGCGCCGGGGTCAGCGACGGGCCGATGCCGTCGCCGACGAGCGCGACGCGGATCGCACTTCCGTGGATCTGCTCGTGCCGGGTCGTTCCGTCCGGTGTCGCGGCGCTCATGGGCGGGACTCCTTGATCGAGGTGTACACGTCGAGCGACTCACCGCTCAGATGCTCGCGGAACCAGTCATCGGCCCGCGCGCGGAAGGCCTGGACGTCGACATCGTCGACCACTTCGAAGCCCTTCTGCGCCTCGAAGGTCTCCACCAGGCGGGCGTCGCTCTCGGCGACGCACTCGATCATGCGGTCCTCGGCGGCGCGGACGGCGTCACGCAGGACTTCCTGCCGGTCGGCGGAGAGCTCGTCGTAGATCTCGCCCATGACGATCAGATTGGAGTTCTGCTGGTGGGCGGAGAGGCTCAGGTACTCCTGGACTTCGTCCATGTTCTCCGAGGCGATGTTGCCCAAGGGGTTCTCCCCGCCGTCGACCAGCCCCTGCTGCATGCTCAGATAGACCTCCTCATAGGCCACCGTCGTCGCATCGGCACCGAGCGCCCGCGCGTTGAGCAGGTACTGCGTCGAGCCGGGGAACCGGATGCGCAGCCCGTCCAGGTCCTCCGGAGTGCGTATCGGGTCGTTGGCCGTGAAATGGCGCGGTCCGATCGACCAGGCTCCGAGCACGTTGATGCCGGAACGCTCCTTGAAGGCCTCGGTGAGCTCGTCGGACGCGCCGCTGCGGAAGTACTCCGAGACGTGTGCGGCATCCTCGAAGGCGTAGGCGGCGTCGACCACGCCCATGGGCTCGTGCACCGCGGCCAGGGCGGAGGCGCCCTGCAGGTCGATGTCGATGTCCCCGGAGAGCACCGAGGCGATGCGATCGGCGTCTCCGCCGAGCTGGCTGGAGTCGTAGATCTCGACGCTCATGCCCGCATCGGCCTCCTCCACCTCCTTCCGGATCGTCTCGGCGCCGCAGGTGTGGGCGGTCTGGTCCTGAGTGTAGGAATGGGCGAGGGTCAGTTCGACCGTGTCGTCGCCGGCGCCGCCTGAGCAGCCGGCGAGCAGACCGATCGGCAGCAGCGTCGCCGCGGCGAGGGTTCTGCGTATCAGTGTCATGGTTGTCCTTGGTCGTGCGGCACGGAGGACCCGGCCGGTCGATGGAGCATCTGTTGGTGCGAGCTACAGACCGAGCAGCTCGGGGAGCCAGAGGACGAAGTCCGGGAAGAGGATGATCACCAGGCAGATGAGCACCATGGGGATCAAGAACGGGGCCGCCCCGCGGAACACATCCCCGACCGGGATCTTGAGCGTGGAGCTCAGTACATAGAGGACCGTCCCCACCGGCGGGGTGAGCAGGCCGATCATCAGCGAGAGCACCATCAGCACGCCGAGCACGATCGGGTCGACGCCGATCTCCGTCGCGATCGGCATCAGCATCGGCACGGTGAGCACCAGCACCGCCACCGCGTCGACGACGGTGCCCAGCACCAGCATCAGCAGCGCGACGAGCAGCAGGAACAGCGTCGGATCCTCGGTCACGGTGAGCATGATCGAGGCCAGCTCCTGCGGCACGCGCTCGCGGGCGAAGACGTAGCCCACCAGGGCGGCGGAGGCGACGATCAGCATGATGGCCGCCGTCGTCATGACGGTCTCCACGAAGATCCTGGGCAGATCACGCAGACGGAGGCGTCGGTAGGCGAATCCCAGGATCAGCATGTAGAGCGAGCCCACGGCGGCGGCCTCGGTGGGCGTGAAGAAGCCGCCCAGGATGCCGCCGAGGATGATCACCGGGGCGACGAGCGGCAGCAGCACGGCCCGTCCGGTGCGCAGCACCTGCTCCCAGGAGAACCCGACGTCGGTGATGTCCGGCTGGCGCCGCACCCAGATGAAGACCACCCCGGCCAGGCCCACCGCCATGAGCAGGGCCGGCAGGACCGAGGCGGCGAAGAGCGCGCCGGTGGAGACCGCGCCCAGACCGGCGAAGATGACCGCCGGGATGCTCGGGGGCATGACCGGAGCGATCAGCGCGGAGGATCCCACGACACCGACGCTGAAGCGGCGGGAGTAGCCGTGCTTCTCCATCTGCGGCACCTGCACCTTGCCCAGTGCGGCGGCATCGGCCACTGCCGAACCGCTCATCCAGGAGAAGCCCAGGCTCACGCCGATGCTCACGTATCCCAGCCCTCCGCGGACCTTGCCCATCAGAGCGAGGGCGAAGTCGAAGAGCCGGTCGGCGATGCCCGCGTGCCCGGCCAGGGTTCCGAGCAGGATGAACAGCGGGATGGCCAGCAGGGGGAAGCTGGCGGTGGACTCTGCGACCAGCCGCATGGCCAGGCCGCCCGAGTGGCCGGTGAGCAGCAGATACCCGAGGCCGGGCCCGAGGAAGGCGAAGGCCACCGGGACCCGGAGGAACAGCAGGACGGCGATCGCGAGGAGCATGAGGACGACGGTCATGACTGGACCTCCCGGTTCACCTTGATGGCGAGGGCGTCGCTCTCCTGGGCCGCAGGAACGCCTTCGCGCGCCACGACTGTCGCGGCGGCCGCCGAGCGCAGCGCGGTGCTGACGAAGCCGACCAGGGGCAGCACATAGTGCAGCGACATGCTCATTCCGAGCGACGGGGACGTCAGGATCGACGAGCTCGGGATCAGCGACCAGCACTGCCAGGCGAAGAGCCCGGCGATGACGGCCACGAGCAGATGGGCGAGCACATGGAAGCCGCGGACCGCCCGCTCGGACTTCAGCGTGTCCACCAGCTGCAGCGCGATGTGCCCGTCACGCGTGACCAGCACGCCGGCGGCGAGGAACGTCAGCCATACCAGCGCGAAACGTGACAGCTCTCCGGTCCAGGTCAGTCCCTCGAACGGCAGGTGGCGCTGAAAGGCCTGAATGAGCACCGCCACGAAGATCACCCCGGTGAGAAGGCCGGCCACGCCGAGCTCCACCGCTGTGACGGCCGCGAGGAGACGGGCCGGACGACTCCCGGCCTTCCGTGTCTGAGATGCCATGATGCATCCTTCCGTCGTCGGACGACGGACCGGATGTGGCCCGCCTCACATGACGGGGTTGAACTTAGCAACAGCATGGCAAACCGGAAATTCAGTTGCCACTAGTTGCCAAAACTGATGAGATCTCCTCATGCCGAAGGTCACCATCTACGACGTCGCCCAGGAAGCGGGCGTCGCTCCGTCGACCGTCTCCCGAGCACTCAACAGGCCTGCCAGAGTCAGTGATTCGATGCGTCGGCGCGTCCAGGAGGCGGCAGAGAGCGTCGGCTACGCGACACCGGCCCGCCAAGGGCGCACGCCCCGGAAGACGATCGCGATGGTTCTGGCCGACATCACCAATCCCCACTTCATCAAGATCATCCGCGGCGCTGAGATGCGGGCGAAGTCGTCGGGATTCACCTTCGTGGTGGTCAATGCCGAGGAGTCGCCGCAGATCGAGCTGACGCAGGTCCGCGGTCTGGCATCGAAGGTCGACGGCTTCGTGCTGGCCTCCAGCCGACTGCCGGACCAGGAGCTGCTGGCGCTGGGGAACCGGCACAAGCTGGTGCTGCTCAACAGAGACCTGGACGGCCTGACCAGCGTGCGACTGGACATGGTGCACGGCTGTCGGCTCATCCTCGAGCATCTGGCCTCGCTGGGCCATCGCGAGTTCACGTTCTGCGCGGGTCCACCCGGCTCCTGGATCGGCTCGCTCCGCTGGGCCACGCTCCGCGACGCCGCGCACGAGCATGGGCTCACTGCGCACCGGATCGGCCCCTATGCCCCGACGGTGGCCGCCGGCGGGGTGGCCGCCGACACGGCACTGCGGGCCCGGCCCACCGCGCTGGTGGCGCACAACGACTTGCTCGCCTTCGGAATCATGGACCGTCTAGCATCGCGCGGAGTCGCGGTCCCGGATGACGTCAGCGTGGTCGGCTTCGACAACAACTTCGCCGCCGACCTGGTGACGCCCCCGCTGACCACCGTGGACGGTCCGGGCGGAGAGGTCGGGGGACGCGGCGTCGATCTGCTGCTCCGTTCCATCGCCGACGAGCCCGATCGGCACGGCCCGCTCATCGACCCTCCCGACGATCGCATCACGCTTCCGACGGAACTGATCCTGCGCGAATCCACGGGTGTGGTGCGGCCGGGCTGAATCGGACACGACGGCGCCGGCGCTCATCCCGCGAACGGAGGAACGCCGGCGCCGTCGTGCGTCGGGGGCGAAGGCCCGCCCCGCTGCTGATCAGCCGGTCAGGACATCACATCGGTGTTGACCCAGCCGACGACGGTCTCGCCGTCGTCGGCGTAGCGGACCTGCACCCAGGAGCCCTGAGTGTCGAGCTGGCGCACGGCGGCGCCGCGCGGCAGCTGAGCGAGCTTCTCGCTGGAGCTTGCGGCCTCGGCGCGCAGCGGCACGCTGAGCGAGAGCTGCCAGGACGTGGCGGCCTCCATCGTGCCGGAGCCGCTGCCCGAGCCCGGCAGCGTGTAGTTCTCCACGCCGCCCGGGTCGCCGGAGAGGCCGAGCTTCTCCTGGCAGCCCGGCCAGGCACCCCAGCCCTGGATCTTCCACAGCTCGTAGCCGCGGGCGATCTGCTCGTACTTCGAAGCGTGGTGCGGATAGCCTGTTCCGCCGACGGCCTCCCAGGACTGTTTGGTGAACTGGATGCCGCCGTAGAAGGTGTTGCCGGTGTCGATGCTCCAGTCGCCGGAGGACTCGCACATCGCCAGCCGGTCCCAGACCGGGTTGTACGACGGCGGCGGCGTGGAGGAATCGCCGGACTGGGCGGCCGATCCGTCGCCCTCGGGCTGAGGTTCAGGCTCGGGTTCCGGCTCGGGCTCCGGGGCGCTGAGCTCGTCCACCCGGGCCTGAATGGCCGCGTGGTCGAGGACCCCGTTCGAGTCGGTGTACTTATCCTGCGAGACCAGGTTGCCGAAGGTCTGCTCCGGCGACTGCCCCAGCAGCGAGGCCAGCTCCTTCACCACACCCTGGGTAGCCGCAGTGTACTGGCTCAAGCTGTGCGACGAGCTGCTGCCGGATCCGCTCGAGGACGAGCCGCTGGAGGAGTCCGTCGACGACTCCGGCACGGATTCCGGAGCGCCGAGCTCGTCCACCCGGGCCTGAATGGCCGCGTGGTCGAGGACCCCGTTCGAGTCGGTGTACTTATCCTGCGAG
>NZ_WIAX01000018.1 GCF_009467795.1 Nesterenkonia halophila
AGCCTGCGACGAGGTACCGGCCGAGGACCCCTGCGACTGGCGCGAGGCATCCCCACCGCTGAGCACATCCACCCGCGACTGGATCGCCATATGATCCAGAATCCCGTTCGAGTCGGTGTACTTATCCTGCGAGACCAGGTTGCCGAAGGTCTGCTCCGGCGACTGCCCCAGCAGCGAGGCCAGCTCCTCCACCAGCCCGCGGGTTCCCGGCAGGTACTGGCCCAGGTGATGGCCGGCAGGCGCTGCAGAAGACTCGCCCGAGGCGTCGGCATCAGAGCCCGAGGACGAGGACTCCGAGCCGCCGGTCGAGGAGCCCCCGCCGGAGACCTCATCCACACGGCCCTGAACAGCCATGTGGTCCAAGACGCCGTTCGCGTCGGTGTACTTATCCTGCGACGCCAGGTCCTGGAAGGTCTGCTCCGGCGACTGCCCCAGCAGCGAGGCCAGCTCCTCCACCAGCCCGCGGGTTCCCGGCAGGTACTGGCCCAGGTGGTGCCCCGAGGCCGATCCGTCGCCCGGGCTCGCGGCCGCCGATTCGGAGGAATCGGTGCCGGCAGGTCGCGACGGGGTGACGTGCGGGTGGCGGACCCAGCCGGTCTGTCCTTCCACAGTCACCCGGACCATGCCGTTGACCATGTCGCCGGGCACCGAGGTCATCTCCGTGCCGGCGGAGAGCTGATCGATCACCGGCGCCGTGCTGCTCGCTCCGGAGCGCAGCGGGGTGTCCTGGGCGGTGAAGTACCCGCAGGAGCCGGGAGTGGAGATGTTCTGGACCTGCCCGGCGTCGCCCTTGAGGCTCACGCCCCGCTGGGCCAGCCACTGGGTCGGGTCCTGCGACTCGCCGGTCAGCCAATCACCTTCCCAGATCTCGACGTGCAGGTGCGGCGCGGTCGACGGGCCGGAGTTGCCGACCAGCCCGACGGTCTGGCCGCCGCTGACCTGCTGGCCGACCTGGACGTGCGTCGTGGCGTCCCACATGTGGTAGTAGGCGCTGTGCACCGTCTCGCCGTCGACCTGGTGGCGCAGCACCACATAGCCGGAGGTGTAGCGGGTCCCGCTGGAGGCCCGGACGACGGTGCCGTCGGCGACGGCGCGGATCTGACTGCCCTCCTCGGCGCCCATGTCCTGGCCGTGGTGGTACGTGGAGCCGCCCTGCACCGGGATGCAGCGCGCTCCGTACTCGGAGGTGTAGCGGTAGGATCCGGCGTCGAGCGGACGGTGGAACTGTCCGGCCTCGCGACTGGTGCGCAGGGCGACGCCGTCGAGGACGCCCGGGGCCGCCGTGGCGGTGTCGCCGGCGGAGCGCTGGGACCCGTCGCCGGTGGAGGGCGTCGACGGCGCGGCAGGGATCGCCTGCGCCGCCACAGAGTTCAGCGGCATGGTCAGGCCGACGGCGAGAGAGCCGACGATGGCCGTCGAGAGCTTATTCGGCACAGCAGATTCCTCACTAGACGTACGCGCGGCGCGCGTCCCCGTCCCCTTGAAGCTGCGGTCTCCGGACGACCCGCTCCGCCGGACCTCGTCGCGACCAGTGCTGGTCGTCGCCGGGGATGGGAGCCCCGGCGGCCGCCGCGGGAGGCGGCCGGCGATGAGTGGCGGCGCGGGCTCGGAGCCCCCGCTTCGCGGGCTTGCGTGACTCGTCCGGCGGTCCCTGCAGCACGATGGAACACCTGAGACAAGGCCGAACCCCGGCGAGTCGTGACTCACTGTACCGGGTCACGACAAGGTCACGGCAAGGAGAATCTGCGCAACGTTCGACCTCGGGTTCAACCCTCGGCCGCCGCGGCGGCCGAGCGACGACGCCGCATCCCAGGCCGGACATCCGGCCCGGCGCCTCCGGACGCCCCACCCTGGAGCAGGCCGCTGACCGGGAGGAAGAAGACCAGAGGGTGACGCGGTCGAGCCGGACGCCACTACCGCGGGACCCCCGTCGTCGGAGCCGCGCCACCCCCTGCGGTCGACCACTATTCCACCAGGCTCCGGCCCGTCGTGGCCTCAGCTCGGCACGCCGGCGATATCGTGACCGGAACGTGACCCGTGACCGCGGCCCGCGCTGATCGCGCCGCAGTCCACCACAGGAGAAGGGCAGAACGATGCATCTCATCCAGCACCCGGAACCTCGTCCTCGCCGGTCGTCGACCGCTCGCCGGACGGTCCTCCCCGCTGCACTGGTGGCGACGCTGCTGGCCGCCGCCGGCTGCGCCGTCGAGGAGCCCGAGTCGCCCTCCGCCGAGGCCTCGGCTTCCTCGTCCGCGGCTTCCTCGTCCGCGGCTTCCTCGTCCGCGGCCTCCTCGTCCGCGGCTTCCTCGTCCGCGGCCTCCTCCGCCGCGCCCTCCTCGTCCGGCGACGACTCGACCAGCCCCGGCGATTCCGCCGACGCGCCGGGATCGGACGGCTCCGGCGCCGTCGACGACGGCGGGAACCCCTCCGCAGACCCCGGCGAGCCGGGACTGCCCGCGCCTGAGGAGCTCGAGACCGACGGCCGGCAGCGCTCCGCGGAGCTGGGCGCCTACCTCTCCCGGGACGAGGCCTGCATGGCCGTCGGCTCCACGCTCGACGGACTGCGCGCCGACATGGACGGGGGCCTGCAGTCCGCCGAGGACCTGGCCGGAGCGCACGAGGCCGTCGAGCAGACCTACCGGATGGTCCCGGCGACGCTGCGCGACCCCTTCGCCGCCGTCGACGCGGCGCTCGGCGAGGATCCGGACTCGCTGGACCGGCAGGCGGTCCTCTCCGAGCTCGAGCCGGTGGAGGAGTGGATGGACCGGACCTGCGACGGCGACCACCCTTCGCAGGATGGGGGCGTCGTGCAGGACCAGCAGAGCTGACCATCCCGATCGACGGACGCGGCGAGCCCTGACTCCGGCTCCGACCCCGGATCCAGCGCGGGATTCTGCGCGAGATCCCAGGAAAGTCGCAGAGCATGCCCAGTACGCATGGACTCGGCGTCCAGTCCCTCGACCTACTGTGGAAAGTGCCTCTTCGAAGGTGCGAGTGATACGGCAGGCCCCGTGTCACGAGGATGCTCCCCTCCGTCCTCGTGGCGCGGGGCCTGTGCTGTGCCGGACGCCGCGCCGGGTGCGACTCCCCAGCCGAGCCGGCGCCTAGCCGCAGGGCCTCGCGCCGTCGGCGTCCCACGACGTCGGCTACGCAGGTGACGCAGGCTGACCGCACCGGCCGCGCTCCGGGTACGGTCGAAGCGGACCGACGCGACGCGTGCGTCGGCGCACGCCCGGGAGCACACCCCGGAGCATCCGTCGAACGACCCGGGAGGCCCCCATGACCGACTCCGCTGCCCACGCCGACGGCGCCCTGCGGCTCGACGGCGACCACGAGCGGATCGCCGCCTACTACCGTGACTGGGCCGCCGACTATGACCATGACGTGATGTCCGAGGGGTACGTCTCGCCGATGATCGTCGCCGGGCTGGCCGCCCTCGCCGTCTCCGCCGAGACCGGCCTCGACGCCCTCGACGCCGGCTGCGGCACCGGCCTGGTCGGGCGGATGTTGGGACAGCGTCGCCCCGAGGTGCGGCTGCACGGCGTCGACCTCTCGCCGGAGATGGCCGAACGCGCCGAGCAGACCGGGGCCTACGCCACCGTCGCCGGCGGCGTCGACCTGCTGGACTACGCCGCGGCCGAGGATTCGCCGCACTTCCCGCTGGTGCTCTGCTCGGGCACGCTGACGCTGGGCCATATCGGCATCGAGGGGCTGGACGCCCTGCTGGACCTGACCGAGCCCGAGGGGCACCTCGCCGTCAGCGTGCGCCGGACGCATTCGCTCGAGGACGGCTACCCGGCGCGGGTCGCCCAGCTGGCCGAGCAGGGACTGGTCGAGATCGTCAGCGAGCTGATCAATGCGCCGTATCTGGAGAACGGCGGCGCCGACTACTGGCTGCTCCGCCGCCTCTGATCCTCCGTCCGCGGGACAGGCCCCGGGGCCTGTCGCCTAGACTGGAGACATGCCCGAGACAGCCCCGACGTCGCCGGTCCGCGTGGACGCCTGGCTCTGGTCGGTGCGGGTGTTCAAGACCCGATCGGAGGCGACGACGGCCTGCCGCGCCGGCCATGTGACCATCGGCGGCGACCCGGCGAAAGCCTCGCTGAAGATCAGCCCCGGCACCACAGTGCGCGTCCGCCGCCCCGGCCATGAGATCGTGCTGGAGGTCGTCCACACCCACGCCAAGCGAGTGGGCGCCCCGGTCGCGCAGCGCGCCTACCGTGACCACTCCCCCGAACGGATCCGTCCGCGCGACGTCGGCCTGCCGGTGCGCCCGCGCGGCGCCGGACGGCCGACAAAGCGCGAACGGCGCCAGCTCGACCGGCTCCGCGGCGACTTCTGACCCCGCCCGGCCCGGCGACCGGCACCGCTCCCGTTCTCCACTCCCCGATGCCCTCGCGCAGGGCAGGAAGGCTGACCTCATGCCTGCACCCGAGATCCCCGACGACGCCCCCCGCCTCGACATCGGCCCCGCCGACGAGCTGCCCGAGGGCGAGGTGATGCGCGTCGACGCCGAGGACAGCGGCCACGACGGCGACATCGCCGTCGTCCATGCCGAGGACGGAGGATTCTTCGGACTGGACGACGAGTGCAGCCACGAGTCCGTCTCGCTCTCCGACGGCTTCGTCGAGGAGGACACGCTCGAGTGCCCGATGCACGCCTCCGCGTTCTGCCTGAAGACCGGCAAGCCCGAGACGCCGCCGGCGCTGACTCCGGTGAAGACCCACCTGGTCGCCGTCGAGGACGGCCGGCTCGTCCTGTACCCGGGAGTCCCGCATCCGGAAGCTCACACGAGCTGAGAGACCTGCCCGAGCGAGACCGTTCTAATCTTCCTGACCTGGGGCGATGATTCCCAGGAAACTCCCAGGTTGCGTCATGCCTCCCGTCAAGGTCGGCGCCTACAGTAGTGATCACCTCATCAAGGTGCGAGTGATCCGAGAGCCCCCGGGCCGACCGTTCTGAAGCGTCCCCCTCACGCTGGTCGACCCGGGGGTTCTCTTCTGCCCGGGTCCTGCGGCCGCCCGGCCACGACGCCCTCCTGACGATGACTCCGTGGAAAGCGTGGGAATGGACGCGCATTCCCACCCGTCCCGCCGAGTCACCCCGCCGTCACGCCGCGGGAGACGGCGACGCCGGGGCGCCGCGGGCACCCGCGGGACCAGCAGCGCGGAGAACAGCGCGCAGCCGGCGGCCGCGAGGAAGGCCGTGCGGGCGTCGGCGGCCTCGATGATCGCCCCGAGCGCGGATCCGCCGATCGTCTGTCCGGCGGCAAGCGCCAGGAAGGACAGCCCGACGCCGGCCGAGGGATGCGAGGGGTAGACCCGGGCGCCGGTGACCAGCAGCAGCCCGCTCATCGCGATATAGGCGACGCCGAAGGCCGCCGTCGCGAAACAGGCCAGCAGCGGCGAGTCCGGCCGCATCCCGAGCACCGCCGTGGCGGCCCCCAGCGCCAGGGCCGTGCCCGTCCAGGCGCGTCCGACGCCGACGCGCCGCGCCAGATCCTCCGCACCGGCGCCGAGCAGCCCGCAGAGCCCCAGCAGACTCCAGGCCAGCGTGGTGGTCGCCTCGTCCTGACCCCCGGCCTGGGTGAGCACGTCGCGGCCGAAGACCCAGACCGCCGCCGTCGTCGCTCCGACGACGGCGGCGGTGCCCAGCAGGCGCGGCGCGCCGGCGGGCAGCAGCGGACGCGGCAGCAGTCCCGTGAGGCGTTCGACGGCGCGACGACCCGCAGGCGCGGCGACGTCGGCGGCGGCCCCAGCGCGGCCGTGGCTCCGACCCTGCGGCACATCGCGAGCCACCCAGACGGTGGCGGCACCGGCGAGGACGGCGAAGACCAGCCAGGCCGCGCGCCACTGGTCGAGGGCGAGCAGCGCCGCCGGCCCGGAGAGCGCGACGCCGAGCCCGGTGCCGGCGTTGACCACCACCTGGGTGCGGTCGCGACGGGAGGCCGCGACCCGCGAGGACACCGCCTGGGCCATCGCCGGCGAGATCATCCCGGTGCTCAGTCCGCCGAGGATCACCCCGACGGCGAGCACGGACGGGTGGGGAGCCAGCCCGATCAGCAGCAGGCCCAGCGTGGCGCAGCACCCCGCCGCCAGCGCGACCGTCCGCCCGCCGAGCCGCGGGGCGAGCATCATCGCCGGGTAGATCGCCGCGCAGTAGGCGGCGTAGCTGGCCGACCCGACGGCCCCGACCTGCGCCGCGTCGAGGCCGAACTCCGCACGGAAGGCCGGGACGAAGAGTCCGTAGGCGAAGCGCGCCAGCCCGTAGGTCACCGCGATGATCGCCAGCCCGGATCCGGCGAGTCGCGCGGTGGCGGCGGCGTCCAGCGGTCCGGCCGAGCTGTCGTGCCTCGAGGCGCGCCCGACCGCACGGCCGGCCGCACGGCTGACGACGCGCGTCTCGACCGCCCCGCTCATCGCCGCACCGCCCGGGATCCGCGGCTCCCGGGCTTCCCGGCCGACCGGTGCGCCGTCGGGATCCCCAGCCAGGTCGCGCTCGCCGCGTCGACGCCGCGCCCGATCTCGCGCAGACCGTGCAGAATGGACCGCATCACGGACATGACAACCCCCTATACCGATCTGTGAAGTTCCGCGATCAGCGTAGGTATACAGATCAGTGAAGTCAAGGTATCCATGAACGACCAGACGATCGACGTCGACCAGCTCACCCCGGGGGCCCGCCAGGTCCTGGACGCGGCCTCCCGGCTGTTCTATGAGCACGGCATCCATGCCGTGGGCGTGGACGGCATCGCCGAGGAGTCCGGAGTCACCAAACGGACTCTGTACAACAACTTCGCGTCCAAGGACGCGCTGGTCACGGCCTATCTGCAGCACCGCCATTCCTCCTGGTGGCCCCGACTGCAGGAACGGATCGATGACGCCGCCGCGCCGCGCGCGTTGGCGCTCTTCGACGTCTACGCCGAGGACGCGCTGCACGTGACCCGCGGCTGCGCCTTCCTCAACGCAGCCGCCGAGCTGCCGACCGATCACCCGGCCTTCGCGGTCATCCGGCACCACAAGGCCTCCATCGAGGAGCTGCTGGCCCGTCTGGTGCGCGAGGACAGCCCGGAGGAGCCGACCCCGGACCAGCTCGGCAGACACCTGTTCCTGCTGCTCGAGGGAGCCTTCGCCCACCAGGGCGTGCGCGGCCGCCAGCTCATCACCGAAGCCCGGGAGATCGCCCGCAGCCTGCTGCAGTGAGCCCCGCCCCCGGCGATGAGCCCGCCCCTCGCATCACGGCGTCGCGCGGCGGATGAGCCCGTAGTCGACGCCGGCCATCACGACGGCGACCAGTCCGGACCAGCCCGCCGCGCTCAGCGGGGTCTGTCGACCGAACCAGCCCCAGAAGCCGTCCCACCCGACCGCCTGGACGGTCAGCAGGACGGCGACGACGGTCAGCACCGTCAGCGTCAGGAGCACCGCCCAGAAGCCCACCACGCCGAACCGCCGGTACAGCATCGTCGCCCCGAAGCCGATCAGCATCAGCATCAGCGCGACCGCCGCGGCCGTCAGCCCGGCGACCCAGAGACCGTCGGCGACTAGGAACGGCAGCGCATGGCTGTAGGTGTGCATTCCGAGACCGTCGGTGGCCTCTTCCAGAGCGGCCGCCGCGCCGAAGAGGAGACCGTAGCAGACCGCGATCATCAGGAAGACCAGCAGCGTGCCGAGCAGGTAGACCCGCCGGCTGAAGCTCAGCGCCAGCGCGAACGGGAAGGTGTGCGAGCCGGAGTAGGCGGCCATGAAGGCCAGACACCAGAGCGCGGCCTGACCGGATCCGGTGTACACCGGATCATCGGGGCCGGACCCGGCCGGCTCCAGCTGTGCGGCCCAGAGCCCGATGCCCAGCGACAGCGCCCAGGCGCCCCCGAAGACGATCAGCGGGATCCAGATGAGCTGCCGGTTGACCAGGTGCAGGCGGAAGGCCGCCGGCACCCGGGCCAAGGAGGAGGAGCGGTGTTCGGTCGCCCTCTCCGCCGATGCGGTCTGCGAGGCCATCTCCACAGTCATCACGCGTTCCTCTCGTGCTGCTCGCGCTGCCCGCTCTGCCCGTGCTGCTCCGCCTTGGACGTCAGGTGCACCACCAGCTGCTGCAGCGAGACCGGCAGCAGGTCCAGGTCCAGCTCGCCCGCGCGCCGTCGCTCGCCGTCGTCGAGCCCGCCGAGGACGGTGGTCCGCGCCGTGCGCCCCATGGCCTCGTGCTGCAGGACCGTCCGACCCGCGGTGAGCTCGCCGACGGCGTCGGCGCGGCCGACCAGCGTCACTGCACGATCGCGCAGCTGCTCGACCGGCTCGTCGAGCACCACCCGACCCTCGTCGAGGAGCACCACATGCTCGATCAGGTGGGCGATCTCGTCGATCAGATGCGAGGAGAGCACGATGGTCCGCGGATGCTCCGCATAGTCGGCCAGCAGCCGGTCGTAGAACAGCTGCCGGGCGACGGCGTCGAGCCCCATGTAGGGCTCGTCGAAGAAGGTCACCTCGGCGCGCGAGGCCAGTCCGATGATCACGCCGACGGCGGAGCGCTGCCCGCGCGACATCTTCTTGATCCGGGTCTTCTCCGGGACCTTGAAGTCCGCGGCGAGCTGCTCGGCGAACTCCTGGTCCCAGCGCGGGAAGGCCATCGCCGCCGCGGCGAAGGCGTGCGAGGCCCGCGCGTCGTCGATGTACTGCTGCTCCTCGCGGACGAAACAGATCCGCGGCAGCACCTGCTCGTTCTCATGCGGGTGCTGGCCGAAGACTCTCACGCCCCCGGAGCTCGGCCACTCCTGGGCGGTGATCATCGACATCAGCGTGGTCTTGCCGGCCCCGTTGCGGCCGAGCAGACCGTGGATGACGTCCTTCTCGAAGCGCACCGAGACGGCGTCCAGCGCCGTGGTGCTGCGGTATCGACGAGTGACCCCGTCGACCTCGATGACGGCGTTCATCTCCCCTCCCCTCCTGTACGACGCCGCGTCTCGGCGTCGTGACTGTCCCTGCCGGTCAGCCGGCTCCCCGACCGGGCACTCCGCGCGCCCGGATCAGCTCGACGACGGTCTCGACGTCGAGGCCGAGGACTCCCGCCTCGGCGAGCATCGGCGCGATGTGGTGGTCGGCGAACTGCCGGCGCCGCTCGGCGCGGAGCACCTCGCGGGCGCCGTCGGCGACGAACATGCCCAGCCCGCGCCGCTTGACGAGGATGCCGCGGTCGACGAGCAGATTGATGCCCTTCGCCGCCGTCGCCGGGTTGATCCGGTGAAAGGCGGCGAGCTCGTTCGTCGAGGGGGCGCGCTCGCCCTCCTCCAGCGTCCCGTCCAGCACCGAGGCCTCGACCTGCTCGGCGATCTGCACGAAGAGTGCCCGCCCCTCGTCCACGGACCCGACCCTCCGATCGCTCGACTCCACCACCTTCTGTGGTTCATTACTCCACTAATGAACCACAGAGGTCCGACGGCGTCAACACTCCTCTGTTCCGCTCGCGGATCGAGTGGCCACGCGTGACGAGAGTGGAACGATTCAGGCCGCGTTCGGAGGCTCGGACGTCGTCACAAGTGGCCACTCGACGCCGGGGCCCGCGACGGCGAGGCGGACGTGATCCGTGTCCTGTGCAGAGTCATCGCGCCTGCGTAGGATGAACGGCATGAACGGTGACTCTGTGGAATGCTGGCTGACCGACATGGACGGCGTGCTCGTCCGGGAGAACGACGCCCTGCCGGGCGCCGCCGAGCTGCTCGAGCAGTGGCGCCGCCAGGACTTCCCGTACCTGGTGCTGACCAACAACTCGATCTTCACCGCCCGCGACCTCAGCGCCCGCCTGCGGCACTCCGGCCTCGTCGTCCCCGAGGACCGGATCTGGACCTCCGCGCTGGCCACGGCCACCTTCCTCGCCGGACAGATCGACCATGAGCACAACGCCCAGGGCAGCTGCTACGTGGTCGGCGAGGCCGGGCTGACCACTGCGCTGCACGAGGCCGGGTTCATCATGACCGAGACCGACCCCGACTTCGTCGTCGTCGGCGAGACGCGGAACTACAGCTTCGAGGCGATCACCAAGGCCGTGCGGCTGATCAACTCCGGCGCCCGCTTCATCCTCACCAATCCGGACGCCACCGGCCCCAGCCCGGAGGGCGTGCTTCCGGCCACCGGCGCGATCGCCGCGCTGATCACCAAGGCCACCGGCCGCGACCCCTACGTGGTCGGCAAGCCGAACCCGATGATGTTCCGGTCGGCGCTGAACCACCTGGGCGCACACTCGATGCAGACGGCGATGATCGGCGACCGCATGGACACCGACATCGTCGCGGGCATGGAGGCGGGCATGCACACCATCCTGGTGCTCAGCGGCCTCTCCGACCGGGCGAGCATCGCCGAGTACCCGTTCCGCCCGAACCGCATCATCGACGGCGTCCACGAGCTCCTCGACGAGCCGCTGGGCGCCGACGACGACGTCGACCCGCGCGGCTCGGCCTGAGGCCCCGCCCGACCCGCCGTCCGCTCAGCAGTCCGGCCGCCTGACCCGGCGCGCTCACCGGCGGCGGATCAGTCCCGCGCCGCGGAGCCGGAGGAGGTCAGCGCCGGGATCCCGGCATACTCCGGCTCCCGCCGCTCCTCGTCGGCCTCCGGACCCGCGCCGGGAGCCTGCGGCCCGCCGTCGGCGTCCGAGCCGCCGGATCCGGGCGAGCCGCCGTCGCCGTCGGCGTCGAGCGCACGACGCTCCAGCGCCGCCCCCTCGACGTCGACGTCGGGCAGCAGCCGATCCAGCCAGCGGGGCAGCCACCAGGCCGCCCGGCCGCAGAGGGTCAGCAGCGCCGGCAGCAGGAGCAGCCGGACGACGAAGGCGTCGAGCAGCACGCCCAGCGCCAGGCCGAGTCCGATGGACTTGACCATCGGGTCGTCGGTGAAGATGAATCCGGCGAAGACCGAGCCCATGATCAGCGCCGCGGCGGTGACCACGGAGCGGCCGGCGTGCAGGCCGCGGCGCACGGCCACCTTCGGCGAGGCGCCGTGGACATAGGCCTCCCGCATCCCCGAGGCGGTGAACAGCTGGTAGTCCATCGCCAGGCCGAAGAGGATGCCGGCGGTGAGGATCGGCAGGAAGGTCAGGATGGGGCCGGGCTCGGTGATGCCGAAGACCGGCTGCATCCAGCCCCACTGGAAGACCGCGACGACGCCGCCCAGCCCGGCGGCGTAGGAGCCGACGAAGCCGAGCGTCGCCAGCACCGGCAGCAGCAGCGAGCGGAAGACCACCACCATCAGCACCAGCGACAGCCCCACGACCAGGCCCAGGTACAGCGGCAGGGCGTCGGCGATGACCTCGGAGATGTCGATGTTCGCCGCCGTCATGCCCGCCACGGAGAGCTCGACGCCGGAGACGTCCGAGCCGTCCAGCAGCACGCCGTCGCGCAGGTCGTGGACGAGCTGCTCGACCTCCTCGGAGGCCGGGCCCTTCTCCGGGATCACCTGGAAGGCGGCGACCGCGTGGTCGTCGTCGACGGCGGCCGGGACCGCCGCGGCGACCTGGTCGTCGGCGCGCAGCGCCTCGCCGATCGCGATCTGCTGCTCCTGCGCTCCGGCCTCGTCGAGACCGTCGGGCAGGTCGGCGACAGTCAGCAGCGGGCCGTTGCGCCCCTCGCCGAAGGCCTCCTCCATGGCGCTGTAGGCCTGGTAGGAGGTCGACTCGGCCGGGTCGGAGCTCGCGTCGGGCAGCCCCAGACGCATCGAGCCCACCGGGATGGCCATGACGGCCAGCGCGAGGACGGCGACGACGCTGATCAGCGCGGCCCGGCCGGTCGGCATGGCGGCGGTGATCGGCGTCCGACGCCGCGTGCCGATGCTGCGACGCTCACGGCGGCGCAGGATGTGCCGGCCCACCAGCGAGAGCACCGCCGGGGTCATGGTGATCGCCATCAGCACCGCCACGGCCACGCACGCCGCGCCGATCGAGCCCATCAGGCCCAGGAAGCCGATGCCGGTGACGTTCAGCGCCAGCAGCGCGATGATCACCGTCGCGCCGGCGAAGAGCACCGCGTTGCCGGCGGTGCCGGTGGCCAGCGCGATGGATTCGCGCAGCTCGAGGCCGTCCTTCAGCTGGGTGCGATGCCGGTGCAGGATGAACAGCGCATAGTCGATGCCCACTGCCAGGCCGAGCATCAGGCCCAGGATCGGGGTCACCGACATCATCTCGACGAAGCCGGAGAGCGACAGCGCCCCGGCGACGCCGATGCCCACGCCGATCAGCGCGTTGACCAGCGGCAGCCCCGCACCGACGAAGGTGCCCAGCATGACCAGCAGCACCACCGCGGCGATCATCAGTCCGATCGCCTCCGTGGGACCGAAGAGCGCCGGCATCTCCATGTCCAGGTCGCCCGAGGGCAGCACTTCGACGCCTTCGATGTCGGCGGCGGTCAGCACGTCGGCGACGTCGGAGAGGTCCCCCATGCCGACTTCGGCCATCGCCTCGGTGAAGCTGATGCTCAGCACGGCGACGTCGCCGTCGTCGGAGACCATCGACACGCCGGAGGCCAGGTCCATCATGGCCTCGCCGCGCGCCAGCTCGTCCTGGCCGTCGGCCAGCTCCTCGGCGCCGGAGTCCAGCTCCTCCGCACGGGAGTCCAGCTCCTCGCGCTGGGCGTCGAGCTCCTCCTGCTGCTGGGCGAACTGCGACTGCATGGCCTCGTAGGAGCCCTGCTGCTGCGCCCCGTCGATCGCGGCGTCGAGCTCCTCCTGGGCCTGGTCGAGCTGCTCGCGGCCCTGCTCGATCTGCTCGCGGCCGTCGGAGATCTCCTCGCGCGAGTCCTCGATCTCGGTGCGCGACTCGGAGAGCTGGCCCTGCTGCTCCTGACGGTCCTGCGCGGCGGCGAAGGGATCGGTGACGCCGTCCACGGCCTCGACGGACTCGACCTCCTCGGCGAGGTCGGCGACGGCGTCCTGCTGCGCGTCGGTGAAGGCCTCGCCGTCGTCGGTGCGCAGCACCGCCGTGGCCGAGCCGCCGGAGACGTCGGGCAGCTCGTCGGCGAGCCGGTCGGTGACGCGGGTGGTCTCCAGGTCGGGCAGCGAGATCTGATCGGTCAGCTGCCCGCCGAAGGCCAGGAAGGAGGTGACCGCCAGCGCCAGCACCGCGAGCCAGGCCGCGATGACGGTCTTGGCGCGACGGGCGGCGAGCAGTCCGAGTCGATGCAGCAGAGCAGCCATGGGCGGCAGCCTCCGGGGACGAGGTTGAGGCACGGAACGGGACGGTCGAGCGACCGCCGCACCCAGCCTAATACGGCCCGATGCGTCTCGGAAATCAATGTCAGAGAGATCACACCGCCGCACCGCGGAGCAGCGAGACCCTCCTGCCGTCCCGCGCCCCGTGCCTCGGGATCCCGCGACCCCGCGCCGCTCAGCGCAGCGTGGAGTCCAGCACCGTGTCGACCAGCGAATGCGCCCAGTTGTCGCCGGGGCGTCCGGTGGAGACGATGCGCAGCAGCAGCGGATCGGTCAGCGCCGCGGACATCGCCTCCGGCACCGTCTCCTCCCGCAGCCGTCCGGCGGCGCGCTCGGCGGCGATCCGCTCGACCAGCGGGGTGTCCTCCCAGAACCGCGTGGTGGCCAGCAGCTCCTCGTCGGCCGCGCCCGGAGTGACCAGCGCCTGCATGATGCTGCGCGCCATCCCGACGGCTTCCTCAGTGAAGACCAGCTCCAGCGTGTCGTCCATCCACTGGTGCAGGTCCGCGCGGAGGTCCCCGGTGTCCGGCAGCGGGGCGAACTCCATGCGCATATGCCCGGCCAGCAGGGCCTCCAGCACGACGGCGGCCTTGCTCGACCACCAGCGGTAGATGGTCTGCTTGCCCACGCCGGCCTCGGCGGCGATCCGCTCGATGGTCAGCGAGTCGTAGCCGACCTGCTCGACGTCGAGCAGCCGGGCGACACTGGTGAGCACCGCCTGATGCGAGGCGACGCTGCGCGGACGGCCGCGACGTGGAGCCTGCTCCGCGTCCACGGCGTCGGGGGCGGAGGAGCCGGCGCACGCGGCCGGGTCCGGGTCTCGAGTCTCGGTGCTGTGGTCGGTCACGCCGGCCATCGTACCGCCGCGGGGAGAGCCGCCACGGGCAGCCTCGCCCGGCGCTCGCCGGCGACTGCGCCCTAGACTGGATCCATGCCGCATCCACGAGATCCTCGAGCCTCCGACGAGGGATCCGCCCACGACGTCGTGGTCCAGCCGCGCCGCGCCTCCTGGGGCACCGTCGTCGCGGGCCTCTGCATCGCCCTGACCGGCGTCCTGCTGATCGATCCGGAGGGCTGGTCGGTGTGGATCTCCATCGTCCAGATCCTCATCGGCGCGGCGATCACCGCCGACGGCGTGCGCCACCTGATCCGCCGGCGCCGACTGCTCGGCGAGGGGCGAGCCGTCGATGGGTGAGCCGCCGGTCGTCCGCGCGCCCGTCGCCGCCGCCGATCTCGGGGCCGACGGACTGCCCGAGGACCTCGCCGTGGCGCTCTTCGCCCGACTCCGCCCGACGGACGCGGAGGCGACGCCGGCGGCGCTGCTGGACAGCAGCGACCACGCGACCTCCGGGGCCGGGCCGCGCAGCCGGCGCAGCATCATCGCGCTCTCCCGCGGCCCGCACGCCGTCGACATGCGCCACCGCGACGGCGTGACCGTCGAGACCACCCCCGACGGCGAGCACCGCACCGAGGAGGGCTTCTTCGCCTGGCTGCGCCGTCGCTGGCCGCACGCCCGCACAGCCGCCGAGGAGGCCGGAGACGCCGGGGACCCCGGGGGCGCCGACGACGACTCGCCGGACTTCGCCCTGGGCTGGGTCGGCTGGCTGGGCCACGAGCTCTGGCACGAGCTCGCCCCGCGGCCCGGGCACGGACCGACTCCCGCCGTCGCCGGACGCTCCGCCGCGCCCTCCGCCGAAGATTCCGCCGAGGCCGCCTCCGGGGCTCCGGCCGAGCCCGAGCCCGACGCTGACGACGCCCGGCTCTTCCGCGCGACGCACGCCGTCGTCGTCGACCATGCCGCCGGCACTGTGGAGCGACAGAGCCTCGGCGAGGACCCCGACTGGACGGCCGCCGTCGACGCCGCCGTCGCCGAGGCCGTCGCCGCGGCGCGGCCCGCCGACCGCAGCCCCGGAGGGGACGACGCGCCCGGTGTGCCGCCGACGGTCGCCGAGCTCGCCGTCCGCGACGCGCGCACCCGCCATCTGGCCGCGATCGACGCGGCGCTGGCCGAGATCCGCGAGGGCACAACGTACGAGGTCTGCCTGACCACGGCGGTGACCGGCCGCCTGACCGCCGGCGCCGACGGGACCCTGGACGTGCTGGGCCTGTATCGCCGGCTGCGCACGGCCAACCGGGCGCCGTTCACCCAGATGCTGCGCTTCCCCGGCGCCGACCGCGCGGTGGATCTGCTCTCCACCTCGCCGGAGCGCTTCCTGAGCCTCTCCGCCGGCGGCACCGCGCGCACCGAGCCGATCAAGGGCACGCGGCCGCGCGGCGTCGACGCCTCCGAGGACGCAGCGCTGGCCGAGGAGCTGGCCGCCCACCCGAAGGACCGCGCGGAGAACGTGATGATCACCGATCTGGCGCGCAACGACCTGTCGATCCACGCCGAGCCGGGCACGCTGCGCACCGAGCGGCTCTGCGCGATCGAGAGCTACCCGACGGTGCATCAGATGGTCTCGACGGTCAGCGCCCGCGCGGCCGCGGGCGTCGCCCATGCCGACGTCGTCGCCGCCGCCTTCCCGCCCGGCTCGATGACCGGGGCGCCGAAGCTCTCCACGCTGGAGATCCTCGAGCGGCTGGAGACCGGCCGACGCGGCCCCTACGCCGGGGTGGCGGGGTATTTCAGCACCACAGGCGCCGCCGACCTCTCCGTGCTGATCCGCACGCTGGTGCTGGAGCACGACTCCGCACCGGGATCAGCGCGGATGCATCTGGGCCTCGGCGGGGCCATCGTCGCCGATTCGGATCCCGCCGCGGAATGGGAGGAGATCGTCGCCAAGGCCGCGGGCGTGCTCGGCACGCTCGGGGTGGACTTCCCCGGGTGACCGGAGCGGGCCGGCGCGGGAGCGGGGGCGTGCTCAGCCGAGCAGGCCCGGGTGCTCCTCCAGGGCCGCCCGCTGGACCTCCAGGGCCTGGTCGAAGGACTCGCGGCTCAGTCCCACGCTGGAGATGCTCAGCACGTGGTGGCCGAGGTCCGCGGTGACGGAGAAGCCGTCCACCCGGGAGGAGACGGTCCCGTCCGTCGACGCGGCCGGGGACTCGCCGTCGGCCCCCCGCTCCGGGGCCTGGACGGCGCGGCCGCGGTCGTCGATGGACATCGACAGGCCGCGGAAGGGTCCCTCGGCGAGCGCGCTGAAGCTGACGCCGTCGTGGCGGCTCTCCAGCGAAGTCCCGTCGCAGGCGGCCAGGACCTCGTCCCAGACCTCGCCCCGGGAGACGGGACGGTCGTAGGCGAGCATCCAGACGTGGACAGTGTGCTCGCCGGCGTCGTCGGTCACTGTGGCCTCGCGGTAGACGCCGTCGACCGGTGCCTCCCCGACCAGGCGCTCGTTGACCGTGTCCATCTGCCGGGCGCAGGCCTCGTCCTCGCCGAAGCTGCGGCGATAGGCCGTTCCGGTGATGCCGATGTTCTCCTCGAAGTACTCCAGGCCGGCGCGCCGGACGATCTCGTCGGCGGCGAAGGGGTATTCCCCCTCCCCGAGGAGCACCTCCTGCATCTCCTCCCGGTCCAGCCGCACCGCGGCGACGTCCTCGTCGCCGGAGGCGGCCGCGTCGCGCGCGACCCCGCCCGAGGCATCGGTGGCCACTGCGGCGTACGGGTCGCGCGAGCCGGTGCTGGAGTCGTCCCCGGCGACGGCGGAGCAGGAGGAGAGCGCGAGGGCCGAGGTCAGCGCGACCGCGCACACCAACCGTCGCCGCGACGGAGCAGAGTCGCCCCCCGAGCGCGGGTCTGTGCTCATCGTCTCTCCGGATGGGATGCAGTGCGGTGATGCGGAGCGCCGGCGCCCGGTGCGGCGCGACGGCGATCCCGTCCAGCTTAGCCCATCGTCGCAGGCCGGAGGGCTGCGCCCGAGGCGGGGGCGGGGCTCACTGCAGGGCGGAGGTCAGTCGGAAGACGTTGTCCAGGTAGCGCACGTGCCAGGGGCGGTTCGTCCAGTCGTGCAGCGTCAGCAACGAGGAGACCGAGCGGTATCGGGCGAAGACCGTCTCCAGCTCGCGGACCTTCTCCGGATCGACGATCATCAGCGTGACTTCGAGGTTCAGCGAGAACGACCGCATGTCCATGTTCGAGGACCCGATGACGGCGACGTCGTCGTCGATGATCATGAACTTCGCGTGCAGCACGTCCGGATCCGGATACCGGTGGATGCGCACTCCGGCCTCGAGCAGCTGCTGGTAGTAGGACTGCTGGGCGTGCTGGACCATGAACTGGTCGGCCTTCCGCGAGACCATCAGCGTCACGTCGACCTCGCGGTGGGCGGCGTTGGTGATCGCGTAGAGCAGCGAGTCGTCGGGCACCAGGTAGGGGGTGCAGATGATCACCCGCTCGGTGGCCTGGTAGATGAGGTCGTTGAACAGTCGCAGGTTGTTCTCGTCGGGGAAGCCGGGACCGGAGGGCACGACCTGCACCAGCGAGCCGCCCGAGGCCCGCTCGTCGGCCGCGACGTCGACGCGCAGCATGTCGCCGAGGCTCTCGCCGGTCTCGGCGTACCAGTCGGAGGCGAAGACGATGTCCAGACCGGTGACCGCCGGACCGGTGAGCACTGCGGTCATCTCCACCCAGCGGCGGCCCATCCGCGCGGCCGCCGGGCGCTGGTAGTGCGGCTCGATGAGGTTCGCCGAGCCGGTCAGCGCGGTCCTGCCGTCGACGACGACGATCTTGCGGTGGTTGCGCAGGTCGATCCGGGAGAACCGACCCCGGAACGGCCGCACCGGCAGCACGCGGTGCCACTGGATCTGTGATCTCCGGAGCCGACGGACCAGCCGCCGGTAGCCGTGCACGCGCATGGTGCCCAGGTGGTCGTAGAGCAGCCGCACGGTGACGCCGCGCTCGGCGGCACGCTCCAGCGCGTCGAGCACCGGGCCGGCGTACTCCTCGTCGTCGCCGACGATGTAGAAGAGCACATGGACATAGTCCTCGGCGGCGTCGATGCTGGCGACCATCCACTCGAAGGCCTCGCGGTAGTCGGGCACCAGCCGGATCCGATTGCCCTCCTGCAGCGGGAAGGCTCCGAGATTGCGGTTCAGCGCGGCGGTGGCGCCGAGCTGCGCGTCGTCGGCGCGCAGCTGGTCGGAGAGGTCCATGTGGCTGGTGATCTCCAGCAGCTCCCGATTGATCCAGGCCTGGCGCTCCTGACGCTTGGCGGAGAGCTTGTTGCGGCCGATCAGCAGGAACAGCGGCAGGGCCACCACCGGGATGAAGAAGATGGCCAGCAGCCAGGCCATGGCCGTGTTGGGACGCCGGTCGTCCGGCACGATGCCCAGCACCGCCAGGCGCACGACGATCTCGAGGACCACGAGCATCGCGAATATCCAGTCGGCGAGGCCCTCCAGGCCCAGCACGCTCAGCGGCCACAGCACAGTGACTGCTCACCCCCTCCGGTCGGCCGTCCGACGCCGCCCCCATCCTACGGCCCTGAAGCCGCTGACCGGGCGGTGCGGGTGCCCGCGAGGCGGAGGCAGGGCCTATGCTGGCCAGCATGGCTGAGCATTTTCAGGAGGACTCCGTCGCGGCCGTCGGCGTGCGCATCGATGCCGAGCACCCCCACGGGATGATCT
This sequence comes from Nesterenkonia halophila, assembly GCF_009467795.1. Lineage (GTDB taxonomy): Bacteria > Actinomycetota > Actinomycetes > Actinomycetales > Micrococcaceae > Nesterenkonia > Nesterenkonia halobia. The sequence continues at coordinate 18,747 of NZ_WIAX01000018.1, forward strand.
TCGACCCGCACCAGCCCCAGCTGCGGGTGACCGACCTCGGCGCGATCCGCGGCGACGGCGTCTTCGAGACGATGTACTGCCTCGGCGGCGAGATCCGGAAGCTGGACGCCCACCTGCGCCGTCTGGCGCGCTCGGCCGGGATCTGCGAGCTGCCGCTGCCGCCGGCGGAGTCCTGGCGGGCCGCCGTCGACCTGGGCATCGAGGAGTTCAGCACCCGCGGCACGCTGCCGGAGCATCTGACCATCAAGCTCGTGGTCACCCGCGGTGTCGAGGGCGAGCCGGCCGCCGACGACCCGGCCTTCGCCGGCACCGCCTGGGTGCTGCTCACCCCCGCCCCGGAGGCGCTGCTGGCCTCCCGCGGCGAGCCGATCGCCGTCACCCTGCTCGACCGCGGCCATGACTCCACCGCCGCCGAGCGCGCCCCCTGGCTGCTGCTGGGCGCGAAGACGCTGAGCTACGCGGTCAACATGGCCGCACTGCGCCATGCGAAGCAGCACGGCTTCGACGACGTCATCTTCCGCACCAGCGACGGACAGGTGCTCGAGGGCCCGACGTCGACGGTGCTGCTGGTGCACCGCGGGGCCGAGGGCTCGCCGCCCCGGCTGTCCACCCCGGAGCGGGAGTCCGGCATCCTGCCCGGCACCACGCAGGGGGCGATCTTCGCCGCCGCCGAGCGCGCCGGGTGGGAGCTGGGCTACGGCCCGCTGACCCCGGAGGAGCTGCACGCCGCCGACCACGTCTTCCTGGCGTCCTCGGTGCGGCTGGTCTCGCCGGTCTCCCGGATCGACGACGTCGAGGTGCCCGTCGACCACGATCTCACCGCCGAGCTGACCGCCCTGCTGGCGGAGGATCTGCCGGTGGGCCGCCCGCTGGACGACTGACCCGCACCGGCTCCGGCACCTCCAGCCCCAGATGCCCGCGCAGCGTCGTCGCCTCGTACGCGGTGCGGAACCGGCCGCGGCGCTGCAGCTCCGGGACCACCAGGTCCACGAAGTCCTCCAGGCTCGCCGGCAGTGCCGGCGGCATGAGGTTGAATCCGTCGGCGCCGCCGTGGTCGAGCCAACGCTCGATCTCGTCGGCGACGGACTCCGGCGTGCCGACCATCGTACAGTGTCCTCCCCCGGCGGCGAGCCGACCCAGCAGCTGCCGCACCGTCGGACGCTCCGACTCGATGATCCGCAGGATCGTCGCATAGCGGCCCTGCGGCCCGGTGAAATCCTCCAGCGGCGGCAGCTCCGGCACCGTGGCGTCGAGCTCCCAGTCTGAGGTGTCCTGCTGGGTGAAGACCGCCAGCTGGCGCAGCGAGTCCTCCACCGGCAGCAGCTCGTCGAGGGCGGCCTGCTTCGCCCGGGCCTCGGCCATGGTCGAGCCGACATAGGTCACCAGTCCGGGCATGACCGCCACAGTGTCCGGGTCTCGACCCGCCGCGGCGATCCGGGCGCGCACATCGCCGCGGTACTCCTGCCCGGCGGCGAGGTCGTAGGCGACCGCGTAGATCGCCTCCGCCCGCCGCGCGGCCAGATCCCGGCCCTGCTCGGAGGAGCCGGCCTGGAAGAGCACCGGCGGTCCCTGCGGCGGGCGGGGGACGTTCAGCGGCCCACGGACGGCGAAGTGCTCGCCGGCGTGCTCCAGCGGGGCCAGTCGGGAGCCGTCGACGTAGCGACCGTCGCGCTCGACCACCAGCGAGTCCTCCGGCCAGGAGTCGAGCAGCCGGGAGACGACGTCGACGAACTCCTCGGCCCGGCCGTACCGGAGGTCATGGGGCGGCATGGCCTCCATCCCGTGGTTCTGCGCCTCGGCGTCGAACATGGAGGTCACCACGTTCCAGCCGAGCCGCCCGCCGGAGATGCGGGCCAGGCTGGCCAGCAGTCGAGCGGCGTGGAAGGGCGTGTAGAACGTCGCCGACACTGTGGAGACCAGCCCGATGCGCTCCGTGGCGCGGCTCAGCGCGGTCAGCAGGGTCAGCGGCTCGAAGTGCCACATCGGCCCGTCCTCGACGCCGGTGATGCTGATCGACTGCCCGTCGGCCAGGAAGACCGCGTCCAGCAGCCCGCGCTCGGCGATGCGGGCGATCTCCTCGTACCAGCCCAGGTCGGCCAGCTGGTCGGCGGACGAGTCCGGCGCCCGCCAGGCGGCCTTGTGGTGGCCGGCGCCGTGGAGGAAGAGGTTGAGGTGTGCCGGCTTCGGGCTCATCCCTTCACCAGCCCGCCGTCGACGATCAGGTTCTGCCCCGTCGCCCCGCGCGCCCAGGGCGAGGCGAAGAAGACCGCGGCGTCGGCCAGCTCCTCCGGGGTGGTGACCCGGCGCAGCGGCGTGGACGCGACGATGGCGTCGAAGACCTCGGTCGGCGTGGCCGCGGAGGCGTCGGTGCTGCGCAGCAGCCCGCCGGAGATCATGTTGACGGTGATCCCCTCCGGCCCCAGGTCCTCGGCGAGGGTCCTGGTCAGCGAGAGCAGCGCCGCTTTGGCGGCGGTGTAGTCGTGGTACGGCACCACCGGGTGCTGGAAGAGGTTGGTGCCCACTGAGATGATCCGGCCGACGCCGGCCTCGCGCATCCCGGGCAGCGCGGCCTGGATGACCTGCAGCGGAGCCTGCACCGAGCCGGCGAACTGCGTCGAGAGCTCGGCGGCGGTGATCTCGGCGGCCGTCGATCGGGCGTCTCCGGTGAAGGCGAAGTCCACCAGCGCGTTGTTGACCACTGTGGTGATCGGTCGGCCGAAGTGCTCGCGCGCCGTCTCGACCAGCGCCCGGACCTGGGCGGCGTCGCGGACGTCGGCGGCGACGGCGAGCGCCTGCTGCGGGTGCTCGGCGGCCAGCGCCTCGGCGGCCCCGCGGGACCGGTGGTAGTTGATCACCACGCCGGCCCCCTCGCGGAGGAAGGCCCGGGTGATCGCCGCCCCGAGGCCGCGGGCGCCGCCGGTGACCAGCACGAGCTGGTCGGCCAGCGGCGGGGCCGGATTGGCGGAGGTGTCCACGTCGGCGGTCCCGTGATGCTGGGGGTCGGTGCTCATATGTGCCTCTCGTCTCGAGGCGAAGGAGCATGCGCCGGGCGGATGCGCGCGTCGACGGCCTCAGTCGACCGCTGCGCTCCGGGTGCGACGGCGGGCCGCACCGTGACGGACATTCCCTTCGCCAGTGCGAACTGGATCAGGTTCGACGGGTGTCATCTCAGCCGCAGATCGCGGCACCCCGTGTCACGGAACTATGGAACCACACCCGCGCGCGGCGGGGCGGCATGTTGCGCAGGTCTCAGCGCTGCGGGATCTCCCGGGCGTTGGCCAGCACCGGCAGCCGCTCGCGCGCGGAGGCGACGGCGTCGACGTCGAGGTCGGCCACCAGCAGCTGCGGAGCCTCGCCCGCCTCGGCGAGCACCTCGCCGGTCGGGCCGATGATCATCGAGTGGCCGACGCCGGTCGGCGCGCCGTCGACGGGCTCCACGCCGGCCGCCGACGGCAGTCCCTGGCCGCAGGCGATGACGTACTGCGTCGAGTCCAGCGCCCGGGCCCGGGCCAGCAGCCGCCACTGGTCGACCTTGCCCGGCCCGGCGCCCCAGGAGGCCGGCAGGATCGTCGCGATCGCGCCGGCGCGGGCATGGGCGGTGAACAGGTCCGGGAAGCGGATGTCGTAGCAGGTCGCCAGCCCGAAGGTGGCCGCGTCGACGTCGACGCGCGCCGGGGCCTCCCCCGGCCCCACTGTGGCGGACTCCTGGAAGCCGAAGGCGTCGTAGAGGTGGATCTTGTCGTAGGAGGCCTCGACGCCGGGGCCGACGGCCAGCAGCGTGTTGGCCACCCGTTCGCGGCCCTGGTCACTCGGCGGCGCGGGGGTGAACATGCCGACCACCACGACGACGTCGTGGTCTGAGGCGATCTCCCGGACGGCCGTCGCCCAGGGCCCGTCGGTCGGCTCGGCGATCGCCGTCAGGCTGTGTCCGAAGGCGCGCTGCGTCGCCTCGGGGAAGACGACGACGTCGGCGCCGGCCTCGGCGGCCCGCTGCGTCCACTCGCGGACGAGCTCGAGGTTCTGCTGCGGGTCCTCGCCGGTGACGAGCTGAGCTGCTGCGATGCGCATGCCTCCAGCCTACGACCTGCTCCCGGCCGCAGTCTGCGGGGCGTCAGCGATCGGCCGCCGACGGATCCAGATCCGCCAGCGGCTCGCCGGTCTCCAGCTGCGATTTCAGGCTGGCCAGCAGCGCCGGCCATCCCCGGCCCACCATCGAGCGCAGCGCGCCGTCGACGTCGAACTCATGGACCAGCTGCAGCCGCACCGGCCCGCCGGCCGGATCGACGGTGAAGGTGACGCGGGAGGCGCCCTCGTGGACGAGCCGGTCGTGCAGCGCCTCGTCCACTCCCTGGGCCGCCGCCCATTCGGCGGTGAAGACATGCCAGGTGTAGGCCAGCCGTCGCGGCCGTTCGGCCTCCAGGACCTTCTGGCCCGGTCCGGCGGTGCGCACAGTGCCCCGCGGGGTCTCCTCGGACCAGGTCATCGAGGACTCCGGGCGCCAGTCGGTCTCGAAGCGCACGCCCCACCAGCGGGACGTCGCCGCCGGATCGGTCAGCGCGTCCCAGACCTGGTGGTCGGCGGCGCGGATATAGGTGGTGCAGGTCAGCGTGGCCTCGGACATCGGGGCTCCCTCCTGATGCGGCGCCTCCGGCGGCCGACAGCGACCGCCCTCACCGTCGAGCGTCCGGCCGCGGCACGACGCCGGTCAAGGCTGGGCGCCCGGGCGAGGGCGCGGGGACGGGCCCCACCTCACCACACCGGGTTCCAGGCCCCGACCAGGATCGAGACCGCCGTCGCGAGCGCCGCCAGCGCCAGCCCGCCGAGGATCAGTCCGACGTCGGCCGCGTCGGTCCGCGCGGGCCGGGCCCAGGTGCGCGGCCCGGCGCCGAAGCCGCGGGATTCCATGGTCACCGCCAGCCGGGTGGCGATGCGGATCGCCTGCACCAGCAGCCCGAAGGCCTGCGAGGCCGTCGCGCCGACGCGGGCGACGAACCCGCCGTGGGCTCCGATTCCGCGGGCGCGGCGGGCATGGCCGATCGTCGTCCAGTGCTGGGCCAGCAGTCCGAGCAGCCGCATCGCCGCCAGCGCGCCGAGGACGAAGCGCGCCGGCAGCCGCAGCTGCTGGGCCAGCCCGTCGGCGAGATCCGTCGGATCCGTAGTGGAGAAGACCAGCACCGAGGGGATGACGATGGCCAGCGCGCGGGCGCCCATGGCCGCGCCGAGCTCCAGCGAACCCGCCGAGACGGTGGTGAAGCCGAGGTCCAGCAGCATCTCTCCGGAGGCCTCGGCGGCGACGGCGGTGCCCCAGACCGCGACGACGGCGCCGACGGCGAAGGGCCACAGGCGCTTCAGGAACTGGCCGAGCCGAAGTTCGGCGGCCGGGACGAGCAGCAGGCCTGCGACGATCACCACCGCCGAGCTGACCCAGTCCATCGTCGCCACCAGGGCCACGGTCACCAGCAGCACGGCGGCGAGCTTGGCCGGCGCGCCGCGGCGGCCCAGGGCCGACTCGCTGCGCACGCCGGAGAGCATCGGGACGGTGGAGCCGGCGGCGGGCTCGGCGTCGGCGTCCTCCCGCCGCTCCGGGCTCGCCGGCTCCTCGCCGAGCCGCAGCTCCTCGGCGTCCAGGGCCTGCAGGAAGGCGACGTCATGGGTGACCGCGATCAGCGCCCCGCCGGCGTCGAGGTGCTCGCGCAGCAGCCGGACCAGCTCGGCGAAGGTGTGGGCGTCCTGGCCGAAGGTCGGCTCGTCGAGCAGCAGCACCGCCGGACCGGCGGAGAGCACAGTGCCCACCGACAGCCGGCGCTTCTCCCCGCCGGAGAGGGTGAAGGGGTTGGCCTCGGCCAGCTCGGTCAGCCGCAGCCGCTCGAGCAGCTCGGCCACGCGCGCCTCGACCTGCTCGGCGGTGAACAGCGGCTCGGAGGTGCCCGGCCGCCGGGCCTGGTGCGCGCCGAGGGCGAGCTCCTCGCGGACGGTGGAGCGGACGAACTGGTGCTCCGGCTCCTGGAAGACCATCCCGAGGCGGGCGACCAGATCGGCCGCACGCCAGCTGCCCGGGTCTTCGCCCAGCCGCTCCCGGCCGGCCGCCGCGCCGGCGTCGCCGGAGCCGCTGATCAGCCCCGTCCCGGCGACCAGCCGGCCGCCATGGCGCGGCAGCAGTCCGGCCAGGCTGAGCAGCAGCGTGGACTTCCCCGCGCCGTTGCGCCCGGTCAGCCCCAGGGCTCGACCGCGGCGCAGCGTCAGGTCCACGCCCTCGAGCACCGGCCGGGGCGCCGATCCGGCGCGCGGTCTGCGCCGCCGGCCGGGTCCTCGACCGCGCCGTCGCCCCTCGCCTCGGGCCCGGCGCGGGGCGGTGCGCCCGACGGCGAGCCCCGCGGCGGACAGCAGCGTCTCGTCGGCTGCCCCCGCCGGCCCGTCGTCGGCGACGCCGCGGCGCGGCGACCACGTCGGCAGCTGCGGCGGCCGGTCGGGGACCCAGAGCCCCATGGCCGCGAGCTCCTCGCGCAGCGGCTCGTCCTCGGCGACCCGCGCGGCGTCGACGCGGCGGCGCACCCCGCCGCCGGCTTCGAGGACGACCAGCGTGTCGCAGTGCTCGGCCCAAACGCCCAGCCGATGCTCGACGACGACCAGCGTCGCCCCGGTGGCCGCGGCGGCGGCGAGGACCGCGTCGCGGACCTGGGCGACGCCGGCCGGGTCGAGATTCGCCGTCGGCTCGTCGAGCAGCAGCAGCCCCGGGCGCATCGCCAGGATCCCGGCCAGCGCGAGGCGCTGCTTCTGCCCGCCGGAGAGCTCGGCGGTGGGGTGGTCGAGCAGCAGGGCGGTCTCGTCCGCATCCTCCGCACCGGGTCCAAGGCCGACGGCGGCGAGCACCTCGCGCACCCGCTCCCAGATCTGTTCCCGCTCCACCGCGAGGTTCTCCGCGGCGAAGGCGACGTCGTCGCCGATCCGCGAGAGCACCACCTGCGACTCGGGGTCCTGCTGCATCAGCCCGGCCCGGCCGCGGGCGGCGTCGGGGGCCGCGCCGTCGAGGCGCAGCGTGCCGGCCGAGACGGCGTCCTCGTCATGGAGCACTCCGGCCAGCCCGTGCAGCAGCGTGGACTTCCCCGCGCCCGAGGGACCGGCCAGCAGGACCTTCTCCCCCGGGGCGAGGTGCAGGTCCAGGTCCTCCAGCGCCGGGGCGGGACGGTCGGCGTGCTGGAACGTCCAGCCCTCTGCCCGGACCTCGACGCCGGCCGGACGCGCGGACGAGCGGGACGCGGACGGCCTGGACGGCCCGGAGACGCCCGGCGCCGTCCCGCGCCGGGCGCCGTCGAGGATCTCCCGGGGCGTCGACGTCGCGCTCATCGGCCCGCTCCGGCGCCGACGACGGGCTCCCGGTGGGCCCGCCGCGAGGCCAGCGGCCCGAGCACCGAGGTCGCCGCCAGCCCGCGGGTCGCGGCCCACATCAGCGCTCCGGCGATGATCGCCCCGGAGAGGGCGAAGCAGCCGATGTGGACGACGGTCTCCAGCGGCGCATAGGCGTACATCGGGATGACCCAGTGGTAGGTGGCTCCGCCGAAGAAGCCCGAGAGCGCGCCGGCGAGCACGGCGACGTCGAGGGTGAAGCGACGGTAGAGGAAGGCCATCACGACCAGCTCGGCGCCCAGCCCCTGCACGAAGCCCGAGGACAGCACGGTCAGCCCCCACTGGGAGCCCAGCAGGGCGGAGACGACGGCGGCGACGAGCTCGCAGTAGATCGCCGCGCCGGGTTTGCGGATGACCAGCGCGCCGAGCACGCCGGGGAAGAGCCACATGCCGTGGACGATGGTGGCCGCCGGCGGATATGCGGCGAAGAGGCCGCCGACGACCTGATAGCTGAGGTTCCATCCCCAGAAGATGACGCCGGCGGCGACGGCGAGGGTGGAGGCGACGACGATGTCCGAGACCGACCAGCGCGCGGTCCTCGCGCCCTGGATCGTCGTGGAGGCTGACGTCGATGCGGCGGTGCTGCTCATGATGCTCCCTGGTCGTGACAGTGATGGACCACGAGCACGCAGGAGAGAGCCGGAGGCGACGGCGCGGCGGATCCGCAGAGGTGCGGACGGGTGCCGCCGTCGTCGGCGATCCGGCATCCGAGGACGAGTCTCGACTTCCTTCGCAGGTGCTGGCCTGATCAGGTTCGAGGGTCTGGGCCTTCAGCCCACTCTCAGCGCCTTCCGGCACGTGCGTGCCGAGGGGCGCTCCCCTGTCGTGTCTCGAATGACGTGGCCCACCGTACCCCACGACCGGCGCGACGGGCACGGGCAGGCCGGGGAGATGACCACGCCTGCCACGGCTGGGCTAGGCTGGGGGCCAGGTCGGCCGCCCGCGGTCCGCGCGGCGTCGGCCGGGTGCGCACAGAGACCGAGCGGCGAGGAGTGCCGATGGACAAGATCATGGACAAGCTGCTGACCACCGGGATCTCGCTGGCCGGCGGCTTCGCGGCCACGAAGGCCTTCGAGTTCGTCTGGAAGCAGGCCACCGGCGAGGAGACCCCGAAGGGCGCCGACGAGGACGAGATCTCGCTGCGGAAGGCGCTGATCTTCGCGATCAGCTCCTCGGCGATCTCGGCCGGCGTGCAGGTGCTCTCCCAGCGCGGGGCGAAGGCCTCGATGCGCAAGATCAAGGGCGCCTATCAGGACCCCTCGGAGGTCTGAGGCCCCGCTCCGCCCTCCTCCCCGGCATCGAGTGGCCGCCGGTGACGATGAATCGGCCGCCGGTCCCCTCGTCAGGCGCAGAATTTTCGTCACCGGCGGCCACTCGATGCGGGCCCGACGCGGGCCCGAGGCGGGACGCGGGAGGTTCCTGCACAGCGTCGAGGCCCTGCCGCACGACGCGCCGCGTCATCCACAGCGACCCTCGTAGCGCTGGCGGGAGCGCGAGCCGCCCTCTGGGATGGGGCCATGTCTCCCTCCCCGTCCGACCCCTCGGTCACAGACGACCTCGTCCTCGGCGACCGCCGGCACGGAGCACCGATCCGCGCCGGCACGGCCGGCCGCACACGGGCCCAGCTCCTCGACGACGAAGGACTCGCTGCGCGTGACGTGCGCCGCGGCCAGTACCACCGCACCGTCGAACGGCTGGCCACCGACGTGTATCGCGGAGTTGACGACTCCGCCCATCCTGAGGCCCGCGAGATCGCGCTGCTCCAGGGCCTGACCCGCGGGACCGCCCGAGTGGCGACCCATGGCACCGCCGCCGCACTCCTCGGGCTCTGGGAGGAACGGCTCCGGACGCCCCATCACCTCACCGTGCCGCGCGACGGCGGACGAGTCCGACGACCAGGACTGATCGTGCCGCACCGGGCTGACATCTCCGGCGAGTTCATCACCGAGGTCGCCGGCATCCCGGTCACCACGCCCGCATGGACCTGGGCGGATCGTGCGGCGTCGCAGTCGCTGGTCGAGGCCGTCGTCTCCGCCGACGCGCTGCTCAGGAGCCCGAGGATCGCCTTCGAGGGACCCGGCGTCGCGGCCGCCGCGCCCGAGGACCTCCTCGCCGCGGTGCAGTCGAAGGCCGGAAGCCGCGGGATCCGACGGGTGCGCCGCGCCGCCGGACTCGCACGCCCCGGAGCGGATTCTCCGCAGGAGACGCGGCTGCGCGTGGCCATCATGCTGGCCGGCCTGCCCGAGCCCGAGGTCAACGAGTGGGTCGTCGACGCGCAGGGACGCAGGCTCTTCCAGCCGGACCTGCTCTTCCGCGAGCAGCGGGTCGCCGTGCAGTACGAGGGCACCCACCACTCCGACCCGCGCCAGGTCGAGCGCGATGTGCATCGCGCCGAACTCGCCGCGGACCACGGGTGGATCGAGGTGCGGATCACCCGGCGTCATACATACGACGGCTGGGCCCCGGCGATAGCCCGGATCGTGGACGCCCTGCGTCGACAGGGCTGGGACGGTGCCCCCATCCGGCGCTGATCCGTCGAGTGGCCGCCGGTGACGACGAATCCGCCGCCGATCCCCTCCTCAGGCACAGAACTCTCGTCACCGGCGGCCACTCGATGACATCAGGACCTCCGACCCGCCCGGGGCGGCGGCGGGGCCGTCAGGAGCTCGGCCGGTCCTCGTCGAGCTCCGGACGGGCGGTGTCCTCGTGGGCGATGCGGTCGACGGCGCGGGCCAGCTCGTCGACGACGAGCACGTCGCGCCGGACATGCCGGCTCCGGTACCCGGCTCGGCCGACCATATGCGCGCTGACCGGCGCGGTGAGGATCTGCACGCCCCAGGTCAGCAGCGCGATGGCGACCAGCTCCCAGCTGCGCCAGGTCAGCGCGGCGGCCAGCACGAACATCAGCAGCCCGAGCACCTGGGGCTTGGTGGCCGCGTGCATCCGCGAGTGCAGGTCCGGGAAGCGCAGCAGCCCGACGCCGGCGGCCAGCGACATCAGTCCGCCGATCACCAGGAACACCGCCGCGACGCCGTCGAGGATCGGATCCAGCTCGCTCATCGTTCCTCCTCCCGCCGGTGCGCACCGGAGTCCGCCTCGTGCTCCCGCCGGGCGTCGTCCTGCCGCTGCTGCTCGCGCCGCGAGCGGGCCAGGGCGGTGAACCACGACGTCGCCGGGTCCTCCTCGTCGACGACCTCCGACGTCGGTCGCGAGGGCTCGGCCCCCGCCGTCCGGGCCGTGCTGGGCTGGTCCGCGGCGGCCCCGGTCGGATGTGGCCGAGCGACCTGCTCGGTGCGGCGCACCGGGACGAAGCGGGCGATCGCGACGGCGCCGAGGAAGCCGATCATCGCCCCGGCGATGACGAAGAGCACGAAGTCCCGATGGTCGCGGGCGATCATGTCCACCAGCAGCATCGAGGAGACCACCAGCAGGGTCACGTCGACGGCGATGACCCGGTCGAGCACCGAGGGGCCGCGGAAGACGCGGACCACTGCGCAGAGCACGGCCGCGCCGAGCAGCGTCTGGGTGATCAGCATCGCAGTCTCCAGCATCACGATCTCCCCTCCCCGGAAGCGTCGAGGCCGCCCGGTGCCGCACCGCGGGTCGCGGACCCGCCGATCGGCGGATGCGCCCGCAGCTCGGCGGGGCTGAGCCCGGGAGTGCGGCCCAGACGCTTCTCCGCGCGGATCCCGGCCAGGTCCGACGGGGTCCCGCCGGCGCGGATGAGCAGCGCCTCGTCGCGCAGCACCGAACGGCGCACCCGGTCGGCATCCTCCGGCCCGCGGAAGTCCAGGCAGTGCAGGTACAGCGTGGTCGTCGTGCGGTCGACGTCGAGCACCAGCGAGCCCGGCACCAGCACGACGGCGTGGCCGACCATCGTGACGAGGAAGTCGTCGTGGCTGCGCAGCTGCACCGCCACGATCGCGCTGCGCACCCGAGGGCCGCGGACGACGGCCAGCCAGGCCACCTGGAAGGAGGCGAACACCATGCGCCCCAGGAAGCGCCCGGCGAAGACGACCCACCAGAACAGGTTGAAGCGCCCGGTGCCGCGCAGCGGCGGCAGGTAGAAAACCCGCACGATAGCGGTGCCGAGCACCAGGCCGACGAGCAGCGTGCCGAGCGTGAAGTCGCGCCAGACCGCCATCCACAGGAACGCCAGGAAGGCGATCAGCGGCATCTCCAGCCGCAGCGGGGTCCTCGGTCGTCTCATCGGGACTCACCTCCTGGGTCGTCGCCGGAATTCCCCGCGCCGTCGTCGGCGTCGTCGTCGGTCTCCAGCTGCGGGGCGTCGCGCGGCTCCACCGAGGTGTGCACCGGGGCGAACTCCTCCGCGCCGCCGTCGCCGGTATCGATCCCGTCGACCTGCGCGGCCAGCTCCCGCAGCTCGGCCCGGACGCCGTCGACGCGCTCCTCGCCCAGCACCGCCTCGAGGTAGGGGGCGCGTTCGTACATGTCCTGCGCCGCCGCCCGGGAGAAGCTCATCAGCGGGCCGGCGAAGACGGTGAAGGCCAGCGAGAGTCCGACCAGCAGCGCCGTCGGCACCGTCATCGACGTCGGCAGCAGCCGCTTGTTGGCCGCCCGGGCGTGGGCCAGCGTCTTCGACATCAGCAGCGGATCGGGATCGTCGGCGTCCTCGGCGCGGCGCCAGAACGCCCGGGACCAGATGCGGGCCAGCGCCAGCAGCGTCAGCAGCGAGGTGACCACTGAGCCGACCACCAGCGTCCAGGCGATCACGGTGCCCTCCGCGACGCCGCCCTGGATCATCCCGAGCTTGCCGATGAAGCCGCTGAACGGCGGGATGCCGGCCAGGTTCATCGCCGGCAGGAAGAACAGCACCGCCAGCACCGGCGAGATCCGCGCCAGCCCGCCCAGCCGGTCCACCGCCGAGGTCCCGGAGCGGCGCTCGATCAGCCCGGTGACCAGGAACAGCGTGGTCTGGATGGTGATGTGGTGGGCGACGTAGTAGATCGTCGCCGACATCCCGGTGATCGACAGCAGCGAGAGCCCGAAGACCAGATAGCCGATGTGGCTGGTCAGTGTGAAGGACAGCATGCGTTTGACGTCGCTCTGCGCCAGCGCGCCCAGGATTCCGACGAGCATCGTCAGCAGCGCGACGATCATCAATGCGGTGTTCAGCCGCTCGCCGGGGAAGAGCAGCGTCTCGGTGCGGATGATCGAGTAGATGCCGACTTTGGTCAGCAGGCCGGCGAAGACTGCGGTCACCGGCGCCGGCGCCGTCGGGTAGGAGTCGGGCAGCCAGAAGGCCAGCGGGAAGACCGCGGCCTTGATCCCGAAGCCGACCAGCAGCATCACATGCAGCAGCAGCTGCATGCCGCGGTCCAGCTCGCCCAGCGCCAGCGCCAGATCCGCCAGGTTCACCGTGCCGGTGGCCGCGTAGATGACCCCGATGGTGATCAGGAAGAGCAGCGAGGAGACGATGGAGACCACCACGTAGGTCACTCCGGCGCGGATCCGCGCCTCGCCGCCGCCGAGGGTGAGCAGGACGTAGGAGGCGGTCAGGAAGATCTCGAAGCCGACGTAGAGGTTGAACAGGTCCCCGGCCAGGAAGGCGTTGGAGACGCCGGCGACCAGGATCAGATACGTCGGGTAGAAGATCGACACCGGCCCGTCGTCGCGCCGTTCCTCGGCCGCGGCGCCCTGCCCGACCGCGTAGAGCAGCACCGCCAGCGTGATGATCGACGAGACCACCAGCATCAGCGCGGAGAACCGGTCGATGACCATCGCGATGCCGAAGGGCGCCGGCCAGCCGCCCAGGTGGACCGCCTGCGCCCCGCCGTGCCAGACGTCGGCCAGCAGCACGATCTCCAGCACCACGGTCAGCGTCAGCGTGCCCAGCGTGACGGCGCGCTGGGTGGCCTGCTGGCGGTAGAAGGCGAAGCCGAAGCCCGCGCCGAGCACCGGCAGCAGCGTCGCCAGCGGGATGAGAGAGGCCAGGTCGCCGTCCATGTCAGCGCCTCCTTCCGCGTCGGGACGGGCCCTCGGAAGGGCCGGCGGCCGGGCGGTGCTCGCCGGCGTCGGGCTCCGCCGATCCCCCGCGGGCCCGCGCGTCGTCGTCGGGCTCGTGCAGCCCGCGGCGCAGCTGGTCCTCCACCGCGCCGCCGGCGGTCGCGTCCCGGCCGGCCTGAGGATTCAGCAGCCGGCCGCGCTGGCGGGCCTGATGCGGATCCGCCGGGTCGACCTCGGAGAACTCGCTGGTCTCGGCGGGCACCTCGGAGTCCTCCTCCGGGTCATGGGCGGGCTGGGCGGCCACGCGGCGGTCCTCCTCGTCGTCGGCGACCTCGTCCTGCCGGGCCAGCGCCCAGGAGCGGTAGATCAGCGCCAGCATCAGGCTGGTCAGCGCGAAGGAGATCACGATGGCGGTGAGCACCAGCGCCTGCGGCAGCGGATCCAGCATGTCCGCGAAGCCGGCGTCGTCGCGGACGATCGGCGCCAGCCCGGCCCGGCCGGCGGTCTGCAGGATCAGCAGGTTCACCCCGTTGGAGATCAGGATGATGCCCAGCAGCACGCGGGTCAGCGAGCGCTCCAGCAGCAGGTGGACGCCGACGGCGAAGAGCGCGCCCATCAGCACCAGCAGCGTCAGATTGATCGTCATGGCTCAGTCCCCCGTCCCGGCCCAGGCCGAGGCCATGCGCCCGCGGCGACGCAGCCGCGAGGCCTCGGCCAGGCTCTGCTGCTCGGACCGCACGTCGATCTCCGCGCCCAGGCTGCGCAGGATGTCCAGGATGAGCCCGGCGACCACCAGGTAGACGCCGATGTCGAAGATCATCGAGGAGACCAGGGCATGCTCGCCGAGCAGCGGCAGCGTCAGCTCCACATAGGCCGATTGGAAGAGCTGGCCGTCCACCAGCAGCGGCATCATCCCCGAGGCGCAGGCGACGGTCATCCCCCAGCCCATCAGCGCGCTGGCGCTGAACGGGACGGCGGCCTCCAGCTCGTAGCGGCCGCCGGCCAGGTAACGCAGCATCAGGGCCAGCCCGACGAGCAGTCCGCCGGCGAAGCCGCCGCCGGGATCGTTGTGCCCGGCCAGCAGCAGGTAGACCGAGAGCAGGATGACCGCGTGGAACAGCAGCCGGGTGACCACTTCGAAGACGATCGAGCGGTGCTCCGGCGCGACGGTGCGGCCGGCCACCAGCCAGGCCTCGCGGGCGACGGTCGCGAAGGAGCGGGCCACCCGCAGCTCCTGGACGTGCTGCGGGGAGAGCTCGGCGTCGTCGACCACGCGGCCCACCGAGCCGGTGGGGACCTCGTGGAGGCTGCGCCGTCGCACGTCGCGGCGCTGGACGAAGATCAGCGAGGCCACGCCGGTGGCCGCCGAGGCCAGCACGGTGATCTCGCCGAAGGTGTCCCAGGCGCGGATGTCGACCAGGGTGACGTTGACGATGTTCGCGCCGTGGCCGACGTCGTGGGCCAGCCAGGGGAACTCCACCGAGACCGGGTCGGACGAGCGCGCGGCGAGGCCGGCGGCGACGGCGGCCATCATGACCAGCCCGAAGCCGGCGCCCAGCAGCGCGCGGGCGGTGCGGAAGCCGGTGGGGTTCTGCGTCCAGATGCCGGCCGGCAGCATGCGCAGCGCCAGCACGAAGACCACCAGCACCGCCGACTCCACCAGCAGGATGGTCAGCGCCAGGTCCGGCGAGCCCTGCAGGGCGAAGATCCCGGCCGAGCCGAAGCCGCAGAGCGAGACGAGAAGCACCGCCATGAAGCGCTTATGGGCCCGCACGGCGCCGACGGCGCCGGCGAGGACCACCACGGCCAGCACCACCTGCAGCGGAGTCTCCGCCAGGATCCAGTCGGCGGGCACCCGATGGCCGGCCAGCAGCAGCACGCTCAGCGGCACCAGAGTGGCCACCGTCAGGATGATGTACAGGTAGAAGCCCAGCGAGCCGCGCTGGGTCTGCGAGGTCAGCCGGACCGCCAGCGCGTCCAGCCCACGGATCAGCCCGCGGTAGAGGCGCTCGGCCTCCAGCCGCTGCGGCACCCGGCCCGGCCAGTCGAGGTCGCGCCGGCTGAGCAGGAAGAGGACTGCGCCGAGCAGCCAGGCCGCCGCCGAGAGCCCGAGGCCGGGGGCGAGTCCGTGCCACAGCGCCAGCTCGGTCGTGGCCTCCTCTCCGGCGCCGGAGAGCGCGCTGATCGGTCCGCCCAGCAGCCCGACCGGCTGCGGGACCGGTCCCAGCAGCAGCCCGAGCAGCGCCAGCGCCGCCGGCGCGGCCAGGAAGACGACTCCGAGTCGGCCGGTCGGCGTCGTCTCCACCCCGGGTTTGGCCGCGAAGGCGCCCCAGAGGAAGCGGGCGCTGTAGGCCACGGTCAGACCTGACCCCAGCGCGACGCCGACGGCGACCGTCCAGCCGAGCCCGCCGCCGACGGCGACCATCGACTCCAGCGCCGATTCCTTGGCGACGAAGCCGAACAGCGGCGGGATGCCGGCCATCGAGGCCGCGGCGAGGACTGCGGTCACCAGCAGCGCCGGCTGTCCGCGGCCGAGGCCGGAGAGCTGGCGCAGGTCGCGGGTGCCGGTCTCGTGGTCGATGATCCCGACGACCATGAACAGCGCGGCCTTGAACAGTCCGTGGGCCAGCAGCATCGCGACCCCCGCCAGTGCCGCCTCGGCGGTGCCCAGGCCGTTGACCAGCACCAGCAGGCCCAGCTGGGAGACGGTCCCGTAGGCCAGGACCAGCTTCAGGTCCGTCTGCCGCAGCGAGCGCCAGGCGCCGATGATCAGCGTGGCCAGGCCCAGGCCGATCACTGTGGCGTCCCAGAAGGCGGTGTCGTGGAAGCCCGGGGCCAGCCGGGCGACGAGGAATACTCCGGCCTTGACCATCGCCGCGGCGTGCAGATAGGCCGAGACCGGCGTGGGGGCGGCCATCGCCGCCGGCAGCCAGAAGTGGAAGGGGACCAGTGCAGACTTGGTGACCGCGCCGACCAGGAGCAGCAGCACCGCGACGTCGACGCCGGCGCCGGAGAGCTGGGCGGCGCCGGCGGCCTGTCCGGCCCCGGCGGCGGCGAGGATCTCGGAGAGTCGGTAGGTGCCGGCCAGCTCGCCCAGCAGCACCAGGCCGACCAGCATCGCCAGCCCGCCGAAGGTGGTGACCACCAGCGCCTGGATGGCCGAACGGCGCGCGACGATCCGGTGCGAGGCGTGGCCGATCAGCAGGAAGGACAGCACCGTGGTCAGCTCCCAGAAGACGAAGAGCATGATCAGGTCGTCGCTGAGCACCAGCCCGAGCATCGCCGCGGCGAAGGCCAGCAGCTCCGCGGCGAAGGGGCCGGCGCTGCGATCGGCGGCGCTGAAGTAGCGGGCGCAGTAGAGCATCACCAGCGCGCCGACGCCGAGGATCAGCATCGTCATGACCAGGCTCAGCACGTCGGCGCGCAGCGCGATGTCCACGCCGAGGGAGGGGATCCACTCGGTGACCTCGACCGGCGGGGCGCGCGGACCGGCGACGGCGGCCTGGTCGGCGTCGAGCGCCTGCGGCAGGGTCCGGACCAGCAGCACCGTCAGCGCGACGGCGAGCAGCAGGGCCAGCAGATGGAAGGTGGCGCGGCCGAGGCGGCGCATGACCCAGGGGACCACGAGGCTCGCGGCGAACAGCGCGGCGAGCAGGGTCAGCATGGGCGGCGTCCTTCCTCGGCTCGTGCGCCGACGGCGCGGGGGCGGGACGCGTGCGACCACAGGGGCCCCGTCAGCCGCACTGCGAGGAGCTCGCCCAGCTTAACATGCGCGGTGCGGCCGGCTCCGTGCCGGAGCCCCGGTGTGACGGGGGACGACGTCGTCGTCGCCGGTTCCGGGACAGCTCTGTGCGGGGCGCGGGCGCGCCGATACGATGCTGGGCATGAGCTCCCCCTCCGCGGACGAGACGCCCCGACGACTCATGCCGGGCACCATCACCGCCTGGTGTCTGTGGAGCTGGGGCAACGCCTCGGTCAGCGCGGTGATGACGACTTTCGTCTTCGGCACGTACATCGCCTCCGAGGCCTTCGGAGCCGACGGCCGGGGCACTCAGCATCTGACGGCGGCCAATGCGATCGCCGGGGCGCTCATCGCCCTCACCGCCCCGGTCATCGGCCAGCGTGCCGACTCCTCGGGACGTCGGCACCTGTGGCTGGTGATCAACACCGTCATCGTCGCCGGGCTGGTGGCCGCCTGCTTCTTCGTGAAGCCCGAGGAGGGGTATCTGCTGCTCGGGGTGACGCTGATCGCCGGCATGGGGATGGTCAACGAGTTCGCCGAGCTGAACTACAACGCCATGCTGGTCGACATCGCCGACGACCGGCGGATCGGGCGCATCTCCGGCATCGGGTGGGGGTCGGGCTACCTGGGCGGGATCGTGATCCTGATGATCGTCTATCTGGGCCTCATCGCCGGCGACCCGCCGCATTGGTTCGGCCTCGGCGAGGACGAGGCGATCAACATCCGCACCGTCGCGCTCGCCGCCGCGGCCTGGTTCCTGGTCTGGGCGGTCCCGCTGCTGGTCTCGAAACGGCGCACCGCAGACCGGGACCGGATCGAGAAGGTCTCGGTCCGCGAGTCCTATCGACGGCTGTTCGGCACGCTGGCCGATCTCTGGCGCGGGGATCGGAACACCCTGTGGTTCCTGATCTCCTCGGCGATCTACCGCGACGGGCTCTCCGCAGTGTTCACCTACGGGGCGATCCTCGGCGTCTCGGTCTACGGGATCGCCGCCGACGACGTGATCATCTTCGGCATCGCGGCCAACGTGGTCGCCGCCGTCGGGGCGTTCATCGGCGGCTGGCTCGACGACGCCCTCGGCCCGCGGGCCGTGGTGGCGGGGTGCCTGACGATGCTCACGGCGATCGCGCTGGTGATGTTCTTCCTGGACGAGCCGACGGCGCTGGGTCCGGCCGAGGACCCGTGGTTCGTCCTGCAGCCGACCCTCGCCTTCTGGATCTTCGGCCTGGGGCTGTCCTTCTTCGTCGGCCCTGCCCAGGCGGCCTCCCGCGCCTTCCTGGGACGGCTGGCTCCGGGCGACCGGGCCGGCGAGCTGTTCGGGCTCTACGCGACCGCCGGCCGCTCGGCGTCGTTCCTCACTCCGGCGATGATCAGCATCTTCGTCGGGATCTTCCACGACGAGAAGTTCATCATCGTCGGGGTCTTCCTCGTGCTGCTGGGCGGGCTCGCCTCGCTGCTGCTGGTGCGCAACCCCACGGGGCCGGCGAAGCTCCGCGACCACGCCTCCCCGTCCGCCGCCCCCACCTCAGGATGACTCCGCGGCATGTGTGGGAAAGCGCGCGCATTCCCGCCCGTGCCGCGGCGTCATCGCCGTCCGGCGGGGCTCACTGGATGATCGCGCGGTGGAAGTTCTCGTGGCTGCGCGAGGCCGTCGGGCCGCGCTGGCCCTGGTAGCGGGACTGGTGGGCCTGCGTGCCGTAGCCGTGCTCGGCCGGCGAGGTCAGCCGGAAGAAGCAGAGCTGGCCGATCTTCGAGCCCGGCCACAGCTTGATGGGCAGCGTGGCCATGTTCGACAGCTCCAAGGTGACCTGGCCGGAGAACCCGGGATCGATGAAACCGGCCGTCGAGTGGGTCAGCAGACCCAGACGGCCCAGCGAGGACTTCCCCTCCAGCCGCGCGGCGACGTCCTCGGGCAAGGTCACCTGCTCATAGGTCGCGCCCAGGACGAACTCGCCGGGGTGGAGCATGAACGGCTCATCGGGATCGACCTCCACCAGCCGAGTGAGGTCGGGCTGCTGCACCGAGGGGTCGATGTGGGCGTACTTGTGGTTGTCGAAGAGCCGGAACATCCGCTCCAGACGCACGTCGACGCTGGAGGGCTGGATCAGCGACTCGTCGAGCGGGTCCAGGCGGATGCGGTCGGCGGCCAGCTCGGCGCGGATGTCTCGGTCGGAAAGCAGCACGAGGCCGAGGGTACCAGCGCCGCCCCGCGCGGCGGCGTCGCACGGACGTCCCGACTTGGCAACACGGCGCTCGACGTGATCGCGTGGAGGGATGAGCGAGACTCCCCAGAACTCCGACGCCCAGACTCCCGACGAGAACCCCGAGGGCGCCGCCCCCCAGCAGTCGCTGCAGGAGGTGCTGATCGCCGGCAAGGACGGCGAGGCCCAGCCCGGCGACATCATCCGCGCCTTCCTGACCAGCTCGGTCTACTTCCTGAGCCCCCATGAGATCTCCGACGAGACCAGCTCGGTGAACCCGCTGACCCTGCAGGACAACGAGGGCAACCCGCTGATCGCGCTGTTCAGCGCCACCGACATCATCCCGGAGGAGTACTCCGAGCACGCCCCGCACGCCGTCGACGCGCCCGGCGTCGCCGTGGTGCAGTCGCTCTCCGGCGCCGGCATCATCATCGACGCCGGCCAGGAGCACGGTTTCCAGATCTCGGCCGAGGGCGTCGACCGCATCCGCGAGGACTTCCTCTCCCCGGCCGCCGAGGCCGAGGGCGAGCAGCAGCAGTGAGCTGAGGTTCCGCCCTCCCCCTTCTCCATCGAGTGGGCGATCTGTCGAGGTTCTGAGCCGGTCACGACCGGCGAACCGCGACGGATCGCCCACTCGATGTGCATGGGGCACCGGACGGCGCCCCGCGCCATCGGTCCCGCACCGCACCCCCGCACCACACCCCGCATCCGCCCGCGCCCCGCTCCGCTCCGCCCCACGTCATCGACGCCGCCCGCCCGCCGACGGGCGTAGAATCACCCGGGTCGGGAGGTCATCACCCCGCCGCCCCGGCACGATGAGCACCCCGCAGCGGAGAGGAGGCAGGCAGCATGGCGGCCGTCTTCTCCGGCTTCATCGTCATCTGGCTGATCATCGGCGCGGGCTTCCTGATCGGCCGCTTCGGCCTCCTCGGCGCCGAGTCCCGCGTGGTGCTCTCCCGCGTCGCCTTCTTCGTGGCCTCGCCCTGCCTGCTGTTCACCACAGTCGCCGACGCCTCGCTGCACGAAGTGCTGGGGCCGCAGTTCCTCATCGCCGCGCTGGGCGCCTTCGCCACGCTGATCGTCGGTCTGCTGCTGAACCGGCTCATCGCCGCGCGCCGCACCGGCGGCGAGCGGATGATCGGCGGGATGAGCTCCTCGCTGGTGAACTCGGCGAACCTCGGCTTCCCGATCGCCGCCTACGTCCTCGGCGACGTCGCCTTCGCCGCGCCGATCGTGATGTTCCAGCTGGCGCTCTACACCCCGGTCTACGTCATCGCCATGGACTGGCTGACCGGCGGCCAGAGCAGCCGCGCCCGGGTCCGTCCCGCCCCGCGCACCGCCGTGCTGCGCAGCATCGGCCAGTCGCTGATGAACCCGATGATCATCGGCGCCATCCTCGGCGTGGTCTTCTCCTGGCAGGACTGGTCCTTCCCCGGACCGGTGCGCGAGTCCATCGAGACCGTCGCCGGGGCCTCCATCCCGCTGATGCTGCTCTCCTTCGGGCTGTCCCTGGTCGGCAGCCGCCCCCTGGACAAGAAGGCCGGACGCCGCCGCGACGTCGCACTGTCCTCGCTGCTGAAACTGGTGCTGCACCCGACGCTGGCCTGGGTCTTCGCCCACCTGGTCTTCGGACTCGACGGCCACGACCTGCTGGCCGCCGTCGTGATGGCCTCTCTGCCGAGCGCGCAGAACGTGCTGGTCTCCGCGATCCGCTACGAGACCGGCGAGGTCATCGCCCGCGACACGGTGCTGGTGACCACTGTGCTGGCGATCCCGGCGATGATCGGCGTCTCCGCGCTGCTGATGTGAGGCCGGGACGGGGGCCGGAGAAGCCGGAGCAGGGGCGCTCCGCCGACGGCGTCGCCGCCCGGCTCCGCGACCCGCAGTTGCTAGGCTGAGCCGCAGGTCCGACGTCGCGGCCGACGCCGCCGACGACCACGCACGACGAGAGCGGCACACCAGCACATGACCCTTCCCGGACAGCATGATCCCCACGGCGCGGACGACGCCGCGGGAGGCACGGGCGGATCCGTGATCGCCTGGGCGGCCTGGTCGTCGGCGCTGATCGTCGCCCTGGTGCTGGGCGGCTTCGCCGTCTGGCTCGTGGACACGAAGGTCTACACCACCGAGGCGCTCGGCGAGCAGTGGTGGGAGGCCGTCCAGGCCGGCGACGGCGAGGTCCTCCTCGGACAGTTCACCGACGTCCCGGAGGCCGCCGGCGAGAGCGGCGAGGGTGAGGACCCGCGGCTGTCCTCCGGCTCGGTGGACACGCTGCTGCTCGACGGCGGCACGCTGGAGCACTCGGCCGAGCAGATCGAGGACCTGCGCGTCGTCGAGCGCTCCGGGGCCGCCGACCTGGTCTTCACCGTCGACGGCGAGGAGCACCGCTCCCGGCTGCCGATGGACAAGACCGACGAGTCCTGGGGCATCTTCGACCAGTGGGCGCTGGACCCGGCGACGCTGGCCGAGGTCTCGCTCTCCGTCCCCGGCGCCTCCGCCGGCGGCATCGGCCAGGTCGACGTCAACGGCGAGCCGGTGAACCTGCAGGAGGACGCCGCCGAGCTCGCCGCCTACGCCCCCTCGGTGCTCGACGTCGCCGTGGACAGCGAGTGGCTGACCGGCTCGGCCCACCGGGTGCTCGCCCTCGACCCGGAGGACGCCGGGGGCTCGGACGGCTCCGACGCGGAGGCGCTGTCCGAGGAGATCGAGATCGAGCTGGAGGCCTCCTCGGCTGCGGCCGAGCAGATGCATCAGAAGGTGAAGGCGTATCTCTCCTCCTGCGCCGAACAGAAGGTCCTGATGCCCTCGGGCTGCCCGATGGGCGTCGAGACGCCCAACCGCGTCGAGGCCTCCACGATCGAGTGGAGCATGCCGAAGGCGCAGGAGCTCACGCTGAGCTTCGGCCCCGACGGCTGGTCGGTGACGGGCGCGGACCGGCTGACCGCGACGGTGAGCTTCACCGCGCAGGACTACTACTCCGGCGAGACGATCGAGGAGAGCCACGACGTGACCTTCGGCCTGGACGTGGAGGTCGGCGCCAGCGGCGAGGACCTGCTGGTCTCGGTCACCGGCGGCTGAGTCCGACCGGGTCGACGGCGCGGCGCCCTCGCAGCGTCGCCCTCACCGGGGCGCCGGGTCCAGCGGATCCTGCTCCACATGCCGCTCGTGGACGCGCCAGGCCCCCTCGACGACGCCGGCGCCGAGGATGGAGGCGACGAAGGCCGCCGCGAGCAGCTCCGGGCCGGGCATCTCGAACAGGTGGTAGCGCTGGGAGACCGGCAGCAGCAGGATCACCGCCAGCAGCCCGTACATCGCCGCGACGAGGACGATCCGCGGAACGGTCATCGGCCGCAGCGCCACGGCCAGCACCCACAGTCCGATGACCGTCAGAGCCAACGTCGAGGCCGTCTGCACGGCGGAGGCGGATTCGTCGAGCATGCGTCCGGCGATGCTGACGGCGATGACGCCCAGGCAGATCGCCGCGGCCATCGGCACCGAGAACAGCACTGATCGTCGCAGGAATCCGGGACGGTAGCGCCGGGTGTTGGGCATCAGCGCCAGGAAGAACGCCGGGCAGCCGATCATCAGGAAGTCCACTGTGGAGAACTGCCGCGGCAGGAACGGGAACTCCCAGAACAGCAGCCCGCAGAACAGCCCCAGCAGGATCGCGTAGAGCGTCTTGGTCAGGAACAGATGGGCGACGCGCTCCGTGTTGGCGATGACCTTGCGGCCCTCGGCGACGACGTCGGGCAGCCGGTCGAAGCGTCCGTCGAGCAGCACCATGCGCGAGACGGCCTTGGTCGCCGGGGCGCCGCTGCCCATCGAGATGCCCAGATCCGCGCTCTTCAGCGCCAGCGCGTCGTTGACACCGTCGCCGGTCATCGCGACCACGTGGCCGTTGGCCTGCAGCGCCTGGACCATCGAGCGCTTCTGCTCCGGAGATACCCTCCCGAAGACCTGGTGGGCGGCCATCGCGCGGCGCAGCCCTTCGGGGTCGTCGGGCAGCTCGGAGGCGTCGACGCCGTGGCCGTCTACCTCCATGCCGACTTCGCGGGCGACGGCGGCGACAGTGCGCGGGCTGTCGCCGGAGATCACCTTCATCTCCACGTGCTGGCGGGAGAAGTACTCCAGCGTCGAGCGCGCGTCGGGGCGGATGTTCTCCTTGAATGTCAGCAGCGCCACCGGTCGCAGCTCATCGGGCAGCCGCTCGCCGCGGCCGAGCTCGCCGGTCGCGCCGGGCACCACCGGACCGTGCAGCGGAGCGTGGGCCAGGATCATGGTGCGCAGTCCGCGGTCGGCGACCTCCTCGGTGCGGTGCAGCAGCTCGTCGACGGCGACGCCGGCGGCGGTCGTCGGCGCGCGCAGCAGCTCGGGCGCGCCGAGCACCCAGTGGCCGGCCAGCTCGCCGGCGTCGTCGGCGAAGGTCACCGCCGACCAGCGCCGTGCCGAGGAGAACTGCACCTGGGAGGTCTCCCGGTGACGCGGCAGCGCACGGAAGGGCCCGCTCAGCGCCGCCGCGGTGGCGTTGGCGGACTCGTCGGCGCCGAACCAGGCCAGCACCTGCTGCCAGGGCTCGGTGCCCTCCAGCGCCGTCGACGATCGCTTCGTCGCCGGCGCCGGACGACCGGCGGCGTCGAGCGGCTCGGCGCCGTGGAAGGCGATGGTCCCGTCGGTGAGCGTGCCGGTCTTGTCCAGGCCGACGACGTCGACCCGGGCGAGGATCTCCACCGCCGGCTGCTCCTGGATCAGCACCTGCGACTGGGCGAGCTTCACCGCTGCGACGGCGAAGGCGATGGTGGTCATCAGTGCCAGCCCGGCCGGGATCATCGCCGTCACCGAGGAGACGGCGGTGACCATCGCCTCGCGCCACTGGCCGTCGCGCCAGGCCTCGCCCCAGCCGCCGAAGGCCTGCATCTGCCCGTTGAGCACGACGACGACGATGGGCAGCAGCACGATCGACAGCCAGAAGGCCACGCGTTCCAGCGCCCGGCGCAGCTCGGAGTTGATCTTCTGGTAGCGCTTCGACTCGGCGGCCAGCCGCACCGCGTGGGCAGAGTCGCCGACGGCGGTGACCTGGAAGCGCCCGGATCCGGCCAGCACTGCAGTGCCGGAGAGCACGCGGTCGTCGCGGCGTTTGGGCACCGCGTCGGACTCGCCGGTGAGCATCGACTCGTCGACGTCGAGGCCGGCGGAGGAGAGCATCACTCCGTCGGCGGGGATCTGGTCGCCGCGGCGCAGCTCGACCACGTCGTCGAGCACGATGTGTTCGCGGTGGATCTCCACCAGCATGCCGTCGCGGAGGACGTGGATGTCGTCCTGGTGCAGCAGTGCGATGGCGTCGAGCTTGCGCTTGGCGCTGTACTCCTGGAAGAGCCCGATGATCACGTTGGCCACCGCGGAGATCGCGAAGAGCAGGTCCAGCCAGCGGCCCAGCAGGATGATCACCAGCGCGCAGGCGCCGATGATCAGGTTGAACAGGGTCATCAGGTGGGTGCGCAGGATCTCCAGCACGGAGCGCGAGGTGGTGTGCGGCTGCACGTTGGCCAGCTGGAGCCGCTGGCGCTCCGCCACCTGCAGCGAGTTCAATCCGCGGGCCTCCAGGGCGGCAGGATCGACGGGCGACCGCTGGGCGGCGGGGTCGCTCTCGTCGGTCTTCTCTACGGCCACTGCGCTTGAACCTCACTGACGCTTCGACGGACGAGCCGGCGTCGATCCTCGATCGACCCGGCCATTCTATGCGCGCCCGTCGCCGTCCACGTCAGCCTGCAGGGTGATCCGACGTTCCGGTCGCGTCTCAGCCGGGAGGGACGGCACTCTGCGGGCGAACCGTCTCGAGCGCCGCGCCGAGCGCGAAGACCGTGGCCTCGTCATACGGGTGGCCGACGATCTGCAGCCCGACCGGGACCCCCGCGTGGAGACCGGCCGGCATCGAGAGCGCGGGACACCGGTTGGCCACGTTGAAGGGCACGGTCATATGGGCCTCCCAATAGTGCTCCACGCGCCGGTCCGGGCCGTCGGCGACGTCATGGACGTCGAGTCCCCGGAGGAACGTGCTCCCCGCTGGCAGCGAGGCGACGGCCGAGACGGGCGTCAGGAGCGCATCCGCCCCGTCCATCGCCACGGCGAGTTCGGCCTGCATCCGCTGTTCACGGTCGAGCGTCTCGAACAGCGAGAGGCGAGCGGCATGGGCACGAGCATCCTCGATGAACTGTCGCGTGTAGTCCTCGGCCGTTCCCTCCCGACCGCGCAGCAACCGGCTCATCCCGTCGGCCAGCAGGTGGCCGAAGTGCGCCATCGTGGTCCGGCGGATCTCCGCGGTCGTCCACGGCAGATCGACCACGACGACGTCGACGCCGGCCCCCTCGAGCGCCGCGACGGCACCATCGACCTGCCGGCGCACTCCGCGCTGGACGGGGTAGTCGCCCAGGGTCGGGGCATAGGCGATCCGTCGGCCGCGCAGGCTCTCGAGGGCGGCCTCGCCACCGGGGACGGAGACGGACGAGGTGGGCACCGTGGCGTGGTCTTCGGGATGGACGCCGCGGATGACGTCGGTGAGCAGGGCGACGTCGGCCACGGTCCGGGCCATGGCTCCGTCGCCGCGGTACCAGTCGGCGGCGAAGACGCCGGATCCGGGCACCGCACCGTAGGGACCCTTGTAGCCGACGACGCCGGTGAATGCCGCCGGCAGACGGGTGGAGCCGGCGATGTCCGAGGCCGTGGCCAGCGGGGTCATCCCCGCCGCCAGCGCCGCCGCGGCTCCGCCCGAGGATCCTCCGGGAGTCAGCCCGCGGTCCCAGGGATTGCGGGTGGTTCCCCAGAGGTCGGTGTGTGTGAAGGTCGCGCAGGAGAACTCCGGGGAGGTCGTGCGGCCGTGGATGACCCCTCCGTGGTCGCGGATGCGCCGCACGATCGGATGATCCCGCGCGGCGACGGCGTCTGCGTGGGCGCGCATCCCCTGGCTGTGCGAGTGCCCGGCGAGACCATGTTTCTCCTTGGTCGCCACCGGCAGCCCGAGCAGTCGGCGCCCCGGCACCGATGCACCGCGCCGCCCGAGACGCGCATAGTGGGCGTCGGCTGCGGCCGCCGCGCTCCGGGCCTCCTCCCCCAGCACCTCCATGAAGGCGTTGATCGGCCGTGGGTGGTCGGAGTCCGCATCGATGCGGGCTATCAGGTGATCCAGGTACTCGCTGGGTGCCAGCTCACGGCGGGCGAACATCCCCAGCACCTCGACCGCAGGGGCGCGCTCGAGCCCTTCGCCCCCTGCCCCGGTCCCTGCCGGTCGCCGGGGCGCTCCGTCCGTCGCCGCGCTCATGCCGTCGCGCTCCCACCGGGCGCGACGTCGTCGAGATCGCCGACCACCAGGCGACGCAGGACTCCGGTGAGCACGGACAGGCCGGACACCATGTCCGCATCGGAGGTGCACTCCCGCTCGCAGTGCGAGACTCCGTCGATTGACGGCACGAAGAGCATCACCGACGGAGCCACCCGATTCATGGCCACGGCATCGTGCCCCGCCAGCGTCGCCAGCACTGCGGACTCCAGCCCGTCGTCCCGAGCTGCCTTCTCCGCGAGGTCGACTCCTGCGGCAGGGAACCGCTGCACCGGCCGGACGTCGAAGTCCTCCGAGCGGACCTCCACGCCGCGGTCCGCGGCGACCTCCCGGAACCGGTCGAGCAGCAGCCGCCGTGCACGGTCGACGTCCTCGGCCCGATCCGCCCGCAGGTCCACGACGAGGTCCACCTGTCGCGGCACGACGATCGGCGAGTTCGGCTCCACGTCGAGCTGCCCGACCGACGTGACGATGCTCTCCGGCGGGAACGACTCGACCACGGACTCGACGGCGAGCACCACCTGGGCGGCGGCCGTCAGCGCGTCGCGTCGGTCGGCCATCAGCGTCGCACCGGTGTGCGACTGCTCGCCGACCACGCTGACGAGCAGCTTCTGGGTGTGCCAGCTGCGGTCCACCACGCCCACGGGGATGCCCGACCGCTCCAGGCGACGCCCCTGCTCGATGTGGATCTCAGCGTAGGCCGCCGCCGTCGGGCCGGGCGTCCTCCCGCGCCGCCCGGTCGCCTCCAGGGCCTCGGCCACCGTGGTGCCGTCCGGGTCCCGCGTCCGCAGCGCGGTGTCCAGGTCCAGCAGGCCGGCGTGGACCGAGCTGCCCATGATGGAGGGCGCGAAGCGCGACCCCTCCTCGTTGAACCAGTCGACCACCGCCACGTTGTGCCGAGGCGACAGCGTTCCGGCCGCGACGTCGGCGTCGACCGCGGCAGCCGCATGCAGCGCGGCGACGACGCCGTAGGTGCCGTCGAAGCGTCCGCCCAGCGGTTGGCTGTCCAGATGCGAGCCCACAAGCACGAACGGTGCTCCGGGGATCCACTCCCGACGGGCGAACAGGGTGCCGATCCCGTCCGCGGCGACGGTGAATCCGAGCTCCTGCGCCCGCTCCTCGAACCAGTCGCGCACCGCCCCATGCTCGGGCGTGCCCGCCTGGCGGTCGATGCCGCCGCCCGACATCGCGCCGAAGCGTGAGGTGTGGTGGAAATCCCGGAGGAAGGCGGATGCGGAGCGTGCCGGCGAGTCCTCGCGTCCGGCGGTCTCGTGGGTGGAGATGGAGTCGTTCATGGGACGGGCCCTTTCTCTCGGGGGCGGCGGGGCGGCGGCGCGCGGTCGCCCCGGCACGGTCAGTCGGCGGCGGAGCGCTCCGCCGCATCGTCGGAATCGTCGGCGTCGTCGGCCGCCCAGCGTTCGTCGTCGAAGTCTCGGGCCCGGGAAGAGATCCGGGCCATGATCCCCGCGTCGCGGGACCTGGTGAGGAGACTGACGACGACGAACACGACGATGTTCAGCAGCAGCGAGAGGAGACCGGCGCCGCCGGAGGCGAACGGCGCCGGGACCATGGTCGGAAGCGCGGTGAACAGGATCAGCGATCCCACGCCGGCCGTGAGTCCGGAGACGGCTCCGGAGATGCTGGCGCGCGTCCAGAACAGGGCTCCGAGCGTCGGCACGATGACCTGGGCGAGGCCGGCGAAGGCGACGAGGCCGATGGTGACCAGCAGGCCCGGCACGTAGAGGGTCATGACGTAGGCGATGGCGGAGAACACCAGGATCGCCCAGCGCCCCACCCAGACCCGGCGGCTCTCCGGCAGGTTCTTCTGCACGTATTTCTCGTGGAAGTCGACGGTGTAGCTCGCCGCCATCGCGTGGACCTGGGAGTTGGCCGTGGACATCGCGGCCGCCGCACCGCAGGCGATGAGCACCAGCGCCAGCGCGATCGGCGCGTAGTCCAGCAGCATCCGGGGCAGGACCTGGTCGGCCTGGTCGACGTCGGGATCCAGGACCACCGCGGCGTTGCCGATCAGCATCGATCCCACGTAGCTGATCGCCGCCAGGCCCAGCAGGAAGGGCATGAGGTCGAAGAGCCGCGGAGACTTCGTCGCATACATCCGGGTCCACATCTGCGGTCCCATGAAGGCTCCGAGCGGCGTGACGACGAACATCGAGATCCAGGCCATCCAATCGCCGTCGGCGAGGATGAGGTGCTCGGGACGCACCTGCTCGATCTGATCGAACATCGTCCCCATCCCGCCGACTTCGCCGACCAGGAAGATCCCGGCGCTGATCATTCCGGTGAAGAGCAGCACGCCGTAGAAGACATCCGTCCACGCCACGGCCCGCAGACCGCCCGACCAGACATAGATGATGATGACGAGGTAGAACAGCAGGCCCGCCAGCCAGAACGGCAGGACTCCGTCGGAGGCCACCTCCATCAGGTAGGCCCCTCCGGTCAGCTGGATCTGCAGATGCGGCAGGGTGAAGACCAGCAGGATGACCGCGATGTACGTGCCCAGCTTCCGGGATCCGTAGAGGCCGACGAAGAAGTCCCGCGGCGTGACGTATCCTCCACGCTTGCCGTGGAACCAGATGCGCTTGCCGACCAGGTAGTACATCACGCCGAAGAAGATGTTCCACGCGATGGCGGTCCAGTACAGCGGCCCGTCCAGATAGAAGCTGGCGTTCGAGCCGAGGAAGGCGAACGCGCTCCACCAGGTGGCCGCCACGGTGAAGAACACCGCCACGGATCCCATGCCGCGCCCCTGGACGAAGAAGTCTTCGGCGGTGGCCGTGGCCTTCCGTGAGGCGACGGCCCCCATCGCGAGGGGCACGAGCAGGAAGCCGGCGATGACCAGCAGTCCGATGACCTCCGTGCTGGTCATGACCGCCCCCCACCGTTCGTCGCCGCGTCCGGGCCGACGTCGTCGACCTCCTCCGGCCCTCGGCGTCCCCAGCGGGTCCGGTGGCCGACGTACAGCACCACGCACATGAGGAACCAGATCACCACAGTGAAGCCGTAGATGAACGGCATCCCGAGGATCCTCGGCTCCGCCATGTCATGGAAGAACAGGACCCCGGGGAACTCCATCAGGGCGAAACCCGCCACGATGCATGTCCACAGGGTCACGGCCGTGCGAGTCGGTCGGCGACCGGCCATATCTCGGCCCTCCTCGTATTGTTCTCTGCGTCGTTCTCTCCGTCGGTCTCTGCGTCGATGTCTGCAGTGGTGATCTCGAGCTGGTGCGCTCTGCACCGACCGGGCGACCGGAAGCCGCACGTCTCAGCCCCGGAAGGCGTAGTGCCGGCCGGAGACGGCGTCGACGACGACCTCCACCGGCCGTCCGCTCACCGAGCCGGTGACCCACCAGTTCGGTTTCCCCACCACCAGCGGGTCCCGCCGCAGCTCGAAGGACGACCCCGATCCGAGCCGGCGACGCCGCAGCAGCACGCTGGTGAGCAGCCGGCGGGCGGTCCCCACGGCCTCGTCCACCGTCACGCGGGCGACGGGCGGCCCGAAACGCGCGGCCCCGTCGCGAACGTCGCGTGCGCTGTACCCATCGAGCTTCGCGAGCTCCTCGACCGGGACGAAGGGCACCTCCGTCCAAGGTTCGACGACGAAGGCGCGGCCGCCGACCAGATCGACCAGGGCATGCGCCGCCCCCTCGCGCCGGCGACGGTGCCATGCGAGCTCGACGGCGAGCATGGGGTGCAGGTAGAGCCGGGCCTGCAGGGCCGCGGAGGCGCCGGCCCGGCCGAGCCGCGCCCTCACCCGTTCCCGCGCCTGATCGGCGTCGACGGCGACCGGCCAGGCCAGCC
Source organism: Nesterenkonia halophila (assembly GCF_009467795.1). Taxonomy (GTDB): domain Bacteria; phylum Actinomycetota; class Actinomycetes; order Actinomycetales; family Micrococcaceae; genus Nesterenkonia; species Nesterenkonia halobia. The sequence goes on from NZ_WIAX01000018.1 coordinate 49,212, forward strand.
GCGGGGCACCCGGCGTGCCGGAGGCCGGCGCCGCGTCGGTCAGCAGCTTCTCAGCCACGGGCGTCCCCGCTCTCGACACTCGGCCGCTGGGTCGCCAGCGTCGGATCCTCGCCGAGCACGAGCCGCGCCGGCACCGGGCCGACCCGGGAAGTCTCCTCCACGGCGCGCCGCACCCGCTCGGGCACCGGAGCGATCCGGCGCGTGGCCAGCGAGACCACCACGATGGTGGCCGTCGAGCACAGGATGCCCACGACCATCGCGTCGACGCCGAGGGCGTCGGCCGAGCCCATCAGCTCGGCGGAGACGGCACCTGCCGTCCCAGCGAGCATGGAGGAGATGGCCCCGGCGGTGTTCGCGCTCTTCCACCAGACCGCGCACACATAGGCCGGCACGAAGGCCGCGCCGAGCACCGACGTGGCGAAGACGACGATGTCGAAGACGCCCGGCGGCCGGGCCATCGCCAGCACCAGGCCGATCACCGCCAGCACCAGGATGGTCAGCCGTGAGACCCTCACCGAGGCCTTCTCCGACATGTTCTTCTGCACGAAACGGCCCCAGAGGTCCTGGGAGGCGATGGTGCCTGCTTGCAGCAGCAGGGCGTCGGCGGTGGACATGATCGCCGCCATGATGGCGGCCATCACCAGGCCCACCGCGTACGCCGGCAGCACGGTCTCGGCGACCCGGAAGATCGCCATCTCCGGGTCTTCCAGGTTCGGCACGATCAGCAGCGCCATCATGCCCACCAGGTAGGCTCCCGGGATGAAGAGCAGGTTGAAACCGGTCGCGTAGAGACCCGCGCGGCGTGCGACGGAGGGCCGGCGCATGGACATGTGGCTGACGTTGACGTGGGGCCAGCCCATGTATCCGATCGAGAAGACCAGCAGCGCTCCGAGGATGATCCCCCACTGGCCGGCGAACTCTCCGTCGGCGCCCCACATGGTCAGCAGGTTCTCGTTGATGGCGCCCAGCGCCTCGTGGCCGGCGGTGAGGCCCCCGACGTGCTGCAGCGTCGCCACCAGGATCCAGAGCATCCCGATGACCAGGATGATCGCCTGCACGAAGTCGGTGTAGGCGACCGCCAGGTACCCGCCCATCAGCGTGTAGCCGACGATGACGCCGATGGCGATGACCAGCGCCAGGTCGAGGTCCAGACCGGTGACCATCGCCAACCCCTGGCCGCCGGCGAGCAGCTGAGCCAGCACATAGAAGAACATGCAGAACAACGCGATCGGCGCGGCGACCGCCCGCGTCCAGACCGAGGGGTACCGATGCTCCAGATAGCCGATGGAGGTGATCGAGCCGAGCAGCTGCGAGAGCTTGCGCATGCGTCGGCCGAGCACCGACAGGTTGAGTACGCCGCCGCCCAGATCGCCGAGGGCGTACCACATCGAGTAATAGCCCTGGCTGTAGCCGAGTCCTCCGGCGCCGAGAAACATGTAGCCCGACATCGAAGTGCTCTGGAGACGCAGAGCAGTCACAGCCGGACCCAGGCGCCGGCCGCCGAGCAAGTATCCTTCACGATCCGAGCTGCTGATGCGCGAGACCCAGGCTCCGATGCCCAGCAGAACGAGGAAGTAGACGATCAGGAACGTGATCTCGATGTTCATCGTCGCACGCCTCCCTCGTCGGAACCGTCCACGGACGTCGCGTCGTCGTAATCGGCGTCCTCGACGACCCACCTGCGGGTACTCAGGTAGAACACCAGGGTGTAGACGACCCAGAAGCCCATCACCACCCCCATGATCACCGTGGTGCTCATCGGCAGTCCGAACATGGTGACTGCACCACCTCCATAGTCGGGACCAGACTCCTGCAGAGTGGCCACATCGACAGTCCAGCGATGTGACTCACTCCACATTCTGCTGCGCCCATCCTGCCGCATCGCCTCACGGGCGTCCGGGGCAGACTGTCACCCGATGACCCTCCTGCTTTACAAGATGTCAAAGCCCGCTCCACACCGGGCACGGCATCGATGAACGCTGCCCCTGCCACGCAGCCGGTCGCCCCCCCCACGAAGGACACGCCGGAATCACACGGAATCGCCGAATGCGGCAACGCGACGGTCACACGTCGGCCAGAAGATCCCCTGACTGTTCATGGCCGTCCAGCGCAGACCGTGCATCGATGATCATCAGCGCGACGTGGAGGGAGGCGCGGGACTCGCCGTCTTCCAGGGAGACGCCCAGCGTCTCGACGATCCGTCTCAGGTGTGCATAGAGAGCGGGCCGGCTCATGTGCAGGCGCTGGGCGACAGCCGTCTTGTTGCCCCCGCACTCCAGGTAGGCGCGGAGCACATCGACCGACCGCCCTTCACGACGAATATCGTCCAACAGCAGCGGGCCCAGCTCAGCCTCCGCGAAACGTTGGACTCTGGGATCGTCGCGAATCAGCGAGGACAGCCCGCGCAGGCGCAGTCCGGAGAAGGAGAAGCAGACGTGATCGGGCGCTCTCAGAGCGGCGGCCGCAGCGGCGGCCTGAGCAGAGACCCGAGTCGCCAGAACCGCTCGGAAGACATCCTCGGAGGGGTCGGCGAACCCGGCCACCAAGCCATCGAGACCTGTGGTGCGGCTCAGCTGGGTCCGCATAGCCTGCCCCAGCCTCTCCAACACGGAGCCCGGCACCTCCTGCCCGTGCTGGAGGGCCAGGACCAGGTCCACGCGCGCTTCCCTGCCGAGCGACACCAGGCCTGTGTGGCCCTGCGACCGGACGGTCGCGGCCAGCACGTCGCGCATCCGGTGCTGCAGGCTCAGGCCGCCGTCGGGCTCCGGGTCGATGCCTCGCCGCTCTCTGTTCAGGCCGCTTGGCACCACTGCTGTGACTGCCACGTACTGATCAGCACGTGCCATACCCAGTGCGACGGCGCGCGCCTCTATCTCCCCGGATGTCAGTCGACCCTCGAGCACATCGTCGAAGAGGTCCCGGTGCGCCCGGTGCTCCAGTTCCTGCCCGCCATACTCCTGCATGCGCTGCAGGTGCAGGGCCTGGGCGGCACGGCCGAGGACCATCTCGACTCGCGCGGACGGCAGCTCCGCATCCACCGCGACCAGGCGTGCCCACGGCTCCTCCACCGGCCCGACGTCGACGGACGCCCAACTGCTGCGACCGTCCCCGTCCTGCTCCCGCGCCGTGGCGTCCCAGCCCTTCAGGAGATCATCGAGCGGCCGACCGGCACCTGCGACGGCGACAGCCCGGTGCATCGGGTCCTCGAGCACCACCGGCGCCCCGAGCAGCTCGGCAGAGGTGGCGACGATGCCCCGCGGGGGCTCGCGGTGCATGGCCAGATCGGTGAAGGTCTCGTAGACCCGGCGGGCGAACTGGACTTCCTCGTACTGCTGGGCGACGAGCCGGCGATGCACCTGCTCGGTGATCTCGACGAAGCGCACCTCGCGGCGCAGCGCCACCAGCGTCAGCCCCAGGGAACGGGCCAGCTCCGGCACCCCGTCCGGCATCACGTCACGCCGATCCCCTCCTTCGGGCACCGGACGCTCGACGAGCACTCCGACCGCTCCGGCTTCGGCGAGGCCGCGCAGGTGGCGTGCGGCGTCGCGGCGCAGCGCCACGCCGGTGGTGAGGACCAGCTCGCCGCCGCGCAACAGATGGGTCACGTCCTCGATGTCGATGCTGTGGACCCAACGCACCGCACGTTCCACCCCCTCATCGCTGAGCACCAGCGGATCGCCCGCCTGCACGACATCCAGGTCCAGAATCTCTGACACGGTGACAGTCATTGACACAGTGTAAATCTGTGTCAACAAGCTCATACAGGATGCGGTCGGTCACATGGCGAGGATCCTGGAACGCTGGACGGAGAACCGCACGGGAGGCCCCACGACGGGTCCCGGCACGGCCCCCAGTCACGAGGAGCAGAGCGCATGCCCACCCCTGTCACCCACTGGCGCGCCGGCGAGGCCTTCTCCGGCCGGTCCGCCCGCACCGCCGAGGTCACCGACCCGGCCACCGGCGAGGCCACCGCCGAGGTCTCCCTCGCCGACGTCGACGACGCCGGCGCAGTCATCGAGGCCGCCCGCGAAGCATTCCCCGCCTGGCGCGACACCTCGCTGACCCGCCGCACGACGGTGCTCTTCGCCTTCCGGGAGCTTCTCAACGCCCGCAAGTCCGAGCTGGCCGAGATCATCAGCCGCGAGCACGGCAAGACCGTCTCCGACGCCCTCGGCGAGGTGGGCCGCGGCCAGGAGGTCGTGGAGTTCGCCTGCGGCATCGCTCACCTGCTCAAGGGCGGACACACCGAGAACGCCTCGACGAAGATCGACGCCTACTCGATCCACCAGCCGCTGGGCCCGGTGGGCATCATCAGTCCCTTCAACTTCCCGGCCATGGTCCCGATGTGGTTCTTCCCGATCGCCATCGCCGCGGGGAACACCGTGGTGCTCAAGCCCTCCGAGAAGGACCCTTCGGCGTCGCTGTGGATGGCCGAGCTGTGGAAGGAGGCGGGTCTGCCCGACGGCGTGTTCAATGTGCTGCAGGGCGACAAGACCGCCGTCGACGAGCTGCTGACCCATGAGGCGATCAAGGCCGTCAGCTTCGTCGGCTCCACGCCCATCGCCGAGTACGTGTACCGCACCGGCACCGAGGCCGGGAAGCGTGTGCAGGCCCTCGGCGGGGCGAAGAACCACGCGATCGTGCTGCCCGACGCCGACCTGGACCTGGCCGCCGACGCGATGACCTCGGCAGGCTTCGGCTCGGCCGGCGAGCGGTGCATGGCCATCTCCGCCTGCGTGGCGGTCGGCGACGCCGCCGACGAGCTGGTGACCAAGATCGCCGAGCGCACCCGTGGCATCACCATCGGTCGCGGCACCGACGAGCCCGGGATGGGTCCGCTGGTGACGAAGGAGCACCGCGACAAGGTCGCCGCCTACGTCGACGCCGGAGAGCGCGACGGCGCGCACCTGGTCGTCGACGGGCGCGGGCGCTCCGCAGAGGGCATGGAGCACGGCTACTGGCTGGGGCCGACGCTCTTCGATCACGTCGGCGAGGAGATGAGCATCTACACCGACGAGATCTTCGGCCCCGTGCTCTCGGTGCTGCGCGTGGAGAGCTACGACGAGGCCCTGGAGCTGATCAACCGGAACAAGTACGGCAACGGCACGGCGATCTTCACCAACGACGGCGGCGCGGCCCGGCGGTTCCAGAACGAGGTCGAGGTCGGCATGGTCGGCATCAACGTGCCGATCCCGGTGCCGATGGCCTATTACAGCTTCGGCGGGTGGAAGGCCTCGCTCTTCGGCGACTCCCACGCCCACGGCGCCGACGGCGTGCACTTCTACACCCGCACCAAGGCCGTCACCAGCCGCTGGCTGGACCCCAGTCACGGCGGCCTGCAGCTCGGCTTCCCGCAGAACGGCTGACCGGCCCCGACCCGAGCACCTGATCCGCGCGGGATCCGCACGAGATCCGCAACGGACGATCAGCGAAGGAGATCATCATGACCACCGAGACCTCAGCCCGTCGCGGAGCCGAAGACCTCGGCCCGACCCGCGAGTTCTCCGCCGAGGCCGTAGAAGCGGGCCGGCACGCCTATGAACTGGACCGTCGTCATGTGTTCCATTCGTGGTCCGCGCAGGGCTCGCTGGACCCGATGACCATCCTGGCCACCGAGGGCAGCTGGATCTGGGACGGCGAAGGCCGGCGCCTGCTGGACTTCTCCTCCCAGCTGGTCAACACCAACATCGGCCACCAGCATCCGTCGGTGGTCGAGGCGATCCGGCGGCAGGCCGCCGACATCTGCACCGTCGCACCGCAGCATGTGAACCCGGCCCGGTCGCGGGCCGCCGAGCTGATCGCCGAGCACACGCCCGGCGACCTGGATCGCATCTTCTTCACCAACGGCGGGGCCGACGCGAATGAGCACGCGGTGCGCATGGCCCGACTGCACACCGGACGATACAAGGTGCTCAGCCGGTATCGCTCGTACCACGGCGGCACCGACACCGCGGTCAACCTGACCGGCGACCCTCGGCGCTGGCCGAACGACTACGGCGACTCCGGAGTGGTGCACTTCTTCGGCCCCTTCCTCTACCGGTCACGCTTCCACGCGACCACTGAGGAGGAGGAATCCCAGCGCGCGCTGGAGCACCTCGAGGAGACCGTCCGGCTCGAGGGTCCGGAGAACATCGCCGCGCTGGTGCTCGAATCCATCCCCGGCACCTCCGGGATCATGATCCCGCCGACGAGTTACATGCGCGGCGTCCGCGAGCTCTGCGACCGCCACGGCATCGTGCTCATCGCCGACGAGGTCATGGCCGGCTTCGGCCGGTCCGGCCGCTGGTTCTCCGTCGAACACTTCGATGTCGTCCCGGACCTGCTGACCTTCGCCAAGGGCGTGAACTCCGGCTACGTGCCGCTCGGCGGCGTGGCGATCAGTCCGCACATCGCCGAGACCTTCGACCAGCGCCCCTATCCCGGCGGACTGACCTATTCGGGACACCCGCTGGCCACGGCATCCGCGGTGGCGACCATCGAGGCCATGGAGTCCGAAGGCATCGTCGAGCACGCCGCCCGCCTCGGAGAGGAGACCATCGGCCCGCGGCTGCGTGAGATCGCCGAGCGCCACCCGTCGGTCGGAGAAGTCCGCGGGACGGGAGTGTTCTGGGCCGTCGAGCTGGTCAAGGACCCGGAGACGAAGGAGCCGCTGGCGCCCTACGGCGGCAGCAGCCCGGAGATGGCCCAGGTCATCGCGGCCTGCAAGGAGCGCGGCCTGCTGCCCTTCGCCAACTTCAACAGGATCCACGTCGTGCCGCCGTGCACCGTCTCGGAGGACGAGGCGCACGCCGGCCTCGACATCCTCGACGCCGCCCTCGACGTCGCCGATGCCGCCGTTCGCTGATCTCCCACCGTTCGCAGCCCCTTCAGAGGCGGGGCGGGGGCGACTCAGGGGCCGCTCAGGGACGGGTCAGGGGCGGTTCCGGGTCCCGCACTGGTGACACCGCCGACGTCGCCCCGTAGGTTCGACAGCAGCGGCCCGGACCCGCCGGTCGCGGGCCGCGCTGCAGACCACACCGACCCGACGACGGTCGTGACGGAAGGATGGAACACATCATGGGACTGTTCTCACTGGGCGTCGGCGTGGCCGTGGGCTACGTGCTCGGCTCGAAGAACGGCGGCGAGAGCCTGGAGAAGGCCCGCCGCACCGCCTCGGAGACTTGGAACGATCCGACGGTCCAGGAGCAGGTGAACCGCGCCTCCGACGTCGCCGCCCGCACGGCCCAGGATGTCGCCGCCGGCGCGCGGAAGGCCGCCGACGCCGCCGCCGAGGCGGTGCGCACCTCCGCCGACCGCGTGCGCGCGGCCGCTGACGCCGATCTCGCCGACGCCTCGCCGACGGCAGGATCCGACACCTCGGCGACCGATCCGGAGAGCGCGGGGTCCGGCGGCGAGGACCCCGGGGACCCGGACTCCTCGCCCACCACGACGGCCGCCGGCGCCGAGGGCAGCGGCGACGTCGTCTCCGACCCCGGGCTCGCCACCGAGGAGACCGGCAGCGACTGGGCCGACGAGGGCGGCCACCCCGCCGAACGCGGCGGCTCCCCGGCCTGACGGCGACCGCCCCGGCCCGGGCGCTATCCTGGGGCGCATGGCCAGTACCACGCCCCCAGCCCGCGACGCCGCCGCCGTCGACCCCGCCGCGGAGTCCGCCGCAGAGTCCGGTGCAGCGTCCGGTGCAGTGTCCGGCGCCTCCGCCGATTCGCCGGACGAGCCGGACGAGGCGGCCTCCGCGCCGTCCCGCGACGAGAGCGAGCATGCCGTCGAACAGTTCATCGCCGACCGGCTGGCCGGCGAGGCCGGGGCCGTCTCCTCGGTGCCGCGCCCGGCGACCGACGACGAGCTGATCCGCGCGGCGCTGAGCCGCCGCGGTGTGCGCACCGAGGAGGTCGACGGCCAGCAGGTCCTGCTGCTCGGCGGCATCGTCGTCGGCGGGCTGCGCGACGGCGTCACCACGCTGGTCGGCGCCCATGCCCGCCGCGTCGGCGACAACGCCTGGCTGACCAAGCGGCACCTGCGGGTCCGCGACGTGCCGGTGCCCGCCGGGCGGATGCACGGCCCGGACGCGCTGGACGCCGCCTGCGCGCAGCTCGCCGAACTCGACGGCCCCGCGACGCTCAAACCCGTCGCCGGCCACCCCGGCGCCGGGATCACCACCGGCCTCGCCACCGAGGAGCAGCTGCGCGCCGCCTGGCGGCCGGCGCTCCAGGCGCGCCGCCGCGGCCCCGGAGCCAATCTCAACCTGCTGCTCGAGACCCACCATGCCGGGCTGGACCTGCGCGCCTTCGTCGTCGGCGACCGGGTCGTCTCGGCGATCGTCCGGGTGCCGCTGCACCTCGTCGGCGACGGCGCCTCGACAGTGCGCGAGCTGCTCGAGCTGCAGACCGACCGACGCCGCGGCCACGCGATCCTCGCCCCGCGCACGCCCCATCTGGACGACGCCGCGCTGGAGGCCGCCGGTCTGCGCCCCGACGCCGTGCCGGAGGCCGGCGAGGTGCGGATCCTGGCCGCGACCGCCGGCCTGGACGCCGGCGGACTGCCCGTCGACGTCACGGACGAGCTCGCCGACGAGCTCGCCGAGGTGGCCGCCGACGCCGTCGGCGCGATGCCCGGCCTCGGCGCCGGGGCCGCGGATCTGGTGGCTCCGCGGCTGGACTCGGCCGACGGCGCGGTGGTGGTCGACGTCGAGCCGACCGCCTCGCTCCTCCCCCACCATCTCCCCGCCGTCGGCACCGGTCGCGATGTGGCCGGTGCGCTGGCGGACATGCTCCTGATCCGGGCCTCCCGGTGAGGATATCCTGACCCGCATGGCCCCCTCCGAGTCCCCTCTCCCCGCCCCGCCGACGTCGGCGCCGCGCCCTGCGGAGCCCGCCGACCGGTCCGCGCCCGAGGAGCCGGAGACGCCCGGCACGCCGCCGAGCCGAGCCCCCGACGACGGCGGCGCGCTGGACAGCTTCCTCGCCGAGCACGTCACGCCGCGACGGGGCCTGATGAATCGCTGGACCGCGGTGAGCACGCACCGCGAGCTGCTCCAGGACGCCGCCCGGCGCCGCGGGATGACGGCCGAGCGGATCACCGACAACCACGTGGTCTTCTCGCTCTCCGGCATCGTCGTCGGCGGGATGGACTCCGCGGTGACCTCGCTGGTCAGCAATCACGCCCGCCGCGTGACCCGCTCCAAGCAGCTGACCCGGCGCTATCTGGAGACCGCCGGCGTGCCGACGCCGCAGGGCCGGGGCATCAGCCCCACCCGGTTCAGCCGCGCGGTGAAGTATCTGAAGACGCTGGGCGGACCGGCGGCGGTCAAGCCCTCCACCGGACGCACCGGCCGCGGCATCACCGCCGACGTGCGCACCGAGCCGGAGCTGCGCCATGCCTGGCTGCAGGCGATGCATGCCCGCTCGGCGACCTCGGGGTCGCAGTATCAGATGGTGGTGGAGGCGCATCACCCGGGGCTGGACCTGCGCTGCTTCGTCGTGGGCCGGCGGGTCGCCGCGGCCATCGTGCGGGTTCCGCTGCATGTAGTCGGCGACGGGTCCTCCACCGTCGGCGAGCTGGCCGCCGGCGAGATCTCCCGGCGCCGCGGGTGCGCCGCGCTGAGCTCGCACCAGCCTCAGATCACCGAGGCGTTCCTCGAGCCGGTCGGGCTGAGCCCGGACACTGTGGTCCCCGCCGGCGAGACCGCCCAGCTGACGCCGATCGCGGACCTCGCCGCAGGCGGCGGGATCGCCGTCGACGTCACCGACGCGCTCTCCGCGGACCTGACCAAGCTGGCCGCCGACGGACTCGCCGCCGTCCCGGGGCTCGACACGGCCGTGGTCGACCTGCTCGCACCGCGGCTGGACACGGGCGAGGACGCCGTCGTCCTCGACATCAATCCCTATGCCAGCATCATCCCATTCCGCTACCCGGCCTACGGCACTGCGCGCCCGGTCGACGACGAGATCATGGACCTGATGCTGCGCCGGGCCGCGCGCTGAGCGGCCCCGGACGCGGCCCGACGCCGACCGACGTCGACCGGCCGCTCAGCCGCGGCGGCCGGGGTGCTCGGCGGCCAGATGCGGCCCCTCGCCGCCGAGCTGCTCGCGCAGGGTGACCGGCTGCTCGGGCCGGTCGGCCAGCAGCCCGCGGCGCCGCAGCTCCGGGGTCACCAGGTCGCGGAACCGCTCGAAGTCGGCCGGACGCACCGCCGCGGAGACGTTGAAGCCGTCGACGTCGGCCACATCCCGCCAGCGCTCCAGCTCGTCCACCACCTGCGCGGGATCGCCGACGATCAGCGGACCACGGCCGCCGATGGAGATGAACTCCGCGGCGTCGCGGACCGTCCAGCGCTGCTCGGGATCCTTGGTGAACATCGCCAGCGCCGACTGGTTCGCCTCGGTCTGCACGTCGGCGATGACGTCGTCCTCGGCCAGATCGGAGAGGTCGACGCCGGTCCAGCCGCCGAAGAGCGTCAGGGCGGCCTCGGTGTCGACGTGCTCGCGGTACTCCTCCAGGCGGGCCCGCGCCTGGTCCTCCGTCTCGCCGACGACGATGGTGACCATCGCGAAGAAGCGCACCGACGCCGGATCCCGGCCGGCGGCGGAGAGCTGCTCACGCGTGGCGGTGACCTGATCGGCCAGCTTCTCCGGCCGCGAGGTGATCGCGAAGATCGCCTCGGCGTGGTCGACGGCGAACTGCTGCCCGCGGGCCGAAGCCCCGGCCTGGAAGAGCAGCGGAGTGCGCTGCGGCCCCGGGTGGGTGAGCATGCGCCCGGGCACGGAGAACCAGCGACCCGCGTGGTCGACGTCGTGGACCTTCTCCGGATCCACGAAGACCCCGCGGTCGGCGTCGGCGGCCACCGCGTCGTCCTCGACGGAGCGCTCGAAGAGCTCGTACATGACCTCCATGTACTCGTCGGCGCGGTCGTAGCGCTCGTCGTGCGGGATCTGGCCCTGCATGCCGAGGTTCCGCGCCGCCGAGTCCTGGTAGCTGGTGACGATGTTCCAGGCCACCCGGCCGCCGGTGAGGTGGTCCAATGTGGCGAAGCGCCGGGCCAGCAGGTACGGCGCCTCGTAGGTCACCGAGGCGGTCACCCCGAATCCCAGGTGGGTGGTCGCCGCGGCCAGGGCCGGCACGATCACCTGCGGGTCCAGCAGCGGATACTGCACGCCCCCGCGCGCCGCGGCGTCGCCGTCGCCGCCGTAGACGTCGTAGACCCCGGGCACGTCGGCCAGGAAGAGGGAGGAGAACCCGGCGTCCTCCACCGTCCGGGACAGCTCGGTCCAGTACGCCAGCGTGTCGAACTCGGCGATCCGCGAGTCCGGGTGGCGCCACAGCCCCGGGGACTGATGGACGGGGACGAGCATGTCGAAGGCGTTGAAGAGCATCGGCTCGGGCATGGTTCTCCTCGGGTCCTCAGGATGGTCGGGGCCGGTCGTCGCGCGCGGCGCGGAGGGAGCGGCCGTGGGAGTCGCGGGCGAGCATGGTCGCTCCGAACGAGATCGCGGCGATCGTCGTGACGTAGGCGCAGATCAGCCAGGGGGTGTCGCCGCCGGCGGCGAAGAGCAGGGCGGCGACCAGGGGCATGATGCCGCCGCCGATCACGGAGCCCAGCTGATAGCCCATGTTCACCCCGGAATAGCGCACCTCGACCGGGAACTGCTCGGCGAACCAGGCCGCCTGCGGGCCGTACACCGCGTCGTGGGCGATGTTCATCCCCAGGATCACGACCAGGGGGAGCAGCGTGAGCGGCCCGGCGTCCAGGTAGGCGAAGAGCACCCACACGAAGCCGGCGATGGCCACGAAGCCGAAGGCCGTCGGCGCCCGCCGGCCCACCCGGTCCGAGATCAGGCCCCACAGCGGGGTGGTCACGAGGCCGACGGCGGAGGCGACCATCACCGCCGTGGTCCCTGCGGAGTCGTCGCCGCGCGTGGAGGAGAGATAGCTCAGCAGGTAGACCGCGATGAGGAAATAGACGCTGTTCTGCGCGATGCGCTGGGCGATGATGATGAGCAGGGGCCGGCGATGGTGGGCGATCACCTCGCGCACCGGAGATCTCGCAGTGCGCCCCTCGCGGCGCATCGCCGAGAACTCGGGCGCGTCCTGCACTCCCAGCCGGATCCACAGGGCCAGCACCACCAGCACGGCCGAGAGCAGGAACGGGATCCGCCAGCCGTAGGCGGCGAACTGCTCATCGGTGGTCAGCGCGCCGACCAGGACGAAGGCGCCGGTGGCCAGGAGCATGCCGGCCGCAGAGCCCACCTGCGTGAAGGATCCGTAGAGCCCCCGGCGCCGGGCCGGGGCATGCTCGACCGAGAGGAGGGCGGAGCCGCCCCATTCGGCGCCGGTCGCGAATCCCTGCACCATGCGCAGGGTCACCAGAGCGATCGCGGCCCAGACGCCGATGGTCCCGTGGTTCGGGAGCAGGCCGATGAGCAGCGAGGCGATGCCCATGATCATCAGCGAGGCCACGAGCAGCGCCTTGCGACCGATCCGGTCCCCGAGGTGGCCGCCCACGATGCCGCCCAGGGGCCGCATGAGGAACCCGGTGGCCAGCGCGGCGAAGGAGGCGACGGTGCTGGCCAGCTCGCTCTCGCTGGGGAAGAACTGGGTGTCGAACACGAGCGCGGCGGCCGTGCCGTAGAGGTAGAAGTCGTACCACTCGATCGTCGTGCCGGCGAAGGCGGAGGCCAGCACACGACGGCGCTCGCGGAGCGGCGCGAGTCCGGGCTCCGCCGGGGCGGGGGTCTGCAGCGAGGTGGTCATGCTCCTCCTTCCGCAGTCGACGCCGCGGCGCCCGAGGCGGCGCCGTCGGCGTCTCCGATCGCGGTGAGCCCTTCGGGCAGGGTGCCGTTGACCTCCCAGTCGCCGACGGCGCGGGCGCGGAAGGCGATCGGGTTGTGGGTGGCGATGGTCTGGGCGTTGCGCCAGTGGCGGTCCAGGGCCTTGCCGCGCAGCGTGGCCGAGGCGCCGACGGTCTGGAAGAGCTCCTGGGCGACGCCGATGGTCGTCTCCGGCACGGTGATCTGCGCCTGCTCGACGGCGATCTCGGCGTCGTGGACCGCCCGCGGCAGCTCCGCGTGCGGGTCGTCCTGGGTGCCGGCGGCCAGCCCGGCGGCGAGCGCACGGTCCTGGATGCGGGCGACCTCGAGCACCGTCGCCTCGGCGGCGAAGGTCCGCGCCGACATCCGGCCGACGACCTGCTGGATCAGCGGGTCCTCGCGGAAGAGCTGTCCGGAGCCGGAGGTGTTGAAGGTCCGGGAGCGCCTCGCGACCAGCGCAGAGGCGTCGGCCAGGGCGGCGCGGGCGATGCCGACCTGCACCGCCAGCAGGTGGAGCTGGAAGAAGGCCGCCTCGTGCACGGCCTCGTGGGATCCGGGCACCCGGTCGAGCACCGCATCCTCGGCGACCGGCACGCCGTCGAACTGCGTGGTGCCGGTGCCGGTGAGCCGCTGGCCGAAGCCGTCCCAGTCGTCGTGGACGGTCACACCGTCGGCGGTGATCGGCACGACGGCGAAGCCGCGCCCCTCGCGCCCCGGGCGGGAGACCGAGACGCGGGTGTGGTCGGCGAAGATCGTGCCGGTGGAGTAGAACTTCTCGCCGTCCAGCCGCGTCGTGCCGTCCTCGCCGACGGTGAGCACAGTGTTCAGCGTGCCCAGCGCGTTGCCGCCCTTCTCGGTGGAGGCGTTGCCGACGGTCTCGCCGGCCAGCACCCGCGGGTACCAGGCGCGCCGGATCTCCTCGGGCTGGAAGCGCAGCGACTCCACGAAGCCGAAGTGCCCGCGGTAGAGATGGGCGACGTTGGAGTCGGCGGCCGCCAGGCGGATCACCTGACGGGTGAGGTCCTCGATGCTCGCTCCGGGCCCGCCGGCCTCGCCGGGCACGCGCAGCGCGCCGAAGCCGGCGGCATCCAGCGCGGCGACGGGCCCGTGCGGCAGCTCGCGCTCGAGCTCGCGGGCGACGGCGCCGTCGGCGATCTCGGCGAGCAGGTCCTCGGGCAGCTCGACCCCGTCGGCGGAGCGACGGTCCTGCTGCGCTGTCGTCTCGTGCAGTGCGGTCGTGCTCATCGCGGCATCACATCCTCGGGCGGGCGGAGAGTCGACGGGGAGGGCCCCGGCGGAGCGGGTTCGGGAGGGAGACTCCCGACGACGGTCGTCGCGGCCATGCCCAGTGCACCGCGCGACCGCCGCCGGGAGGGTTCAGCGGGGGCGGACCGGCTCAGCCGGAGAACTCCGCCCAGACGTCCTCGACGCTCTCGAGGGTGAACTCGTCGGTGAAGTCGATGGCGCCGTCGAGGTAGTCGGCATACCACTGCCGGACCTCCTCGGACTGGAAGGCCTTCTGCAGCGCACGGGCCTTCTCGGTGTCCTGGAAGCCGGGCTGGCCGGCCACGACGATCGTGTACGGACGCCGGACCTCGGCGTCGTCCTCCAGGATCAGCGCGGTCTCGTCGACGTCGTGGCCGGCCTCGGCGATCAGCCGGGCGAAGGCGAAGCCGGCGTCGACGTCGGGCAGCGTCTGCGGGGTGGACTGCTGGTCGACCTCGATGAACTCGAAGTTCTTCGGGTTGGCGGTGATGTCGCGCTGGCTGAGCTCGGTGACCGGCTTGGATTCGTCGATCTCCAGCGCCCCGGCCTCGGCCAGCAGCTTGATGCCGCGGCCGTTGTTGGCCGTGTCCACCGCCAGCGCGATCTGCGCGCCCTCGGGAAGGTCCTCGATGCTGTCATGCTCGAGCGAGAAGATGCCGCTGGGCGCGTAGTACACCGAGAAGGCCGGCTCGACGTCGGTGCCGTTGTCCTCGTTGAACTGGCGTAGGTAGGCGATGTGCTGGAAGAAGTTCGCGTCGTACTCGCCCTGCGAGACGACCTGGTTGGGCTGGATGATGTCGGTGACGTAGGTGGTCTCCAGCGTCCAGCCGTCCTCGGCCAGCAGCTCCTTCGCGATCTCGGTGGGCTCCTGGAAGGGCGCGGACTCGGTGACGATCATGCTGATGGTCGTGTCGCCGCCCCCGCCGCCGACGGCGTCGGCCAGGCCGCAGGAGGTCAGGGCCAGCGCGCCGGCGGCGCCGAGGCTGCCGACGAGCACGCCGCGGCGGGATGGGCCGCCGAACGAGGGGCCGGAGAGGTTCAGCAGATGAGACATGGGTGAGGCTTTCGTGTCAGAGGTGCGGCGAGCCGTCGACGCGTCGGACAGATCACGCCGGACGGCGGAGGAGGGGAGCCGGAGGCGGACTCCGGCGGGCGGGGGGACGAACGGTCAGACCCGCTTGTCGGCCAGCCGGGAGAGTCGGCCGCCGCCCCATTGGACGATGGTGACCAGGGCGAGCATCAGCACGATGGCCACCAGCATCGCTGCGGTCTCATATCGGTAGTAGCCGTAGCGGATGGCGAAGTCGCCGATCCCGCCGCCGCCGACCAGCCCGACCATCGCCGAATAGGAGATGAAGCTGACCGTGGTGATGGTGATCGAGCCGATGAGGCCGGGCCGGGCGTCGACCAGCAGCACGTTGCGGATGATCTGCCGACGCGTCGCCCCCATCGCCCGGGAGGCCTCCACGGCGCCGATGCCGAGCTGACTGATGTTCTGCTCGACCAGCCGGGCGAAGTACGGGATCGCGTTGACCGTCAGCGGCACGATGGCCGCGGCCGTGCCGACGGTGGTGCCGACGATCAGCCGGGTGAACGGGATGATCGCGATGAGCAGGATCAGGAACGGGAAGGAGCGCACGGCGTTGACCAGCCCGCTGACCACCGCGTGGCTGCGCGGCGACGGCGAGATCCCACCCGGGGCATGGACGAAGAGCCACACGCCCAGCGGCGTGCCGAGCAGCACCGCCAGCGGGATGGCGACCCCGATCATCACGAAGGTCTCCAGCAGGGCCTGGACCAGCTCGGGCTGCAGTTCGAGGATCCGCTGCATCAGCCGACCACCTCCGGCAGCTGGTGCGAGTCGTGCGAGGCGGTCTGCTCGGTCTGCTCCGGGCGATCCGCCTGCTCCGGCGCGGCGACGTCGGCCGCGGCGCGCCCGCCGCGGTCGACGCGGATGCCGCCGCCGGCGAGGTACTCGCCGATGGCGGTGCGCGGGGCGAAGTCCTCACGGTCCAGCTCGGCGGCCGGGAACCGCTCGACGACGCGGCCGTCCTCCATGACGGCCACATGGTCGGCGAGGGCCTTGATGACCTCCATCTCGTGGGTCACGATGACCACGGTGATGCCCAGGTCACGGTTCACGTCGGCGAGGTACTGCAGCACCGTCGCCGTCGTCGCCGGGTCCAGGGCCGAGGTCGGCTCGTCGCAGAGCAGCACCTGCGGCCGCGTGGCCAGCGCCCGGGCGATCGCCACGCGCTGCTTCTGCCCGCCGGAGAGCTGGGCCGGGTAGGTCTCAGCACGGTCGGCGAGGTCGACGATGGCCAGCGCCTCGGCCACGCGCCGGCGGCGCTCGGCCTTCTCGGAGACCTCGGCGAACTTCAGCGACAGCTCCACGTTCTGCGCGACCGTCAGATTGTTCACCAGGTTGAAGCCCTGGAAGATCATCCCGATGTGGTGGCGCGCACGGCGCAGCGCCTCGCCGTCGAGGGCGGTGAGCTCCGTGCCGGCGACGTGCACCGCGCCGGCGGTGGGGCGCTCGAGCAGGTTGATGTTCCGCAGCAGCGTCGACTTCCCCGCGCCGGAGAAGCCGATGATGCCCTGGATGCTCCCCTGCGGGATCTCCAGGCTGACGGCGTCGACGGCGCGGATCGGGTCCTCACCCCGTGCGGCGGGGAATGTCGTGGACACATGGCGCAGTGAAATCATGGGCATTCTCCATCGGTCCTGGCGGTAGCACCCGGCGCGGCGTGGCCTTCCCGGGTTGCTGCGACGTCGTCGAGCCAGATCTCTCAGTCGCTCTGGATGGTGGCTGGGCTCAACTGTACGGGCCGGTGATGAACACTCGTCAAATCTGTGCAGAGTGTTCATGTCACAGTTCGTCAGATGATCCTCCCCGGGGGGGGGGGCGAAAGGGAGCGTCTGCGACGGCAGAAGATGTCGCCGGATGTCTCACATCGTGGGCGCGCCTTGGTCCCGGCACGTCGGGCCTCGTACGGTGAATCGCGTATCCATCCCGAGCGGCCGAGAGATCTGGCTCGACGACGCCGCAGCAACCCGGGTGCTTCTGTCACGCCGGGTGCTACCGCCAGGACCGATGGGAGTGTGAATCCTCCATGACGACGTCCGCACCTGCCCTCGCGACACCCCGCGCCGAGCGCACCGCCGAAACCGCCGCCCCCGCTGACCGCCGAGGCACGACGGCCGAGTCCGCCCGCCGCTCGCTGCCGGTGGACCTGCAGGCCGTCGGCCGGCGCTTCGGCGAGCGCACTGTGCTGCGCGACGTCGACGTCGCCCTGCATCCCGGCGAGGTCGTCGCCGTCCTCGGCGCCTCCGGCTGCGGCAAGTCCACGCTGCTGCGCGCCGTCGGCGGCCTCGACGCCGGCCACGACGGCCAGGTGCTGATCGACGGTGCCCCGGTGAAACCCTTCGACGAGCGCACCGCCGTCGGGTTCCAGGAGCCGCGGCTGCTGCCCTGGCGCTCGATCCGCCGCAACGTCGCCCTGGGGATGCCGCGCGGCGTGTCCCGGGCCGCGGGCCGCGAGCGCGTCGACGAGCTGCTGCGGCTGGTCGGGCTGGCCGAGCGGGCGGAGCTGCGTCCGCGCGAGATCTCCGGCGGCATGGCCCAGCGCGCCTCGCTGGCCCGGGCGCTGGCGCGTCGGCCCGGCGTGCTGCTGCTCGACGAGCCCTTCGGCGCGCTCGACGCGCTGACCCGGCTGAAGATGCAGGACCTGCTGCTCGACGTCCACGCCCAGACCGGCACCACAGTGCTGCTGGTGACCCACGACGTCGACGAGGCCCTGCAGCTGGCCGACCGGATCCTGCTGCTCGGCGCCGACCCGGCCGAGGACGCCGACGACGCCCCCGAGGGCGCGACGGTCTCCCGGCTGCTCGAGGTCCCGGGCGAGCGCCCGCGCGACCGCGCCTCGGCGGAGCTGGCCACGCTGCGCGGCGAGCTGCTCGCCGGCCTCGGCGTCGACGCCCACGAGCACTGACACTCCCCTCCTCCGCGTGGCACCACTTGCCCCTTGATGAGACGACTGCACGAAAGGCCGTTCCCCGAGATGAATCGTTCGCACCACGCCGCTCTCCGCACTGCCCGCACCACCCGGCTCACCCGCGTCGTCGCCGCCGGCGCGGCGGTGACCGTCCTGGCCGCCGGCTGCGTGCAGGGCGAGGAGCCGGCCGACTCCGAGGACGGCGAGCTGGGCACGCTGACCCTCGACTTCGCCACCTACAACCCGCTCAGTCTGGTCATCAAGGAGCACGGCTGGCTGGAGGAGGAGCTCTCCGACGCCGGCACCGAGGTCGAGTGGGTCCAGTCCCACGGCTCCAACGACGCCAATGAGAAGCTGCGCGCCGAGGCGATCCAGGTCGGCTCCACCGCCGGTTCGGCGGCGCTGCTGGCCCGCGCCAACGGCGCCGCGCAGAAGACGATCCTCATCGAGAACCAGCCTGAGTGGTCCGCGCTGGTCGCGGGTCCGGACTCGGACGTCGAGTCGATGGAGGACCTCGAGGGCGCCAGGGTGGCCGCCACGCTGGGCACCGACCCGTATTTCTTCCTGGTCCAGGCGCTGCAGCAGGCCGGGATGAGCGTCGACGACGTCGAGGTCCAGAACCTCCAGCACGCCGACGGCGCCACCGCGCTGTCCAACGGCGACGTCGACGCCTGGGCAGGTCTGGATCCGATCATGGCCGGCCAGGAGCAGGAGGGCGCCGAGCTCTTCTACCGGAACGTGGACTTCAACACCTACAGCGTCATCAACGCCACCGAGCCCTTCATCGAGGACCACCCGGACACTGCCCAGACCGTGGTCGACGTCTACGAGCAGGCGCGGCAGTGGGCGCAGGAGAACCCGGGCCGGACCGCCGAGATCCTGGCCGAGTACGGCAACATCGAGACCTCGGTGGCCGAGCAGGTCATCACCGAGCGCACCACCTTCGACGTCGACCCGGTGCCGGGCGAGGACCAGCGCGAGGTGCTCGAGGAGGTCGGCCCGATCTTCCTGGACACCGGCGACGTCTCCAGCCAGGAAGACATCGACCAGGCGCTGGAGACGCTGTTCCACCCGGACTTCGCCGAGGACCGCGAGGCGACCGATGCCGAGGGGACGACCTCCTCCGAGGGTGATCAGTGATGGCCGAGACCACGCGGGAGCAGAACCAGGAGTGCGCCCCGGCCCGGATCCGCCGCGTCCCCGGCGGCCGGGTGGCCCTCGGCGCGATCGTGCCGCTGGTCCTGCTGCTGGTCTGGTGGCTGGTCACCGACATCTTGGGCCTCTTCTCCTCCGTGCAGCTGCCCGCGCCGCAGGAGGTCGTCGCCGCCGGCGTCGAGCTGCACGAGCGCGGCGAGCTGGGCCAGCACGTCGCCATCTCGGTGCAGCGTGTGCTGCTCGGCTTCGGCATCGGCGCGGTGCTCGGCCTGGCGGTCGGCTCGCTGCTGGGGCTGTCGCGGATCGCCGACACGCTGCTGCAGCCGACGATCGGCGCCTTCCGGGCCGTTCCCTCGCTGGCCTGGGTGCCGCTGCTGATCCTCTGGATGGGCATCTACGAGGACTCGAAGGTCACGCTCATCGCGATCGGCGCCTTCTTCCCGGTCTTCACCGCCGTCTACTCGGCCCTGCGGCATGTGGACCCGCAGCTGGTGGAGGCCGGCCGCGCCTTCGGCCTGCACGGGGTTCGTCTGCTGACCACCGTCCAGCTGCCGGCGGTGGTCCCCTCGGTGTTCTCCGGGCTGCGCCTGGCGCTGGCCCAGGCCTGGCTGTTCCTGGTCGCCGCCGAGCTCATCGCCTCCTCGATGGGCCTGGGCTTCGTGCTCACCGACTCGCAGAACACCGGCCGCACCGATCGGCTGCTGCTGGCGATCATCCTGCTGGCGGTCATCGGCAAGATCACCGATGCGCTGCTCGGACTCGTCGAGCGTCGGGCGCTGACGACCTGGGCGTAGGTCCGGCGAGGACGGCGCCCTGGGCTTCTCCTCCGGCCGCTCCCCCGGCTAGGTTCGTCGCACGCCCTCTCCAGGAGGATCGACGATGCCCCACGGGACGACGCCCCGCGAGACGCGGGTCCGCCGCGCTACCGTCGCGGAGGCCGACGTCCTCGCGCGCCTGCTGCACGACTTCAACACGGAGTTCGGCTCGCCCACTCCCGGACCGGCGGTGCTCGCCGACCGGCTGCGCCGGATGCTGCCGACCGACCGGACCCGCGCCTGGCTCGTCACCGGGCCGCCCACGACGCCCACGACGCCCACGACGCCGACCCCGGAACCGGGCGCAACGGCGGCGGGCCTGGCCCTGGTCACCCGCCGGGCGAACGTCTGGTCCGATCATCCGGTCGACCTGCTGGACGAGCTCTACGTGGTGCCTGCACTGCGCTCCGGCGGCCTGGGCTCGCTGCTGATCCGCGCGGTGCTCGACGACGCCCGGGCGGCCGACGTCGCATGGGTGGAGGTACCGGTGGATGCTCCGGACCGGGATGCCCGACGCTTCTATCGACGCCACGGCTTCCTGGAGACCCAGCCCGAGACGGGCGAGCCTGAGCTGGTCCTGTCGCAGCACCTCTGAACGACGCCGTCGGCCCCGGCGCCCCGCCCACACACCGTTGGCTCTGGAGTTTGAGCCTTGACCCCCCTCGATTCCGGCGGGGGTCAAGGCTCAAACTCCAGAGCCAACGCGCGGGACCGCGCACGGCCCGGGGGGGGGAGGGCTCAGGCGGTCTCGCCCAGTCCGGCGATGTGCTCGGGCAGCCGCTCGTGCGTGCCGTACATGAAGTGGTTCTGCATCCGCTCGCCGTACCGGCTCGCCGGCGTCGTCCGCCCCGCGGCCTCGGCGACCTCGCGGATGTGGATCGGTGCGGCGCCGCAGCACACTCCGAGATACTGCACGTCCAGCGCCAGCGCCTCCTCGGCGAAGGAGCGGATCTCGTACCGGTTGGTGAACAGCGGATCCAACGCCGTGGGGAAGGTCCGTCCGTGCGGGGCGGGCACTGCCGCGGACTCGTCGGAGAGGTTGAAGAAGGTCGGCTCCTCCTCCGTGGTCCGGTAGGGCACCGGCAGCGCGCCCACGTGGCAGGAGACCGCCTCGCGGATCCGGCGCAGCCACGGCATGGTGGTCTGCGGCCCGCGGAAGCAGTTGAGCCCGACGACGTCGGCGCCGGCCTGCTCCAGCCGCTGGGCGGTCTCGACGATGCCCACGTCGTCGGACATCCTCTCGGTCGCCATCGGCGCCAGCGTGGTGACCACGGCCAGCCCGCTCGCCTTCGCGATCTCCAGGGCCGCGAGCGCCTCGCCGGCGTAGTAGAAGGTCTCGGCGACGATGATGTCGGCGCCCTCGTCGACGGCCCAGCCGACCATCTCCTCGAACATGCCGCGCACCTCCGCCTGGGCGGCCGGATCGGCCGGGTCCCAGATGTTGGTGTTGGAGATGTTGCCGGCGACCAGGTCGCCGGGCCGCTCGTCGGCCACCTGCCGGGCGATCTGCAGGGCCGCGCGGTTCAGCGGCTCGAGCAGGTCCTCCTTGCCGATGACGCGCATCTTCTCGCGGTGCCCGTTGTAGGTGAAGGCCTCGACGACGTCCGATCCGGCGCGCTGGAAGTCGACGTGCAGCCCGCGCAGCGCCTCGGGGTGTTCGAGGGCGACCTCGGGGACGAACTCGCCGGCGGAGAGGTATCCGCGGCGCTCGAGCTCGAAGAGGAAGCCTTCGGCGCAGATCACCGGTCCGGCGTCGAGGCGCCGGGTGAAGTCCTGGGATGTGGTCATGTCTGTTCGTTCTCCCTCAGCTGGTCTGCGTCTGCCGGCGCAGCTGGAACTGGGCGCCGTGGTGGTCGTCGGGCAGGTGGTCGCCGGCGCCGAAGAGCTTATGGCGCATGGTGCCGGAGGTGTACTCGGTCTTGTAGCGGCCGAGCTTCTGCAGCTCGGGGACCACGTGCTCGACGATGTCCTCGAAGGTCCCCGGCGTGATGTGGTACGCCAGGTTGAACCCGTCGACGTCGGTCTCCTCCTGCCACTCGACGAGCTGCCGGGCCGCGGACTCGCCGCCGCCGATGATCACCGGGCCGAAGCCGCCGACGCCGACCCATTCGGCCAGCTGCCGCACCGTCCACGGCTCGCCCTCGCGGCCGGAGGCTTTCTGGAAGGTCTCGACAGTGGACTGGATGGCGTTGGACTCGACGTCGCCGATCGGCTGGTCGAGGTCGAACTGGCTGAGGTCCAGCCCCATCCAGCCTGACATCAGCACCAGGCCGCCGATGGGGTCGATGTACTGGACCAGGTCGTCGTACTTCGCCTGCGCGGCGGCGTCGTCGGCACCGGTGACCACCGTCTGCATGGCGAAGATCCGCACCGAGTAGGGGTCGCGGCCGGCGTCGACGGCGGCCTGGCGGATCCGCTGCACCGACTGCTTGGCCAGCTCCTTCGTCGGCGGATTGATGAACACCGCCTCGGCGTGCTTGCCGGCGAACGCCCGCCCGCGGGTGGAGGCGCCGGCCTGGTAGATCACCGGCGTGCGCTGCGGCGACGGCTCGACCACCGAGATGCCCGGGGTCTTGAAGTGCTCGCCCTGGTGCTCGATGCGGTGGACCTTGGAAGTGTCGGTGAAGACGCCGGAGGCCTTGTCGGCGACGACGGCGTCGTCCTCCCAGGAGCCCTCGAGCAGCTTGTAGACCACGTCCATGTACTCGTCGGCGTGGTCGTAGCGGGCATCGTGCTCCAGCTGGTCCTCCTGGCCCATGTTCTGCGCGGCCGAGGGAAGGTAGCCGGTGACGACGTTCCAGCCCACGCGGCCGCCGGTGAGGTGGTCCAGGCTGCCCAGACGGCGGGCGAAGGGGTACGGGTGCTCGTAGGCGGTGCCGGCGGTCAGCCCGAAGCCGAGGTGCTCGGTCACCGCGGCCATCGCCGAGACCAGCAGGAACGGGTCGTTGACCGGCACCTGCGCGCCGGAGGA
The DNA here is from genome assembly GCF_009467795.1 of Nesterenkonia halophila. Taxonomy (GTDB): domain Bacteria; phylum Actinomycetota; class Actinomycetes; order Actinomycetales; family Micrococcaceae; genus Nesterenkonia; species Nesterenkonia halobia. The sequence goes on from NZ_WIAX01000018.1 coordinate 72,217, forward strand.
CAGCGCGGCGTCGGGGTTCGAGGCGTAGACGTCGTAGGGGCCGAGGACGTCGGCGATGAACAGGCCGTCGAACAGCCCCTTCTCCAGGGTCTTCGCGACGTCGGTCCAGTACCTCAGTGTGTTGTACTCCCGGGCCCGGTCCTCCGGGTGGCGCCACAGTCCCGGGGACTGGTGGACCACGCAGTTCATGTCGAAGGCGTTGAACAGGATCTCGCGCTGTCCGGCGGGGGTGGTCGGCGGCTGGGACGGGGTGTGCGTCATGCGGTGCTCCTCGTGTGGCTCGCCGATGCAGGCGCCCCTCGCGCGGCGACCGGCGGAGCGAGCCGCCGATCGGGGGTGCGCGAGGGAGGAGACCTCCATCGGTCCTGGCTTTAGCACCCGGCGGATCCGGGTTGCTGCGGCGTCGACGAGCCAGGTCTCTCAGCCGCTCTGGATGGTACGGATCGCACTGTACACGTCCTTCCGGCGTTCCTCGGAGTCGCGGTCCACATTCCGGACACCTCCGGCGACGCCCGCCGGGGCGCATGACGCAGGATGACGTCACGTCTCACATGATGGGCCCCACGTTGGACCCGGGCATCGGCACCCCGTACCGTGAACCGTGTATCCATCCCGAGCGGCTGAGAGATCTGGCTCGTCGACGCCGCAGCAACCCGTTTGAGTCGGGTGCTACCGCCAGGACCGATGGGAGTGAATCGCCGATGCCAGCATCCGCACCCGCCCTCGCCGCCGAGGCCCCCGCCACGTCCGTCGACGTCGGGACGCCGACGCCTCTGGATCCGCTGCGGCTGCGCCGCGCCTTCGCCGAGTTCCCGCAGGGCGTGGTCACCGTCGCCGCCGAGGTCGACGGGGCCCCGGAGGCGCTGATCGCCTCCACCTTCACCGTCGGAGTCTCGCTGGATCCGCCGCTGGTCACCTTCGCCGTGCAGCACACATCCTCGACGTGGCCGCGGCTGCGCGACGGCGCCGGCCGGCTGGGCATCTCGGTGCTCGGCCGCGGCCAGCACGGGTTGTGCCGGCAGATCGCCTCGAAGGACCGCGCCTCCCGCTTCGACGGCGTCGCCCGCAGCACCGGCGACGACGGGGCGATCACCCTGGACGGCTCCCCGCTGACGCTGACCACCCGCATCCATGACCAGGTCACCGCCGGCGACCATGACATCGTCGTCCTGGAGGTCCTCGACGTCTCGGTGGACGAGCAGGAGGCGGTCCGGCCGCTGGTCTTCCACCGCAGCGAGTTCGCCCAGGTGCACGCCCCGGAGCGGGTGCCGGACGGTGACCGGTGACCCGGGCCGCCGAGACGATCGCCGAGACCGCCGTCGCGCCCGCCGAGCCGCTGGCCGCCGACGTCCACGCCTGGGCCGACCCGCAGACCGAGGACGAGCGCCTGGAGTTCTGGGCGACGGCGGCCGCCCTGCTGGACTGGCAGACGCCCTGGGAGACCACCCACTCCTGGACCCCGCCGGACCCGCAGGCGAAGCGCGGCCCGGACATCCGCTGGTACTCCGGCGGCACGCTCAACGCCGCGGTGAACTGCGTCGACCGCCACGTGACCGCCGGCCGCGGCGACGTCGTCGCCCTGCACTTCGAGGGCGAGCCCGGCGACCGGCGCGACGTCACCTACGCGGAGCTGCAGGAGCAGGTGAACCGCGCGGCGAACGCGCTGACCTCCCTGGGCATCGGCGCCGGCGACCGGGTGGTGATCTACCTGCCGGTGCTGGTCGAGACCGTGGTCATCACCCTGGCCTGCGCGCGCATCGGGGCGGTGCACTCGCTGGTCTTCGGCGGCTTCTCCGCCGAGGCGCTGCGCTTCCGCGTCGAGGACACCTCCGCGAAGCTGCTGGTCACCACCGACGGGCAGTTCCGCCGCGGACAGGCGGTGCCGGTGAAGGAGAACGCCGACGCCGCCGTCGCCGGGGAGAACGCGATCGAGCACGTGCTGGTCGTCGAGCGCACCGGCTCGGAGGTGGACTGGACCGCCGGCCGCGACGTGGCCTGGAGCGACGTCGTCGACGCCGCCTCGCCGGTGCACGAGCCGGAGTTCTTCGACGCCGAGCACGAGCTGTTCATCATGTACACCTCCGGCACCACCGGGAAGCCCAAGGGCCTGGTGCACACCACCGGCGGCTATCTGACCGGGGCGCTGTTCACCCATCTGCGGCTCTTCGCCCACCCGGATCCCGCGCGGCGGGGCGAGGACGTCCACTGGTGCACGGCGGATCTGGCCTGGGTCACCGCCCACACCTATGAGATCTACGGGCCGCTGGCCGCCGGGGCGACCCAGGTGATCTACGAGGGCACGCCGACCACCCCGCATCCGGGCCGGCACTTCGAGATCATCCAGCGCCTCGGAGTGACCAGCTACTACACCGCCCCGACGCTGGTGCGCTCGCTGATGGGCGCCTTCCCCGACGGCATCCCGGCCGAGTACGACCTCTCCAGCATCCGACTGGCCGGCACCGTCGGCGAGGCGGTCAATCCCGAGGCCTGGCGGTGGATCCGGCGGGAGATCGGCCGGGACACGGTCGACGACGCCGGACGGCCCGCGCTCCCCCTGGTCGACACCTGGTGGCAGTCCGAGTCCGGTTCCACAGTGCTCTCCCCGCGCCCGGAGGACGCGGCGACCCGCGCGCTGAAGCCCGGCAGCGCGAGTCGGGCGATGCCCGGCTGGGAGGCCGCCGTCGTCGACGACGCCGGCGCGCCGGTCGACGCCGAGACCCAGGGGAACATCGTGCTCACCCGCACCGGCCCGTCGATGGCGCGCACCGTCTGGGGGGATCCGGAGCGGTACTACACCTCCTACTGGGCGCAGTACGCCGAGCAGGGCTGGTTCCTCGCCGGCGACGGCGCCAAGCAGGACGCCGACGGCGACCTGTGGATCCTCGGCCGCATCGACGAGGTCATCAACATCTCCGGCCACCGGCTCTCGACCATCGAGATCGAGTCGGCGCTGGTCACCCACTCCGACGTCGTCGAGGCCGGCGTCTGCCCAGTCGAGGACCCGACCACCGGCCACGCCGCCGTGGCCTTCGTCGTGCTGACCGACGCCGCCCGCGCGCGCCTCGCCGACGCCGACTCGGACGAAGACTCGAACGGCTCCTCGGCCGAGGAGGAGCTGCTGGCCGGGCTGCGCGCCCACGTCGGCGCGGTGATCGGGCCGGTGGCCAAGCCGCGGCGGGTGATTCCGGTGCCCGAGGTGCCCAAGACTCGCTCCGGCAAGATCATGCGCCGGCTGCTGACCCAGCTGCACGACGGCGCGGCCCTCGGCGACACCACCAGCCTGCAGAATGAGCACTGCGTGGACCAGATCGCCGCGATCTGCGACGCGCGCGGCACCGCCGCATCCCGCCCCTCGACCCAGGAGACCGCATGAGCGAGAGAGAGTTCGGATTCCGCACCCGGGCGCTGCACGCCGGGACCGTCCCGGACGCCGTCCACGGCACCCGGGCGGTGCCGATCCATCAGTCGACGTCCTTCGTCTTCAAGGACACCGACGACGCCGCGAACCTCTTCGCGCTGCAGAAGTACGGCAGCATCTACTCGCGGATCGGCAACCCGACCGTCAATGCGCTCGAGGAGCGGCTGGCCTCGCTGGAGGGCGGCATCGGGGCGGTGGCGACGGCTTCCGGGATGAGCGCGGAGTTCCTGGTCTTCGCCGCGCTGTGCGGCACCGGCGACCACATCGTGGCCTCCTCCAAGCTCTACGGCGGCACGGTGACCCAGCTGGACGTCACGCTGCGCCGCTTCGGCATCGAGACGACCTTCGTCGACACCACCGACCCGGAGGCCTTCCGCGCCGCGCTGCAGGAGAACACCAAGGTCGTCTACACCGAGACGGTGGCCAACCCCAGCTCCGACGTCGCCGACCTGCGCGGGCTGGCCGACGTCGCCCATGAGCACGGGGTGCCCCTGGTGGTCGACGCCACGCTGACCACCCCGTACCTGCTGCGGCCGATCGAGCACGGCGCCGACATCGTCGTCCACTCGGTGACGAAGTTCCTCGGCGGGCACGGCACCACGCTGGGCGGCGTCGTCGTCGAGGCCGGCACCTTCCCCTGGGACAACGGGAAGTTCCCCTCGATGACCGAACCGGTCCCCTCCTACGGGGACCTCTCCTGGTGGGGGAACTTCGGCGAGTACGGGTTCCTGACCAAGCTGCGCTCCGAGCAGCTGCGCGACGTCGGCCCGTCGCTGAGCCCGCAGGCCGCCTTCCAGCTGATGCAGGGCATCGAGACGCTGCCGCAGCGGATGGGCGAGCATGTCGCCAACGCGCAGCGGATCGCCGAATGGCTGGAGTCCGACGAGCGCATCTCCTACGTCAACTACGCCGGGCTGCCCTCGCATCCGGACCACGAGCGGGCGCGCGAGGTGCTGCCGCTGGGCGCGGGCTCAGTGTTCAGCTTCGGCGTCACCGGCGGCCGCGAGGTCGGCGCCCGGTTCATCGAGGCGCTGCAGCTGGCCAGCCACCTGGCCAACGTCGGCGATGTGCGCACACTGGTGCTGCACCCCGGCTCGACCACCCACCAGCAGCTCACCGAGGAGCAGATGGCCGCCGCCGGCATCCCGGACGACCTGATCCGCATCTCAGTGGGCCTGGAGGACGTCGACGACGTCCTCTGGGATCTGGACCAGGCGCTGGACGCCGCCCTGGCCGCGACCGCGGCCACCGAGCAGACGGAGGAGGCCCGATGAGCACCACGGAGACGACCGCCGACGCCGCGCACGCCGAGCACCCGCACGGGATCTGGGAGCCGCCGTCGCCGGTGCGCCGGCTGCAGCTGCTGCACTCCGCCCGGTCGATCGCGATCGTCGGCGCCTCGAACAAGCCGCAGCGCGCCAGCCACTTCGTCGCGACCTACCTGCTGAGCTCGTCGAGCTATCGGGTGCATTTCATCAATCCTCGGCTGGACGAGATCCTCGGGCAGCCGGTGTACCCCTCGCTGGCCGAGCTGCCGGAGGTGCCCGACATCGTCGACATCTTCCGCCGCCCCGAGGACGTGCCGGGCATCGTGGAGGAGGCCGCCGAGGTCGGGGCGCAGACGATCTGGATGCAGCTGGGCATCCGGAACCCGGAGGCGGCGCAGCTGGCCCGCGACCGCGGCATGGAGGCGGTGCAGGACCGCTGCGTGAAGATCGAGCATGCCCGCTTCCACGGCGGGCTGAACCTCGCCGGCTTCAACACCGGGGTGATCAGCGCCAAGCGTCAGCGCCTGGACGGCTGAGCGGCTCCCGGGGCGGCCCCGCTCCGTGATCAGACGCCGGCTCTTGTCCGACATGCGTGACCTGTCCTGCGCTGTCCAGGACGCCGCGTTCCACGCTGCGGGGAGTGCGTCGTGTGTGCACAGGCCTGCTCGTCGGGGAGAGCGAGGGGCCTCTGAGCCGTCGCAGACGGCGAACTTCTCCGTCATTCTCGGGCTGGTGCCCAGCTGCGCCTGAGGCTCCGCCGAAGATCAGCGGGCCGGCTGGCGCGCGCGGCGCTCAGCGATGGTCTGTCGGCGGCGGATCCCCTGCCCGTCAAGACGTCCTTCGGGCGGCGGAGACTCGTCCTCATCGGCGTCGGAGGCGACCGGCAAGCCGCGTCTCCTGACCCCGCGGACGCCGGCCCGAACGGCATTTTCGATCGCCCGCCAGCTCCGGTCGGTCACGAAGATCGCGTCATAGGCGAGCATGGCCAGCGAGAACCAGGGAATGCCCATCAGCACGGCGATGCCGCCGTGCAGGCCGATCACTCCGAGCAGGAAGAGCCGGCGGGTGACCGGATGCAGCAGTCCGACGGCGAAGAACAGCTGGACGAAGACCGAGAAATAGGTCATCACTGTCAGCAGGAACGGGTTCGCCGTCAACAGCTCGTTCAGCGCTGGGAAGACGCCGAACTCCGGCAGGCTCAGCGGGTAGTAGAGCCCGGTTCCGGACTGCCAGAGGTCCCCTTGGACCTTGTACAGGGCCGAGGCGGTGTAGAGGATGAAGATCTGGCTGGCCAGCGCGATGAGCAGCACGTTGTGCAGCAGCGTGGTCCACCAGACCGACAGCACCGGCAGCCCATAGTGCAGCCGGTGCAGCAGAGACAGCCGCTCCCCCGCCTGAAGCCGCGCCCGGCCGCGGGCCCGACGGCGGGCGTCGAGGGACCAGTGCTCGGCGACGCTCATGAAGACCAGCAGCGTCAGCCCGATCCGCATGATGTTGTCGCCCTGGTTGCCGAGCATGGCGGTGCGCTCGACCAGCCCGGTCATGCCCAGCACGAGGACGACGTTCATCGCCCGGGTGCGCCAGCCGAGGATGAAGCCGACGGAGACGGCGATAAGCGCCAGATACTCGAGCGTGAAGACGACGGCGGAGTCGGTAGCGAAGAACCCGGTGAGCGCGCTGAACTCGTCGGTCTCGCGCATCGGCTCGGCCCAGAAGGATCCCGGCCCCCAGGCGACGTGGCGCGCCGGGAAGCTGCTCAGCAGGATGCCCAGGGCTCCGATGCCGACCAGGATTCGGGTAGCGGCGAGTCCGCGCAGTGCGCGGCGCTCGCTCAGCAGCCAGTCCTCCAGAGCCCGGATCCAGGAGAGGACCGGGGCCAGGACGTGTCGACGCAGCAGGCCCATCTCAGTCGGCCTCCGTGGTCGCGTACTGGGCGAAGAGCTCGACCTGCTCGTCGGTCAGCTCGAGGTGGTGACGCCAGCCGTAGTCACGGACGGTGGGCTCCATATCCTCCAGCGTCCGATCCTGATCGAGCGAGTACGGCGGCACGCGCCGGCTGCTGGTCCGGTACTGCACTCGGGCGATCTCACCCTGGTCGCCCCAGGTCACGTCGGCGTAGGCGGTGGCGATGAGCGTGGCGACCTCGTCGGCGCGCATATAGCGGTCCACGGCGCCGGAGTCCCCGTCGGAGTCCTCGAGGATCTCCCGCAGCTCCTCGATCGGAGTTCTGAAGTAGTTCGCGGAGAGCAGGTCGCGCTGCTCGGCGCTCATGTCGTTCCGTGCGCCGTGCAGGTCGTCGGCGGTGCGGCGGGTGAGCTTCATGGTCCGCGGAGGTGCGGGAGTGCCGCGGATCAGCGAATCCTCGATGGCGGTGAGCTCGGCCCATTCAGTGGCCTCGCCCTCGCCGGTCTCGCCGTCGACGACGTAGGCGCGGGCTTCGAACATGACCTCGCCTCGACGCGGCGTCGGGGCGAAGAGCGACCAGTTCTGCTCGAACCAGGGGTGGATGTATTCGCTCATGCGGTCGTAGCCCACAGCGTCGCGGAAGGCAGTGCTGGGCGCGACCCAGAGTCCGACGATCAGCGCGTGGATCAGGACGACGGCGAGCAGCGGCCACATGAGCACGCGGGCGATGCGCGGAGCTCGGGGGCCGGAGGCAGGTTCCCCTGCAGGCGCCGCCGCTCGGTCCTCACGTGCATGCAGGTCCATAGTCTCCGGAAGGCATTGATCGATGTGGTATCTGGCAGGGGTCGTCGCTGGAAACGAACGCTGGCGACGCCATCACCCTGTCGGGAGATGACGTCGCCAGCGGTCATCGCTTCAGCTCACCATATGGTCAGCTCGTACGCCGTGCCTTGGCATATCCGACGATGCCGACGCCGACCACCAGGAAGAGCAGCGCCATGAGGCCGAGGCCTACGGCTCCGGTCGGACCGGTGACGGCCAGACCTTCGTCAGAGTCACCGTCAGACCCGGCGCCCGAATCGACGGTGCCGTCACTGTCAGTGCCCAGACCGCCCGACTCCGTCACCGTGAGGGTGGCGGACTCAGAGACGTTCGGGTCCTGGTCGTCCGTGGCGGTGACGGTCAGCTCACCCGGGTCGGTGCCCTCGGGCACCGTCCAGTCGATGGTGAAGCTGCCGTCGTCGCCGACCTCGACGCCCTCGACGGTGTCGACGATGTCGCCGTTCTCGTCGGTGATCTCGACCGTCACCGTGGTGTCCGGGTCGAAGTTCTCACCGCCGATGGTGACGTCGTCACCGGGGGCCGCCGTGTCCGGGTCGACCGTGACGGACGGGTCGTCCGTCGCGTCCTCGTCCGAACCGTCGGTCTCACTGCCGTCGGTCTCACTGCCGTCGGTCCCGGTCCCGTCGGTCTCAGTGCCGGAACCATCGGTCACCGTCAGCGGAGTCTGAGCCGACTCACCGGTCTCGTCATCGGTGGCGACGACAGTGTAGTCGCCCGGCTCCGTGCCCTCCGGCACCGGCAGCTCCTCAGTGAAGTTGCCGTTCTCGTCGGTCGGCGCAGTGATCGGGTCACCCACCGCGTTGCCGTCAGCATCCTCAAGCTGCACCGTCGCGGTGCTGTCCGGGGTGAAGCCAGTGCCGTCGACCGTGGTCGAGTCACCAGCCGGCACCTCGGTCGGATCCACCGTCACCGACGGTTCCGACTGGTCGCCGTCCTCGTCGGTGCCGTCGGTCTCCGTGCCGTCGGTCTCCGTGCCGTCGGTCTC